>NZ_JBBKAQ010000019.1:0-195572 GCF_037722385.1 Agrobacterium larrymoorei
TTATTGATCTGACACAAGGATGGATTCGTCTCCGATGATAGGATTCAAATTTGAGTGTACACAATTTTTATCTGATGCACTTAATATATTAGCGACATCTTACTTGAAAGTGCGGCGCTGGTGCCAATGCCCCTCGGTTTTGGACGAGACATGCGGACATGATAGGCGGGGCTTTTGCCACCGCCACTCCCCTTAGTGAGTGTGCCGTCTTACCTCTCGATCCAATTTGATAACGAGTTCCTCTCGCGTGGATAGCGGCGGGCGGACAAAAACACTGAAAATTGGAGTGTGGCTTAAGCCCCCAGCACATGCTCGGGCTCCAGGATCGCGTCCGGACAATACTCACATCACGTATCATAAAAAAACCCGGCTCGAGAGCCGGGTTTCCATCACTGACAAAGTCAGATCAGATTAGAACGAACGCTGAAGACGAACGAAACCAGTCCAAGCCTTCGGGGTGTTGTCAATGTCGAGGTAGTTGACAGCAAGCTTTGTGGAGAGACCGTCGGTGATTTTGTAATCAACCGTAAGACCGCCCTTCCAACCATCGTTGTTGGAGAAGTTGTCCTGAGAAACCAGGCCATAGTTGCTGTAGTACTGAACGCCAGGGGTGATGGTCAGCTTGTCAGTTGCCTTGTAAGCGTACTGAGCAGCAATCGCCCATTCAGAAACTGCGAAGTAAGCGTTTGCGCCGGAAGCCCAAGCAGCACCCAGACCGAGCTGGCCAGGACCAACGTCAGCCGTTGCGATGATGCGAGCAGCACCGTTGCTGCGGTCTACGTCGTAGCCACCGAGAACTTCAACGGCTGCGCCGCCGAACTTGCCACCGAGAGCGCCAGAGAAGCCAACGTTGTTAGGCTGGTCGCCAGTTACGGTGTAGGTTACGCCTTCCAGTTCGTCGACCGACAGACCAGCGTAGAACGAGCCAGCGTCGTAGGTGTAACGAATGGAGTTGAACAGCGTGTTGGAAGCGAGGTTGTCGGTTTCGCCAGAAAGACCAGCGTCCCACCAGTTGTAGAACTTACCGACCTTCAGGCCACCCAGCTCGATGAAAGCCTGTTCAACGAACACAGCGTCCGTAGCAACGGTTGTGCCAGCGTTGTCAGTGTTGCCCTGGAGGCCGATGTAGCCACGCAGAACGCCGAGCTCGGTGTCAGAGCGTGCGTCAATGTTGAACTGAGCGCGCGAGAAAGCATCCCAGTCAGACGTGCGGTTGTTGGTGCCAGTGCCGATGCCGGTACCACGGTTGACGTCAACCTGGAAACGAACGAAGCCGTCGAACTTCAGGCAGGTTTCGGAACCAGGAATGTAGAAGAAGCCAGCGCCGAAAGCGTCGCAAACGCGAACGTATTCCAGGGGCTCAGGCTCAGCAGCGACGATAGCGTCAGCGGCCTTTGCGCCAGATACTGCTGCAAGAGCTGCAGCGGAGCCAATGAGAAGGCTCTTGATGTTCATGTTGACCTCCAGTCAAGTTTTCATAAGGGTCTGGGTTCTTAAGCTGAAGGACAGCATTCCCTGCCCCATTCCCGTTTTTTTGAAAACGAGCGATCCACCGCCGCGCTTCCGGGGCCGAAAATACAAGAGCTTGCGTTGTGCGCAATCGGCAAACCGATTTATGACAGCTATAACTAGGTGCTTCACATAACCATGTTGCTGAAAAAACACAATTTAGGGCCCGACACGGTTGAGTTGATTACCAAATAGTTAATAAAAACAGACACAAAGACATTATATTAGTTATCTAAAATATAGATTTCACGCCACTTGATGAACAGCTTAAGAGCGACACGATAGACGCTATAAGAAGAATTTAAATCGCCTTATGGGTGTAAGGAGAACGCGGGAAGGCCTGGCTTGGAGTCCATAGCATCGAAGAATCGCATCTTCTCAGCTCGGGAATCACTCAAAATAGCGACTCGATTGTCACGCACTTGAAATCAACCAGTTGTCGGACACCCTCATGAGGACTGAAAAGCCGGTCATTGACAGGTCTTTTTCAACTCGCTCATTAAAAGCGCTTGCATTCGTTTTTCTTACGCAATAATCAGGCGGCACCGGAGAGGTGGCCGAGTGGTCGAAGGCGCTCCCCTGCTAAGGGAGTATACGTCAAAAGCGTATCGAGGGTTCGAATCCCTTCCTCTCCGCCATTTCCCAAATTGTCCGAACCGAAGACATAGGTAACAGTTTGCACCTGAGACATAGGTGCCAATCTCGTGCCGAGCGGCGTGAGCTGACTTCAACAAGACATTCAGATACGCATCTATCAGACGCGCTCCTATTCCTGAGTATTATCCAGGCTTCGTTGAGCGGTACCTGTAGGGCTAGTTTGTGACATGCCTGCAGAGGGACGGCCGATAAGTCTTGATCTCTTCTTTCCACTCAAGAACACTAGAACAGCGATACCGAGTTGCAGCATAAGTTACACGCGCTGAGGCTTGTTTCGTACGGCCCAGCGGGCGTATTGCTGACGAACATGACTTACCCGAGGACAATTGTCGGTGAGGATTTCAGGACTATTTACAGTCACATTGTTTCTCGCCTCGTTTGGCAGCGCTGCCGCAGAGCTTAAGTGCAATAAAATCGGCCCTGATCCCTATGGGCAGAAAGAGTCTCTGCTAGTGAATGGCTCAACTGGGGTCTTCAGCTACATCGCTGCGGATGGCAGCTTGCAAGTCGTCGAACTCAAATGCGCTTCATTCCTCGGTGACGAGGCCACCCGCAAAAATGGCGTTCTCTGCAGTTATGTGTTCGAACGCAAAGATGGCCTCACCACTGAGCATTACCTGATCCATTCAGTATCGAATTTCACAACACTCACTCGATCAAGCTTGGTCGAAAATTCGAAGCGCGAGAAACAAAGCGCAGCCCACTACGCTAGCGTAACGCAGGATATGGTGTCATGCGAGGGGGCGCCTTAGAATTGGAGGTTCATTCACCGGCCAAAAGTGGGGAGCATTTCACCTTTGTCTGCTTTGGAACATTCTCGTCTTTGGTTGCGTTATGGCCTCGGAAACAACATGAGGTGATTTCAAATGGCACAGACCAAATTGAACGTCGTTGAAGATTCTGTCGAAAACCAGATTGCAGAGCTTCGCTCCCAGATCGCGTCTCTTTCTAAGTCTGTTTCGGCCCGTGCAGGCTCGCTCTCCGAGGAAGCGTCTGACTTTGTGGACGAAGCAAAAGGTCGCGTACAGCGCGTGGCGCAGAGCGCAGCGGAAACCGTGAAGGCGCAGAGCCACAACGTGGTGGAAGCTGTCAAGGAAAACCCGGCGACCGCTACATCCGTTCTGACGGTCGTAGGCGCGCTCGGCTTTGCTCTTGGTTACTTCGTCGCGAACGCCTCCGCCCAGCATAACAGCAGCAGCCTGTATCGCTGGCGCTAACGGCGTCGATATAAAGGGCAGGAAGGTGACCCCTTCCTGCCCTATTTCTTTTTGGAATGGAGAAGCCAAGTGCAGCTCTCTCAAGAGATTGAAAACGCCTTGTCCGCCTATGCGCGGAACAATGGCATGACCAACGATGAGGCCATCGCTCGCATCCTGCGCGAGAGGTTGATCGCGGAAGGTCATCTATCATCCGGCCAGGAAGGCATCCCGCCGGAGAAGCTCAACGCCACCAACGACGACTGATAGTCAGTAGCTCGATGCTGTCGGCGCCGGTGCGGCGCTCTTGTATCGGGACGCAAGCCGACGCAGCACATTCGAGAATTCGAACACATCGGCACCGACGGCAACGAATGAAGCGCCAAGTTCAAGATAGCGCTTATTGTAATCCTCGTTGAACGTCAAAATGCCTGCAGCCTTGCCTGCGCCAACGATCTTGCGAATAGCATCTTCGATGACGCCTTGAACTTCAGGCTCATCAATCTTGCCGAGATATCCCATATCGGCAGCCAGATCTGCCGGACCGATAAAGACGCCATCCACGCCTTCGACATCCAGAATATTGTCCAGATCGGCAATTGCGGCGCGTGTTTCCGCTTGGATGAGAAGACATACATTGTCAGACGCCGTCTGATTGTAATCACCAACGCTGCCGAAAGCAGATGCGCGGGCAACGACCGCGCCCATACCACGGATGCCATGCGGTGGATAATGCATGGCCGAAACGAGCGCACGCGCCTGCTCGGCCGAATCGACCATCGGCACGAGAAGCGTGCGCGCGCCCGCATCCAGCATCTGCTTGATGATCCAGCTCTCGCCCATTGGCACCCGGACGACGGGCTCCGAAGCCGATGTCGCGAGAGCCCGCAACTGTTCGATGATGCTGCGAAGATCGTTCGGGCCATGTTCGCCATCGATGACGAGCCAGTCGAAACCGGCTGTGCCGGCAATCTCGGCGGTAATCGCCTCGCCCATGTCAAGCCAAAGCCCGATTTGCGGCTCGCCGCGATGGATAGCGGTCTTGAAGCGGTTCTCGGAGGTGGGCATGGCAGTCCTCATGTCAAAAGTAGTTTCAAATCGGCAGCGTGGTCAGCAAGCACAGCACGGTTCGGACACACGCCCGATTCGAGCAGCTTCTTGCCAGTGACGTACGCCTTGGCGTCGTTGATCGCATCGACGGCGACAAAGCGGCCTTTTCTGAAATACCAGATGGAATGGCTACCTTCACGCTGACCCGGGCGCAGCACGGTCTCATCGTACCCAGCGTTAAAGCCGGCGATCTGCAACTTCACCTCATATTGATCCGACCAGAACCACGGTTTTGGCTGATATGGTTTTTCTTGTCCTGCAAGCACCAGAGCTGCGGCTTCGGCCTGATCAACGGCGTTCTGTACCGATTCCAGCCTGACGGAGGCGCCCTCCATCGGCAAAAGCGCGCAGTCTCCCATGGCGTGGATATCCGGATCGGATGTGCGGGTAAATTCGTCCACCAGGATTCCGTTGCCGACCTGCAGACCTGATTCGCGGGCAAGGCGATCGTTCGGCGTCACACCAATACCGGCGATGACGAAATCGACATCCAGCGTCGAGCCATCAGAAAGCTCCGCCGTTGCGACGCGTCCGTCCTTGCCATCCAGTCGCACAAGGCCAGTCTTCTCGCGAATGGAAACGCCCTTTGCTACATGGACGTCTCGCATGATGGCCGCAGTTTCCACCGACGCCACGCGCTGAAGAATACGGTCCGCCATTTCGATCAGCGTCACGTCCAGCCCAAGCTGGCGCGCAACCGCGGCTGCCTCCAGCCCAATGTAACCGCCACCGATCACCAGCAACCGGCGACCGGGCTGCATTTCCTGCATGAGACGATCGGCGTCGCGCTTATCGCGCACTGTCAGAACGCCCTCGAGATCACCACCGACACCTGCCGGAAGTTCGCGCGGAGCAGCCCCGGTTGTCAGTGCGAGCTTATCATACTCTAGCAGGGAGCCATCCTGCATTCGCACCGTCTTTGCTGTGCGGTCGATCTCTTCCACCCAGGTCGAAAGACGGATATCGACATTGTTCTCTGTAAACCATTCCGCCGGGCGAAACTCCAGCCGATCGAAGGTCATCTCACCCATCAGATACTTTTTGGAGAGCGGCGGACGCTGATAGGGAAGCACATCTTCCGAGCCGATGATGGTGATTGGGCGCTCATCCTTCAAGGAACGAAGCTTTGCAGCAAGGGCAAAAGCTGCCTGTCCAGCGCCGACTATGACCAGTCTTCCTGCCATATAAGATGCTCCACCAAAACCGTCGTCTCAATTACTCGCGAAGGCGTAACGGCAAGTACGCTCCGCGTCAACTCTATGCGTCCTCTCCTGCTCGAAACACTTCAACAAGCTCGGCGCAACCTTCTGCAGGCAATAGTGTTTTTAGCGGTAAGACAAGCTCGGCAGGCCATGGAACTGCAAGCGTCCGAAACGAAACAGACATCTCGATTTTTAGCGATTTTATTCAGTATCCCGCAAGGCAGCAGGCGTATCATTCAAGGACGAGAAGAGGCAATCGGGAGGTTGTCATGACACTCAATATCGACATCAAGGCAAAGGACACCGCTGCGCAAGACGAGATGTATGAGAAGTATGTGATCGACCGCCCCGGCAAGATCACCTTCATCGGTCATCATCTCAGCACCAGCAACACGATGCGGTGCCTTATCCGCAAGATCTCGCTGTTTGGCGCGGATATCGAAGTCAGCCCACATCTCGATCTTCCCAACAACTTCTACCTTGAGATCATCGGCATCCGAGACGAGATCGGATGCACCCTGATCCGCCGGGAAGAGGAAAACGCGGCCGTCGGCTTCAATATGTTGATCGACCCTGAGTTCCTGCATCACATTCGCCGGTTGAGCTTCGAAACGTCGCTCTGACGAACCGGACGTAGGACGCCGCGAAAAACTCGGCTAAAACCGTCGCATTCATCTCGGCCTGCCTTGCGCGGGCCGATTTTGTTTCTATTGTGAGCCCCTCCGCCTCAAGAACCACGGAACGTACTGAAATGTCCGCCTTTTCCCGCTTTACACCGCTTGCCGCCTCGCTTCCTTCCACTGTTCCTTTCGTCGGCCCTGAGGCCATCGAGCGTAACCGAAAGCTTGCGGTGAAGGCGCGTATCGGCGCGAATGAAAGTGGTTTCGGTCCTGCTCCATCCGTTTTGGAGGCAATGCGCAATGCTGCGCACGAAACCTGGATGTACGCCGATCCGGAGAATTACGAGCTCCGTGAGGCGCTCGCCATTCATCATGGCATTTCGCGCGGAAATATCGCCATTGGCAGCGGCGTGGATGGGCTCTTAGGTGAAATCGTTCGCTTGGTGGTGGAGCCGGGTACGCCGGTTGTGACCTCGTTTGGCGGATATCCGACGTTCAATTACCACGTGAACGGCTATGGCGGTCGTCTGGTAACGACGCCCTATCTTGACGATCACGAAAACCTCGATGGATTGCTGGATCTCGTCATCAAGGAGAACGCGCCTCTGGTGTACTTCGCCAACCCCGACAATCCGATGGGAAGTTGGTGGGATGCAAACGAAGTTCTCACCTTCGCAAAGGCCCTGCCGGAAACCTGCCTCTTGATTCTGGATGAGGCCTATTGCGAAACGGCACCCGAGAGCGCTGTTCCCAGCGTCCGCGCCATGATCGGCATGCCGAATGTCTTGCGCATGCGCACCTTCTCCAAAGCTTATGGTCTGGCAGGCGCACGCGTCGGCTATGCGATCGGCACGCTCGGCAACGCCGAGGCCTTCGACAAGATCCGTAATCACTTCGGCATGTCACGCGTTTCGGTCGCGGCAGCTCTCGCGGCGCTGAACGATCAGGCCTATCTGCGCGACGTGGTCAAGCGCATCGCCAATGCTCGCGAACGCATTTCGACCATCGCGCGGCAGAACGGCCTATCGCCCCTGCCCTCCGCCACGAACTTCGTGACCATCGATTGCCATAAGGACGGCGCCTACGCCAAATCGATCGTGGATGGGCTTATGGAGCATGGTGTCTTCATCCGCATGCCGGGTGTAGAACCGCTGAACCGCTGCATCCGTGTGAGCGCGGGCCCAGATGACAAGCTCGATCTTTTTGCCGCGGCCTTGCCGAAGCTTTTGAAAGCGATCGCCTGATCACCACACAAGAAAAAACCGTGCCGGCCTTGTTTCTGCCGGTCACGGTTTTGATTTCTCGTTGCAAGCGTGCGGCTACGCCGTCTTCGTTCGCTTATGATTGATGTTCCGACAGGGACTGGAGGTAACCAGTCGGAACGAGTGGCGATCTTCTGACCGCTCCGTCTTTTTGAAATCGTCTTCTTGGATTTTAGTGCGTGGTCATCCAATCGCGCGCAGCACGAAGGGCTGTTGCAAGGTCGGCCTTGGTCATGTTCCGGGCAAGATCGGATCGCAGCGATGCTGCTCTTTCCGAACCCTTGATGGCTGCAATGTTCAACCATTTGTGGGCGGCAATGAGGTCTACCGGGCATCCTCGACCTGTCGCGTAGATCAGGCCGAGATTGCAGAAGACATCCGCGCGGCTTTGTCCACCGGCAACTGCCAACTCGATATCGCGCATTTCAAATCTTGCCATTTTTCTCGTTCCTGTTTGCCCGTATTCTTCCTGTTTCTTCTGCTTCTCTGTGGAAGCTTTTCAGCTTGGGAGCACTACCGTCTTCTGCGGCTTTTCCGTCTCCGGCTGTCGTCAGGTTGTCCCTGCTCTTTGTTGACCTCACTATGCCAAGCGCCTTTCAACGGGCGCTTAAAATCCATGATTAACGGGCGCCAAACAAAGTCCAAACGATTGGTAAAATTGGATTTTTGTTAAATATGGGAAGGCCTGCAAATTAAGGATTTGAGGTACAATTTTACGAAAAGTTTACAGGTCTATTTAAACGCTCTGCTAACCAAGGCAGAAGCTTGCGTTTTTCGAACGCGGCGATTTCGCACTCAATCCTCGCAAAAAGTTCTTCACGAGACACATGTCCATGTTTCCTTTTACGTGAACGTCAACTATAAAGGTCGACATTCGCATGGGAGTTGCGAAGGCAAACGACGGTGATGCGCTGTCGTGCCTGTTTTGGATTGGGAGGTCCATATGAAGAAATTGACGATTCTCGCTGGTCTTGCATTTCTGGTCAGCAGCAATGCCTTTGCTGCCGAAGCCATCGAAGGCAACTGGAAGACAGCAAGCGGAGAGACCGCAGCGATCGCCAAATGCGGCTCTGCCTTCTGCGTGACGCTAAAGACCGGAAAGCATGCGGGCAGGCAGATCGGCAAACTGTCCGGCAGCGGCAATAGCTATTCTGGTGAGATTACCGACCCCGCCGCCGACAAAACCTATAGCGGTTCCGGCACCGTGTCGGGCAATTCTCTCAGCATGAAGGGCTGCGTTTTGAAGGTGCTGTGCAAGTCGCAGACCTGGACGAGACTATAAGACATTCGGGGCAGCCGGGCGCTGCCCCTTTTTATTTGAGACTGCCAGGCGAGCCAGATCATCGCCGCGCTTTAGGGGTGAGGCATCACAACCAGCCGAAGAGCAAACCCGATCAATAGCACTGCGAACGCCCAGTTCTGCGCCCGCTGGGCAAGTGGACGCCTCGATATCCAGCCGCTCAGCCAAGAGCCAGCAGTCGCATATGTCAGGTCGAAGGCAAGGCCGACGACAACCAACGTCATCCCCAGCATCAGAAACTGAACGCCCAGCCCCTCCCCGCCGGGTGTGATGAACTGCGGCAACAAGACCGAGCAGAACAGCAGGGCTTTCGGATTCAGAATATTGGTGAGAAAGCCGCGGCAGAGCGCCGTGCCGTGTGAAGGAGGCTCCCTGCCTCTCTCGATTTGCATCGCCTCCCGCTCACTGTATTCGGATCGGAGAATCTCCAGGCCAAGCCAGAGAAGATAGGCAGCGCCGACAAACCGTACGACCTCGAATGCCATTGGGCTCGTCGTCAACAAGGCTGCCAGTCCCAAGCCGGCAAGCGCAACATGCGCTGCTCTCGCAAGTGCCAATCCTGCGCCTGTTGCAATCGCCGGGCCGCGCCCTGCATTCGCGCCGGTTTGCAAGACGAGCACCATGTCGGGCCCTGGCAACAGATAGACGACGACCAACGCGCCGATAAACAGAGTGAACTCGCTCATGATCAAGCCTCAAGATGCAGATGGCGCAAACTAGATCACAGGCTTGAGATGTGTCCTTGCGAATTGTATCAGTGATCGCCGCGGTAAAGCCCCATTTATGCTAACAAAATCTCTTTGAGTGCCAGTTTATGCCAATATTGAAATTTGATGCGATCGACCGTCGAATCCTGGCCGCCCTGCAGCGAGACGCGCGCCTGACCAATGTCGAGCTTGCCGAAGAGGTTGGTCTGTCACCATCTCCCTGTCTGCGGCGCGTTCGTGCATTGGAGAAAGCGGGCGTCATTCGGGGATATCATGCAAACCTGGACCGCGCTGGCCTAAGCCTTGGATTGACGGTCTTTGTTAGCGTCAAAATCGAGCGTCATCAGGACGCCTCTGCGGCTGCGTTCAGAGAAGCTGTCGCAGTGCTACCGGACGTCATCTCCTGCCATCTTGTGTCCGGCGAGGCTGACTTTCTTTTGCAGGTGGTCGTACCGGACCTCGCGGCCTATGAAAGGTTGCTTGTAGACCGGCTATTGAAGCTTCCAAGCGTCAGTGACATTCGCAGCAATTTTGCGATTCAGACTGTCAAATCTGAAGGCCCTCTCCCGCTCAGCCACCTTCCCCTCACGGCGACTTGAGGAGCAAGCTTGCCACAACCTGAAGACGCTCAACCCGTCCTGAACCGTCATATCGCTGTAATAGACCCGCTTTAGTTGCCCTCTCTGGATTTGTTCAAACGACGAGAATGGAGAGCGCCATGACCAATATCGACACAAGCAAGCTGAGCTGGGACGAGTGGGACGAGCTGCAAAATCCGCCGCCAGCTGTGACAGATTTCGATCGCGTCATCGAATCCGCGATCTCGCGCCGAGGCTTTCTCAGCGGTGTGCTGGCCTTTGGCTCTGCCGCTGCAGCACTTGGCACACTCGGCAATCTCGCGACCTCTACATCCGCTCAAGCTCAGGAGGCGACCTCTCGCTTTCCATTCAAGCCGGTTCCTGCCGCAACGGATCACACCATTCATGTGCCAGAATGCTACAGCTGGAAGCCGCTAGCCAAGTGGGGCCAGCCACTTTTTCCGAACGTGGCGGATATTGATCCTGCAAAGGGCGTGAGCCTGGAGAACTCGGACAAGGTCTTCGGTGAGAATACGGACGGCATGGAGCTTTTCGTCGTCGGCAGCCATCAATTGATTGCCGTCAATCACGAATATGTAAACAACGAGACCAACCTGCCTCACCGGGAAAAGGGTATGCCTGCCAATCTGGATGAGGTGAAGATCCTTCAGCACATGCAGGGCGTCACCGTAATGGAAGTGGCAGAGGGTAAGGATGGTTGGGAGATCGTCGTCGGAAGCCCGTTCAACCGACGCATTCACCACAACACGCCAATGAAGCTTTCCGGTCCTGCTGCCGGGTCCGAGCTCGTCAAGACCGCAGCCGACCCGAAGGGTGTTGACTGTCTTGGCACCTTCAACAATTGCGGCGCGGGCCGCACACCGTGGGGCACATATCTGACCTGCGAAGAAAACTTCAACGGCTATTTCGGCTCGACCAAGTCCGACTTTAAAATGCCAGATGATTACAAGCGCTATGGCATCGCCGCTGAGACCCGCTACGGTTACGAGAAGTTCGACGAGCGCTTCGACGTGTCGAAAAACCCGAACGAGCCGCGTCGTGCTGGTTATGTCGTGGAGATTGATCCTTCCGACGCCTCGTCCACGCCGATCAAGCGGACCGCGCTCGGGCGTATCAAACATGAGAACGCAGCGGTCGTGGTCGCACGCGATGGTCGCGTCGTCGTCTACATGGGCGATGATGAACGCGGCGAGTTCCTCTACAAGTTTGTCTCCAATGGCATTTACGTTCCAGGCGGTGACACCTCAAAGCTGCTGGACGAAGGCGCCCTCTACGTCGCCAAGTTCACCGATGACGGTAATGGCGAGTGGGTGGCTCTGACGCCGGAATCGACGGGTATGAAGATGGACGAAATCTGCGTCTTCACTCGCCAGGCAGCATCAAAAGTCGGGGCCACGACCATGGATCGTCCGGAGTGGGTCGCGATCAACCCGGTCGCCATCGAGGCGTACTGCGCTTTGACCAACAACAGTCGCCGTGGGGAGATGAAAGACGGCAAGATGCGCGCCAATGCGGGCGGCGATGTTATGGCTGTCAACGCGGCCAACCCGCGCGAGAAGAATGAATATGGCCAGATCGTTCGCTGGTACCCTGCCAATGACGATCACGCAGACGGCAAGTTCAAGTGGGATCTCTTCTGCATGGCGGGCAATCCGGACGTACATAAGGATGCCTATGCCGGCTCCTCCAACATCAACTCCGGCAACATGTTCAACTCGCCGGACGGCATGATGTTCGATTCAACTGGTTTGCTCTGGATCCAGACGGATGGCGAGGACAGCAACGAAGGCGAATTCGCCGGCCAGGGTAACAACCAGATGCTGGCAGGCGATCCGGTAACGGGCCGCATCGAGCGCTTTTTGACGGCGCCAAAGGGTTCGGAAGTCACCGGTCAGACGTGGTCGGCCGACAAGCGTACCCACTTCGTCGGCATCCAGCACCCGGATGCACCCTTCCCTGATGGCGAAGGCAAGCTGCCGCGCTCGACCGTCATCGCGATCAAGCGAAACGACAACGCAATGATCGGATAAAGCTCTGAAAAGCGACACCAGATTGAGGCGCCGGGTCTGCGGCGCCTCGTTTTTCTGCAGCGTATCCGTACATCATAATTTTCGAACGCATTGAACTCATGGGACCGATCTGCCAGTTTCCATCCGGGGGTATTTGAACCGGAGGAGAATGAGTTGCGTTTACTTTTGCCCTATATTCTTGTGGCCACATGCATCGTGAGCGGACCTGCCATGGCAATAGAACCACCTGCCGCACCGCCTGCCAACCGGCCCTTGAACGAATTCGTCACCGCGGTCGAACAGGACGGCTCCATCACCTTTCGTCTTTTCGCACCCTCTGCCAAAACGGTGTCCGTCGTGCTCGGCGCTCGCGCTCCGATGGAAATGAAGAAGTCGGAAAACGGTCTTTGGAGCGTAAAGACTGAGGCGCTGAAGCCCAATCTTTACGAGTACTACTTCAACATCGATGGCTTCCGCAGCATCGATACCGGCACGAATATGCCAAAGCCTCAGCGTCAGGTGAACACAAGCCTCGTTCTCGTGCCGGGCAGCGTCCTTGATGTCCGCGATGTGCCACATGGCGAGTTGCGCCGGGTGACGATTCCATCAAAGGCGTTGAAATCCCAGCGCCAAACTTACGTCTATACGCCGCCGGGCTATAGCGATGCCTCGGACCCTCTGCCTGTCCTCTATCTCTATCATGGTTTTGGCGATACGGTGGATTCATGGGTAACGCAGGGTCGCGCACCACAGATCCTCGATAATCTACTGGCCGAAAAGAAGATCGAGCCGATGATCGTCGTGATCCCAGATACCGAGGCCGACATCCCGGAGGCGATAGCGGAGAATTTCCCAGCCGCCGATCGTCGGAAAACCTTTTACCCAATCAACGCAGACGCAATCGATCGCGAACTGATGGAAGACCTCATTCCCTATCTGAAAGCGAATTACCGCGTGCGAGACGATGCGGATGGGCGGGCAATCGTCGGACTGTCCCAAGGTGGCTATCAAGCGCTTGTCTCCGGGTTGACCCATCTCGGCACGTTTGGCTGGATTGCCAATTTCAGCGGTGTTTCCACCACAACCGTGCCCAACAAGGCGGTCGAAGCCGCGCTCAACACGCCAGAGAAGATCAACGAGAGCTTGCGCAAATTCACAGTTACTGTCGGGACGGAAGATCAGGTAACGGGGAAGGATATCGCCGGGTTGAAAACGATCCTGGACGATAAGAAGATCAAACACGAATACGTGGAATATAAGGGCTTAGGCCACGAGATGGATGTCTGGCGTCCGTCCTTCGAGGCTTTCCTACAGAAAGTCTTCAAGCAGTAGCGACCTTACAAGAAATCAGCCGTCCCGATTTTGTCTATGGGGCGGTTGCCGAGGGCGGCGTCACATCTGGACTGCTGGGCGAAACGTCGGGACGCCATTTCTCAGGCTTATTCGCATTCGGTTCTTGCAAAACCAAAAATTGAGCCTATATTAAGGTCATCGACCATTGCTTGTGACGTCGGTCCAGAGCTTCGCTCCCGTCGGATTTCCTCTCAAAACATCGATCTAATCCCGCAAGGTATTTCGGGACCAACAACGATTGCTACGAAAGGAAATCGTTATGAACACTGGTACTGTAAAGTGGTTCAACGCCACCAAGGGCTTCGGCTTCATTCAGCCTGACAACGGCGGCACGGACGTTTTCGTCCACATTTCTGCTGTTGAGCGCGCCGGCATGCGTTCGCTCACGGACGGTCAGAAGATCAGCTTCGAAATCGTTCAGGACCGCCGGTCCGGCAAGAACTCCGCTGACAATCTTCAGGCGGCATAAATTGTCTCTCGCTGACGCTGACCACGGATGTACTGGCAGCTAAGCTGAGTGACTGAAGAAAGGTCGGGCCTATCGCTCGGCCTTTTGTCTTTATGGCTTGGGAGAATCCTGATGCCAAAAATGTCCTACAAGACTGGAAGCACTATCGTATTGAAATCGACGGTCAGCGGTGATCCTGCTTCGCAACGGAGCGCCCTGATTGTCGCGGCAATGCCGGAAACTCAAGGAAGCAGACGCTACCGGATCCGGCTCGACTGCGAAAATTTCGATCGTACGGTCAGTCAGGATGATATCGATGTAGCGGCGTCGGCCAATCAAACGCCAGTTGCCGTCGCCACCCAAGTTTCTAAACCAGGCGGCTGGATCAATCACGATCTGGTACGCACACGAAAATTGCGGCCTAACGCCGAGTAAGGAAAAGCCTTTGCAAGTCCTCGTCAGAGATAACAACGTCGAACAAGCGCTTCGCGTGCTGAAAAAGAAGATGCAGCGCGAAGGTCTGCTGCGCGAGATGCGCGCACGTCAGTCTTACGAGAAGCCTTCGGAAAAGCGCGTTCGCGAGGAAGCTGAAGCCGTGCGTCGTCATCGCAAGCTTGCTAAGAAGAAGATGCAGCGTGAAGGCCTTCTGCCTATGCCGAAGAAAGCCGTCCGCACGCGCTGATAGCGACAGCATTGTTCTGGAGGTCGAGGACGATTTCTAGGAAACCGCGATGCGTGGATCGAACAGTGAGAGCGTCTTTTGTGCGTTTAACGAGACGCACAGCGCTCTTCCGCAAAGAAAGGGTTTCAACATGACCGCTACGAAAGATGAATTCTTCAAGCCCGGCAAACTGACCCCTCAGCAAAAGGCCTCCGCAACCAACGATGCCGTTTCAGAAATCCTGGCTGCGGAAACCGCACAGCGACTGAAGAAGACCGAGCGCCTGCGCGAGGCACGTCTTGCGCGCGAAGCCGAGACCGTTGTCGTCACGCCACCCGCGCCCGCAAAGAAGAAAGTCAAAGCACGCGCTTGATAACGCGAAAATTGACAAACGGATGAGATCAACACTCGTTTGGTCTTTAATAGGCGCCATTTCCTGGCGCCTTTTTTGTTGTGGGAATAGCGAAAGCAGTCGCGCAACAGTGTTGAGCGGTTTTACGAAAACGACATTCGGCAGAAGAGGAAGCTAAAGCGCAAGGTGCGAATCGGAAAGATCGCTACACGCTCTAGATCGCGAGCCTCATATCGTAGCAGTCGAGCCCTGCACCGAAACCGCCCGGTGTAATCTTCGTGACCACGAAGCCGTGCCGGGCATAGAATCTGTGCGTGTGCTGGCTGGTCGAGAGCACCACCTCGTCGATGTCAGGCGTTGCCTTTGCAATTTTGATGCGCTCGAGAGTCATGGATGTCCCGATGCCTCTTCCATGGCGTGCCCGATCAACCATTCCCCAGACGAACGAGCCTTTTCGATTCTTTGCATCCAGTTCAAGTCCGTGACACGCGACCACCGCACCGTTCGCTATCGACACGAAGTAAAGATAACGAAGTGGATCCCTCGTCTGCAGGAATTGGACAAACTGTTCTCGTTCGGCGGGCGCAAAGTATGCGGGAACATTGCTGTCGAAGATTGATAGGCAGGACGAGAAGTCGCTAGCGGCATAGGGACGTGATTTTATTGTCATAATGTCAGCGATATACGCACAGGTCACGCCTCGCAATGATTGCGCTTCCTCAGTGTCACTTGCACTCCCGGTTAACCTCCCTGAACCCCACATGAACCTGCCTCTCAGGGTTGGTTCAGTCCAACTATGGCAATGTCATGTCCAGAGTAAGGGACCTGACACAGCAAGGGGAATGGACATGGCAATCTTGATACGTCGCTTCAGCATCATCGTTCTTCTGATGGCAATTTTCGCAATGTCGTTCGCTGCTCTCGTGGTCAATCCCAACCGCAGCTTCCAGCGTATGAGCATCGGCGCTGCCTACACCTGCCAGCACGGCTTTTCGCCCAGCTGCCACGTAACGCTATGAGGCCTGCGATGAGCAAAAATGTTTCCAACGCGCTGTTCTCAGGGCTCCGGGTGTTCATCATGGCATCTGTTTTTCTGGGTCCATTTGCGGGACTTGCCGTCTATAAGGCTGATCCAAGACCGGTGTCCAAAGGTGCCGGCTTCGTGTTGCTGATGAGCCTTCAGCGCGGCGCCATCAGCTGAAGCAATTTTTCGACGGCTTTTTCAAAACGCACATATTTCTGTCGCTTGCCTGTCGAAATAGGCTCCCTATAATGGGCCATGACAATAGCAAAGCACACGATTCCGCCCCTCGCCTTCATAACACCAGAGCCATTCGCGCCGCGCACTTTCGATGATCCGAAAGAAGCCGTCGACGCGCTGACCGCGCTTTATGATCGCAATACCGATTTTCTCATCAAGTCCTTCACCGATCTTGCCAAGGGCGCACCCATCGAAGGTCGCTACCGTGCCTGCTATCCGCAGGTCAGCATCGAAACCTCGACATTCGGACATGTCGATTCGCGCCTCTCCTACGGCCATGTGACCTCGCCCGGTGTCTACACGACCACGATCACCCGACCGCAGCTTTTCCGCCATTATCTCAAAGAACAGCTTGGGCTTCTCATCAAGAACCACAGCGTTCACGTCACGGTGTCTGAATCGGCGACACCCATTCCGCTGCATTTCGCCTTTGGCGAAGGCGCTTATGTGGAAGCGTCAGCGGCCTCATCGCTATCGGACGTACCGCTTCGTGATCTTTTCGATACGCCGGATCTGAATAACACGGACGATCTGATTGCCAATGGCGAGTACGATCAGGTACCGGGCGAGCCGGCACCGCTCGCTCCCTTCACGGCTCAGCGTATCGATTACTCCTTGGCGCGGCTCAGCCACTATACGGCGACGAGCCCGAACCACTTCCAGAACTTCGTGCTTTTCACCAACTATCAGTTCTACATCGACGAGTTCGCCACGTGGGCCCGTAAACTGATGGCGGATGGCGGCGACGGCTACACCGCCTTCGTGGAACCGGGCAACATCATCACCCATGCCGGGTCAGATCGGCCCGAGACGGATATGACGCTAGGCCGTCTGCCGCAGATGCCTGCCTACCATTTGAAGAAGAAGGGGCACGCGGGTATCACGCTCGTCAATATCGGCGTCGGCCCCTCCAACGCCAAGACGATTACCGACCACATCGCCGTTCTCCGTCCACATGCATGGCTGATGGTTGGCCATTGTGCGGGGCTGCGCAACAGTCAGCGACTAGGCGATTACGTGCTGGCGCATGCCTATGTGCGCGAAGACCACGTTCTGGACGACGACCTTCCCGTCTGGGTGCCGATCCCGGCGCTAGCGGAGGTGCAGCTTGCGCTGGAAGGCGCGGTCGAGGAAGTGACCGGCTATGAAGGTTTCGAGTTGAAGCGGATCATGCGTACCGGAACGGTCGCGACCATCGACAACCGAAACTGGGAACTGCGTGATCAGGCAGGTCCGGTGAAGCGTCTGTCACAATCGCGCGCCATCGCGCTCGATATGGAGTCCGCCACCATCGCCGCCAACGGCTTCCGCTTCCGCGTGCCCTACGGCACCTTACTGTGCGTCTCCGACAAGCCTTTGCATGGCGAACTCAAGCTTCCTGGCATGGCAACGGAATTTTACCGCACCCAGGTGGCACAGCATCTCCAGATCGGGATTCGCGCGGTTCAGAAACTTGCAGCCATGCCGACCGAGACGCTGCATTCGCGCAAGCTCAGAAGCTTCTACGAGACAGCCTTCCAGTAAGTCTCTCCTCTGGCGCTACTTTCGTGTCGGCACGAAAAGCGCCAGAGCCGTTCCCATCAGTGATGACAGAATGACCAGCAGGTGGAGGTTGACGGCTGCCTGGCCGAGCGCCGATAGCGCCTGCTCTTCCGCTGAAGCGCCAAAGCCAATGGCCCCTGCCGTAATGCCGGCCGGATAGGTGCCGACGCCGCCTGGCGCGTGGACCGGGAGCACGGAAGACAACTCGCCCCCGAGAGCCCCACCAAAACCTGCCGGAAGGCTGATCTCTCCCATCAGCATCAACACCCAGGCCAGCACGGCGATCTTGACGAACCAATTGATGAGAGTCGCACCCCAAGCTCGCAGGAAAGCTTCACCGTCCACCGGAAGCCCTGCCCTCACCTCGTCGATCATAGTGGCGAGTTTTGGCGAAGAACGGCTGCCGACAAGCCTGAAGACGAAGTCTCGCGCGACAAATCCCAGGGCTGGTAGCAGTAGAAATGCCAGCCAGCCAGCCCAAATCCAAGGGCTTCCCTGTTCAAGCGCCCAACCCACTCCAGCCGCCGCCAAAAGCGCGTGCAAATCGAAAAGCCGCATGACGAGCAGAGCAGACGTACCGCGAAGAAGATTGACGCCGAACTCCCGTCTCATCAGAAGCGGAAAGCTGGTTTCTCCGCTTCGAAATGGCAGCATGATATTGAGAATATTGTGGAGCTGGACGACACGGAAAAGCGTCACGAAGCGGCTTTTCGTTTCCCGCGGAAAGTAATCGTAGATGCGCCAAGTGCGCAGAACATAGGTGGCGACGAGAAGCGACAGCGCAAGTGCAATCGTTCCCCAGCCCGCATGGGACCAGAGGCTGACGATCGTGCCCCAACCCCAGGCCCACTGGATGAAGGCTGCGTAGGCTACGACGACAACCACCATGCCGAGAGTCAATGCGTTGCTTGCAAGCAACGCTGTCGGTTTCATCCTGTCTGAAGTGTCTTTCAAATGACGGCCTAACTGGACAATTGGCGGAACCGCGCCTATCCCGAAAAAGAGCATATTAATAATGTCTTAACTGGGGAAGCCTTCGTGCCCACAACGACAGCCCTTCGAAGCGATATTTCGACGAGCACTGCGCCGGAATTATCGCTTGTCGTGCCGATTTTCAATGAGCAGGAAAGCGTCTGCCCTCTGATAGAGCGCGTTCTTGAGGCAATGACAAGCTTCCCCGACACCTGGGAATTGATCCTGGTGGACGACGGCAGCACGGATGCAACGGTCGTCAATGCGAGATCCTACCTTGGTCGAGCAGGACTTGACCTCAAAATCGTTGCCCTTCAGCGCAATTTCGGCCAGACGGCCGCCATGCAGGCGGGCATCGACACCGCAAGGGGGCGACTGATCGCCACGCTTGATGGCGATCTGCAAAACGACCCCAAAGACATTCCGATGCTGGTTGCCGAACTTGAACGGCGCGAGCTCGATCTGCTTGTGGGCTGGCGCAAGAATCGCCAGGACGGGCTGATGCTACGCAAAATTCCCTCTTGGATTGCCAACCGGCTTATCGGTCGCATCACCGGCGTTCGTTTGCATGATTATGGCTGCAGCCTGAAGATTTACCGCACCTCCGTCATCAAGCAGGTCAAGCTGATGGGCGAGATGCATCGCTTCATCCCGGCCTGGGTGGCGGGCGTGGTGCCGAGCAGCCGCATCGGCGAGATGGCGGTCACGCACCATGCACGCCAATTCGGCACGTCGAAATACGGGATATCACGCACCTTCCGTGTCATCCTCGACCTGCTGTCTGTGATGTTCTTCATGCGTTACAAGGCGCGTCCGGGGCATTTCTTCGGGTCTCTCGGCCTTGGACTTGGCGCGCTTGCCGTCATCATCATGGCCTATCTCTTCGTCGACAAATTCATCCTCGGTAACGACATCGGCACACGCCCTATGCTGATGGTCGCCGTCGTGCTGTCGCTCTCCTCCCTACAGTTCATCACCACCGGAATCCTGGCGGAGATGATTGCTCGCCTCTACTACCGTGACGACCGGACGCCGAACTACATCGTCAGCAAAACATTCACCTCAAACGAGACCTGACACGATGCGCAAGGTTTTCTCCCGCAATCTCGATTTGACGCTGATCCTGATTGCAGGATACTTCCTCCTTGCATTCGTCGTCCGCATCGTCCGCTCGTCGGCGCTTGAAATCGATGAGACCCAACAGGCTCTTCTTTCCCAGCATTTGTTGCTCGGATACGGTTCGCAGCCTTTCCTCTACACTTGGCTGCAACATGGCGTGAACGTGCTTATCGGCCCCTCGATCGCCTCGCTCAGCCTGCTGAAGAACGGGTTGCTTTTCCTTTGCTGTCTGTTTTTCTGGATGACCGCCAGACTGCTGCTGCGCGACAAAGCGCTCGTCAACATCGCAACGCTCGGCGTTTTGACCATGCCTACCGTCTTTGTCATGGCACAGCGGGACCTGACCCACACCGTGCTGGCGCTGTCGTCCGTCGCCTTGTTTGCCTATGCCCTTTTCACTACCCTCAAGACGCCGAGCGTCGGGGGGTATCTTCTGACTGGACTTGCAATCGGCATCGGCGCAATTGCCAAATACAATTTCGTCCTTGTTCCGCTGGCAGCCGTCTTTGCTATTGCCATGGACAAGGATTTGCGCCAGCGCCTCTTCGACTGGCGCATGCTGTTGACGATCGGCGCAGCCGTGGGGCTGGTGCTACCGCACTGTCTTTGGGTGGTGAATCATTTCGATCTCGCCACCACACAGACAGCAAGGGAGATGCGCGACGTCAGTGATAGCACCACGCTCTATGCTCTCGACGGGGCTCTCGACCTTCTGCTTGCCTTCCTGAAGGGCGTCGCGCTGCCCACGGCGATCGGTGCCGCTCTTTATTTTCGCGATGTCAAAGCCATTGCCGGCGCAAGCGACCAGTCGACCCGTCTCGTCGGTCGTATCATTCTTTTTTCCATGATCTTCGTGTTGTTGCTCGTCTTCGCCATGGGCATTACGCATATGCGGCAAAAATGGCTCGCCGTTTATGTGCTGCTCTGGCCACTCTATCTCTGCCTGAAGGTTCAGGCTGCTGGATTGTCGGGTGAGCGCAAACTCAAGCCAATGCTGACCTCAACCTTCACTTTGGCCATCGGGTTCCTCGGCGTGCTGCTGACGCGCGGTCTGATTTCGCCTCATTTCGAACGATACTCGCTCGTCCATATTCCCTACAAAGGCTTTGCCGAGACGCTGCGCCATGAGGGCCCATTCAAGCCGGATTATGTGATTGCGTTTGGCGGGCTTGCGGGTGGAAACCTCAAAATCCAGTTTCCGGACTCGATGGTCGTCACGACAGATACGGATATCGAGACGATTCCCGCACTGTGGCCAGCAGGCGCGGTGATCCTCCTCGTCGATACCAAGGACGATGGCGAGTCGCCGGAAGACTACAAGGACGCGCTGTCTTCGCTCGCTCAGCGCGTCTCGCTTCCAGCACCCACCGATATCCGCCATGTGAACGTACCCTATGGCGATTCCGGTCGCAGTCACACCTTCTATTATTCGCTTGCAACAGCCCAAGCCAATTAAAGCATGTCGCGCGTAAGTGTGCAGCGGTTGTCCGATAACGACATGCGGCAGGGCAACGAGCTAAAGCGTAAGGAACGAATCCGAAAAGATCGCGACTGGCTTTAGAGCGCCTTGATCGTGGGCTCGACTCGGATCGGGAAATTGACCGAATTGGCGATAAAACACTTTTCATGCGCGTCATCGTGAAGTTCCCGCGCCGTCTGGAGATCTCCCTTGATAAGGGTGATCACGGGCTTCAGGACAACCTCGGTAAAATGACCGGCGCCATCGCGCTTCAACACCATCGTGCCTTCGGGATCATCCACATAATCGCTCACAACAACGCTCGAGACCGCGCAGAAATGCAGATACCACAGCTTGTGGCACGCGGAGATCGAGGCAAGCAGCAACTCCTCCGGATTCCAGCGGGCCGGATCGCCGCGAAAAGCCGGATCGGAAGAACCTGCAATATCTGTCTTGCCTTCCGCTGAAATGACGTGGTCGCGTCCATATTCTCTGTGACCGGATGTGCCAGTACCGCGGTTGCCGGTCCATGTGACCTTCAGCGTGTAGTGATGCTCGTGATCGGCCATCGTCAAACTTTCATGGTGTCGCGCAAGTGGTCCAAACCCTTGCGCAGTGTTTCGATGATCTGATCGACCTCAGGACGGCTGATAGTGAGAGCGGGCGAAGCCAGCATGCGATCTCCCGTGGCGCGCATTACCAATCCATTTTCCAGGCATTGATTGCGGACGATGACGCCGACATCGTCCGGCTTTTCGAAACGCTTCCTCACTGTCTTGTCAGCCGTCAGTTGTAGGCCGCCCATCAGCCCTACATTGGCCGCCTCGCCCACCACATCGTGGTCCAGCAGGCTTTGCCAACCTTGCGTGAAATAGGGGCCGATATCATCCCGCACCCGTTCGACCAGTCCTTCCGCCTCGATGATGCGCAGATTTTCGAGGGCCGCCGCAGCACAGACCGGATGGCCGGAATAGGTAAAGCCGTGGGCGAAATCGCCGACCTCGGTCAGCATCACCTCGGCGACGCGGTCTGAGACCAAGACACCACCAATCGGTAGGTACCCGGAGGACAGTCCCTTGGCAATCGGCGCCAGATCAGGCTCATAACCAAAATGCTGATAGCCGAACCAGGAGCCCAATCGACCGAAGCCGCAAATCACTTCATCGGAAACCAACAGGATGTTGCGCGCCTTGCAGATGCGGGCAATCTCCGGCCAATAGGTCTCTGGCGGCACGATGACACCGCCAGCGCCCTGTATGGGCTCTGCGACGAAGGCTGCGACATTCTCTTCGCCCAATTCGTCGATCTTGGCGTCCAGCTCACGGCCAACCTTCAATCCGAACTCTGCCGGGGAAAGGTCGCCGCCCTCCGCGTACCAATAGGGTTGGCCGATATGGGCTACGCCTTCGATCGGAAGATTGCCCTGCTCGTGCATCCACGCCATGCCCCCAAGCGAAGCACCGGCAACGGTGGAGCCGTGGTAGCCGTTTCGCCGCGCAATCACCTTCGTCTTCGTCGGATGGCCGAGCGCCTTCCAATAGACGCGCGCCATGCGAAACCATGTGTCTGTCGCCTCGGAGCCGGAGTTCGTGAAGAACACATGGTTCATCGTCGGCCCCGCATGAGAGGCAATCTTTTGTGCCAGAAGAGCCGCTGGCGGTGTGGTGGTGCCGAAGAAGGCGTTGTAGTAAGGCAGTTCGTTCATCTGCCGGGTCACGGCTTCGGCAATCTCATGGCGGCCGTAGCCGATATTGACGCACCAAAGGCCGGCAAAGGCATCAAGATATTTCTTGCCAGTGCTGTCATAGATGAAGACCCCCTCACCGCGCTCGATGATGCGCGTACCGGTGGCATTCAGCTTTCCCATGTCTGAAAAGGGATGAAGATGATGTGCAGCGTCGATGGCGGCGAGGTTGGAGGCCGATCTCGAAATGTCGTTCACGCCGTGTGTGCTCCCTGCTCTGGTGACAGGAAGCATGGCCGCTGGTTACTGATTTTGCAAGCGACGACGAACGCCGAAATCAGACGTTGGTGGTGTCTTTCGCGACGATCACCTTCAATTCGCCAGCGTGGATTTTGAGCTCTACATCGCGCTTCATCGGCAGCAACTCGCCATCAATGACGCAACGCACGTCGTGCCGCCTTTTGGGAAAATGCAACTCGACATTTTCGACAGCCATCGTCGTGACTGCCGCGTTTTCTTTCAGCCGTCCGCGCAGAATATCGATCGCAAGGCGCGCGACGCCGGACGGTCTCAAGGCTTCCGCAACGTAGAAGCCAAGACGACCGCGGGTGATATCATCCGCCACCAATAGCGGGTTTGGCCCGAACTCATTGTTAGAGGCAGAGATGGCGCAGACACGACGGTGCTGGGTCTCTCCAGCCACTGTGAATTCCACATCGAAGACTGGCGGATTGAGCACAACGCTCACAGCAGCGCGGATATTGGCCCGGATTTTTCCAAGTCTTGAGGCATATTGCATGCGGTCGCGGTAGCGGACCATGCGGGCATGGAGCCCGGCCGAGAACTGGTGAACGAAAGGATGACCATTGGCGCTGGCAATATCGACGTTCTGGACGTGTCCTTGGGCCAAGGTGTCGACCGCCTGCCAAATGTCGAGCGGCAGTTTGAGCGATCGCGCAAAGAGGTTCATCGTTCCGGCCGGCACGACGCCAAGCGCTATCCCATGTTTCCAGGCAATGCCTGCAGCAGCAGAAATGGTGCCGTCACCACCACCAGCAATCAAGCCATCCAGCCCGGCATCATCGGCGGTGCGCTCCATCTCCTGAACGATATCCTTGCCGGACACGAGGCGGCATTCGATCTCATGACCTGCCTCGGAGAATACCTTCCGTGTATGGTCGCAATAGGCGTCCAGATCGGTGGTCTTGAACGTTCCGCCATCGCGGTTGAAGATCGCAACCAGCCTCATCTATCCATCCAGCTATTGAGCACGAAGCGCGACCTAAATCGCCGAACGCAAAAAGGGTTCCATCAGAAGCAGCGACGATCCGGAATTCATCGAATCAACACTACCGCGACGCACAAAAACATGCTAGAAGCAACATAAGGTCATTTTGGTGGCCAACATCTCCAGTCAGGGCAAATCGACCATGTCGATCTTGCCCTTTTTTCTTCGTGAACGTCTCTTTGCATGGGAAGCGTTCCGTCGCAGCCGGGAAACCCATGAGCCAAAGCTGTCCACGCGAAAACCGCGCCGATGCGGAAGACGATTCTGTTGCGTCATCGGCGCAGACCGGCCTTACCCCAGTTGCCATCGCGCTGATCGAACTGGCGCTTGCCGCCGGCGGTTTCGGCATCGGTACGGGTGAATTTGCCATCATGGGCCTGCTGCCGGATGTGGCAACGACCTATGGCGTCAGCGTTCCGGTCGCCGGTTACGTCATCACAGCCTATGCGCTCGGTGTGGTTATCGGCGCGCCGATCATCGCGGTTCTCGCTGCGCGCCTCACACGCCGTCTGCTTCTGCTGTCCCTGATGGGCCTGTTTGCAGCCGGCAACATTCTCAGCGCCCTTGCGCCGGACTTCTGGACCTTCACCACACTGCGCTTCATCACCGGCTTGCCGCACGGTGCCTATTTCGGGGTTGCCGCGCTCGTGGCAGCCTCGATGGCACCGATCCACAGGCGTGCTCGCGCCGTCGGTCGGGTCATGCTGGGTCTTACCATTGCCACTCTTCTGGGCACGCCGCTTGCGACATTCTTCGGCCAACTGTTCTCCTGGAGAGCGGCCTTCTTGATGGTGGGTGGCATCGCACTTCTGACCGTCGCGCTTCTCTTCATGTTTCAGCCACGCGACAAGGTGCAGGAAGGTGCAAGCGTCTGGCGCGAACTGGGAGCTTTCCGTCGCGTTCAGGTCTGGTTCTCACTCGCTGTTGCAGCAGTCGGGTTCGGTGGAATGTTCGCGGTCTTCAGCTATATTGCCAAGACGACAACCGACGTTGCCATGATGCCGGTCTCAGCGGTGCCGATCGTGCTGGCGCTCTTCGGCATCGGCATGAATGTCGGCAACGTCGTCGGCTCGCGTCTTGCCGACCTCTCCCTGAACGGCACCATCGGCGGCATGCTGGCTTTCAACGTCGTCCTGATGACGATCTTCGGGCTGACGGCGCATAATCCCTACATGCTGTGCCTCTGCGTCTTCCTGATCGGCTGCGGTTTTGCCGCCTGCCCTGCTGTCCAAACACGCCTGATGGATGTTGCAGCCGATGCGCAGACTCTCGCTGCGGCCTCCAACCATTCGGCGTTCAACATTGCCAATGCACTCGGGGCTTGGCTCGGAGGCGTGGTGATCGCGCTCGGATATGGCTATGCTTCGACCGGCTATATCGGCGCGATCCTCTCCTTCGCGGGATTGCTGGTGTTCATGGTCGCGGTCGCTCTTGAACGGCAGGACAAGGTCCGCAGCATCTAGATCCAATTCTAGAAATTGACCGTGAGGTCGGCGAGGGCAGCGTTCGAACTGTATCCTTTCGCGAAATCACCGCTATAGCTCAGCATCAGACCCGCCGATTTCGACAGATGGACGGTAACACCGGCCTTCACCACCATCGCATCCTCCGGCACGCCAATCCCTTCCAGCACGAAGGGGTCGCCACCATCGAAGCGCGCCATCGCGAAGGATGCCGCTTGGCCGAAATTGTGGCGCCAACCGACCAGGCCGGACAGGAGAATTGGCACCTCGCCTATCTCCAGATCGGTCGAGACGCGCAGACCCAGGGTGGAAGTGGTCATATTGAAAGATTTGTCTTCGATCGCGAGCGCTGCCGCTCCTCCGTCTTCCCTGATCGCGCCACCGTCGATTGCGGTGTAGGCGAGACCGGCGAAGGGCTGCAAACGAAATTCATCTGCCTCGAAGGTCCAGCCGATATCGGCAAAAACCTGCGACGTGGAGCGACTGTAATCGGCCTTGAGCATATCGGAGAACGTGTCGAAGGCTACGTTTCTTCGCGTGACTATCTCGTTTCGGGTATAGATGGCGCCACCCGTCAAGTTGAACGGCTCCATCTCGGCGTGCGTGTACAGTCCGATGTGATAGGACTGGGCCTCGGCTCCGGCGGCGGCGTCAAGCGTGCTGTAACCCAGCACGCCGCCGAGGCGCCAATCGTCTCCAATCGGGGCGTCACCGCCGATCAGCGTTCCGACTGTGCTTACATCGAGGGTACCCGCCGTAGTATTCCCAGCAAAACTCTCTCTCGAGACAAGACCCGTCGCCCATAAGCTGCCGTCGGCCACCTCACCTTCCCTCGTGAGGCGGTTGGTCTTGTCGAGGATCGCTTCGCGAAGCAACATGTTCTCCGAGACGAGCGCGGATTTGAATGACGCGTGAAGCTCGCCATTGAGCTGGGCGAAGGCACTCTCCGCAGTCTGGATATCAAGCGGCAGGATGGCCTGAAACAGCGTGGCCGTTGGCCCCGCCGCTTCGATGGCACCCGCTGCCGCGCGGTCGTTCGACGTGCGCGCAACATCGGCAAAGCGCACCGCGTTACGGTCGAGTTGGAGATCGACGGATGTCAGCCCATAGGTGAGCGTTGGCGATAGGAAGGCGAAGTCGCTGGTCACTCGATCGAAAGTGCCATCGACTTGGCCCGCAGTCAGAATCCGGTAGTTTGTCGAAAGGCCGTAAGTGCCGCTTGCCGCACGCAGATCGACCACGCCGCCTTCCAGACGAGCCGTACCGGAGACATCGAGACGATCGGAGCGGCCGGTGGAGTCGATATCGACATCATAGACGGACCCTGCCCGGAAGGTCGCATTGCCGCTGACAGTCATCGTCGCCATGCCCGGCCCCGGAGCCAGCGCGCCGCCCGCGCGAACCAGCAGACCGCCCGACACACCGGTACCGCTCAGCAGGCCGCCATCGAAGATGTCCACGGCGTCAGAAATCGTGCCGTCGTTCGTCAGTTCGCCGCCTGTAATGGTAGCCTGACCGGTGATCGTCCCGGTGTTGGTGAAACGACCGCCCGAGTTGGTCAGCGACGCGACCGTGCCATCATTCGTCGCCATGCCTTCATTGACGACAACATCAGCTGTGGCGCCAAGATTGTTGATGAAGCTGCCGCCTGCACGGTTCTCCACATCACCGAGCGTGTCGTTGTTGACCACACGACCGCCGCTGATCGTCGTCGTCCCTGTCACTGCGCCACCGGTATTGTTGGTGAAGAGCCCGGCCTGATTGTCGAGTGAGGCCACTGTGCCGGCATTGGTGGTCGCGCCCCGGTTGGTGACAGCGCCAGCAGAAGCCCCGGTGTTGTTGACGAATGCGGCGGCAGCGGCAACATCCACATCCGTGACCACAAAATTATTAGTCACCGTTCCGCCCGCAACCCTCGTCGTACCAGTGATCCTGCCACCGGTATTGTTGGTGGTCGTTCCGGCGTTGTTTTGTAGTGAGGAGATCGTTCCGGCATTGGTCAAGGTGCCGGAATTGCGAACAGTGCCAGCCGTTGCGCCTGCATTGTTGGCAAAGGCCGCCGCGGCTGCAATATCAACATCCGTTACTACAAAATTGTTGGTGACGGTCCCGCCAGCAATTGTCGTCTTGCCGGTGATGTCGCCGCCCACATTGTTGGTAAAGCTACCGCCATCGTTTTGAAGCGAGGCGACCGTGCCGGCGTTGGCGACTGATCCGGCATTGCGGATGTTGCCCGCCGTTGCGCCACCATTATTGGCAAAGGCGGCGGCAGCTGCGACATCCACATCCGTCACCACGAAATTGTTGGTAACGCTTCCGCCCGATACGGTCGTCCTGCCAAGAATTTCGCCCCCGGCATTGTTGGTGAAATTGCCGTCCGTGTTTTGCAGCGTTCCGATCCGACCCGCATTCGATGCATCGCCTGCATTGTCCAGAGTGGACAGGGTCGCGCCGCCATTATTGGTGAAGGTGCCGCCGGCAGCGACCGAGGCGCTTGTCATCGTGCCATTGTTGGAAAGCGAGGTCCCGTTCCCGACGACGGCGTCCCGAAGCGTGCCGTTCACAGTGACGCTGCCATTTTGGAGCGAAAGCTTGCCGTCCAGCGTACCGTCGACAGCGAGACTGCCGCCTAAAAGATCAACATCGGACGTTAAGAGGCCACCGTTATTGATGGTGACGCTGCCTGACGTCATCGTCGTACCGCTGCTAACGCTCAAGGCACCTGTATCGGTGATCGTGAGATTTCCGCCGCCGACGTCGAGCCTGTCGATCGTCTCGCCAGTGGATACTTGCGGCGAGCCGGTGTTGACCGTGGCGCTATCGGTTGTGGCGGGTGCGCCTGGCGTCCAGTTCGCGTCTTTCTCGAACGCGTTATCCCCCGCACCTGTCCAAACCGATTGCGCAGACAGTGATGTCGCCACGAAAGCGACAGGCGCAGTGGCGGCAAGCAAGGCTAAAAATTTAGGTGCTGCGAAGAGCGGGCGGCGGACCATGAGCATACCGACAGTCGTCACGTGGCCTCATGCCGACGTTGGCGATCACCCTATGGCGGTTATGGTTAACCACCGGTTAAACCGGGTCGGCTCCAAGCCCCTATACCCCTGTCAATACAGTATATATTAGCCGCTCATTTGGTAGGTTCAGGCAGGATGAATCCCGTGCAGACGTCTCGACCTTTCGCCTGATTCCGGAGCCGGAACCGGCGACAATCGGCGTTTCTCAGACAAAGCGTAGGCGTCTGATTTTAGAGGAAAATCTGCTTTGCTTCTGGCACAGATCAACCTTGCAAAAATTTCATCTTCGGACCGCTTGACTATGACGCGGTTCAGGCGCACCACAGCCTCACGTGCAGGGTTCAACAACATCCTGGCACGGATATTCACGGAGCATCGTTTGATGTCTAGCGACAGTAGTAGTCGATTGCCTTTGCCGAGACCGGCGAGACGTGCTCTGATCTGACTCCTGTCGGCTCACCACGGCCCGCCGAGATCGGCGGATCGACTGGAAGGTGAGCAATCATGAACTTTCACACCCTCTCCCAGAGAGCCAGCAAGGCCGCACGTCTTTTTCGCAGCGGTGATGCAGGTCTTTCCACCATTGCAGAACGTGTCGAGCAGCTGAACGCACTCGACGTGCATGATGCCGTCGACGCTCTCTTGAAAATGCCGCAACCCAAGGCCGTTGCCATTCTGGACCGTCCGGAGTTGCACCACGCCGCCGATATCGTTGCCGCCATTCCGCTGGAGCAGGCAACCCGCTTCGTCAACCTCATGTCGGATGACCGCGTCGCGGACGTCATGGCCGAGATGGATGAAGCCCACCGCGCCAAGCTCTTTTCGCGTCTGGACCGGGCAACGGCTGCCGCCATCCAGCATCTGATGACCTATCCGCCCCGTACCGCCGGCTCCATCATGACGACGGAGTTCGTCAGCGTCCCGGACAGCTGGACGGTGGAACAGACCCTTTCGCACATTCGCGTCGTCGAGCGTTCGCGTGAAACGGTCTATGCCATCTATGTGCTGGCCGAGGATGGTACATTGAGCAAGGTCGTGACGCTGCGCCGTCTCGTCACTGCAGATCCTGAAGCATCGATCCTGTCCGCAGCATCCCGCGAGAGCGTCGTTTATGCCGATCCTCAGATGTCGCAGGAAGATGTAGCGCGCCTTATCCGCAAGCACGATCTGCTGGCCATTCCGGTGGTGGATGAGCATGCCCGTATCCTTGGCATCGTCACCGTCGACGACGTGATCGACACCATGATTGCCGATACGACGGAAGATGCCCACAAGTTCGGCGGCATGGAGGCTCTCGGCAAGCCCTATATGGCCATGGGCTTCATGGACATGATCCGCAAGCGCGCCGGCTGGCTGTCTGCCCTCTTCCTCGGTGAAATGCTAACGGCAAGCGCCATGCAGCACTTCGAAGGGGAACTGGAAAAGGCCGTCGTTCTGACGCTTTTCATTCCACTCATCATGTCATCTGGCGGCAACTCGGGCTCGCAGGCTACATCGCTGATCATCCGCGCTCTGGCGCTCGGCGAACTGAAGCTTTCCGACTGGTGGAAGGTGCTGCTGCGCGAACTGCCAAGCGGCCTCGCGCTTGGCGCAATCCTTGGCGCCATTGGTTTCCTTCGGCTCACCATCTGGCAGCAGGCAGGCTTCTACGATTACGGCGAACACTGGCTGCTGGTCGGCTTCACGGTCTTTGCAGCGCTGATCGGCATTGTCACCTTCGGCTCGGTCTGCGGCTCGATGCTGCCCTTCATCCTCCAGCGCCTGCGTCTGGACCCGGCAAGCGCCTCGGCTCCTTTCGTTGCCACGCTGGTGGATGTCAGCGGCCTTGTCATATACTTCTCCGTTGCCCTGGTCATCCTCAGCGGCACGTTGCTTTAATGTGCCTGAGCCCGGTCGCCCCTCGGCGGCTGGGCTCACTGTCGCGCAACGTCATTGCGCAGGCTTATCAATTGCTTGTAGCCTTGCTCTCGATTTCAGATTCAGGATAATGAGAGATTACATGCAGATATCCAACCTTCGTCAGCAGCCATCATTCGCCGACACGATCGCTCATCGCGGCTGGAACGCCTGGTGGACGGAAAGCGGCGTGCCGCTCGAAGATTATCGGGCACATCTCGACATGATGTTGGGAGAGGATGCCATCCCTTTTGCGCTGGTGGCGCACGAAGGCGAGATCTATATTGGCTCCGTGCTCGTCATCGACAACGATCTCGACGCGCGACCGCAATATGCGCCGTGGATCGCCGCGCTTTGGGTCGATCCCGATTATCGCAAACAGGGCGTCGCTGCTGTCTTGATCAAGCAGGCTCGCCAACACATCGGATCATTTGGCTATGGCACCTGCTATCTCTGCGCCACGGCCGACAAGAGGCCCTATTATCTGAAACAGGACTTCACTCTGCTGGAAGAGGACGTCACCGGTCTCGACGTGTTTTCGATCGAGACACGGTAGACGTCACCACCCTTCAACGAGCGTGCAGTGCGCCTGCCACTTTGTGGATATGGGCCGCACCAATGCCGCAGCATCCGCCGATCATCGTGGCGCCGGCATCCGCCCAGCTGCAGGCGAAGCGAGAATAGACATCGTCTGTCAGATCGTCGCGCGTGCCATGCAGGCCCTCATTGGCTGCCGAGTCACCTTGCTCGCCCTCGAAGGCATTGGCGTAGACGCCGATTTTAAGCGCGACACCCTTTTCCTTGAACGTGTCTGCTGCCGTCTCGACGGCAGCTTTCATCACTTCTGGCTTGCTGCAGTTGAACAGCAGCGCGGCAGCACCGGAACCGGCGGCCCATTCAGCAGCGGCGCGAACCGTCTCGCCGGAGCGCAGCTTAGGTTCAGCGCCGTTTACCTGCGCCGGTTCGTCATCCAGGGTGAAGGAAATCCAGAAGGGCTTGCCCGTCCTCGAGACCGCTTGTCGGACAGCCTCGCCCTCGGCGATCAGGCTCAGTGTTTCACCCAGCCAGACGTCAACGAAGGGCTCGAGGTTATCCACCAGAACGCTAAGATAATCTTGGACGCGGGACGCATCGAAATTCTGCGGCTCGTAGGAGCCGAAAATCGGCGGCAGTGAGCCTGCGACCGTGACCTTCCTGCCTGAGGCATCGGCTGCTTCGCGCGCCAGTCGTCCTGAGAGGGCGATCAGCGACGCGCCTTCTTGCTGGAAGCGTTCTTCGCCGATGTGAAAGGGCACGAGTGCGTAGGAATTGGTGGTGACGACGTCGGCACCGGCCTCGATGAACTCGGCATGAACCTGGCGAACGATGTCGGGCGCGTTGATGAGGGCAAGTGCGGACCATTCGGGCTGCTTCAGTTCGGCACCGAGACGCTGCAATTCGCGGCTCATGCCGCCATCGAGAATGCGAATATCGCCCATGAAAAAACTCCTTTGTTTGTGGCGCCGAACGAGCGTCGCCGCTTAGCGTCGTACTGGCACCTGCGCTTCGATGATGCCGAAGCAGCGGGCAATGATAGCCGTGAGAATGAGATAAAAGATGGTAACGACCAGAAGCGGCTCGTAGACCAAAAGCGTGTCCTGCCGGACCTTGTAGGCCACCGCGTAAAGATCCATCACCGTGACAGTGAAAGCGAGCGGCGTGGCTTTCAGCTGCATCACCACCTCACCCGCGATGGTGGGCAGCGCGTTGCGAATGGCGCGCGGCAGCCAGATGCGGCGGGCAAGCTTGAACGGGCTCATGCCGAAAGCGCGTGCTGCTTCCAGCTCGCCCTTTGGAACACCAAGCAACGCGCCGCGCAGCACTTCCGCTTCGTAAGCCGCGTAATTCAACGTGAAGCTGACGGCTGCGAAGAAAAAGCCTTCCCTGAGGATCGGCCAGAGGAAGCTTTGCCGCAAGCCAGGGATCATCGGCAGAAACGAACCGACGCCGTAGTAGAGAAGCCAGAGCTGGATCAGCAGCGGCGTACCGCGGAAAAAAGTGCAATAGCCGCGCGCCAGAAGCCGCGTGAACCTGCCGCCGCTGACCTGGGCAAAGGCGAGGCCGATAGCCAGAATGAAGCCAAGGCTGACGGAGATCACCAGCAAGGCGATGGTCTGCCATGCTCCACTGAGGAGAAGCGGCCAATATTTTTCGATCCAGGAAAAGGTCATTTTGTCCCCCTTACGCCAGCGACGGCTGACCGCGACGCACGCGCCGCTCGATCAGCCGGAAGACAAAATTGGAGACAAGGGTGATCGCCAGATAGATCAGCGCGGCGGCCATGAAGAACAGGAAATAATGCTTGGTGCTGGCGCCGGCCAGACGCGTGGCAAGTGCCAGCTCCTGGTAGCCAACGACCGCCACCAGCGCGCTGTCCTTGGTCACCGAAAGCCAGAGGTTCGACAGGCCAGGCAGAGCGTTCGGCAGGAGAGCGGGAAGGACCACACGGCGAAAGCGCAAAAACGGCGACATGCCGAACGCTTTGGCCGCTTCGATCTGCCCGTTCGGGATCGACAGGATCGCGCCTCGCAGCACTTCCGTCATATAGGCACCCTGCACAAAGCCGAGCACGGCGACAGCGGCGACGAACCCGTTGACTTCCAGCGGCGGCAGTCCTGCCATCTCCAACAGGCGGTTCAGGCCGTCCGTTCCAGCATAATAGAGGCCGACGATCAGAATGAGTTCAGGCACCGAGCGGATCAGCGTCGTGTAGAGATTAAGAACAATACCGAGAGCCCGGTTGTCGGAAAGTTTGCCAAGCGCACCCACCATCCCGATGACGAGACCGATCAGATAGGCCCCGGCAGAAATGGCGAGCGTCGCAGCAGCACCAGACAGCAATGTGCCTCCCCATCCCGGGGGATAGGGAGACAAAAGCTGGATGATGCTATCAGGAGCTGCCATTTGCGAGAGGAACCAGACTTACTTCGCGCCGTAGATATCGAAGCTGAAGTATTTCTTGGTGATCTCGTCATACTTGCCGCTGGCACGAACGGCAGCGAGCGCCGCATTCAGCTTCTGCTTCAGTTCCTGGTCGTCCTTGCGCACACCACCGGACACGCCAAGGCCGAGAATCTCAGGATCGTCGGCAACATTACCGGCATCGGCGCAGCAATCCTTGCCAGTATCGGTCTTCAGGAAATCGTCGAGCACCAGTGAATCGCCGAAAACGTAGTCGATGCGGCCAGCAGCGAGATCCTGGAAGGCTTCATCCAGTGTCTGGTACGTCTTCTCGTCGGCGACATCCTTGAAGTACTTGGCGTAATAAGCGGACTGGATGGTAGCGACCTGAATGCCGATCGTCTTGCCCTTCACGTCCTCCGCCGTCGCGCCCGGCTTGCCGTCTTTCGCGCCAATCAGTTTGCTTGGCGTGTTGTAATATTTGTTGGTGAAATCGATGACCTTTTGGCGCTCGGCCGTGTTGGACATCGACGACCAGATGACGTCGAACTTCTTGGTTTCGAGCGCCGGGATCAAGCCATCCCAGGAGAGCGCAACGATGGAGCATTTTTCCTTCATTTCCGCGCAGACGGCATCCATGAGGTCGATTTCCCAGCCGTGCCACTTGCCGCTGGCATCCTGGGCGAAAAAGGGCGGGTAGCTTTCGTTCATGACGCCAAAGCGGACTTCGGCACTCGCCGTGAAAGCCGACAAAGCGAAGGCCGTACCGGCCAGCAGGGAGGCAACAAATTTCATATCAAACTCCTATGGGATTATCAGTTGGCAAGCGCGCCGGTAAACTCACGGGTCCGCGCGCTGCTGGGATTGTTGAAGACCTGCTGCGGAGACCCCTCCTCCTCCACGCGGCCTTGATGCAGAAACATAACGTGGTTTGAGACATCTCGGGCAAAGCGCATCTCATGCGTCACCAGCAGCATAGTGCGGCCCTCTTCCGCCAGATCGCGGATTACCTTCAGCACTTCGCCGACCAGTTCGGGATCCAGCGCCGACGTCGGCTCGTCGAACAACATAACGGCGGGTTCGACGCACAGCGCCCGGGCGATGGCGGCACGCTGTTGCTGCCCGCCAGAAAGGAAGGCCGGATAGGCATTTCTTTTCTCAAAGAGACCCACTTTGTGCAGCAAGGCCTCTGCCTTTTCGACTGCCTCGGCACGCTTCACGCCCATGACATGGACTGGCGCTTCGATGACGTTTTCAAGAACCGTACGATGAGCCCAGAGATTGAAGCTTTGGAACACCATGCCCAGCCCGGTGCGCAAGCGCTCCACCTGACGCCAGCTCTGCGGCACGGACTTGCCATCACGCCCGCGCCTCACCGCCACCTCTTCGCCATTGACGCTCACCCGGCCGCTATCCGGTATTTCCAGAAAGTTGATGCATCGAAGAAAGGTGCTCTTGCCGGATCCGGAGGAGCCGACGATAGAGATCACGTCGCCCTTCTTGGCCGTCAACGAAATGCCCTTGAGAACCTCGTGATTGCCGAAGCTCTTGTGGATGTCCTCCACTGCAAGGGCGCAAGGAACGTCGGCGGTCATTCATTCTTCCCGAAAGTTTAGAAAGGCGTTGCACCATCCGGAAGGGAGGTGATGTTGGAGCGGAGATAACCGCTCTCGCACCGTATCGAAAGGAAAATCATTCTACGCGAAGCAAAAGAGATAAAATTAACCCGGCGCGGAGGACCGCGCCGGGTGAAACCGTTGTCTGATGTCTACCGAGAGGCGTCAGATCGGATTGATGACACCGGCAAAGAGCAGACCAAGCAGCACGACACCAATAACGATGCGGTACCAGACGAACGGCATGTAGCTCTTCGTCGAGACCAGCTTGAGGAAGACGACGATCACGGCATATCCGACGATGAAAGATATCAAGGTCGCCAAAGCCGTTTGGCCCCAGCCCACAGGGTTTTCCTGTCCGATGCTCTTGAAGAGCTGGTAGAAGCCGGAGCCGAAGACGGCAGGAACCGCCAGGAGGAAGGAATAGCGGGCCGCGGCTTCACGCGTGTAGCCGAGCAGCAAGCCAGCGGTGATCGTGCCACCGGATCGCGAAACGCCGGGGATCAGCGCCATGGCCTGGGCAAAGCCGAAGATGATGGCATCCCGCCAGATCAGCTTCTTGATCGGATACTTCTTTTGGCCGATGCGATCGGCAAGGCCCAGAATGATACCGAAGACAATCAGCATGACCGCGGTGATGTAGAGATTGCGCAGCGAATGCTCGATCGCATCCTTGAACAAAAGTCCGAGCAGTACGATTGGCACCGAACCGACGATGATCATCCAGCCGAGGCGAACATCCGCCGGATCATACTGTCCGCCGAGCCGCAAATGATGGCGAAGCCATGCAAAGGCGATCCGCATGATATCGGACCAGAAATAAACCAAAACGGCCAGTTCCGTGCCGATCTGGATGATGGCGGTAAACGCCGCGCCGGGGTCTTCCCCTGTCCCTAAAAACTCACCGGCGATTCTCAAATGTGCGCTGGAGGAAATTGGCAAAAATTCCGTGAGTCCTTGAATAAAGCCGAGGATCGCGGCTTCTATCCAACCAATACCCATGCTGGTCCGTCCCTGAACTGACAATCACTGCGCGCGAAATTATGAACCAATCCGGGCAGTTCGATGTTGCGGTGCAAAAAAATGTGAATGATGAGGAGCCGGCGAACGCCGCGGCAAATCCTTCGTCCCAAATTGCGGGAAAATCAAGGGCGGAGTTGGCAAAAACGGGCGTAGTGCAGGCCAGCAAAATCCACCCTCACGTCTAATTCGTGAAATCTAAAATAAAAGATTTTAGAAAATGCGAGATCATCTCACGTTACTTCGAAAGTATCGCGCTTCACTCAAGTATTTTATCCATTAGACATTTAATATCGGGCTTCTTATATCTTCTTGATATTGCCGTTGTCGCAGACACATGGCCTTCTCTTTCAGGTTGGACTGGGCCTTTGATTAATACGCTGTCGGTAACATCGGACCTTCTCACGGCCGAGCGCGATATTCTGGCACGAGTGGCGTTGGGAGGCCCGCTGAAGGATGTGTTGCGCGATATCGTGCTGCTGGCGGAAAAGCCTGCTGGTGGAGAGTTGCTGGCATCGGTGCTGCTCACCACGGAAGATGGCAAGCGGCTAATCCATGGTGCTGGGCCAAGCCTGCCTTGTGACTATAACGATGCCATCGACGGTATCGCCATCGGTCCCGGCGTCGGATCCTGCGGGACCTCAGCGCATTCAGGCAGTCCCGTCATCGTCAACGACATCGCGACCGACCCGCTTTGGGCGAATTTCCGCAAACTGGCACTGGCTCATCATCTTCACGCCTGCTGGTCGATGCCGATCCGAGCCGCCGATGGCCGAATTCTGGGCACCTTCGCCAATTATTACCGCGAACCCCGCAAGCCTTCCGAGCGCGATCTTGAGGTGATCGGCATGGTGTCCCGCACCGCGGCCATTGCCATCGAGCGTTCGCAACACGAGCAGGCGCGTGACCGGGCAGAAGAACAGCGGATGCTTCTTTTGCGAGAGTTGAACCACCGCGTGAAGAATGTCTTTGCACTGGCCGACTCGATGCTGGCGATGACTGCACGCACGGCAACGAGCGCCGAACAGCTTTCCTCGACGGTTCGAGGCCGGCTACGTGCCTTGGGGCGGGCGCATGATCTCGTTCAGCCGACCTTTTCTCTTGAGCATGTGGCCTACGCACCAGACGTGCCGTTGCGTCAGATCATCGGCGATATTCTCGCACCTTATATGGAAGCGACGACCGAACACGTCGTCTTCGTCGGAACCGATGACGTGCGCATCCGGGCCGATAACATTACCAGCGTAGCTCTGATCTTACATGAGCTTGCCACCAACGCAGCGAAATATGGGTCGCTCAGCACTGAGGAAGGCCGGCTCGTGGTTGCCTGTACCAAGGCTGAGACAGTGCAGATCATGTGGAGCGAGCGCGGTGGGCCGGTCTGCATTGCCCCAAGCCACAAAGGCTTCGGCTCCACGCTGATCCAACGCACGGTTGACAACATGCGCGGAGAGATTTGCTACAACTGGTCGCCGGACGGTTTGGACATCACCATCTGTTTGCCCATCAACATTACTTCCGCCTCCGAGTGAGTACCGGTTTTATCGCAAAAGAAAGTCGAGCCCGGCCTTGACCATCCGCCCGAAGGGCGGGCGTAGAAGGCTTGGTACGCTGAAACGTCCTTGGGAGAATACGCCCTTGGCATGGCTCATGCGGCGAAAGCCTTCGATGCCGTGATAGGCGCCGATGCCGCTTGGACCGACCCCGCCGAAAGGCAGATCATCCTGCGCCACATGCAGCACTGTGTTGTTGATGCCGACATTGCCCGACGTGGTGCGTGACAGGATCGCCTTACAGTCCTCACCATGCGCCTCACCGAAGACATAAAGCGCCAGTGGTCTTGGCCGCTGATTGATATGGGCAATGACTTGCGAAACATCTCGGTAGCTCAGCACGGGCAAGATCGGACCAAAGATTTCTTCCTGCATCACCGCCATATCATCGGTTGGATTGACGACAAGCGTTGGTCGAAGGACGCGGGTTCTCGTCCCCGCATCACCCTCTTTGCCCACTGGACGCAAGGTCGCGCCTTTGCCCTGTGCGTCATCGAGCAATCCGTTCAGCCGGGAAAGGTGTCTGTCGCTGACAATCGAAGCGTAGTCGCGGCTTGCCACTCCATCCGGATAAGATCGCGCGACCTCGTTATCGAACGCATCGACGAAGCCCTCAATGTCGGCTTCGTGGACGAAGACGTAATCCGGTGCAACGCAGGTTTGACCGGCGTTGGCAAGCTTGCCAAAGACGATAGAGCCTACGCTTCGGGCATTGACGTGACCTGGTAGAATGATCGTCGGGCTCTTGCCTCCGAGCTCGAGTGTGACTGGCACAAGGTTCTCGCTTGCGGCCTTCATCACCATACGACCGACCTGCGTGCTGCCAGTAAAGAAAAGATGATCGAAGGGTAAGCCGCTGAACTCTGCCCCCACACTGGCGTCTCCCAGAACCACGGCAACCTTTTCTTCCGCGAAGACCTCAGCCAACATCGTTTGCATCAAAGCGCTGGTGTCCGACGTCAGTTCGGAGGGCTTCAACATCGCCCGGTTCCCCGCGGCAAGTGCGGTCGCGAGGGGCACCATGGCGAGCAGAAACGGATAGTTCCACGGCGACAAAATACCGATTACTCCGAGCGGCTGATACTCCACCCAGGCGCGTCCGCGCTGAGACAAGGCGCCCACATGGCGCCGCTCCGGCTTCATGAAGCGCTTCAGGTTGCGATCAAGGTAATCGATGGCCTGAACCACCCCGACAATATCGAGAAGTGCGGTCTCATTCGGCGATCGTCCGCCAAAATCTGCATCGACCGCTTGTTCGATCCGGCTTCGATAGCGGATCACGACGCTACGCAATGCCTTCAGATCGGCTCGGCGTTGCTCCAGCGACGGCGGCCCATCTTGGACATAAGCGCGGCGCTGCTTTTCAAGAAGGTCGGCGGCTGTGCTCATTCGGCAGCGGCGAGCGTTGTGACGCGATCAGCGGGCGCGGCGACGATCTTGACCCCGTCCTTGCAGACCACATGGGCTTCGCCCCACGATTTGAGCGCCGAGATAACCGGCTCCAAGCTCTGACCAAGTGGTGTCAGGCTGTAGTCGACCCTTGGCGGCACAACGGGAAAGACGGTGCGTGAAATCAGACCAGCATCTTCCAGCTCGCGCAGCTGCTTCGTTAACATGCGCTGCGTGACGCTTGGAATGTATCGACGCAGCGCATTGAAGCGCAGCGTGCCCTCATTCAGCAGATGATACAGAATTACGCCTTTCCACTTGCCATCAAGGTAGCACAGCGTCGACTCCACAGGGCAACCCGGAAAGTTATCCGTCAATTTGGCGCGAGGGCGAGACATAAGAAACTCCGTTTTCCTTGATCCGTGACGGCTACAGTATCCTTTTTGTCAGTATAGACAAAAAATGTGCATTCTTGCAGCCTTTGCTCATAGCTATCAAATAGACGCCGAAGCAACAAGCGAAGGAGAAAGAACATGCGCGCTGTCGGTTACAAGATCTGCAAGCCCGTGACGGAAGCAGACGCTTTGGTGGATTTCGAACTGTCTGCCCCGGAGGCGAAAGGCTACGATCTTCTGGTAGAAGTGAAGGCCGTTTCGGTCAATCCGGTCGACACGAAGGTCCGCCGAAACCAGGCACCTGAGGCGGGTCAGACCCGCATCCTCGGCTTCGATGCCACAGGTGTCGTCAAGGCTGTGGGCGACAAGGTCAGCCTGTTCAAGCCGGGCGATGAAGTATTTTATGCAGGCGCTATCAACCGCCCCGGCACCAATAGTGAGTTTCACCTGGTGGATGAGCGGATTGTTGGCAAGAAGCCCAAAAGCCTAAGCTTCGAGGAAGCGGCCGCCCTGCCACTGACGGCGATCACTGCCTATGAAGCACTCTTTGATCGTCTCAAGGTAAAGGAGCCGGTTGCGGGTGGTGCCAATGCAATCGTTATCATCGGTGGTGCGGGCGGCGTCGGGTCGATCGCGATCCAACTGGCGCGGCATCTGACAGATCTCACCGTCATCGCGACGGCATCGCGGCCGGAGACGAAGGAATGGGTCGCGCAATTCGGTGCGCATCATGTGCTGGATCACAGCAAGCCCATCGCCCCTCAGGTCGAAGCACTTGGACTTGGCGCGCCAAGCTTTGTCTTTTCCACCACCCACAGCGATGTCCACCGCGCGGACAGCATAGAAATGATTGCACCGCAGGGGCGCTACTGCCTGATCGACGACCCTGAGGGTGGGTTCGATGTCATGCCCTTCAAGCGCAAGGCTATCTCGGTTCACTGGGAGATGATGTTTGCGCGTCCGGTGTTCGAAACAGCAGATATTCTGGAGCAGCACAATCTGCTGGACCATGTGTCGGAACTGGTCGATCAGGGCAAAATCAAAACGACGCTGACGGAGACGTTCGGCACGATCAATGCTGCAAATCTCATCAAGGCGCATGCGCTGATCGAAAGTAGCAAAGCCAAGGGCAAGATTGTGTTGTCAGGCTTTTGAGGAGGCGTGTAGCTGCCTGATAATAGGACAGCCGGAAACAATGTCCGGCTATCTCCTCTCATCAATCGTCTTCAGGATCGGCAGGGCAAGGCCAAGTCGTCGGTTTGGTCAAGCCTTGTGGCAGCCTGGTCTTGTCGTCGCCGCAGGCAATGTCGAGTTGCTTTTGATCAAGCCCGGTTGCGGCAGACAGGTCGAGGCCTTCGATGCGGGCAAGCAGCAGGAACGAGTCGGAGAAATCGATAGGCCCGGTGAATTTGGCGCCTGTGAAGCTGGCGCGTGACAGATTAGCCTTCGTGAACTTGGTCCCCGTCAGCACCGCACCATTGAAATCCGCCCGGCCCAGCTCCGCCTTGGAGAAATCGGCATTGACGAGCTTGGCGTTCTCGAAATTGGCGCGCTGCATTTCCGCGCTATTGAACTTGGCATTTTCTGCATTGGCATCGCTGAAATCGCTGCGATACGCCTCGATCTTGACGAGGTTGGCGCCTTCCAGCTGCGATGATGCAAGGGAAGTACGGATGAGCTTAGCCTTCTCCATGTTCGCCTTGTTGAAGGAAGAGCCGCGAAGATCGGTGTAGGTGAAGTCGGTACCGTGCAAGTCGGCGCCGTCCAGGACACTACCGCCCAGCATCAAGAGACGCTTGTTGCACTCGCTCCAGTCGATGCCAGCGGATGCGTCGGCTCGGCAGCTCGCTGCCATGGCGGGTTGGCTGCTCATAAACACCGTGCCGATCACGGCTGCAACTGCGGCCAGCAGATGATGGCTGCGCAAAGCCGAAACCATTTCAGCAAGTTTCCTCATTGGCTCACTCCCAACCCCTTTCTGGGGCACATTGACCCTCTCAGTCTACGAGGGATACTCTTAACATATAGGGACTCCGTTACGTCTAGATAATCCCGACCCTGGCTGTAAACGCATCTCTGATCACCATCGCTTATCCCCTAAGCTTTCAGGTTGCAGGTTGTTCAGCCGCGATATCTTCCTGCACATCATAGGGTCTTCAACATCGCCACACGACGCTCCGGATCAAGGCCGGAATCGATTTGAGCCTTTAGCCTTTTGCGCAGAAAGTCCGGTGTTTCCGCCGCTTCGAGAATGCGAAAGCCGAGCTTAGAGTAAAATGGGGCATTGAATGGTACGTGTCGATCGGTCGTGAGAGCAGCATCGGAAAAGCCTCTTTCACGTCCCCGCTCCAGTATAGCCAAGATCAGCGAGCTGCCGATGCCCCTGCCCTGCGCCGCGGCCTCCACGTCGATCTCGACGATGTAGAGGGTGTCTTCCTCTTTCAGCCCGAGCGTAAAGCCGACAACACGTCCCGCTTCTTCGGCCACGAGAAGCAACCCCTCCTCTACGCTCTGTTCAAGAAGGAGTACCGGTGCGGAGGACGGCTCATGCGTCACACCGCAAGCTTCTGCCCAGACAACAAACGCATCCAGTTCAATTTCCGCCAAACGTGGAAAGTCATCCTGCCGTCCGGGACGGATCCTCGCCATGTTGCATCATCCCCTAATCAGGCGCGCCGTCTCACTCGTAAAATGAGACAGTAGCTGGGCGGTCCAGACGGGCCGTGCCAATATTACACATTGGCGTATACCGGCCCTTCGCCGACCATCCTCGTTGTCGGCGGTCCGGGCGGGCCGCGCCAATATTTACATATTGGCGTATACCGGCCCTTCGCCGATCATCCTCGTTGTCGGCGGTCCGGGCGGGCCGCGCCAATATTACATATTGGCGTATACCGGCCCTCCGCCGCCTTGTGGCGGTACCCAGTTGATGTTCTGGTTCGGGTCTTTGATGTCGCAGGTTTTGCAGTGGACGCAGTTCTGCGCGTTGATGACGAAGGTCGGTTCGCCTTCCTTCTCTACCCACTCGTAAACCCCGGCGGGACAGTAGCGCTGCGATGGACCGGCGTAGACGTCATGTTCCGAGCGCTTCTGAAGCTCCATGTCCTTAACCTGAAGATGGACCGGCTGATCCTCCTCGTGATTGGTGGAAGAGAGATAGACCGAAGACAGGCGGTCGAAGGTCAGCACGCCGTCCGGCTTGGGATAGGCGATCGGCTTGTGGTTAGCCGCAGGCTCCAGGCTTTCCGCATCGGTCTTGCCGTGCTTCAGCGTGCCGAAGATGGAGAAGCCGAAAAGCTGGTTGGTCCACATGTCGAGACCGCCAAGGCCGACGCCAATAGCCGTGCCGAACTTGGACCAGAGCGGTTTGACGTTGCGCACCCGCTTCAGATCCTTGCCGATATCAGTGTCACGCCATTCGTTCTCGATCTCGATTACTTCATCATTGGCGCGACCAGCGTCGAGAGCCGCTGCAATCTTATCCGCCGCCAGCATGCCGGAGAGCACGGCGTTGTGGCTGCCCTTGATGCGTGGAACGTTGACGAGACCCGCCGAACATCCGATCAGCGCGCCGCCTGGGAAGGTAAGCTTCGGCACCGATTGATAGCCGCCCTCAGTGATAGCGCGCGCGCCATAAGACACGCGCTTGCCGCCCTCGAATGTGCCGGCAATCGCTGGGTGCGTCTTGAAGCGCTGGAACTCTTCGAACGGGTAGAGATAAGGGTTCTTGTAGTTCAGGTGAACAACGAAGCCGACAGCGACCATGTTGTCTTCCAGATGATAGAGGAACGAGCCACCGCCAGTCTTCATGCCGAGTGGCCAGCCGAAGGAGTGCTGCACGAGGCCCTGCTTATGGTTCTCTGGCTTGACCTGCCAGAGTTCCTTGATGCCGATGCCGAACTTCTGGACGTCGCTGTTCTTCGATAGGTCGAATTTCTTGATGAGTTGCTTGGCAAGCGAGCCGCGCACGCCCTCGCTGATCAGCACGTATTTGCCCATCAGCGCCATGCCGCGAGTGAAATTCGGACCTGGCTCGCCATTGCGTTCGATGCCCATGTCGCCAGTGGCGACGCCGATGACCGCACCGTTTTCGTCATACAGAATTTCCGTTGCGGCAAAGCCTGGATAGATCTCGACGCCGAGGGCTTCCGCCTTTTCCGCCAGCCAGCGACAGACGAGGCCGAGCGAGACGATGTAGTTGCCGTGATTGTTCATCAGCGGAGGCATCAGGAAGTTCGGCAGGCGGATCGATCCGGCAGGACCGAGGAACAGGAACTGGTCGTCCGTAACTTTGGTCTTGAAGGGATGCCCTTCTTCCTCGCGCCATCCGGGCAGCAGACGGTCGATGCCGATCGGGTCGACCACAGCACCGGACAAGATGTGCGCGCCAACTTCGGAGCCCTTTTCCAGCACCACGACGGAGAGGTCCGGATTGACCTGCTTCAACCGGATTGCGGCAGAAAGCCCAGCAGGTCCGGCGCCGACGATCACGACGTCGAATTCCATCGATTCACGTTCCGGCAATTCCATTTCTTCCGTCATAAGATCCTCGTCTGTTCGCCGGTCCCATCCGGCTTTTCGTTATTCCTGCCCTACATCATCCAGCACCTTCGCACCGGTGAAAAAACGTCGCCGCAACAAGCAGTTCGCGTCATCTTTCTTGGCAAAGGACAAGAACTTTGTCGAGACAAATAGCAAGGAAGCGCGGTCGCCGCCATCAAATTGTCTGACAACCTGATGACTTCGATGACCTTTACGTGCACGTAATATGAAGAATAGGAGTGATGATTTGCATCGTCAAGTGAGCGGCCAAGGAGGATGGTCGTTAAACCATGTCGCACAACTGCATGTGGCGGGCTTGCGATAACGACATGCGATAGAAATACGATCAAAGTGCCTGCGCTAATCTGAAGATCGCGACGCGCTTTAGATAGCCCATTCTTCATCGGTCGTGAACACGATAGTGAGCCAGCGATCGTGCCCTTCTCCACCCAGTGCCACGCCTATTTCATCGCGAATGCCGTCCCATTCCTCCAGGCGGCGGGCAGGTGCGTTTTTTGGGACGATGAAGAAGAGTTCGATCTGGCGACCGCGTCCGACGCGCGCGACGTAGGAATAGTGAGAGGAGAAGCCGAATTTTGCCACCACGTCCCGCGCTACCTTATCGACGTGCTGTTTGAATTCGGCCGGCGTGACGAGAAGGATGTCGGCAAGCGCCTGCTTCACATTGGCAAAGGGCATCGGGATGATGACGAGGCAGACGAGCGCCAGGACTGCCGGGTCGGTATAGGAGGCGAGCCAAGCATAGGGAGACTGTAGCAGGGCATAACCCGCAACAAAGGCGACGAACAGTGCTGCACTCAACATGGCACTCATCAGCCAGCTTTTGGCGTCGAGCGCGACGAAAGCAGATTTCAACGTGCGATTCTGCCGCCGGATAAACCAGGCCATGCCGAGCGAGACGGCGAAGGTCAGAAAGGTGACGACGATCGCATAGTCGAAGGCGATCATGCGCCCGCCATCCATCAGGCTGTCAACGGCGTTGATCAGTGCATAGATCGCAGCTCCCATCAAAAGCGTGCCGTTCAAACCCAGGACCATCGGCTCCAGATGCCAGAAACCCATGGTGAAGCGTTCCGCAAGCTTACCACTTGGGTTGGGAAGTGCGGAGGCTGCGATCAACCGCGCCACCATCAGCGCCAGCATTGTCATGAAGGCATCGGTCAGGGAGTAGATACCATCGAACACCACGGCAAAAGAGTCGGCGTAAAGACCGGCACCAATCCCGCACAATGCCAGGATCACGGTGACGGCAATCGAGAGTTTGAGCAGCGATTGTTCGGTCATGAAAAGATAACTCCTAAAATTTCCGGGATGTGCAATGAGTGATCTTGCGCTTCTAAAGCCTGTCGAAGACGGACCCTGCGCCAGGTGAAAAGAGACGTTCGTAGGTTCTGACGAGATAGCCATCCGTCATGCTGGCGACGAAATCGCAGATGATGCGCAGGTCGCCGCCGGATTTTTCATAGAGCGGGAAAACATCTTCGGGCAGCAGCCGTTCAGGATCGGATTGCAGCGCTTCGAACACAGCGACGACCATCCCCTGCCCCTTGAATTCCATGTGCTGAACCCGCGGGCTTTTGATGACGTGTTTGCGCACCACATCCTGAAAGGCCCTCAACAATCGCACCCTGTCATCGCCAAGCTTCACGCCGTGACGCAAGAGCGGCGTTTCGAACCGATCGTCGTCGGCATAGCGCGCATCGGTGATGAAATAGCCCACCAGCATGCTGATGAACATTTTGCGTTCGCCACTATCGCCGAAGAGTCCATCGACGATTTCGCGATAGACATCATTGCCGCGCTTGTCCTTATGGTTCTTATTAAGCATCGCGATGAAGCTCTCGCAGTCATCCGCCGATACCTCCTGCTTAAAGGCATCTCGGCTGATGAGTTGCATCGCAATCGCGTCCTCAAGATCATGGACCCCGTAGGAAATATCATCCGCCACATCCATGATGGTGCAATCGAGTGATTTGTACAGCGACTTGGCGTGTTTTCCCTCGCCCTGCGTCACCGTCTGGAAAAGATCGCGGTCAGCCTGCGGCAGAGGATCGAGCACCCAATCGACCACATCCGCCTCGCAATCCATGTAGCATTTCGGCGGCTTGGAGGCATGCGTGTCGATGATGCGCAGCGTCGAGGGACCATCACGCAGTTTTGGCACGCGCGCGGGATTGGCAGCTTTCGAATAGACAACAGGGTACTTCAGAATACCCAGGAGGGTGCGCCGCGTGAGATTGGCACCATGGGCTTTAGAAAATGTCTCAAGTCGGCTCAGAATGCGCAAAGTCTGGCCGTTTCCTTCAAAGCCCGCTTTGGTAATGTCGATGATGACGCCATTGCCGTTGCGCCCTGCTTCAGCCGGATTTGCGGCCACGCGCATGCAATAATTCAGCGCGACCTCGCCCCCATGACCGAAAGGCGGGTGGCCAAGATCGTGGGCACTACCGATCGCCTGTATGAGACTATGCTCCGGCAGTTCCGCCGTCACCGGATGATGAGGAAAGGCCTTGCGCAGGTGCTTGACGAGACCTGCTGCGATCTGCGCCACCTCGAGGGAATGCGTCAGGCGCGTGCGGTAAAAGTCGCTATCCCCGAGGTTGAGAATTTGCGTCTTGCTCTGTAAACGCCGGAAAGAGGTCGAGTGGATGATGCGCCCGTAATCGATGTCGCTTTCGCTGCGAGCGTCGTCACTCTTGCGGTTTTCGACTTTCTGACGCTCGTTCCACACGTTCAAGCCCGTCCCGTACAAAGATGAAATTCACGGGTTGTCTTATCGAGGCGCAAGAGGGGGTGCAAGCAACTGCGCTTGAAGCCTCGACCGAAGGACACTTTCCAGGGCTGGACGCAGGCGCTACAAGAATGACCAATCGCTATGAGCATGAAAGGACACCGTTATGGATTTGGGTATTTCCGGCAAGCGCGCACTGGTTCTGGCTTCCTCTCGTGGTCTCGGACTTGGCATCGCAACCGCCCTGGCGAAAGAAGGTGTCAACGTGCTTCTGGTTGGCCGCAGCGGTGAAAAACTGGATGCCAATGCCAAGACGATCAATGCGCTGGGCAAGGGCAAAGCGGATTGGGTCTGGGGCGATCTTGGCGATGAAAACTTCGTGCCGTCCATGATCGAAGCGGTCAAGACCAAGCTCAGCGGCATCGACATTCTCGTCAACAACACAGGTGGCCCAACGCCTGGGCTCGCGCAGGAGATGACGTCGGACAAGCTCGACACGTTCTTTCAATCCATGGTGCTGCGTGTCATCACTCTGACAAATGCACTTGTGCCGCAGATGAAAGAGCAAGGCTGGGGTCGTATCTTGACGGTTGCCTCTTCCGGCGTGTTCGAGCCGATTCCCAATCTCGCGCTCTCCAACACGCTGCGCGGGGCACTCGTCGGTTTTAACAAGACGCTTTCCAGCGAACTCGCGGGCTTCGGCATCACCGCGAACATGCTGCTGCCCGGCCGCATTCATACCGATCGGATCGATGAACTGGATGGCGCCAACGCCAAGCGGCTTGGCAAAAGCATGGAAGAAGTCCGCGAAGCCTCAGTCAAGAGCATACCTGCCGGCCGACTAGGCACGGTGGAAGAATTCGCCGCAGCAGGCGCGTTCCTGTGCTCGCAACCGGCCAGCTATATCACGGGCACCATGCTGCACGTGGATGGAGGAGCGGCAAAGTCGATCTGATCTCCCGATCGGCTATCGTAACGCTTTGAAGTGGAAGCCTTTCCGGATAGCATTCGGAAAGGCTCTGCTTTTGGGAGAACATCATGAAGGCACTTCGCACAATTTTAAGCATTCTCGGCGCTCTGATCGTGCTGATGGGCCTGGTTTGGATGGGACAAGGTAGCGGCTATTTCCCCTACCCTGCCTCCAGTTTCATGATCAATCAAAGCCCTTGGATGCTGCGCGGCGCGCTCACGGCAATCAGTGGCATCGTTCTCATCGTCGTCGCGCGCCGGGCGCTTCGCTAACCGTCATTTGATGAACTTCGGTAGATCGGCAATCAGGGCATCGCGTGTTGCGAAACTGATCGGCTCTTCGCTCTTCCAATCCTCGATATGCAGGCTCGCAAACACGACCTTGCGTTCGCCCTTTTGCGCCCAACCGACAAACCATCCGAGCCACCAATCGCCATCATAGGTGTTGGCCTTCGTCCGCATACGGCCAGATCCCGTCTTGCCGTGGACCTGCCATCCGTCTGCCGCGGAAAACTGCGGGATGATGGCTTGCGTCTTTGTAATTGCCTCCTTCGAGACCGGCAACTTTCCAGTGATGAAGCGACGTAGGAAATCGACCTGCTGATCGCCCGAGATTTTCAGGGAGGACATCAGCCATGCCTCCGTGAGGCCTTCCGTTTGCCCTGGAACACCACTGACATCGGCATTGCCGTAACCGAAACGCTGCACATAATTAGCAAACTTGGCCTTGCCCAAGCGAAGGGTAATTTCCTGCGAGTACCAGACAATCGAATCCCGCTCCCAAATTGTCGGATCGACAGATTTCTGTTCGCGCTTGGGTCGCTTCCATTGCGCCTTGTAGTCCCAGCGCGGGGTGATCGCGTCCTTCAGGATTCCCGCATCATAGCCCATGACAGCGAGCGGGAACTTGAAGCTGGATTGTGGGGCAAAAGCTTTATCGCAAAACCCATCACGCGTAAGAACCGCGCCGCTTTCGGCGTCGAGAATGACAGTGCAATGCAGCTTTTCCGCCGCCTTGGCTTCCAGCGTGTAAAGACCGCTGAGCGCCAGTGTGACGACGAAAGTCGCCATCCGTTTCTTCGTCATCATCTTTGGAAAGGGCATTAAAAATCTCCTATATGCGATAATGCTCAAGTGTCGATACGGAAGACTTAGGATGGTTTGCGCCGGCTGGACAAATGATGATATCTGGCTTCAGCCATGAATTAAATTTAGCCTTGCTGTTTTCTGGATACGCTCCCAATGGTTCGCCCTCACCTGCCGTTGAATGCGCTTCGCGCCTTTGAAGCCGCCGCCCGGCACTTGAGTTTTACCCGTGCGGCGATCGAACTCTGCGTGACCCAGACGGCCATCAGTCATCAGGTGAAATTGCTGGAAGATCGTCTGGGCGCGACGCTCTTCAAGCGCTTGCCACGCGGATTGATGATCACCGACGAGGGGCTGGCGCTCCTGCCGACACTGCGCGATTCTTTCGACCGTATGGCCGATATTCTTCAGCGCTTCGAGGACGGACATCTGCAGGAGGTGCTGAGCGTGGGTGCGGTCGGAACATTTGCCGTCGGCTGGCTGCTGCCCCGCCTTAGCGAATTTCAGGAACTCTACCCCTTTATCGATCTGCGTCTCTCCACCAACAACAACCGCGTCGATATTGCCGCAGAAGGGCTCGACTTCGCGATCCGCTTCGGCAACGGCGCATGGCATGACACGGAGGCGGAAGAGTTGTTCTCAGCACCGCTCTCGGCGCTCTGTATTCCCGCGATTGCCGTTCACCTCAAAGGCCCTCACGACGTGGCTCAGCAGACGCTCCTACGCTCGTACCGCGCCGATGAATGGCCGGACTGGTTTTCCGAGGCTGGCGTTGCCGCTCCAAGGATCAAGGGGATCGTCTTCGACTCCTCCGTCCCCATGGTCGAAGCCGCACTTCAAGGCGCCGGCGTCGCACTCGCTCCATCACTTATGTTCCAGCGTCACCTCTCTTCAGGCGATCTGGTCCAACCATTTCCGGTCTACGTTTCGAAGGGTTGTTATTGGCTGACGCGGCTAAAGTCTCGGCCTGTCACCAATGCCATGGCAATATTCGCTGGATGGTTGAAGGACAAGGTTAGCGGCATGCCGCCACCCATCTGAAAATTCGGCCGTCGCGCTTGCCATTCACAATTCGCTGTGCCATCACGCGCCCTCTTCAAAACAGGCGGGCGCGGCTGCGCGCCTTTTATTGCCCGGATGCCTGCAGTCCGGGAATGCTCTCTCGTTGACTGACAAGGATCCTCTCCATGGCACGGACACTCGGGCTCGATTTTGGCACGACCAACACAGTTATGGCGCTTTCGGACACCGGCAGCAGCAGCCACTCCATGCGCTTTACCTCCAGTGCCGGAACGACTGACAGCATGCGCACCGCGCTGTCTTTCATGAAGGACAAAGGACTCGGAGCAGCAGCGCTTCATGTAGAGGCGGGACAGGCGGCGATCCAACAGTTCATCGAGAACGCTGGCGAATGCCGCTTTCTCCAATCGATCAAGACTTTTGCCGCCTCTTCGTTGTTCCAGGGCACGCTGATCTATGCCAAACGCCAGAGCTTCGAAGACTTGATGGAGGTCTTTCTGCGCAAGCTGAAAACCTATGCAGGCGATGAATGGAAGGACGATGTATCCACCGTGATTGCCGGTCGCCCTGTGCGTTTCGCGGGCTCCAATCCCGACGAAGCACTAGCGCTTGCCCGTTACAACGAAGCACTGACGCGCGCCGGCTTTCCCGAGATCCACTATGTCTATGAGCCGGTGGCAGCTGCCTATTACTTCGCGCAGAGCCTTAAAAAGGATGCCAATGTGCTGGTGGCGGATTTCGGCGGCGGCACCACCGACTACTCGCTGATCCGCTTCGAAACGCATGGCGGCAAGCTTTCTGCTACCCCGATTGGCCACTCAGGCGTGGGCGTTGCCGGCGACCACTTCGACTTCCGCATGATCGACAATCTCGTCTCACCGGAGATCGGCAAGGGCAGCAAGTTCAAAAGCTTCGACAAGGTCTTGGATGTGCCGTCGGGCTACTATGTCAATTTCGGCCGCTGGAACCAGTTGTCGATCTTCAAGACCTCCAGAGAGTTCTCCGATCTGAAGTCCCTGCTGCGCTCAGCACTTGAACCGGAAAAGCTTGAGCTCTTCGTCGAACTGGTCGAGCATGACGAGGGCTACCCCCTCTACCAGGCGATCTCCGCTACCAAGATGGCACTTTCTTCTCAGGAAGAGGCGGAATTCAACTTCTCGCCGCTCGGTAGCGCGGGCAAGAAGGTGGTGAAGCGGTCGGACTTCGACCAATGGATTGCCGACGATCTCGCAAAGATCGAAGAGGCACTGGATGAGGTTCTGACCAAGACGAACACGGCGCCGCAAGCCATCGACAAGGTGTTCTTGACGGGTGGCACCTCCTTCGTGCCTGCGGTGCGTCAGCTCTTTACCCGCCGATTCGATGCCGACAAAATCGAGAGCGGCGGCGAACTTCTTTCGATCGCCCACGGTCTGGCGATGATCGGCGAGAGCGGCGACATTGCGCGCTGGACAGCGTAAGACACCTTGGCGGCATCGTGCTTTCGTCTGACGAAAGCGATCCACGGGAGGCATGAGCAACCATGGGGCAGCCGGGAAGATCACCCAGTAGAACTGCTTCCATTTAACTCGGAAAGGCTCTAGTTTGCGGCCATGATCTCGGCACAGGACCTCTCCCCGGCAGAACTCGCTGCACTTCTGCATTTTCATGCAGATGCTGGCGTCGATTGGCTGATCGAGGACGAGCCGCTGGATCGATTTGCGGAATTTGCGGCAGGGCATCAGGCGCGAGCTCCGCAGAGAAGTAGTGAGCCACAACAGCCTGAGATACGAGGCGCACCGCAGCAAGCTGCCCCCTCTCCCCGACAGGCTGCTCGTGCGTCCGCGCCTGCGCCCGCCGCACCAGTTAACGTTGCCGTGCCGGACGATCAGGCCATTGCTTCAGCCCGCTTTGCCGCGGAAAGCGCGCGGTCTCTCGCAGAGTTGAAAACGGCGCTGGAAAGCTTCAACGGCTGCAATCTGAAAAACAGCGCCCGCAACACTGTGTTTGCTGAAGGCGATCCCTCCTCAGGAATCATGATCATCGGCCCCATGCCGGATGCCGATGACGATCGCGAGGGGCTGCCCTTTACCGGCAAGACCGGACTTCTTCTCGACCGCATGCTTGCGGCGATCGGGCTTGACCGCACCAAGCTGATGCTCACCAATGTCGTGCCCTGGCGTCCACCCGGCAACCGCTCGCCGTCTGGTCCGGAAATGGAAATCTGCCGTCCCTTCATCGAGCGTCAGATCGCTTTAGCCGAGCCGAAAGCACTGTTGCTTCTCGGCAACTTCACGGCCCGTTTTTTCTTTGGCGGTTCTGGCACCATTCATACGCTGCGCGGACAGTGGCGTGATGTCGCAGTTGGCGCGGGAACAGCGCCTGCAATTGCAACGCTGCATCCACAGGAGCTTTTGAATGCTCCGGCAAGTAAGTCATTGGCGTGGAACGATTTATTGGCATTTCAGGCGCGCTTGTGCGATTTATGAATGCTTCCTTTTTCATCATTGTAAACGGATTATGAAAAAAGCCATGCAAATGGCGCATAACAGCGACGCATCAGGTCGGATTGCCGAATCCATACCGCACTGCAATAAGAACCTTGTCTTGGGAGGACAAGGTTTAAGGAACCAAGGCAATGACCACTCGCTACCGTCCGGTCCATTCCGGCTTTGAAACGCTTCGACTGGCGGGCCTCGGCCCACGTTCCAGTCAGGGCTACCACCGTTTTGGTGTAACGAACGAACAGTTGACTGCTCGCGCTTCGACGCAGCAGGTGCGCACGACCCGTCCTTCGGCGGTTTTCGCGGACTATCGTGAGCGTTGAGACGATACTGGTGCGGCCTTAGCCGCACATGCTGCATGTATCACCATGCTGATGAGGCGCCTTTCATTTGGAGGGCGCTTTTGCATTTCAGACCAACGTTTCCTTGCGATCGCCCGATCTGTTCTGCGGTTGAGATAGGCGTTAGGTCACCGTCCCCTGTTACAAACCAGGTTCTTGCGGGCCTGCCCGTCTACCGAGCTACGTTCAACTCGCCAGGAAGCAGTGCTTTCGCTTCGAAGAATGCGTCTTCCACGTGCTTGAACTTCCTGGCTTGCCAGCCGCAATACTCGCGAAGATAGTCGCGTGACAGCCACATGGCGCTGCGTGGTGTATCATCCACCCAGCCAACGCTGCCCTGCTCTGCCGCCTTGTTCAGGAGCCGCTGTAGATGCGTGCGTGACATCATGAAGGTAGAGGCCATCGAGCGGACATCGACATAGCCGATATCGATCCGCTCGCTCTGCGTATCGCGCACGCGGGTGACGATATCGTCCATAACGAGACCGCCCGCCTCAACCCACTGGAATTGTCCGACACGTTCCGGCGGTTCGACCCAGTGCGCGTCGGCAAGGCAGGCACGCGCTGCAGCGGGTTGCGCATGGACAACGATCTGCGGATAGGCCATCAGCGTGGCGGCACGGTTTCCATCGTCCATGCCGTCGATGGCGGACAGGTTTGCCAGATACCAATTAAAGATCCCCTGCTCGCTGATCTGCGTGGCGCGGTACCGCTTGGGCCTTGTCGCTGCAGAGCGATTGACCTTCTCAAGGTAGCGATAGATCTCAAGCTGATCGAGATAGTTCTGCACTGTATTTCGGCTGGCAACCCCGGTCGATGTTACCACTTCGCGCAGTTGCGCCACCGTAAATCCCTGCGCACGCTGTTCGGCACTGAGACCCATCGCCATCTGAGTCAACAGCCATTTCTGGTGCGCAGACAGCAGCCGCGCCAGGCGGGGATTTTCATCAAAGCGTCCACGCAACACGCGTGCCAGGTTTTGAATGGCACCGAGCAGACCCGGGTGAGCAATAAATTCTTCATAGGAAAAGCTCATCAGCGCGTCTCCGCGCCCGATGAGCGCGCGGAACATCTCTCTAAAAGAAGAAGAGAATGCCTCACATTGTTTCCGCGCTGGCGATCAATTTTCTCTGGCTCTAAATCACAACCCAAGATGCATCACCCAAAACCCACAACCTGAAAGGCACATATCACATTTCTGCGTGTGACTATGAACTTTTCTTAAAATTCACAGGTGTTTATTCATAGGTGTACAAAGTCAGCCGGACGGTGTCGAGGCCTTGCGCGCTGCTTTTCGCTGAAGCCCCAACTGATGCTCGCGGAAGATAATGAAGATGCCTGCGCAGACGACGATACTGGTTCCGATCAACATGGTGAGGGTCGGCACATCGCCGAAGAGAATGTAGGAAACACCGATGCCGAGCAGGATCGAGCTATATTCGAAGGGCGCGATCGTCGATACTTCCGCATGACGGTAGCTTTCCGTCAACAGAATCTGGGCGATACCGCCAGCGATTCCCGCAGACACCAACAGGCTAGCCTGCTGGATATTCAGCCATTCCCAACCGAAAGGCATGCTGAAAGCTGAAATCAGGGTGCCGGTGAGTGAGAAGTACAGCACGATGGTCGGCGTGCGCTCGGTGACGACAAGTTGGCGTACTTGCACCATTGCCAGTCCCCCGAGCACTGCACCGAAAAGGACGGCCAGTGCGCCGATGCTTTCGCCAGCCTCAAGACCGCCATTCTGCAACAAGGTCATCTTGGGCCATAGGATGATGACGACGCCCATCATGCCGACAACGACCGCCGACCAGCGATAGATACGCACGGTTTCGCCAAGCATCAAAGCGGCAAAGACGACGGACATCAGCGGTGAGGCGTAACCGATCGCGATGAACTCCGGCAGCGGCAGCAAGGTAAGGCCGTAGAAGCCGCACATCATCGACAGAATGCCAAGAAAGCCGCGCTTGAAGTGGCCGAACAGGTTGTTCGTGTGAAAGGCGCGCGTGAGACTGCGGAGCCATGCCAGATAGAGGATGATGGGAAGGATGGCAAAGGCCGAGCGGAAGAAGGTGATCTGACCGGCAGGAACATCCGGCCCGGCGGCCTTGATGCAGGTCTGCATGACGAGGAAGAACGCGACGGAGGTGAGTTTGAGGACAATACCCCGAACGGGATTGTACGTGTCTGCACTCATGGGAATATGCGATCGGGATTTGCAGACGCAGCGCCCGCAGAGTTGGAGTTTGACCCGAGCGCACCGCACAGCAGATCGACTTTCATGTTTATTAGATCATGCTGGCCGACGCAGGTAAACCGATTCGGCGCAGACCGCTGCGCCCCGGCGATTGAGGGTTGCGATAGATGCCCAAGCGCGATCGATTTTCGAGATATTCTCTTCCTGCGTGTTGGCGGCTTCAGTAATCGTTCAACATTTCATGAAATCATGCGCCGATGAGAAATGCCCAGATGCGGGTTTAAGCTTCCGTGTCGCAGTGTTTCCGGCCCCGCCTCTCCATGACGGTGAAGCGCATCGGCAAGTTTACTTTCACCCCTCATGTTCGCATGATGGTTAGGCAGCGGCAGAAGCAAAGTTCATTCGGGAATAGTTATGCGAACAGATACGGGTCAGATTGTTCAGTTGGCGGATTATCGCCCAACGGATTTCGTGCTTGAACGGGTTGACCTGACATTCGAACTGGATCCAAAAAATACCAAGGTGGAAGCGCGGCTGATCTTCCACCGTCGCGAAGGCGCCGATAAGGCCGCGCCGCTCGTTTTGGATGGTGACGAACTGACACTTTCGAGCCTGCTTCTCGACCAGATCGAGTTGCCGACAGGACAATATGACGTCACGCCGGAAAAGCTGACCATTCGCGATCTGCCGGAAGAGACTCCTTTCGAGATCTGCGTTACCAATTACATAAACCCGGAAAGCAACACCCAGCTGATGGGTCTCTATCGCACCAATGGCGTCTATTGCACGCAGTGCGAGGCCGAGGGTTTCCGCCGCATCACCTACTTCCCGGACCGTCCAGATGTGCTGGCTCCTTACACCATCACCATTATCGCCGCGAAGGAAGGCAACACCTTCCTTCTGTCGAATGGTAATTTCCTCGGTGGCGGCAATTACGACGAAGGTCGCCATTTCGCCGCCTGGTTCGATCCGCACCCGAAGCCGAGCTATCTCTTCGCGCTCGTTGCTGGCGATCTTGGCGTGGTGGAAGACAGCTTCACCACCATGTCCGGTCGCGAAGTCGCGCTGAAGATCTATGTGGAGCATGGCAAAGAGCCGCGCGCGACCTATGCCATGGATGCGCTGAAGCGCTCCATGAAGTGGGACGAGGAACGCTTTGGCCGCGAATACGATCTCGACATCTTCATGATCGTTGCCGTGTCCGACTTCAACATGGGTGCGATGGAGAATAAGGGCCTCAACGTCTTCAACGACAAATATGTCCTGGCCGATCCGGAGACTGCGACCGATGCCGACTATGCCAATATCGAGCGCATTATTGCGCATGAATATTTCCACAATTGGACCGGCAACCGCATCACCTGCCGCGACTGGTTTCAGCTTTGCCTGAAGGAAGGCCTGACCGTTTATCGCGACCAGGAATTCTCCGCCGACATGCGCTCGCGCGCCGTCAAGCGTATCGCCGATGTTCGCCACTTGAAGTCGGAGCAGTTTCCCGAGGATGGCGGCCCGCTGGCGCACCCGCCACGTCCTGACAAATATCGCGAAATCAACAACTTCTATACGACCACGGTCTATGAAAAGGGTGCCGAAATCACCGGCATGATTGCAACGATCCTGGGCGACGAAGGCTTCCGCAAAGGAACAGACCTCTATTTCGAGCGCCACGACGGTGAAGCTGCGACGATCGAAGATTTCGTCAAATGCTTCGAGGATGCGACGGGCCGCGATCTGAAACAGTTTTTCCGCTGGTACATCCAGGCCGGCACACCACTCGTCAGCGCCTCCACGTCCTATGACGCGGCAAAGTCGACCTTTACCCTGTCGCTCGAACAGACGGTCGCACCGACGCCCGGCCAGAGCCGCAAGGAACCGCTGCACATTCCTCTCTCGACCGCACTCATTCTGGATAACGGCCAGCTTGCCACACCGAGCAAAGTTGAAGGCGGCGAGTTCAAGGACGGCGTCCTGCATCTGACGGAACGCAGCCAGAGCTTCACCTTCTCCGGCATTTCGTCACGTCCGGTTCTGTCCATCAACCGCAGCTTCTCGGCCCCGATCAATCTGCATCTGGAGCAATCGTCAGACGATCTCATTCAGATCGCCCGCCACGAGACCGATCTCTTCTCTCGCTGGCAGGCGCTGACCGCCCTTGCGCTGCCGAACCTGACTGCAGCAACGCAGGCCGTGCGCTCGGGCAACGACGTAAGCGTCGATCCAGCCTTTATCTCGACGCTGATCGAGATTGCCGGCAATGACACATTCGAGCCAGCCTTCCGCGCGCAGGCGCTGGCTTTGCCGAGCGAGGCTGATGTCGCACGCGAGATGGGCAAGGATAATGATCCTGACGCCATCCACACAGCCCGCAACGCTGTCATGCGTGCGGTCGCCAAAGCCGGCATCGAAACCTTCAAGAACCTTTTCTCCGGCTTCGAAGAGAAGGGCGACTATTTGCCGGACGCGACAAGTTCCGGACGCCGTTCGCTGCGCAACCTCGCTATGAGCTATCTCTCCTACGCTGAAGAGACGCCCGATCGAGCCGCGCAAACCTTTGCCAATGCTTCCAACATGACCGACATGGCGCATGCGCTGAGCGTTCTGACGCAGCGTTTCCCGGATTCTGCCGAGGCATCCGAAGCGTTGGCGAGTTTTGAGGCACGCTTTGCCGATAACGCACTGGTGATGGACAAGTGGTTTGCTCTTCAGGCTGCTATCCCGGGCGACGGCGCATTGGCACGCATCAAGTCTCTGATGGCGTCCAAGCACTTCACCGCCACCAACCCGAACCGCGTTCGCTCGCTGATCGGCACCTTCGCCTTCGGCAATCCGACGGGCTTCAACCGCGCGGATGGCGCAGCCTACGACTTCCTGGCCGAGCAGATCATCGCTATCGACAAACGCAATCCGCAACTGGCAGCGCGAATCCTGACCTCCATGCGCTCCTGGCGGTCGCTCGAGGCCGTTCGCGCCGATCATGCGCGTGCGGCGCTGACAACGATCGAGCGTAGCGCCGGGCTCTCCACCGATGTGCGTGATATTGTCGAGCGGATGCTGAAGGGCTGACAGACGCCATCCATTTCTTCAGAAATGGCCGGTCTGCCGGCCTTTTTTGTTTCAGATCAAGAATGGCATCGCCCTTTCCTCGTAGACTTGCCTGATCAATCGGCACGAGGAGACGCGACATGACCATCAGCCCCGCATTCCAGAGCTTCGCTAGGCAAGCGCCTCACCACCACGCGGCCTGGGTTCAGGCGGTCTCTGGACTTGGCAACGCTTCAGCACTTAGTGCCAAAACCCAAAGCCTCGTCTATATCGGCATCCTCGCCGCAGCCCGACTGGAGAGCGGTCTTGCCTTTCATGTCGAGGAAGCCAAAGCCCATGGTGCATCCCGAGACGAGATCATCAGTGCGGTTCTTGCAGGCCTGCCTGCAGTCGGAAATTGTGTGGTCCAGTCCCTGCCCATCGTGCTTGAAGCCTTAGACCACAACTGACGTTAGGGCAGTCAAAACCGCCGCACCGGGCCTTCGAAAAAAAGCGCGAGTCGGTTCAAAGGGTTAAAAATCTTTTAACTTTCAGCTCTGGACAAGGCGAATCGGCTTTGATTCATTAGACGCAGATTCGAGCAGCGGCGCTTCGAATTTACACGAGGGACATCAAGGCGGGACAATGACGAACGTGCGGCGGGCGACTGCGGGCGATGAGCGACCGTATGCCAGATTTGCTGAAATGGCGGCGTTGGCCTACAGGGCGGCGGAGAGCGTTTCTTCAGCTATAAGCCTGCCAGCAAAGCTGTGGCAGGCCCGCAGGCTTGAAACATTGCTCAAGCGTCTGATCCCCATTCTTATTCTGGCATTCCTGGTCGTTATCGCGGCATCCCGCATGTTCGGCATTACCGCGGAATATGGCCGTATGGAAAATGCCGCACGGCAGACTACGGCGCTTTCGGCGCTGACGGCGCGTGCGGCGCTCTCCGGGGTCGAGACGCTTGCAGCCACGCAGGACCGAGCAGCCGTCGAGCGGCGTCTCAATCAATCCTTCCCCGCTGGCAGCATGGATGACGATACCGTCGTTCTGGTGGCTGGCATGAATGGTCGCATCTTCGGCGGTGTCGGCCTTCGCGCGGCGTCCTACGTCGGAACATCGCTCACTGCCCTGCTGCCGGAGATCGCGATCGTTCGGCGCTTTCCAGGCGCGCCCGGAACGATCGAGACCGATATCGACAACACCCCGCATTACGCCACGATGCTGCCGCTTGGCTCCGATGGCGGCATGATCATCACCGCCCGTTCCCTGCAGCCCATGCGCGCCTTCTGGCGCAGCGAAGTGGCTATGAATGTCACCCTTTTTGCCGGCATTTCCTCCATCCTGCTCGTCATTCTCTATGCCTATTACATGCAGGTGAAGCGGGCGCGCACCGCTGATGAGGTGTTCGTCGAATCCAATCTTCGCGTCGAGACGGCGCTGTCGCGCGGTCGCTGCGGCCTGTGGGACTTCGATCTCTCCACCCGCCGCATGTTCTGGTCCACCTCGCTCTACGAAATCCTCGGCCTTCCGCCGCGCACCGAGCCGCTTTCCTTCAGCGATGCGGCGCGCATGATGCATTCCGAAGACGGCAACCTTTATGAACTTGCACGCTCTGTCGGTTGCGGCGACCTGCGCCAGATCGACCAGATCTTCCGCATGCGCCACACCCATGGCCATTATGTCTGGCTACGCGCCCGTGCGCAGGTGATCCACACGGCAAACGGCCCGCGCGTCATCGGCATCGCCATGGACGTGACCGAGCAGCACCGCTTGGCACAGCGTTATGCCGAGGCCGATCAGCGCCTTGCCGACGCCATTGAGTGCACATCCGAAGCCTTTGTCCTGTGGGACAAGAACGATCGTCTTGTGATGTGCAACACGCACTTCCAGCAGGCCTATGGTCTTCCCGATAGTGCACTCGTGCCCGGCACGGAACGCTCCGTCGTCTATAGTGCTGCAGCCCGCCCAATCGTCGAGCGCCGCGTGGCGGACTCCGATCAGTCCGGTCTGTCGCGCACCACGGAAGTGCAACTTGCCGACGAGCGCTGGCTGCAGATCACCGAACGCCGGACACGCGATGGCGGTCTCGTTTCTGTCGGCACCGACATCACGCTTCTCAAGCGCCATCAGGATCGCTTGCGTGAGTCCGAGCGCCGCCTGATGGCGACGATCGGCGATCTGTCCGCCTCCCGCCACAAGCTGGAGCGGCAGAAGACCGAGCTTTCCGACGCGAACGCTCTCTACCAGGCGGAGAAGGAACGCGCGGAAGCCGCCAACAAGGCAAAGTCCGAATTCCTTGCCAATATGAGCCATGAGCTGCGCACACCGCTCAACGCCATCCTCGGCTTTTCGGAAATCCTGGTTGCCGAGATGTTTGGCCCGGTTGGGTCGCCGAAATACGGCGAGTATGCCCGCGACATCCACGACAGCGGCCAGCATCTGCTCAACGTCATCAACGACATTCTCGACATGTCGAAGATTGAAGCGGGCCATATGCGCATCAATCGCGAAAAGGTCGATCTCGCGCCGCTCGTCGAAGAGAGCTTGCGCTTGACCGCTATCCAGGCCGCGCAAAAGAACATCACTATCCAGCAGCGCGTCTGCCGGAATATGTATATGAGCGGCGACCGCCGCGCCATGAAGCAGATCATGCTCAATCTGTTGTCCAATGCGGTCAAATTCACCAATGACGGCGGACGTGTCGAGCTTCGAACCCATGTGCACGAGAGCGGCCTGATGCTGACGATTGCCGATACTGGCATCGGTATCCCGACAGCCGCGATCAACAAGATCGGCCAGCCCTTCGAGCAAGTACAGAGCCAATACGCCAAGAGCAAGGGCGGCTCGGGGCTTGGTCTCGCCATCTCCCGCTCGCTGGTCAAACTGCATGGCGGCAAGATGAAGATCCGCTCCTGTGAGGGCAAGGGAACAGTCGTTACCATCCTCATCCCGCATGTACATGCGGCCAAGGATTTGCCGTATCTCGCTTATCAGGCGAGAAACAAGCTTGACCTTCTGCGCTCGCACAAGCTGAACTGACCTGGCCGGTGGCCGGGTCTTAACGCACCCGTAGCGTGATCCTGGTCAGTTCGGACGGAATGCCAAGGCGAAGAGCAAAGCCTGGCCAGAGTGCTGTCCCGTTGTTGACGTACAGCTTCATACCGCCGACATCGTAGAAGCCAGAAACGAAGCCGTTATTCGGGCGAGCGACGATCCGATCCAGACCAACGACCATTCCGCCATGCGTGTGGCCGGAGAGTTGAACCGCAACGCCCAATGCCGCATTGTCTGCCGCTTGGCGAGGCTGGTGGTCCAGCAAGATGATGGGTGCACCGGACGGGGCGCCTCTGAGCGCCGCTGCCGTGTCATGTGCAGGAAACGCCGTTCTCGTCGAAGACAGATCCGTGACACCAGCGATCACGAGTTTCGCATTGCCGCGCTCGATAACTGCGTTGCTGTTGGCTAACGTCGTCATATTGAGGCGCTGGTAATAATCCATCCACTCTTGGTAACCGAAGAAGTATTCGTGGTTTCCGGGAATGGTGTAGACGCCATCTCGGGCTTTCAAGTTTGCCAATGGCGCAATGTCACTGGTTCTGGCTTCCACCTTGCCATCGATGAGATCGCCGGTAATAACGATCAGGTCGGCATTGAGCGCATTCGTCTTTTCGACCACTGCACGCGTCCAGAAGGCAGGAAAGAGACGGCTGATATGCAGGTCCGTCAATTGCACGATCTGATAGCCATCGAACGCCGGATCAAGCCCCGGAACAGCGATCTCGATGTCCTTTAGCGGCGGCACGCGGATCGCCTGACTGACGGCGAAGGCGGAGAGAGCAAGAGCAACAGCGGCCATCCCGTAACGGACACCGGCAGGCACGAGCGGGAAGTGCCACTTGAACAGCATCAGGATCAGCGACACCACATCCAGCACGATCTGAAGAACCGCGAGCAGGAGCATGAAGCCGAAAAGCAGGTTGAAGCCGATAATCAGAGGCCTGGGAAACTCCGGCGAGAAGACAGAGCCGGAGGAGAGTCGACTGAAGAGGTGATACTGAGAAGCGGCGAGAAGCAGCAGTGCGAGCGCAAGCTTCAAAGGCCAAATCCAAGGCAATGGCTGGATGAAGCGAACAGCAACCACCAGCCATGGAATTCCGAAAATAAGGTGAAACATCAAGACGCTCTCGTTTTAGCTTTCGCCATAGGTGGGGATGCCGCCTTGATCAATCCAGCCCGGGAAAATCCGTTCCAGCGCCGAGCAAAGATCCGTTCTTGTGGAGGTGAAACGGATATCAAGCCTTTGTTATGTCGACGGGTCTTTCCACGCTCTCACGATTCACCTTTTGTGGTGACCAATGCCGAGAACGTCTTACGAACCGCTTTCGACAGTCGCTTGACCTCGCCCTCCAGTGTTGCGATATCCGGGCAGTCACCTGCCCTGCAGACAAGATCAATGAGACCAGCGGGCGCCTGTTTGGGATCGAAGTCCGTATCGATGCACAGCCTTATGATCTGCGACAACTCGGTGAAGAGCCGCATCGCCTCTAAGCAGTCATCCTGCGCCTGCGGCTCAAGTGCTTTTGGTGCCATACGCTTGAGTGCATCAGACGTACTTTCACCCGGCTCATGCAATGGGAGATCCTTTGCTGGTGCAACCAATGCCAGATACTGAGCGATAAACTCCAGGTCGACCAATCCGCCGGGAATGAGTTTGAAGTCCCAGCGGCTTTCGGCTGGCTTTTCCTTGTCGATCAACTGGCGCATATCTCGAACATCGGCAGCGATCTTTGCAACGTCCCGCTTCTGCGACAGGACCGAGGTGATAATCCGCTCGGCATCGGCAATCAGGGTCGCGTCGCCGCAGACGAGACGGGCTCTGGAGAGCGCCAGATGCTCCCAAGTCCAGGCCTCTTCGCGCTGATATTTCTCGAATGTGGAGATACGGGTCGCCACCGGCCCCTTGTTGCCGGAGGGTCTGAGGCGCATATCGACCTCATAGAGCACGCCTTCGGCGGTCGGGGCGGACAGTGCAGCAATCAGTCGCTGGGTAATACGGGTGAAGTAGCGGACTGCATCGAGTGGCTTGGCGCCATCGGATTCGGCTGCTTGGTCGTCGTAATCGTAAAGAAGGATGAGATCGACATCCGAGCCGGCTGTCAGTTCAAAAGAACCAAGCTTACCCATGCCGATGACGGCGACGCGTCCGCCGGCGTAGGCTCCATGCGCCGTCGCCATCTCTACCATCACGGCATTCAAGGCGGCTTCGATGACGAGATCGGCAAGGTGGGTGAAAGCGCGGCCTGCTACCTCTCCCGTAATCGCCCCGGTCAAAAGCCTGACACCGATCAGGAAGCGCTGCTCGGCGGCGAAAATGCGCAAGCGGTCGAGGATGTCCTCATAATGACGTGCGGGCGAGAGAAAGCCCCTCATGCGCTGAGAGAGATAGTCGCGTGTCGGAATCTCGGTCATCAGCGCCGGGTCCAGCATGCCGTCGAAGACATGAGGACGGGCCGCGATGATTTCGGCCAATCTCGGGGCGGACGACATGATCGTCACCAACAGCGACAGGAGCGCTGGGTTGTTACCAAGAAGAGAGAACAGCTGGATGCCAGCTGGCAGCCCGGACAGGAAATTGTCGAAGCGAAGCAGCGCTTCATCGGCGCGCTTGCTCTCGCCAAAGGCCTTCAGCAAGTCCGGCGTCAACTCTGTCAGTCGCTCGCGCGCCTCAACGGATTGCGTCGCGCGGTAACGCCCATTGTGCCAAGTGCGGATGACGCGTGACATATCTTCGGGGCGCTCAAAACCCAGGCGCTCCAAGGTCTTCAACGTGTCCGGATCATCCTTCTGGCCGGTGAAGACCAGATTACCGCTCTCGCCAGAGAGCTTCGTTTCCTGTTCGAAGAGAGCGGAGTATTTGCGCTCCACCAGTCGCAGCACTTTTTCCAGCTTTTCGGAAAATGCTTTGGTATCTGCAAAGCCCAGCATGAAGGCGATGCGTTTCAGCTCAGCTTCCGTGTCGGGCAGGATATGCGTCTGCTCGTCGCGCACCATCTGGATACGATGCTCCACCTCGCGGAGAAACCAATAAGCCTCTGTCAGACTGTCGCGTGTTTCCGCGTCGATCCACTTTGCATCGGTCAGCGCCGCCAGCGCTTCCTCGGTCGAGCGCACACGCAATGGCGCCATTCGCCCGCCTGCGATCAACTGCTGCGTTTGCGCGAAAAACTCGATCTCGCGAATGCCGCCCCGTCCGAGCTTGACGTTGTGCCCCTTCACAGCGATCGCGCCATGGCCCTTATGCGCATGGATTTGCCGCTTGATGGAATGGATGTCTGCGATTGCCGCATAATCGAGATATTTGCGGAAGATGAAGGGGGTCAGTTCGCGCAGGAAGCCAGCGCCGGCCTTGATGTCTCCGGCCACCGGTCGCGCTTTGATATAGGCCGCCCGCTCCCAGTTCTGCCCCCTGCCCTCGTAATAGAGCAGCGCCGCATCCACGGGAATGGCGAGCGGCGTGGAGCCGGGATCTGGCCTTAGTCTGAGATCGGTGCGAAACACATAGCCGTCGGCGGTGCGCTCCTGCATGATGCGGATCAGACGTCGCATCATGCGACCAAAGGTTTCCAACGCGTCCAGCGGGTCAGGCACAATGCCCGCCATCGGCTCGAAAAACACCACGGCGTCGATATCGGAGGAGTAGTTCAGTTCGCGCGCGCCGAGCTTACCCATGCCAAGCACGATCAGGCCGGACCCTTCGCTCGGAGTATTTGGGTTCTTCAGCGTCAGCTTGCCGCCAATATGGTTGGCGAGAAGAAGATGATCGATTGCCGCAGACAGCGCCGCGTCCGCCATGTCGCTCAACCATCGTGTCGTATCGCGGGCGGTAAAGATACGTCCGAGATCGGCTAATGCTGCAATAAACGAGAGGCGGCGTTTGGCGACGCGCAGTGTCGTCATCACCTCCGCCTCTGTCGGAACGGCTCCATCCTCACGCGGTCGCCAGCAATTGCGCGCCTGCTCGACCAGTCGGCTGAGCGATGTCGCAACCGGCTCAGAGATAGCGAGCGTCAGCAGCCCCTCGTCGGCGGTAGCGGCATCACGAAGATAGGGTGAAAGGGTGAATGCGCTGGCAACAAAGTTTTTGAGGGGAGTCTCGCCGGACATCAAGTCGGAAACAGCGGGTTCACGCTTGGCGATATCTTTCAAGGATGAGAAGACCGATTTCAGTTCGGTTTGGGTAAGCGTGCGGATCGTTCCTGGCTGCACCTCATCAAGCCGCGTTCCCGCGGTTGCCGCATCTGTCATGGTCTCTCCTCCTGCATGTCACCCTGTTGCACGGGTTTTCTTACGCTTTGACCGCGTGAGATCTCACAGCAGTCAAAGAAAGAGACATAACCTTAAGGCTTGGAGGCTGGAAACACCATGGAGACGGTAAGGCCGGGTGAAGCCGGATTGTCCGGATCGGTATCGGAAAGACGAAGCTCGCCACTATGAAGTTCCATCACCGCTTCAACCAGCGAGAGGCCCAGGCCCGTCCCAGGCTTGGAGCGGCTTTCATCCAATCGCACGAAGCGTTTGGTCACCTCACCGCGTTTTTCAGCCGGAACGCCAGGGCCGGTATCGGCAACCGATAGGATGATCCCTTCGTCGTCTCGCGTGAGATGAACAGAGAGACGTTTCTCACCATCATGCCCACCCGCATATTTGATCGCGTTGTCGATAAGATTGGTCAGCGCCTGACCGATCAACTCGCGGTTTCCCTGCACCACGAGGCCCGGTTCGATGGCGGTGGTGAGCGTCAGCCCTTCCTCTTCCGCTACGGGCTCGTAAAGCTCTGCACTGTCCTCGGCAACGGCTGAGATATCCACATCGGTCATTTCAGCGGCAATCGAGCCCGCCTCCACGCGCGAAATCATCAAAAGCGCATTGAAGGTGCGGATCAGTTGGTCGGATTCGGCAATGATGCCCTCAAGGGCCGCGCGGCGCTTGTTGTCGTCCTTGTCGTCCAGCGCATCGGCAGCCTTGTTGCGCAGGCGCGTCAGCGGCGTCTTCAGGTCGTGGGCGATGTTGTCGGAGACCTGACGCAGGCCTTCATTCAGCTTTTCGATGCGGCCGAGCATGGCGTTGAGCGAACCCGAAAGACGATCAAATTCATCGCCGGAGCGGCCTTGCGGCAGTCTCTGCGACAGATCGCCTGCCATGATCTTCTTTGTCGCAGCCGACATCCGATCGAGTCGCTTTAGCGCGTTTTGCCCGATGGCAAACCAGATGATCAGCGCGCCGCCGCCCATGATGGCGAGCGCCACCATCAACGCCTTGCGCACCAGAAGCCTGAACTTCGTCGGTTCACCCAGATCGCGACCGACGAGAATGCGAAGACCATTGTCGAGAGTAAAGATATTCGCGGTCGCTAGGTGTTTTACGCTGTCGCCGCTTTCCGAGTAGCGTTCATAGGTGAACGGAAAATCCGTCCAGCCTTCATTGTCGAACACACCGGGCTGTACCGAAGCGACGTTGCCGCCCAGGATTTCGCCATTGGGTCCGGCCATGACGTAAAGGCTTGCCCCTGGCTGGCGGGCGCGTCGTTCCATCATCCGTAATAACGGATTGATGCCGCCACGCTCATAAACCCGCTGCACATCGTTGACCTCCTGCAGCACGGCATCGCGCGTCTGCTGGTTCAGCAGACGCTCCGAAAGGGCCGTGACGTAGAAGACGAGGAAGGCCGCGCAGAGCGCAAAGAGAAGAATATAAAGTGCCGAAAGACGGACAGCGGTGGAGCTGAAAAGCAGGCGCAAGCGCGAAGGCATGGCTTAGCCTTCATCCTTCATCATGTAGCCCGCACCGCGGATGGTTTTCAGCAACGGCTTGTCGAAATCCTTCTCGATCTTGGAGCGAAGGCGCGACACATGGACGTCGATAACGTTGGTCTGGGGATCGAAGTGATAATCCCAGACATTTTCCAAGAGCATCGTGCGGGTCACCACTTGGCCGGCATTCTTCATCAGATATTCCAGCAGACGAAACTCGCGCGGCTGCAGCAGGATTTCCTTGCCGTTGCGGCGCACATCATGGGACAGCCGGTCTAGCTCGAGATCGCCCACTCGATAAATCATGTCCTGCTCGGGCTTCCCCTTGCGGCGGCCCAGCACTTCGATGCGGGCAAGCAGTTCGTTGAAAGCATAGGGCTTTGGCAGATAATCATCGCCACCGGCACGAAGACCCGTCACGCGGTCATCGACCTGACCAAGCGCCGAGAGGATGAGAACTGGCGTCTCTATGCCCTTCTTGCGCAATTCGGAAATGACGGAGAGGCCGTCTCGACGCGGCAGCATGCGGTCGATGACCATGACATCGTAAACATTCTCGCAGCCCATAAACAGACCGCTTTCGCCATCGCTGGCGTGATCGACAACAATACCCGCTTCACGAAACGCCTTCGTCATATAGGCGGCGGCTTCCAAATCATCTTCAATAACAAGTATTTTCATGTGCGGAACATTAACGTCGATATCGTCCAGCGCACAACTGGAAAGAGGTTCGCCCGGAGCATTATGCAGATGACTTTCCATGGATTGGCTCATGAGGTCTGTCATGATGATGCCTCCTTTCTGCTTGGCCTGCCACTCTTGTCAAAAGCAGCTTGCCGGTCGGAAAGCGCCGTGCGCCCGAGTGAGCGCTCAAGGACACCGTCCTTTTTCAACTTCATGCATCGTGCTTTTTTAGAGATGGATCCCGATCTCGGGCCGATGCTGTCTTGGCTTCGCCTTGGATAGCCCAATACCCGCCATCCGGCTCGCCGATCGTAAAATGCGAAGGCGCCGCAGATTTCGGCGTCCTCCCTGGTGTTCTGCGTTTGAAAAATGAGAGGGGCCAAATGCCCCTCTCTCATCTTTGCTAAATCAACCCTGATCGATGTCGAGGGCGATAAAGCGGCTGCCTTGCTCGGTTTCGATCTGGAACAGAGCCTTTGTGCGGCCGTCCTTCTTGGCTTGCGAAATCACCTTCTCAACATCGGAAGCAGATGCGACCTGCTGGTTGTTGACCGAGGTGATCTTTTCACCAGCCTTCAGGCCACGGGTCGCGGCATCGGAGTCCGGATCGACATCGGTGATAGCAAGGCCATTGCCATCCTCAGCTGGAGCGACCGTCAGCCCGAGGCTGGAGAGAGCCTTCTCGCTGGAGGACTGACCGCCGCGCTCGTTGTCGTTTTGACCCTTGGCGCCTGCAGATGCATCATCGCTTGCCAGATCGCCGAGCGTGACACTGACCGACTGGGACTTACCATTGCGCCACAGCGACAACTCGACCTTGGTGTTTGGTGCCAGCGCGCCGATCCGGCGAGACAATTCGCGGGCATCCTTGATCGGATCGCCATTGACCGCGGTGATGATATCACCTTGCTTGATGCCGGCCTTATCACCTGGAGAGCCTGCCTGCGGAGCGACGACCAGAGCACCCTTGGCTTCGGAGAGACCGAGCGATTCGGCGATATCCTTGCTCACCGGCTGGATCTGCACACCGAGCCAACCGCGCTCGACCTTGCCGTCCTTGATCAGATCCTGAACGACATCCTTGGCAACGGACGCGGGAATGGCGAACGCGATACCAACGTTGCCGCCGGAGGGAGAGAAGATCGCGGTGTTGATGCCGACCACTTCGCCATTGAGGTTGAAGGCAGGACCACCGGAGTTACCACGGTTCACGGCCGCGTCGATCTGCAGGTAGTCGTCATAGGGTCCGGAGCCGATATCACGACCGCGGGCAGAGACGATACCGGAGGTCACCGTGCCGCCGAGACCAAAGGGATTACCGACAGCCACGACCCAATCGCCGACGCGGATCTTGCTGTCATCGGCAAACTGCACGTAGGTGAACTTGCGATTCACATCGACCTTTAGCACTGCGAGGTCGGTGCGGCTGTCGCGACCGATAAGCTTGGCGTCATATTCGGTGCCGTCATTCAGCACCACCGTATAGGCGGAGCCGTCATCGACCACATGGTTGTTGGTGACAATGTAACCGTCCTCGGAGATAAAGAACCCCGAGCCCTGCGCGACGGGGCGAAGCGGGCCTTTGCCTTCACGATGGCGGTTCGGACCACGCTTTTCTTCATTTGCACCCGGACCACCGAACTCCTTGAAGAAGCGCTTCAGCGGGTGATCGTCAGGAAGCTGGTCGAGACCGCGACCGCCGAATGAAAAGCCGCTGCTGTCGTCAGACACCGGCTCGACATTGGATTTGACGCGGACCGAAACGACCGCGGGAGAAACGGCATCAACCACATTGGCAAAGCTCGGCACCTGAGGCGCATTGACCTCGACAGGTGCTGCAAAAGAACGGGCAATGGGCCCAGCGACGCCGGTCGTCAGCATCAGCGCTGCAAGGCCGCCGACGGCGGAAGACTTCAAAATCGTCTTCAACGAGGGGCGTCCGTTTTGCAATTGAGACATGTCGGTACCTTCTTTCTTCATCTGACTGGAACCTCCGATTGGAACCGGAGTAGCGGTGGATGATGAAAGATATAGGGACTTCCACCTTACAGCGAAGTGTCTGCTGAGTGAAAAAATCGTAATATTGCTAAACAGCCTGAAACGCCTGAGGAAACGTTAGCCTTCCAGCAAATCGCGGATGCGCGCTTCTTCATCGGCTGTCAGTTTCTGGCCTTCAGAAGGAGCGGCGCGGCGACGCGAAAAGACGAAGACGGCAACGCCGCCGATCAGGAGAAGACCGATTGGTGCTCCCCACAAAGCCAGTGTTCTTGTACTGAAGCGCGGCTTCAACAGGACGAACTCGCCATAGCGGGAGACGACGTAGTTGATGACCGCTTCATCGCTATCACCCTTGACCAGCCGGTCGCGCACGAGAAGACGCAGATCGCGGGCAAGCTCTGCATTACTGTCATCGATCGACTGGTTCTGGCAGACCATGCATCGCAATTGTGCCGTCAGGTTCCGCGCTCTTGCTTCAAGGGCTGGATCGGACAACACCTCGTCCGGATTGAAGGCGAAGGCGGGGAACGCGCCAAACGCGAGCACGAGAAGCAATGATAGTCTTGCCAGCCACGCTCTCATTCCGCAGGCTCCGGGGTCGCCGATTTTGCAGGCTTGGCTTTACGGTTCGGAGCACCAACACGCAGGCGGCGGTCGGAGAGCGAGATGAAGCCACCCAGCATCATGAACAGCGTGCCGCCCCAGATGCAGAGAATAAAGGGCTTCCACCAGACGCGCACCACGATGCCACCATCCTGCATTGGATCACCCAGAGAGACGTAGAGCTGCGAAAGACCGAAGGTCATGATCCCGGCTTCCGTCGTCGGCATGCGGCGGGCGGTATAGAGGCGCTTGGACGACCAGACGTCTGCAACCTCAACCCCCGCCTCGCGGGCGGTGAAGTGGCCGCGATCTTCGGTAAAATTGGGGCCGACATGGTGGCGAATGCCGTCGAAGGTCAGGCTGTACCCCCCCGCCTCGACAACCATGCCCTGCTTCATCTCCACGACGGTTTCGGTCTCAAACGTCGTGACGGTGACGATTCCAAGCACTGTGACGCCAAGACCGATATGGGCTAGCCCTGTTCCAAAAGCCGAGCGCGGCAAACCCTTGAGGCGGCGAACCGCAAGGCCAAACGCAAGCTTGCCGAAGTTGGCGCGATACCACAGATCAGCAAGCGCGCCGAAGATCAGCCAGAAGCCGGCAGCGATGCCGAGCGCTGCCAGTACCGGTCCACCATTCTCGATGTACCAGAGTGTAAGGCCTGCGAGCGCTGCAAGAGCCGCGGCCACATAGAGCCGCTGGAAAGCGCCCAACAGATCGCCGCGCTTCCAGGCGAGCATGGGCCCGAAAGGAGTGACGATCAGGATCGGTATCATCAACAGGCCGAAGGTGATGTTGAAGAAGGGCGCACCGACGGAAATCTTCTCACCGGTCAGGGTTTCAAGAACCAGCGGATAGAGTGTGCCGATCAGGACTGTCGCGGTCGAGACCGTCAGGATCAGGTTGTTGAGAACCAGCGCGCCTTCACGCGAAATCGGCGCAAAAAGACCGCCCGCCTTCAGGGTCGGAGCGCGCCAGGCAAAGAGCGAAAAGGCACCGCCGATGAAGATCATCAGGATGCAGAGAATAAAGATGCCGCGGCTTGGATCGGTGGCGAAGGCGTGAACAGACGTCAGCACGCCAGAACGGACGAGGAAGGTGCCGAGCAACGACAACGAAAAAGTCATGATCGCCAGCAGCACCGTCCAGATCTTCAACGCCTCGCGCTTTTCCATGACGAGCGCCGAATGCAGCAGTGCGGTTCCGGCAAGCCAGGGCATGAAGGAGGCGTTTTCAACCGGATCCCAAAACCACCAGCCGCCCCAGCCAAGTTCATAATAGGCCCAGTAGGAGCCCATCGAGATGCCGGCGGTCAGGAAGGTCCAGGCAGCCAAAGTCCACGGACGTACCCAGCGTGCCCAGGCGGCGTCGATTCGGCCCTCCATCAATGCGGCAACGGCGAAGGAAAAACAGACGGAGAAACCAACATAGCCGAGGTAGAGGAGCGGCGGATGGATCGCGAGACCAAAATCCTGGAGAATGGGATTGAGATCCTGCCCCTCGGCCGGCACGGGGTCGAGACGTAAAAATGGATTTGAGGTCAGCAGAATGAACAGCAGGAAGGCAGTGCTGATCCAGGCCTGGACCGACAGAACATTGGCCTTCAGCGTGTCGGGCAGATTGCGGCCATAGACGGCCACAAGTGCGCTGAAGAACACCAGGATTAGCAGCCAGAGCAGCATCGAGCCTTCATGGTTGCCCCAGACGCCGGTCAGCTTGTAGATCATCGGCATCAAAGAGTGCGAGTTTTCGAAGACATTCTTCAGCGAGAAGTCCGAGACCGCATAGGCGTGCGTCAGCGCAGCAAAGCTGAGACCAACAAGAAGAAACATCAGGAGCGAGCCGGTGGACGCGACATCCATCAGGGCCCGGTCGTGACGGAGAACGCCGATCACCGGCAGAATGGAGACCACCACGGAGACCGCAAGCGCAAGGATCAGACAGTATAGACCGATTTCGCTGATCATTTGGTCGCCCCGGTCTTGTTGCCATCTGCAGTGTGCTGCCACAGACCCTTGTCTTTCAAGCGGTCGGCAACTTCTTTCGGCATATAATTCTCGTCATGCTTGGCCAACACGCTGTCTGCCACAAAGGCGTGGGTCGCGGCATCAAAGACGCCTTCGGTCACTACGCCCTGCCCTTCGCGAAACAGGTCCGGCAAGATGCCGGTATAGCTGACGGGGACGTTCCCAGACCCGTCCGTTACGGTAAAGCTGACCGTGCGGCCTTCGCCCCGCTTCACCGAACCTTCGGCAACAAGTCCGCCGAGGCGGATGCGCGTGCCCGGCGCAACAGACGTCTTCTCAAGATCAGCCGGCATGTAGAAGTAAGCGATGGACTGACCGAAAGCGAACATCACCAGGAATACGGCGAGCATGATGAAGCTCACGCCCCCACCGATGATCGCCATTCGCTTCTGCTTGCGTGTCATCGCGTCACTCCCTCAGCCGGAATGCCAAGCTGCTGCGCCAAGGCCAGAAGCTTCTTGCCCTGCTCGCCCTCGGGCGGGAAGGTCTTCAGCCCGTTTTGCAGTGCTTCCCGCGCCTTGCCTTCATTGTTCAGCATGGCATAGGAGCGCACGAGACGCATCCAGCCTTCAAAGTTGTCTGGTTGTTCTCGAAGCTTGCCATCCAGGCTTTCGACCATGCCGGCAATCATCGCCTGGCGATCTTCCGGTGCCATGGCGTTGGCAGCCGCCATATCTTCAGCCGTCGGATTGCCCGACGCGTCCGGCTCCGGTGTCGCGGCAACGGCCGCATCGCCACCTGTCGCCTCCAAGTGTGCCTGAACGAGTGGTATCCACGGTGCGCCAGCTGGAGAGGCCTTCAAGATCGCCGCAAAAGCATCGCGCGCCTCATCCTTCCTGCCGGCCTGCTCCATTGCAAGCGCCAGATAGAATTGTGCCCGCGGATTACCGGGACGCAGCTTCTCCGCGTCAGCGAAGGCCAGCTGGGCCTCCTGGGTGACGATACCTTGATTGGCTGTCACCAGCGTTTCGGCCAATCCGGTCAGGCGTGCGGGGTTGTCGCCGAGCAAACGGATCGCATTGCGGTATGCCATCTCCGCGTCGCCGAAGCGCATCGTCTTGAAGTAGATCGGTGCCAGCACATCCCATCCCGCCCCGTCCTCAGGGTTTTGCGCCAGATGGCGCTCCGCCTTCGCGATCAGCAAGTTCATATCGTTGCCGGGATTCTCCAGACGTGCCTCCAGCGGCATGTCCGGGTGATTGGGGCTTCCCATGAACAAGTAAAGACAGAGGCCGGTGATCGGCAAAGCTGCTGTTACGAGGGTTGCGATCACACTGTGCCGGCGCGCTGTCAGCGCCTTGTCTTGCTCAGTCTTTCCCGATGCTGCGGCCAGAAGACGTCGGCCGATCTCGGCCCGGGCATATTCCGCTTCCGTCTCTCCGATCAGGCCAGAGACACGTTCGCGCTCAAGCTCGGCCAACTGGTCACGATAGACGGCTACCTCCCCTTCGCGATCGGCAACGGCGGCGGCCTGCCTGCTGCGCATCAAAGGATGGGTGAGAAGGATGGCGACTACCGCCGTCAGTATCGCAACGAGAATCCAGAACATTCCCACTCAACTACTCGAATGCGCGCTGCTTTGGAACAAGCCGCAACGGGATGACACGAATTTGAGGCCATCGGCCGCGCGACGTTCTCTCACAGGAAGACCTACGACTTCCTTGACACAAGTCAAATGGAAGAATGCGTCTTGATGAGGATCGCGCCGAAAGCGATCATGAGCGTCATGCGCAGGCGACAACCTTCTAAGTTCGCCGAGCGAGATCGACTGCGTGACGGGTGTTAGGTTAATGGCGTCCAGGTTCCGTCCGCGTTGCGGCAGGCAGCCCCGCGCACTTTCGCTTCGCGGCCATTGTCATTGATGGTGTGGGAATATTGACGGCAATTCTGGTTGCCCACCTGATAGGGCGCGTTGGCGACAACCTCGCCACTGGCGCTACCGCTCCAGGTGACAGCCTGTCCGCCAGGTGCCGTCTCGAGTGCACGATACTCCGCTTCCAACGCCTTGTTATAGTCGCCGCGGCTCAGTTGAATGCCGCTGCGCGACACGATGCCACCCTGGAGATTGGCAATATAGGATACCGAAGACGATCCACGGCCGCCAAACAGACCTCCACCGCTAGGGGTTCCACGTGTGTTGGATGTCGTGCAGGAGCTTAAAACGGAAACGACAATCAGGGACAGCACAGCGGGTCGAGCCAAGCTAGGCCTCGTTGTTCTCATATCTGCACTGCACATCGCTACCATCAAGACACCACTCCTTGCCAATGCCGAGCGACTAGGATCTGCAGATCAACGGCGATATGCCGCCTATCATCAAGCAGATCTTCTTCGCTCTTCCGGCTTGAATTAATTGCTTTTTCGCTTGTCTTAAGCAAGCTCTTTCGACAGGCCCGGCAAAAGCAGCGTGGCCTTCAATCCACCGATTTCGCTGCGCGATAACGTGAATTTGCCGTGATACTCGGAAACCACTTCGCTGACGATCGATAGGCCGAGACCAGTACCGGGCCGGCTCTCATCCAGTCTTCGACCGCGCTTCAGCGCCTCGGTAATTTGGTCGGGTTCAAGACCCGGCCCATCATCTTCCACAGTCAACTCGATCCAGGCACGTCGGGTAATATCGGGGTCGGAAGATGGATGGCTGCCATTTGTCATGCGCACGACAATGCGCTTATTGGCAAAGCGCGCTGCATTTTCGAGAAGATTGCCGACGACCTCCTCCAGATCCTGCTGCTCCATTGCGAGAAGCGTGCCGGGCTGGTGGAGATCGAGTTCGAAGGCCTTATCGGGATTAAGGCGGCGCATCACACGAATCAGGCGCTCCAGCGCCGGTTCGGCTTCAGCGCGGGCGAGGATCGAGCCGCGCTGCGCAGCAATACGGGCGCGCGAGAGGTAGGATTGCACCTGGGCCTGCATGGCGTCCGCCTGCGCCCTGACCAGATCACCATGCTGGCTGTCCAAGGTGCGCGCTTCGTTCAACAACACGGCGATCGGCGTTTTCAGCGAGTGCGCCAAGTTGCCTACCTGCATACGGGCGCGTTCGACGATGCGTCGGTTGCTCTCGATCAGCGCGTTGACCTCATGCGCCAGCGGCTGGATTTCACGCGGGAATTCACCCTCAAGCCGCTCAGCCTCACCGCCGCGGATCTTGCCGAGCGCCACACGCGCCCGGTCGAGCGGACGAAGACTGTAGAGAATGGCAAGACCGTTGACGACGAGGCTGCCGACGCCGAACACAGCGAGCGCGAGATAAAGGCTGTTGGAAAAGTCCCGAACGTCATCCTCGACGACATTGAGATTGCCGGTCACGCGAAACCGGGCCGCCCTGCCCTCACCATCCAGCACGACTTCGGTCTCGGCCACCTGGATACGATTTCCAGCTTGGTCTGTGAGCGTGTAATAACGCTCGTAGCGATTGTCGAATGGAACATCGAGAATGCTTGGAACGGCAAGCTTGGACACACCGAGCGACGAGGAGACAAGCGGTGCGGTCTGGAAGTTGCCGAGCGGTTCCACCACCCAGTACCAGCCCGTATCTGGCTGGGAGAAACGCAGGTCTCCGAGCTGTGGGCTACCGGCCAACGTGTTCTCGTTGGAGATCGTTACCGAATTGATGACGTTATAAAGCTGTGCGCGCAACAGGTCGGTAAAGCTGCGCTCGACGCCCTGGCGATAAAGCGTCGAAATCACCACCGCAATCACCACCAGTGCCAGCACGGACCATGCCGAGGCCAGCAAGAGAACGCGTGCGGTGAGTGAATTATTTCGCATCTTGCGGCGCTTGCATCCGGTAACCGAGACCGCGAATGGTCTCGATCAAATCGACACCGAGCTTCTTGCGCAGACGGCCGACAAAAACTTCGATCGTGTTGGAGTCACGGTCGAAATCCTGGTCATACATGTGCTCGACCAGTTCGGTGCGCGAGACGACCTCACCCATGTGATGCATGAGATAGGACAGAAGACGGAACTCGTGCGACGTCAATTTCAGGGTCGTTCCATTAACCGTCGCCTTGGACGATTTCGTATCGAGTCGCACGGGACCACAAACGATTTCAGAGGATGCATGACCGGCAGCACGACGGATCAGAGCACGCACACGCGCGAGTACTTCTTCAACATGGAAAGGCTTGGTCACATAATCGTCGGCGCCAGCATCGATGCCGGCAACCTTGTCGCTCCAGCGATCACGTGCAGTAAGGATCAGAACCGGCATGGACTTGCCGGAGGAGCGCCATTTTTCAACGACGGTAATGCCATCCATCTGTGGCAGGCCGATATCAAGCACGATCGCATCATAGGGCTCGGTGTCGCCAAGATAATGCCCTTCCTCGCCGTCGAACGCCTGATCGACCACATAGCCCGCTTCTTTCAGCGCGTCGGTCAATTGCCGGTTGAGGTTGGTATCGTCCTCGACCACGAGAATGCGCATCGTCTGCCCCTTTTTAGTCCAGCCGGCAGCGGAGCCGCCATTCGAAATGTGTCTATAGCAGATGTATGGAGATTTCGATCGGGGTTCAACTACATCGGCACGCGGATCTACATCGGCACGCGCATAGTGACCTTGCGCGGACGCTCGCCATTGCCCTGCACCAGAACGGTAACAACGCAGGACTGACCGTCGCCAGACGGATAGACGGAGAGAAGCTGCCCGCCGGTTTCGCGAACGACACGGGACACCGCGCCAGTGCAGTCGCTGGCAACGCGCAGGATGGGCGTTTCGATGGCACCGACCCGCAAATCAGCCTGCGGCGCAGGGAAGCCGGACATTCCAGCTGCGAGCGTCGCGATGATAAGAGGTGATGCCATTTGCAAAAACTTCCACAAAAAGTCGGATGCACGTCGGAATAGTTTGTCGAGGCAATATTTAGCTCAAAGCGCCTGAATGGCAAATGAATGTGGGCTTTTGCTTCGGTTCAAGCTGGGGATGGCAGTACTGCCCACGTGCAAGCGGAACAGTCAGCTTTCACAGATATGAAAGCATTTCTATGTAGGATATGACATCCCTCGACCGCCGTGGCAACGGAGCGACGGCTTGTCTCTTTTCCATTTCCTTGAGTCTTCTGAATCATTTGCGGTTAAGACTTCGCAAGCAGCTTACGCTTGTTGAGAAACAGGTTGAGGAAGCGCCGGGCGCGATCGACCACCGCGAATGTGAATTACTTGATCGGCGACGTCACCGCTTTCGCGGCGTCAAAATCCGCGGCAATCCGCGTGTCGCGGAGCGGCTTTACGGTCCTGGTCGAGAGATCATAGGCCGGGTCTGCCTTATAGGCGGCAAGCGCCTCTTCACTTTCGAACTCGCCATAGACGATAAAGTCCACGGAGTTCCCCCACTGATCCTTCTTCACATTCTCGCCGATCTCGAGCTTCGAGGCGTGGGCGATCGCTGTCAGGCCTGAGAGACCCTTTCGCACTGCGTCTCGATTGGCTTCCGGGACGGTGAAGAAAACGATGTGGCGGATCATGGGCATGCACCTGTCATTGAAAATGTCGCATCAGAACACTGCAGCAATCGCCTATCATTGTGTCGCCACGGGTTCAATCCAGCAGGCAAAGACGCCCAGTCTCGAGCAGGTTGCGATAAAGGGAAAGCGTTATGCAAAGACGAGGAATCGCTTGCGTCAATTGGTGTTGCTGTCTCTTTAAAAGAACAACAGCGCGCAAGTTGCGGATTTTGCACATCCTGCCGCAGCGAGTTAAATCGATTTGAAAATTTATTAATCGATTTTAATATCTGCGAACCGATTTAAGAGAAAATTATTGCTTGAATCCGGGAACCTCTCGCTCTCTAACTTGGTTTCAGAGCCCGCAAATGGAGCTGCATCAACCCAGTCAGGAGGAATGCCATGACAGCGACAATTCCCCAGAACATTTACGACCGCCTCGAAAGCGAGTGGCGGCAGATGCGCGAAGGTGGCAGCCAGCCAAAGCCTTCGCAGTCTCCAAAGAAGTGATTGCCGCACGCACGCCATGACGGCGTGTTCCGGCAGATGAATAGCCCGCGATATGACGAACGTCTGTCGCGGGCTTTTTGTTGTTACAGTTTCTTCCCTCCGTCGCAAAGCTTGTATTAGAGTGCTGCTTGCGCCGCAGTTTGCGCGGTCGGCTGGGGCCACTTCTCAGTTGCAACGATACCTGGAGTGTAGCACCTTGCGGTGGATCAGGCGTTTTCTTGGACCGTTATCCAGCACCGGTATTGTCTTCGGCACCGTGCTGTTTTGCGCTTCGCTGACACCTTCTCTTCTACCGCGCACCTTCGTCATGCAGGGCGTGCTCTGCGGCTTCTCCTTTGCGATCGGATATCTCATCGGCGTGGCGATGAAAGAGGTCTACCTCTATCTGGACCTACCGCAACTTTCACGGCATGACAGGCGCGGCGTTCGCTTCGTCCTGTCGCTTGGCGCAGCTATCGCGGCGATCGGATTTCTCTGGCAGGCCGCGACATGGCAGAACTCCATTCGTATCTTGATGGAGATGAACCCGCTCGATAGCAGCCACCCGATCAGAACCGGGGCGATCGCAGTCGCGGTCGCAGCAATTCTGATTGTGCTTGGCCGTCTTTTTCAACTTGTCCGTCGATTGCTCGCTTTGCGTAGCCGTCGCTTTCTCCCTCGCCGCTTGGCAAATGTCGTCAGTGTTTTTGCGGCAATCGGGCTTGCCTGGATGGTGTTGAATGGGCTGATCTTCGACATTGGTCTGCGCTTTGCAGACAGTTCGCTCAAACAAGTGGATAGCCTCATCGAGCCGGACGTCCCTCAGCCGAGCGACCAAGTGAAAACCGGCAGCGACGCTTCGCTAATCACCTGGCAATCGCTCGGTCGTCGCGGGCGGGAGTTCGTGGCGACGGGTCCCACGGCGCAGCAGATTTCAAGCTTCACCGGGAAAGCGGCGCTCGAACCGATCCGTGTCTATGCCGGTTTGAATTCTGCAGACACGCCGGCTGCACGGGCCAAGCTTGCGCTAGAAGAGTTGAAGCGCTCAGGTGGCTTTGAACGCCACGCCCTCCTCGTCGTGGTGCCGACCGGCACTGGCTGGATCGACCCAGAGGCGCTCGATACGGTGGAATATCTGCACAACGGCGATATTGCCAGCGTCGCGGTGCAATATTCCTATCTCTCCAGTTGGATCGCCCTGCTGACCGAACCGGATTATGGCGTCGAGACGGCGCGTGCCCTGTTCGAAGAAATCTACGGTTATTGGACAACATTGCCGAAGGAGACCCGTCCGAAACTTTATCTCCATGGGCTAAGTCTTGGCGCGCTGAACAGCCAGAAGTCCTCCGATCTCTACGATGTTCTGGCAGATCCGTTTCAAGGCGCGCTGTGGAGCGGCCCGCCCTTTGCCAGCCCCACCTGGCGGATGGCAACCAATGGCCGGCTACCCGGCACGCCGCAATGGCTGCCGAAGTTTCGCGATTCCTCTGTCATCCGCTTTGCCGACCAGTATCAGAATGCGACGATGCCGAATGTTCCTTGGGGACCGATGCGCATCGTCTATCTGCAATATGCCAGCGACCCGATCACCTTCTTCGAAACCTCCTCCGTCTACCGACGGCCGGAATGGATGAAACAGCCGCGTGGCCGTGACGTCTCCTCTTCGTTCCGCTGGTTCCCCCTCGTCACCTCCCTGCAATTGACGCTGGATGTGGCTGCGGCAACAACCGCACCGATGGGCTACGGGCATGTCTACGCGCCCGAACACTACATCGACGCATGGATGGAGGTGACGGCCCCGGAAGGCTGGAGCGCGGGCGATCTTCAACGACTGAAGATGTTCTTCAAGGCACGTCGTGGCAGCCTCGATGAGACGTGACTGCTTTTAGAAAGGCATCAGGCGCGAGAACATAGCATCAGCGGGAAATACGGGTCGACAGGATGATGGATGAGAGCGTGCGCTCCACCCCGTCCAGTGCGCCGATCTTGTCGATCAACCCATCGAGTTCAGCGATCGATGGAGCAGCAAGGATCGCAATCAGATCGAAGCTGCCGCTGACGGAGTGCAGCGTCGTGACCTCCTTAATGGCAGACAACGCAACTGTTACGGTTGCCAAGGCCTTCGGGCCAATGGTGATCAGCACGTGAGCGCGCACCAGCCCGGACAGATAGTTCTCCGACAGCCTTAGGCCGTAGCCTGCGATAACGCCTTCCGCTTCCAATCGCTCGATCCGCGCCTGAACGGTCGTTCGCGACAAACCGAGTTTTCGAGCGAGTTCCGCAACAGGCATGCGCGCGTTGCTTCCAAGGAGAGACAGCAGCGCACGGTCTTTGTCTGAAATGGTCACTATGTACAATCCAGTTGGCGTTATGTTTATATTTACACGTCTATCTGATCAGATCATAGCTACGAATCAAAAGGCTGTGGCGGCATTCTGTTACCTCAACAACATGTCTTGAGGGGACGGATCATGAAACACATCATCGTCGTCGGTGCTGGCAATATCGGCTCGGCTATTTCCTGGATGCTTGCGGTCACAGGCGACTATCGTATCACCGTTGCCGACCGTGCCGTCGATCAACTGGCCAATGTGCCATCGCATGAGCGGATCGATACCGAAGTGGTGGACATCACCGACAGGCTTAGCCTTCAGGCACTCCTCAAGGACAAGTTCGCAGTTCTTTCAGCCGCCCCCTTCCATCTGACTGCTGACATTGCCGAGGCGGCGGTCGCGGTGGGAACCCACTATCTCGATCTGACCGAGGACGTCGAATCCACTCGCAAGGTCAAGAAGCTGGCAGAGACATCCCAGTCGGCATTGATCCCCCAATGCGGCTTGGCGCCGGGCTTTATCTCCATCGTTGCCGCCGATCTCGCGTCGCGGTTCGACAAGCTGGACAGCGTGCGCATGCGCGTTGGCGCCCTGCCGCAATATCCGTCCAACGCCTTGAACTACAATTTGACCTGGAGCACGGACGGGCTGATCAACGAGTATATCGAGCCTTGCGAGGCGATCGTCGAGGGGCGCCTGACCGCCGTTCCGGCACTGGAGGAGCGTGAGGAATTTTCTCTGGACGGGATGACATACGAAGCCTTCAACACGTCGGGTGGGCTCGGCACACTCGCCTCGACACTGGAGGGCAAGGTGCGGACCATGAACTACCGCACCATCCGTTACCCCGGTCACGTGTCTATCATGAAGGCGCTGCTCAACGACCTGAACCTGCGCAACCGTCGCGATGTGCTGAAGGATCTCTTCGAAAACGCCCTTCCCGCGACCATGCAGGATGTCGTCATCGTGTTCGTCACCGTCTGCGGCACGAAGAATGGCCGCTTCATGCAGGAGACCTATGCCAACAAGGTCTATGCAGGTCCCGTCTCCGGTCGCATGATGAGCGCCATCCAGATCACGACCGCGTCCGGCATCTGCACCGTCCTCGATCTTCTCGCCAGCGACAAACTGCCAAGGCAAGGCTTTGTCAAACAGGAGGATGTGGCGCTTGCAGATTTCCTGGCCAACCGCTTCGGCCAGTATTACGTGCCGCGCGAGGGTCTGGCGAAAGTCGGCTGATAAAGCCCCCCTCATCGTCCCACGACTGTAAGTGATTGACGTTTTTAGGCTGGAGAGATGGCGACATTGCTCCAGCCTTTGCTCGCTCCAAGCGAAGGCAAATTTGGGAAGTAACCCGGAAAAGCAAAAAAGCCGACCAAAGGGCCGGCTTTCCTGTCTTCGCGACTACTGATGCGAAAGGGATTAGCGGCCAGACTTGCGGCGCTGGCCAAGGCCCATTTCCTTTGCCAGGCGCGAACGCGCTTCTGCATAGGCGGGTGCAACCATCGGGTAATCCACCGCGAGATCCCACTTTTCGCGGTACTCTTCCGGGGTGATGTTGTGATGCGTCGTGAGGTGACGCTTGAGCGACTTGAAAGAACCGCCACATTCCAGGCAGATGATCTGGTCATCCTGAACCGACTTGCGAACTGAAACCGCAGGCTTCTGCTTTTCGACGCTCACCGATGCCACAGCCGGGACAGAGGTGCCGCTCAGCGCATTGTGGACGTCGGAAATCAGGCTTGGAAGTTCCGCAACCGGAACAACATGGTGGCTAACATAGGCAGCAACGATATCCGCAGTCAGCTCGACGAGCAGATTCTGCGCTCCGCCATATGTAGTTTCCGTCATTGAAATGTCTCCTGTTCATGTCACGCGTAGCGACGGGCAAAGCCACATGCGCCAGTAAAGCAAAGTACGGCCAGCGAAACTGCATTTGTGTGTATGACACGAAGCCAGCCCCGAGCCTCATGCAGAAAAGATGGGATAGACTGACGCGATTTACGTCATTCGTGACTGTATTTCCGGCAAATCACCCAGCTAGACTTTCAGCCCAATATAGGCAGACGCGGAACGGCAATAACGAATAGCAAATCAACATCAGCAACTTTGCGTACCGTGGATAGCACTAAACCAAAAAAAGTCCAGATATTATTTTCGAATATTTTCGACAATACTCACACAAATTCGTATGTAAAAAATAACGGGTAACAAAAATTTTCAGTAGCGAAGCGACAATACAAGTTAAAGGTGAAGCAGTTTTTCTAATTGGACTTTCGATCTGCTTTCAGGTCGTCTTTGACCGCAGGAACTGACAATTTATAGCCAACTTGATGCGCAGATTTTGCAAGCAAATGCGCAGATATTGGGGCGGTGAGAACCACGAATAGGAAGCCGACGAAACTCCTCACGAACACTGCAAGTTCTTGGGAATAAAGGCCAACTCCAAGAAGAAGAAGACCTGAGCCGACGGTGCCGGCTTTTGAGGCAGCGTGCATTCGGGTGTAGAAGTCCGGAAAACGGTTGAGACCGATGGCTGCCGTCAAGGAAAACAAGGCTCCGCCGATACACAGCACAGCTACAACCGAAGCGATTATCCAACTCATTTTCTTTTGCCTTTCGCCTTCTTGCCGTGGCCTTTGCCAGCTTTATTCCGACCTTTATTTGTCGCATTTCGCAGCGCTGGCGGAGCGGCAAGAACGTCTGGCCCGTCGAGAATTTCACTCGTCTGGCGTCCATCCTCTGGTCGTCGAGACAGAATAAAGCGTGCAAAAGCGACCGTTGCCAGGAAACCAACCAAGCAAAGCGCAATGGCGATATCGATGTAGAGGTTAAAACCGGTGCGAATCGCAATCACCGCAATGAAGCCGATCGCTATCCCCACCAGCATATCAAGCGCGACGACGCGATCCGGCAGCGTTGGCCCGACAACGACCCTGTAGACGGTGAGAAGAAACGCGACGCATAAAAAGAAGAGAGCGGCTATAGAGGCGTAGGAGACAAGTATTTCCGGTGTCATCTGGTAAAGGCCTCCATGATCTTGCGCTCGAATCCGTCAGCGATCGACCTTTTCGTCGCGTCCACATCGCTACAGTCCAGCGCGTGTACATAGAGCGTCCTGCGATCCTCAGCCACGTCTACGGAGAGCGTGCCGGGCGTCAGCGTGATCAGATTGGCAAGAAGAGCGATCTCGAAATCGCCTTCCACTGTTAGCGGGTAAGCAAAGATGCCGGGCTTCAAGTCCATTTTCGGCTGCACCACCAGCTTGGCCACCGTCCACGCGGATAGAGCCAGTTCCTTGATGAAGAGCATCGCCAGCAACAGGACAGAGAGAGGTCGAACACGCCTGCTTTCGCTTTTGACGATCTGGTGGCGGATGAGACCGAGCGACAGGGCGGCGATCAAAGCGCCGAAAATAAGGTTAGGCAGCGTATAGCTGCCGGAGATTGCAAGCCAGATGAGGACGAACAGAAAGCCGGTCAAGATGAGGTTCATGGACGCGCTCCTTCCGGGAAAACAGAGCGGATGTAAGCCGACGGATCGCCAAGCGTTTCCGCCGCGTTCTGGCTCAATCTCATCACCGGCTCGGGCCAAAGGCCCACCCCAACGATCAAAACCGTCAGAACCGCAACCGGCAATATTGACGGGCCTTTAGTGATTTCGGCAGCCCGCGCTTTAACGCCGGGTGCAGGCCTCCAAAAGCAAAGGAGAAACGCTCTCCCAAGAGCGATGGTCGAGATGAAGCCTGAAACGAGGATGGCCGCAGCAAGCCACCAGGCGCCAATGTCGATCGCGGACTTCGTTAACATAGCCTTTGGCCAGAAGCCGGAAAACGGCGGCAGGCCGGCAGCCGCAAAGAAGAGTGCGAGCACCATCGCAGAGAACCAGGGAGCCTTTGCGTAAAGACCGCCAAGGCCTGACAGTGTCCATACTCCACCAAGACGCGCCGCATGACCGACAGCGAGATAAAGTGCCGTCATCAAAACCATAGAGTTCAGCGCATAGAACACCACGCCGCTGAGTGCTGCTTGCGTGCCGATTGCAACCCCCGCCATGATGTAGCCGATGCCGGAGATGACGACGTAGCCGAGCATACGGCGCAGGTCGTTTTGCGCCAGCGCACCCATAGCGCCAAGGACCATCGTCAGGGCGGCGGAGATGGCGATGACGAGGCTTAGTTCCTCGCGTTGCACCGGAAACAGCATCACCATGACGCGCAGCAGAGCGTAAGCTCCGACTTTGGTGAGCAGACCGCCGAAGAGCGCCGCCACGACAATCTTCGGCGTGTGGTAGGATGCTGGCAGCCAGAAATTGACGGGGAACGCGGCTGCTTTCATCGCAAATGCCAGCGTGAACAGCGAGGCAAGTGTGACGAGCGGCGCGGTCTCGCTGAGTGGCGTGGCCTTTCTGGCGATATCGGCCATGTTGAGTGTGCCGAATATCGCGTACAGATAGCCGACCGCGATCAGAAAAAGCGTCGTTCCGAGCAGATTGAGAACAGCGTATTTCAGGGCACCATCGATCTGCTCACGTGTGGAACCCAAGACGATGAGGCCGAAAGAGGATATCAGCAACACTTCGAACCAGACGTAGAGGTTGAAGATATCGCCGGTTAGAAAGGCGCCAGTCACACCTGCCATCAGCAGCATCAGAAACGGATAAAAACCGTAGCGTCTCCCCTGCTCGTCGATCTCAGCGCCTGCATGAATGGCGCAGGCCAGTGCGGCGATTGCGCCTACCAACGCGAGCAGTACGCCTGTCAGATCGGCGGTAAAGGCAATACCGAAGGGAGGCAGCCAGCGGCCCATCACCATCGTGAAAGGACCATTGAGTGCGACGCGCCAAAGCAGTGCCGCATCCAAGACCACGACAAGGACAAGACCAGCAATCGCGATCGGCGCGTGAAGGCGTGTCGTTTGACGGATCATCATCAGGATTGCACCGACACCAATGCAGAGCGCAACAGGCAGCACGATCAGCCAATCGGCGAGTGTGCTCGGCTGCATGACGAGCGCAGCTGAAAGATCGGCAGCAGCTGGGCCGGACGCGGCCATGAGAAATTGCATGAACATCAGTACCCCACCGGCGGAAGCGGCTCGGTTTTCGGCTCGGCCGCACGCATCTCGTCCGTGTCGTCCGTCTTCAACTCCTGGAATGCCCGCCAGACCAGAACCAGCAGAAAACAGAAGAAGCAGAAGGAGATGACGATCGCCGTCAGGATGAGCGCTTGAGGCAGTGGATTGGCTGTGTCTGCGGGCAATACGTCGAGGCCCGTAGGAATAATGGGCGGGACCTCACGATGCAGGCGCCCCGCGGTGAAAAGCAGGAGATTGACGGCGTTGCCGAGGATCGCGATGCCAAGCAGAAGCCGCACACTGTGGCGCGACAAGATGAGATAGATTGCAGTCGAGAAAAAGATGCCGACAAGGATTGAGAAGATTGCTTCCATCAGTCGCGATCCCTTTCTTCCAGCGCAAGCGCGATGGATGTGAAGCCGCCGACAACGACAAGATAAACGCCGATGTCAAAGGAGATGACGGTCGCCAGTGGCACTTCGACGCCGAAGAGGCTCGGATATATCCAAAGACCCGTCATGAAGGGGACGCCGACCGCAATCGATAGTATACCGGACAGTGTTGCGATCAGCAGGCCGAAGCCGGCGATTGAAAGCGGATGAAAGATAATCGCGCGCCGCACGGCTTGGACGCCGTAGGCGATACCATAAATGGCGAGCGCGGCGACGGCAATCAGCCCACCGATGAAGCCGCCGCCCGGTTCGTTATGACCGCGTAACAGCACAAAAATGGAAAACAGCGTCATCAGGCTGGTGATGACCGGCGCTGCGGTTCTGAAGATCAGCGTATTCATGCCCTGCCCCTCCCGACGCGTTCATAATCGTCATCAGGATTGTTATCCCGGGGGCGCACTGGCGTTGCCGATCGAATGCGGATCAGCGCCAACACGGCAAGTGCGGTGATCATCACCACGGCGATTTCGCCGAGCGTATCCGTTCCTCGAAAGTCGACGATGATGACATTCACGACGTTATTGCCGTGGGCGATAATTTTGGAATAGGCGTTGAAGAAGGTCGTCAGGCTGTTGTCGAAGGGCTGCTCGGTCGATTTCAACAACATCAACGCAAAGCCAGTGCCGCAGGCAATTGCGATCATTCCATCGAGAATCTTTTGACCGAGCCCGCGATGATCGGAGGGGGAAAGACGCAGCCGCGTCATGACAAGTGTCAGGATCACCACCGAGAGCGTCTCCACCATGAACTGGGTAAAAGAGAGATCCGGCGCGCCAAACAGCAAGAAGAGAACGGCGACGGCAAAGCCTTGAATGCCAAGCGCAATGATTGCCGTCAGTCGACTGGACGCCATGAGAACTGCCACGAGGCCGATCACTGCTATCGCAACAAACGTCACTTCCTGGATTTGCGCATGGTGGGGCCATATGGGCATCACCGGCAACTCGTCATATGCAAAAAGCGGGACCAGAAGTGCCGCGGCGATCATGACGCACGTGGCGGTGACGTAGAATTCCAGACGGCCCGGTTGGAGCACGCGCGTCAAGCCGAAGGAGAAACGAACAAGTCCGGAAATGAAGGCGTCAAAGCCTTTATCTGGCCCGGGGCCCATAGCCTCGAACGTCCGGTCCATCAAAGCACGCGCAGTTCCTAGCATCGTGAAGATGGCAATGCCGAGACCGACCGTAAAGAGTGAAAGCGCCAATGGCACGCCGATATGGGGCACGAGCGATATGTCCACCCCCCGCGGCTCGCCAGCGATGGCACTCGCCATAGGCGTCGAGATCGCGGTGTGAAAGGCACTCGACAGCATGGCAGCCATAAGACCGAGAAGTGCGAGCACTGCCGGCCCTAGCCACAAAAGCGCCGGCCCCTCATGTGCTTCTTTCGGTGTTTTCAATTGCAGACCGACGAATGGCTTTAGTCCCACGGCCAAGGCAATGGCCAGCATCAGCGCATTGCCGATGATGGCGACGCCGGTAAAGAGGATCGCCCTTGGATTGGCGTGAGCCAGCGCATAATAGATCTCTTCCTTCGCCAGAAAGCCGACAAAGGGCGGCAGTCCGGCCATGGAAAGCGCGGCGGCAAAGGCTGCGACGAAAGTGATCGGCATGGCCTTTCTCAAGCCTGAGAGTTGGCGCAAATCGCGCGTTCCCGTCTCATGATCGATAATGCCGGCGACCATGAAAAGCGCGCCCTTAAACAGCGAATGCGCTACGAGGTAAAGCACCGCCGCTTCGAGCGCATGCTCCGATCCGAAACCGATCAGCATCACCAGAAGGCCAAGCGACGACACGGTCGTATAGGCGAGCATCAGCTTTAGGTCGGTTTGCCGAACGGCCATGAGCGCCCCGGTCAGCATCGTCAGACCGCCGAAGAAGGGCAGCAGAATTTCCCAAGCCGCGGTATCGCCGAGAACTGGGTTGAGACGCATCAAAAGATAAACGCCCGCCTTTACCATGGTGGCAGAATGCAGATAGGCAGACACCGGTGTGGGTGCCTCCATGGCGTTGGGCAGCCAGAAGTGAAAGGGAAATTGCGCGGACTTCGTGAAGGCCCCGCCAAGAACCAACAGCAGTGCGGCAAAGTAGAATGGGCTTTGTCGCAGCACATCGCCGCCATGGACCAACATCGAAAGCTGCGTCGTGCCGCTCATGTTCCAGATGAAGATAATGCCGGCAAGAAGCGCCAAACCGCCACCGCCGGTAACGACCAGCGCCTGAAGTGCCGCCCGGCGGGAGGCCTCTCTTTCATGGTCGAAGCCGATCAGCAGGAATGAGGTAATGGACGTCAATTCCCAGTAGACAAACAGCATCATCAGGCTGTCAGAGACGACGACGCCAAGCATGGCTCCCATGAACAAAAATAGGAAGGCGAGGAAGCGGCCTTGCTGCGGGTGCCCGGCCATGTATCCGCCAGCATAGAGTATGATCAAAGTGCCGATGCCGGTGATGAGCAATGCAAAGGTCAGCGACAGGCCGTCAATGAACCAGGAGAAGCTGAGGTTGAAACTCGGCACCCACACGTAGCCGCCGGTTACCACTTCGCCGGCGGCGATCTCCGGCACGAAACCGAGGAAGTGGAGAAAGGCAAAAGCGGGGATGAGCGCCAGCAACCAGGCAGCCTTCGACCCGATCCGTCGCATGAGCAGCGGAGCGATCAGCGCCGCGAAAAACGGCAAAAAGAGCGCGATGAATGTCAGCGACGTGACATTGAATGCCATCTGGCCTCCTTTTCGAGCCCCCTGCGGGCTCCATCAGCGATCACTGCGTACGGGAAACGTTGAACCCCCTCAACCCTTTGAGCGGCGAAATGGTTTGAGTACACGCCGATTTGTCCCCTCTTTTATTAGGAGAACCGGAATACTATATCAGTGACAACAGAAAGGGGCCTCTGATGAGCGATCTCAAATCTCCGAGAATCACCAAGACTGATGCCGAATGGCGCGAACAGCTGACGCCTGAACAATATCGAATCCTGCGCGAGCACGGAACCGAGCGCGCCTTTACAGGCCCATACTGGAACAGCACGGAAAAGGGTCTTTATCGCTGCGCCGCCTGTGACGAGCCGCTTTTCATTTCCGACACGAAATTTGACGCTGGTTGCGGCTGGCCGAGCTATTTCGAACCGGTGAAACCGGATGCGGTCACCGAGCATCGCGATGTGAGCCACGGCATGGTGCGCACGGAGATCCGCTGCGCCAATTGCGGCGGTCATCTGGGCCACGTCTTTCCTGACGGCCCTCCACCAACGGGCCTGCGTTATTGCATCAACGGCCATTCGATGGTGTTCGAGCCACAGGCCTAAAGAATAATAGTCAGGGCCGGCGTGCGAGCGCTGGCCTTTACTTCTTTGTCGGGGATGTCCAGCCTTCGGACACTCAAGGATCCCTTCGAAGAGGCGCACTCCTGTCGCCCATGCTGCTCAAGGGCGCTGCGTCCCTTGATCAAAAAAAATATTGGACGGCGTCTCTCAACGAAATTTGCAGAGCTGTTACGCACACTGCCCGAAACGCATTCGCGTCGACGCTGCACTCTTCCTGTTTTCAAGCTTTCCCCTGCCCTATTTGCCATGCCTCCTGATCGGACGTTCTTCCTCCGGTCGGACACTTGCATCTCGTGTGTCATTATATTTTATAGATAATCATGTTTTTCCATGCGATTTTTTGCGCCTTGACTCTCTGCGGACTCTCGATAAGCTCTTCTTCATCGAAAAATTATCTATAATTTGAGAGTATCATGATCAAAGCTGATATATCTTCCTCCTTGCCTACAAACCGCACTCTGCCTCGCCAAGCACTGGTGATTGTTGTTGGCGTGGCGCTAATGACGCTTGCAGCGAAGACGCAGGTTCCCTTTTGGCCGGTGCCGATGACGCTTCATACGATGGCAGTCATGGGCTTTGCCGTGACACTTGGGCCGCGCATGGCATGCGCGATCTTCATTGCCTATCTGGCTGCGGGCGCTGCAGGACTGCCGGTATTTTCCGGTTCCCCCGAGCGCGGTGTCGGTCTTGCCTATATGATGGGGCCGACTGGCGGCTATCTTGCCGGCTTTCTCGTTGCATCCGGGTTGGTTGGATGGATGAGTCAGAGCGCGACGCTATTGCGCCGTGTGTTCGCCATGCTGGCGGGACTTGTCGTGGTTTATGCCTTCGGCATGGCAGGGCTGCTAGCCTTCGTTCCTGCCGCAAAGGTGCTGTCGGTCGGCATCGCGCCCTTCATCCTCGGCGACCTCGTCAAGATCGGCGTCGTGGCGGCTGCTTCAATGGTTCTTCCCAAGGGCAAAGCATCTGAGCAGGCCGATAATGACTGAGCTTATGACAGAGGATGGCGTGATCCGACATGACTGGAGCGTCGACGAGATTGCCGCGCTCTATCGGCTTCCACTTCTCGAACTCGTGGGCCGCGCTAACGCGGTCCACCGACAGTATCACGACCCGAACCGAGTGCAGAAAGCGAGCCTCCTGTCGATCAAGACCGGTGGCTGTCCGGAAAATTGCGCCTATTGCCCGCAATCGGCTCATCATCGCGAGGTTGATCTGACCCGCGACCTGCTGATGGATCCTGGCAAGGTACTGGCGATGGCTCAGACGGCGAAGGCTGCAGGTGCCGAGCGCTTCTGCATGGGCGCTGCCTGGCGCCAAGTTCGCGACGGCAAGGAGTTCGACGCGGTCATCGAGATGGTGGAAGGCGTGCGCCGCCTCGATATGGAAGCCTGCGTCACGCTCGGCATGCTGAAACCGCATCAAGCAGAGCGCCTGGCCCAAGCGGGCTTGACCGCCTACAACCACAATCTCGATACCAGCCCGGAATTCTACAGCCGCATCATTACCACCCGCACCTATCAGGATCGGCTGGAGACGCTTTCCACTGTTCGGGCTGCAGGCATCGAACTGTGCAGCGGCGGCATTATTGGCATGGGCGAAAGCATTCGCGATCGCGCGGCGATGCTGCAGGTTCTGGCGGGCTTCGCGCCTCACCCGGAGAGTGTGCCAATCAATGCGCTGGTCCCGGTCGAAGGCACACCGCTTGCCGAGCGGGGGCAGATCGACCCGCTGGAACTGGTCCGCATGGTGGCAACCGCGCGGCTGGTCATGCCGCAATCCACCGTGCGCTTGTCGGCTGGTCGCTCCAGCCTGACGCGGGAGGCGCAGATTCTGTGCCTGATGGCGGGCGCGAACTCGATCTTCTATGGCGATACGCTGTTGACCACGCCCAATGCCGGCATCGGTGAGGATGCCGAATTGCTGGCTTCTATTGGACCAGTCCTCGACGATTCGGAAAGAGCGTCTGCGGCGTAAGAGAGAAGTAAGGGCTGCCGTCAATGCAGCCCTCTTGTTTCAGTTGGTCGCGAAGGCAAAGCCTTCATCCGCCCAGCCGGTCATGCCGCCGATCATGATCTTCACCTTTCGTCCCAGTCGAGCAAGGTTCAAAGCCGCCCTATCCGCGCCGTTACAATGCGGACCGGCACAGTAGACAACGAAGAGCGTATCCTTCGGCCACGCCTGCATGCGCTCTTCCGTCATATCGGCATGGCGAAGATGGATGGCGCCCGGCACGTGGCGCTTTGCGAACACCTCCGGCGCGCCGACGACATGCAAAAGCACGAAGTCCTGCTTCCCCTTCTCCATTGATGAAAACACATCCCAACAATCGGTCTCAACCGAAAGGCGCTTGGAGAAATGGTCGATAACGATCTCAGCCGGGGCCGCAGGTATTTCAGTGATGTAGCTCAAGGTTTGTCTCCTTCTGATCAAGTGCGCCGAATTTAGATCAGGATTTTCCGCCTTGGCAGATGGCGGGATTGCCATATATCGTAAAGATCATGACAAACCATTCGCAGCATATCAGTAGCCCTAACCGTCTTGTCGTGGCGCTTGCCTATGACGGGCTCTGCACATTCGAATTCGGCGTTGCCGTGGAAGTCTTTGGTCTTGCTCGCCCCGAGATGGGAGAGGAATGGTATCGCTTTTCGGTGGCGGCCGTGGATGAGGGCGAGATGCGCGCGGCTGGTGGCGTCCGCTTCGTAGCCGATGGAGGCCTGGAGCTTATCGAACAGGCTGGGACCATCATCGTGCCTGGGTGGCGCGGACGAGATGCGCCCGTACCGGATGCACTATGTGTGGCTTTACGGAGGGCGCATGCGAATGGCGCGAGGCTGCTTTCCATCTGTTCCGGTGCCTTTGTTCTGGCGGCAAGCGGGTTGCTCGACGGTAAACGCGCGACCACCCATTGGCGCTACACCGAAGCTTTGAAGGAGCGTTATCCGGCCATCACCGTTTTGCCGGATGTGCTTTATGTCGATGAAGGCAGTGTGCTGACGTCTGCCGGAAGTGCTGCGGGCATCGATCTCTGCCTGCATCTGGTCCGCCGCGATTACGATACCAGAGCGGCCAATATGGTGGCACGCCGGCTCGTGGTGCCGCCACATCGCGACGGTGGACAGGCACAATTTATCGACAAGGCCGTGCCGGAGCCGCATGAAAAGGCAAGGCTCGGGCCGCTACTCGACGCCATGCAATCCAATCTCATCAAGACGTACACGGTCGCGCAACTGGCGGATATGGCAGGCATGAGTGCGCGGACGCTGTTGCGGCGTTTTGAGGCAGCCACGGGCACCACGCCGGCAAAGTGGCTGTTGCTGCAGCGGCTTTCAAAGGCTAAGGACTTGCTGGAAGCATCGGCGCTCACGGTCGAAGAAATCGCTGAGGGCTGCGGGCTTGGGTCCGCCGCCAATCTGCGCCATCACTTCCGCCAGCAGTTTTCTACCACGCCTGCCGCCTATCGCGGCAGTTTCAGTTCTACAGCATCGGCACGAAAATCGGACTCGATTTTCGGAAAGCACGATGCGTAGGTTCAAAAAATAAAGCGTCCTTTGTGCGTCCAATAAGACGCGCGGCGCTTTAGCCGCTTATGACGGAACTCTAAGTTCCATCGTGGTCAGGTCCAGCCACCTGCCGAACTTCTTGCCGACCTCCGAATATTGGCCTGCGATGCGGAAGCCAAGCTTCTCATGAAGACGAATTGAAGCGACGTTTTCCGACTCGATCGCCCCGATCAGCACATGCACACCCGCGGCTTTAGCATGTTCGATCAACGACAACATCAGCAACCTGCCAATGCCGTGTCCGCGCGCATCCTTGTGCACATAGACCGAATGTTCGCGCGTGTGGCGATAACCGTCAAAGGCGCGCCAGTCCCCGAACGATGCGTAGCCCACGACTGCGCCGTCCTTGATCGCGACGATGACCGGAAAGCCGCGCTCCTTGCGCAGCTTGAACCAGTCTTTGCGGTTATCGAGGTCCACCAGAATTTCGTTCCAGATGGCGGTCGTGTTCTCGACGGCATCATTGTAAATTTCCATGATGCCGGTCAGGTCTTCGACTGTGGCGTCGCGCAGGTGAATGCTCATTCTCGATTTCCGCTTCGTATCAGTGTCTGCCCCGACCATAGGGATCAAGGCAGAGAGTGTGAAGCGATTTTCAGAGGATCGAGAAATAGATTCGGATCAGGAACCGATTGCTGGCGGGAGGCTAAAGCTCGTCATCACGGCGGTGTAGTGGACGGCTGCCGCAACCACGACGAAGCCGTGCCAGATGGCATTCTGGAACCGCAGCCGCTCCCATACGTGGAAGATCACACCCATCGAATAGATCATGCCGCCGATGACGATCAACCACATGGTGATCGGCGCAAGATGGTTCGACAGAGGCCCTGCGACCATAACGCCGCTCCAGCCCATACCGAGATAAAGCAGGATCGCCAGCCGGTCATACCGACCTGGATAAAAGCATTTAAGGAAAATGCCTGCAAGAGCCGCTATCCAGATCCCGGCAAGCGTCAGCGCAATCAGAGGATCCTCGATGCCACGCTGAAGAAAGGGCGTGTAAGTAGCCGCGATCAAGATGAAAATCGCCGAATGGTCGAGCCGGCGCAGCAGCCATTTTGCCCGTGAATGCGGCCAGATATTATAAGTGAAGGAAATGGATAGGCAGAGAATAAGGCCGAGGGCATAAATCCAAGCAGCCGCAATGGCGCTGAGGCTACCCCACAGGGTGACATAAAAGATGAGCGCGGTCGCTCCTACGAGAGCAAAGGCAATGCCGACGCCATGGACGATGCCATCGGCCACAATTTCATGAAGGTCGTACCGGCGGCCAAAGGGCCAAAGCTCACTCATTTCGTATTCCCGTCTGTCGTCCGCTCATAATGACGCCAATATGAGACGGGAACAAGACGACGGAGACGGTCAGACTTCACTTTCCATTCCCGTCTGTCGCAAAACCGGAGACGGGTTTACCGATCCACCAGCACCGAGCACCGGGCATGGCGCACAACGCGATCTGCGGTGGAGCCGATGAAGTAGTTGGTGAAATCCGGCGTATGCGACGAGATGATGATGAGATCCACGCCGATCTCTTCCGCGAACGCCAGAATTTCCCGCGCTGGAGCACCGCTTCGAATTTCCGTGGAAAAGATATGAGGAGACGCCTCTTTCAAGATAGCGAGCTGGTTCTTGGCGTCTTTCACCGCGTTTTCGATGATATCCATCGGCACATCGATGGCCAGATAACCGGGCAGATCTTCAACCACGTTCATCAACATGATCTGCCCGCCTTGATCGAGAAGCGCCTCTGCCTTTTTTACCGCACGTTCCGCCTTGTCGGCGTTGCTGAGATCCACCGGTACCAGAATTTTTCTGTACATCGCTTGCTCCCTTCCTTTGAAAAAATTCTAAGGCTTCCTGCCAATGATTATAGTCCTCCTCCGAGAGGCGCGCCATAACGGACGTCAATTCGCAAGCTTGACCGTCAACGATTATTAGACAGTTTATCGCCGAATGGTGAGCTTCTCCGAACGACCGACCATCTCCATATTGACGTCAACAGGTTCGCCAACGAACGGACAAAATGGAGACAATTCCAATGACCACCGAAAAGCAGTTTGCGTTCACACGTCCTGGCTATGTGGGACAGGCGCATCTGGTAGCGAAAGATCTTAGCCAGGTCTCACGCTTTTATCAGCATATCATCGGCCTCTCGGTCATCGAGAAGAGCGCCAGCGGAGAGGTTCTGGGCGTCAACGGTCTGCCGCTTCTAACGCTGACCACATCCAGCGAAGCAGAAAAGGCACCACCCACGGCGGCGGGCCTCTTCCACACCGCCTTTCTGCTACCGAGCCGTACGGCCCTGGCGGACTGGCTTGCCCATGTGGCGAACAACAATTTCAGGCTTGAAGGCGCCTCCGATCATCTCGTCAGCGAGGCGATCTATCTGTCCGATCCGGAAGGAAACGGCATCGAGATCTATCGAGACCGACAGCCGGATGAGTGGAATTACCAGCCGGATGGAATGGTGGAAATGGCGACGAAGAGGCTCGATCTCCAGGCCCTCTATGACAGCGCCAGCCAAACCCCGTTCAGGAAAGCCGCAGACGGCACCGCGATTGGCCACATCCATCTACAGGTCGGCGCATTGCCGCAGGCGGATGCCTTCTATCAGGATGTTCTTGGCCTGAAGATCATGGCGCGCTACCCAGGCGCCAGCTTCTTTGGCTACGGCGCTTATCACCACCATGTTGCAGCCAACATCTGGAACAGCAGAGGTGCTGAAGCGCGCAAAGAGAATATGACAGGACTGTCAGGCTACTCATTGAAATTTAACGAGAAAGTGACCTTCGAAAAGGCGCTTTCCGCGCTAGAGCGCTTGGAAATTCCGACCGAGCGTCAGAGTGATGGGATTGCCGTCAAAGATCCATGGGGTATCGGGTTGAAGCTGTCAGCCTAACGTCTTGAAAAGGAGGCTCATCGCGCCTCCTTTTTCTTATTTTAGCGCTTCTGGAACTGCGATCCGCACGGTGAGTTATAGGTCACTATGAGGGGTCGGGAAAAAGATGAACAACCACGTTTTCAGCCGGAAAAAAAAGAAGAAAGCCGAAGTGCTTCCTGTCGAACAGACGCGTGATCCTGTCATTAAAAGCGCACTTGCCACGGCACAGGACGATGCACGAAGCCAGCAGCCGCTTGGACGCGAAGCGCTCGACGTCGCGGTCGCGTGGTCGGTGGTCGGTCTCTTTGTCATCGTTTTCATGAGCGTCATCCACGCGCTGTCTCTCGTCCTCATCCCCATCGTCATGGCGATCGTTGTGGGCATGATCCTTGGTGTCGCTGCGGAAAAGCTTGGTTCTTACGGCATTCCGGGTTTTGCTGTCGCGCTTATTCTGTCCTCAGCCGTGGCGCTCGTGCTTTTTCTCGTCATCAACTCCCTGGTGGAGCCTTTGTCGGCGCTTGCGAATGAAGGTCCGGCGTTGCTGGAACGGACGCTTGACCGCTTCCTGCCCTATCTGCAGGGATGGCGATGGATCAACATTTCCTCGGCAACGTTCAGCCTAGGCAATATCTCGATGGAATCGCTGATCTCGCGCAGCGGCGAGATCATATCGGTGGTGGGTGCCAACCTCACGCCGGCCATCGTTCAGGGCCTTATGTTCTTCGCTGCACTGCTGCTCTTTCTCTACAGCCGCCTGCGACTACGCAAAGCGGTCATCATGGCCTTCCCGCAACGTCATCAGCGCCTAAGAACTATCCGCACCATCGCATCTATCGAAACCGTTCTCGGTTCCTACTTCGCGACCGCCTCGCTGCTCTATGCAGCACTTGGCGTTTCCATGGTTATCATCGCATTTCTCGGCGGGCTCGCCATGCCGTTTCTCTGGGGGCTGTTTGCTTTCATTTCCAGCTTTGTGCCGTTCATCGGCATTACTGCGATGACGCTGGCGCTGGCGATTGCGGGTATCATTACGCACGACAATTTGTTTCTCGCGCTCCTTCCCTCAATCGTCTTCTTCACCATCCACCTCTTGATGGAAAATCTGGTTTTTCCGGCGGTCGTCGGCAAGAACATGGAGATCAACCCGTTCCTGGTCTTCGTTGCGATCATCTTCTGGACGTGGATGTGGGGGGCTGCGGGTGCGATGCTGGCCCTGCCGCTGTCGCTGATCGGAATGACGATTGCGCGCGAACTCTTCCCGTCGCGCAGGGTCGTACCAAATCTTCCGGCCTAACGTATTTGGTTAGTTGGATGGCGGATTGAAGGCCGGATCATCCAACCGCACGAAGGTCACGCCGCGTGCTTTTAATGCCAGAAGACCTTTGACGACGCCCTCGCCTGCCTCATGCGTTGGCTGGTTGATGTGGGAGATCACCACATCGCCATCTTTCGCCGCTGCAATATGCTTTGCCGTCATCGCACTTCCGAGCAGCGATCCGCCGTCGCCATTGATGGAGTAACCGGCGACACGCTCGCCAAGTTGATTGATCGTCGTCATCGACGTGTTGGTGTATTTCGCCGTAGCGCCGCGAAACCATTGCGGCTGCCTGCCAGTTGCCGCGAGGATCGCCTGTCTGCCGCCCTCGACCTCTTGAACGACGCCTTGTTCAGAACCGGCCGCTGCAATGCCATAGATCGACACCGGCTTATCGACCGCCGGAATGTGATTCTCGCCGTGGTTCTCCAGTTCGAAGAGATCGGGATGAGCCATCAGGATCGCCAGTGCGTCGCTGTTGTGCTTCAGCCAACGCGCCGTAACGAAAATGGTGGCAGGGATCCTCTCCTGCACCAACGTGTTGAGAATGCGAAAGTCGGTTTTGCCCATGCAGGCATCCAGCGTGATGGCGACACGGACCGGCTCTCCTTTCACACGCACCTTGGACACAGGCATCTTGAGGCTTGGCTCAAGAAGGCCCGTTCCGGCAAAGGCGGGCACGGCAAAGCTCGCAACAAGAGCGGCAAGAACAAACGGCTTCAACATCTCAAATAGGCTCTCGATCAAATACTACTCGGCAATGCGGCTTCCAAAACGCCGGAATTATGGCGTGGCTGCTGGCAGCGCGTCCAACTCTGCGAGTTTCGCCAGTGCTTCCTCTACGCGTTGCGTATCGCTGACGCCGAGCGGCATGATCGGTAGCGGTGGCTGGCGGTGGGTGAGTGACAGGAGATTTGCGGCTGTATAGATCACGCGGTAGCTGCCGAATGTTTTGAAGAGCGCCCAGAGCGGTTCGAAGAACGTCTGCAAACGCTGCACCTCTGACTTGTCACCGGCCTTAGCCGCCGTGAATAGACGCTGCGCCGGAACCGGCAGAAGCCCGGCAATCACGCTGTACCAGCTATCCGCCCCTTGAAGCAGTGCGTCGGCGCAGCCCCAGTCGCCGCTGTATCCTATGGCAAAACCTTCGCCGAGGCGCGGGCGTAGCCGCTCAAGTTCCGCCTTGAACTGCATGTCCAAAGGCAGCGGCATCTTCACCGAAAGGATATGCGGAATATAGGCGAGCCGAACCAGTAGCTCTTCCCCGAAGGTGAAATGGGTGGTGGACGGGTTGTTGTAGATGCAAACTGGCAGCGCGGTGGAACCGGCGACTGCAGCAAAATGATGATAGGCCTCTTCCTGCGTCAATGGCGTATAGGAAACGGGTGCCAGCAAAAGCGCATCCGCGCCCGCCTTTTCCGCATCCTGAGCCAGAGCGAAAGCGTCATCCGTGCGGAGCGCCCCTGCCCCGACGATCAGGGTCCGCTTTCCCTTCAGGCATTCGACCGCCGCTTGGACGGCACGTAAGCGCTCTTCTCGGCTGAGGTAGACATAGCTGCCGGTGCTGCCCAAAAGCCCGATGGAATCGACGCCCGCCGCATCCAGCCTTTCGATCAGGCGAGACAACGCTTCCACATCGACGCGGCCGTGCTCATCCGCTGGCGTCAGCGGAAATGCCGAAAGGCCGTGAAACCTGCTGCTCATAAGACGTCACCCCGAAATCTCTCTCAGACAAGGATTACGGGGCAAATGATGGAACGACAATAACGATATGAAATCATTGAGATATGGTTGCAGATAAGCAACTACTATCTCGTGCAGGCCTAGGTTCCACAGAAGGTTCTGAATACTCTCTCATGGCCCATAGGCGCCTGCATGTAGATCGAGAATTCCGGCAGTTCCTCGAAAGGACGGGCGGTTGCCTTCAGCATCTCGTGGAACGGCTCGAAATCATTGTCCTCGACGGCGGCGGCAATGACTTCCTCGATCCGATGATTGCGGGGGATGACGGCCGGATTGACCGCGCGCATGGCGTCTGCGCGTTGCTTGGCCGAACGACCTTCCTGCGCAGCGCGCGTGTTCCAGCGCGCAAGCCACTCATCCGCGGCGGCGAGGTCGATGAACATGCCACGGAACGACTCGGTGTCGCCGCTTGCCGCGTCGCAGAGCCTACGGAAGGTCAGGGTGTAATCCACTTCCGACCGCTGCATCAGTGCCAGAAGGTCCTGCACCAATTGCTCGTCGCCCTCTGCTTCGCTCTGAAGGCCGAGTTTGGCGCGCATGCCGGTAATCCAGCGTTTCGGAAACGCCTTGGCAAAATTCGCCAGCACGCCATTGGCCAGATCGACGGCCTTGTCCTGATCCTCATCCAGAAGCGGGATGAGGCATTCGGCAAGCCTTGCAATATTCCACTGGGCAATGCCTGGTTGGTTGTTATAGGCATAACGGCCCTGCGCATCGATCGAAGAAAACACCTTGTTCGGGTGGTATTCATCCATGAAGGCACAAGGGCCAAAATCGATGGTTTCGCCGGACACAGCCACATTGTCGGTGTTCATCACCCCATGGATGAAGCCCACCATCAGCCAGCGGCAGATCAGATCGCATTGCCTCTCGGCGATGACCTGCAGCATGGCGAGGTAAGGCTTTTCGGCTTGGCGGACTTCTGGATAATGCCGGTCGATGACATAATCGGACAGCGCCTTCAGAGCCTCCGTATCTTCCCGCGCCGCGAAGAACTGGAACGTGCCGACGCGGATGTGGCTGGCTGCGACGCGGGTGAACACTCCGCCCGGCAAGCCGGTTTCGCGCTGCACACGCTCACCGGTCGTTACCGCCGCAAGGGCGCGGGTCGCGGGAATGCCAAGCGCAAACATCGCCTCCGAAACGATATACTCGCGTAGGACCGGCCCGAGTGCAGCACGTCCGTCGCCCCTTCGGGAGAAGCGGGTTGGGCCAGAGCCTTTCAACTGGATGTCGCGCCGCTTGCCGTGACGGTCAATGATCTCCCCCAAAAGGATGGCACGGCCATCGCCGAGTTGAGGCACGAAATTGCCGAACTGGTGTCCGGCATAAGCCATTGCCAAAGGTTCGGCGCCCTTGGGGACTGCATTGCCTGAGAAGATCGCAGCCAGCCGGTCGTCGTCCGTGCCTTCCACATCGAGCCCAAGCTCTTCCGCCAATGGACGGTTGAAGGCGATGAGCTGAGGCGCTTTGACAGGCGTGGGAAGAACGGCAGCGCTGAAGCGCTCCGGCAGGCGGGCGTAGGAATTATCGAAACGGATCACAGGCTTGCTCCCTTTTATCCCTATATCGGGTCTGGAGCCAGACTTTGCCAGTGTTGAAGATGATACCAAGACGTAAGAACGATCAGCCAGCGGCCGATTGGTTGTCCGTGTTGCGTCGCAATTCCGGCATAGCGCAAAGCAATTCGTCGATCTTGGCCGCAGCCAATGGCGGCGCAAGCAGGAAACCTTGAATTTCCTCACACCGATCCGCTGTCAGGATCAGCAACTGCTCATTGGTTTCGACACCTTCCGCCGTCACCTTCAGGCCAAGCGCGCGACCCAGGTTCAAAATAGCCTGGACGATGGAGCGAGCGCTTCCGGTTGCGTCGAGATCGGTTATGAAGCTCCGGTCGATCTTGATCACATCGAAGGGGAAGTGGCGCAAATAGCTCAGCGACGAATAGCCGGTGCCGAAATCGTCCATAGCAAGTTGCACGCCGAGCTTCTTTAACTCTCCCAGCACGACCATGGCGCGGTCCGAATCTTCCAGCAGCACACCTTCGGTGATTTCCAGCTCCAGCAATTCCGGTGGAAGACCCGTCTGCTCCAGAACCTGACGCACCTTGCTGACCAGCGATGGATCGCGAAATTGCACCGGGGAAACGTTGACGGATACGCCGATGCCATCCCACGAGACGGCAGTCCGGCAGGCCGTTTCAAGAATCCATTCTCCGAGCGGAATTATGAAGCCGTTGCGCTCTGCAAGCGTGATGAAATTGCCGGGCGCGATGCGACCAAGTTCCGTGTGATTCCAGCGTACCAGCGCCTCGACGCTCCTTACCGTGCGAGATCGCGTGTCGAAACGTGGCTGATATTCAAGGAAAAAGGCTTGAGCCGGTAGACCGCTGCGCATGTCTTCGGCAAGTTTCTGCTGAGACACCAGCCTGTCGTTCATCCTGACGGAATAGAAGCTGAATTGTCCCCCGCCGTTCTTCTTCGACTTGTAGAGTGCGGCATCGGCTGCACGCAGCAGATCGTCCGTCGTCTTTCCATCGGTCGGCGCAAGAGCGATGCCGATCGATAGTCCGACGGCAATCGGCAAGCCTTCCCAAACGAAGGGCATACTCACAATCTCGATCAATTTCTTGCAATAGGCGTCGATCTCGCGTGTTGGCAGGCCTGGGCAAGCGATGACGAATTCGTCCCCGCCGATGCGCGCCACCATGTGGTCGGGATCAATACTGCGCCGGACGCGATCGGCCACCTCGCCCAGCGCAAGATCGCCCACATGATGACCGAAGATTTCGTTGATGGGCTTGAAGCGGTCGAGATCGAGATAGAGAAGGACGAGATTGGGGTCGCGGCTGGCGAGGCAGCGATCGAGAAAAGCCGACAGTTTGAGACGGTTCGGCAACGAGGTCGCAGGATCGTGCTGCGCCTGTCGGCGCGCGTCCTCGAAAGCTTCGGCCATCGCCACGTTGGAGCTGACGTCGGTTGCGTATTTGACGATTTTGACCGGCTCGCCGTTCAAGTCGAGCGTCGGGTTATAGGATGCCTGCAACCAGATTTCCCGACCATCGCGGCCCAAGCGCCGGAAGAGACCGGATTGATATTCGCCGACGCGCAGTCTTCGCCAGAAAGCTTCATACTCCGCCCCTTCGGCTTCAGAACGCTCCATGAGCATGGAATGATGTCTGTTCAGGACTTCCGATTGCGTATAGCCAAAGATCGAAAGAAAACGCGGGTTAGCCTCCGCGATCGTGCCGTCCAGATTAAAGACGGCTACAGCCTGAGACTTGTTGATGGCCTCGATACGACCGCGAAAATCCACCTGCGCCAGCTTGTCCTGGGTAATGTCGACGGCATATTTGACGATCTTGAACGGCTTACCGCTCGTATCAAAAATCGGATTGTAACTGGCTTGAAGCCAGACTTCGCGCCCGCCTTTGCCAATGCGGCGATACTCGCCGGAGCGATACTCACCGCGCCCCAGAGCCTTCCAGAACTGAATATAGGTGTCGCTGTAACGATCTCGCTCATCCACCAGCAGCGCGTGGTGCCGACCTATCATCTCGACCCAACTGTAGCCGGTTGCGGCAAGAAAATGCTCGTTGACGTCGAGGATTTGACCTTCGAGTGAGAAATGGACGACGGCATGCGCGCGACTGATGGCGGCGACCTGCCCGCGCTCGTCAGCCTCTCGCGCCAAGCGCTCCGTGACATCGTCAACGACCCGCAGCACCTCGAAGACCCGACCCGCCTCATCCCGCAAAGGCAGATAGCGAGACTGGAACCACAGTTCTCTTCCGCCTTTGTCAAACCATGAAACCGTTTGCCGCTGTGGCTCGCTCTTTTCCAGTCTTGCCCAAAAGCGCGGGCTGAGAACGTTCTGCGCGATCAGCGAAACGAGAAACTCATCTTCCATCCCGACCAACTCGTCCAATGTGCACCCGGTCAGGTGAAGAAAGCGCTCATTGGCAGAAACAAGCTTGCCCTCCGGCGTGTAGCGTACGACAGCATACGAGTCGTTGAAGGCTTTCAATTCTGCACTGATAGATGCGGAAGATGCTGAACTGGGCGTAGAAGACATGAGCAAACCGTTTTGATCTTGGCTGACCATAACAGGGAGGCTCTAAGTAATTGTGAACTGAAACCATCGTGACGGACAGCGATATCGTCATGCCTGTGTGACATGCATCCGTCTCTGCCGAGGAGGCGGGTGCTGCAACATGGAGAAGCTGGGGCAGGGTTTTTGCCGGTGAACTTTAACCTGCCATTTTCATTCCTATTCTGAGCTTGGTTTGCAAAGAAAGGATAGTGGAATGAACGACATCGCTGCGCCGGCAGAGAGCGAAAGCGCCATCCGTACCATTCACACCGATCTTCCCGTCAACGCCACTTTCCATGTCTGGCTGAAGGCGAAGAAGTCGGATGTTTCAGGAGCAGTGTCGTTTTCGAACGCCAATGGCAAGTTCGGCGAAGTCTCCACGTCCAATCTGGAAGAATACAGTTTTCGCATCTACCACGTGTTTGGCGGCGGGCGCGTTGACATCACCTACGACACGATGACGACGGCTGTCTCGGTCATCTACTGGTTCATCGCATCCGACGTGCTGGAGACCGGGATTACTGTCGTCCACACCAAGCCCGACAATGCCCCGCCGGATTTGCCCGACAGCTATCACTTCCGCCCCCCCTTCGGCTGGATGAACGACCCGAACGGATTTGGTCGTTTCGAGGGTCATCCGCACCTCTTCTATCAGCACTACTCGCACGGGCTTCGTTGGAACACGATGCATTGGGGCCATGCGATATCGTCGGACTATCTGCGCTGGCGTCATTTGCCGATCTTCCTTTTCCCGTCGGAAGATTTGACGACGCGCCCGGACAAGCGTGGCGGAGCCTATTCCGGCTCCACGATCCCGCTGGTTGAAGGAACGGGCATCCGCGTGTTTTTTACCGAACAGGTGCAGGACCGGGTACCCGAACAGCAAATTCAGCTGACTGCCACCTCCTCTGATCTGATCATGGCGGGGCAAGCGCAAGTCGTGCTTGGCAATCGTCCAGATGGGCAAGGTCTGACGCCGGACTTTCGCGATCCCTATGTGGTGCGCGGCCCCGATGGGCTTTGGAAGATGCTGCTTGGCAGCCAAAGCGACAGCGGCGGTGTCATCCTGCTTTACGAAACGCAGGACCCGACAGCCGCTTCCGGCTGGACCTATGTTGGCAAGCTTTGGGTGGAAACCCGTTACAAGACAACCGCAATCGAGTGCCCCTGCCTGCTTCCGCTCGATGGACCGGCCAATGCCCGCTCTACTCGCTGGGTGCTGACTTATGGTCTGATGCATTCGGAAGATCCGGTTACCGGCCGAAAGAACCTCACCATGGCGGATGTAGGCTGGTTCGATGGCAAGAATTTCGTCAAGGAATTTGGCCAGGAGCTTGATTTTGGCACCGACAACTATGCGTTTCAGGCATTCCTCGATGGCGACACGATCGTTGGCATAGGCTGGCTGGCGAACTGGGCGGATGCAACGCCTGAGATTGATTTCCCGACGTCGATGACATTGCCACGGCGGCTGCATTTTTCCAACGGCGCGCTGCTGACCCCGCCGATCGGCGCAGCAGAGAGCCTACGCCACCGCATTCTGGACCGTACGCGGCTGGCGGCTGGCGACCGTGTCGATCTCTCGACCGGCGCTGTCGAATTGCTATTCGAACTCAGCAAGCCAGGCATGCCCTTTGAACTCGAACTTGACCATCCGGATGTGCGGCTCGGCGTGGTCTGTGACGAAACGGGCCTCTGGATCCGTCACGAGGACGGCAAGGACGGTCCCTCACCGCGCTATCTGTCCGAAGGCGCGCGCCCCTATCGCCTACGCATCTTTGTCGACTATGGCTCGATCGAGGTATTTGCCGATCGGGGACGTTATGTCGGCACAAAGCGCATCGCCAGCTTCAAACCCGTGCGTGCGGCCCATCTGAAAGCTCTCGGAGGCACCGTCTCACATGCGACAATCTGGAGCCTGAAACAGTAAAGTAGGAACCTTTGCGCCCCTGACGCCTTTCCCAAATGAGTGAGTTTGAAGAAAGGGCGATCAGATGACACAGATCAGAGAAACCGATCCGGTACATTTCCCCACGCAGCCGAATGAAAACAAAGGCGAGAAGCGCAAAGCGGGCAAGGGCATCGTGATGGCAATCGCCGGCATCGGCATCTTGGCCTTCGTCATCTACATGGCGGCAATCCTGATCGCTTCTACACAGTCTTAAATCAAAACGGCACACACCGAGGAGGATATCCAATGGACCCGCGCGAACCGCTTCTGGAAAGTGAAGATGCACTGGATCAGGCCGTTACAGGCCTCGATGTAGAGGAGCTTCCGGCCAAGGGAGAAATCCCGCAGGAGCTGGAACACGAAATTGAGGAAGATGAACTCGAGACGGAAGACGACCCTTATCAGGAAAGCGATGAGGCCCTTCCCGACGACGCGGAAGAGCGGGTTATCGACCGCAATCCATCACGCGAAGGCGGCGCTTTCGACGAGGTTTAAGGCGGCCTCATAGAGGCGCAGTTGCTTACTGAGCAAGCCGATTATTCGGCTCGCTCTGGCGTATATCCAACCTCCTTGATCGCGGCAATCGCCCTATCGGCATCGCCATTGACGACAACCTTGTGCGACGGCAGGTCGATCCTAACCTCAGCACCCGGTAGCGCCTCGTTGAGGGCGTTGCGGACGGTCTCTTCACAGTGGCCGCAGGTCATGTCCTGCACGATGAATGTAGTCTCAGTCATGGCTTTTCCTTTCTTGCAACAGGCATTGATGGCTCGATTCCAGCGAGATCGTCGAGGATCGGGCAGTCCGGCCGGTGGTCGCCGCCGCAGCAGTGGGCAAGGTGCGACAGCGTTTTTACCATTCCTCTCATGTCCTTAATCTTGCGCTCCAGGTCGGCGATGTGAGTGAGCGCGATCTCCTTGACAGCAGCACTTTCCCGCGCTTTGTCCTGCCAGAGTTTCAGCAGCGCTTCGGTTTCCTCCAGCGAAAAGCCAAGCGTGCGGGCACGCTTGATGAAGCGTAGATTATGAACCTCTTGATCGCCATAAAGCCGGTAATTGTTATCGGCACGCGTTGCGGGTGAGATCAGGCCGATCTGTTCATAATAGCGGATCATCTTCGCAGATACTCCGGACGCCTGAGAGGCTTCGCCAATATTCATGACGTCTCCTTTGCGCCGGTTACGCGAGTGGCCTTGAGACGAAGTGCGTTACCCACGACGAAAACCGAGGAAAGTGCCATCGCGCCTGCGCCGATCATTGGTGAGAGTGTGATGCCGAAAGCGGGGTAAAGTGCGCCCGCGGCCAGCGGAATCAGCGCGACATTGTAGCCGAAGGCCCAGAAGAGATTCTGACGAATGTTGCGCATTGTCGCGCGGCTCATTTCGATTGCATTGACAGCGCCCATGAGATCGCCGCCGACCAGTACTACGTCGGCGCTCTCGATGGCGACATCGGTGCCAGTCCCGATGGCGATGCCAATATCGGCTTCGGCTAGCGCGGGCGCATCATTGATGCCGTCACCGATGAAGGCGAGGATCTTTCCGCCCTGGCGCAGGTCATGGATTGCATGCACCTTGCCTTCCGGCAGCACGCCAGCAATGACCTTGTCGATGCCGACTTCATCGGCGACCGCACGCGCCGTCGCCTCATTGTCACCAGTCACCATCACCACGTTGACGCCCATGCCTCGAAGTGTCTTGATTGCCTCGACGCTTGACGGCTTCAACGGATCGGCGACAGCGATAATGGCCGCAAGCGTGCCATCGATAGCGGCATAGATCGGCGTTTTTCCCTGACTACCAAGGCGCTTGGATGCCCCGGCGAACTGTGCAACGGAAAGGCCAAGCTTTTCCATATAGCGATCCGCGCCGACATCTACCGTACGGCCATCGACCACCGCCCTTATACCGTAGCCGGTGATACTTTTGAATCTCTGGACATTGATGGGTTCGAGTTCTGCGGTGGTTACCAGTTCTTCCCGTCCTGCACGGACGATGGCCTCCGCAATCGGATGCTCCGAGCGCGCTTCGACGGCAGCGACCAGACGCAGCACGTCGTTCTCTTCAAAGCCATCTGCCACGATGAGGTCGGTCAGTTCCGGCCGACCTTTGGTAACCGTGCCCGTTTTATCGACCACGACGATCTCCGCACTGCGCAATTGCTGCAGCGCTTCGCCCTTGCGGAAGAGTGCGCCGAGTTCGGCCGCGCGCCCGGTGCCGACCATGATCGAGGTTGGCGTTGCAAGCCCCATGGCGCAGGGGCAAGCGATAATGAGGACAGCCACGGCGTTGATGAGTGCAAATGTATAAGCGGGATCGGGACCGAAAACCGCCCAGATGACAAAGGTTAGCAGCGCGATCCCGATCACAACGGGAACGAACAGCGCAGTGACCCTGTCCACGATCAACTGAATGGGAAGCTTCGAGCCTTGCGCCTGCTCCACCAGCCTGATGATCTGCGACAGCATCATATCCGCACCGACCTTCGTCGCCCGATACTTAAACGCACCGGTCTTGTTGATCGTGCCTCCCACGACGCCCGCGCCCACTCCTTTTTCGACCGGAACAGGCTCACCGGAGATCATCGATTCATCCACATAGGAATGACCATCGATCACCTCGCCATCGACCGCTAGCCGTTCGCCAGGCCGAATGACGACAAGGTCTCCCGCCCTCACCTCTTCCAACGCGACATCTACAACCTGACCATCACGCTCCACACGAGCGGTCTTCGCCTGAAGGCTCGCGAGTTTGCGGATTGCATCACCGGTCAGGCCGCTGGCGTGGGCTTCGAGCAGCCGGCCAATGAGGATCAGCGTGACGATGACGGTGGCTGCTTCGTAATAGACGTGCCGTGCATTTTCCGGCAGCACGCCCGGCGCGAAGGTCGTGACCAGGGAATAGAGATAGGCCGCGCTGACACCGAGCGCCACGAGCGAATTCATCTCCGGCGCCCCATGGAAAAGGGCGGGGAAGCCACTCTTCAGGAAGCGCCGTCCCGGTCCAAAAATCACCGCCGTCGCCAACAGGAAATAGACGTAGTAAAGGTTCTGGGTATCGATCACGCCCATCAACCAGTGGTGCATCGGCGCATAGATATGCCCACCCATCTCCAACACGAAGAGCGGCGCGGTCAGCACGGCCGCAACGATCACATCGCGCTTTAACGTCGCTTCGTCATCCATATGGTGGCTGTGATCATGAGCGCCATGCTGATGATGAGCAGAGTGGTCATGCTGCATGGCCTTTGCCGCGGCAGGTGGGAAACCAGCGCCTTTCGCCGTTTCGATGACCATCTCGCGCTGGCGCAAGCCGCCCATGCCTTCGACGAAGACCTTGCCGTCAGCCTCGACCTTTGCATGGACGACCGTCGCGATGGCCTCCAGCACGCCCTTCAACCGTGAGGCGTCCGCCTCACCTTTCACGCCATCGACGGAAAACTCGGTTCGCGTCGGCTCGATCTCATAGCCGATTTTCTTGACCGCCGCCGCCAGAGTCTTGGCAGAAAAGCCTTCTGCAGGCTCCACCGTCAGCTTCTTCGTGGCAAAGTTGACGGAGCTGGAGACAACACCCGGAACCTTCGCCGCCGCCATCTCCACGCGACGAACGCAGGACGCACAGGTCATGCCTTCGACGGGAATCGACAACGGCTCCTGCAATTGTTCGGGTCTGACCATCTCGTTCATCGCTCTCCCCTTTCGAGGTCTGTCACTGTCATGATTATGACGGGCGGAATTTCAAAATAGTTCCGACGTGAAACAATACCAATGTAGGGCTTCCCATCATGGGAAGGTCAAGGGAGGAAATTGCATTTTATGGCAAGTGCGCCAAGACCGGCGCCGCGATCCAGGCGCACGCTCTTCGCGAGAAAAGCTAACCGCCGCTACGTCTTGCCAAATAGACCGTCGCCCCACCACAGCTCTGGTCGTCGATCGCATGTGCGATGATTTGAAACCCACCGCCAGCGAGGATCAACCGATACTCCTCAAAGGCCAGGCTAGCATGATAGAGCGGCTGACCACAGAAAAGGCCAAGCGTTTCGTGACGGTCGGGGCCCGCGGTAAACAGCAGGACAGCCTCTGCCGCTGCAAGACGCATGCAGGTCTTGAGAACACGTTGCTGGTTGTCTGGCGTCAGGTGAAAAAGGCTGTGCCAGACGATCAGACCATCAAAGCACTTGTCCGAACTCATATCGCGCATGTCACCGACATGCCATTGATGGTTGGGAAAGCGCTCACGGCAAAGCGCGATTAGTGAGGATGAGCCGTCGATACCGGTCACCTCATGGCCGCCTTCGATGCAGTAGCGCGCGATGGGTTCACCGCCTCCACAGCCGATGTCCAGTATCGATGCCTTCAGCGGCAAATATCCCAGAAACGTGTCGAGCCAAGCTTTCTCGATCAGCGCGCGGCTGCGCGATCGATCGAATTCTGCCGCATGTCTCTGATACAGCGCGACCACGTTCTTTGCCGCGTAGACGACATGATCGCTTCTACCGGTGGGTGGCATAGCGCTGAATATCGCGCAGGAACTCGCCGCGGACGACCTCACCCATTGGCTGCTCCGAGGGCTTGTCGCCAACGCGCAGGCGAACGAAGACAATGTGCTGTCCTTCTCGTTCGGCCCAGCCGACGAACCAACCGAAGGGCCGGTTCGGATCGGGCTTGCCGTCCGGCCCCTTCATGTTGCCGGTACCGGTCGTACCATGGGCACTCCAAGCTTCCGCACCATCGAAGACCGGAACGATGGCCTTGGTCTTGTTCTGCGCATCGCGCGCGAATGGCAGATTATTGGCCAAGAGCCTACGCATGAAACCAACCTGCTCGACAGGTGAGATTTCGAGTGAGGTGCCGACCCAGGAATCGGTCAGCCCATTATCCTTGCCAGCTTCTCCGGCTACATCTCCATTGCCATAACCGAGACGGCGAACATAGGAGGTGAATTTATCCTTACCGAGACGGCTGGTGATTTCGCGCGAATACCAACGGATCGACTCCTTCTGCCAAGTCGTAGGATCAACCGTCTTGCGCTCCTGCGGAGTGGCTTCCATGCCTTTTTGCCAGTCCCAGGCGGGATTAAACTCGTCCTGAAGAATTCCGGCGTCATAACCGATCAGAGCCAAGGGGACTTTGAACGTGGAGCCGGGTGAAACGCGTCTATCGCACGCGCCTTGCTGGTTGATGACGGCACCGGTTTCCACCGAGGTAACCAGGGTGCACTCAAAAGGCTGCACGGCTTGCGCGCGCGCTGGTGCAGCACCCGCTGCAAGCAAGCAGATCGGCACAATAAGCGCCAAAGCGCGACGTGATCTTCCAGTTATGCCCTTCACGCTTGAAGCCCTGGTTTTTGTCGCATCCCGCCGTCGCAAGACAGTGTCACATGTTTGCGCTGACTGTGCTTTTGACTTGGGCGCATGCATGGTCCTTGATTGGCCGGCCAATTATAGAAGCCGGAAATGGATATCAGAAAAGTAAGCTGGCGGGATACAGGCGTGATGCGGCAGGAATAGGACGACATTTTGCCAGAGGCGGAGCCAGCGCTCTGGTTTCCGTTCAACGCGGTTTTTGTGCCTCCGGCCTCTCGCCGACGGTCAGCGGCCAATCCACCACATAATCCTCGAAGTCGTCTACCTTGACGTCCTTCTCGTTGACCGTGCGGCCACGTGCCGAGATGCCGGCAACATGCACTGTTTCGGGATCGCCGGAGACCAGATGGTGCCACCAGTAGAGATCCTGTCCGTCGCGCACCAGCGCGTAAGCACAGGTCGGCGGCAGCCAGCCGATCTCATCGACCAGCTTCAGATCGAGTTGGATGCAATCGGGCACGGTGGCGCGGCGGTTTTCGTAATCCGAACAGCGACAGCTGGTGCCATCGAGGAGCTGGCAGGCAACGGAGGTGAAGACCACTTCGCCCGTATCCCAGTCCTCCAGCTTGTTGAGACAGCAAAGGCCGCAGCCATCGCACAGGCTCTCCCATTCGCTGTTACTCATTTGCGCCAGCGATTTGGTTTTCCAGAACGGCGCGTCACTCATCGTTAAGATTTCCGTTTCATTTTGCGTCTTCGGGCATCAAATAGGAAAGCCCGTTTTGTCGTATCGCCATGGGCTGGATTATAAGATAATTCTTAAATCCGGCGGAGTGGTGGTGAGGAATGACCCGCGCAAGGTAACCGCGTCAAGCGTTCACTCGCCACATCGAACAGGAATACGTTTCAGGTGCAGGAAGACAACAACAAGAAACCGGCGCGCCGCAAACGCCATATTCTGCTTCGCATCGATTCCTGGATCGATTCGAGCCTGTGGACAGCCGCATCCCGCGCATTTGATTTCTGGGAAGAGGTGACGATCGCCTCTCGCAAACTGCATGTGCGCGGCTGGAAGAAATTCCTCGTCAACATGACCTGCAACGCGCTGACCGTCGGCACAGCCGGTTCAGTTGTCATGCTGGCGCTTGCTCTTCCCGCCTTCGAGGAAACCAAAAAGGATTGGCGCTATCGCGGCGACTTTGCCGTGACGTTCCTCGATCGCTACGGAAACACCATCGGCCATCGCGGCATCATTCACGAGGATTCGGTTCCGATCGACCAGATGCCGGACCACTTCATCAAGGCGGTTCTGGCGACCGAAGACAGGCGCTTCTTCGACCATTTCGGCATAGACTTTATCGGGCTTGCCCGTGCGATGAGCGAGAATGCCCGCGCCGGCGGCGTGGTCCAGGGCGGCTCGACGCTGACGCAGCAGCTTGCCAAGAACCTGTTCCTCACTAACGAACGCTCTTTGGAACGCAAGATCAAGGAAGCCTTCCTGGCATTGTGGCTGGAAGCCAACATGTCGAAGAAGGAAATCCTCGCGCTCTATCTCGACCGCGCCTATATGGGCGGCGGCACTTTTGGCGCGGCAGCAGCGGCACAGTTCTATTTCGGCAAGAACCTCACCGATGTAACGCTGTCGGAATCCGCCATCCTCGCCGGTTTGTTCAAGGCCCCGGCTAAATACGCGCCGCATGTTAACCTGCCGGCCGCACGTGCGCGCGCCAACACGGTTCTCTCCAACCTCGTCCAAGGCGGATTGATGACTGAAGGTCAGGTCGTCGGCGCGCGCCGCAACCCAGCAACCGTCATCGATCGTGAGGAGGTCCAAGCCCCCGATTACTTCCTCGACTGGGCTTTTGACGAGGTGCAGCGTCTGGCCAAGGACGGCAAGATCAAGGATCACACGGTGGTGGTTCGTACCACCATCGATACAGGGCTCCAGCAAGCCGCAGAACAGGCCATGGAAGGTAGCCTTCGCGAGTTCGGCGAAGGCTACAAGGTCAAGCAAGGCGCGATGGTGATGATCGAAAATGGCGGCGGCATCCGCGCCATGGTCGGCGGCCGTGATTATGGCGAAAGCCAGTTCAACCGCGCAACAGCCGCCCTTCGCCAGCCGGGCTCGTCCTTCAAGGTCTACACCTACTCCGCCGCCATGGAAAAAGGCTACAAGCCGGAGACGCTGATTTCCGATGCGCCTGTCACCTGGCGTGGCTGGTCGCCGCAGAATTACGGGCGCTCTTACGCTGGCAAGGTGACGTTGCAGACAGCGCTGGCAAAATCCTACAACACGGTACCGGTGCGTCTTGCCAAGGATGTGCTGGGCACGCAGATCATCGTCGACACGGCCAAGGCCATGGGCGTCGCGACACCGCTTCGCAGCGACAAGACCATTCCGCTCGGCACCTCTGAGCTCACCGTGCTGGACCAAGCGACCGGATATGCCGTCTTCCCCGCTAATGGGATGCAATCGCGCCGCCACGGGATCGAGCAGGTTCTCGATTACGAAGGCAAGGTGCTCTACGATTTCGATCGCGACGAACCGCCGGCCCACCGCGTGCTGTCGGAAGAGGCGACGTCGAAGATGAACCGCATGCTGGTGACTATTCCAGTGGAAGGTACCGCCCGGCGCGGCGCGCTTGACAATGGCATCGTCTCCGGCGGCAAGACGGGAACGTCGCAGGCCTATCGCGACGCCTGGTATGTCGGCTTCACCGGCAACTACACGACGGCCGTTTGGTTCGGTAACGATGACTTCACGTCGATGAACAACATGACCGGTGGCGCCCTACCCGCGATGACCTTCAAGCGGCTGATGGACTATGCCCATCAGGGCATGGAGTTGCGCCCCATTCCCGGCATCCAGAACCCGCTACCGACAGGCTCACGTCCACAACCCGCCGCCAATGGAGCGCAGATAGCCTCCGCCGATGCCAACCCACTTCCAGCCCTCACCCGCCCTCGCTCGCTTTCAGCAGAAGCCACCCGCGTTCTTCGCGCGGTAGGCCAACAGCTGAAGGACGCTTCCGCGCCGACTCTTTCGCCGCAGAAGGTGGCTGATGTTGGTGACGGGGTTAAACGTTGAAAGACTGACGCCTTCAGGCAACCAACCCGCGTTGGCGGTTCTTGAAATGGCCAAGCGCCAGCAATGAGCACAGCGCCGCTGCACTGCACACCACCATCAGCAAGAGCATGGCGGAGGGGCCAGCAGATGCCATGAGGCCCGACAGAAGCGGCGGTGCCGTCGCATTCACCAAGCTCATAGGCAAGGTGATCACCGACATAGCAGGGGCATAGTCGGATCTCTCATAAAACTCCAAAGGCATTGTAGCCCGTGCCACGGCAAAAGCGCCGCTGCCAATACCGAAAATGACCATGTAGGCAAAGATGGCACCGCTGCTGGGGCCAAACACCACAGGTATCAGCATGGCAGCAGGGATCATGGCTCCTGATACAATTCCAGTCCAGATCGCGTTCCATCTCTGGCCTCCCATCACGTCAATCAGCCGCCCGCCAACCTTGAGAACACCCATGAAGGAGGCCAAGCCAACCGCCAAAGTCAGATCAGCACCCAGCGCCTTGAACAACTCTATGCCGACTGATTCCATTCCCAGGGTGACAAAACTGTTCAACGAGATGGCGGCGACGAGAAACCAGAGAATGTGACCTCTACGGTTTTTAGTTCTGCCGGAAACTGGTGATGCAGAGGTGCTTCTGACATCCGGAAGGATCAAGACGAGCAAGGGAAGGACTAGCAAAAGCATGCCGCCCCCATAGATTTGCGTTACACCGCGCCAACCGAGGATGTGATCAAGCCATGCCGTCAGCGGCCAGAATGCGCTGCCCGCAAGGCCCGTTACCAACATTAATGACCCGATCATGCCCCGCGCGCTCTCGCCTGCGAACTCCGCGAGATAGGCATAGGCGGACATTGTTAAAAACATAGCGCCACCAACTCCTATGGCGCACCAGCATGCCAGGTAGGCCGCGACCGAGTGGACGATTGCCATTGCAGCAAAGGCGACACCGATCACGCTTGCACCGCATAGCATGACGTGTTTCACCCCCAATTTCTCAAAAGCTTTTCCCACGACAGGCGCAGACAGGCCCATCACCGCATACATCGCCGTCACACCCATGAACGCCGTCGCTAGGTCGACCTGAAGATCTTCGGCGATGAAGGATGCCAACACCGGCAGGACGCCAACAACGCCCCATCCGGCGACTTGCGTGATAGCTAGAATGATAAAAACAAGGCGGCGCGATCGCATTATTGCATGCTAATGCGGTTGCCTGTCAGACATGTAACAGGGATTTGACATCCTCATTTGGACGATCGCTACGCAAGTGGAATTACGTGAACGTTCGTCGCACCGAAATCAAGAGCCGCAGTCAACCAAGCCGTTCGGCGCGTCAGCAAGCTCGCCTGCCAAAAGAGCTGCAACCAAACGCCCTCTCCAATCGTTTGCCAAAGCACAAAAGCGCCCAATGCCAACCAGCACCAAGGCGCTCCCTTCAATACCGGTTGGAGCCAAGACATGAGTGATGCATCCCACGGGGAAGCTTCCGCCTATCCTTTCCAGTTGCTGTTCGTGCCTTTTCCCTTTGTCTGCTTCTCGCTGGCTCTCGGAACGGACATTGCCTATTGGCGCACAGCCAATCTGATGTGGTCGAATTTCTCGTCGTGGCTCTTGTTTGCGGGATTGGTTGCAGGTGGTGTGGCAATTCTCGCCGGTCTCATTGATCTGTTACGCAGGCGCACGCGGCCTATGCGCCCGTCCTTCGTCTCCATCATCCTTTTTATCGTGATGCTGATCCTCGCTTTCATCAACAGCCTCGTCCATGCCGGCGACGGCTGGACGGCTGTAGTGCCTTACGGGTTGCTACTTTCCGCCATCACCTTCGTGGTGTCGCTGATGGCTGTTTCCGCCTCCTCCCGCAAATATGCCCGTCTGGCTTGGAGAGTATGATGATGGTTTCCCGCACTCTCGCTCCAGCCCTTCTGCTTGCAAGCGTCGCCTTCATCCTGCCGGCTTGCAGCGAGCAAAACGACAATTTCGATATTTCCCAGCAGATCGGCCCGGACCCTGTTCTTCCCGAGCCCTCCATGAGCCTCATCCCCGATTTGAAGGTCGCGGAGGTGGTGGGCTGGAAGGACGGCGAAACGCCGACGGTGCCGGAGGGCTTGAAGATCTCCGTGTACCAGAAGGATCTCGTCAATCCGCGAACCGTCCACACGCTGCCAAATGGCGATGTTCTGGTCGTGCAGTCGCGTGCGCCGGAGGGCGGACAGTCTTCGTCTCGTCCAAAAGACATCATTCGCGGCTTCATCATGTCGATAGCACATGGCGACACAGGTGGCCCGCCGAAAGAAAGCAACATCATCACACTGCTGCGCGACACCAATCGTGACGGCACCGTCGATGAGCGCCACGACCTTCTGAAGAAGCTCGACTCGCCGTTCGGCGTCGCTTTTGCTGACAACACGCTCTATGTTGCGACATCGAACGAAATCCTGGCCTATCCATACCAGCTCGATCAGACCGAGATTACTGCCGAACCGCGTGTGTTGACTCAGCTTCCCGGAGGCCCGATCAACCATCACTGGACGAAGGATCTGGCGTTGAGCCCCGACGGCAAGTTCCTCTATGCCTCTGTCGGTTCGAACTCCAACATCACCGAAAATGGGCTGGAAGCCGAAAAGAACCGCGCCTCTATCCTGCAGGTCGATCGGCAATCGGGAGCGTGGAAGCTGTTTGCGTCCGGCTTGCGCAATCCCAACGGTCTTACCTTCAACCCCGAGAGCAAAGAGCTCTGGGCCGTTATCAACGAGCGCGACGAACTCGGCCCGAACCTCGTGCCGGACTACATGACATCGGTGAAGGAAGGCGGCTTTTATGGCTGGCCATGGAGCTATTACGGCAACCATGTGGATGATCGCGTGCATCCTCTCCGGCCTGATATGGTGGAAAAGGCGATCAAACCCGACTATGCGCTCTCCAGCCATGTCGCAGCACTCGGCCTCACCTTCTCGCTGAATTCCGCTCTTCCCACACCGTACCAGAACGGTGCCTTCATCGGCGAACATGGAAGCTGGAACCGTACGGCCTTCAACGGCTACCGCGTGACCTTCGTGCCTTTCGAAAATGGCAAGCCGGTTGGCAAAACGCAGGACGTGGTCACCGGGTTCATTCAAGGCGACAAGGCCCGCGGACGTCCCGTCGGCGTCGGCATCGATGGCACCGGCGCATTGCTGGTCGCGGACGATGCGGGCAACACCGTCTGGCGCGTCGCAGCGGCGGATGGCACTGTTACACCGACACCGATTGCGACCGACGATGTCTCTGGCGGATCTACGGGCGCTGTCCAACCGGCCCAGCCGGCAGCCCCCGCGGCACCAGCTCAACCGGCACAGCCAGCCACGCCGGCATCGCCTGCAGCTCCGGCCTCGCCGGCGCAACCCGCTCCGGCGAATTGAGCAATACCGACTATGAGAACTGGCCGGCGATCTAACGGATTGCCGGCCTTTTTACGTGGACCGATTCGCTTAACGCGCCGCCACCTTGGCGTCGTTTAACGCGATTGCCGAGCGGATCAGCGCGGCCAGGGCATCGTGATCGATCTCTTCACCTTCACGAATGTCGATGGCCCGGCGCGTCCCTCCGTCAAGCGAGGCATTAAACAGACCTGCGGGATCATCGAGCGACGCGCCGTGGGCGAACGTCATCTTGACGATAGAGCGATAGGTCTCCCCGGTGCAGATGATGCCGTTGCATGTCCAGACCGGCACGCCGCGCCACTTCCAATCTTCCTCGACACGCGGATCTGCGCCACGAACAACCGACCTGATCCTCGAAAGCACCTGCCCGCGCCAGTCCGCTAACTCGGCAATCCGCCCGTCGATCAGCCGAGAGGCCGGAGAGCCTTCCTCATCCTCTTTCGAAGCGGTGCCCTCGAAGTCGGCAGCGTCCGTATGAAGCACGTATAATCCTCCACTGGCAGTTTTGCGTTGGCGAATCTTAGCACATCTATGCGGCACTTGAACTTCGGAAAATACTGAAACACGACACAGTCAGCACACGAAAAAAGAGTGTAAATTCTTGAGGTTCCTCCAATGCCAAAAAAAGTCCCTGCCTTGAGCACGAAAGGTCATTCCGGCCGGCGCGAGCGACTTGAATATATCCGAGGAAGGTGCGCAACTGAATGCGAGGGACATCTCATCTAGGGGAAACTATTTTGGCGAAACTCAATCCAATTCTTGCTGCGCTGGCAGTGTTCATCTGTGCGTCTGCCACTGCGCAGGCCGAAGACCTGACCTTCACCCTGAAAAACGGCACGAAGTCCGTCCTGACGCGCTTCTACACGTCACCGGTTGGCGTCAACGAGTGGGAAGACGACGTCTTCGGCGAACAGGTTCTGGAGCCTGGCGAAAGCATCGACATCACCATCGCAGACGGCCGCTCGGTGTGTCGCTACGACATGCGCTTCGAGTTCGAAGAAGGCTCCAATCTCGACACAACGCAGGACAGACAGGACCTCTGCAAACTCGGCTCCTACACGATCCACGAATAAGACACATTCTGACAGCTGCTGATCCGTCAGCGCGTCGGCGACAGGGCCGATTGTGGGGTGTCGCGCGCAGACCGTGCGTGACACCTTTTTCAATGCATACAGAAACATTCGCTTGCCCTAGCCGTCAGTAAAGCGGGTGATCCTTATGTAAGACCTCTTGCCTGAGCGCATATCTTACAATGGGAATATTCCGGTAGAGGCCACCCCATCCTTCATGCGGGGCATTTCCCCGAGTCGGAATCAGTGCTAACCGTGACGCTGCTCCAAATCGGGAAAGCAGTGTGTTTCGAGTTCCGTTTCTTGTCGCCATCTCGCTCGTCATCGCCTTTGGCGGTGGCATTGCCTCCACGCTCGTGGCGCTGGACGCCACATCCGGTTTTGGGTCCATCAAGATCGGCGCTTGGGATGCGTTTCCTGAATCGCAGACGATCGAGGCAGACCCATATGCCAAGGCGCACCGCGCAGATGCCGGCAAGCTTCTCTATGGAACAGCTGAAGGCTTGGCCTTCACCGCGGCCAATGACAGCAGCGGTCAACGCTTGACCGGTCAGTGCCGATACACCCTAACCGGCAACTTGCCCCCTGCCCGCTTCTGGACGCTCTATGTTGCCGATCAGCAGGGCAACCTGCTGGATGACGGCTCCGGACGGCCGATCGCATTGAATTCCCGAAACTTGTTGCATGGACCCGAAGGGGGGGTCTCCATCACGCTCGCTTCGACAGCAACGCCGTTCAACTGGCTCGCCGTGCCGGCAAATGGCAGTTTCAAGCTGGTGTTGACGCTACTCGATACCCCAATTGCTGGCAGTGCCGGCCTGATCGACATTACCATGCCAGCCATCAACAAGACGGATTGCAGCAATGCTTAGGCTCGTTCTGGCAATCTTTACGGGCCTCGTGGGTGCGGCGGTGCTTCACCTCGTCATCCTGTTCTCGATCCCGCACTTCTCCAACCGCGATGCCTATACGCGCGCGGAATTTCAGGCAGTGCCCAATCGTTTTCATCTCGTCGATAAGGATGGTCATCGCAAAGGTGGACTGGGGAGCGAGGACCCGTTCATGCGTGTTGCCGTTTGCACCTACAATGTCGAAGAAAAGCCGGTCAGGCTTTCGGCTTTCGGCGCCGTGCCCTTCTGGTCGATTGCAATCTTCGACAGCGCATCCAACGAGATTTTCAGCATGAATGACCGCACCTCGGCTGGCGGGGAACTGGATATTCTGATTTCCAGTCCGGAGCAAAGCGGCGCCATTCGTAAGGCGCAAGTTCAGGCGCTGTCGAAATCGATTTTGGTGGAAGCAGGTCGCAACGAGGGCTATGCCGTTTTGCGAACGATGGTACCGCAGGCGAGCTTCCTGGAGGAGGCAGAGCGGTTTCTCGGAGAGGCTACATGCGAGCCTGCGCCGCTAAAGTAAGCGTGCGCTCATCAGTCGCCATGCAAAGAATGTTCAGGAATTGAGAGCGGCTTCTGAAGTAGCCGCGGCGCTCACCTTGCGTTTGCGCGTCTTTGTCTTCTCCGCAAAGTCGTAACGCTCGTAGCGTACGCCCGTAAAAAACAGCAATTGCGCCGGGCCAGCTGAAATAGCGTTGGCCTCGGTGGTTTTTTGAGGACGGCGTGTTGCCGCCGATATCGAAATAATGTCTGCCATTGCCATCTCCTTTCACAGGCACGACGGATGTTGTTGACCGGATCGCGATGTATGACGTTGCATGCGACGATCCAGCATCGGGAAGCGCCATATCGAGCTTTTCAGCAAAAATTTCTTTTTGATCTGCGTGCCGAAGTCTTGGGGACGGCGGCATCAAGCCGATATGGAATGCCAGTACCACTACATTGGGTATCACCAGTCCACAGACTGGGCATTAGCCGGTGGTTGGACGCGTCGTCCGCCCTGACAGGCTGGTTCTCATCTAGACCCTAGCACCGAATCTCGGGCTTGCCCACGACATTAGAATCATCAGGAGGTTAAACAAAGGTTAATACTAATATGCCGCTTGCGGGCCGTCCTCCGATTATGAAGTCCATTACGCCCTAACCACTGTGGACACGAGATAAACGTCAAAGATGGGCTTGAGGTTCCATAGCGATCAGAAATCCTTTCGTTAACAAAATAGCTGTGAATAGGCCGAAAATTCTCCTTGGCCACGTCCGTGGTTAACAGGGCGTCAACGCATTCGTTATAGTTTGAGCGCTCCTGTAGTTTTGCGTCTGGTTGGGTATTGCGTTGACAGACCGTTTTCGAGAACTGGAACGGCCGAGGGCCGAGAGGAAGAAGGACGTGGTATTGATGGCGACCGTCTCGAGTTTCGAAGGCTTGCCTCACCCGTCAAAATCAGAGTTGCGGCAATTCGCGGAGCTGTTTCTCCCGCTCTTTTCGGCCTCTACGGCTGAAGCGAAGAGAGAGGCGATTGCAGCACTGTCGCAAAACCCGAACGTGCCGTCGGCCGTTGCATTCTTTATCGCCAGTCAGCCAATCTCGCTGTCTGCGCCCTTTCTCGTCTCCTCGAAAGCACTGGATGACGAGACGCTGATTGCGATTGCGCGCACGCAAGGGGCAGCTCATGCCCGGGCAATCGTGCGACGCGAAGACCTGTCTCCCACTGTGGTCGATGCCTTGGTGGGCTTGCGCCACTCCCGCCATGCTAACAGTGCGACGCATGAAGAGCTTCATACATCCGCGCACCAATCAGCACAGACCGAAAGCGAGGCGCGTGCCGAGCGTGAGGAGAAGCTGCGTAGGCAGTTGCGCACGATGGCACGTCAGATGCATCGCCCTGCCGGCGACACGCTTGGTGTCCGCCGACTGACCGATGTGCAGGAAGCGCTGCTTGTTCGCTTTGCCCGCGAGCGCGACGCAAGCCGTTTTGCCGCCACGCTCTCGGACTCGCTGTCTGCAAGCCATTGGCTATCGGAGCGCATCCTCCTCGATATCTCCGGTCGGCAACTGGCAACGACTCTTGTCGGCATCGGCATGGATACCGACGACGCCATCTTCATCCTGGAATGCTTCTACCCGCACATGCGCCAACTCGTCGGCGAGATCAGCCGTGCCGAATCCATGCTGGATTCGCTGGAGACTGCCGAATGCGAAGAGCGGATCGAAAGCTGGCGACGGGCCGATCGCTACACGACGAGTGCAGGCAGCGAAGCAGGTGAACGACGTGAGCGGCCGGTCGATACACACAAGCTGGTCGTGCGCCGTTAAGATGGGTCGCCGGTTGCGGTAGATCGCAACGGTCCTTTTACCCCACAATGGTGAACAGGTCGCCGACGTTCTCTGTTTCGAGCTCGACTACCCAGAGATCACCATCAAAACGGCGTTCCTTCTCTAGAAGCGTGTCCACCTCCTGCGCTTGCGCCTGTGTCAGGCGCCGTTCGAAGCGACGTTCGGCGCGGATCTCCTCGTTATCCGCAAAGCTCTGCGGCGCGGGACCGTAGAGATTTTCGCAACCCTCGCGCAGTCGTTGACGGATGAAGATCGCACCCGCCTCCTCTGCCCCCTTGCGTTCGATAGCGGCAAAATCACCGTTGGCGAACACACGGCGTAGAAGGGCGGAAACATAGATTTCGGATTTGAGGCGCATGAGATGCTTATAAGGCCGGACGGATAAGGAGGCTATGCTCTTGTGAACAGCAACACTTGCTCCAGCCGATACGCGCGAGACCGTGAAGCGACGGGAGAAGTCTTAACGAATTGAGCATCTTGGCCACCCTCCTTCGCGTCTTGAATCAGAAACGATGAGAGATCGCCAAAAGTCTCAGTTGCAGATTCAATTGTGGGTCACAAGGCCCCGATAGATTTCAACTTTTTCAGAACCGCATCACTCGGCTCGCCTGTCTCGGGCAGACGATAGTGCTTTTCGAAATTGCGGATGGCCTGACGGGTCTGTTCGCCAGCAACGCCATCTACCTTCACATCGGCATAGGCGATATTGACGAGCCCCTGCTGTATCTTGGAAACGAGATCCTTGCCGACCGGCTTTGCACCACTTTCGGACGTGAGGGACACATTCTGCGCCTTCGGCGGATGCACCTCCGCATTGCGAATGGCGGCTGCGACGGGGTCGATTGCCACGCCGCCACCATTCGCAGCCGCGGGCCGGTCCTTCGGCAGGGCTTTAGGAATGGCAGCGACCGTTGTCGCGCTATCGATCTTCAGAGCCGAAAGGATACGGCTTGTCGGCTCACCCGTCTGCTCCATGCCGACAGTCTCTTCGAAAAACAAAATTGCTGCCGTCGTACGTGGACCTGTCAAGCCATCGGCAGGACCATCGTAGAGGCCGCGCCGCGCGAGTTCGCGCTGGATTTCTGCGACAAGTTCGGACGGCGGATGGCTGCTGGCAGGCTGTGCCTGACCAGCAGCCGCTGTTGTTGCCTGACCTGCGGGAGGTTGTGCCGCAGTCTGCTGCGTGGGTTCTGGAACGTCCGTCTGGCGCTCAATCCGGAACGTCGTGACATTGCCGTGCTGGCCGAGCGTCGAGGTCATGCGATAACCGGCGATGCCGTTCGGATCTTCCTCATCACGGGTGCGCAGGAACGGAGATGGATGGTGACCAGGTTGATACCAAAGAGCATTGGCAGCGACGAAGCCGAAGACGATGAGGAACGCGGTGGAGCCGCCAACAAGTTTGGGATGGCTGAGAATTTGCTCACCCAGCGCGCGCGCGGCCACGGACAGCAATCCCGGCTCCTTTCGGACCGTCTTTTTCCTAGGCGATTTTCGCTTTGGCGCGGCCATCCGCAGTATCCTTCCTCTTCATCATGTCGGCGCCACCCGCCGTCTCTTTCAGGCGCGGTGGAAATTCCACCGGCGCATCGGGGTCTTCAGAGCTGCCGAGCGGCTGGCCGGAGCCATCCGCTGGCATTAGTATGGTGACGACCGTTCCTTCGCCCGGCTTGCTGGTGATGACAAGACTTCCGCCATGCAATTCCACAAGCCCTTTGACGAGCGACAGTCCAAGCCCCGTGCCCTCATAGCGACGAGTGTAATCATTCTGAACCTGCATGAACGGGCGGCCTAAAAGTTCGATCTTGTCAGCGGCAATGCCGATGCCGGTATCGCTTACCGTCAGTTTGAGCATCTCGCCCTGCTTAGCGGCATCAATCACCACCACACCACCGGATTCGGTAAACTTGATGGCATTGCTGGCGAGATTGATCAGAACCTGCTGGATGGCGCGCTGATCGGCAACGACTTCGCTCAGATCGCGCTGGATGCGGCTCGTCAGCGTCAAGCCCTTCTGCTTTGCCTGAAGGCCGAGCATGCCTTCGCAGGATGCGATGACATCGCCGATGCGGAAAGGCTCCATCATCAACTCGTAGCGCCCGGCCTCAAGCTTGCTCATGTCCAGCATGGTGTTGACCACCGACAGAAGGTGACCGCCCGACTGGCGGATGAGCTTGACATATTCGCGCTGTCGATCGTTCTCCAGCTTGCCGAAATATTCTCCAGCGAGGATGTCGGAAAAGCCCAGAATGGCATTGAGAGGGGTGCGCAACTCATGGCTGACGGCTGCGAGAAAACGCGACTTCGCCTCCGTTGCTGTCTCGGCCTCGGTTGTTCTGCGTGTCGCTTCCCGCCGCAAGGCTTCCATTTCGCTGACATCGATAAGCTGTCCGATGACGCGGACCAGGCGGCCGAGCTGATCCCGCTCTGCGGTCATATCCATGCGGGCATAGACGAACTGGATCTGCCGATTGACGGACGCCGTCTCGAAGCGCAGGTCGGCACTGGCGTGATCCTCGCCTTGACGGAGCGTATCGAAAGCCTGCATCAGACCGATGCGATCGGAAACATGCACCATCTCGGCAAGGACGTGACCGGCGCAGTTTTGAAGATGAAGCGGAAACTGCCGAAGATCACGACCCGATACCGCGTGAACGACGCCCTGTTCGTTGAAGAACAGCAACATCCCTGGAACCTGTGATGCAGCAAGCTGCTCACGGTGGCTCACGGTGCCCGCAGCCTCGCGCGCGGGCTTATAGACTGTCAGGAGTACGGCGCAGGATGCCAGAAACACCGCGACGACCAGGGCCGCACCGAGCGGCAGCGCGACAGACGCCGGCAGGACAAAGCAGATGATCGCAGGAACGATAAAAAGCGCCACAACAGAGAACGCAACGAGGCGACGCAGAACGGCGATGACCGCGAAGCTTTCGTTGGCATCGTCTTCCATACGCGATAGCCACATGCCTGCGACATGATCGACCAACGCAATCGCTTTTTCCGCTATGTTACGCAATACAAGTACACCGCATTCTAAAAGCAGCAGGCTCGAACCTGCCTTCAAACATGCCCCGACAATAGGGCTCCGCGGCTTAAGGAATGGATAAAAGCAAGCGCGCCACAGCCCCTCCAATCCCTATCAAGTCCCATTTCGAGGCAAATTGGGCGCCCTTTGTCGGTTATGGTTAATGGCGCGTAAGCAGAGGATTTTCTTGTATTTTTTCGGCAACGTTAAGATTTAAGGCAGGTGCCTGCGGCGTCAGCCCCTGCATTTGCGAGACGCTGCCGCAATTATGCTTAACATCGATTGCTAAAATCCAAGAGAAGGCCACAATCGTCGTGGGCAGAGGGAACAAGTCGCTAAAATTTGAATTAAATCACGCGGTTTTTTGCAAAGGGGTATTGGTCTGTTGGCTCTAGGGTGTCTGCAAGCCCGAACAACAGGGCAACAGTGGATGATCCGAAAAGGGCGCCGGTCAAACAGGGTAGTCTTGCAATGTGGTTTCTGATCAAGGGAACGATCTGGTTTTCGCTGGTGCTGGTCGCACTGTCCTACTTTGGTGGCAACAACACCGATAGCCAGAACTCGCAGATGAATGTCGCCGGCGCTGTTTCCGCAGCCAGCGAAGCCTACCGTTATGTCAGTGCAATCTGCGTCGAAAAACCTGACGTCTGCGTCAAGGGTGCAGAAACCTTTCATGCACTTGGAGAGCGGGCTCGCGAAGGCGCCAAGGTTGCCTACGAGTTGATCGACTCCCATCTGAACGCGGCCGATGAACCCAAGGTCGCCACTGCTAGCGCGCCCGCGACCAAAGTCGAAACTGTCACGGTCAGCGACGACATCAAGACCGGAACCATCAAGGTCGAGAACACCATTCCTCTGCCGCAGAAGCGCCCCGCGCTCTGACGATAGATGAGGCTTTCAAGTCTCGCTCCAAGCCAAACGAATTCGAGAGACCTTGCACACACCCCTTGCGGCCATCCCGCTATAGATGCGCCGCCTGACTGCCCAACTCCTGATGCCCTGCCCGAAGCTCGTGCTTCGCCGCAGGGCTTTTTTCTTGGTGCAACGGTTCAATTTTCGTCGCCATTGCCCTATATCGGGGCGGTAACATGGATGGCAGGCAAATGGCTTCTCTCGACAAGATCATGGACGACTTCTCCTTCCTCGACGACTGGGAGGATCGCTACCGCTACGTGATTGAACTGGGGAAGGAATTGCCGGATCTGGCGGACGAGAAAAAGACCGCGGAGAACAAGGTTCAGGGCTGTGCCAGCCAAGTGTGGGTCGTGAGCCACAGCGATGGTGGGTCGGATCCCGTCTTGACCTTCGAGGGTGATTCGGACGCGCATATCGTCCGCGGTCTGGTGGCAATCGTTCTTGCCACCTATTCCGGCAAAAAGGCCTCGGAAATAGCCGCACTCGACGCCATCGAAGTGTTCGGCAAGATCGGCCTGGTGGAGCATCTCTCCTCCCAGCGCGCCAATGGCCTTCGCTCGATGGTCAATCGTATTCGCGAGGAAGCACGGTTGCTCGCGGCCTGACTCAAGCGGTCAAAGCCGCCGCACGCTTCGTCTTTCTCAGTCGTAGAGGTAGTGCTTCGCCCATTGCGATTCCGGCACCTTGTCGCCCACCTTGTAATCGAAGTTGCGGATGCCGAGCGTTGAGGGTGCCACTTGGCACTTGTATTTGAGGCGATACCACTCACCAGCGCTGCGGAAGACGGCGCCTGAGGCCTTGATCGAATCCTTGGCAACATCGGGGTCGCCGAAGGCATAAGCAATAACCTTATCGGGCTTCATGCCTTTCTGTTCCTTGGCAATCCGCTCCATCGCCTCGATATCGCAGCGCTGCTCCAGCCGCTCCTCGGGCGCGAGTTGGTTCAACTGTCTCAAGACATTTGCATCGATGGCGTAGGACGGAAGCGAGAAGGAGAGGAAGGAAAAGGCGGTCAAAAGGGCGATCGTTAGAGGCTTTTGCATCGGATTCTATGAGGCTTTCTCAAGTCTTCTTGTCAGTCTTCGGCGGGAACCGCCTGCTGCATCTCCTAGAAGCAACAGGCCTTGGTGTCGTCTACCGCCAGAATGTGATCGAAACCCGACCAAAATGTGCCCTGCTGATATTCCATCGGGGACAATCAAACTTGATAGCGCCGCAGGGGCGCTTTACATCATGAAAACGCAGAGTGATTTTCTTATGAAAGCGAGTTTGTCTTGACCATTTTCAAGAACCTGCCCACCCCGCCCCATGCGCAGAAGAAGGCAGTGAGCGATACGCATCACGGCATTACACGCACGGATGATTATGCCTGGTTGCGGGCGGATAACTGGCAGGCGATGTTCAAAGACCCGTCGCTGCTCGACCCTGCAATCCGCGCGCATCTGGAGGCCGAGAACGCCTATATGGACGCGGCGATGGCAGATACTAAGTCGCTGCAGGCAAAGCTCTTCGAGGAAATGAAGGGCCGCATCAAGCAGGACGACTCTTCTGTTCCGGTCAATGATGGACCTTACGCCTATGGCACGCTTTTCGTGACTGGCGGCGAGCAGCCGCATTACTTCCGCACACCACGCGATGGCGGCGACAAGCATGTGCTGCTGAACGGCGACAAGGAAGCGGAAGGCAAGGACTATTTCCGTCTTGGCGGCCTCGATCAATCCTCCGATCACAGCCGCGGCATCTGGAGCTATGACGACAAGGGCTCGGAATTCTACACGCTGCGCATTCGCGATCTCGCGACCGGCGTTGATCTTGACGACGTGGTGGAAAATACCGGCGGCGGTGGTGCGTGGGCGCCGGACGGCCAGAGCTTCTTCTATACGCTTCAGGACGAAAACCACCGGCCTTCCAAGGTCTTCCACCACATTGTCGGCCAGCCGCAGTCTTCCGATCGGCTGGTCTATGAGGAGAAAGACCCGGGCTTCTTCATGGGCGTCGGCGCCTCGGTTCTCGATGACTTCATCTTCATCGATATCCACGATCACGAGACCAGCGAGTACCGCCTCCTCTCTACCAAGGACCTGATGGCCGAGCCGCAGATCGTGGCCGAGCGAGAGGAAGGCATCGAATATTCGATGACCGAAGGCGGCGACGTCTTCTTCATTCTGACCAATGATGGCGGTGCCAAGGATTTCCGCATCGTCGAAACCCCAGTCGAAGCGCCCGGTAAAGACAATTGGAAAGAGGTCGTACCGCATGAAACAGGTCGTCTCATTCTCTCCGTCGACGCCTATGCCCGCCATCTGATCTGGCTGGAGCGACGCGACGGTCTGCCGCGCATCATCATCCGAGACCGGTCTACCGGTGAAGAACACGCGATTGCCTTTGAGGAAGAGGCGTATTCGCTTGGCCTGCATGGTGCTGCCGAATACGACACCGACGTTATCCGCTTCAGCTATTCGTCCATGACGACGCCGAGTCAGTTGTTCGATTACAATATGGTGACCCGCGAACGTACGCTTCTCAAAACTCAGGAAGTGCCATCCGGCCACAACCCGGATGACTATGTGACGCGACGCGTGATGGCGACATCGCATGATGGCGCGCTGGTGCCGGTGTCACTGCTATACCGCAAGGATACGCCGCTCGACGGTTCTGCTCCCTGCCTGCTTTACGGCTACGGCGCTTATGGCATCACCATTCCCGCTTCGTTCAGCACCAACAACCTCTCGCTTGCCGATCGCGGCTTCATCTATGCGGTCGCGCATATCCGCGGCGGCAAGGACAAGGGGTTCGAATGGTACGAAAACGGCAAGATGGAGCACAAGCAGAACACCTTCAAGGACTTCATCGCTGCCGCCGACCATCTGGTGAAGGAGGGCTTCACATCCTATAGCGGCATCATCGCCGAAGGCGGATCTGCTGGCGGCATGCTGATGGGCGCTGTCGCCAATATGGCGCCGGAAAAATTTGCCGGCATCATCGCAGCCGTTCCCTTCGTCGACGTGCTGACAACTATGCTTGACGATACGCTGCCACTCACACCGCCCGAGTGGCCGGAATGGGGCAACCCACTGGAGTCGGAAGAAGAGTATCAGTGGATTGCCGCTTACTCGCCCTATGACAATGTCGGCGCCAAGCCATACCCGCCTCTCCTGGCGATCTCGGGTCTGACCGACCCGCGCGTGACCTATTGGGAGCCCACCAAGTGGGTGGCGAAACTGCGTGAAAAGACGACCGGCGATGCGCCTATCCTGCTCAAGACCAATATGGCCGCAGGCCATGGTGGCAAGTCCGGTCGCTTCCAACGGCTTGAGGAGATCGCCTTCGAATATGCCTTCGCTCTGAAAGTAGCGGGCAAAGCCCAAGTGTAAGGCGATTCAAGCCATATTAGGGAGATAGGCGGTGCGTTTTGGCGCATCGCTGATTCTGCCCGGCTTCAACGTGATTCCCCGCGTGATGCAGGCTCAAAGGCGCTTGTTCGCCAAAGAATCGGCATTTGCGGGGTTTTTGTTATTTTGCAAGCCCCTAAAATGCGAAAACGAAGCAGGGGTTTACCCCCTGTCAAGCACTGTCAGCCCTTCCGAACGATATGCGGCAAGTTTCGCGCAAGCTTCACCGGTTAAAAAACTATTAACAGCTTGGTGAGGCTAACGATGAACATCGATAACAACATTGGCGGAGCGCCCTATCAAAGTCGCTCACAACCTATTGAGAAAGTGCAAACAGAGGCCGCCGTCTCAGAGGTTTCTTCGGCTGCCTTTTCCGGCAGTACCATCTCATTCGTCAACGCCCTTCAAGCAGGCGCGCTGGCGAGCGTGCTCTGGACCGTCAACCGCGACGCGGTGAAAAACGCTGCGCCGGCACCATCATCTACAGTCGCGCTATCCCCTGCGGACGATGCCGATGCGGCGTGGGTGCATCAGGCTTACACGGAACACTGAAACCGCCGGGTTCTCCGGCGGCGCTTTCCCCTGGCGGGCAGCCGTAGCTTTAACGAAGCGCCGAACCCTTCAGATGGACGCGATGACGGTGCTGATCACGCAATACCATTGACCTCGACTGTCACATGCGACAGTTCTTCGATTTTCAAAAGCTTCTCACGATAAACAGCGGCCGATCTTTCGCCTTTCGTGGACAACGACACGATGGCCGCATGGTGGCCTGGGCCAACTTGCCAGACATGCAGGTCGGTAATTTTCTCCTCGCCCGTCTCAACCGCACCGCGGATTTTCGCCAAGAGCGAGCGCTGTTGCGGCATCGCATCCACCAGCACCGCGCCCGTGGTACGCAGGAGACCCCAGGACCAGCGGGCGATGACGACGCCGCCGACAATTCCCATGGCTGGATCTAGAAAGGTCCAACCGTTCCATTTACCCAGCAGAAGCGCGACGATGGCCAACACCGAGGTCAAGGCATCCGCCACAACGTGCAAATAGGCTGCGCGCAGGTTGTTGTCTTTGCTTTCATGGTGCGCGTGGGAGCCATGTGAGCGCAAGCGATGAGCGCGATCGTGGTGATGATCCGTCTCGCCTTCATGAGAATGGTGATGATCGTCGGTGTCATCTTGATGAGCGTGATCTTGCGCGTGATCGTGCGCGTGATGATGTCCATGATGGTGGTGATCATCCTTCAGAAGAAGAGCGCTGACGAGGTTGACGACGAGGCCGACGATCGCGACGATGATCGCCTGGTTGAAGTCGATCTCCACCGGCGAGACGAAGCGCAGAGCGCTCTCCCAGGCAATCAGCAGCGCCACGACACCCAGCACAACCGCACTGGCAAAACCGGCGAGATCGCCGAACTTGCCAGTACCGAAAGTGAAGCGCGGATCATGGGCGTGCTTGCGTGCATAAAGATAGGCAAGCGCCGAAATCAGCATCGCGCCAGCGTGGGTAGACATATGCCAGCCATCGGCAGTCAGGGCCATGGAGCCGAACCAGTGACCGGCTGCTATCTCGACTACCATCATAACGGTGGTCAGAGCGATGACCATCCAGACGCGTCGCTCGTTACGCTCGTGATCGGCCCCTAAGAAAACGTGGCTGTGCGCGCCATCCACGTGGCTGTGTTCCATCGTCGCCATCATCGTCACCTTATCGAATGTAGGTTTTGAGAACCTGCGCCAGCTCTTCCGCGGCCTTGGCGCGTTCCTCGTCATTTTCCGCGTGCAGCACATGTTCGTGCAGATGCTCCTGCATCACTTCGCCCGTCAGACCAGAGAGCGCGCCGCGCACCGAGGCAAGCAACTGCAGGACATCCCCACAGGGCTTGCCGCTTTCAAGCGCACGTTCCACCGCTTCCATTTGCCCCTTCATGCGCCGAATACGCGCCAGAAGCTTATCCTTGTCTCGGATCGTGTGGGACACCTGCTCACTCCTATATAATATAGGGGGGTATACTATATAGCCTCTTGTGAAGCCGCAAGCTTTTCCTCGCTACGAGGGACGAGGCTGATGTCAATGGAGGGATATGGCGTCAGTTCTTCAGGGCATCGAACAACGGCATGCCGATCACCGCAGCAGTCGCGATCATCGCATAGCAGATGCGACGAAAGGTTTTTTCCTCTGCCAATCCAAACATTCTACTGCCAAGCCACACGCCGAGTCCGTAGCTTGGTGCGACCAGAACCACCAACCCGAGGAGCTTCACGGTAATGAGACCGCTCCACAGATAGGCCGTGGCGTTGAGGACCGTGGAAATGGCAAAGTAGAGAATGATATTGGCCCGAACGATGATCGCCGGGACTGCGCCGCCCAGCCAGTAGGCCACGACCGGCGGCCCGCCGATCTGCGCTACGCCGGAAAACACGCCGGCAATGAGACCAACAGTTACGGTCAGAACTGCCTTCGGCTTATTCCGGTAGCGCCAACCGGATATCAAGAGCGACAGCAGCACCACGACGATGACGACGATCGCCCAGCGTATGGTGACGGGATTGAGTGTCATCAAAAGGTGGACACCAAGCGGCACACCAATGATGGCGCCGACCGCCATGGTGAGCACTTCGCGGCGATCCGCACGGCGCACAGCGGCCGGTATCATGCCAATCGTCATCACCCCGTCGACCACGGGAATAAGTGGAACGGCAATCTGCGGCCCCAGCACCGAACTCGCCAGCGGCACAAAGATCAGTGCTGCACCAAAGCCGGAAAAGCCGCGAGCCAGGCCCGCACTCAAGGCGACAAGGACCAGAAACGCCAGAGCGGGAACGGAAAGATCGGTCGATAAGATACTGGGCATGACGATGATGATTGAAGTGAGGCGTTTTCGTCATACTCCATCAGCGCTCGTAAATAGCCAACGCTTTTCTCAAATGTCTGACGGCGACTACGGCAGAACGATTGCGTTCGATTTGGCTCAAACCTATCTCTCTACAAGCTATAGGTATGAGGATGAGGGCATGTATTCTATCGGCGAGTTATCGAAGCGGACCGGCGTGAAAGTCCCGACCATCCGGTATTATGAGCAGATGGGCCTGCTCAACGAGGCGGACCGCTCAGAAGGCAACCAGCGCCGCTATGAGAAGGCTGATCTCGAACGTCTCGCCTTTGTTCGGCACGCCCGAGATCTCGGTCTCAACATAGACGCGATCCGAGAATTGATCGCGCTTAGTCAGCATCGCGAGATGCCGTGCGCGGGTGCGGACCGCATTGCGGCCGATCATCTCGCCACCGTGCGGGAAAAGATCGCCAAGCTAAAGAAGCTGGAACACGAGCTGGAGCGCATCGTCTCACACTGCGACGGGCATTCCATCGAGGACTGCTATGTCATCCGCGCGCTATCAGATCATGGTCTGTGCGATCACGATCATTGAGACGTCATGCCGGGAAAGGACAGTCACCATCGCGAGCGACTGTCCTCTGCTACACCCTTAGCGGTTATAGACCGCTGTGATCTTTGCCGTGGCAAGGGTGTGGGCGCCAATCATAAATCCCGCAAGCGCGTTGCTGGCATTGTCCGGTAGGTCCAGATGCTCCGTGCCAAGCGCATGGACGGTGAAGATGTAGCGATGGACTTCACCCGGCGGTGGGCATGCCCCGCCAAAACCGGCTACACCGTAATCGTTGCGGATTTCCAAGGCGCCTGAGGGGAGTGTCTTCCCGCCGCTTGCGCCAAGTTCGAGCGACATTTGCGAGGCCGGAATATTCACGACGTTCCAGTGCCACCAGCCGGAGCCTGTTGGCGCATCCGGATCGTATGCCGTAATGGCAAAGCTCTTCGTGCCAGCCGGTGCATCAGACCAGGATAGCTGCGGCGACTGATTTCCGCCCTCGCAGCCGAAGCCCTTGAAGACGAAGTTAGGCGCAAGTTGCTGACCCTCGGCAATCGATGCGCTCGACAATTTGAAATCCGCGGCGCTTGCTGTCGTGGCGGTCAGAAGCGCCAGAATGACGCCGGTCGTAATTTTCTTTTTCAGCATTATGAGGTGTCCTTTCCAGACGTTGATCATGCTCAAAGAAATAAACCGGCCAGGAATTTCGAGCTTCCGGCTCGCGATCAAAGACTATCGAAATACGATCAGAATTCAGCTGCGCGGATGGAGCGTGGCTTAAGGCCGAATCTCTTGCGGAAGGCCTCGGAGAAATGCGAGGGCGTCTTGAAGCCGCATTCCAACGCAATACTGGAGATCGGCGTATCCGTCGATTGCAGCATCCCTAGGCCCTTCTCCAGCCTCGTGTTCAACAGGATCTGCGAAAATCCCGGACCGGATTTCGCCAGCCACCTGCGAAAACTGGCCTCACTCATGGCAAAATGGTGCGCGACGTCTTCGACCCGCCAAGGCTGGCTGATGTCGGTCTCTATCAGCCGCCGCACCTTGTTCCAGGGTTGATCTTCCCCTCGCCGCGGTAGATGGACACCGTGATGGCGCAGCCAGACCAACGGCTCCAGAAGCCGATGGCGTTTGACCGCCAAGGGTAGAGTGTCATCATGCAAGGCCTGCCGCGTGACCTCCACCACATCATAGTCCGCGCTCGCTGCCTGGCGAACGATCTGGACACCGGGCGAGCCTGACGCCCGCGGTGGACCGGCGAAGACCGCGTCAATCAGTTCATGATCGAAATAGATGCCGGTCGCCCGATAATTCGTAGCGCTGACAGGACGGTTTTCCAAGGTGACGATAGAACCAGAGGGAAAAATCAGGAGGTCACCCGTCTCGCCCACGAACTCGCCATTTACGGGACAGACGACCCTTTTGCTCCCGGCGCAGATGAAGCACAGGAAGGTCACGCCGATGAACAGATCCGTGAATGTCACGGCCGTGGCTTGGGTAATGGGAAAAATCGAGACGCCTGTGCCCTGAAAACCCAATAGCTCTGCGGATTGCGCCGTCATCGATGTTTTTGTCCCTGCCATTGACTTACCAAGCGCGAGAGCACGCCGCGCAGACACATAGCGGACTGAAGGGCGGGCGATGTCAATGTGCCGCTCGCCCTCTGGGCGATATGGAAACGGACCTATCCAAAATGCAAAACCCGCCCCTTGACAGCGTTCCGATTCGAGCGCATTGAATCGCGCATGATCAACGAACGCGCACCCATCTCCTGCACGTATTTTTGGGCCTACCTGTAAAGGGCGGCTCGACAGATCATTTTGTCAACAAGCCGCCGTTAGGCGGCTTTGTTGTTTTCCAAGCGTCCTGACGGCAAAAGACCAGAAAACCGAAGGACCAGACCCATGACCGAAGACAGCCTCCTGACACTGCCAAGACCTCCTGTCGTTACCATTCGTGGTGCGCGCGCGGCCGATCTTCCCGAACTTAACGAGATGATCACGCTGCTTGCCGCCCATCATGGCGACGCCGCCGCAATCACGCCGGAAAAGCTGGAGCGTGATCTGTTTGGCCAGGTTCCGTGGATCACCGCACTGGTGGCGGAAGCTGCAGGTGAGCTCATCGGCTACGCCATTCTCGTGCCGCTCTACCGCGCGCAGGAAGGCCGCCGCGGAATGGAATTACACCATCTCTTCGTGCGTGACGGTCATCGCGGACACGGCACTGGCCAGCATCTGGTGGCGCGCGCGCGCGATGTTGCCAAGCGCTGCGGCTGCGACTTCCTCTCCGTTGGGGCTGCAACCGGCAACTTCGCTGCACACAAGTTCTACGAAAACATGGATTTCGTTCCGCGTCCCGTCACTGGCATGCGCTTCATGCAAGCGATTGCCTGACCTTCTTCACTTCTGGAGGATGACATGACCCGTATTGCCATCGCGCTGACGCAAGACTTTGCCGACTGGGAGCCTGCGCTGCTGGCCGCTGCGGCCCGCAGCTATCTCGGTGTCGAGATCGTCACCGCTTCGCCCGATGGCCAGCCTGTGACATCCATGGGCGGGTTCAAGGTGATGCCGGAAGCGTCCTATGATGCGCTCGACCCGGAGACAATCGACGCGCTGGTTATCCCGGGCGGATTGAGTTGGGAAAAGGGCCAAGCACCCGATTTTAGCGATCTGGTCCATCGCTTTCGGAGAAAAGGCCGCGTGGTTGCAGGCATCTGCGCCGCGGCCAGCGCCCTCGCCGGTACCGGTATCTTGAACAGTGTGGCCCATACAGGCAACGCACTATCGCGATCAGCCGCAAGCCGTCAGCGATCAGGGTGTTGTTACAGCGCCCGGCAATTCACCGGTCAGCTTCGCGAAAGAAGTGCTGAAAGCTCTCGGTCTGTGGGGACCGGAAGCCGAAGCGGAAGTGTCGGCATTTTCTGCGGAACACTTGCGGGCTTAACGATCCAAGATACGGCAGCGGCGCGCCGGTCCTTGCGCGCCTTCCGCTGTCATGGCTCGGCGAAGATCGCGGCTATTGATATGGAGGCTGCGCTCGAAGGGGATACTCAGCCGCTGGATCTTGTTGGAGGCCGCCGCGAGAAATGCTTCGCGGTTTGCCAAGAAGTAAGTGCGACAGGTTTCTTCTGTCAGCGCATCATCTATCAAAACCTTGAAAGCAAGACGGTGCATGGCGCATGGCGCGCCATGACCGGGAACGGAAAAACGCAGGCAATCGAGTTCAGCGCTCCAATCGACTGCGTTCTCCTCTGTCATATTTTCACTTTGCAGCGTCGAAGCGCTTGAGGAACAGGCCGCTGAGCGAGCCGAGGATCAGCCAGAACACGAAACTGGTGACGGTGGCAAGCACGACGAAGCGGCGTTCCAAAGGCAGCGGCGCCAGCGCATGTTCACCTGCAGGCGGCAAGGGCGCACCGACAACATGTGGCGCGACGATCAACACGACGGCAAGGATCACCGCCCAAGGCTCCGCGCGCCGGAAGGCGAGAAGGCCAATGCCGCCGGCCGTGGCCGCGGCGGTTGCGATCCACCAGGTCTGACGCGCACCAAGGTCGGCAGCGGGGCTGCCCGGCAGCTCCGGCGGCAGGCCGATCATCGGCGCGAGCATGACGGTGGCGAAACCGGCGAGCCCCCAGAACAGACCTTCGCGCCAGCCGCCCTGAGAGCCACGAAGCGAGATCAGACCAGTGAGTACCAGCGCATAGCCGATGGCCGTCAGCACATTGGCAGCGACGGTGTAGGCGTTGCGCTCGAAGCCATCCGCAGGCGCCCAGGCTTCCGCGTCATGGTGATGATCCGCGGGGGTGGCGGCATCATGAGAATGACCGGCCTCGCCACCTGCACTTTCAAAAGTTTCCGCCTGCAGGATCAGTGGCGTGGTGCCGACCGCCTGCATGGCGCTGACGGCAAGACCTGCGATCAGGCCAACGAGGACTGCGGTAAAGACAATGTTTCTGAAAAATGGCATCTCACATTCCCTCAATGGCAGGGGAATGCATTGGCGTGGCGCGTATCATGCGCCGCATTATGCATCGCCTCGACATGCGAGAAGCCGACGAAACCCACGATGAACAGGCCGAGCGCGACAGCACTCAGCGCCTGCAAGAGTTTCGATGTGCTGGAGGAAACGGCGCTCGACGCCGTGTTCTGTTGGATAGACATGGTGACCCTCTTTTTCAGCGGCGCGCTGCTTTCAGGCAGCCGGACGCACGCGTTCAACATTCACCACGGGGAAAGACAAACAGGGCTTTTCGGACGGAAAACGCCAACCCGAAAACCGTGCTCTTCCGGACACCCCGCCGGCATTGACGACACTTCGTGATGGCAGGTCTCCTGGCTCGCGGGTCATAGCCTCGAAAACACCTTCCCGATGCCAAGAACAGCATCAGTGGATTTCGTTTTCAGGCTCGCCGCTCACAGTTGCGGGGGCAGCCACGAATGAGAGCATAGCTCCTATCGTGTTCCCTTTTCACTTTCCGGCAGAACCGGAAAGACCATCACGCCTCTGTTATCGGTCAGGGGTTGTGTGGAGTCAATGCGAGAAGCATGGCCTCTTGCACACATGATGTCAGCGGGCCGGAACAGCCTTGAGGTAAGCGGCAATCGCATTTCGATCTTCGGCCGAAAGCTTGGACATATTCTGCTGCACCTTGACCATGGAGCCGCCGACGCTGTCGAAGTCCGGCGTAAAGCCAGTTTCGAGATAGCTGGCTATATCGGCAACCGTCCAGGAGCCGATGGCTTGTGAGCCCGGCGTGATGTCAGGGATCGTCCCCTCACCCTCCGGGTTCGGGCCGCCTGCCAGCCACTTTTCATTGATCAGACCGCCAAGTGCCGTGCGAGGTGTGTGGCACTCGCCGCAATGGCCTGGGCCTTCCACCAGATATTGGCCGCGCGCGACATCCGCGCTGGCATTGGCCAGTTGAACGCGTGGCGCGCCCTTGTCGAAATAAAGAAACTTCCAGCCGCCGAGAGCCAGTCGCATATCGAGCGGAAATGGCAAATCGTGAGCGGGCGCGTCGTTGGTGCTGGTCGGCAGCGTCTTCAGGTAGCCGAACAGATCGTTGATGTCCTGCGCCGTCATTCGTGCATAGGACGTATAAGGGAAGGACGGATAGAGATGTTCGCCATTCTTTCCCACACCTCGGGTCATGGCATCGCCGAACTCAGCTACCGTCCAACCGCCGATCCCATGCTGCGGATCGGGCGAAATGTTGGGAACATGGAAGGTACCGAAGGGGCTCGGCAGAGCCTGACCGCCGGAAAGCGTCTTCAAGGCATCGCCAGTGGCATTCGGAGCGGCATGACAGCTTGCGCATCCGCCCGCCCAGAACAGCGTCTCTCCGTTGGCAAGGTCCGGCTCGCCCAGATTGGCCCAATGGCTTGGGGGCTGGCGCTCAGGTGCTGTCACCCACATGAAAATGCCGAAACCGGCAATACCTGCGACCACAACGCCGCCTGCCAGCTTTGCCCATATGGATGCCATCTTCCTCTCCGCTCAATCGATAAAACATCAAAAAAAAAGAATAGCCCGCCGCTGAACCGGCGGGCGTATCTTGGCTGTCTTATTTCTTCAGACGATAGGCCTGATGGCAGGAGCTGCAATCGGCACCGAGCGTCTTCAGGGCAGCACCCGTGCTCGCCTGATCGGTCGGCAACTGTGCGAGCACTGCGTCTGCATCTGCGCCGAGCTTTTCCGACTTCGCCTTGAAGTCCGCAAAGTTCTGCCAGATGGCAGGTGACGCAGCGCCACCCTCAGAGCCAGCCGGAAACTGATCCGGGAATGCCTTGGCGTTGGTGCTGATGGTGGTGACGGCTGTTTTCACGGTCTCGGCGTCATAGGGCTTTTCGCCCTTGGCAATCGCGCCGAGTGCGCCCATGGCGCCACCGATCTGCTTCATCAAGCCTTCGCGCTTTTCAACTTCGCCGGCCGCGGAAACCGCTCCGGCGCAAAGACAGCCTATGAGAATGGATGCGGCAATCGTCTTGAGTTTCATGGTCTCTCTCCTTGTTCCGGTGGCACCGGAGGGTGGTTGTTCGCCGTTACCGCATCGTCCCAACGACACGCGCATGCGTGCCGGGCGGCACACCGAGTCGAACAGAGATGAAGATGCCGTTTCCACATGGCAAAAAGAAGTCACATTCGGGTGATTTTCCAAAGGAAAATCAGGGACCTAAACTTGGCGTTTCCAGTTGCCTTTCAGTCCTTCCCACAGCGTAAAAGCGGCCACCACAATTAGCACAAGTCCGGCTATCCTGCCGATGAGGATCGTGGTCCGGGGAGACGAGACTAGGAAATCGCGGCTCTTCCCCGCTGTCAGCGCCAGTGTGCCGTAGACGGCAAGCTGAGTTCCCGCAGTCATCAGCCCCATGATGATGCCCTGAATCCATATCGGTCCATAAGCGGGCTTGAGAAATTGGGGGTAGACGGCCATCATGAAAAGATAGGCTTTCGGGTTGCTGAGGCATGTGATGATGCCCCGCCGAAAGGCCCGCCAGGCGGAAGTGCTGGCACTGACCTCATCTCCTTCGATGACCATCGAGCTTCGTATCAGGCTGAACCCGATCCAGATCATGTAGGCCGCACCGAAGATCATCAGCGGCGTGAAGAGGACAGGGATAAGTGTCGCCAAAAGGGCAATACCGATAGCGCCATAGAGCGAATGCACGACCCCACCCGCCATAATTCCGGATGTCGCCGCGAGCCCTGCCCTCCGTCCGCCGGTGAGCGAGCTGGTGAGAACGAGAAGCATGTCTATTCCGGGCAAGACAATGATGCCAAAGAGCAGCGTGAAATACAGCCAGAGGTTTTCAGTGTAGGTCATGTCGGTCCGAGCACATGGCGGGAGATGATTGAGAGGCGTTCTCGAATGTTATCCACTCACTGCCGGGGCCGTATCAAATGAATAAGTGTGGTGAATTCACCTCGCTGACGAGCGGGTTTGGGCACGCCTCCTGCTGTCAAAACATCAGAATGCGGCTCGTTTCCCGACCGAAACCACGGATGACAATACGGTCCGGATAGACATCGGCGATCGCAAAGGCGTTCTGGTCCGGAGTGTCCACCATGCCTTTAATATTGACGAAGTGGGTGTTGCCGATCACTCCGTAGTTACCGTCGTGATTATGCCCGCAGAACCACGCTTTGACGCTGTGATGGGCAGCCAGCACTTTGAGCACCTCGGGCGCGTCCCACATATTGTGGGCGTTTTCAGGATAGAGAGGATAGTGGCAGAAGAGCACGACCTGCTCCTGCATGGCATCGGCCTTTGCGAGGGTCGCTCTCAGCCACGAAAGTTGCTTATCGCTGAACGAGCCGTTCCAGTCCTGCGCATTGAGAGCACCCGCCTGACGTAGCGTCTCCAGACGAGTTTCGGCGAGCCCCCGGCGCGGATCGCCGAGCGGCGGCGCGAAGGTGCTGACATCATTGCCGTCGAGCACGATGAAGCGGAAATCGCCGAGGCTGAAGTCATGCCATCTCGCCGGCATACCAAGCCGATCGTGAACTTTCGCGAGATGCTCCGGCCCAACTGCAAAGTCGTGGTTACCGGGAAGCAGCAAGGAACGATGCCTAAGCTGATCGTAACAGTCGAGGATGGTGTCAAAGCTGTCCCAGCCGCGGTCGATCAGGTCGCCAAGGGTGACGACAAAAGCGAGATCCTCTTGGTTGAAGGTGTCGATCGCATCCGTCAGCTTTTTCGTGCTCTCGGCGTAAAAGCGGTTCATCTCCGGTCTTGCCGGGATGTCGGCATATTGCGGGTCGGCGACAATGCCGAAGGAAAAGAGAGGTGCTGCGGATGTGTCTGTCATGATCGCTACCGCTTAAGAGCGACGCATGACAGCGATGTGACAGCGGTTTTCGTGGATGGAACCAAGCCGCAACGCAGAACACCCGGCGCGAGGCCGGGTGTTGCTTATCCGATCGATCGGAATATTACTTGGAAGCGGCTTCGTAGCGTTCCAGAACGTAATCCCAGTTGATGAGATTATCGACGAAGGCTTCGAGGTACTTCGGACGCAGGTTGCGGTAGTCGATGTAGTAGGAGTGCTCCCATACGTCTACGCCAAGGATCGGCTCTGCGCCGTGGACCAGCGGGTTTTCGCCATTCGGCGTCTTGGAGATTTCAAGCTTACCGTTCTTGACCGAGAGCCAAGCCCAGCCGGAGCCGAACTGCGTGGTGCCGGCTGCGATGAAGTCAGCCTTGAACTTGTCGTAACCGCCGAGATCGGACGTAATCGCCTGCTCAAGCTTGCCTGGCAGCTTGTTGCCGCCACCGTCTTTCTTCATCCACTTCCAGAAATGGACGTGGTTGTAGTGCTGAGCGGCATTGTTGAAGAGACCGGCATTGGTACCGAAGGACTTCTTCACCACTTCTTCGAGCGAAAGGTCGGAAAGACCGGCTTCAGCAGCGAGCTTGTTGCCGTTGTCCACATAGGCCTTGTGGTGCTTGTCGTGGTGAAACTCCAGCGTTTCGCGCGACATGTAAGGCGCAAGCGCATCGTAATCGTAAGGGAGTTCGGGAAGTTCAAAGGCCATGGTCTTACTCCTTGTTGCAGCGGCTGGGCCGCTCCTTGAAACCTGTGCGCGGACCATAGGATCAGCACTCAATTCAGGCAACCTATGAATTATCAAAATGTTCCGGCAAAAGAGAAAATTCCTCTTTGCCTCTTCAAAAACATGATTGGGACCCACGTTACCGTACCAATTCCGAGCGATCCGTTCGGCCAATACGACGAGAGACTATGACAAGGACATGGCAATGAAGCGACAGGCTTTGGTTTTGATCACGGCAACCCTCATAGCGTTCCCCGCGGCCGCCTCATCCGACAGTGCCTGGGAAGAGTTCGTCGCAGATGTACAGGCAAAATGCCTTGATGCGGGTGCAAGGTTGATGGACGACGCGAAGGCTGTCGTCGATCCGACTGGAAGCGAGAACTACGGTCTTGCGATCCTGACCGGGAAGGCAAAGGGAGCAGACGCAACGATCAGCCACATCTGCGTCTACGACAAGAAGACCAAGGCCGTGGAGCTAGGAAGCGAGCTCTCGGCCGATTCCGTCAAGGTCGAGCTTCCGGGCTCTACCAAGCCGTAAGACCTAAAGCCTGGGCGTCGTGTCCGCCTCGCCCAGCGGTCGCTGCATAAGAACGATATCCAGCCAGCGGCCGTGCTTCCAGCCGACGGATTTCAGCGTTCCCACCATCTCGAAACCCGTAGCGCGATGAACGCCGACTGATGCGGCGTTCTCAGAATCGCCAACCACCGCCACCATCTGGCGAAATCCCCTCGCCGTTGCTTCTTCGATCAGCGCCAGAAGCAGGGTCTTGCCGATCCCTAAGCCCTTTCGTTTCGGATCGACATAGATGGAATCCTCCACCGTGGCGCCATAAGCCGGGCGGGCGCGGTGCGGTCCGGCATAGGCATAACCGACAACCGTCCCTTCCATTTCCGCAACGATGTAGGGAAAGCCGCCGGCAAGCAGTGCCGCGCGGCGTTCACGCATCGTTTCCACCGTCGGCGGCTCGATCTCGAAACTGGCGCTGCCGTAGAGCACAGCGTCGCGGTAGATTTCGACGATTGTGGGGATATCCTCCTCCTTGCAGGGGCGGATGAACACGGCGTTTTTTGTGAGGGAGGTCATTGCAGAAAGTCCTGAGCGGGTATGCGGATCGCCGCAATCTGCACCAGAGACATATCAAAATAAAGATTATAGATCTTATGCATGACATAAGGATTTCTTTGATATGGATTTCGACCTTCGGCAGTTGAAAAGCTTCATCGATGTTGCCGATCTCGGCAGTTTCTCTGCGGCGGCGGAAAAGGCCGGGCTGACACAGCCTGCCATCAGCCTCCACATTCAGTTGCTCGAAAAGCAGCTCGGCGTGCGGTTGATCGAGCGGGTGGGCCGACGGGCACAGCCGACGGCGGCGGGGCGCGATCTTCTGGTTCATGCACGGCGGATCGCTGACGAGGTGTCCCAGGCGATCGAAACCGTTGCGCCTCATCGAAGTGGCCAGAGCGGACGCTTGCGCATCGGCACCGGCGCGACAGCCCTCATCTATTTCCTGCCGAAAATACTAAGAGAAATCCGTCAGCTCATGCCCGGCATCGAGATCCGCGTGGAAACGGGCAACACACCGGATATCGTACGCCGTCTCGAAGACAACGAGATTGACGCTGCGATCGTGACGCTGCCGGTCACCGGTCGAAGCCTTGATCTTCGCAAGGTTTATCGCGACGAATTGGTGGCAATTGCCCCAACAGATGCTGTGGACCTACCAGAAGACATCGACGTCGACTATCTCTGCGCTCAGTCCCTGCTGCTCTATCAGGGTGGCAACACGCGAAAGCTCGTGGACGGATGGTTGAAAGCTGAAGGCAAACGCATTCAACCGATCATGGAACTTGGAAGCGTCGAGGCGCTGAAGACATTGGTGGCGGCTGGTCTTGGTGTTGCCATCGTGCCTGCCATGGCTGTTGTTGGCTCTGCTTCGGGCGAGTTGCAGACGCGCTCGCTTATGCCGAAGCTGGAACGCGATCTCGTACTGGCGCTAAGGCGCGACAAGCACATGACGGCGCCGCTCCGCGCCCTTGTCTCAGTCCTCAACCACCAGTCAAAAGCGTCAGCGCAATCAGCCACATGACGAGCGCAATGACACCTTCCAAGATGCGCCACGCCGCTGGATTGGCAAAGACCGGGCGCAACCAGCGCGCACCGTAGCCGAGCGAGAAGAAGAACACGCATGAGGCTGTCGCGGCGCCGGCACCAAAGATTGCTTCCTTGCCGGGAAACTGCGTCGAGATCGTGCCGATGAGCACCACCGTGTCGAGATAGACGTGCGGGTTCAACCATGTCAGCGCCAGACAGGTCAGAAGCGTCGGCGCAAAGGGCGTGACCGTTCCGGATGCCGCGGCCAAAGCCTCTGAGGACCGAAGAGCCGATAGCAGGCTCTTGGCGCCATACCACAGCAGAAACGCGGCACCTGCGTAACGCATGGCCGGCTCGACTGCTGGCATGACGGCGGCGATCTGGCGGAAGGCTGTCACGCCAATGGTGATCAAGACTGCGTCGGACAGCGCGCAGGCGAGACAGACGGCCAAGACATGCTCACCGCGAAGGCCCTGCCGCAGAACGAAGGCATTCTGCGCGCCGATGGCCATGATCAAAGTCAGCCCCATGGTGAAGCCAGTGAAATATACCGAAAAATCCATGCGATGCCCCTAGTCTTCGGCATCGAATAGGTGGCGGCGTCGGCTTAATCCAGTTAAAGATGCTTACCTCGATTAAGCAGGGCTAACTCAATGGATTACGGGGCGCTTCGTGCGGTGGCAATGGTTGTGCAGACCGGCAGTTTTGAAAAGGCAGCGGTCGCGCTCAACGTCACGCCATCGGCCATCTCCCAACGGATCAAGCAACTAGAGGAGCGGCTTGGCGCTGTTCTGATCCTACGTGGAAGCCCCTGTACGACTACGGAAAAAGGCGCTTGGGTCTGCCGCCACATGGAACATGTCGGGATGCTGGAGTCGGAGCTTTTCAGCCAGCTCCCGGCTCTTCTCTCATCCAATGAGGCCAGCAGCCGCGTGACGCTGCACATCGCAACCAATGCTGACAGTCTTGGCACCTGGTTCCTGCAGGCGGTGTCCGCTTTTACGCACCAGTCGGGCTTTCTCCTGAACGTTGCAGTGGATGATCAGGATCATACGGCGGAGTGGCTGCAGCGCGGACGAGTGCTCGCGGCAGTCACGAGCCTGGAGAAGCCGATCCAGGGCTGCCGCGTCACGCCGCTCGGCTTTCTTCGCTACCATGCGACGGCAAGCCCGGAGTTCATCGACAACTACTTCGTTGACGGTGTGACGGAGGCGAGACTTTCGCAAGCGCCTGCCCTCACCTTCAACCAGAAAGACCGGCTGCAGCAGCAATGGATCAATCAGGTCTTCGGCGCATCGATCGTCCACCCGACACACTGGCTCCCATCCACCCAGAGCTTCGTGGATGCAGCGCTGCTCGGCATGGGCTGGGGCATGAACCCGGCGCTTCTCGTGCGGGATCATCTAGCAGACGGGCGATTGATGGAGCTCGTTGCCGCAACGCCGCTCGACATCCCGCTGTTCTGGCAGGTCAACCGGCTGGCTGCCGATCGACTCAGATCGCTAACGGAAGCCGTGGTCGAGGTTGCGCGTCGGGAGTTGGTGCAGATCAAGAGCGACCAGAAAACCTTGGGACGCGGATCACACTAGTCGTCCGCAAGGCGTTCCAATGTCATATTTTACTCAGCTGACGCCGTCGATTTTGCCCAGTCCATGTAGAGATCGAGCGCCTTTCGGGCGACCGGGCCTGCCTGGAGTTCGCGGTCGTCGAGCTTGATGACCGGCGACACCTTCGAATAGTTGCCCGAGCAGAAGATTTCATCGGCGTTGCGGAAGTCTTCGACGGACAGCGTCGCCTCACGCACGTCGAAACCAGCCTGGCGCAACAGCATCATCACGCGAGAGCGAGTGATGCCAGCGAGGAAGGTACGATTCGGCATCGGTGTATAGACTATGCCGTCCTTGACCATGAAGACGTTGGAGGATGCGGACTCCGCGACATTGCCGTTCATGTCGCGCATCAACGCATTGTCGAAGCCGCGCGAGCGAGCTTCAATGATTGCGCGACCGCTATTGGGGTAGAGACTACCCGCCTTGGCATCGGTCATGGCCGTTTCCGGCGACGGACGGCGCAGCGGCGAAACGGTCAGCGTCAGCGGCACGCCGGCATCCATCGGCGCTTCGAACAGGCAAAGGGCAAAACGGGTAGAGTCGGCATCGGGCGCGACGACCGAGCCGCGCATGCCATGCTCGGCCCAGTACATCGGCTTGATGTAGATCGCCATATTGCCGTCGAACTTCTTCACGCCCTCCAGCGCCAATTGCTCGATCTCTTCCGGCGTCATCGTCGGCTTCATGCCCATGTTGACGGCAGAGCGATTGACCCGCTGGCAATGCAGATCGAGATCGGGCGCCAGACCATCGAACCAGCGAGCGCCATCGAACACCGTGGAAGCCAACCACATGGCGTGGGATGTCGGGCCGATCAAAGGAGGATTGCCGGGAAGCCATTGACCATCGACATAGGTCCAGGTTGTGGAACGGGGTGCGGTATCGACGGACATGGCATTCTCCTTCTTGAATGCGTCGGAATGAATGCCCGCGCGGCCATGAGGTCAAGATGAAATTCCCCGCGACGATCAAAAGGAAGGATTGTTGCCCGATTCTTGGCGTGGAACGCGCATTTATTGCGTGCAGCCAAGAGCGTGGCCCACGCGTTGATGCACCGATTAAGGTGATCTGGCAGCCATAAGACTGCTGTGGCATCTTCAGTGAAACGTGAGCGCACGGAGGCCTCGAATGGCATGGTCGGCACAGCAATATCTGAAATTCGAAGACGAGCGGACCCGTCCGGCTCGTGACCTTCTGGCGCAAATTCCGCTGGAGAAAGTGATGACCGGGTACGATCTTGGCTGCGGGCCCGGCAACTCCACCGAGCTTCTGACGGAGCGTTATGGCGTCAACGTCATTACCGGCGTCGATAGCGACGAGAACATGCTGGAAGAAGCCGTGGTAAGGCTGCCGATGACCGAATTCGTCCAAGCCGATCTTTCATCCTGGCTACCGGATGAGCCAGCCGATCTTCTTTACGCCAATGCGGTGTTCCAGTGGTTGCCGAACCATATCGACCTTCTCGAGAGGCTGATGGATCATTTGACGCCGGGCGGCGTCCTTGCAATCCAGATGCCGGACAACCTCAACGAGCCGGGTCATCTATTAATGGATGAAACCGGCCGCTCCGGACCCTGGAGCCAAAAGTTTGAAGGGCTCCAACTGCGCCGAAAGCCGCTGCCCGCGCCCACCGACTATATCAATCGATTGTCACCAAAGGCGCTGCGCGTCGATGTCTGGCACAGCATCTACAATCATCCCATGGCCGATGCCGGAGCCATTGTGGAGTGGGTGAAGGGAACTGGTCTTCGTCCTTATCTGGCAGTTGCCGGCGCTGAGCACCAGGAGGCCTTTCTAGAAGATTACAGACAGCGCATCGACGCCGCCTATCCGCGGCTTGCGGATGGACGGCGCCTGCTGCGCTTCCCACGATTGTTCATTGTCGCCGTCCGCGGCTAGTTCTGAACAGACAGGCATAGCCTGATGCCTGCCTGACCCGCGTAGCTAGACCTCAACCGTGAAAGGCATAGACACGTAGCCGGTAGCCATCTGGATCTGCGGCGAGGAACGTGCGCCCGAAGTCCATGACGGTCGGTTCTTGCAAGATCGGCAGGCCCTTGTCGGACCATGCACGATGGCATGTATCGACCTCGCTGTCCGTCTCCACGATAAAGGCGATCTCTGCAGCGTTGCCGTCGGAAGCAAGTTGCGGCTCGACTGTTTGGCGGGACCAGAGGCCAAGTCGCATCCCGCTATGCAGATTGAAGAGCGCGAAGGTATCGGAGAGTTCGACGGGCTCAGCGCTGAGCAAATCACCATAGAAAGCAGCGCTGTGGCGCGGGTCGTTGACGAAGAGAATGATAAAGTTCGGGTGCTTCATGATGGTCTCCTTTGTTGATAGGAAGACCATAGTGCGGGCGAGTGTCAGTTTCTGTCAGCAGTCTCCTGGCGCGCCTTCATCATCTGTCGCCAGCCTTTAAGCAGCACCTCTCGTCGCTTGGGATAGCGCGCCTCAAGAGGTCTAAAGGCCGCGATGCGATCGGCGCGGAAGCTGCGATAATCCTGCCTCAACTCGCACCATGCCAGCAGCACGCGAACCTGATCGAAAAACGCCAGTGCGAATGGCCAGACGATCCTGCAGCTGTTGCGCCCTTGCTCGTCGGCATAGTCGATCTCAATTTTTGCCTGGCCGCGGATGGCGCTGCGAATGTTGCCGAGATCGATGTTCGGCATATCGATCACCTTTCCGGGGCCGACAAGAAGCGTGGAATTGTCCAGTTCCTCCGCCAGCGTTTTGGGCAACACGGCGGCGATCTTCGAAAGTCCGGCGCGCGCGGCATCAGCCAAGGCGCCATCCGCCCTTCCCGCCACCCAGCGCGAGCCAAGAACCAAAGCCTCGATTTCCGCTTCGGAAAACATCAGGGGCGGCAGAAGATAACCTGGCCGTAGCACATAGCCAACGCCGGCTTCTCCTTCGATATTGGCACCTTGCGCCTGAAGGGTGGCGATATCTCGATAGAGCGTGCGCAGACTGACTCCCGTCGCCGCAGCCAATTCCGCGCCACCCACTGGGCGGCGGTAGGTGCGCAACAATTGCAGCAAATCAAGCAAGCGCTGAGAGCGTGACATGCTTTTCCCCGGGCGGTAAATCGCCCCTACAAGTTTTAATCATCTATTTATGCCGGTTAGGTAAAATCTGAGCGATCAAAGTCACCTGTTATTATTCATTTTGAGCCACTTATTCTCAATATCAGCAAGCTATACAGGCTTCATAAGATTTTTCAGAGGCACTTATGCTTAATTTTTGGCGAGACAAAAGCGGCAATTTTGCCATGCTCACTGCACTCCTGGCTGTGCCGCTGTTTGGAGCAGCAGGACTAGCCCTGGACTTCAGCAAGGCGCTTGCTGTCAAGGAAGATTTGCAGCAGACGGCAGACGCAACCGCACTGGCCGCAGTCGCCAAAAACTCAGCCTACGTGATCGAGGCGCGCAAGATGAGTGGTGATGGTCCGATCACCGTGACCGGCCGCTCCGGAATGGATTTCGTCAAAAAGCCCGACGACAAGAAAGAAGACTTCGACATCGAGACAACAAGTCTGCTCGTCAAGAAGACAGGCAATGTCGTTGAATCTTCTGTGGAATATAGAGCCACTGTCCATACCTCGCTCTCAGCGATTCTGGGTAAGGACTTGTTCACCGTCAGCGTGAAATCAACGGGTCGATATCAGACAGAAAAGTACATGAACTTCTATCTGTTGCTGGATAACACGCCCTCCATGGGTGTGGGTGCAACGCCTCAGGATGTCGCTACGATGGTCGCGAACACACGCGATCAATGTGCCTTCGCGTGTCATGATATTCAGAGCGGCAAAGATAGCTATTACGAGCTTGCAAAAAGACTGAAAGTGACGACACGCATCAACGTGGTGGGGAAAGCAACGGCCTCGCTCATGGACACCGCGGCGGATACGCAGACGGTTCCTAATCAGTTCAGAATGGCTGTCTATACCTTCGGTGAAAAAGCCGAGGATACAAAACTGCTCGAAGTGGTTCCCCTTACGTCGAGCCTCCCAGAAGCGAAAAGCAAGTCGAGCAAGATTGACCTCATGTCGATTCCTTACCAAGGGTACGACAACGACCAGCAGACGAATATCGACCGCGCATTGACGCAGATTGCCTCGAAAATGGGACTGCAGGGTACCGGTAACAGTTCTGTCACTCCGGAGAAGGTGCTCTTCTTCGTGTCAGATGGTGTTGGCGACAGCTACAAACCGACAACCTGTACCAAAAGAACAACGAACGGCCGTTGTCAGGAGCCAATCGATACTCGGCTGTGCACAGCTCTGAAGAGCCAAGGCTACCGTATCGCCGTGCTTTATACGACTTATCTGCCGCTTCCAACGAACGGCTGGTACAATGACTGGATCCGCCCGTTCCAGTCAGAAATCTCCACACGGATGCAGGATTGCGCGTCTCAAGGATTGTTCTTCGAAGTCAGCCCAACGCAGGGTATCAGCGATGCCATGTCGGCACTGTTCAAGCGGGTGGTCTCATCTCCTCGCCTATCGAGCTAGTCAACTCGGTTCGATCCTTTCGACGAGGAAATCGATGAAAGCGCGGATACGGGCGGCCAGATGCTCGTGTCCTGCATAGACGGCATGGACAAGCTCCGTGTCGCCGCCATTGTAATTCTCCAGAACAGGCACAAGGTGGCCCGCCTCTATGTCGGGGCGTACATGGAATTCGCCAATCCTGCCAATACCGACGCCTAGCAAGCACAACTGCCGTTTGATCGATCCGCTCGACACCTGGATGTTGCCGGTGATGGCCTTGATAAAGACGCTATCGGTTTGAGGATCTCGAAACGGCCATTCGTCAAGGCTTCGACGGAAGTTGAAGCCGATGCAATTGTGCTCATCGAGATCGTCCGGCGTCTGGGGCGTTCCATGCTTCTTCAGATAGTCAGGTGAGGCGACGATGACGCGTCTGCTGGAAAACAAGCGCCTGGCCATCAATGAGGAGTCGCGCATCGGTCCCACACGGATGGCGATATCAGTCCGCTCCCCGATGAGATCGATCACGCCGTCCGTCAGCGTCAGATCGAGCCGCACCTTGGGATGGCGTTCTGCGAACTCACCCACCAGCGGCAGGATACACCGCTCGCCGAAACCGACCGAGGAGTTTACACGAAGCAGGCCTCTTGCCTCCTCCCTGCCGCCTGCGACGAGTTCTTCTGTCTCATCGATTTCTTTGAGAATGCGCCTTGCGCGACGCAGATAGATGTCGCCTTCAGGCGTCAGTTCCAGCGTTCGCGTCGAGCGCACCAACAGCCGGGTGCCCAACCTCTCCTCGACGCGCGAAACGAGCTTGCTGACGGCGGAAGGCGAAAGTTTCAGCCGTCTTCCAGCGGCGGAAAAGCTCTTCAGCTCCGCAGCCAGCACGAAAACCTCCATTTCACCAGCGCGATTATCCATGCTCTCAACTGTGACTTCAATTCCAAGATGATTATCGATTAATCTATATTATCAAACAAGTGTTTGACGCCGATATTCGTCTCCGAAACATCAACACCTTCGGGACGGCCGCACTGATCGGCCGGAAAGGCACAGCCATGCCCCTTGCTCTTTTTGCTCTGACGATTGCGGCCTACGCGATCGGGACTACGGAATTCGTTATTGTGGGACTCTTGCCCACCGTCGCCAATGATCTTCACATCACACTGCCACTCGCCGGGCTGATCGTCTCGGTCTACGCGCTTGGCGTCACCTTCGGCGCGCCCATTCTCACGGCACTGACCGGTCGCATCGAGCGCAAGCCGCTGCTGCTCGGTCTGATGGGCCTCTTCATTCTCGGCAATGGCGCTGCGGCACTCAGCCCAAGTTACGAGATGCTGCTGGTAGCGCGGGTCATCTCCGCCTTTGCCCATGGGGTCTTCTTCTCGGTTGGCGCCACGATCGCGGCGGGGCTGGTGACCGAGGATCGGAGAGCTTCCGCCATTGCAGTGATGTTCATGGGACTGACGGTGGCGATCGTCACCGGTGTGCCGCTCGGCACGCTGATCGGCCAGATCTTCGGTTGGCGCGCGACCTTCTTTGCGGTCGCAGCACTCGGCGTCATCGCCTTCATCGGCATCGCCGCACTGCTGCCCTCGACGCTTCAAAAAGCACCGGCGGCGGGTCTGATGGAACAGGTGCGCGTGCTTGGCTCGGGCCGGTTGTTACTGGCCTTTGCCATGACGGCACTCGGTTATGGCGGCACCTTCGTCACCTTCACCTTTCTTGCCTCAATCCTGCAGGATCTGACAGGCTTTGCCCAAAGCACTGTCAGTCTCGTGCTGGTGCTCTACGGCCTGGCGATTGCGGCTGGCAACCTTGCCGGGGGACGAATCGCGGACCGTGATCCAGTGAAGGCATTGGGCTGGCTCTTCGGGCTTCAGGCGCTTGTTCTGGCGCTCTTCACCTTCACCGCGCCATCGGCGCCTGCAGCTCTCGTCACGCTCGTTGCACTCGGCTTTCTGTCCTTTGCCAACGTGCCGGGTCTCCAGCTTTACGTTGTGCAACTTGCCAAGCGCTTTCGCCCGAATGCCGTCGATGTGGCGTCGGCACTCAACATCGCCGCCTTCAATCTCGGTATTGCGGTGGGCGCCTGGATCGGCGGCCTGGTCGTCGCCTCGCCGCTCGGCCTTGGTGCAACGCCATGGGTGGGTGCTCTGCTGGTACTAGGCGCGCTTGTGCTGACACTCATCAGTAGCAGCCTCGACCGTCGACGCGCAGATCTTGCACAACCCGTTTGAACCAAACCCGACCCTCAAGACTTAGGGTGATGACCTTCCTGCCCTGCCAAGCTTAAGCGGGGCTACCTTCCGCAAATGGAGACATACAATGCAGACAGTCAACGCCAATGGCGCAAACATCCCCGCTCTCGGGTTCGGCACCTTCCGCATGCCAGAAGAAGATGTGCATCGCATCTTGCCGCAGGCTCTTAAGCTCGGCTTCCGGCATGTGGACACGGCGCAGGTTTACAAGAACGAGGCAGCCGTGGGCGAAGCGATGTCCAGGTCCGGCATTGCGCGCGGCGACATCTTCCTCACCACCAAGGTGTGGGTGGATCAGTACAAGCACGACGACTTCATCCGCTCGGTGGATGAGAGCCTGACGAAGCTTAAGACAGACTACGTCGATCTGCTTCTTTTGCACTGGCCAAAGAGCGATGTACCGCTCGCCGAACGGATCGGCGCGTTGAACGAACTGCATAAGGTCGGCAAGGTGCGCAATATCGGGATCTCCAATTTCAGTGTCGCGCTGATGGATGAATCGATCCGGCTTTCCGATGCGCCAATCGCCAACAACCAGATCGAGTACCATCCCTATCTTAACCAGACGAAGGTGATCGAGGCCGCCCGCAAGCATGGCATTTCGATTACCGCCTACTATCTGATGGCAGATGGCAAGGTGCCGAAAGATGAGGTGCTCCGAGACATCGGCACGAAACACGGCAAGACCGCAGCGCAGGTTGCGCTTCGCTGGGCCGTCCAACAGCCAGACGTGATCGCGCTCTCCAAGACCGCGACCGAAAGCCGTCTTGCCGAAAACTTCGATATCTTTGATTTCGAGCTTTCGGACGAGGAGATGAAGGCGATCTTTGCGCTGGCCAAGCAGGATGGACGTATCGTCAATCCTGGCCATCTAGCGCCCGAGTGGGATAACTGAGTTCCAACCCCATTGTGGTTCCCGCCTCTAGTCGGGCGGGGGCCACGGCATGATCAGGTCGAAAGGTGGCTTTTCTTCAGACGAAGTCTCACCACGACGCCACCCTCAACCCATTCATAGTCGATTGATCCGCCGAGCTGCCCAGAGATTGTCCGGTGAAGGAGCTTGCTTCCGTAGCCTTCAGGTGACTTTGGTGCTTCAACGTGGTCAGGACCGCGCTCACTCCAGATGATCTTGACCTCGTCGTCTTCCAAACTTCCGGTAATGTCGAGCAACGCCGTGTCGTTTGAAAGCGCACCGTATTTCAATGAGTTGGTCGCTAGCTCGTGGATGACGAGCGCCAGACTTGTGGCTGCGTTGTCGCCCAAGCCCATTCGAGGCACCGCGACGCGGATGCGCCCGGCGAAAGCGCCGACATCATCATATGGAGCAAGCAGAACGGTGAAGAGGTCGCCTAACAAGGCAGCACTTCCCTGCCCGTCAGGGAGCGGGCGCACCAACTCATGGGCGCGTCCCAGCGCGGCCAGGCGCTGGGTGAGTTGCTTTGCCATTTCCTCTTTAGTTTCGGTCGTGCGTGAGGTGATGTTCGTCAAGCCCGACGCCAACGCCAGAAGGTTCTTGACGCGATGGCTCATTTCGCCGGCAAGGAGCTCATGCCCCTCTTCTGCCTGTTTTCGCCCGGTCACGTCAAGAAAGATGCCGGTCATCTTCTTGACAGCGTGATCCCCCTCATTGCCTTGACCTCGGGCGGATATCCACCGGACGTCGGATGCGTTGGTGAGAATGCGAAAATCGATTTCGAACGGCCCGTTGATGGCTTGGGTGGCAACGAAGGCTGCTCTTACTCGATCCCGATCACTTGGATGAACCTTCGCTGAGAGATGCTCGAAAGTCAGCTCCGTTTCGACCTCGATGTCCCAAAGCTCGTAAGCTTTTGCGTCCATGACGAATGTGTCGTCATCAACACGCCACGTCCAAAGTGCTACTCCCGCTGATTTGATGGCACGCCGGAGCTCTTCCGGACTCCACTCTGACTGAGTTTTTGCTTGGCTCGTCATCAAAAGTCTTTCGCGCGATAGAAAACTGGCACAGGTCCAGAACTAGCGGGCTTGCCTTGTATTATCAATGATCAGGGAAGAATTGTCTATTTCAGACAAAACTCAGCGAGAGCCGCTTTTTATCAGTCAGTGCCTCCCCGAAGAGAGGTCCATAGTGCAGCGCGAATGGCGCATTCAGACCTTGCGTAGCGGCGATCGAGAATGATCCACAACACGGCTGCGCGTCCTGCCGCCGTGATATACAGACACAGGTTAGAGACGCCGAAGCAAATCGTACGGCACCTCCATCGCCCTGTCATCGAAAGTTTGTTCGGAACTCACGGATGATCATCGCGACGCTCCGAACGACCTCCACCGCTTCAGGAATGCAGGCTGTTCACCATGCCGAAGACATGATCGAAATTGCCGTTCTCCGCTGCAAATCGTAGCGGCTTGCAGCGCTCGACGATGACTTCCTTATCTTGGGGTTTATTGGTCAGTATCTCCATGACTTCCGAGATAAAGGCGTCGAGCGGCATGGCGCGCTCGTCTTTCGCCTGCTTCTCACCCTGAAGCGTGGTCTGCACATAGGGCGGCGCAATCTCGATCACCTCGACAGAGGTGTCCTTCAACTGCTCGCGCAGCGCCATTGAATAGGCGTGGATAGCGGACTTGGTGGCGCTATAAGTGGGTGTTACCACCATAGGTACGAAAGCAAGCCCTGATGAGACGGTCAGGACCGCTGCATTCTCCTTTTTCAGAAAATGCGGGATCAAAGCCGCGGTCAATCGGATCGGAGCGAGCAGATTGGTTGCAATCGTTTCCTCCGCGATCTCCAGATAATCCGGTGCTGCGGTGATGTCCTCGTTCTTCATGATGCCGGCATTGTTGATGACGACATTGAGATCCGGATGGTCGCGCGTCAGAGTTTCGGCAAAGGTCCGAATGTTCTCCGCCTTCGTCGCATCGAGCACGGCCGATACCATGCCGGGATTGGCACCGGTCACGTCGTCCAGCGCGGACTGACGGCGACCGGAAATGATGACCTTGTTGCCAAGTGCATGAAAGGCTTCGGCAAGTGCGCGGCCGATACCGGAACCACCACCGGTGATGAGTATTGTGTTTCCTGTCATCTTCATCTGGTTATCCTCGCTTGTTGGATAAGTTCAAAATAGCTAGCATGCTCTCTAGTCGAAAGTAGGCACCCAAAAGATTTATACTTACCCGAAAGAGAGTGTCGGAATGAAAAGGCATCTGGCAGATCCAGCCATAGAGGAAAAACGCCTATATCCACCGCCGAATGAGACCGATCCCGCTATCGAGGCGCTGGTGCAGGATATTATCGCCAGGGTGGCGGACAAGTGGACGATGTTGATCCTTGAGGCTCTGGAAGAGCATGGGACGATGCGCTTCACCCAGATCGGCAAGGTCGTCGGCGATATCAGCCAGAAGATGTTGACGAAGACGCTTCGGCAGATGGAATGCGATGGGTTGGTGAAACGCACCGTGCACCCCGTCATCCCGCCGCATGTGGATTACAGTCTGACACATCTCGGCAAGACGCTGGGTAGCGCCTTTTGCGGCGTGTGGATTTGGGCCGAGACTCATCATGCGGAAATAGAGAAAGCGCGGAAAGCCTTTGAAGAGCAGTCCCGCGCCTGAAGTAATGGAAGCGCTTCCCATGGGAGCACTTCAAATTGTCTGGCCGGTCAGGCGAACTGGCTGAGGCCCGGTACGGACGCGATCACCTTGTCCACGACCTCGTCGCCGGCATGCTGGCGTGCAATCGATATGGTGGTCTTGGCGAGCGCCGAGATTTCGCCCATGCCGAGGCCCTGGCTCATCAGTTGCTGGCCGAGACCCATGATGCCACCGCCGCCGATCGCGCTCATCAGGCCACCGAGCAAGCCACCGCCGCCCTGACCTTCGCCGTTGAAGCGCGCAACGAGATCCGGCGCGCCGGGGATCGATTCGATCATCTTGGCAACCGCTGCGTCATCGGCTTCGCGCTGGAGGAAACCCAGCATCATGCCGAGAGCCTTTTCCGCCTTGTCCGGCGCAATGCCCACTCTGTCTGCAACCTGGGTTACGATTTCGCTCATAAACTTCCTCCTGAATGCGAAATTACGTTCACGTCAACGTAAAACAATTGAACCCCAGACTCAAGACCGTGCGGAGCTGCGATACAAAGGTTTTTCGATCCGCTGTTCTCAACCTTATCAAACAGTTGTTGAGGGCCAAAACAGTTCCTATAAGTATAGTGCGGAATTTAAAAAACGGGGCACCGTTGCCCGGACAGCTTGGGAAGGATCGCCATATGTTGCAGGACGGAAAGCTTTATATCGGCACGAGCCGCAACCCGGACGACAGCCTCAACAAGGGCGAATATCTCGATCTTCGTTTCGGCAATCGCCACGGGCTGATCACGGGCGCCACCGGCACCGGCAAGACCGTTTCCCTGCAGGTGCTCGCGGAAGGTTTCGCTAAGGCGGGTGTCCCGGTTTTCTGTGCCGACATCAAGGGCGACCTTTCCGGCATTGCCAAGCCTGGTGAAGCCAAGGACTGGGTGACGAAGCGCGCCGAGCAGATCGGCTTTTCCGACCTCTCCTTCGAGCAGTTTCCGGTGATCTTCTGGGATCTCTATGGTGAAAAGGGTCATCGCGTGCGCGCGACGATCGCCGAGATGGGCCCTCTCCTTCTCGCACGCCTAATGGATGCCTCGGAAGCGCAGGAAGGCGTGCTCAATATCGCCTTCAAGATCGCCGATCAGGGCGGCCTGCCGCTTCTGGACCTGAAGGATTTGCAGTCGCTACTGAATTATATGGGCGAGCATGCAAGCGAACTCTCCAGTCAGTTCGGCTTGATTTCAAAATCTTCCGTCGGTTCCCTGCAACGTGGTCTGCTGGTTCTGGAGCAGCAAGGCGCGCAGCACTTCTTCGGCGAACCGGCGCTGAAGATCGCCGATATCATGCGCACCACCAGCGACGGGCGCGGCGTGATCTCGGTTCTCGCCGCCGACAAGTTGATGATGAACCCGCGCCTCTACGGCACCTTCCTGCTGTGGATGCTTTCCGAACTCTTCGAAGAGCTGCCGGAAGTGGGCGATCCGGCCAAGCCGAAGCTCGTTTTCTTCTTCGATGAGGCGCATCTTCTCTTCAACGATGCGCCGCGCGTGCTGATCGAACGGGTCGAACAGGTGGTTCGCCTTATCCGATCCAAGGGCGTTGGCGTCTATTTCGTCACCCAGAACCCGCTCGATGTGCCGGAAACAGTTCTGGCGCAGCTTGGTAACCGCGTCCAGCACGCGCTCCGCGCCTATACGCCGCGCGAGCAGAAGGCGGTGAAGACAGCCGCCGATACGTTCCGCCAGAACCCGGCCTTCAATACGGCAGAAGCCATCACCACGCTCGGCACTGGCGAAGCGCTGGTCTCTACACTACAGGACAAAGGCGCACCCTCCATCGTTGAGCGCACGCTGGTACGTCCGCCATCAGGCCGCGTCGGTCCGGTAACGGAGGATGAGCGCCGCAGCATCATGGCGTCCAGCCCGGTGGCGGGGCTTTACGACCAAGATATCGACCGCGAATCCGCTTTCGAAATTCTTGGCGAACGCGCGCGTAAGGCGGCGGAAGCGGAAGCTGCCAAGCGCGCGGCAGACGAACAGGCAAGCCAGCAGCCGGACAGCGCCGCGGGCCGCTGGAAACTGCCGGGCTTCGGTGACGAGGAACCGAAGCAGGCTTCCACCACCGGCGGCGGCAGACGCTCCAGCGGCTACCAGCGTGAGACGGTGATCGAGGCGGCAATGAAGAGCGCGGCTCGTTCTGTCGCGACTTCGGTGGGCCGGGCGCTCGTTCGCGGCATCTTAGGAAGCCTGCGGCGCTGAAGCGTGTCGCGAACCTTCAGATTCGCTTCCCACGCTTTAGCTCCTTCTTCTGTTGCGTGTCGTGATCGCAAAGCCGCCGCACACTATTGCGCGACGCCATTTGATGTCGCCCCTTTTGGGGCTCGGCTATCATAGGATTGTCGCGAGGCTCGATGCGAAGAATCAAGGCTCCATCGGCATTGTCGAACGATTGAAGATGCGCAAGGAAGCCCATCTCATTCAGAACGACCGCTTCAATGGCATATGGGGCGATGAGTTCATCTACGCCACCCCTAGGGGGAGTGGGACGGGTGAAGTCCTGATGACCAAAGCGACCCCGATCTTTGCAGAGTCAGGCCTTTAATAGCCTGGCAATCCGCGGATCGGCGGAAAAATCCTTCAGGGAAAATCCGATGCGCTGCACAGGCTGCTCGCAGAGCGCCTGTATTCCTATTTTCGACAGACGGATGCGCCAACTGGTGCGCGCGACCGGACGCTTCGACTTGAAACCGAGAGGCGTCAGCAGCGCGATGTTATTGCCCCTTCCTGGGTCTCGTACCGAACGATAAAGGATCGCCTGAATGCTCGCCTCACGCGCTGTATCGGCCAAGTTCTGACACGGCCCGTAGTTCGTCAGGTCGGTCCAGGAAGCCGCATCGCGAGATAGCGCAGGCTTCGTCAAATCGATTGCCGCATCGGTGTGAATGTCGGTGGCAAAGGCAGTGTATTCCGCCGGATTGACGGGCATCGGCGTTGCAGGAGACTCGGCATAGAACAGTAAGCGGTAGAAGGCCATTTCGGCCAGCGCTGTCTCTATCCTCTTGGCAGCGTAAAAAACGCCCTTGGTAAAGCCTGCTCGACGAAAGCGCGAGCCGTAGGGATACGCGGAATCATATCGGAAGGGCGTGGCCAGCAGATAATCGAGGCCCTCGCATTCCGGCGGAAACCGTCGTTTGCTGCTTTCCAGAATATCCTCGAGCAGGGACTGCTCATCGACGGTATCGACGAGCTTCATGGTCGATACACGGTGCTGCGCCTCGACAAGGCGCCACCAGCGTCCGGACGATGGAAAGCTTTCAGAGCGGAGCGCGTCTGGCGTCCAGGTAAGAGAGGACATCGAGCAATCCGGTAATCGAGGTGAGCTTTTCAGCAGGCACGCCCGCGAGCGCATCATTGTGGTTTTGAAGCCAGGCGCGGGACACGGCATCATCTCCGCCGACAATGGCGTCGAGCGAGCGGAAGACACGGATCAGAAGTACGGCAAGTTCGAACGGCTTGCTGCCAGGCTCGAGACATAAATCCTGCTTCTTCATTCTCGATATGGTTGGGGCTGAAATACCAAGTATATCTGAAAGGCGAGCTGCATTCAGGCCGAGTCGCTCCGATGCAGCAAGAACAGCTTTTGTGATGACCGTTCCTTCTTGCGAGGACGGCGCAGACCTGAGCTGAATATTCATCGCATACCCTTTCTTGAGAAAGAATATACCGCACTTCTTTCAGAAAGCAAGAACGGCCGGTTGGGGGTCAACCGGCCGTCCGAGTCGACGTCACCGCATTAACGGTGACAGTCCAAAAAGATTATTCGACCGAGACTGGCACTTCCGTGGAGGTGCGAAGTGCGTGCGAATACGGGCAAACGATGTGCGCCTTCTTCACGAGGTCTTCTGCTGTGGCCTTGTCGAGGCCTGGGATATTGACCTTGAGCGATACGTCGATGCCAAAGCCGCCGCCATCTTCGCGCGGGCCGACACCGACGCTTGCCGTCACGGTCGTGTCATCAGGAATCTTCACCTTTTCCTTGCCGGCTACAACGCGCAACGCGCCGAGGAAGCAGGCAGAGTAACCGGTTGCGAAAAGCTGCTCAGGGTTCGTGCCGTGGGCACCGTTACCACCGAGTTCCTTTGGAACAGTCAAGGTTACGTCCAAAACACCGTCTTCGGTCTTGGAATTGCCTTCACGTCCGCCACCGGTTGCCGTCGCCTTGGTTGTGTAAAGAATTGGCATGTCATGTACTCCCTTGGTTTGCGTTGGGTATCTTATAGCGCGTTATTGAATTGCGCGCAATATAATTTTGCGCATTGAAAAAATTTCTCTGGTCTGCGATAAGGTTAATAAGATTGCTCGGCCTTCGCATGCAGCAGGAACCGAGTGACGGGATAAAATGTTCCCTAGAGCGCTTCCCTGCCGCGCGGAATTGCTTCGCCGGAACGGAATTTCGCAGAATGGAGAAACATCGGCAGTCGGTCTCTCAGAGATGGACGCCAAGGATGCTTCTATTCTGGTGAAACTCTTTCCGATGAAGGCTGTCCGAGCAGCAAGAGAGCGCTTCAACAGCGCATTTTGGAGCTCACACGAATGGACGACGGGACAATGGAAGGCCTTCTAAGGCTGGACGTGCAGATATGTTTCGCGCTTTACGGCGCAGCCCATGCGTTTACGCGGGCCTACAAGCCCCTGCTGGAGCCGCTTGGCCTCACATACCCGCAATATCTGGTGATGATGGCGCTGTGGGAGGAAGACAACGCCACAGTGAAGGCACTTGGCGAGATGCTCGGTCTCGATTCAGGCACACTCTCCCCTCTCCTGAAGCGGTTGGAACAAGCAGGCCTCATTACGCGCAAGCGCGGCAAGCAGGATGAGCGCCAGGTCGTCATCAGCCTGACGCAGGAAGGCGCCGACATGAAGAAAAAGGCGGTGAATGTCATGCGCTCGATTGGCGAGGCGACAGGATGCAGCCTTGAAGAGCTCGGCCAAATTCGGGATCGGCTGAATTCGTTGAAGGACAATTTGGCGCGAGCGTAGTGTGCTGCGCAATCTTTCAGATTTGCTCCTTGCACCTCAAAACATGTCGGGCAAAGTGTGCGGCGGTTTTGTGCGACACGTTTAACGCCGACCCTTTCACCCGTGTCCCAGAATACGTTTTCGCCGTTGAAGGATTGGCGAAACAAAGATCGGTAGCGTGCTTCACGGATGCGCCTGCACCACCCTCACGCCTCAGCATGAGGGTGGTAGATAGGGTAAGGAGGTCAGCTTACTGCCAGACAACCACACGTGCCTTGTTCGGGACGCGGTCATAAAGATCGATGATGTCCTGGTTCATCAGGCGAACACAGCCAGACGATACGGCCTTGCCGATGGAATTCCACTCCGGCGACCCGTGCAGACGGTAGAGCGTATCCTTGCCATTCTGGAAGATGTAGAGCGCGCGTGCACCCAGCGGGTTCTTCAGGCCAGGCGCCATACCGCCATTCTTGGAGGAGTATTTGACCAGCTCCGGCTGACGCGCCACCATTTCATCCGGCGGAGTCCACTTTGGCCACTTCTGACGCCACTGGATGACACCCTCGCCCGACCAGGCAAAGCCTTCGCGGCCGATGCCGACGCCGTAGCGCATGGCAGAACCGCCGGGCTCAACAACGTAAAGGAAGCGCGACCGCGTATCGACGACAACCGTGCCGGGACGCTCGCCCGTCGGATCGACGACCCGCTGGCGATAATAACGGCGATCGATTTTCTGGTACGGCACTGCCGGGATAACGAAACCGCCATCCTCAACCGTGCCATACATGACCGCCAGTTCAGCGTCCGAAATCCCGGACGAGAACATCTGTCGGAAATCGTTAGCAACGCCACCGGCAAAGCCGAGCGGTTGCGTGCTGTCATAGGGGCCGACACCGGAAGATGCACAACCCGCCAACAGCGACGCGGAAGAAAGGCCCAGAAGGGAAAGGAAAGTCCGTCTTGAAAGATCTGTGTCGGTGCTCATCATAAGTCCGGTTTTCTCACATCGGAGGCGAAGAGGGAGGCACTGTACCGAAGCGTGCAGAACCTGCCTTTCAATCTCGCCGTACGTCGTTTGTTCCACGATACATCAGCTATTGCTATAGTGGTTAAGACATACTGAAAGCCAGTTGCACCGCTGCAACATTAACGCTCTCGGAGCGCTTTCATCCGAAGCCGTGTTTAGATCACCACAATCGGCGCGCCCTGCGGCACACGATCGTAAAGATCGATCACATCCTGATTGAGCATTCTGACACAGCCAGATGACGTCGCTTTGCCAACCGACTGCCAGTCCGGCGTTCCATGCACACGATAGAGCGTGTCCTTGCCGTCCTTGAAAATGTAAAGAGCCCGCGCACCGAGCGGGTTATTCAGACCGGGGACCATTCCGCCGCGCGCCGCCGAGATCGACGCCAGTTCCGGTTGTCGCTCTACCATTTCGTCAGGCGGCGTCCAGCGTGGCCACTTTGCCTTCCACTGGATCTTACCACGCCCCGCCCAGGCATAACCGGAACGTCCGAGCCCGACACCATATCGGACCGCCTTGCCGCCGGGCTGCACCAAATACAGGAAATGCTGTCTCGTATCGACGACGATGGTGCCTGGCGCTTCAGCCGTCTGGTAGCTGACCTCCTGGCGCAGGAACCGCGGATCGATGCGGCTATAAGGGATGGCTGGCAGCGTGTGGCCGTCATCCGACAGCACATCATACATGGCGCGGTGGAGCGGGTTGGAGACCGGCAGACCGTATCCCATCGTGCGATCGCGGTAGGCCGGTGACAATGCCGGCCCTGGACGCGCCGTTGTCGGCGGGCCGTAAAGCTGCTGGAACTGTGAGCGGAAGAGATCAGGCGGGCGGCTGTTGATCGATCCAGGCGTCGGCGGGAGCGGATCGCGAGGGATCGAGCCCACATTGTTGTAATTGAAGACTGGCGCCGTTTCCCGCACGAAGACGTCGGCGTTCATGCGGCTGGTGTCGGTGATGAACAGGCAGCCGCTGAGAAGCGGCGTGGCCATCAGCGCGCAGGCAAATCGACGCAGGGTCTTCAGGGAAAATACAATCATCGAACCGCTTCAGAGAAAGATCACTGGCGGCACAATGACTCGCGCGGCTGGCGCGAAGCTGGAGACATGGACGACCATCGCGGCCGTGGACGAGCGCGCCTAAAGCACGTCGCGCAAAAGTGTGACTCGGTTTTGCGGCAACGACATGCGGTTAAACAACGACCTAAAGCATATGAGCGAATCTAAAAGATTGCGCCACGCTCTAGCGTCAGACGAAATTGTTGAAGAAGCGGATACTCTCGTCGACAGCATGCGGCACAACGCCATTATGCGTGCCGGGCAGCAGCCTATGATCGATCTTGGATCCCACGGACGTTGCTCGCTTCACAAGAAGCTTGTGATCGGCATCGAAAGGCCGCTCCTCCGTGCCGCGAAGCAGCAGCGTCGGGCATTTGAGGCTGTGACCGAAGCAGACCGAGGAGCGCATGATGAACTCCTGCTGATCGCTCTCATCGAAACACAGCTCATCCGTGTAGCGATTGAAGTAGCGCCAGGAATTGACACCAGCCGAGATCGGTACGGCTGCGCGGAACTTCCGCGTCATCGCCGCGAGCAAGGAAAGCGTGCCGCCATTGGAGTGACCGGCCAGGAAGAAGCGATCCTTGTCGATTCCAGGCAGGTTTTCCAGATACTCGGCTGCCGATAGCGCATCCGACGTCTCGTCGTAGAAGCCGGAGTAATATCCCTTCTGTCCGTTCTCACCGCGGAAGGATGGCAGCATCACGACAAAGCCCGCCTCCCAGTAAGGCTTCATCAATGCCCAGTGGCCATCGCCGGTGGCGTTACCACCATGGAGGAAGAGAACGGCAGGCTTGAGCTTTTTCTCCGGCACATATTCCGACAACCAGGCGACAAGCTCGATCGAGCCGTTCGGCCCCCCTGGATAGGTGACGCGTCGTGCGCCCGGTGGTGTGCCGAGTGGTTCGGATTTTTCAGGTGCCGACATCTTGCGCAGAAGGTGGGTGCGAAACTTTTCCCGCGCCTTGGCATAGTCCTCGCGCTCAAGCGGAAGAACCGGCGGCTGGTCCACCTCCGAATGCGCGCCTTTCGGCAACAAGGCCGCGGCGCCGAGACCAAACGTACCCGCCAGCAGGGCGCGGCGTGTCGGAGAAAAAGGAAAAATCTTATCCATGCGCTTGTCTGTCATGTGGGAGATCCGATCAGCGTTGCACAACACAATTTCAGCACCGGAATGTCCGATTGTCTACTTAATGTTTTTCTTTAATAGCGTCATATTCATTCATTTCTCCCGCTCATCTACCATCGCCATCAGTGTGACCAGCCGGTCGGCTTCGGAGGGGAGTTTGTCGGCACGCAAACGTGCGATCCGTGGAAAGCGCATCGCCACGCCGGATTTATGGCGGGCCGAACGATTGATGCCTTCAAAGGCGACTTCGAGCACGAAACCAAAGGACGGCGTGGCGCGCACCGCGCGAACGGGGCCGAAGCGCTCGACGGTGTTGTCGCGCACGAACTTGTCCAACACTTCAAGCTCTGCGTCGGTGAAGCCGAAATAGGCCTTGCCCACCGGCACGAGTTGCTCGCCATCTTCGCCGTCCGCCCAGACCCCAAACGTGAAATCGGAATAGTAGCTAGAGCGTTTGCCGTGACCACGCTGCGCATACATCATCACCGCGTCAATGTTGAAGGGATCGCGCTTCCATTTGAACCATGGTCCTTTGGCGCGCCCCGCTTGATAGACGCTATCCTTGCGCTTGATCATCACGCCCTCGATCACCGGATCGGGCGGTGCCTTGCGCAGATCGTTGAGTTCCTGCCAGTTCGAGAATGGCACCAGCGGGGAAAGATCGAAGCGATCATGCGGCGCCGTGTCGATAAGATCGGTCAGCTGTTTGCGCCGCTCCAGGTAGGTGGTGCCTCGAATATCCTCCTCGCCTTTGAACAGCAGGTCATAGGCGCGGATGAAGGCGGGATACTCCTCCATCATCCGTCCGGTCACCGTCTTGCGGTTCAGACGTTGCTGGAGATCTGAAAAGGTTCGCGTCGCACTATTGGAGCGCGCCGTGCCACCGATCAGAAGCTCACCATCGATGACGCCATCAAAATTTGCTGCTTCGAGAATGTCCGGAAAAGCGCCCGATATGTCATCGCCGGAGCGCGAGTAGAGCTTGCGCGTGTCGCCCGCGCGTGAGAGCTGGACGCGGATGCCATCCCACTTCCATTCGGCGGCGAAATCCTGCGGATCGAGATGGGTAAGGTCGTTGTCGCCGACTGGCGTCGATAGCATGACGGAATGAAAAATAGCGGGTGTCGCGAGAAGTGGCCGGTCGGTCTTCCCTTCCAGCCAGGCGAAGAGCGGCTCATAGGGTGGCTCCAGACCATGCCAGAGCGTTTCGATCTCGGTGATATCCTTCCCGGCAAAATCTGCGAGCGCCTGACGGGCCAAGCGCGCAGACACCCCGATGCGTAGACCGCCCGTTACGAGCTTCAGAAAGGCGAAACGCGAGGATGTGTCCAGGCGATCCAGAAGTTCTCGCACCGCGCCACGCACTTCCGTTTTGCCGAGTGCATTGATCTTGCGCACAACTTCGCCGAGGCCGGGATCGTTTGCCTTGGGCAGATCGGCGTTCTGGCTAGTATCCCAGACGAGCGAGATCGTTTCGGCCAGATCGCCGACATAATCGTAGGAATAGCGGAAGAGCACCTCGTCCATGCGCTCCAGAACGAGTTCTCTCAGCATGGCGGGCTTAACGCTCTTCAGGTCGAGGGTGCCTGCAATCGCTGCGAGCCCGTATCCGCGATCGGGATCAGGCGTATCACGGAAGTAATCCGTCAGAAGGGTCAGCTTGCCGTTTCTGGATGGGGTGAGGACAAGACGGTCGAGCAGGGTCGCAAAGGCTTTCACGCTCAATCCCCCTCATCTTCATAGCCGACGAGATGTAGCGGCCGCGCGGGAATGCCCTGGAGCTCGCACCAGCGCACCAGGGCCTCTTCTCGCCCATGCGTGACCCAAACTTGCGATGGCGCGACTTCCTTGATCGTCTCCAAGAGTTCCGGCCAATCGCAATGATCGGAAATCACCAGAGGCAGTTCGACACCGCCCTGCTTTGCGCGCTGGCGCACCATCATCCAGCCTGAAGCAAAACAGATCATTGGCTCGTTAAAGCGCCGCGCCCAGCGCTCCTGAAACGCCGAGGGCGGCCCGACGACGATTGCGCCCTTGAATTGCTCAGGGCTGCTCTTCTCCAAGGTCGCTGGGCGAATATCGCCCAGATCGATCCCTTGAGAGACGTAGTAATCGCACAGCTTTGCCAGAGCGCCGTGAATGTAAACTGGCCCGGAATAGCCGTTATCGCGCAAAAGTCGCAGAACGCGCTGGGCCTTACCGAGCGAATAAGCGCCGACGAGATGCGTTCGTTCGGGAAACTGGCGGATAGAGGTCAGAAGCTTTGCGATCTCGCGGGCTGGCGCCGGGTGATGAAAGACCGGAAGGGCGAAGGTGGCTTCGGTGATGAAGACATCGCAGGCGACTGGCTCAAAGGGTGCACAGGTGGGGTCTACACCACGCTTGTAGTCGCCCGACGCGACGATGCGCAGACCGTTATATTCTATGGAAATTTGGGCTGAGCCAAGCACGTGCCCAGCCGGATGAAACCCGACCGTCACACCATTGACCTGCGCGGTCTCTCCGAAGTCGATGGCCTGCTCGCTGACGGTAAAGTCCTCGCCGTAACGCAGGCGCATGATGTCGAGGGTCTGGCGCGTGGCCAGCACGTTTTCGTGGCCCGCCCGCGCGTGATCCGAATGACCATGGGTGATCAACGCCTTCGGCACCGGCTTGACCGGGTCGATGTAAAAGTCACCCACCGGGCAATAGAGCCCCTTTGGTGTCGGGCTGAGTAGTTTTTCTGGTTTCATGGTGTCGGGATCGACCGAAATTTACGATGCTTCAAAACGTCTTGTGCAAGACAAAACGAACCGTGGGGAATAAGGTTCATTCTGCGTGGGAGTGCTTTGGCCAGTGCAAGTGGTTTGGCCGGCAAAGGGGTATCGGCACAATGCAGGCGTTCTGGTCACGCATCATCTTTCGCGCCTTGCTTGCCGCCTTCGGATCACTGGTGGCATCACTGCTCATCGTTTCGGTACTCGTTCCACAGATGGGCGGCACAGTTGAAGGTGTCGGCCTCCTGATGGCCATCATCTGCCCCGTTGCCATTGCGGGTCCAGCCAGCGGCGTTCAGTTCTATCAGTTGGAGCGGTTGAAACAGGCGCGCGTTGCGCTGACGCGTTCGCATCTGGAACTCGACAATCTACATCGCGATCTCATCGCAGCACATGCTGCGGTGATAGAGGCGTCCCTGCGCGATCCCATGACCGGGGCCTATAATCGTATCGGCTTCATGCAGCGCATGAGCGAAAGCACCAGTACTCAAGGCACCGTGCTGTTCATTGACGCAGACCGCTTCAAGTCCATCAACGACCGTTTCGGCCACCGGACAGGCGATCAAGCCTTACAGACCATCGCCAAGGCTTTACGTAAAGGTCTGCGGCCAGACGATTTTCTAGGCCGGATCGGCGGCGAAGAGTTCGTCATTTTCCTTGATGGCGTTACTGCGCCGGCGGATATCGACCGCATGGCGAACGTGTTTCTCAAGTCCGTATCCTCGACCCCGCTTTTGACGGATACCGGAGCGATTGTAGATCTCAGCATCAGCATAGGGACCGCAAGTTTTTCCGCGCTTTGCGATGCGGACGAGCTTCTCAGAGAAGCCGATGCCCGCATGTATGAGGCAAAGCGAGACGGCCGCAACCGAGCCGTCATCGGTCGCGATGTGTCGACACCCCTAACTTTTAGTCTTGCCGGGCCTTCTGCTCCGTGCTGACCGGCAGTCGAACGTTCTTCAGCATCACCGCTGCGATGAGGCCAATCACCGCCGTTCCCGCGGCCGCGATAAACAGCGGCGTGAAGGCAGCGGCATAAAGATCGGCGACAGCGTGCTGAGAGGCGGCAGGCAATTGCGCCAGCATTTTCGGCGTCAATTCCTGGACGCGCCCGACGCCCGGGATGTCGGCCCCGGTGCCCTTCAGATTTGAAGATATGACAGCGCCATAAATAGAGATGGCGAGAGCAGCACCGCCCATGCGTGTCAGCGCAACAGCCCCGCTTGCAGCGCCGACATCTGCTTTGGACGCGGAATTCTGGACGCCGATGATCGGCGCCTGCTGGCCAAGGCCAACGCCAAGTCCCTGCAACAGCATCAGCCCTGCGATGATTGAAAGAGGAGTGCCCGCATGAACTTGCGAGAGCGAGAGCATGGCAACCACTGCAATCGACAGACTGATGATCGAAAACGGCTTGTAGCTACCGGTCTTTGAAATCAGCCTGCCCGCGGTCAACGATCCCACGACGATGCCGCCGGTGACAGCGATGAAGAACAGGCCCGCTTGAGAGGGCGACAGCCCAGTCGTCGTCTGCAGAAAAAGGGCGTAGTAGTTGACCATGCCGATGCCGAGACCACCGCTGACCACCGAGATGATCATCAGCAGCGGAAAGGTCGAATCCTTGAACAGCCGCAGTGGCACGATAGGCTCGGGCGCCCTCTTCTCCACCTGGACCCAAAGCGTGCCGCAGAGAACGGCAAAGACGATGATGGCAATGCTCTGCCAGGCAATCAGCGATCCGAAAAGTTCAGCACTGTCGGCCCAGAGCACCACACTCGAGATCGTGGCAGCCAACAAAACGGCTCCGATATAGTCGATCTTCGGCTGACGATCCGGCCGACGGTACGGCAGGAGGAAGGCGAGACCCAGCAAAACGACAATGCCGATGGGCAGATTGATGAGGAAGATGGAGCGCCAGCCGAAGAGATCGCTCATCGTGCCGCCCAGGATCGGCCCGACACTTCCGGATGCCATGATGACGAGGCTTGAATAGCTCTGGTAACGTGCGCGCTCACGCGGAGCAAACAAATCCGCATTGACGGAAAAGATCGAGACCATGATGCCACCGCCGCCAAGACCCTGAAGAACACGGGCGGCGATCAGTGAATCCATCGACCAGGCAAGGCCGCAGGCAAGCGAACCGACTGTGAAAATGACGACAGCAGAGATCATCACATATTTGCGACCAAAGAGGTCGCCGAGCTTTCCATAAACCGGCATGACGGCGCTAGTGGCGAGCAAGTAGGCGGAGCCCACCCAGCCGAAGCGCTCGAGCGCGCCGAACTCGCCCACGATGGTCGGCAACGCAGTAGAGACGATCTGGTTGTCGAGTGTAGCCATGAACATGGCCAGCATCAGAAAAAGGAAGACAATCAGCCTGCGACGGGGCTCCGTCACGAGTGGAGCCGCAGAGTTCACCGACATATCCATGGAAAGATCTCGCGTTAAGCGTCAATTTATGTGCTTTTAGCATATATATGTCAATAGCATCTTTTGAAGGATTACTGTAAGGTGGCTCGATGAAAAGCGAGGCCAGTACATGAACGATCAGATCCTCAAGCGCGCAGACGAGAGCTTAGCCGTGCAGGACGACGTGCTGGCCATCAGCCACACGATGACACGCATGCGCATCATGATCGGCCGGCGCGTCATCGGCCGCACCGCAATCGCGAAACTGGCGCCGGGGCTTGATCTGTCGCATCTCGATGTTCTGGATGTAGTGCATCGGACTCAAGGCGATGCGACTGTCGGCTCAATCGCCGAAGGCATGCGCCTCGATCCATCGCGCGGAAGCCGTCTGGTCGCCGATATGGTTGGCAGGGGACTGTTACAGCGGGACGTCTCGCAGGAAGATGGCAGGCGAAGCGTCATCGCCGTCACCGTGCTTGGCCGCAGCATTCTCGAAGACATGCGCGATGCCAAGATCGCCATCATCCGCGACGTGGTCAGTGATTGGCCGAAGGAGGATGTTGCGGTTTTTGCGGAGCTTTTCGACCGATTCATCGGGCGCTTCGAGACGCGCCTCTCACCTGACGCGCGCCCTTAAGACGTGTCGTGATGTCACAGATTGGCTCTCATGCTTCAAGCGGCGTTCTCGACCTCGCCATCGCATTTCACTCGACCAGCCCTCTTCGCCTCATACATGGCAGAATCGGCTTTTGCCAAAAGGGTCTCCGGCGTCTTGCCGTCGCTTGGATAGAACGCTGTTCCCATTGAACATGTGACGGAAATCGGCCCTGTCGAAATTGCGATCTGCTTTTGCACTGCTTGGCGAATATCTTCAAGCCGGGCCATTACGCCAGCTTCATCGCGCTTGGGGTTGCTAAAGATAATGGCGAATTCATCACCTCCAAGCCGTACTGCGATATCCGAAGCGCGCGTATTTTCCGTGATCCGCTGGGCGATGGCGCGAAGAACCTCGTCTCCCGCCGCATGCCCATGAAGATCGTTGATCTGCTTGAACTTGTCGACATCGAGATAGGTAATGGCAACCAACCGATCTTCCCGCTTCGCCTCGTGAAGTGCGCGACGGAACTGTCCCCAGAAGAGATTACGGTTCGAAAGACCCGTCAGCGGATCGTGATGGGCCATGTAATGCACGCGCTCTTCAGCGCGACGGCGATCGATTGCGATGCCCGCAATGTTGGTCGCCATGTCGATGATGTCTTTCTCCATCTGGGTCGGCATGCGGACCGCCTTGGAGTAAAGAGCGAACGTTCCAAGCAGAACGTTGTTGTTGCCGAAGACCGGCGTCGACCAGCAGGAGCGAAGACCATGCGGCTCGATTGCCTCGATATAGTCGGCCCAGAGCGGATTTTCCAATGTATCGCTGACATAGACCGGCTCTTTGCGGAAAGCCGCCGTACCACAAGAGCCGCTGGCCGGCCCAACGGGAACACCATCTATCTTCGAGACGTATTTTGTCGGCAGTGAGGGTGCGGCGCCGTTGTGCAGCAGGGCAGTCTTCTCGTCCAGAAGGAGAACAGAGCCGTAAACATCGTCGAGGAGACTTTCAACCTCGCGCACCACGGCGGATAGGATATCCTTTAAAGGCTTCCCCTTGACGATCATTTCTAACAAAGCCGCGTGGCTCTTGCGCATCGTCTCCTGACGTTTAGCGAGCGTGATCTCGCGCGAAATACCGGCGAGCCCGATGGCCAAGCCGTCGTTGCCACGCAAAATGATGCGTGTTCCCGAAAACCAGCGCGTTGTTCCATCGTCTGCGACGATCGGTTCCTCCGCGTCGAAAATGTCCGTGTTGGTAGCGAGGATACGACGATCCAGCCGATCGATACAATCTGCGATTAGCTTCGGGGCGAGGTCGAAAATCGTCATTGAGCGGCCATTGAGGTGATCCCGCTTGTGGCCTAATGAGGCAAGCGCGGCAGCGTTCATATATTCGTATCGACCTGAACAATCTTTGATGAAGACCATTTCAGGGACGTTATCGAGCAGGAACGTCAGACTGTGTCGATGTATTTCCGGTATCAGCATTTCGATTGATGGCGCTTGTAAGCTTGACGGGATCGGACCGTTTTCACGCATCGTATTAAGACTCCATAAAATCTTATTACCGGCACGATGCTTGAGCGAACACCAATAAAGCTGCGCCGGTTATCAATGATTTCAGGCTATAGCGAAGGTTCTTATACACAATTAACGAAATGCGTTGCTCACTGGAGTTCCTTTATAGGCAACGAATTCTTCGTTTTATTACTAAAACGATATTATTGTCCCGCGCTGCTGGAGCACAAAGGCCAAAGTGGAAATTTGGCTCACGGCCAGCCTTCTGTCGAAGAGTAACATAGCCGTTGGATTCGGCAGAAAATGACTCTAGTTTTGCCTGGAAAATCGGAGAGGCTTCCTATGCTGACAATCTACGGCGTCTATCGTTCTCGTGCCACGCGGACATTATGGCTTGCACGCGAGCTGGATCTTGCGTTCGAACATGTGCCGGTCATCCAGGCGCGGCGTCTGGCCGATCCAATGGCGGCCGACGCGCCGATGAACACGCTGACGCCGTCCTATCTCGCCATCAACCCGATGGGAACGATTCCCTGCATCGACGACGACGGCATGGTCCTTTACGAGTCCATGGCTATCAATCTTTATCTGGCGCGCAAATACGGTACATCCGTCGCGCCGAAAGACGCTGCAGAAGATGCCCATATGATGCAGTGGTCGTTCTTTGCCGCGACGGAAATCGAGACGAATGCCCTGAAAATCTCTTCGACCTTTGCCGAAGGACTGGCCGATAGCGAAGCCGGCAAAGCCGTAATCGACGTGGCAGCGCGCATGTTGCGCCGACCGTTCCGTGTTCTGGAACAACACTTGAGCGACAAGGACTATCTGGTTGGTGATCGCTTTACGGTGGCCGATCTGAATGCCGCTGAAGTGGTTCGCTATGCGCAGGCGCACGCCCCGCTTTTCGGCGCACACCCAGCCGTCAAGGGGTGGCTTGAGCGTTGCCAGTCCCGCTCGGCCTTCAAAGCGATGTGGGATGCGAGAACTGTCGAACCGGCGTAAAGCCCCGTTCGTTCTCAAGCACGCACGAAGGGAGCTTTAGCGTTTGCATCGATGCATCACGCTTTGCCAAAATCGATCCGGATTTTCAGGCCGATGCTGTGAGGTTCAAGACAAGACTGAGGTGACGCGGATGTCGCCGACGTGTATACCGTTCCAGTTTCTCATGGAGCGGTTTGCCATTGCGTCGAGCGCGCGCTTCTCCATGCTGTCCTTGTCGAAGTGACGCGCCAACAGCGCGGCAATCATCGCCTCGGCGGCACGGGTCGTCCCGTCCTCGCATTTGACGGCAATCGCCAATCCCTGCTCCGGCAGGATGCCGATAAAGACGCCTTCTGCACCGTTCTTGGCAAAAATTTTGCCCGGAGCAATTTCCATCAGCTTCGTGCAGGTACGACCTGAGCCCGCAACGTAAAAAGGTTCTGCCATGCACGCTTCTATCAAGCGGCGCGAAGCCTGAGCGCGGACCGGCTCCAGCCCTTGCCCGGTCGCCATCTTGGCGAAACCATGCGCCAATGATTTCAGCGGCACGGCATAAGCGGGAATGGAGCATCCATCGATGCCGCAGCTATCTTCGGCGATAGCGACGCCCGTCAGGCTTTCCATCGTCGCGCGTATCTCTCGCTGCAGCGGGTGCTCTGCATTCACGTAACCCTTGGTTTTCATTCCATTATGGCTACAGGCACAGATGAAGCCGGAATGTTTGCCGGAACAGTTGTTGTGCAGCGCTGTCGGCTTCTCGATGCTGCGCGCCTGTCCGATAAGGGCTTTCTGGTCCAACGACCAGTGCGCGCCGCACTCGAGTGAGCCGAGATCATGACCCGCCCGCGCGAGCATGGAGGCGGCGAGTTCGACATGCGCGTCTTCGCCTGAATGGGAGGCGCAGGAAAGCGCGAGTTCTCGGTTGCCGAAACCGTAAGCATCCGCAGCACCGCTCTCAACCATGAACAAAGCCTGCATCGCCTTGCAGGCGGAACGTGGGAAAACCGCGCTTTCAACGTCGCCAGCCGAAAACATGACCGTGCCATCACCATCGACCACAACGGCCATGCCCCTATGACGGCTTTCGACGAGGTTGCCGCGTGTGACTTCAACGGTAACGGGGTTGTGCATGATGCCGGCCTCAAAAAATTCGAAATGCGATCCCTATCTAACCCTATTGTTCGCATCATGCACGGGGCTCTCCATTGAAATTTGCCAAGCGGTTCCTGGCCGTCGTCATTATCGTCTATCTCCTGCCTGCGCTTGCCTCCGCGGGCCTATGGGCGATGAAGGAACATCCGACCGGCTATCGCAATGCGCGCTGGTCTTCCGCCGGCATATTGCCGGAAGCGGAAGCGGACAAGCCTGCGGCGATCTATGTCTACTCCGCCATGACCGGCGGCTTCAAAGGCTCGATTGCCAGCCACGCCTGGATCGTGATGAAACCGGAGGGCGCCACAAGCTATGAACGATACGACAAGGTCGGCTGGGGTTCACCCATTCGGCGCAATGCCTACGCGCCGGATGCCTATTGGTATTCCAACATGCCCCGCAAGGTTCTGGAACTGCACGGAGAGGAAGCCGAGAGGCTGATCCCGAAAGTTCAGCAGGCCATCGCTGACTATCCTTACGCCAAGGCGGGCGGCTACCGGATTTATCCCGGCCCCAACTCGAATACCTTCATCGCCCATGTGCTGCGCAGCGTGCCTGAGCTTGGCGTAGTGTTGCCGCCAGACGCTGTCGGTCGCGACTATCTGCCGAATGGAGAGTTCTTCCATATCGCCGAGGATTGGAAGGATGTGAGCGTTTCGCTCGGAGGTCTCTTCGGATTATCTGCCGGTGTGCGGAGCGGCTTCGAGGTCAATTTCCTTGGTCTCGTCGCTGGGATCGACATTCAGAACCCCGGCATCAAGATCCCAGGGCTTGGTTACTTCGGGGTCAACTCGTTCGGGCCGGCGCCGGAACGCAAGCCCGCCTCCGCATGAGCATCAGCCTCGTGATGCTCGGCTTCGCTGGCGCGCCTTGCCCTGATCCCCTGCGCAATGAAGACGCGCGACAGACCGTGATAGAGCGGCTCGGGGGAAATCATGCGTGAGGTCAGGTAGCCCAGCATCGAGGCGGCCATGATGGCGATGACGCCATCATGGTTGCCGGTCATTTCCAGAATGATCACGAAAGCGGTCATTGGCGCCTGAACGACGCCGGCAAAATAGCCGGCCATGCCAAGAATGGCACCGAGCGCGATGCTGGTGCCAAGCAGCGAAGACACTGTGCTGCCGAAGCCCGCACCGACGGACAACGAAGGCGCGAATATGCCTCCCGGAATGCCCGACAGCATGGCGAGAAATGTCGTCATCAGTTTTTCGACGAAGAACAACATGGGTGCCGCCTCACCTTCGACGGCTGCTCTCGCCTGCTCATAGCCGGTTCCAAAGGTCGCGCCCCCGCTTACGACGCCGATGACGGCCGAAGCCAAGCCGCAGATGCCCGCGACGATCAGCATGCGCTTCAATGGAACCGTATGCGCCCAACGGCGAATACGTTGCGAGGCGCGTAAAGCGCCCGCGCTGAAGATGGCTCCGAGAAAGCCGCCGCCGATGCCGCAAAGCAGAACCAGGCTCCAGTCCTTTCCGGTCTGCATCACGACGGTGCTGGTGCCGAAATAGGTGTAGCTGCCGACAAGTCCGAGAGAGGCGAGACCCGAAAGGATAACGGCCGTCAGCACCAGGCCGTTGGCGCGGGACTGATAGGAACGGCTCATCTCCTCGATAGCAAAGACGATGCCGGCAAGCGGCGTATTGAAGGCCGCTGCAATTCCTGCAGCTGAGCCGGCGAGGATCAGTCCTCGCGCCTGCGCCATGCCGCCTACCCGTGCCGCCAAAAGCATGATGGAGGCACCCACCTGCACAGTCGGACCCTCACGCCCTATGGACGCGCCGGACATCAGACCAACGATCGTCAAAACGATCTTGCCGACGGCGAGCTTGATCGACAAAAGCCTTGAACGATCCTCATCATCGTGAAAGTGGCGCGCGGCAATGGCTTGCGGAATGCCGCTCCCACCGGAGTTGGGAAAGACCACCATTGCTAACCATGCGCAGAGAACGAAGCCCATCGGCGTGATGATGAGTGGCAGAAGAAAGGCCCACTGGCCTGACGATGTCGTGGCGGCAAAGATCTGTTGAGCCCAGTCCGCCGCCTTGGCAAAACCAACGCTGATCAGCCCCACCGCAATGGCACCGAGCCAGAAGACGGCTCTCGGTTTCCATACTCGCCATGATCCCCACATGACGCGGGAGCGGCGGACCATCTTCATGTTCTTGTAAGTGGCTGGCATGGCACGTTTGTTTCTGCATTTCAATGGCAGGGTTTCTTATCAGACCCGAGAGCCCCGATTGCAACCATGTCTTTGACAAATGCCATGAAAAAGCATCTGAAGAACGCAAGTTGAGAACACCGTAGCGTTTTCGCCCTATCAGCACGAACCAGCATCGCGGCCAAAATCAGCGATCGCTGATCGCCGCGCGCGGATTGACCCAGGGTTCCTGGTTGGAGCGCGGCAGAGGCTGCCTTCCCAGAATATGATCGGCGGCCTTCTCTCCCGTCATGATCGAAGGGGCATTGAGATTGCCGTAGGTGACATGCGGAAAGATCGAGCTGTCTGCCACACGCAGGCCATCCACGCCGATGACGCGGCATTCCGGATCGACGACGGCCAGGGGATCGTCCTTGGCGCCCATCCGGCAAGTGCCGCAGGGGTGGTAGGCGCTTTCCAGATGTTCACGCAGGAAGGCGTCGATCTCTGCATCGGACTGAACCTTTTCGCCTGGCTGGATCTCCGGGCCGCGGAATTCGTCGAACGCCTTCTGGCTAAAGATCTCGCGCGTCAGGCGCACGCAATGGCGGAATTTTTCCCAGTCTTCAGCGTGGCTCATATAGTTGAAACGGATGACCGGGTCGTCCTTTGGATCGGAAGACCGAAGCGTGACATTGCCGCGCGATTTCGACAGGTTGTAGCCAACATGCACCTGGAAGCCATGGCTCTTTGCAGCTGCCTTGCCGTCATAGGAAATGGCGACGGGCAGGAAGTGAAACTGAATGTCGGGCTGCTTCAAACCCGGTGCGGAGCGCAGGAAGGCGCAGGCTTCGAATTGGTTGGAGGCACCCAGCCCGCCCTTGGTCATCAGCCACTGCGCGCCTGCCACGCCCTGCCAGAACCAGGGTAGCCATGAATAGAGCGAGACGGGTTTGGTCGAGACCTGCTGGAAGTAGAATTCCATATGGTCCTGGAGATTAGCACCAACGCCCGGGCGATCCACTTTGACCTCGATGCCCATGTCTTGCAAATGCTGCGCCGGGCCGATACCGGACAGCATCAGAAGCTTCGGTGAGTTGAAGGACGAGGCGGCAACGATCACCTCGCGGTTCGCTCTTATCGTCTCGATGGCGCCCTTGCGTTCAATCTCGACCCCTGTTGCGCGGCCATCGTCAATGACGATCTTGCGCGCAAAGCCGCGGACCAGCGTGACGTTGCCACGCTTTAGCGCCGGCCTCAGATACGCATTCGCCGCGGACCAGCGGCGACCGTCGTGGATCGTCTGCTCCATCAGGCCGAAGCCTTCCTGCTTCGAACCGTTATAGTCGTCTGTCAGTTCAAATCCCGCCTGCGCTCCCGCCTGAATGAAGGCATGGAAGAGTGGGTTCTTCACCGGACCACGTTGCACGTGCAGTGGGCCATCCGTGCCACGCCAGCCGGCCTCCCCACCATGACTATGCTCCATGCGCTTGAAGTAAGGCAGCACATCCGCATAGGACCAGCTCTGTGCTCCGCGTTCTTCCCATCGATTGAAGTCTTCCGCATGGCCACGGACATAGACGAGACCGTTGATGGAGGAAGAACCACCAATCACCTTGCCGCGTGGCGCGGTGATGCGACGATTGTTGAGGTTCGGCTCGGGCTCGGAAAGATAACCCCAGTTGTAACGCTTCATGCTCATTGGCCAGGCGAGTGCCGCCGGCATCTGGATGAATGGCCCGAAATCCGATCCGCCCGCCTCGATGACGATGACAGAATATTTGCCGTCTTCCGACAGGCGATAGGCCATGGCTGAGCCAGCGGACCCGGAACCGACAATGACGAAATCTGCCTGCTGCATCTTCTTATCTCTCTCGATGGCGGTGCCCGCCTTAAAAACGCGGGCTGACGGACCGATTGGCCACTCCCCTGCTAGGGGAGTATCCGGTCAATAAGGCGCTTCAACCTTGCCGGTCGACACGTAGACGGTCTTCAACTCGCTATAATGATTGAGTGCCGCCGCCGAGTTTTCTCGACCGAAGCCGGATTGCTTGGAGCCGCCAAACGGCATTTCGACCGGGCACAGATTATAGGTGTTGATCCAGAGCGTGCCGGCTTCCAGCTGATCGACCACGCGGTGCGCGCGAGATAGATCGGCAGTGAAGACGCCGCCTGCGAGACCGAATTCCGTCGCATTGGCGCGGGCAATCACCTCGTCTTCATCATCGAAATCGAGCACGCACATCACCGGCCCGAAGATCTCTTCGCGGGCAATGGTCATGTCGTCCTTCACATCAGCAAAAACAGTGGGCTGGACGTAGAAGCCCTGACCGGAGACATTGTTGGGGATGCCGCCACCGGTCACGACCGTCGCGCCTTCTGACTTGCCCTTCTCCATATAGGCCAGCACCTTTTCCTGCTGCGCCTTTGAGACAAGCGGGCCGATCTGGGTTGCCTCATCCATGGGGTCGCCGATCGCCATGGCATCGGTGCGGCTCTTCAGATTATCGAGGAACCGCTGCTTTGCGCCACGCTGGACGAAGACCCGCGTGCCATTCGAGCAGACTTGGCCCGACGAATAAAAGTTGCCGAGCATCGCGCCACCGACAGCGCTTTCGATATCGGCATCATCGAAGACGATAAGCGGCGACTTGCCGCCGAGCTCCATCGTCACATGCTTGAGATGACCTGCTGCTGCAGCGGCGACCTTGCGGCCCGTCGGAACCGATCCTGTCAACGACACCTTGGCGACGTCCCGGTGATTGACAAGAAGCGGGCCGGTATCGCGGTCGCCCTGAATGACGTTGAAAAGACCTTTGGGCAGTCCGGCCTCGATGAGGATTTCCGCAATCTTCAAAGCACCCAATGGTGTGTTTTCAGACGGCTTGAAGACCATGGCATTGCCGGCGATCAGGGCAGGCGCGGCCTTCCAGCAGGCAATCTGCTGCGGGTAGTTCCATGCACCGATACCGACGCAGACGCCGAGGGGAACGCGCTTGGTGTAAGCGAAATCGCCACCAAGAGGGATGTAATCACCATTGAGCGCAGAGGGCGCGATACCGCCAAAGAATTCAAAGGAATCGGCACCCGATGTCGGATCGGCAACGATGGTTTCCTGGATGGGTTTGCCCGTATCGAGCGTTTCCAGTTCGGAAAGCTCGCGGTTGCGCTCGCGCATAATGTCCGCCGCGCGCCGCAGGATACGCCCGCGGGCCGTTGGGCTCATCGCCGCCCACTCCTTCTGCGCGCGCTTGGCCGAGGCGATCGCCTGCTGAACGATGGCGGGAGTGGCTGCATGAAGGCGCGCGATGACTTCGCCGGTGGCCGGATAGATGCTTTCGATCAGCGTACCGTTCTCGTCTTCGACATAGTCGCCATCGATGAAATGCGAGGCTTTGGGCTGGGCTTTCAAAGTCATAGTCGGTGTCCTCAAAGAATGCTGGTAGACGGCTTGTTGTCCGAAAAGCGTTTCAGCTGCATGTCGAAGTAGTCTTCAACCAGCGCAGCCGCAGCGGAGATGCCAAGCGGTGCGGCATGGAGACTGTGGCGAATGTAGAGCCCGTCAATCAGGGCCGCGGCACCTTCCGCGATCCTTGCTGCGTCGTCCGGTGGGCACAGCCGGCCGAGGCTATGCATGATGTTGGAGCGAAGTCGCTTGGTATAGACGACAAGCAGCCGGCGGGTTTCCTCCGAGCGCTGCGCTTCAACGTAAAAGGCGAGCCACGCCGCTACCGTTTCCTGGGTGAACTGGTCACTTTGAAACGATACCCGAACGATGGCGCTGAGGCGCTCGCGCGGCCCGGAGGCTCTCGTCAAAGCTGCGACCGCATCCCTTCGCAGATCGCGCAGCAGGCTGCGGATCGTTTCCAACAGCAGTTGCTGCTTGCTGCCGAAATAGTGATGCGCCAGAGCTGCAGAGACGCCAGCCTCTTTTGCAATATCCGACATCGTCACATTCAGCGAGCCATGATGGCCTATAGTGCGTAGAGCTGCATCGACGAGCGCCTTGCGCCGCAAAGGCTCCATTCCGACTTTGGGCATAACGATCTCCTTTGCAGCTTTTATTATTATTGATTAACTGATCAATCAACATAAAAGACCGCGTGTTTTCGATCGCTTTGAGCCAAGTCCGAGCATGCGTTGAGCGCCCGCCAAAAACTCTTCTTGGTCCGCGCCATATCAGCCGGAACCAACGGTGAGCTTTGACGTTTGCTCCGACCGCCACCCCGCGATGTGTAGATGATCATGTGCTCCACGGATGTTGATGGCGGCCAATGCGGCTGACGGGGAATAAACCCGCAGCTTGGTAATAGGGAGGACTAACCATGCCAGTGTTGACCGTATCGATCTCTCCGGAACAGGCCGCGAAGATGCACGAGGCCGTCGCTTGCGGTTCTTATGCCTCCAGCAGCGAAGTCGTCCGCGCGGCGCTGAAGCTTTGGGCGGAGACTCAGCAGCGAGATAAGGGCGGCTTTGCCTCGCGTCGGAAGATGGAAGGTGAAGCGGTCAATGTGGCGGAACTTTACGCGTTCCACAACACGCATAGACGCTGAACGGAACTGTCTCCGTACGCAACCTGACCAGACATGAAACTGTCACCAAAGTTTCATCTGTCGTAAAGTTTTCATTGAGAAATCTTCTCCACACTCCCGCCTAAAAACATAGGTCCGAGTGGCTTTGCCACGAACGGATCTGCAATGGTGGAGAGAACCTGTGGTTTCGATGAGTGCCGAGCCGAATATCGTCAGACGGTTTGCCAGCGGCCAGATGATTTCGATGGCGAAGCTGGTTCTTGAATGCGCCTTCCAGCCGATCGTCGAAGCCACGACCGGCTCAGTTTTCGGTTACGAATCCTTGATGCGCGGACACGATCGCATCGGCTTTTCCAACCCTCTCGAACTTCTCGATCATGTCGAAGCCGACGGACAACTCGTCGAATTGGAGAAGATGATTGCGAGCCGGGCACTCGCCAAGTTTTCGACGCTTCCGGACTTCTCTTCGGCCACGCTGTTTCTCAATCTCGATGTCCGGCTGATACGCCATGGAGACATCATTCTGGACAAGCTGCTGGAGCAATTGGCGCAGGCAAAAATCCCGCCCTCCTCCATCTGCTTCGAGCTTTCGGAGCGCTTCGACAATACCAGTGTGCCGGAGTTCAGCACCCTGATCAACCGCATGCGCAAGGAAGGCTTCAAGCTCGCCATCGACGACTTTGGCGTTGGTCATGGCGAAATGAAGCTGCTCTGCGACTTCGATGTCGATTATCTGAAAATCGACCGCTACTTCATCCAGGACGTCGAGCGCAATCCGCGCAAGCGTCACATGGTCAAGAACATCGTCAACATCGCCCATGTGCTCGGCGTCCGCGTCATTGCTGAAGGTATAGAGACGGAAGCGGAATTTCTCGCTTGCCGCGAAATGGGTGTCGATCTGGTGCAGGGCTGGTTCATCTCCCGCCCTACCACCTTCGTCAAGGAGTTGCAGACGTCGTTTCCGCATCTCCAACTGCTGGGAGAAACCCGCCGCAACCGTCAGACGCTCGATGAGATCCTCATCCGCCGCCAGATCGAGCATCTTCCCACCGTCTATGAGAACGACAGCATCGACAGCGTCTTCGAGCTCTTTCGCCGAAACCCGGAACAAGCCTTTTTCCCCGTTCTCAACGCCAATGGCGAACCGCGCGGGGTGATCAACGAGTACCACATGAAGGAATATATCTATCAGCCCTTTGGCCGCGATCTGTTGAAGAACAAGGTCTATGAACGGACGATCTCGCACTTCGTCGATCGCGCTCCCATCGTCGGCCTCGATGCGGATGCGGATCGGCTGATGAATATATTCGCCAATATGGGCGGAAGCGCCTGCGTCATTCTGACCGAAAACATGCGCTATGTCGGCGTGGTCTCCGCGGCGTCGCTGATCAAGGTCATCAATGAAAAGCAGTTGAAGCTGGCACAGGAACAGAACCCGCTAACGGCTCTGCCCGGCAACCGTGCGATCAGCGGCTTTATCGAGGAGTCCTGCCGAGACAGTGATGAAGATCGCTTCTTCTGCTACTGCGATTTCGACAACTTCAAACCTTTCAACGACAAGTACGGCTTCCATGTCGGCGACCATGCCATCAGCCTGTTTTCGGCGTTGATGAAGCGCTATTTCTTCTCCGGCGATTGCTTCCTTGGTCATATCGGCGGCGATGATTTCTTCATCGGCGTTCGCGACTGGACGAAAGATGAGGTGACCGAAATCCTTGAGCGGTTGCTCAGCGACTTCCACGACGATGTCACCTCGCTTTACTCGGAAGAAGATCGCCTGGCGGGCCAGATCAAGGGCTTCGACCGTTTCGGCAACGAGCGGGAGTTTGCGCTTCTGCGATGCTCGATCGGCGTCCTTCAACTGCCAAAGGGCATGTTGATCGGCAATCCGGAGGGTATCGGTACAGAGATTGCCAACATCAAGAAAGCAGCCAAGGAGAGCGATGCCGGCCTTGTGATCTGCAGCCACGGCGAAACGAAATGACGGGAGCGGCATTACGCCTTCTTTCATAAGCCATATGGGTCACCTAAGTGTAGCTGACTCTAGAAAGCTTTGAGGAGGCCACCCGTGTCACTGCCAACCACCATGCGTTTTGTCGATCTGCCAAGCTTTGGCGGCCCTCAAGTCATGACGTTTTCAAACGGGCCTTTACCTTCGCCCAAGGCCGGAGAACTTCTAGTCAAGGTTCAGGCAGCAGGGATCAACCGACCGGATGTGGCGCAGCGTCAGGGCAATTATCCCGCACCAAAAGACGCAAGCCCGGTTCTCGGCCTTGAGGTCGCCGGAGAAGTCGTCGCGCTCGGCGAAGGTGTCCGCGATTTCCAAGTTGGCGACCGGGTCTGCGCGCTTGCCAATGGCGGAGGCTATGCCGAATATTGCGTCGTGCCCGCTGGCCAGGCCCTGCCCTTCCCCAAGGGTTATGATGCGGTGAAAGCTGCCGCAGTGCCAGAGACCTTCTTCACCGTATGGGCCAACCTTTTCCAGATGGCGGGCTTGACGGAAGGCGAAAGTGTTCTGATCCATGGCGGCAGCAGCGGCATCGGGACGACGGCAATCCAGCTCGCAAAGGCTTTCGGCGCTGACGTCTATACCACCGCCGGCTCGAAGGAGAAATGTGACGCCTGCGAGAAGCTTGGCGCCAAGCGGGCGATCAATTATCGCGAGGAAGATTTCGCCGCCGTTATCAAGGAGGAAACCGCCGGCAAGGGCGTGGATGTCATTCTCGACATGATCGGCGCATCCTATTTCGAAAAGAACATCGCCTCGCTTGCAAAGGACGGCTGCCTGTCGATGATCGCCTTCCTCGGCGGCACCGTCGCCGAGAAGGTCGATCTACGACCCATTATGGTCAAGCGCCTCACCGTTACGGGCTCCACCATGCGCCCGCGCACCGCCGACGAGAAGCGCGCCATTCGCGATGAGCTTGTCGAGCAGGTCTGGCCGCTGCTGGAGAGCGGCATGATCGCACCTGTCATTCATGATGTGATCGATTTTGATCAGGTTGCCGAAGGCCACCGGTTGATGGAAAGCAGCAGCCATATCGGCAAGATCGTGATGCGGTTTGGTGAATAAAATCAAATGCTTGCGTTTGCGTCGGAGAAGACTTTCAGCTTTTCTGACGCAAGGCTACCGTTCTCAGTCGACCGCAGCTTGCTCGGATTGACGCATCGATATAAGGGCGCCCCCTTGCAATCAGCGCGAATCGGATTACCTTCATACTATGTTCAACGTAGCGAAAGGAAGGTGATCCAATGTCTAGTGAGATTTCGGTCTTCGTAGCAGGCAATGGAAAGGATTTGATTTTGACGAGGCAGCCCTCGGCCTGATCCGCCTTCCCTTCGAAACGTTGCAAAACGTTTTGGGTCTGAAACAACGACCAAACTCATGGAAGGGCCGCTCGAAGCGGCCCTTTTCCTTTTGTCTGTTTTACTTCTTGAAAATCTGCCAGCGTGTCGGCCGAAAGCGAACTTCGTTACCGACGGATACCGACGCATCCAGAGGCACTTCGATTTCCAGATGGTAAGGTTCGTGGCCATTATTGGCGATATCGATCTCCGCAATACGGGTGCCGGCAAGACGACGACAGGTGGTCACTTTGCCGTACAGTGCGTCCCGCTCATTCGTCAGCACCACATCTTCCGGACGGAAGAACAGATCCCCCTCACCGTCCCCCGTCTGCGCAAGCCCAATGCTTTCCCCCTGAAACAAGACTTGGCCATTCTGGAACTTGACCGGAAGATTTGAGGATTCGCCGATGAAGGAGAAAACGAAGGGGGAATTTGGTGTGTCATAGACATCGTCCGCCGTGCCCACCTGCTCGATCTTGCCTTGGCTCATCACCACCACGCGGTCGGCCAGTTCCAGTGCTTCTTCCTGATCATGGGTAACGAAGACCGTCGTGTGGCCGGTGCGGTCGTGAAACTCACGCAGCCAACGGCGAAGTTCTTTGCGGACCTTGGCATCCAGTGCGCCAAACGGTTCGTCGAGCAGCAGCACCCGTGGCTCGATGGCGACGGCACGAGCCAGCGCAACACGCTGACGCTGGCCGCCGGAGAGCTGATTGGGATAGCGCTTTTCCAGCCCAGAAAGATGCACCATGTCCAAAAGTTCGGAAACACGTTTACGGATTTCTGCTTTCGGAGGCCGTGTCGCCGATGGGCGGACCTTGAGGCCAAAGGCAATGTTTTCCGCAACCGTCATATGCCGAAACAGCGCATAATGCTGGAAGACGAAGCCCACATTTCGTTCTTGAACAGAGCGGTGCGAGGCATCCTCATCGCCAAAGAAAATATGTCCGGCCGTCGGCTGCTCTAGCCCTGCGATCAGACGCAGAAGCGTCGTCTTGCCGGAGCCGGAAGGACCGAGCAGTGCAATCAACTCGCCGGAGCGGATATTGAGCGACACGTCGTTCAACGCCGGAAAGCGATCGAACTGCTTGGTGATACCGGAAACTTTCACTTCCATGGATATGCCCTTCAATGCTTGCCGGCAGCGTTGCCCGCGCCAAAGCGTATTTCGAGAATGGTTTTGAGTACGAGGGTGACGAGCGCAAGCCCTGCCAGCAGGGTGGCGACAGCGAAGGCCGCTCCGATATTGTATTCGTTATAAAGAATTTCGACGTGGAGCGGCATGGTGTTGGTTTCGCCACGGATGTGACCCGAAACCACCGAGACGGCGCCGAACTCGCCCATGGCGCGGGCATTACACAACAGCACTCCGTAAAGCAGGCCCCATTTGATGTTGGGCAGCGTCACATACCAGAAGGTCTGCCAGCCGGACGCGCCAAGCGAGATCGCCGCCTCCTCATCTCCGGTTCCCTGATCCTGCATCAGCGGAATCAGTTCGCGGGCCACGAAAGGAAAGGTGACGAAGACAGTTGCAAGCACAATGCCCGGAACAGCAAACAGGATCTCGATTCCATAGCTTTTCAGCCAGGGCCCCAGCACGCTGTGGGACGAAAACAGGATGACGTAGACCAGACCGGAAATGACCGGAGAGATGGAGAACGGCAGGTCGATCAGGGTGATCAGGAACGCCTTGCCCTTGAATTCGAACTTGGCGATGGCCCAGGCGGCAGCGACACCGAAAATCAGATTGAGCGGCACGGCGATGGCAGCGACCAGAAGCGTCAGGCGAATGGCAGAGAGCGCATCCGGCTCGACGATCGCTTCCCAAAAGGATTCCACGCCCTTGCGGAAGGCTTCGACGAATACGGCCACGAGTGGCAGCACAAGGAAGAGCGCCAGGAAGAGGAAGGCGACAAGAAAGAGGGCTAGCTTTGCTGCCGGCCCTTCGCTCGCAGGATCGCGAAACGACTTGGAAGACTTGGACGGGTAGGACAAGGACTGAACGCTATCAGGCATAACCATACCTCTTGCGGCTCCAGGCCTGAATGAGATTGATGACGAAGAGCATCGCAAAGGAGATGATCAGCATGATCGTGGCAATACCCGTCGCACCTGCATAGTTGAACTCCTCAAGGCGGATGACGATGAGAAGCGGTGCGATTTCCGACACGTAGGGAATGTTGCCTGCAATGAAGATGACGGAGCCGTATTCCCCGACACCGCGCGCGAAGGCGAGCGCAAAACCCGTCAGGATGGCGGGGACGAGTCCCGGCAAAAGAATGCGGGTGATCGTCTGGAAACGGTTGGCGCCGAGCGTGGCCGCAACCTCTTCCACCTGCCGGTCGATCTCTTCCATGACGGGCTGCACCGTGCGCACGACGAAGGGTAGACCGATGAAGATCAGCGCAATGACGATGCCGATCGGCGTAAAGGCGATCTTGATGCCCAGCGGTTCGAACAGCGAACCGATCCAACCGCGGTTGGAATAGAGGGTCGTCAGCGAAATGCCGGCAACCGCTGTTGGCAACGCAAAAGGCAGATCGACGATTGCATCGACGAAGCGGCGCCCCGGAAAGCGATAGCGGACCAGAACCCAGGCGATGATGACACCGAAGAAGGCGTTGACGAGTGCTGCGATGAAGGCGGTGCCAAAGCTGACGCGGAGCGCATTCAAGGTTCTGCTGTCAGTGGCAATCGCCAGGAACTCTGAAAATCCAAGATGGGCGGTGGACCAGATGAGGCCGCCGAGGGGAATGAGAATAATGAGAAAGAGATAGGTAATCGTGTAACCAAGCGTCAGGCCGAAACCTGGCAAGACGCTAGACTGACGCCACTTCCATCCGCTTTGCGATGGGGTACTGCTCATCGAGGCTCCGGGTAAACGAATGGCTTGAACCAGCCATCATACGCGCTTTCGACCGGCGGTGAAGCCAGTCGATCGATTCTGCTTCACGCCGGGCGGCACGTGGCCGCCCGAACGCTTGCACATCATTCACTTACTTGGCGGGCTTGTAAATCTGGTCGAAGATGCCGCCATCGCCGAAGTGCTCAGGCTGCGCCTTGGCCCAACCGCCAAAAATAGGATCGTCGATGGTGACGAGCTTGATATCCGGCAGTTGCTTCAAAAGATCCTTGGAGACAACGGAAGGATTGCTTGGACGATAGAAATGCTTGGCAGCGATATTCTGACCCTCGTCGGAGTAGAGATATTGCAGATAGGCCTCTGCCACCTTGCGCGTGCCCTTGGCATCGACGTTGGCGTCAACCACAGCAACGGGCGGTTCTGCCAGGATCGAAATCGGCGGGACGACGATATCGAACGCATCTTCGCCGAATTCCTGGCCGGCAAGATAAGCCTCGTTTTCCCAGGCCAACAGAACGTCGCCGATCTGACGCTGAGCAAAGGTCACCGTCGAACCGCGGGCGCCCGTATCAAGCACTGGGGCGCGTTTGTAGAGTTCGCCGACATAGGCTTTGATCTTATCCTGATCGCCCTTGAACTCTTCATTCGCCCAAGCCCAGGCTGCGAGATAGTTCCAGCGCGCGCCGCCCGACGTTTTGGGGTTTGGCGTGACGATCTGCACGTCGCCCTTTACCAGATCACCCCAGTTATGAATGCCTTTCGGGTTACCCTTGCGGACGAGAAAGACGATAGTGGATGTATATGGTGAAGAGTTGTGCGGCAGGCGCGTGCGCCAGTCCGGATTGATCTTGCCACTGTTCTTGACGATCGCGTCGATGTCGCTCTGCAGCGCAAGCGTGACGACATCAGCTTCCAGGCCATCGATGACCGAGCGTGCTTGCTTGCCGGAACCGCCATGCGACTGCTGGATGCTGACATCCTCACCCGTATCGGCCTTCCACTTCTTGGCGAAGGCCTCGTTGAAATCCTTATAAAGCTCGCGTGTCGGATCATAGGACACGTTCAAGAGCTTTGTATCGGCCAATGCCGGTCCGACTGCACCCAATGTGACTGACAGGCTGAGCGCGATGGCGCTGAGGCTGGAAAGAAATTTCGACATCACTACCCTCCTGGATGCGTATGCGCTCACAGTAGCGTTTAGGATTTCACGGTCAATCTGCTGCGATTTATTCGCAAAAGTGTTTCCCTCGGGCTTCCTGCGACAATAAGAAAAACGCCGCGGAGCGAAAGATCGGCGCAACAACTCATGCGCTGAAGCCCCCATACGCGCAAAACCAGTTCGCAGTTTTGCCCGTTTTCACCCTGTCTCTCGCGAAAAAATCGCGTTACCGGAATGGTATTGCGTAAAGCACGGGAACAAAACCTGCGTGAAGAGCCCTACCGAGGCGTGCAGCAATATTCTACAAAAATTACAGAAAATATCGCAATCCTCTTGCAATTCGGAACAGTTGAGGTTTTATTGGCACCGTTGATCTGGGAGCTATCTTGTCATCTTGGGAGTCTTTTGCGCGTAACGACGCAGCAGGAGAGATATTTGCTCGCGAGCGACCGACAGAAGCACGCGCGTTTCTGTAAAAGATGACGCCTTTCGAAGATTATCGGGACAGTAAAGTTTCGGAATCGAGAAATGACGATCAATACGCCTCCGCAGACCTTTTCCAGTCAGGATGTCACCTCGCTCGACGCGGGTTTGAAAGACCTTTCTCTCGCCGAAAGGCTTGCCCTCGTCGCAGGTCTCGGATCGCGTGCCGTCTTTACCACCAGCCTTGGAATTGAAGATCAGGTCATCACCGCGGCAATTGGCACACATCGCCTGCCGATCGACGTGGCTACCCTGGAAACCGGGCGCCTTTTTGCGGAAACGCTTCGCCTGATCGAAGAGACCGAAGATCGGTATGGGATCACCATCACCCGTTTTTACCCCGAACAGGACGACATCGACGCCTATGCCGAGACGTACGGACTGAACGGTTTCTATGAGAGCGTCGAGGCGCGCCATGCCTGCTGTCATGTGCGCAAGCTGATCCCACTTGCCAAGGCACTCGAAGGCGCTGGCTTCTGGATCACCGGGCTTCGCCGCGGCCAGTCCGGCAATCGCGCTGCCACGCCCTTTGCCGAGTTTGATGCGGATCGCAATCTCATCAAGATCAACCCGTTGGCGGACTGGGACATCGACGCGATCAAGGCCCATGTTGCGGCAGAGAACATTCCCGTCAATCCGCTTCATGCACGCGGGTACCCGTCTATTGGTTGCGAGCCCTGTACCCGCGCCATCAAGCCCGGCGAACCAGAGCGTGCCGGGCGCTGGTGGTGGGAAAATGACGAGAAGCGCGAATGCGGCCTGCATGTCGCTGAAGCAACGCAAAGCTCGATCCGTCCCGCCTCTCAAATTTGACAGTTCAATTCAGTACATTGCCGGAGTTTAAAATGTCCAATGCAGTTCCGGAAACGGAAGGCACCAGCGTCAGCACACCCAAGCAGCCGCTCGATCCCCATCTGAAGGCCCTCGAAAACGAAGCCATCCACATTTTCCGTGAAGTTGCCGCAGAGTTCGAGCGTCCGGTGATGCTCTACTCCATCGGCAAGGATTCGTCCGTGCTGCTGCACCTTGCGCGCAAGGCCTTCTTCCCGGGTCGCATCCCCTTCCCGCTTCTGCACGTTAATACCGGCTGGAAGTTCAAGGAAATGATCGAGTTCCGCGACAATATCGTCAAGGAGTATGATCTCGACCTGATTTCGCACACCAACCCGCGTGGTGCGGTGGAGAATGTGACGCCATTTACACATGGATCTGCGCTCTACACCGACATCATGAAGACCGAAGCCCTGCGTCAAGCACTCGATGCCGGCAAGTTCGATGCTGCCTTTGGCGGCGCGCGCCGCGACGAGGAAGCCAGCCGCGCCAAGGAGCGCATCTATTCCTTCCGCACGCCCGACCACAAATGGGATCCACGCAACCAGCGCCCGGAACTGTGGAATATCTATAACGGCATGGTCCGTCAGGGCGAGAGCGTGCGCGCCTTCCCACTCTCCAACTGGACGGAAGTCGACATCTGGCGTTACATCCAGGCGGAAAACATTCCGCTTGTTCCGCTCTATTATGCCAAGGAACGCCCTTATATCGAGCGCGACGGGATGATGATTCTCGCTGAAGACGAACGGCTGGAACTGCAGCCTGGCGAAGAAGTAAAATATGATTCGATCCGCTTCCGCACACTTGGCTGCTTCCCTCTGACGGGCGCGATCCACTCCGAAGCCACGACGTTGGACGAGGTTATCGCCGAGCTTGAAATCGCCACCGTCTCGGAACGACAAGGCCGCGCTATCGATCGCGACCAGTCCGGCTCCATGGAAAAGAAAAAGCGCGAGGGATACTTCTGATGACCCAGACCTCCACGGCGCAATCCGCCACCATCTTGCCCTTTGTCGAACCTGCAAAAGCCGTCAAGGATACCCGCCCGCTACGCCTCATCACCTGCGGTAGCGTGGATGACGGCAAGTCCACCCTGATCGGACGCCTGCTCTGGGACACCAAAGCGGTGAAGGAAGACCAGGCTGCGACGCTGAAGCGCGATAGCGGCAAGCAGAACGATCTCGGCCTTCCCGATTTCGCGTTGCTGCTCGACGGTCTTCAGGCCGAGCGTGAACAGGGCATCACCATCGATGTCGCCTATCGCTATTTCGCAACCGACAAGCGCGCCTTTATCGTCGCAGATACGCCCGGCCATGAGCAATATACGCGCAACATGGCGACTGGCGCTTCCACTGCCGATCTTGCCGTCCTTCTCGTCGATGCGCGCACCGGCATCCTGGAGCAGACGCGCCGTCACGCCACGATCGCAGCACTGATGGGCATTCGCCAGTTCGTGCTCGCCGTCAACAAGATCGATCTCACCAACTACGACAAGGCCGGGTTCGAACTGATCGCGCATGACTTCAAGGAATTTGCGCTGTCGCTTGGCATCAAGCAGATCGTCGCCATTCCGATGTCGGCGCTGAAGGGCGAGAACGTCGTGCTTTCCGGCAAGGCTTCCATGCCCTGGTATGATGGCCCGACGCTCGTCGAAACGCTGGAGCTTGCGACGGTGCGCTCTACCCAGACCGGAGGCTTCCGGCTTCCCGTTCAGCGCGTGTCTCGTCCCGGCGAAAGCTTCCGCGGTTATCAGGGCACCGTTGCAGGCGGCGCTGTAAAACCCGGCGATTCCGTTGTCATCCTGCCGTCCGGCATGGTGGCGAACGTCAAACAGATCGTCACGTTCGATCTGGTGCGCAACGCCGCCGTTGCCGGTGATGCGATCACTCTGGTGCTCGACCGTCAGGTCGATGTCTCGCGCGGTGACATGATCGTGTCCATTGATGCGCAGCCTCAGACGGGTCTGGCTTTCGACGCTCAGATCGTCGCACTACAACCCGGCGGCATCGAACCGAACAAGCGCTACTGGCTGAAAAGCGGTAGCCGCCGCCAGCGCGTCAGCGTTCAGCCCTTCACGCAGCTGGACCTGAAGAACGGCCACTGGCAGACGCATGACGGAACGCTGCCGATGAACGCCATCGGCAAGGTGCGCCTGAGCTTCGACGAAACAGCGATTTTCGACCCCTACGAGCAGAACCGCTCCACCGGCTCCTTCATCCTGATCGATCCGGACACCAACAACACGGTGGCGGGCGGCATGATCGTCGGCAAGCGCAGTGACACGGGCAAGATATCCGATGGCGAACGTGTCATCCTATCGCTGCCTGCCGATCTTGCAGAAGCGCTGCTGGCCGGCGAGTTGCTCTCCTCGCGTCGTGATGAAATCGAGATCCGCAGAACGAGTGCAAAATCGGCTTCCCGACTTCTGGACGATCTCGAATAAAACGAAAAGGCGCCGGAAAATCCCGGCGCCTTTTTCGATTCCTCGACGTTTGCTTCGTGCATCTGCCCGAAAATCGGAATCGATTTTCGGAAATACACAATGCATAGATCCCAAAGCGAAAGCGTCCCTTGTGCGTCCAATCAGAAGCACGGCGCTTCATGCTCAGAAGACAAACATATAAAGCAACACAATGACGAAGAACGGGACGCCCAGCGCCCACAATAGCAATCCTTTTAGCATCTTTCACTCTCCTATTAGCAAAGAGTGAACTACTGCTTTGAGAGAATGTTCCACTTGCGCTTAAGAAACGCTGGCTCCAGGTGGCCAACTTGCTCGCGTCAATCAGGCGCGAAGATGTGACGGGGTGCCGACCTAGAGCGTTTCGGTGAATTAAAAACGCTAACTTGCCCGGGCTCTCTCTCAGCGGGAAAGAAGAAAATACTTCTGAGCCGTTTCGGCGCGATTGCGCAGAGCGGGCGGGAAGGCGTACTCACCGTTCACTGAATAGGAGAACCCTTGGGCGATGAGTGTTTCGTCCATGACGGCTCTAAGTTCATCGCTTGTGCGATAGATGGCGTTATACGTATCGCCAAGCTCTTCTGAGAAATGCTCTTTTAAGGTCAAGCGAACATCGATATCCGACAGCGATTCCCGCAGATAGAGCATTGCTTGTGGTGCTGCGAGGTCGGCAATCAAGCGGAACGTGTCGAGCACCGCTTCGTCGTTCAGGTAGATGAAGAGGCCCGTGATCAGGAAGAAATCGAAGGGCGGTTTGACCTGCAATTGCTCGACATTGACGTAAGGGACTTCTCCCACCTGAAACCAGGTAGTTTCGTCCATCCCCACCTCAGCATTCGCCCGTGCGATCAACTCCTCTGAGAAATCGATCCCGAGATAATGATTGCCTGCCCCGCGATAAACGGTGGCCAGCCGCCCGGCGCCACATCCCAATTCCAAAATCTTGGAAGGCTTCGAAAGGTGCGGTATCAGATTTTCCCGCTCGTGCTTGTCGCGGTCTATCGCCAGCGTCGATCCATTCGATTGCAACATGACGGCATCGACGGCATTGGCCTCTTTTTTTGCTCGCGAGTTGAAGAAATCGTGGACCTGTTTGCCATCGATCGTCTCAGCCTTGTCGTAAATCCTGCTCATCTCAATCTTTCCATCAATCGACCGGCTATATGCGCACGCCCAGTTAAACCAGGGCTTCCAACTGGAACAGGTGAATATTGTCCTTCGCCAAGGCGAGATCCTGCTCGTTATCGATTTCGTACGCGACCAGTTCATGCGCTCGCATGGGCAAGAACTGCTTCAACTGTTCGTAGACAGGGGTGTTGCCGATGTCAGCGAAATAGGCATTCGGTAGCCAGGAGATGTTTGCCCACTCGAACGTTGTGGGATCATCACGCCTGAAACTGGTCACCATGCCGTCTTCGACCGTGGCGAACACCGCATCGCGCGTTTTGGTCTTGGTGATGGCGAGGCAGGCCTCGTTCGGCCGGCACGCTTGCAGGAAAGCCTTGAAGCTTTCCTTCTCAATCAGCATGTCGCCATCCATGAAAAGGCAGTCGCCCGTTATGTGACGAGCGCCCAGCTCGTAACTGTGCAGCGTGGTGGTAGAGCGGAAGCCGGGATTGCGAACGACGAGGACATCGGGCCGGATTTTGCGCAGCTCCGAAATGACTTCCTTTTCCTCAAAGCCAACGACGACACGGACATCTTCCACATCATCAAGAAGATGCAGCAAATGCTTGAGGATCTTTACGCCTTCCACTTCAACGAGGCATTTCGGCTTGCCATGACCAAGGCGCGAACCGAGGCCCGCAGCAGCGATTACAGCGTGCTTAACAATCGACATAAGGATTTTCCGTCAAGAGCGACATAGTTGGAGACTGCCACGAGTGCATCCGGCGCTGTATGGAGCCCCATATAAGCAACGCCAATATCGGCAACATCGAAGATTGGTACGTCGTTGAAGCCATCGCCAATCGAGACGACCCGATCGAAACGCTCCTTCAGCTCCAGTCCGGCGACATTCTTGCGCATGACCGTACCAAGACCCGTTACATTGCCATCGGCGTCCAACATGGCCGTGGAGGTATAAAACAAGCAAGGAAGGCGCTCTTTCAGCGGCTCGATCCACACATCGAGATTGCCGGTCACGACGAAGCAACGCTCGGCGTTCTCGCTGATGAAGGCCTCAATATAAGGATCGAACTCCACCTCCGAGACGATCGAGCGAATACGCTCCAGGCCGGCACTTCTCAATATTGCAAAACGCAGCCTGAACGAATCTTCAAACGGGATTTTTCCTGCCATGGTCAGTTCGGTCAAAAGGCGCATTTCCGCCTCCAGACCCAGCTCCGATGCGATCATCGGCAGCAGCTCGGCCTTGGTGATCGTACCATCCAAATCGAATGCGAACGCCGTACGTCGCGCCGCTACTTCCGTCGAAGTGGAATGGGTTTCGTAGGCAAGAGCTTGCTCTTGAACAGTCTGACGATACATCTCACGACCTTACGATAGAATGCCGCTAACAATTACTGCAATAACGAGACGACACGCTCGCGAAAGCCAGAGGACCTGTGAGGTTTCCGGGATACGAGGACCGTCTGACACAGCATTAAGACACAGAACTTTTCTCAGGCTGACCAACCACACCCAACCCTTCGGCTATCGTCTCAAGAATAATCTCGGATGATGGTCGCTCAGTGGGAAACAGCATTTCGCGTAGGCGGGCTCTCTCACTTTCATGCCCCCAAGGTTTGCCCGCCGCATAGGCTAGAGTTGCGTCCTTGGCCTGCTGCACCGTCATCACCCTGTCAGCACAGGCTTCGGCGGCTTGGCCCAATTCATTGAACGGGACATGCCTTTGCGAATCGAGGAAAAGAAGTGGCTTATCGAATAGCTGGTATTCCGTCAGGAACGACAGCCCGTCAGTGATCATCAGGTCGGATGCTGCGAAAAGTTCGCTATATTGATCCTCGCAGAGTGCGCAGTTCGGCAGCGATTTCCATTCGCGTATAAATGCATCCAGACCGGCCTGCGACACGTAGCCCATTCTGACCACGAGAGAAAAAAGTGCCGGATGCGGCTTCAGGACAAACTCGATGTCCGGTGACTGTTGCGCCCACCGCAACATGTCCATGTAGATGTTGTGAAAGACGCCAAATGCCAGCCAGTCGCCCCCGACCGAGTGGTGCGGAGCCCAGATGACCTTGAAGACCTTTTTCCCTGTGTCAGGCAGCGGCCAAACGCCGTTGCCGACAGCCTGAAGGAGACGCTCATGCTTTGGATAGCCCGACAGGACCAGCTTGCTGGGCTGCCCACGATGAAAGGTCTCGAAGTAAGCTTTCGTCTGATTCGTTTCGCAGAAAATGCGCCAAGCTGAGCGATGGTAGGGCTGGTCGAACGCCATTGGCGATATGGATGAAGGTGTCGGCTCCGAGTGGCTGAACTTCTGGACGATGGACATACCGTATGGGATGACGCAGAGGCGCGCGAACGAGAGTGCCTCTGTACTGAAAGCAGGCGGATAATCGACATCCCAGTGCGACTGGCGGAAAATGACATCCGGCGAGAGATAGATCAGTGTGTCTTGTGCCTCGTGGACATTCTGCGTGCCGAGGCGAAGATGAGGAATGCCAAGACCATCCAGTGCGGCGCTGACGACGTCCTCGCCGCCGAACCCGCCTTCACCGGAGAACGCGCGATTGATGCTGACGACGACCGGATCGAACCGCGGATCACGTAGCATGGATCGATAGACATCGACCTGAGCATCCCAGGCTTCGATCATGTGGACAAGGAAGACACACCTGATCCGAGATGATGCGACGGGAGCATTGCGCAGACCAGCGCGTGCAAAACGCAGCAGGGTCCGATGACGTTCACCCGCCACCCCTTCGAGGCTCTTTGCTACGTCCTTCACACTCGCTCCCACTGCAGCTCCCAACTCGGCGCTAGAGCGTGCGAGTGTACTCATCGTCGATACGATGGACTGGGAAGCCTGCTGATTGGCATGCTGGCCAGCTTGGGCTTCCTCTCGGAACGCCTGGAGGAAAGTGACAAGCTCCACCATGATCTCTTCATGCAGTTGTTGACGCTCGGCAATGGCCGACACACCCGCCAATAGCTCGTTGAGCTTCTTGTTCACTTCATCAACTGATCCGGATTTGGCTTGATCCATCATAAACTTCCACCTGAGCCTGCGGCTACAATATCAATATTCGCTTTTGCCGGACGCCTTGATCCGTATCAGAGCTCAGTGAACTCGGCACTTAAATGAACTGATCCAGATACGTGGACACATCAAACCCTGCATCGCCGCGCTTCATCGGCTCGCCGAAACTCGGGTCCATCCTCAACCAGGCGTGAGGACCGCTTTCGCCAGCGGGAATCTGCCGTGTCAATCGTCCCTTCAGACCAGCCGGCAACAGGTTGACGATCTCATCGGTAATCATGGGATCTAGAATGATCGGCTGTAGGCTGTAGGCTTCCGCTTCCTTGGTGGCGACGAACAGGCCAGCAAGCTTCTTGATCGTATCCGGCGAGGAACCAGAGATCGGCAGGTCGGCATAAGCCGACATGCGATGATAGAGGATGTAAGCCTCCGGCCAGTTGCCAGTTTCGATATGGAGCCTCAGTGCGACGCTCTGACGATTGATCATGAATTCCGTCAACTTGCGCAGGAACTCTTCGCGCTCAAACGAAGATGGCGTCTTGTCGCGCCACATCAATGACGCAAGGTATTCCAGTCCGCCGCGATAGGTGTCCCACTGGAACATGCACTCATTGTTGCCCTGCTGCATGCGCGGATCATCCGACACGGCCGTCACGCGCGCAAACGGCTCAGGCATGAACAGGATGTCAGTCTTATCGAGCGCTCGCCCGGTGTAGAGATAGGCCCAGAAAATGAAGGGCGTGGCGCTGGATATGGATTTTGCCAGGACGTCGCGACGGACGATCAGGAACTCCGGGAAGGCGTGATTGGCAAAGATGAAATTGAGGAAAGCGGAATAATCATTTTGCGAAATGCGTGTCGGTCCAGGCACGCGGTAGAATGGCCCGACGTCGCGCTGCCCGCCGCGCGCATCCACCAACATCCACGGCGCCTGCACCATGCCGATGCCGGGGTCGCGCTCCATGATTTCCACATATTCCTTGACCTTCTCCGGGATCAACAGATCGTCATCTCCCAGGAACACGGCATAGCGACCGCGCGCGCGGCGCATGGCAAAAGCATAATTGCTGACAAAGCCTGAGTTCTTTACCCGGCGGTATGCGTTGATTTCAGGAATACCCTCAAGAGACTGGATATAGGCCGCGGTATTGTCCGTCGAACAATCGTCTACGAGGACGATTTCGAAAGGTACCTGCAGTTCCCGGAAACGCTCCAGATGAAACGATACATTTCGCTCTAGCAAGAATTGGCGGTTGTAGGTGGGAACACAAATAGACAGAAGAATCTCAGAATTCGACATCGCGACGGCCGCCTGCAAACAACGATGACATCGACCAACAGGACGAATTGTCCTTGGCAGTTACGCGACTTAAAGCCACGCCGCTCAAGGAAATTCGCAAAGCCCGAAGACGGATGCGGATTGATCTTTGGTCCGACCCACCCTCTTTCGCCCCTTAACAAAAGCGGGAAGACGGATCATCGGGACAGCCATAGCGCGTCCGGCTTTTGCGAAACTTATGGTGCTGAAATGCTTATGCGCGACCGACGAAGGCGGGGATCCACGAATGTCTGCGACGCTCATCAATCAAGCAGGCAACGAAAAGCCCCCATGCTGAGGCGGCGTCACATGCGATCGATTTAGGAGGGATGGCTGAGGCCGACGCCTTAGGTATAAACTGTTACCTATGTTCCCGGTCCGGACAGCTGTCCGACTTGAGAGATAGGTGACGTTTTGTACCGGAGACATGGGTAACA
>NZ_JBBKAQ010000001.1:0-1011665 GCF_037722385.1 Agrobacterium larrymoorei
AATCGATCGTGCGCCCGGCGATCTTTATCTTAGCAACAATGAACCGTTCGTTGAAGATGGTGCTAAGAGACATCACGTGCTGGGTTTCGATCGGAAACTTTGAAAGCATCAGTTGGTCGCATGTTTTGGTCACGATGCCGCAGCCGACCCTGTAGGGATAGACCCGGGCCAACTTATCCATATGGTCTAGCAACGGAGGCGCTTCCATGACGTTCACGACGTCAGCGCCGGATGCGACGATCATACGCGTTATAGTCTCGCCACTTTTGACATTGCTGTTGAGCGCGTTGATGGAGAGGAGCCGGAAGCTTGGCTTGCCTAGGTCGGCATCGTCAGCTGTGAGACTGTAGCGCGTCGTCATCAGTGCAGCGTCGGTGGTGAGACCAAGCGAGACTACTAAAAGCCCCCACAACAGTGCGTCGCGCCTTGCCAAGAGCCCGAGGATACTCGCTGCTACGCAGCCTACTGCAACATGAAGCTGCATCGTATAGAGCACGGAGAACGCCCAGTGCGGATGAACGTAACGCGTAGACAGTGCGGCCAAAGTCAAGAGGACGAGGACGCCGACGGCGCAAGCGAGTCTCTGCCTCATGACAAACGTCCACCACCTTCACTTCGTTTGAGACTACAGCTGGCTCGTCGGTTGTGCTGTGCCCCCTTCAGGATGACCCTCTGGATCAGACCTGCTTGAGAATATTTCTCAAGTAGTTTCCATAGGTGCCTTTTCCATAGTCCCGCGCCAGAGCCTCAACGTCGTTGGGTGTGATGTAGCCAAGCCTGAAGGCGATCTCTTCGGGGCAGGAAATCTTGAAGCCCTGCCGCCTCTCAAGCGTCGCTACGAACTCGGAGGCTTCCAGCAGGCTGTCGGGCGTGCCCGTATCTAACCAAGCGTAGCCACGCCCCATTTGCTGAACATTGAGCTTTCCACGCTCAAGATAGGTGCGGTTGACGTCCGTGATTTCCAGTTCACCACGCGGCGAAGGCCTGAGGTTGGCGGCTATATCCACGACGTCCGCGTCGTAGAAGTACAGGCCCGTGACGGCCCAGTTAGACTTGGGCTTTTCAGGTTTTTCCTCAATCGAAATTGCCTTCATCGACGCATCAAATTCCACGACGCCGTAACGCTCGGGATCATTGACATGATATGCGAAGACCGTGGCACCGCTTTCATGCGCCATAGCGCTGCGAAACAGTTCTGTAATACCGTGACCAAAAAAGATGTTGTCGCCGAGGACAAGACAGGAAGATTGGCCGGCGACAAAATCCGCGCCGATAATGAAAGCCTGCGCTAATCCATCCGGCGACGGTTGGACCGCATAGGATAGCGAAATTCCCCACTTCGAGCCGTCACCCAGAAGTGCCTGGAAACCTGGGAGATCGCGTGGCGTGGAGATGATCAAGATATCACGAATGCCAGCCAACATGAGCGTTGAGAGCGGATAATAGATCATCGGCTTGTCGTAAACCGGCATCAACTGCTTGGAACTGACCAGTGTCATCGGATGCAGCCGCGTGCCGCTACCACCTGCGAGAATAATGCCCTTCATAATATCGTCCCATCATTAGAGTGTTTACGGATAAGACGCTCGACGGTTTGGTCCGTAGATATCTTCCAATCCGGAAGCCGGACGCCGTGGCGATCCTGTAGTCGGGTACAATCCAGCCTAGAATTTGCGGGTCGCTTTGCCGGCGTCGGATAAGAGCTTGTCGGGATACGACCGACCTCCGCTGAAGGCCCGCCACTAAGCGCCGATCGGGCGAAAATCTCTGTTGCAAAATCGGCCCAGCTCGCTTCGCCCGCACCGCTCATGTGGAAAACACCACGCAAGTTTGTATCCTCGCTATCGACCAGATTGCCAGCAATAGTGAAAACCGCATCAGCGATATCCAGTGCACAGGTTGGATTGCCGACCTGATCGTCAACCACGTTGATGCTGTCGCGCGTTTCTGCAAGTCGTAGCATCGTCTTCAAGAAATTTTTGCCAAAGGGGCTGTAGACCCACGCCGTCCGCAGAATCGCATAGTTTGCTGTCGCAGCCGTAATCGCCTGCTCTCCAGCAAGCTTCGAGCGCCCGTAAGCAGAAGCTGGAGCGACCCGATCCATCTCGACATAAGGTCTGTCTTTGTTACCGTCGAAGACGTAGTCGGTTGACAGGTGCAGCAAAGGAACGTCCAGCGCGCTGGCTACTTCCGCAATTTTGCCGACTGCGACGCCGTTGATGATCGTCGCCTCAGTCTCTTCGGTTTCCGCCTGATCGACGGCGGTGTAGGCGGCTGCTGAGACGATTACGTCCGGCCTTGCGGCGCCTATGATTGGGCTTATGGTTTCAGGAGCGGAGAGATCGAGGTTGGGACGTCCTAAAGCTATGACCTCAAATCGGGTATTGCCAGCTGCTCGTTCGAGCAAAGACTGGACCACTTGTCCCTCTTTGCCCGTGACAATCATCCGCAGTCGCTTCATACGCTGTCCTCTTTTTTTGGAGCGATGGACGTGCTCAAGAGCCCAAGTCGCGAACCCGCATATCCTTGTCGCAATGGCTCCCACCACCAGCTGTTCTCAAGATACCAGCGGACTGTTTTCTCGATGCCTGAGTCAAAATTCTCTTGTGCCTTCCAGCCGAGCTCTGTCTCCAGCTTGGTTGCGTCAATTGCGTATCGCGCGTCATGGCCTGGTCGGTCGTCGACATAGGTAATCAAGCTCGCATGCGGTCTCGGCGTGGGCGAGAATTTGTCCATCAGTTCGCAGATGCGATTGACGACATCGATGTTGCGGCGTTCGTTTCTTCCCCCGATATTATATGTCTCGCCAACCCTGCCGCGTTCGGCGACGATATCGAGCGCACGTGCGTGGTCCTCGACATACAGCCAATCGCGGATGTTTGCTCCGTTGCCATAAACCGGCAGCGATTTTCCTTCCATCGCATTCAGGATGATCAGGGGGATCAGCTTTTCTGGAAAGTGATAGGGACCGTAATTATTCGAGCAGTTCGAGACGACTACAGGCAATCCGTATGTCCGCTGCCACGCTTTGGCGAGATGGTCGGAGGCTGCTTTGGAGGCTGAGTATGGGGAGCTCGGATCATACGGCGTCTCTTCCGTGAAGAGACCTTCATCGCCAAGCGAACCATAAACTTCGTCGGTCGAGACATGCAGGAAGCGAAAATTGGTTTTCGCTTCCCCGACAAGGCCTGCCCAGTACTGTCGGGCACATTCCAGCATAGTGAAGGTGCCAATCACGTTAGTGTCGACGAAGTCTTTGGCGCCGGTGATAGATCGGTCAACATGGCTTTCGGCGGCCAGATGCATAACACGGTCTGGCTTAAAGCTTTCAAAAGCTTGGGAAATGACTGCGTGATCACAAATGTCCGCTTTTAGAAAGCGGTAGCTGGCATTGTGGGTGATGGTCTTCAGCGATGTTTCGGTGCCAGCGTAGGTCAACTTGTCCACGTTGAGGACATCGTAGCCCTTGTCGCCCACGAGATGGCGAACGACTGCAGAACCGATAAAACCGGCGCCACCAGTTACAAGAATGCGCATGATTGCTCCCGATCCGTTCGAAGGTTAGCCGGTCTGCGCCGGGCTATATTGAAACACGCTCCCGAGGGTGGCGAGTGTTGGTTGCTTGCCATCTTTATCCGACAGGATCGCATTATCTGCAGACACGGGCCAATTAATACCCAGAGCCGGATCATTCCATAATAAGCCCCGGTCATGTTCGGGGCTGTAGTAGTCGGTCACTTTGTAGCTGATGACGGTATTGGGCTCGAGTGTACAAAAACCATGAGCGAAGCCAGGGGGTACCCAGAGTTGGTGCGCATTTTCGGCACTCAGTTCCTCGGCAACAAATTGTCCGTATGTTGGAGAACCAGAGCGAATATCGACGGCAACATCAAGTAGCGCGCCCGCTGTGCACGAGACGAGCTTGCCTTGTGCCTTTGGCTCAAGCTGAAAGTGTAGGCCCCGGACTGTGCCCACTTCGGCTGACATCGAACGATTGTCTTGAACGAATTTGAAGTGGCCCGCTTCTGCTTCGAAGAGAGAGGCCCGGAAGGTCTCCATGAAGTACCCTCGTGAATCTCCAAATTTCTTCGGAACAATCAAGATGGGGCCTTCAATATTCAGTCGCTCAAAGAGCATTATGATTATCCTGAAAATCGCTTGTGAAAGGCTCAGTGCGAAAACGAGACTTACTGGTTGGCTGCAAAATGTCTAGTCTGCACGCGTGTATTACACGCACAAATACCGAACAATAGTGAATGGATTTTCCTGTTCAGGTTCTTTGCTGCCCATCATAGGGAGGAAATGCTCGATATAGCTTGTAAGTGTTCAAATTCGGCTTCCGCAACAAGCCAACAGCGTGTAAAGGCCCTGCAACTTACATGTGTAAGGATGGATCACTTTTGCGCCCGCAGGAACATTTATGGAACGGCCACCTGCCCAACCCGGGAAACACAGTCAGCAGAGGCAGGGCGCCCTTCACCGGAACCGAGGAAAAGTAGCCGGGAAGTTGCAAAGCGTACTACGGGCTTTGCTGTTGCTGCTCTGTCTCTTTTTGCTCTTTTCCTACGGAGGAGTTCAAGCCGAAACTGTGGCCATCGGATCTTTGCTCCTGTCCGTAATGATGCCTGTGATCTTGATGGTTTCACCAGTTCCGGCCAACACGCGTAATGTTACGACAATCGCTCTAATCTTACTTTCGCTCCTCGTGGGATGGACCGAGCTTCAAGCATCAGGTTTCTATAGTCTCCTCTATTTCGACCCGGTTTGGGAAATGGTGCGTACCTACCTGCCGTTTGCTAGAGCCTCGATATCGCTGACACCTGGAGACACATCCAGCGTGGTTCTGATGCTGGCGATCCCTTTTGGAGTATTCATTGCCGCACTGGCGCTTTTTAGAGACGAGAATCGGTGCAATCGGCTTCTAAGATATATGGTGATAGCCGGTGCCATCATCTCAGTGTTTAGCATCATACAGTTTCTTGCCGATCCGAACATGGTTCTGTTCGTCAAGAAGCAGGCCTATCAAGACAGTCTTACCGGCACATTCATCAATCGCAATACGGCGGCAACATTCTTTGGATTGCTTTTGATCCTACAGGTTGCGTTCACGTGGCAGAGTGCCAGCAAAACCGATTTGGTGCGCTCGGTTTTCGCATACCTTAACGGCATACCTTTCGTGGATCGAAGGGCTACGATTCTTGCTGGTCTCTACGCGCTATCATGTCTCGCGACGGCGTGCGCTCTGATGCTGACCAAGTCGAGAGGTGGCATCGTTTCGACGTTCGCGGCTCTTCTGTGCCTTTTGCTAATCCTTATTCTCTTTCCCGATCAAAAGGAGGTAAGGTCAACCAGCAAGAGGAAAGGCGGGAGTAGGAGATTTGTAGCAGCTGCCGCAATCCTCCTCGTTGGTAGTGGTATTTTTATATCGCTAGCAGAGCGCGTGCTTTTTCGAGGCGCGGCTCAGAATTTCGAGAGCCGCATATGCGTCTTTCCAGGGATAACCGCTGCGATCAAGGACCACATGCCGTTTGGTGCAGGTCTCGCCAGCTTCCGAGAAGTGTTCCCCGCCTATCGTGATGCAAGATGTGGTATCTATCTGATTTGGGACCGAGCCCACAATGTCTACATGGAGGGCCTCTTTTCTCTGGGCCTGGCGTTTATTCCGCTGCTCCTTGTCGGCATTGGAACATTAGCGTTCGTGTACATTCATGGGTTGAGAATACGGCGCCGACAGCGTTACATAGCCGCGGTTGGCTTAGCGTCTCTTGTTCTCGTCACTCTTCATTCGGCAGTTGATTTCTCTTTGCAAATTCCAGGTCTCGCGGCGTTCTTCGCTCTGCTCTGCGCGCCAATCGTGTCGATCTGCATGCTTCCGCCGAAGAAACAGGCGCGTAGCGAAAACAGAAATTGGAGGCGCGACACCTGATTGTTTTCGCCGCTTTCGGATTTGAGAAGATGCGATCCGCTTCTTCGCTGGGACCAAATGCATCAACTTGAGGAAAATATGTCTCCGACTCTATTTGAATTAAGGAATGTCTCATTCACGCTAGCTGTCTTATTTTGCTGAAACGCGGCATCGCTTAATGATCATTTAGTCCGTGCTAACTGAGCAACGTCTGTTTGTTAAAGTCGTGTCAATGACAATTAGATACATTAACAAAAAATATAATCTTGATGATTTTAGATAGCTAGAACCGGCGCGATGTTGCTCTGCGGCAACTTTATTTAGAAAACACATGCACATTTGTATTGGCAGGCGGCGCCAGTATTGCCTTCATTTGCTAGTCATTTTAAGCACATACAGACTGACGAGGGGCTTACATTGAAACACTTTAGATCTGGCGTTTTACTAAGTGCACTGCTGCTGGGGTTGTCGGGCTGTACATCTTTACCCGCTTCTGGCCCGTCTGCGCGTGCAGTTGAGTCAAACGCTACAGTCAAAGTGTCCGCTGTATCTTCGAAGAGTAATCAGACGGCTGGTATTGATTACGCTTTGGTGGATATAAATGCGGCTGTGCTGTCCGTGTTCAGCGATACGACGGCCAAGTCGCTGGAGGGAGGCTTCGGTGGTGGGCGCGGAGGGGCGCCGGTTCTGCCGCTCGGTGTCGGCGACGTTATTCAGGTCTCAATATTCGAGTCCCAAGCGGGTGGCCTGTTTATCCCCGCTGATGCCGGAAGTCGTCCAGGTAATTTTGTTCAGCTGCCTCAGCAAACAGTTGGGCGATCTGGTTCAATCAACATCCCCTACGCAGGCGAGGTTCAAGTCTCGGGCTACACGGAAGAGCAAGTCGCACGCGTCATCGAAGATCGTCTTGCAAACAGGGCTATCGAGCCGCAGGCGGTTGTCACCAAGATCAGCGCCCGCTCAGCGCAGGTCGCCGTCCTCGGCGATGTGAGAAGTCCTGCGAAAATTACTCTGACGGAAGCTGGCGAGCGTGTCTTGGACGTTCTCTCAGAAGCTGGCGGTTTGAGCTCTCCTGGTAAAGAGACCTACGTAACCTTGCAACGGCGCGGCCGCTCTGGGACCATTCTCTATGATCACCTGACGAAAACGCCTGCTGAGAACATCTATGTGGTGCCGGGGGACATCATCACGGTCGATCGTGAGCGCCGGACCTATCTCGCTTTCGGTGCCGCTGGACTAAATGGACGGTTTGATTTTGAAGAGTCTGATCTCTCGTTGGGCGATGCGTTAGGTAAAGCAGGCGGCCTGTTGGATGGTCGTGCTGACCCTGCGCAAGTCATGTTGTATCGTGTCGCTGACAAAGCGATGTTGAACAAGCTCGGTGTGAATGTGTCGCACTTCAAGGCTGATACTATACCTGTTATATTCCGAGCAAATCTGCGGGATCCGTCGAGCTTGTTTGCTCTCCAAAAGTTCCCGATGCAGGATAAGGACATCCTGTATGTCACCAATTCCGACTCGACAGAGCTCGTGAAATTCCTAAATATCGTGAATTCTGTCACTTCGACTGCTGCAGGTGCTACTTCCGACGTCAAGTCCACACGCGATACTGTTAGAGCTTTCTGAGTGCAGCGGTTTAATTGGGATCAGCCTTTAAGCATAAACGGTGTTTATTATAGTCGAGGGTTGCTGCTGCCAGCAAACCGTGTGATATGTTGGTAACCAAAGTATTAATTGCTAGGAGCACCTATATGTTGTCTTTTCGCGCGAGCGGCCTTCTTGCCATATGTGCATGTGCATATTTGGGGCTCACTGTTGGAGCGCAGGCTCAAGATGCGCCTAAAAGCTCTTGTTTTGTTGCTCCTGCCAAACTCCCCGATGCCGATGTTCAAGCGTTTCTTGCCAATCCGCAGGCGCTTCTTGAGCAGTATTCTGGTGGCGGGATGGCAATGCAAATGCGCGTTCGGGCTTTGGCTGGCTCAAGTCCAGCAACCCTTGCTGCTTTGATTTCACTGGCTGCCCCGGCGGCAGCTGAAAGTCAGGCGCAGGTCGCGGCGCTGAGCGGCCAGGTCGCTGGAATTGGTGGTGGATTGGGGCGCGCGGCACGGGCATGCGTGGTCGTCGATCCGCTGTACGCTGGCACGATTCAGAAGAGCGTGTTGGAGTCAGGTAACCAGCCGCTCATTGACGCCTTCAACGGCGCCAATGCGGAAGCGCCGACTGCAGCGCTCGGCGGCGGTGGAGGCGCAGGTGCTGGCGCCGGTGGTGCAGCGGTTGGTGGTCCGGGTGCTGGCGGCGCTGTAGGTGGTTCCGGTTCGCTTAGCACGCAGGCTGGCGGGAGCAATGGTGTCGGACAAAGCAACGGTTCGCTTGTCGCAAGTGCCAGTAGTGCCCGGTTCTTTTCTGCCTCTAGCGGCGGAAGCGGTGGATCCAGTTCGTCAGTAAGTCCGACAGCGCCGTAATTCAATGAATTTATACACGTCTATACGGCTCGGGGCTGAGATCTAAATCCATGGATGCTAGAAATACGTCTCTTGCCGTTCAACAGGCTAGGTCGTCGGACGATCAAGCTTCCGACATGTCTATTGATTTCGATTGGATGCTTGGCGTTGCTAAGCGGCAGTGGAAAATAGTGGCGGTTACGGTCGTCGTGTTTGTTGTCCTTGGCATAGCCTACGTCCTTACCGCGGTGCCATTCTATCAAGCGACTGCAAACATTCTGATCGACGGGGCCAATACAGTCGTCGTTGAACAATTGTCGAAGTTTGGTGAAAACGTCGACGATGATGCCGCGGTGCTGAGTCAGGTCGAACTGCTGAAATCCAGTGCAATCACAATGGGGACAGTGGATAGGCTAAAGCTCGATGAGAATCCTGTCTTCATGGCTTCTGATGCTGGACCAATCACCCAGGCGAAAAACTTTGTGCGGTCTTTGCTCAATGTTTCAACCTGGTTTGTGTCCAACACAGTGGTGGGCGAAGATAAAGAGCGGCTAAGACGGAATGCGTCCGACAAGGTTCGCGACAACATGCAAGTCAGCCGGACTGGAAAGTCTTACGTACTTGCTCTGAACTTTGTTTCCCCGTCTCCAGAGTTATCGGCCAAGATAGCCAATGGGATTGCCGAGGCCTACCTCAATGATAAACTGGACTCAAAATACGACGCGACGAGGCGCGCGAGTGACTGGCTTCAGGACCGCATTGCCGAGCTTCGCCAAAAAGCCCTAGAATCCGATCTTGCAGTGCAGAAATTTCGTACTGCAAATGGATTGGTCTCCACGGGAACTCAACTCGTCAGCGATCAGCAACTTGCCGAGCTCAACAGCGCGCTAATTGCCTCGCAGGCAGATGTCGCTTCAAAAATGGCGCGCTTCAACCGAATTCAGCAGATCATCAAAGATGGGCAGATGGACGCCATCGTTACCGATGTTCTTGCGAGTTCAATCTCAAACGATCTACGGTCGAAGTACTTAGCCGCTTCGAAACGTGCTGACCAGCTGTCTGCCATCCTCGGTCCGGACCATGAAAGTGTGGTCAGACAACGCAACGAGATGGCGGATTACAAGCGCCAGATGTTCGACGAATTGAGGCGCATTGCTGAGAGTTACAAGAGCGATGTCGATGTCGCGACAGCAAGAGAAAAGAGCCTTCAGGATTCCGTCAATCAAGCGACTAGCGTTAGCGCAGGTGCCAATGAGACCATGGTCCAGTTGCGTGAACTTGAGAGATCGGCGGAAACCTACAAAAACCTTTACCAATCGTTTCTGCAGAAGTTCCAGGAGGCAGTTCAGCAGCAGTCTTTCCCGGTGACAGAGGCGCGCATTATCTCGCCGGCCGTCGTGCCAACAACGCCTGCATATCCAAGAAAAACCTTGGTTGTGGCGCTGTTTGCAATTTTGGGTGCCGCCGCAGGCTCGGGCATTGGGATGTTCCGTGAGTATAGGGATCGTTTCTTCCGGACTGCCGAACAGGTTCGCGATGTTCTCGGGCTGGAAACGCTGGGTACCGCGCCTCTCATTTCAAAGATTAGCAAGCCTGCCGACAGGGTAGGTCAAGAGCCGTCACAGCGGGAGATTAGAAAGTCGAGTGCTGTCATGGACTATGTCCTAGACCATCCTCTTTCGCCTTTCGCAGAAGCGATGCGAAGTGTCAAAATTGCTGCCGATATGGTCTTGCCTTCTGCGGCTTGTAAGATAATCGGGGTTGTTTCCACTCTTCCAGGAGAAGGTAAGTCAACGGTCGCTGTCAACCTGAGCGAGTTGTTAGCGAGCCAAGGCTCACGCACTGTTCTAATAGACGCAGATTTAAGGAACCCAGGTGCCACACGGGCGATCGCGCGGCATGCGGAAAAGGGGCTCGTTGAGGCTGTTTTTGAGCAAGCTCCGTTGGAAGATTGTTTGCTTCGGAGCAAAAGATCGAAGCTTGCTTTTCTACCTGCGGTAATGAAACAGCGGCTGCCTCACTCGGCTGAACTGCTTTCATCTGCTCCGATGCGACACTTATTAAACCGTATTTCTGAGCATGCGGACTATATCATCATAGACCTTCCGCCGCTGGCGCCTGTTGTGGATGCGCGGGCCATGGCGACAAATGTTGATGCATTTGTTTACGTAACGGAGTGGGGTCGGGTTGCAAGACACATGGTGCGCCAGACGTTGAAAACCGAACCGCGGATATACGAAAAGTGTCTGGGTGTTGTTCTCAATAAAGTGGACATGAACCGCATGAAACTTTATCAAACATTTGGCTCTGCGGAGTATTACCACTCCAGTTACGCAACTTATTATCGCGAGGGCTAGGTCTATCAGTTTCTTAAAATTTAAGCAGGTGTCTCTGTGAGGTCGGCCATTCTGCCGGCGGTGATTTCTTTTTTCTTCCTGCTTATGGCTGGTATCGCAGTCAAGGAAATCGACCTCACGCGCGATGCGGCTGACATTGTATATCTAGGTCAGCGGCTGAATGTTGCTAATTCGATCGACGGCACCGCGATCGAAAAGAGAGTCTCAGAAGTGTCCAGCCTAGCGCAGGCTGGTATTTGCCGCTCAGATGTTGTCATCAGTGGCGCGGCGGTTGTGCTAGCCAATGTCGATCTTAAAAATGCCGATGATGATTACGAGGAATGGGCAGGCGCAGTTATCACAGCGCGGGACTACGTTTTACATGCCTTGACCTGTCTACCGACGCGAGGTGACCTTTGGTTGCGCCTCGCCATGATACAGCATGCCGCTGGCGAGAACCCAAGCGAGGTGGTTTCACTTTTAACGCGGTCGCAGTTGATGGCTCCGTCTGAAGGCGATGTAGTATTCGCCCGCTTACGTTTTTGGAGCAGACTGAGTGATACTACCCTCGATCTTGGAGCGAAGGTTCTTGAGAAGGATATTGCGACAGCTTGTATTGATCCGACAAGGTTGAAAAAGATGCAGGTCTCAGTGTCTTTGTTTGCAAGATTTACGACACTAGCACCAGCCCGATGCCGATTGATGGTTCTTTCTTGACTGAAGAACTTCTACAAGCATCAGGGCTGATGTGTATTCTCTAAAAATCTTGCGTTCGTGCTGAGTGGGAATAGGTCCCCAGTAAGGAAGCGGGCCCAGGTGTTGGACTTAAGCATTTTAAGTCCCTTGCTCACGTAGCTATGGATCTCTCGCTAAGGGACCTCAAAATACAACGATGAGGAAAGAATAAGACGGTTCCGACTGCGACGGAAGCGATTGATCGCTCATCTTTCCTGAGATCCAGTCGGGTTGATCCGGGCTACCGTTGCACCTGCAACCGGCAAAACAAGGCCGTGAGATGCCTGGATGTCCAGCCAGATCGATGCCGTTGAACGTCAGAGACTTGAGTTAGGGAGAACGGGCGCGAAAAGGATAGGTTGGCGCCAGTCGCTACAAGCCATAAATGATGCCAACGGCCACCAGCGACCATATAGCAAGCGAAAGCAATGTAGCGAACAACAAATAGCGAAAGCGCCGAGACATCTCTACATTTTAATAATCTAATATGAAAGCGCAACGGAACTTCTCATCGATGGTAAACGCTGGTTTGCGCAGCATCCACCGTCTGTTCCAAATTAAGCCAGTACCTCTTTCACCTGAACAATCTACTTAGTGCTCGCTGTGTAGAAAGTGTCCACTGAATTCGGCGATAGCGAACTTGCAATTAATCCGCCGCCTTTGATCGCAAGCGACCATAGGCCAACTGAAACCAGAAAACTCAGCAACCAAACTTTTGAACGCGGCGTCATTTGTCATACTCCTAACGATTTCACGGTAGGAGAGATTCATTTCAGCCTGTTTAAGATAGACCTTTAACAAATGGTAAATCCAGCAGAGTCATTTTGGTGCGTAATTTGCTGGAACAGGTATTCGTTCAGACTCAATATTGCGTTGCCAGAACTTATAGGTGAGGCGTGCTCTTTCTTCAGGTTCAGCTAAAGGTGGTAGCGCGGTTCCTTCCGTAGGAAGCCTTTCCCGATCGCTCAGCTTTTAGCGAGTATCGAGCGCCAGCAGTTCCGAAGAAATACCCGATTTTTTTCGTCCTTGGCCTGTGTATGGCCTTCGCTGACCTGAAACGTTCAAGTTCCTAAGACGTGCTCCAACCTTATTTCCCAAAAAATCGAATACTACAACCAAATAAATTTATGTATCGAAAAAATACAATCTACAGATGATTTTAAATTGCTCTATGTTGGCTCGGTCAATGCAGGGATACATCTTCAGTAACCGCTGCAGTTGAGCGGCGTGAAAATCAAGTGTCGGCAAAATTTAATTGCATAAAAGTCACATTTGCCTTGAGGTTAACTAATTGTTGAGGATAAAGATGACGCCGATGAAAGTTTAGGTTAAAAGAGCGTTATTGTATGTTAGTGCGGTTGGGATTGATATGAGCTTTTTTACTAATCAAAGCGCCACCGATCCATTGAGTGGCTCGATTTCAGACGTCAGTAACTCGCCTCGTTCGACAGGCTTAACGGCAGTCGGAGGCTCCTCTGCTGCACGGTCGTCTTTGAAACGCGGATTCGACATCGCATTTTCATTGACCGTGCTTGTCGTTCTCTTACCAGTTCTGCTTTTGATTGCACTGGCGGTTAAACTCGACAGCCCGGGCCCTGTATTTTTTAAGCAGGTTCGATGGGGCAAAGACCAGAAGCAGATACGGATATTAAAGTTTCGATCAATGCGCACTGACCTTTGCGACGTAAGCGGTGTTGCGCAGACGGTTGATGGAGACCCTCGAATTACCCGTCTTGGGAGCTTTTTAAGAAAAAGCAGTCTTGACGAGCTTCCTCAATTCATCAACGTGTTGAAGGGCGATATGTCGGTGGTCGGCCCTCGATGCCATGCTATCGGGATGTTCGCCGCTGGAGTTCCTTACGAGCAGTTGGTTTTCAATTACCACTATCGACATGAAGTTCGCCCTGGAATTACTGGGCTTGCTCAAGTTCGCGGTTGGCGTGGGCCAACAGTTGATCCGGTCCATGCTAGAGCTCGCATTGCTGCAGACCTGCATTACATCGAGAACTACAGTTTCTGGCTCGATCTTCAGATTGTCGTCGCTACTATCCGCAATGAAGTGTGCGGCGGGACCGGGCTGTAGGATACGACAACTCATCTAAAACCTAGTCACTCCTCGTCGTGCGAGGATGGTGTTCAATTCATTTAAATGCACCATCAGCGACAATGTCGCCCGATATCATGACGGAGCCTGGTATGGCTGTCAGAGTGGACAGAAATGTTGGTGATCCAGTGCCACGCGGAGCTGGGGGATTCGCCTTAGCTCATCTCAAACAAATCATTCTCCTCCTGTCACGAATATGCAATATAAGAAATATTGCATATTCGTGACAGGAGGAGTCGGTGATGTCGGTACTAGCGTCACTAAGCGACAATTCACCATCCACGCTGACGCTTTTGGAAAAGCCACTGGCTTCTGGCATGTCGCGCGAGGTTTATTCACTCCCCGGCACCAACATGCTGGTTAAGATACAAACAAAGGTACCGCCGCGCCGCTACTTCCAGAGCATCCGGCTACTGTATCTCGTGCGACGTTTCTACAAGGCCATCGTGCCGCTGCGGCGCGAACTGAGAGAGTATGAGAGGGTCGCACAGGAAGGCCCGAGAACCGTCCGCCATCTGCAGCATTTCGCAGGGACTGTTGCCACCGACAAGGGCACTGGCATCTTGGTGAAGGCGGTGCGTCGGAAGAATGGTGCTCTCGCCATGACCCTTCAGGATGCGATCGAGAGCGGACATTACACTCAGCAGACCGACGCTGCGCTACTGGAGTTTCTTGATTGGCTGGCCAAGAGCGATATCGTTGCCGTAGATGTCCACCTAAAGAACATCGTCGTCGATGAGAGAAACGGTGCGCTTGTTCTAATCGACGGGATCGGGGACAAGACTTTCCTGCCTGTTCGTTCGTGGTTCTCGTGGCTGAACAAGAGCTATAAGAAGCGGCTGGTCCAATCTATCTATGCGGAAGTATCCCTTCGTTTCATGAAATCCGCGCTAAGCAACCGCGCCGTCCTTCTGCTCTTCATGTTCGCTAGCACGATGTTCGGCATCGATATTTCAGATGGTCACTTGATTGATGGGTAGATCTTCGTACTTCCCAAAACCCGTAGGCTCCTGACGTTGCCCGCAGGCTATTGACTCGATCGCGATCTTCCGTTGTATCGTTGACCGAGGGACGTAGGGGCGTCTCAAAGGGGTAGAGGGACATCATGAAAAAGATTTTGACGCTGCTGGTCTCAGGACTGGCCGTAGCCGCCTGCGCGAAAAGACCGGACGCTATTGTTCCAGTCGATGTACCCATGGCTGCATATAGCAACATGGATTGTCAGGCGTTGGCGCAAGAATATCTCAAGGAGCAGACAGCTCTCTCGGCGGTCTCCAAGCAGCAAAATGATGCGGCAACCGGCGACGCGTTTGGCGTATTTCTCGTAGGCGTACCGATGTCCAGCACCTTTGGGGGTGACAAGGAAGGCCAAGTTGCGATCACCAAGGGCAAGGTCAATGCGATTGAAGCCAATCTGAGAAGCAAAGGCTGCAACATTCCAGTTGTGACGAAACCTGGAAGCAAGAAGGCAGCGAAGTGAGGGAGGTGACGCCTCTATCAGGCGTCACACCTTTAACTGCGACACAACGGCAGAAGCATCGACCGGCAACGTTTTGTTGTTGGTCATTTCGATAATTGGAACGCCTGGCCCGACTGCTCTATTCGTACCTGAAGCATTGATGCTTTTCTTTGGAAAGTTACAAAGCAGCGGCGGGCGAGGGTGTGCCCCGCTAGCACCCATCGCGCGCCACGTGTTCGCCCGCGAGAGGGAGTGTAGTATTTTGACACCAAAGTGCGGGAAGACGAGGCACGAATTTCTTCGCCCAGCTATCCGATTTGTTCGAAGATCGCGCCGTGTGGAGGTAAACGCCACACGGGATGCACTTTACGAACTGAGATCGAATTGAGGAGGAAGCTGTTTTGAAGCAGACGCGGCTGAATCGCGCAGGCACTATTCCTACGCTACTATGGTAGAAAGTGCGACAAAAGCGCAATCTTTTCAACAGTGCGGAAAAGCTAATGGTGCCCCTTGCCGGAATCGAACCAGCACTCCTTTCGGAACCTGATTTTGAGTCAGGCGCGTCTACCAATTCCGCCAAAGGGGCAATTCCGAAGCGTGTCGGTTGGTATGCGGCGGACTATACGAACCGCGGGTCTTTGGTCAACCTGTTTTTGTTGAAAACTCTGTTTCATCAAACATTGCTTCTCCGTGCTACGGCAGAGACCGCTGAGGATTGCAGTTCGGTTGGGACTGGATTAGAGCGATGGGGCATTCCGGCTGAGAGCGTGTCGTGATCTTGCAGATTGCTTCCCGCTTCGAGGCCTTCTTGTGTCAATGTCGTTTCGCGGAACACTTGAACTTTTGCGAGAAGACATGCCTTAGTTTCCACCTGTTCAGGTGGTTTGCAGACTTTCCGGCGTTATGAGGACGATCATGAGCGTAGTTGCTTCAGCAGAAAAAAGCCGCACGATTGCGGCGGTGCTTGTCACTTTAGGGATGATCTTGACTGTTGGGTCGGCGCTCGGTTTTCAGCACATTGGCGGTTACACGCCGTGTGCGCTTTGCCTGTTGCAGCGTGACCCATACTACTACGCGATTCCGCTCGGCGTTCTTGCAGTCGGCGCGAGCATCTTCAAGCTGCCGGTGGCCTTGACGCGTGTCCTGCTTGTCTTGGTCGGAGTTGCCATGCTGATTGGGCTTGGGCTTGGCGTCTATCACTCGGGCGTGGAGTGGGGCTTTTGGCCTGGACCGACGACTTGCGCCACTGGCGCGCCTTCGATCACAACGGACGCCGGCAATTTGTTGAACGATCTGAATGCCATCAAGGCGCCGTCTTGCAATGAAGCGGCGCTGCGCGTTCTGGGACTTTCTTTCGCGGGCTGGAATGTCATTGCAAGCGCCGCGCTTGCGGCGATCGCCTTCTGGGGCGCGAGCCGCAAGAGCGTCTGATCGGATAGGTACGGTTGGCTCCGCGCGTGCTGCGATGTTTTCGACGTGCGATGCGATCCGGAGTGCTCGTTGAGGCGAGCTTTGCAGAAGGGCCAACGCTGAAGTGCCGTGCGTCCTATGGGACGCACAAGGGCGCTTACTTTTTTTGAATCTAGTCGTCGTGCATTATTAAAATCGACGCTGGTTTTGGCGCCTACGCTACACGAAGCAAAGGCCTTCGCCAGAACCATGACGGCTCAAGCGGCGGAGCATGCTGTTCGATGCAGCCCGGCAAATATCAGGGCTGCAGCTCGGTATCCCAGTAGAGATAATCCATCCAGCTTTCATGCAGGTAATTTGGCGGGAAAGACCGTCCGTTGTTGTGCAGGTCCTGCACCGTTGGCTGGTAGGGATGCTGATGCGGAAACATGCCAGCCTGCTTTGGAAGCTTGCTACCCTTTTTCAGGTTACAGGGCGAGCAGGCCGCCACGACATTCTGCCATGTCGTTTCGCCACCATGGGCGCGGGGGATGACGTGGTCGAAGGTCAGGTCGTCACGAGATCCGCAATATTGGCACTCGAACTTGTCGCGAAGGAACACGTTGAAGCGGGTGAAGGCGGGATTTCGCGTCGGCTGGACGTAGGTCTTGAGGCTAACGACACTCGGCAATCGCATCGAAAAACTCGGAGAGCATACCGCGTGGTCATATTCCGCGATGATGTTCACACGGTCGAGGAAGACTGCCTTGATCGCGTCCTGCCAGGACCAGAGCGACAAGGGATAGTAACTCAGCGGCCTATAGTCTGCGTTCAATACGAGCGCGGGCAGGGCCTGTGGTGAAACTGCAATCGTCAAGGGCGTCTCCTGAGCGATTCTGCATCTACATCTGTATATTAGGTCCGTTGTTACAGGATTGTGAAGCCTCTAAATGAAGCGCGGAAAGAAAGGCGGATTTCAGGCAATCGGTAGCGCATCGCGCCGCGTGATCGAGGCATAGTAAGCCCACAAAATACGCGCGGCGACAGATCGCCATGGGGACCAAAGACGCGCTGTTTCAGCGAGCTCGGGTCGGCTTGGACGTGCTTCCAGTTTGAAGGCGTGCATCACGGCCGCCTGAAGCGCCACATCGCCTGCGGGGAAGATGTCGGCATGCCCGCCGCAGAACATCAGGTAGACTTCTGCCGTCCAAGGACCAATCCCTTTCAAGGCTGTCAATCGTTGCATCGCGCAGGCTGGCTCCAGGTGGCTGAGGTCGACGAGATCCAGTTCTCCTGAGGCAACCGCCGTCGCGAGTGACGAGAGTGTTGTCCGTTTGGCGTTTGACAGGCCGAAGTTTGAGAGGGTTTCCTCATCCACGGCGAGAAAATGCTCGGCCGTCATGGTTTCCGTTCCCGCCACCATGCGGCGCCAGATAGCATCGGCGCTGGCACGCGACACCATCTGCGAGACGATGATGTGCGCCAACCCGGCAAAGCCTGCCTCGTTCAGCCTAAGCGGGATGCCGCCGGCCCGCTCGATCACCGCCTCCAGGCGTGGATCGATGATACGCAGCGCTGCCACGCCCTCGTCAATATCGGCCATGGATCGGATGATCTTCATCTTATGCCCGAACCCCATGCTGACAGCTTGCCGCAAAACGTGGCAGAAGACATCATGGCTCTATCCCTTCGTCACAACCCGGTCTTACGCTTTGCGCCCAGTCCCAACGGTGCTTTACACCTGGGGCATGCACTGTCTGCGTTCCTGAACCATGACATGGCCATTGCGCAAGACGGACGTTTTCTGTTGCGTATCGAAGATATTGATTCGACGCGATGCACACCTGCTTTCGAGCAGGGGATCTATCAGGATTTGCGCTGGCTTGGCTTGAGTTGGCAAGAGCCGGTTCGGCGGCAATCGGAGCATTTTTTGCAGTATCGTGCAGCACTTGATCGTCTTATCGAGATGGGGCTGGTCTATCCGGCCTTTATGAGCCGAGGCGAGATCAAGGCTTTCGTCTCTGAGCACGAATCGAGCGGTCGAACCTGGCCGCGCGATCCGGACGGAGCGCCACTCTATCCGCCTCTGGACAAGGAGCGCGGCCCTCAGGAGGCCGAATCTCTGGTGGCATCAGGCGCGAAACATGCCTGGCGGCTCAACATGGATAGAGCGCTCGCGCAGTTGCCAGATTCTTTAGCCTGGATCGAATGTGGTCAAGGCGAGAAGATCGCTGTCGCAGCCGATCCGGCGGCGTGGGGCGATGTGGTGCTGTCTCGGTCTGATGCCCCGTCCAGCTATCACCTGTCCGTCGTTATCGATGACGCGCTTCAGGGTGTGACGAAGGTCGTGCGTGGGCTCGATCTATTCCATGCCACGTCAGTCCATCGCCTGCTTCAAACGATGCTCGAGCTACCGGTGCCGGAATATCATCATCACCGCCTGGTTTTAGGCCCGGATGGACGCAAGCTGTCTAAGAGCGAAGGCAGCACCGGGCTTGCGGTTCTGCGCGAGGCAGGTCACGCGCCCTCAGATATCCGCCGCCTCGTCGGCCTCTAGCGCTCGTCTCAGGCTGCCGGTGCGAATGCCCGCCTTCACCACCCGCCGAACACGGTACTTCATCAACGCGGCGTTCACCTCCGCGCCCAGCATGAAGATAACGCCAATCATGTACAGGAAGACCAGGACGATCATCACCGAGGCCAGACCGGCATAGGTGGCTGCGTAGTTGGCGAAGGTGGCGAGGTAATAGGCAAAGATTGCCGCACCGATGATCCAGAAAATCATCGTCAGCAAGATGCCAGGCAGAACGTCCCACAGTTTGCGGCGGCCAGCCGGCAGCCATAAGTGTGCAGCAACGAGGCCGAGGGTCAGAACCACGATCGTTCCATAAAGGCCGAGGTTGGAAACGATCTCCAAGACTTCGGTAAGAAAGGTGGAACGGGTTTCTACGAATTTCAAAACCACCGGAACGGCCACCAGCACGATGCTGATGCCTGCAAAGACGATCACCGCCAGCACGACGTAGAAAAGGCTGAACAGGCGGGTCACATACCACCACCGAGTTTCCGTCACGCGGTAGGCGCGGTTTAGCGAGATGCGAATGGCTTCCACGCCGTTGGAGGCAAAATAGGCGGCGGCCAGAACCGAGATCGTCAGCAGGCCTCCACGTGGGATCGTCAAAACCTGCTGAACCTGGGCGGCAAGCGGCCCGGCAATAGCTTCCGGCCAGGTGTCGAAGATCAGATGGACGGCCGTTTCCGAGAACTGATCGGCGCCCAAAAAGCTCGCCAGTGCGGTGCCGAAAATCAGGAAGGGAAAGAGCGCCAACAGTCCAGACAGCGCCACATGGCTTGCCATCGCCCAGCCATCATCCTCGGCAAAATGGATATAGGCGTCATAGGCAACCTTACGGGCGAGGCTTAAAGCGGCGGCCATATCACCTCCTTGATCAGCATTTCATTCGTAACAAGCAATGAAATATGGGAAATCGGTTTTGAATTGTATAGCGTCCGAGGCCGTGCATCGGTTCCATCTCACCGATAAGAATTGTGCGCTATTCAACGGGGCGCAAGCTTCTTCACCTGCTTCATGAACTTTTGAGGAACCTATGCCTGAAAAGCCGGTCATTATCATCACCGGGTGCTCCACCGGGATCGGCGCGTATTGCGCAGGTGCGCTTCACCGCGATGGCTGGAGAGTCTTCGCGACGGTGCGCCGAGTGGAGGATATGGCGCCGCTGGAGGCACAGGGCATCGAAGCGCTGATCATGGATTATACCCGGCCGGAGAGCATTGCCGCTTTGGTCTCCGAGGTCGCAGCTCGGACGGGCGGTCGCATCGATGCGCTCTTTAACAATGGCGCTTATGGGCAGGCTGGCGCGGTGGAAGATGTTTCCGTCGCGGTATTGCGTCAGCAGTTCGAGACCAATGTCTTCGGCTGGCATGACCTGACCTGCCGCGTCATTCCGTTCATGCGCCGGCAAGGGCAGGGGCGGATCGTCCATTGCTCTTCCATTCTCGGGCTGGTGCCCTACAGGTATCGCGGTGCTTACAATGCCTCGAAGTTCGCTTTGGAGGGGCTAGGGATCACGCTGCGTATGGAGTTGGAAGGCAGCGGCATTCACGTCAGCCTTATCGAACCCGGCCCGATCGCTTCGAATTTCACGTCGACGGCCTTGAAGCATATCAAAGCCAATATCGATGTTGAGAATTCCGTTCATGCGCAGGAATACCGACGACAGCTTGCCCGGCTGGATGGCAGAGGGCCGGTCAACAAGCACAAGCTCGGTCCGGAGGCGGTCTATAGGGAACTGCAGCATGCGTTGACGGCGCGTCGTCCCAAGCCGCATTACGTCATCACCACACCGGCAAAGCAGGGTGTGCTGCTGAAGCGCCTTCTCCCCGCCTCGTTATTTTACAGACTTCTTCGCAAGTTCGACTAGCTGAATCGCCATCTCATCCGTTAGAACCGATGCAACGAGTTGAAGTCTTAACGGAGGCAATAAGATGTCCAGCTTTACCACCGTGCTTGCGGTCATTGTCATGGGGCTGGTCGTGCTGGTTCTCATTCGCGGGCTGTTCAACATGCTCAAGGGAACGGATGCCAATCGTTCCAACCAGTTGATGCAGTTGCGGCTTGTTCTGCAGGCCGTCGCGATCGTCTTGATCATGCTCACGCTTTGGCTGACGGGGGGAGGGCGCTGATATGGTCAAGCTCAACAAGATTTACACCCGCACCGGCGATGACGGGACGACCGCGCTGGTCTCCGGTCCACGCCGGACAAAATACGACCTGCGCGTGGAAAGCTATGGCGACGTGGACGAGACCAATTCCGTCATCGGGATGGCGCGGCTTCACACGGCAGATATCCCTGAACTCGACGCCATGCTGTTTCGCATCCAGAACGATCTTTTCGATCTCGGAGCGGATCTGGCGACGCCGGACGACGGAAAGCCCTTGTCCTACGAGCCGTTGAGGATCGTCGAATCACAGGTGTCGCGCATCGAGACGGAAATCGATGCTTTGAACGACACTCTGTCCGCTCTTAAATCCTTCGTCCTGCCCGGCGGTTCGGCCGCGGCCGCGCATCTTCACCTTGCGCGCACTGTTTCCAGGCGGGCGGAGCGACGCATGGTCGAGCTTGCGAAGACGGAAGGCGAGATCGTGAGCCCTGCGGCGTTGAAATACATCAACCGGCTGTCCGATTTTCTTTTCGTTGCCGCGCGCTTCGCTAATCATAATGCGGATGCAATCAAGGCGGATGTCCTCTGGGTACCTGGCAAGAACCGCTGAGTTGAGCGTAACAGCAGAGGTCGCACTCCATGTTCATCCCGCTGCATGACGCGAACTCGCTGAAGCACATCAAGCTGCAATATGTGACGGTGTCGTTGATCGGCATCAACATTCTCGTCTGGCTGGTCGCTGGCGCTTTGTCGAGCGAGCAGCAGGCGAGCGCTGCGGTGCTGGGGCTCGGCTTCATTCCCGCGGTTCTGTTCGACTACGCCTCGCTCGATCCTTCGCTGGTATTGGTCCCAAAAGATGCGACGATCTTCACCTATGCGTTTTTGCATTTGAGTTTCTGGCACCTCGCCTCGAACATGGTGTTTCTGTGGGTGTTCGGCGACAATGTTGAAGACGCGTTCGGCCACCTCGGCTTCCTGATCTTCTATCTTGCTTGCGCCGCCGCCGGGGCGCTGTTTCACGGCTTTATCGCGCCGCAGTCGCAAGGACCGCTGATCGGCGCATCCGGCGCCGTCTCCGGTGTGGTAGCCGCATATCTTTTGCTGCATCCACGTGTGCGTGTCTGGGTGCTGGTCTTCATGCGCATTCCGGTGCCGCTTCCAGCCTTCATCCCCTTGGCGCTTTGGGTCGGCCAGCAGTTCGTGATGCTGATCTTGTACCCGGAAGAGAGTGTCTCCTGGCCAGCCCATGTGGGAGGCATCGTGACAGGCGCGGTACTCGTCGTTTTCTTTCGCAGAAGCGGCGTCCCACTCTTCGATCGAAGGCTTGTGACGCCGCGGGCGGTTCAGCACAAAAATCAGGGGCTGCAAGACGCAGGCGTGTCGCAAACGGAACGGCCATCCGATCGTATTCCGTGAAAATTATTCTGAGAGCAAGTATTTACGTTCACGTCAACGTAAGATATTTCGTGAGTGCATCGCGTCATGAGCATTGTTCCGTTGATCTCATTGGAAAAATGCGTATCCATGGCTCAACTTGATTGTCAGGAGGACCGTTTGGCGCGCGCGCTTTATGGTCAGGAGTTGAAAGAAGGCTGCCGATGAAGATTCTTGTCCCAGTGAAGCGTGTGGTGGACTACAACGTGAAGATCCGCGTCAAGGCGGATGGTTCGGGTGTAGAGCTTGCCAACGTCAAGATGTCGATGAACCCTTTCGACGAAATCTCCGTCGAAGAGGCACTGCGCTTAAAGGAGGCTGGTAAGGCCGAGGAAGTGATCGTCGTGTCAATCGGTCCTGCGAAGGCTGAAGAGACGCTGCGCACCGCGCTTGCCATGGGTGCTGATCGCGCCGTGCTCATCGAAACCGACGAGATCGTCGAGCCGCTGGCCGTGGCCAAGTTGCTGAAGGGCGTGGTCGAGGCGGAAAACCCAGGCCTGGTGATCGTAGGCAAGCAGGCCATCGATGACGATTCCAACCAGACTGGCCAGATGCTGGCAGCGCTCCTCGGTTGGGGCCAGGGCACGTTTGCTTCCAAGGTCGAGCCCTCCGACGGCAAGGTTGCGGTGACCCGCGAAGTGGATGGCGGTCTCCAGACTGTCGAACTCAAGCTCCCAGCGGTCGTTACCACCGATCTTCGCCTCAACGAGCCGCGTTATGCGTCGCTGCCCAACATCATGAAAGCCAAGAAGAAGCCGCTCGACAAGAAGTCGCCTGCCGATTTCGGCGTCGATATCGCGCCACGCCTCAAGGTTCTCAAGACCGAAGAGCCCGCAGGCCGCAAGGCTGGCGTCAAGGTTGGTTCTGTTGGCGAACTGGTGTCGAAGCTCAAGGCTGACGGCGTCCTCTAAGGAAAGCGAAAGGGAGATAAACCATGGCCATTCTTCTTCTGGCAGAACACGATAATGCAACCCTTTCCGACCAGACGGCAAAGACGCTGACGGCGGCAACGCAGATCGGCGGCGATGTGCATGTGCTGGTTGCCGGCTCAGGCGCCAAGGCTGCAGCTGATGAAGCTGCGAAGCTCTCCGGCGTGTCCAAGGTTCTGCTTGCCGACGACGCATCCTATGCCAACCAACTGGCCGAGCCGCTGGCTGCCTTGATCGTTTCGCTTGCCGCATCCTATGACGTGATCATCGCGCCGGCTACCGCGTCGGCCAAGAACGTGCTGCCGCGCGTGGCCGCCCTTCTCGATGTGGCGCAGATTTCCGAAATCACAGAGGTCGTGTCTGCCGACACCTTCAAGCGTCCAATCTATGCGGGTAACGCCATCCAGACCGTTCAGGCGACTGACGCCAAGAAGGTCATTACTGTTCGTACCGCGTCCTTTGCTCCGGCACAGGCTGGCGGTTCTGCCTCGGTCGAGACCGCCTCGGCAGCTGAGAACCCTGGCGTATCGTCCTTCGTCTCCGACGCGCTCGCTTCGTCCGATCGTCCGGAACTGACCTCCGCCAAGATCATCATCTCCGGCGGTCGTGCGCTTGGTTCTTCGGAGAAGTTCAAGGAAGTCATTCTTCCGGTTGCCGACAAGCTCGGTGCCGCCGTTGGCGCATCGCGCGCCGCGGTCGATGCCGGTTTCGCGCCGAACGACTGGCAGGTTGGCCAGACGGGCAAAGTGGTTGCTCCGCAGCTTTACATCGCCTGCGGCATCTCCGGTGCCATCCAGCATCTGGCCGGCATGAAGGACTCGAAGGTGATCGTCGCCATCAACAAGGACGAAGAAGCTCCGATCTTCCAGGTCGCCGATTACGGTCTGGTCGCGGATCTTTTCGAAGCCCTGCCGGAGCTTGAAAAAACAATCTGATAACCGCAATGATAGCAAGCGGCGCGTTTTTACCGACGCGCCGCTTTCGTTTTGTGGCAATATGCGCGACAACGAAGATCTGAGGCGCGACAGGTTCAGTCTGATCCAACGATGCGCGCTTGGACATGATAAGCGCTGAGACGAACCCGACAGGAGATAGACGCATGACAGCCCCATTCAAGAACATCGGTGTTATCGGAGCCGGTCAGATGGGCTGCGGCATTGCGCATGTATCTGCTTTGGCAGGCTACAAAGTGCATATCTATGACGTGTCGAAGGATCGGATCGAAGCCGGACTTGCCACTATCAACGGCAATCTGGCGCGCCAAGTCTCCAACGGCAAGCTTGAAGACGATGCGCGCAAATCGGCGCTCGGTCTCATCGGCGGCTCTTCGGATCTGAACGATCTGGCGGCGATGGATCTCGTCATCGAGGCGGCCACCGAAAACGAAGAGGTCAAGCGCAAGATTTACGCACAGGTTTGCCCGGTGCTCAAACCTGAGGCCCTGCTTGCCACCAACACCTCGTCTCTATCGATTACTCGTCTCGCGTCTGCGACCGATCGTCCGGAACAGTTCATGGGCATTCACTTCATGAACCCGGTGCCAGTGATGAAGCTGGTCGAGTTGGTGCGCGGCATTGCGACCGGCGAAAAGACCTTCGAAACCGCTAAGGACTATGTGCGCTCGCTCGATAAGGCGATCACGGTTGCGGAAGATTTCCCGGCCTTCATCGTCAACCGCATTCTTCTGCCGATGATCAACGAGGCGATCTATACGCTCTACGAAGGCGTCGGCACAGTTGAAGCCATAGATACCGCCATGAAGCTTGGCGCCAATCACCCCATGGGCCCACTGCAGCTTGCCGACTTCATCGGTCTCGATACCTGTCTTTCGATTATGCAGGTTCTGCATGATGGCTTGGCCGACAGCAAATATCGCCCATGCCCGTTGTTGGTCAAATACGTTGAGGCAGGCTGGCTCGGTCGCAAATCCGGTCGAGGCTTTTACGATTACCGCGGCGAAATCCCGGTCCCGACCCGCTGATCAGGGGGAGGTTGCTGCCGTGACCAAGGCCTTGGCGTCTGGGCTGTCCCATGCGGCCGGGCCGTTCATCGAAGCGAGCAAGCATCCCTTATCATCCAGAAGCAGTGTTGCCGGCAGGCCGAAGGCAAGGCCTTCTTTCTTCAAGGCATTGAAAACGCCCATGGAGCTGTCGCGATAAAGTTTGAGCGAATCGATCTTGTACTCGCTCATGAAGGCTTTAGGCTTCTCATCCTCGCCGTTGTCGATGTTGATGGTAACGACCTCGAATGTGTCGCTGCCCTTTTCCTTCTCCAGTGCGTTCAAGGCAGGCATCTCCTCGCGGCAAGGCACACACCATGTGGCCCAGAGGTTGAGCAGAACGGTCTTGCCTTTGAGGTCCGCTTGCGTCATCGCGGCGCCGTCTGTGGACTTGAAGGAGAGCGGAATAACACGCGGCCTATCCGCCGGCGACATCGCCGCGATCTGGCCTTTTAGCAGGGGCTCGATGCTGGTGATGCGCTTGGCGGCGCCTTTACATAAAGCCGCATCCGTCACCGCTGCCCCTTGAACCTGTCCTTCAGACCCAATATGCCTGAACAACACCACTCCCCCGCCGCTGACGATGCCGGCGATGGCGGCAATTGCAACAAGTCTGGCGGAAGGAAGTCTGAAAGGTCTTTTTTCTGTCATCAAATACTCCAGGGCATGCACAATGGCTGACGGCGCAGAACAAAAATCCTCCAACCAGATGTGGGGCGGACGCTTTGCTTCCGGCCCTTCAGCCATCATGGAAGAGATAAATGCCTCCATTGGCTTCGACAAGAAGCTTTACGCCCAGGACATCCGTGGCTCCATCGCCCACGCCACCATGCTTGCTGCAAAAGGCATTATTTCGGCGGAAGATAAAGACAAGATCATCGAAGGCCTGAACACGATCCTGTCAGAAATCGAGGCTGGCACCTTTGAGTTTTCGCGCAAGCTCGAAGACATTCACATGAATATCGAGGCGCGTCTGGCAAACCTCATCGGCCCAGCGGCCGGTCGCCTACACACGGCGCGTTCGCGCAACGACCAGGTCGCACTCGATTTCCGCCTCTGGGTCAAGGAAGAGCTCCAGAAGACCGAAGCCATGCTGAGCGCTTTGATTGCAGCCTTTCTCGACCGCGCCGAGCAGCATGCCGATACGGTAATGCCGGGCTTTACCCACCTGCAGACCGCGCAGCCGGTCACCTTCGGTCATCACTGCATGGCCTATGTTGAAATGTTTGGCCGCGACCGTGCCCGCGTTCGCCATGCCATCGAACATCTGGACGAAAGCCCGATCGGCGCTGCAGCGCTTGCCGGAACCGGTTACCCGATCGACCGTCACATGACGGCGAATGCACTCGGCTTCCGCGAGCCCACACGCAACTCCATCGATACGGTGTCAGATCGCGACTTCGCGCTGGAGTTTCTCTCCATCGCCTCCATCTGCGCTACTCATCTTTCGCGCCTGGCCGAAGAAATCGTGATCTGGTCGACGCCACAATTCGGCTTCATCCGTCTTTCCGACGCTTTCTCGACCGGCTCCTCCATCATGCCGCAGAAGAAAAACCCCGATGCCGCGGAACTGGTACGCGCCAAGACCGGCCGGATCAACGGCTCGCTGATCGCATTGCTGACCGTGATGAAGGGTCTGCCGCTCGCTTATTCCAAGGATATGCAGGAAGACAAGGAACAGGTCTTCGACGCGGCGGAAAGTCTGGAGCTGGCGATTGCCGCGATGACCGGCATGATCCGCGATCTGGAAGTGCGGGCCGATCGTATGCGCGCCGCTGCCGGTTCGGGTTACTCGACCGCGACAGACCTTGCCGACTGGCTGGTGCGTGAAGCGGGTCTGCCATTCCGCGATGCGCATCACGTCACCGGACATGCCGTAGCGCTTGCTGAAAAGAAGGGCTGCGATCTGGCTGACCTGTCGCTTGAGGAATTGCAGGCGATCAATTCGGCGATCACAGCCAGCGTCTTCGACGTTCTGTCGGTCGAGGCGTCGGTGGCAAGCCGCACCAGTTTCGGGGGCACGGCGCCGTCCGAAGTGCGCAAGCAGATTGCCTGGTGGCGCGGGCGCAACTGATCAATCGAACGATCAATCTAGCGTTACGCCACCATCACAAGAAACAGGGTGCACAAGCGCCCTGTTTTTCGTTATCAGAGATGCAAAGAATTCCTTTGGACGGGTCCATGCTCTTTAAAACCTCTCGCAGTTTCATCATTCCGGTCAGCGTGGCGCTCGCCGCGGGTCTTGCTCTTTCCAGCTGCGGCCGCAAGGGCGATCTCGATGCGCCAAGTACTCCGGTCGAGCAGCGCAACCAGCGCTCGGACAAGAAGGTGGAAACGACGCCGGAACGTCCTTTCATTCTCGACAAGCTTCTGTAACGGATTACGGCCGTGAACCATTTTCATTATATCGACGGCGTGCTGCACGCCGAAAACGTTGCTGTGCCCGAAATCGCCAAGGCTGTCGGCACACCTTTCTATGTCTATTCGACGGCAACGCTTGAGCGTCACTACAAGGTCTTTTCCCAGGCCTTTAGCGATGTGGATGCGATGGTTTGCTATGCCATGAAGGCCAACTCCAACCAGGCGGTGCTGAAGACACTGGCAAAGCTGGGCGCGGGGATCGACGTTGTCTCCGGTGGTGAGCTCCGCCGTGCGCTGGCCGCTGGCGTTCCGGCAAGCCGCATCATGTTTTCCGGCGTCGGCAAGACGCCGGCGGAAATGGATCTGGCGCTTGAGGCGGGCATCTACTGCTTCAATGTCGAATCCGAGCCGGAACTCGAAATCCTCAATTTGCGTGCGGTGAAAGCTGGCACGAAGGCGCATGTGTCCTTCCGCATCAACCCTGATGTGGATGCCAAGACACACGCCAAGATTTCGACCGGCAAGAAGGAAAACAAGTTCGGCATTTCCTATCAGCGCGCGCGGGCCGTTTATGCCCATGCGGCGACACTGCCCGGTATCGATGTCAGCGGCATCGACATGCATATTGGTAGTCAGATCACCGAGTTGCAGCCTTTCGAAGATGCGTTCCGACTCTTGCGCGAACTGGTGGAATCTTTGCGTGGCGACGGCCACACGATCAGCCATGTGGACATCGGTGGCGGCCTGGGCATTCCCTACAAGGACGACAACAACCCGCCGCCTTTGCCGGATGCCTATGCGCATATTGTCAAGAACGAGCTGAAGAGCCTCAACTGCAAGATCGTCACCGAGCCAGGCCGCCTGATAGTCGGCAATGCTGGTATTCTGGTGACCGAAGTTCTCTATGTGAAGGATGGCGGGGAGAAGGCTTTCGTCATCGTTGATGCGGCAATGAACGATCTCATCCGGCCAACGCTCTATGAAGCCTATCATGGCATACGCCCCGTCGTGCAGCCGTCCACCGATGCTGCGCGCATCAAGGCGGATGTGGTCGGGCCGGTTTGCGAGACGGGCGATTATCTGGCGCTCGATCGTGAGATGGCAGCACCTCAGCCGGGCGATCTCATCGCGGTGAGCTCTGCGGGCGCCTATGGTGCGGTGCAGGCCGGAACCTACAATTCGCGTCTTCTCGTGCCGGAAGTGCTGGTCAATGGCGAACAGTTCCATGTCATTCGTCCGCGCGGCACTTACGAGGAGTTGATTGCGCTCGACTCGGTGCCTGCCTGGCTCGATTGAGATCGTTCATCACGATTAAGCGACCAGCAGGAAAAATAGAGGGCAAGCGCAGGCTTGCCCTCGTCTTCGCCACAAACAATGGTATCCTTCACGCTGTTGCACTGGGAGATTTCGCGGCTGCGGCAATTGCGAGATCGTGTGGCCAGACCGGGAGAACGGATTGATGACCACCAGGCAGGGCGGAAAAGGCGCTTTCGAAAAGAGACCGGAGCTCGCACGACGTGTTGCGGCAAAGCGGTTCTTTGCGAAAATCGTGCTGTTTGCCGAGCGCCTTGCGCCGAAAACGATTCTGCCGCTCTCCATCACCGCGCTCTTCCTTTCGCTTGGCTGGTTCGGACTGTTCCGCCAGATGCCGGACCTGTTGCGTTGGGTCGTCGTTTTCCTCCTCGTCTTTTCGTTTATCACATCTCTGCTGCCGATTGCGCGGCTCCGCTGGCCTTCGAAAGAAGAGGCGTCACGCCTGCTTGAAGAGCGCAACGGGCTCCCGCACCAGCCGGTCGGCGTGCAGGAAGATGAGCCCGCTTTTGAAACACCGTTCGCCCGCGCGCTGTGGAAAGAGCACCAAACGCGCATGGCCGAGCGTATTGCGTCGCTCGACGCTGGCCTGCCGCGGCCAGATATTGCCGGGCATGACCGGATGGCGCTACGCGCAGTTCCGGCGCTTCTGTTGGTTGCGGCCTTCGGTTTCTCCTACTCAAACGGCGCGGGCAGCGTCGCAGATGCGTTCCGGAGTCGCCCTGCCTCTGGTCCGTTGAATCCGGATATCCGCCTCGACGCCTGGGTAACGCCGCCATCCTACACCGCCCGGGCACCTATCTTTCTGACCAGCCAGAATGCCGATCGCGATGAGCCAGTCTCCGTTCCTCAATCCTCCAAGCTGACCATCCGCATGACCGGCGGCGCCGGCCAGGAAGAGGTGACCTTTGAGCCGAACGAAGCCGGCGAGTTGCAAAAGCTTGCACCTGAAGGGACGGGAGAGCAGAAGGCGGACGCTGCTGCACCGCCTCAGCCGAGCCCGGAGGGGCCGGCGGCTGTCGCGCCCCGTACATTCACCATGGAGTTCAAGGAAAGCGGAACGATCGAGGCAAACGGCCAGTCGTGGTTCTTCAACATCATCCCGGACAAGCCGCCTGTCATCGCCTTCGACAATCTGCCGCGCCGTGCCGCCAATGGTGCGCTTGAGATTGGCTTCACCGCCAAGGACGATTATGGCGTGCGTGAAGCCCATGCTGTCATCGAGCCTCTCGATGTTCAGGCTGACGCGACACCACTTTATCCGCCACCGGAGTACAAGCTGGACCTTCCGCGCCAGAACCCGCGTGACATGAAGGGCGTAACGAGCCGTAATCTCACCGAACATCCGATGGCCGGAAAGCGGGTCCGCATTACTCTGGTCGCAACCGATGGCGCTGGGCAGACGGGCAAGAGCCCTCCGCAAGAAATGATCCTTCCAGGGCGCAATTTCTCCGAGCCGCTTGCGGCCTCGGTCGCCGAACAGCGTCAAATATTCTCGCTCGACACCCGCCAGATGCCTAAGGCGATCGCCTATAATGAGGCGGTTAGTCTGCGCCCAGAAGAGACCATTCCCAACAAGACGCATTATCTTCTACTGCAATCGGCGCAGGCGCGCATGAAGCTGGCCTATAATGAGGAGATGCTGAAGAACACGGCGGATTACCTGTGGGAAATCGCGCTCGGCATCGAAGATGGCGATCTGTCGCAAGCGGAAAAGCGCTTGCGCGATGCGCAGGATGCCCTGTCGCAGGCGCTGGAGCGCAAGGCGCCGGATGAGGAGATTGCCAAGCTGATGCAGGAGCTTCGCGACGCGATGAACGAGTTCATGAAGGAACTCGCACAGCGCATGCAGAATGCGCCCCAGGGCAACATGAACCAGCAGGCGCAGAATGTGCTGCGCCAGCGCGATCTGGAAAACATGATGAACCAGATCGAGAACCTTGCCCGTTCCGGCAACCGCGATGCGGCCCAGGAAATGCTGTCGCAGATGCAGCGCATGATGAACAATCTGCAGGCGGGTAGACCCCAGCGTGGGCAGCAGGGCCAGCAGCAGGAAAACAGCCAGTTGCGCCAGCAGATCGACAAGCTCGGCGAAATCATGCAGCAGCAACAGAAGCTGATGGACGAGACTTTCAAGCTCGACCAGGCGCTTCGCGACCGTATGCAGCGCGGCGATCCTCAGCAGGACGAAGAGGGCGGCGAGCAGCAGATGGGCGAAAACGGCCAGCAGCAGCCCGGAGACCAACAGCAGGGCCAGCAGGGTCAACAGAAGCAGGGCCAGCAGCAGAATGGGCAAGGACAAAACCCTGACCAGATGACCGCCCAACAGCTTCGCGATGCGTTGAAGAATCTGCGCCAGCAGCAGGAGGGACTGGGTAAGCAGCTCGGTGACCTTCAAAAGGGCCTTCGCGATCTCGGCATGGAGCCGGGCCAGAACTTCGGCAAGGCCGAACAGGAAATGAAAGGCGCCGGTGAAGCACTGGGACAGGGCCGCGGCGAACGGGCTGTCGAAGGCCAAGGGAATGCGCTAAATGCGCTGCGCCAAGGTGCGCAAGACATGATGGGCCAGATCATGCAGGCCATGCGCCAGCAGGGCCAACAGCCGGGCCAGGGTCAGCAGGGCATGATGGGGCAGGGCGACCAGAATGGTCGCGATCCCCTTGGCCGTCCGCGCGCCAACTCCGGTCCGGATTTCGGTGATTCACAGGTTCGCGTGCCGGATGAAATCGATGTGCAGCGGGCGCGGGAGATCCTCGAAGCGATCCGCGAGAAGCTCGGCAACAATCCGCCAGCCGATGTGGAACGTCGCTACCTAGAGCGATTGCTCGATATTCAGTAACGGTTGTGGACTTGCCTCAAGTCACTCGCAACTGGGCGCGCGGTGTCATGTGAGACCATGGGGTCATCGCATCAATCCATCATGCCGGAGGCCGTGAGATCGAGGGAGGAATGACGGAGGGAGGAGAGGCTTTGCCGAAGAGCCAGACGCCTCTCCTGTTTGTTTCTTACTTCCGTTCTGAATCGTGCGAATGGCGGCGATCCTTTTCACCTCCACCCGTCGAGACATTGCTGTGCGCGCGCTCGTCACTGTCTGCGCCGGGTTTGTTGATCTCTAACGGCGCCTTGGCATTCTGATCCGATGAGCCTGGTCCGCCCTGGCGGATGCTGGCTGGCGTTTTGGTCGATGTCGACATGGTTTTCTCCTCAACGGTCCTGCTGATGGCCCTGGTTGGTGGTGTTGACCTTGATATTGGCCTGCCTGCCGGTGCGGGTTGATGGCTCTTGATTCACATCGGTGCTGGCCTCTTTGGCGTTGAGATCTCTCTCCCCCCCGGGGCCGAAGTCGCTTCTGTTGTCTTCAGGGATCGGCAGCGTCTTCTTGCTCATGACAGTTCTCCTCAGTTGATGTGGTGTCTCCACCCCCGGTGACAGTCGAACTGCACTCACTGTCCACAGTTCCGAGACCTCCGCCTAACGGTTCCTAAGCCATGTCATCCGGAACATTCTGAAAAAGCTCTTGTTCGAGGGGGATCAATCAGACCCGTGGACGAACCGGAGGAGACTATTATGAAGGCACTGACCTGGCATGGGAAACACGATATTCGCTGCGAAACCGTGCCCGATCCTGTCATCGAGGACGATCGGGATGCCATCATCAAGGTGACCGCCTGCGCGATCTGCGGCTCGGATCTCCACCTTTATCACGGCTCCGTGCCCGATATGCATTCCGGTGACGTGATGGGGCATGAGGCCATGGGTGAGGTCGTCGAGGTCGGCAAGGGAAACAGCAAGCTGCAGGTCGGCGACCGGGTGGTGGTGCCGTTCACCATTTCCTGTGGTCACTGCTTCTTCTGCCAGCGCGGCTTCTTCTCCGGATGCGAGAACAGCAATCCAGACAAGGACAAGGCGAAGAAGATGTGGGGCAACTCTCCCGCGGGTCTCCTCGGCTACACGCATATCCTCGGCGGCTATAGCGGCGGCCAGGCGGAATATCTGCGGGTGCCCTATGCCGATGTCGGCCCGATCAAGGTGCCCGATGGATTGACTGACGAGCAGGTTCTCTTTCTGTCCGATATCTTTCCAACCGGCTACATGGCAGCTGAGTTCTGCAACATCCAGCCGGGCGAGACGGTTGCGATCTGGGGCTGTGGACCCGTCGGTCAGATGGCGATCCGCTCGGCTTACATGCTGGGAGCCGAACGCGTGATCGCTATCGACAGTGTCGCCGAACGTCTCGCGCTTGCAGCGGCGTCTGGCGCGTTAACACTGAATTATCTGGAAACGGATATTTACGACGAGATCATGCAGTTGACGGGTGGGCGCGGAGCGGACGCCTGTATCGACGCCGTGGGCACGGAAGCTGACCCGGCGGCCAGTTGGGATTCACGCATTGACCGCATCAAGGTCGCGACCTTCATGGGCACCGACAGACCACATGTGCTGCGCCAGGCGATCCATTGCTGCCGCAACTTCGGCACCGTCTCCATCGTCGGCGTCTACGGCGGTTTTCTCGACAAGATCCCGATGGGCTCTGCCATCAATCGCGGCTTGACGCTTCGCATGGCGCAAACGCCTGTTCAGCGCTACCTACCGATGCTGATGGACCGGGTGCTGAAGGGCGAGATCGACCCCTCTTTCGTCATCACCCACCGCGCCACGTTGGAAGAAGGCCCTGGCCTCTACGAAACCTTCAAGAACAAGGATGATGGCTGCATCAAGGTCGTCATCAAACCGTAAGGAGCGCGATATGTCCGAGCAGCAAGCGAAGAAGGGTCTGGCGCTGGTCACCGGCGCCTCCAGCGGTATCGGCTTCGAACTGGCGAAGTGCGCAGCCGATGATGGCTACGATCTGATCGTGGTGGCGGATGACGAACGGATCTTGAGCGCGGTGAGCGCTTTTACTGCCAGAGGCGTCAACGCCGTTCCGGTGGTAGCGGATCTCGCCACGCCGGATGGCGTCGAAAGCGTCATGCAGACAGTTGCCAAACATACGAGACCCGTGGCCCTTTTGATGGCGAATGCAGGCCAGGGCCTTGGCGATGCCTTCCTCGACCAGGAGATCGCTCGGGTGCAGCGCGTTATCGACACCAATATCAGCGGCACGGTGGCGCTGACGCATCAGATCGGCAACCTGATGCGCGGTGCTGGCAGCGGCCGGATCTTGTTGACCGGCTCGATTGCTGGCTTCATGCCCGGCAGCTTCCAGGCGGTCTACAACGCTACAAAGGCCTTCATCAATAGTTTCGCTCTGGCTCTGCGCGACGAGGTGAGGGATACCGGGATCACGGTGACCTGCCTGATGCCCGGGCCAACCGATACGGAATTTTTCGAGCGCGCCGATATGCTCGACACCCCCGTCGGCCAAGGCAAGAAGGATGATCCGGCTTTCGTCGCCAAGGTCGGTTACGATGCGATGATGAAAGGCGAGGGCGATGTCGTCAGCGGCTGGAAGAACAAAATCATGACCGCAGTTGCCAATGTGACGCCCGCGGGCATGCTGGCAAAACAGCACCGGCAAATGGCTGAACCGAAAGACGAAGAGTGAGCCTGATCCCGGCTCAGTCGCGCGCGCCGGTGGACTGGCGCAGGATCAGTTCCACCGGCCATAGTTCCTGGCATTCCTTCACCGGTCTGCCGGAGATGATCTGAAGCAAAAGTTCGGTCACACGCATGCCGGCCATGCGCATCGACGAGCGTGTGGTGGAAAGCGGCGGCAGCATGCTTTCTGGGGTCAGGTACGGGAAAACGTCGTCGTGAGCGATGACGGAGACATCCTTGCCAATGACAAGGCCCAATTGCGTCGCGGCGCGATAGACGCCTTGTGCCGTCATCATGGCGCCGGCCACAAAGGCGGTCGGCCGCAACGGCTGCTCCAGAAGTGAGCGGGCGAAGCGGAAGGCCGTTTCCTCGCTGAAGTGCTCGTTCATCATCAGCTTGGGGTCAGGCGTCAGGCCAAATTCGGTGAGAGCGTCCCTGAATCCCTGCTCGCGGTCGTTGACGAATGTCCGCCCTTTCGGACCGTTGATGAGAGCAATGCGCCGATGGCCGCGCTCGAGAAAATGCATGGTGGGACGGTAGGTCACGTCGCGATTGTCGATATCAAGCCAGGCATGCGGCAACGAAATGTTTGACCGGCCGTGCACGATGAAGGGGACGCCGAGCCGGTTCAGCAGCGCAATGCGCTCATCCTCAGGGCGCGGCGAATGAACTACGATGCCATCCACCTTGCCGCTTGCCGCCAGGCGGTTGAAAATTGCCAGCTCCTCATCGAGATTGTTGTCGATGGCGACGCTGACCAGAATATCGGTTTCCTGGCCTTCCAGACGCGCAGCCATGCCACCCATGAATTCGGAAAAGAAGTGCCCGCCGCCGCTACGCCCCATCACCACGCCGATGGCACCTGCGCGTCCAGTCACGAGTCTCACCGCATTGGCATTGGGGCGGTAGCCCAGCCTGCGGGCTGCCTCCATCACCCGCTCGCGGGTTTCCTGGCGAACCTCCGGATAACCCCCAAGGGCACGGCTGACCGTTGTTGGAGAAAGGCCAACCTGTTCTGCGAATTCCTTGAGCTTCATGATTTCCGCCGTTTTCATCTGCATGCTAGCTCAAAGCGAATTTTTCAAGCAACAAAAATCGAAACCGATTTAAAATTAGAAAACGAAGATGAAGCTTTGAATTTCAGAGACTTCTCGGCGACTTGCCGCATTGGCCAGCGAGTGAAGGTAGTATCACGCATTTTATGGCCTATTGACAGGAGAGAGAGGAATTGTAAGCTTCCCAAAATTGAAAGCGTTTTCAATTTGTGATCGTCAAAGTTTGAGAGGGAGGAGAATGATGACGAACTTTTCTAAGAGGGCTTTGTTCCTGTGCGGCAGCCTTTTGGCCTTTGCCGCATCCGCGCAAGCTGCCGAGATCGCCATGGCCGCTAATTCCACGGGCAAGAATCTCAACTTCATTCGTGAGCGTCTGGCAGAATTTGAAAAGCAGAGCGGCCACAAGGTGAAGCTCGTGACGATGCCGCCATCGTCGAGCGAGCAGTTCAGCCAGTACCGTCTGTGGCTTGCAGCCGGTAATACGGACGTAGACGTCTACCAAACGGACATCGTCTGGGCGCCTCAGCTTGCCGATCAGTTTGTCGATCTGACGGCTGCGGCCAAGGATGTGATCGGCCAGCATTTCCCATCGGTGGTCGCCTCGCAGACGGTCGACGGCAAACTTGTCGCCATGCCGATGTATACGGATGCGCCGGCGATGTTCTACCGCAAGGATCTGCTCGACAAATACGGCAAGCAGCCGCCGAAGACTTGGAAGGAGATGGCGGAAACCGCCAAGGAAATTCAGGACAAGGAACGCGCGGCCGGCCAGAAGGATATGTGGGGCTTCGTGTTCCAGGGCAGTGCCTATGAGGGCCTGACCTGCAACGCACTCGAATGGGTGGCGTCTGCCGGTGGCGGGCATATCGTCGAGACCAATGGCGATATCAGCATCAACAACGAAAAAGCTGCTGCAGCGCTCGATATGGCCAAGAGCTGGATCGGCACGATTTCGCCCCAGGGCGCTCTCGCCTACAAGGAAGAGGAAGCTCGTGGCGTCTGGCAGACAGGCAATTCCGTCTTCATGCGCAACTGGCCCTATGCCTACGCTCTCGGCAATGGCGACGATAGTGCCATCAAGGGCAAGTTCAGCGTCGCGCCGCTACCGGCAGGTGCCGATGGCGAGGCGCCCGCCTCGACCTTGGGCGGCTGGAACGTCGCGGTCTCCAAATATTCGAAGAGCCAGGATGCGGCAATCGAACTGGTCAAGTTCCTGACCTCGGCGGAGACGCAGAAAAAGCGGGCGGTGGAGCTTTCCAACATGCCGACGATTGCAGCGCTTTACGACGACAAGGATGTGGCTGCAGCGCAGCCCTTCATGCCGCAGTGGAAGCCGATCTTCGAAACGGCAGTTCCGCGTCCATCGGCCGCGACAAAGGTGAAATACAACGAGGTTTCGTCCAAGTTCTGGGGCGCCGTCCACAACACGCTCTCCGGCTCCGGCACGGCTCAAGAAAACCTCGAGCTTCTCGAAGTCGAGCTGACCGATCTCAAGGGCAGTGGCTGGTAACACTGCATATGCGAAGCGGCATGTCCTGCCGCTTCGCCTCCCGTCCAATCGGTGGAAGCTCTCATGAAAACACCTGTCCCTGATCGACCGGCAGCGATGGCCGGCTCCGACCTGCAATCCGAGCGCCTGCGTTCCGCCTGGCTCTTTCTCGCTCCGACCTTTCTGGTGCTCGCCCTTGTTGCGGGCTGGCCTCTCGTCAGAACCGTCTGGTTCAGTCTGACGGATGCATCGCTGACGAATCTTTCTGACGCGCAATTCGTCGGTCTCAAGAACTACATTTCCTGGATAACGCTCAGCAGCGGCCGCACTGTTTATCGTGGCCTTTTGGCAGACCCTGTCTTCTGGGGTGCTGCGTGGAACACGGTGAAGTTTACCATTCTCTCAGTGTCGCTGGAAACGGTGCTCGGTCTTATCGTCGCGCTGGTACTGAATGCCGAATTCAAAGGCCGAGGCCTTGTTCGCGCGGCGATCCTTATTCCATGGGCCATTCCCACTATCGTTTCGGCACGCATGTGGTCGTGGATGCTAAATGACCAGTTTGGCATCTTGAACGACATGATGCTGAGCCTTGGCCTCATCAGCCAGAAGATCGCCTGGACTGCCAACCCGGAGACGGCGATGACGGCAGTGCTGATCGTCGACGTGTGGAAGACGACGCCCTTCATGGCGCTGCTCATCCTTGCCGGTCTGCAGATGGTGCCTAAGGATATGTATGAGGCTGCCAAGGTCGATGGCATCCACCCGATCAAGGTGTTTTGGCGCGTGACGCTGCCGATGATCCGTCCGGCGCTGATGGTCGCGGTCATCTTCCGCATGCTGGATGCTATGCGCGTCTTCGACTTGATCTACATCCTGACGCCCAACAATGCGCAGACCCGGACCATGTCGGTTCTAGCGCGTGAGAACCTCTTCGACTTCGACAAGTTTGCCTATGGTGCGGCGGTCTCGACGATGCTGTTTCTCATCATCGCCTCGATCACCATCGTCTATATGTGGCTTGGCCGCGTCAACACGGATGGAGGCGCAAGATGACCGCAACGACAGTTCTGAAGAACACCGCCTTCTACGCGCTCGTTGCCATCATCATCGTGGTGGCCGTGTTCCCCTTCTATTACGCCATCCTGACGAGCTTTAAATCCGGCACTGCTCTGTTCGAAATCAACTATCTGCCGAAGAGCTTTTCCCTTGGGAATTACGCCGACGTGCTCGCCAATGACAGCTTCCTGCGCAACCTCGCCAACTCGCTGATGGTGGCAACCTGTGTCGTGGCGCTGTCCCTGCTTCTGGCGGTAACGGCGGCTTATGCTCTCGCCCGCGTTCGCTTCCGGGGCCGCGCGCTGTTGCTGTTGACGATCCTCTCGGTCTCGATGTTCCCGCAGATTGCGGTGTTGGCAGGCCTCTTCGAACTGATCCGTTGGGCCGGTCTGTTCAACACGCCCTTAGCGCTGATCTTCTCCTACATGATCTTCACGCTTCCCTTCACTGTGTGGGTTTTGACGACCTTCATGCGGGATCTGCCGGTGGAGATCGAAGAAGCGGCGATCGTCGATGGGGCTTCGCCGTGGGTCATCATCACGCAGGTCTTCCTCCCGTTGATGTGGCCAGCGCTGGTCACGACCGGGCTTCTCGCCTTCATCGCAGCCTGGAACGAGTTCCTGTTTGCGCTCACCTTCACCTCGTCGAACGAGCAACGCACGGTTCCGGTGGCGATCGCCCTTCTTTCGGGGAGCTCCCAATTTGAAATTCCCTGGGGCACGATCATGGCAGCCTCTGTGATCGTCACCGTGCCACTCGTCATCCTCGTTCTGATCTTCCAGCGACGTATCATCTCCGGCCTGACGGCTGGCAGCGTCAAAGGCTAGGAGAAATCTCATGACCAGCATTCAACTGCGCAACGTGCGCAAATCCTTCGGTGCCTTCGACGTGATCAAGGGTATAGACATGGATATCCGCTCCGGAGAATTCATGGTCTTCGTCGGTCCCTCCGGCTGCGGAAAATCGACCCTGCTGCGCCTTATCTGCGGCTTGGAAGAGATCACCGGCGGAGAGCTGTCCTTCGACGGAGAGATCGTCAACCGGCTCACGCCTGCCAAGCGCGGCGTTGCCATGGTGTTCCAGTCCTACGCTCTCTACCCGCATATGACCGTGTTTGAGAATATGGCCTTTGGCATGAAGCTCGCTGGTTCCAGCAAGGAAGAGAGACGCAAGCGGGTAGAGGCAGCAGCCGAGATGCTTCAGCTGACGCCCTATCTGGAGCGTCTGCCCAAACAGCTTTCCGGCGGCCAGCGCCAGCGTGTGGCGATCGGCCGGGCCATTGTTCGCGATCCGAAGGTCTTTCTCTTCGATGAGCCACTTTCCAATCTGGATGCGGCGCTTCGCGTCGCCACCCGTCTTGAAATTGCCAAGCTCCACCGTAGCATGCATGACACGACCATGATCTACGTTACCCACGATCAGGTGGAGGCAATGACGCTTGCAGATAGAATTTGCGTGTTACGGGACGGACGTGTCGAGCAGGTGGGTACGCCGCTCGAGCTTTACGAGACGCCGGTTAACACCTTCGTCGCGGGCTTCATCGGCTCGCCGAAGATGAATTTCATCGGTGGCCGTTTCGCCGAAAGCCATGGTGCGCATTCGATCGGAATTCGGCCGGAACATCTCGTGGTCTCGGACGGCGCAGGCGGGTGGACGGGCGAGATCGTTCATTCCGAAATGCTTGGTTCGGACAGCTATATTTATGTCGATATTGGCGCGGAGGAGCCGCTCGTCGTGCGGGAGGAGGGCGTTTCCCACCGAGTGACCGGAGAGACGCTCAAACTCTCGCCCTTGCCGGAGCACATTCACCGTTTCGATCAGGCTGGCGTTTCGCTGAAACGTGAACAAACACGCGGAGCCGCCTGATCAATTTCAGTTCACCGGCGTTAACAACCCGCGCTGGTTCATCAAGGAGCATGTCTATGACCATCAATACCGTCGTCTGGGGCGAAAACATCCACGAACACATCAATGAGACTGTTCGCGCGGTTTACCCCAACGGCATGCACAACACGATCGCCGATGCCTTGAACAAGGACCCGGAGACCAATGCGACGACCGCAACCCTACAGGAGCCGGAACATGGGCTTTCGCAGGCGAGATTGGACCAGACCGACGTGCTGGTCTGGTGGGGCCACAAGGATCACGGCGCCGTTCAGGATGAAATCGTCGAGCGCGTCGCCAAGCGCGTCTGGGAAGGCATGGGCCTTATCGTTCTCCACTCAGGCCACTTCTCCAAACCGTTCAAGCGGCTCATGGGCACGCCCTGCGCCTTGAAATGGCGCGAGGCGGGCGAGCGTGAACGTATCTGGACCATCAATCCTCGCCATCCGATCGCTGCCGGCCTTCCGGAGCACTTCGAACTTGAAAACGAGGAAATGTATGGGGAGCAGTTTTCTGTTCCGGAACCATTGGAAACGGTTTTCATTTCCTGGTTCCAGGGCGGCGAGGTTTTCCGCTCCGGTCTCACATGGCGCCGCGGTGCGGGCAACATCTTCTATTTCCGTCCGGGACATGAAACATATCCCACCTATCACGACGCCAACATCCAGAAGGTCATCAGCAATTCGGTCAAGTGGGCCAATAATCCAGTTGGCGCGTTGAAGAGCATCCACAATGCGCCCAACGTGCCGGTCGATAAGGCGCTCGAGCCCATCGAAGAGCGCGGCCCCAAGCTGCACAAAGCTGGTGAAGCAGGTTACAGGTAATCCATCATGAAGCTTCTTATTCTCGGTACCGGTGGCATGGCGAACACGCACGCCACCCATTTCTCCCAGATTTCTGGCGTTGAAACGGTTGCAGCGGTCGATGTGGACGAGGTGATCGTCCGCGCCTTTGCCGCACGTCACAACATTCCACTGACCTTCACCTCGCTGGATGACGCGCTTGCCTGGGGCGAATTCGACGCGGTGGCAAACGTCACACCTGACGCCATCCACCACCCAACCAGTCTCAAGCTGCTGGCTGCGGGCAAGCACGTCTTCTGCGAAAAGCCGCTCGCCGAAACCTACGGCAAGGCTGCCGAAATGGCAGATGCCGCCGAGAAGGCGGGCTTAGTCGCCATGGTGAACCTCACCTATCGCAATGTGGCACCGCTTCAGGAAGCGCGCAAAATGGTGATGCAAGGCCGCATCGGCAAACTCCGCCACCTTGAGGCTTCCTATCTCCAGAGCTGGCTGGTGTCGAAAGCCTGGGGCGACTGGATGACGGAGAGCAAATGGCTCTGGCGCTTGTCGACCAAGCACGGTTCGAACGGCGTCCTTGGCGATGTCGGCATCCACATTCTGGACTTTGCGTCCTACGGTGCGGGCAGCGATGTTGAGCGCATCTTCACGCGCCTGAAGACCTTCGACAAATATGAGGGCAACCGGATCGACGTCTATGATCTCGATGCCAATGACAGCTTCACCATGACGGCGGAACTGGCCAATGGTGCGATGGGCGTCATCCACGCCACGCGCTGGGCAACCGGCCACCTCAACGAGCTTCGCCTGCGCCTGCATGGTGACAAGGGTGCGCTTGAGGTCGTCCACACGCCGGATTACTCGACGCTTCGCGGTTGCCTTGGTGAGGATGTGGAAAAGGCCATCTGGCGGGATATTGAGCCTGAGCCGGAGCCAACCAACTACGAGAAATTTGCAAAGGCCGTAATGGAAGGCGGTGTTGCCGATCCAGATTTCCGTCACGCCGCCAACCTGCAGAAGGTGCTCGATCTCTCGATCATCACCGATCGCGAGCGGCGCGAAATCGCCGTCTGAGGCTACATTAATCCAGACTGAACATAGAAGGCCGGGGAGGTAGCAGCTCCCCGGCCTTCTTGCGTTACGATCCAGCGAATGCCGAAAAACGGTATGTTAACAGGTGTTGTTCTAGGGTGATCCAGAGAGTGTCTATGCTTGGGTGCCGATATACTGAGGCGGTTGCTCGTTAAAGCTCGGACATCTCAATCGCGCGGGTCATGGTGTGATATTGTCCTCACCGGTTCCACGTCTGCTTTATGTGTTTTGCGTTATTGGGCCGGTGGAACTGAGATGGCGATGAATCAGGGTGTGATGGACGGGGCGAGCTATCGCGAACCGACGCATGGACCGGAAAACCTGCTGCGGCTTCTCGCTCTCCTGTGGCGCAACATCCTCATTATCGTTTTGAGCGGACTGCTCTTGGCCGCTCTTGCCTTCGGCGCATCGCTGCTTATTCCCAATTACTACTCGGCAACGACGCAGATCCTGCTTGATCCGGAAGGCTCCAGGATACTGGACAGCGATCTGACGGCTCAGCCGCGCGCCGTCGATTCGCACGTGCTGAACCAGCAGTATCTGCTGACATCGAATGAGCTTTTGACCCGAGTTGTCGAAAAGGAAAATCTGCAGAACGATCCGGAGTTTGGTGCCTACAATTCCGAATATACCGACAGCAAAAGCCGCACCCAGCTTGCCGTCGACCGGTTGCGTAAGGCCGAGTCGGTTGCGATCGTCGGCAAGAGCTTCATCGTCAATGTCACGGTCAGGTCGAGTAGTCCGGAGCAAGCGGCAAAGCTCGCCAACACCATAGCCGACACCTATCTCGAACTGCGTTCAGAAATGAATGCAGACACGCTGAAGCGCACAGGCGGCGGCCTGTCCGCACAGTTGGAGCAACTGCGCAAGGCTGTGGAAGATGGCGATCGTGCCGTTCAGGACTATAGGGCCAAGCACAACCTCGCCAATGTTGCGGGGCGTCCTGATATCGAGCAGCAGATCTCCGACACCAATGCCGAGATTGCGCGTCTTTCCGGCACGATTGCGGAGAACGAAGCGCTGGTCTCCGAACTGAGGCAGGCGCGCAACGATCGTCAGTATCTGCGATCGGTACCCGACTCCTCCTTGACCCCATCGATCATTTCGCTCAGGGCGCGTTATCAGCAGAGCCAGGAAGAACAGGCGGTGCTTGCGACTTCGCTCGGAGCGCAGCATCCAGCACTTCAGGCGGCAAGAGCAAGAACCCAGTCACTGGCGACGATCCTCGACGACCAGCTTCGCAATTTTTCCACGACGGCGTCGCGCAATCTTGACCGGCTGAAAAACCAGCTGACCCTTCTTCAGACAAATCTCGATCGGTTGACCCGCAATCAAAATGGCGAGGAAAGCACGATGGTGCAACTGCGCGAGCTTCAACGGAAGCTCGATAGCGACCGTGCCGTCTACGAATCCTTCCTGCTGCGGACCCGTCAGCTTTCCGAGCAGCAGGGAACGCCGACAGAGAACTCGCGGATCATCTCCGTTGCCGAGGCGCCGTTGAAGAAGGCTGGCCCGCCAAGAACTTTGATTACCACCGGTGCCGGCATCTTCGGCATGATCCTCGCTGCCGGTATTCTGGTGCTGCGCGACCAATTCGGGGGAAAAAGCCGGAAGGTCGTCGCTCGCGCACCTTCGGTTTTCAGTCGCTTCAAACGCGCGAAGGCTGAAAAGCCTGGAGTTACGCCGCCGGTAGAAAAGGTTCAGACGGTTCAGTCACCGCCGGTTCCCCTTGTTGCGCCTGTTGCAGCGGTTGAACCCGTCCCGGAGCCAACACATCCCGTTTCAGGGATGATCCCGGCCAAGCGTAGCCGCGCTCTTCTGGCCAATCAAAGAGACGACTATGTCGGACTTGTAAAGGAACTGTGCGCGTCTGTTCCTCTCGCACAAGGATACTCGATGCTCATCGCATCCGTCGGCCCGCAAAATCGCGCCTCGCATGCCGCTTTCAATCTGGCCTTCGCTGCCGCGCGTCTGGGAAGACGCGTGCTCCTGGCGGATGGGGCCAGCCGCGATCCGGCATTGACCCGCATGCTTTTGGATCAGTCTTCCGCTGGTACAGACAATGGGGTTGCAAACAAGAATGAGCGTGGGGGGATCGTCGATTTCGAGGACTCGTCCCTGCTTAAGTTTCTGCCGGCGGATGCCGACCTTCAGGATCATCTTTCCGGGAAGATGGTGAGCGAGGAGAGCGAGGCTTTCGATCTTATCATTGTCGATGGCGGGGTGGCCAGCGCGCATCCAGTCTCTGCACCGATCACGAAAATGCTCGACGAGGTTGTTCTCATGCAGAACGAGGAGGATGCCGGAAGCACGGTGCTATCGCTTGTGGCTCTTGAAGAGAGTGGACTCCAGCAGGCACGGGTGGTTCGTCAAGACCGTTCTGGTCTCCATTATTGAGGCCGGCTCTTGGCATGCAGTAGGCATCTGGTGGTGAAGCGCATCCCATTCTGGAACAAGGGCCTCGGAACAGCAGGCCTCAGCATCCTCTTCAACACCGGCCTTCGCGGGTCGACGCTCGTCTTACGCTTCGCCCTTTCCTTTTACATCGTCAAGTTCATGGGGCTGGAGGCCGCCGGCATTTACGGTTTGGCACTTGGCGTCGTCACAACGGCACCCGCGATCCTTGGATGGGGTCTCAACTACTTCATCGCCCGCGATGTGAATGGGAAGTCGAATGGCGTCACCGGCGCCTATGTGAAGACGCGACTTGCGGTGACGATTGCGTCTCTGACGCTGATGACATTGCTCGCGGTCGCTGCCGGGTTCATCTTCGATTATCCGGTCAAGCCTTTATATGTGGTGATCCTGATCATCGTCTGGATGGAGACGATCGCCTGCGACATCCATATGCCATTGATCTCCAAGGAAATGGCGAGCGCCGCCAATATCCTTTTCTTCCTGCGAACCACATCCTGGGTGCTTCCGGTAATCGCACTCGGCCTTGTGTCCCAACCGTTCCGCAATATCGAAACGGTGTTCGTCGGCTGGTCGCTCGGCTATATCGGGATGTTTGCCGGACTGTTTTACTTTCTGCGCCACTGGCCGCTTGCGCGCATCGCCAAGGCCCCCGTGCGATATGACTGGATCAAGAGCCGCATGCGCCGCTCATGGATGATTCACATCAGCGAAATCTGCAATGTCGGGCTGGTCTATGCCGACCGCTATATCGTGTCGCTGTTGTTGACCCTGTCTTTGACCGGGGTCTACACATTCTATTGGTCACTGGCCAATGCGTTGCAAACTCTGATCTCGACTGCCGTTCTCCAGATCGCCATCCCCAAATTGTTCAAAGCCTATAATGACGGCTCCGCAGCGGAGTGGCGCCGGATGATGGTCAAACAATTCGCCAAGACCGCCATCGCAGGTTTGATCCTCGGCGTTGCGATTTTCGTTGCGGGAAGCATTGTTGTCGACGTCATGAATATGCCGGCGCTCATCGAGCATGAGGGCGTTTTTGCACTGCTGCTGCTGACGGCTGCCGTTCGCGCCTGCACCGATCTCATGGGCTTTGGCATGAGCAGCCTTCGAAAAGACGGCCACTATGCAGTCGTCAATCTTTCGAGCGTCATAATTTCGATCGGCCTGAGCTTTCTTCTCATCAGCACGCTTGGCTTCATGGGGGCGGGTCTCGCCGCACTTGTCGCAGCCTTGGTAACCGCCAGCGTTTCGGCCTTCATGCTGTGGCGGGCCTCAAGGGATATTTGAAGTGATTGACGCCTGAAAAGCCAGGCAAGAAGGGGATGGGGATGGCAGTCGGTCAACCGCAACATACCGTTTTGGGGAAGCTCGCAAAGGCGCTCTATCACGCCGCGATACACAGTCTGCCGATCAAGCAGGCGACCCAACTTCAGTATTACCGCTATCACCGGCTTTGGCCCAACATCGACAATCCCAAGACGCTGAACGAGCATCTGGTCGCACGCAAGATCGCGTGGCGCGAACCTGCGGACGATCCGCGCCTGATCGTCTTGAGCGACAAGATTGCGGTCAAAGCGCATGTTGCCAAGGTGCTGGGTGAGGAATGGGTGACGCCGACGCTTTGGCGTGGCAAGGACCTCAATGACTGCCCGCCCTTGCCATTTCCCTATGTGATCAAGGTCAATCACGGGTCGGACCGCAACATTTTCGTCTACGGACCCGAAGATCTCGTTGGCGCCAAGGAGAAATGCGATCAATGGCTTCAGGGCCGCACCGCCTGGCGGCTTGCGGAAGAGTGGTACAACCATATCGAGCCGGAACTCTTCATCGAGCCGTTTATCGGTGAAAATGGCGAAGCGCCGGTCGATTACAAGCTCTTCTGCTTCGAAGACGACATTCCCTGCATTCAGATCGACACGGCGCGCTTCAGCGATCACCGTCGCTGCTTTTACGACGAACATTGGAACAAGCTGCCCTTCGGCCATTACTATCCGATGGAAGACAAGGAGTTGCCGCGCCCACCGCATCTCGATGCCATTCTGGCCGCGGCGCGCACTCTGGCGCAGGGGTTCGAATTCGTTCGTATCGACTTTTACGACAAGCCGTCGGGACCTGTTTTTGGGGAGATGACATTCTCCCCCACCTCGGGATTTGGTGCCTTCCGCCCCCCGTCAACGGATGCCTGGCTCGGCACCTTCTGGCGCGATCAGCCCAAAGGGCGCTTTCGCACCTCCACTGAGGTGTGATCAGCCGGTCGACGTGATGTTGTCAGCTTCCGTGCGATCGGGAACGGTCAAAAGCCACGACAGGATGATGCCGCCCAAAAGCCACGCAGAGACGACATAGACGTAATAGAAACTTGGGGTAAAGACCGCGTTGAACAGGAACAGGAACGCGATATATCCGCAGGCTACGCGCCTGACCCCCAAACCGTTGCGTGGCAAATCCGTATGCACCCAAAGGTGTAGCTTGCCAAAGTAGAAGCCAAACAAGGTAGCCGCGAAAATAATACCGGGAATGCCGAAATTGAGATAGGCCTCGCCGAAAAGGGTCGGGCGCAGGCCCGCGTGGAATTCCGGATCGAGCCCCGCTAGCGTCGTGGTGATGACGCCGGTTCGGTAGTCGTTTCGGAACTCGCTGATGAAGGCAGGGATCAGCGCGGTGTAGCCGGCCAGATAGGTCATGCCATGGTAAAACTGGCCTTTGAATCCGCTCAAGATCCACGCGTAGTCGCGAAAGTCCGAGAAGTTGTTGCCATAGAAAATCTGTGCGGTGAGGCTGTCGATTAAATCCGGTGCTGCCTGTCCCTCGGAAGAAGAGCGCAAAATGCCAAGCCCAACGGCGACAAGAATGAAGGCGACCGCTGAGAGCCCGAAAACGACTAGGTTTCGGTATCGGTAAGCGATGATGACGCAGATGACGAAGGCAAAGAGCGCTTCGATACTGGCGCCACGCGTACCGATCATCAAACCTAGCACGCTGCAGAACAGTCCCATGGCAATGAAATGCCGGCCACGGGCAAAGCCATAGACCAAAAGGCTGATCGCGGTGGTCGGAAGAATGACGGCGTAGAGGTTGATGACGGGGCGGATCGACGGATTCTCGAACGCAAATTCACGTCCCTCGAAGGGTCTTACTCCGAGAGCGAACAGTCCGGCCGTTGCCAGAAGGATGATGAACAAGGACAGCCAGGCACCGGTTCGCGTCTGCCAGAAAGAATAGCCGCTCTCGATGAAGTCGAAGAGATAGCTTCGACCGGAACTCAACGTGGCAAGCCCCATGCCGACAATCAAAAAGACGACGCCGATCACTGAGAGAAAAAAAGCCTGGTCTATATGCTGTCGGATGACGAAGATTGCGCCACCAACCGCCTCCATGTTTTTTTCCGAGCCCGCGAAGATCGGCATAATCAGGACAGGCAGGACAGTGTAGCGAAGCCAGAAATAAGAGGAGAGTGTCAGCACACCCCATCGCAAGAAAGAGCTGACATAGTAGAGGATGAATATCAACCAGCCGAGGATAAGGATGAGCCAAGCGAGATTGGACATTTCCAAGCCTTGTTCACGTGCCCGGCTGTAAAAAAATCGGCCAGCTGAACCTGTCCGGTTCAGGCTACGTTTCGTTGCTTCCAACCATGCACAAAATCTCTTAAGATATTGTTGACCATGTTTCCCGAACAGCGAGAGGACGGTTCATGCCGTCTGGCCAATAGCGGCTTGAGTCAAGATTCTCTCGAGCTTTTCATAATAGCCAGATTGCTCGGCCGTCCCGTCAAATGACGCGATCCCTGGGAAAAGCTCATCGCGCTTCTGCCACCATGTCTCAGGGCCGATCGACACAGCCTTTTCCAGCAACTTCGCGAGCGCTCCCGGCTTCTCGGGATCGTAGCACCAGCCGGTTTTTTCTGCTTCGACGATCTCAGGTGTTCCGCCCCTGTTGCTGCTGATGACGGGAACACCATAGACGCCGGCTTCGACAAGGATGCGGCTTTGCGGCTCATGCCACTGCGAAGGCACAACGACGGCGTCGGCCATGCGATAGATTTCCTGCGGGGTCACATATCCGCGAAACTCGACATTGGCTTCAGAGCCGAGACGTTTGATGGTGTCTTCCTCGCCCGGACGACCACGCCCGGCGATGACCAGACGCGCATTGCTGCCCGCGGCCGAGGCTTTGAAGGCCTCGATCAGGTCCGGGACACCCTTTTCCTTAGCCAGAGCACCGAGATAGCCGAAAGTGAACGTCTGGTCCGCTGGTTTGGCGCGTCCGATGATGCTGGTATCGAAGGATTGCAGCGGCGTGTTCTTGTTGTGCATGACATGCCAGTCGGCTTCCGCCAGTACACCATTTTCAACGAAGCGTTGTTTCACGAAGTTGCTGACCGCAATCACCGTCATGCCGTTGCCGCGCAATCTTAAGCGACGATTGATCAGGCTGCAGTCGAAGCAAGGCGTTGCACAGTTGTCCTCCCGGCGGAACATGCTGGTCTTGGGACAGAGCAGGGCGTAGTCGCGCAGATGCAGGCAGATCGGGATGCCTGCATCTTCGGCCGCATGAAAAATTGCAGGCTGCATGTAGGAAGAGTTCTGCGCATAGATGAGATTGAAATTCTCTCGCCTGAAAAACTCGGTCAGGCCTTCCACGCAAAGCGCACCGAAGGCGGTGCGAAGATGCCACGCGGCACGACGAGCAAAGTTGACTGAGGGTTTGAGATGGCCGGGCAAATAGCTGTTTTTCCAGGGAAGCCGAACCACGCGCACATTGCTGGCAAGCCTCGTTTCTCCCGGCGGCACCAGTGGGTCGCCAGACTTTCCGAGTGCCAGCACGGTGACATCATGCTTCTTGGCGAGCTCGGTCGCTCCCGCGCGTGCCGATATCTCAGCGCCTCCCTCTGCCTGGGGAGCAAAAGTCTGCGAGACGATGCAGATTTTCACGCGTCTTCCCCTCGTTCATCGGGAGTGGTTTGTTACAATTGTCCGTAAATCGCAAATAACTCTTTAAATATGTTGAATAAACCTTCCTTGAGAAAGCATGTCTAAAGTCGTTGCATCAATCAAGCGCTCTTCTCTTCGAAGTCGGGAGAGAGGCGCATTTGAGCAAATTGGTGGCGAGCGCATGAATTCTGTTTTACTAAATCGCTGGGCAACAAAAACAACAACGCCGCGTATACCCACGTCAATGGGTGGCCCAAGGGAAGAGACGATGAGGGTTCTGCACGTTTTTGAAACGCTTCCAGGTGGCCCTGCGACATATCTCAGTGAGGTTGTGCCTCACCAGGTTGCGAAATACGGTGCGGCGAATGTGAGAGTGATCGTTCCCGACCGCCATCTGTCTCACGTTCAAAACATTCCGTTGTCCTGCATCGCCACCTTCAGAAGGAATGGTCGTTACAAGTCTCTGTCGGCACTGGCACGTTCTGTCAGGGAGGAGGTAAAGTCATTTCGCCCGGACATCGTGCACGCCCATTCTACCTTTGCAGGCTTGGTCGTGCGTTCTGTCGCCGCCCTCAGCCGCAATTTCCCGCCCATCGTCTACTGTCCGCATGGATGGTCTTTCGACATGGAGACGCTTGGTCCTCTGCGTCCCGTCGCGAGACTGGGTGAGCGGCTGCTTGCACCTCTGTGCCAGAAGATCGTTGCGATCTCCCAACATGAGTATGACAGGGGGATCGAAGCTGGTATTTCCCCCGACCGGATGGTCGTGGTCGAAAACGGCCTGTCGAGCAATCGGCCTGTCGCAGTTCCAGTCGAGTGGAGCGAACAGCGTCTCAAAGTTTTGTTCGTCGGGCGTCTAGACCGGCAAAAAGGCGTCGATGTTCTTCTGAACGCCGCCCTGTCTCTGGGTGGCGAAGTCGCCATCAAAGTGATCGGCGCACATGTCACGACGAAGGAAGAGCAAAACAAGCCTATCTCGGTACCGGCCAATGTCGAGCTTCTGGGATGGAAATCGCCCGAGGAAATCGCCGGATACATGAACGCGTGCGATGTCGTGGTCATGCCGTCCCGTTGGGAAGGTTTCGGCCTTGTGGCAGTGGAAGCGATGCGCGCCAAGAAGCCGGTCATCGCCTCTGCCGTTGGTGGTCTCCGCTCGATCGTCCGCCACGGGCAGACGGGCTTCCTTGTTCCCGCTGGCGACAGCAACATTCTGGCGCAAGCGATGGTCGCGCGCGATGTTGCCGGCTGGCGCGAGATGGGGCTTGCAGGCTACATGCGCTTTCTGTCGCGCTATCAAAGCGACAGGATGAATGATGAGCTTATCGGTGTCTATGACGAGGTGACGGGTAAGGAAACTCACGAGGCGCGTGTCCTCGCATGACCACCTTTATCAATGGGCGCTTCCTCACTCAAACAACGAGCGGGGTTCAACGCTTCGCCCGTGAGATCGTTATCGCTCTCGACAAACGACTGTCGGAAAATCCGACCACCGAGGAATGGGCGCTGCTAACGCCGGAAGGCGTTACGGAAAGACTGCCTCTACGCGCCATAACGCAGCGCGCTACCGGTCGGTCCTCAGGGCATGTCTGGGAGCAGACGAGCCTTTACCAGGCGGCCAGAAGCGGAAAGCTCGTCAACCTTGGCAATAGCGGTCCGGTCCTTCACCCTCGCGCCGTGACCGTGGTTCATGACGCGATGATCTTCCGCACACCTGAGAATTTTTCACGCAAGTATCGTTGGGTTCATGGCGTGTTGGGTCGTCTTCTAGCGCGCCGTGGAAAAATTGCGACGGTGTCGGAATTTTCAAAGCGAGAGCTTGAGAGCGCCTTCAACACGAAGGATGTTGCTGTTGTCTCCAACAGCTGCGAGCACATGGCGACTGTCGCAAAGGATGAAACAGTCTTGGCGCGCCTTGGGCTGGATCGAGAACCCTATCTGTTGTTCGTCGGCTCGCGCACACCCAACAAAAACCTTCGACGTGCTATGGACGCTATCAGGATGATGGGCTCGACAGCGCCCAAATTTGTTATCGCCGGCGCTGCCGCGTCCAGCGTCTTTCAATCCTACGAGACGTCCGAAGCGGGCGCAAATTCTGTCTCAGACAGGGTCGTCTTTACCGGCCGCCTGTCTGACGAGGAAATCGCCGGACTTTATGCGGGAGCGACGGCGCTTCTTTTTCCGAGCCTCTACGAAGGATTTGGCATTCCGCCGCTGGAGGCAATGTTGCTGGGCTGCCCTGTCCTCGCATCGGACATTGCGCCGACACGCGAGGTCTGTGGCGACGCGGCTATTTTCTTCGACCCTCTTCGACCGGAGGACATGGTTCGCGCGATCAACGAGGTTTTGCACAATCCACAACAGCGTGCGATGATGATAGAGCGAGGTCACCAGCGCGCTCAAGCATTTTCTTGGGCCAGAAGCGCTGGCCGTCTTCATGATATTGTCGAACAGCTTTAAGTAAAATTGAAGATACTCAAATGTAATCGTCAACTGTCATAGCGGCAGTTGAAAGAAAGTGAATCCAGTCGATGCGGATTTGTATCGTAGCTCAGACATTCGCGCCTCAGGAAGAAGGTGGTGCGGAGATCGTGGCGCGTATGTGCGCAAAGGAACTGTCGCGTCATCACGAGGTTTTTGTTCTCTCGCTTGGAATGTCGGGCGATCGGTTGGCGCCAACAGGCGAAAGCACGGGTGAAGACGGCATCAGGGTCGTCCGGGTGCATTGGCACAACAGCTATCTGCCTGGGCACAAGAAGCCGTTGGTCGGGCGGATCGAGAAAGCGCGCTGGCACCTCAAAGCGTCAGTGGGCGCCGTTTCCGCAAAAGAGATCAAAGAGATACTCGCGCGCGAAAAGGTAGACCTCGTTTATGCGCATAATTCGGCCCGCATGCAGCCGGCTCTCTTCGAGGCTAGCCGACAACTGAACATTCCTTTTTGCGTCCATTTGCATGACTATGCTCTGCTCTGTCCAAAATCGAGCATGTTCAGCGCTGCTGGAAATTGCGACACGCCCTGCCTGAAATGCCGTGTTCTGACCTCAAGGCTGAAGTCGGACGGAGAGGGGATGACCGCGATTGCCGTTAGCGATGCTCTCAAGCAGACCTATCTTCGGGCAGGCGTTCTCACCAAAGCGGATTGGCATGTGCTGAGAAACGAGAATATCCGCGAGGAGACATTGCACCCGCCATTCGTTGGACGCGATCAGGCCCGAAGTGAGATATTCACCTTCGGCTATCTTGGGGCTCTGTCGGAAGAGAAGGGCATTGAAGATCTCATCCGCGCCTTTGTCGACATGCCGAACCGCCAGTTTGCCAAGCTCATTATTGCTGGGCGCGGCCGCGAAGACTACGTTCGTCATCTGAAGTCTATTGCCGAGGGTGCGCCCGTGACATTCATGGGCTTCACGTCATCTGAAAAAGTCTACGGAGTAGCGGACGCCGTGGTTCTACCCTCTCGCTGGCGTGAGCCGCAAAGCCTCATCCTGATCGAGGCTGCAGTCTATGGTGTGCCTGTCATCGCCACCAATCTTGGCGGAACGCCGGAGATTGTGGAGGATATGAAGACGGGTTGGTGCTACGATGCCAGTGTTCCCGGTGCACTTGCCGAGACAATGGAAAAGGCGCTGTCGATTGGTCACGGACATTGGTGGGAGGAGCGCGATCGGCTGTTTCCAGGGATTCGAAACTTCAAAGGTACCGCAGAAGCATCGCAATACTACGAAAGATTGAACGCTCTGCTTGTGGAAGCTCAGAGACCGGAACAATTCCATCTGCAAGCTCTCCAAGAGAGTTACTGAAGAAACCCGTAGTCTCTTTAGAGTTTCTTTAGCCGAATGTCCGATTTTGCTTTTGCTCCGTGGATGGACGCAGGGGAATTGAACATGAGTGCCGGTTTTTCTTTGGGTAGTATGTCTTTGTCTCATCAGCAGACATCTGTCGATGAACCGGTTACATTTGCAAATACCATCGGTCTTTATAAGCGGGCCGACGTAGCGCCTAATGACACGGCCTCCGACACCGCGGTCCTGTTCGTGAGTTCTTGGGGGTTTGAAGAACTTTGCGCGCGTAAATTCTGGCGACTGCTCGCTGGCGATCTGGCGACGCGCGGTCTATCCAGCATGCGCTTTGACTATCCTGGCACGGGCGACGCGCTCGATCCCGTCGACTACGAGCGTGGAATTGATCTATGGATCGACAGCATCCGAGCGGCGGCAGCGAAGCTTCAGGAATTATCGCAAGCTCGGCGCTTGATCCTTATCGGCCATGGCCTTGGCGCACTGCTGGCCTGGAAAGCAGCGGAAACCATGGACAATGTGGTGGGGCTTGCGCTTGCTGCCCCCGCTCTTTCTGGGCGTCATTGGCTTCGAGAATTCGTGGCTTTCAGCCGTGTCGCCAATCCAGATGCCTTGCAGCACAGAGCGCAGGCATCAGGCCCCGCCATGGGTGAGCAAGTCTTTCCAGAGGCTCTGGCTGCCGCCCTTCGCACGATCACCATCTCCTCTTCCACAAGCGCGCCCGCGCCCAGTATCCTTCTTTTGAAGCAGGAGAACCGTCCGGCCGACGAGCAATTCGCAAGTCATCTAGCGGGTCTCGATGTGGAACTCAGCGCGAAGATCTTTCCAGACTACAATGCATTCGTTCGGGACGTCCTTTTTTCGGTACCGTCGTCCAGAGCTATCGAGATACTTGCGGGTTGGGCTGCTGACATCGCAGCAAAGCAGAGCGAAAAAAATGACGTGCTGCAGCATGAAAGGTCTTTGGCACTTCTTGCTTCACAGCCATTGACGGGAGACGGGTTTCAAGAGCGCCCCGTTCGGTTTGGCGATCAGCAGCGGCTCTATGGGATCATGTGCGAACCTCTTGGTCCGCGACAAGGCGCGACGGTTATCGTCGCTCCGACCGGTTACGAGCGTATGTCCGGCTGGGGTCGCATCTCCGCGCAAATGTGCCGAGAGCTTGCCCGTCAGGGCATTGCATCGCTTCGCTTCGACGGAGCCAACGTCGCTGACAGTCCTCCTTCCGCTGGTGCGCCGGATCAGGTCCTCTATCATGCTAGCCAGTTGACGGATGTCAGCGCGGCTGTCGATTTCCTTGAAGCGGAAAACCATCTTCCTGTGCTTGTGACTGGCCGTTGCAGCGGCGCCTGGATCGCGTTCAAGAGCGCTATAAAGGACCCTCGCATCAAGGGTTGCGTTCCCGTCAATATCTACGACCTCCATATTCCTGACGACGTCGATGTAAATCTGTTTCTTCGCTCAACCCGTCAGTCGCTTTCTGGATACGGCACCAAGTTCATGAGCGGGGCTCTGTGGAAGCGGGTGATGCGCGGCGAAGTGCGGGTGGCGAGCGGCCTCTCCAATCTCTCCAAGGCGCTTTTGGGAAAGGCGTTTTCCTTTCTCACGCCGCTTTCGGTGAAATACCCGTATTTCTCCGAGCGCGCCCGTTCGCTATCGAGCGACCTCGGTAAACTTGCCGCCAACGACACCAAGGTCACTTTGATCTACACGGAGGGCGATGCGGGCTTCGGCATGCTTGAGCGAAATTTTTGCGGCGGGGGACGTTTGCTGACGGGGCAATATGGACGTCCCAAGATCGTAGTCATCCCGAAGGCAGATCATAATCTGACCACTGCTGAGGCGCGCGGGGCTTGGACCGGGGAGTTGAAGAGCCTGGCCGTTCAACTTCAACCGACGCTTTGAGCGCCACTCTACCGGAAACGGCTAAAAGCTGCGCGTCGGCTCAGAGGGGGAATGAAGGCCGAAAAGAAAAGCGCGCCACCTGATAGAGTCCAGGTGGCGCGCTCATTGTTTTCAACGATCAGTAAATCAGGCCTGCTCGAAAACGCCGTGGCAGTGCTTGTACTTCTTACCCGATCCGCAAGGGCAGGCCTCGTTGCGGCTCACCTTGCCCCATGTGGACGGATCGTTTGGATTGCGCTGCTCTGGCGGAACATAGACATCGCCGTTGCCGGCAGATGCGGCGGCAAACTCATCCTCACCGGTGACCGGGTCAAGATGATGCGCTGTCATTTCCGGCAGTTCGGCAGGCGGTGGCGGATCGCGCATCAGTTCGACACGCATCAGCTGGGCGGTAACCTCTTCACGCAAGTTCGCAAGCAAGGCTTGGAAGAGTTCGAAGGCTTCCGCCTTGTATTCCTGAAGCGGATCGCGCTGTGCATAGCCGCGGAAGCCGACGACGGAACGCAGGTGATCGAGGTTGACGATGTGCTCGCGCCACAGGTGGTCGATCGTCTGCAGAATGACGGAGCGTTCGACATAGGTCATGACTTCAGGGCCGAAACGCTCGGCCTTGTCTGTCATGACTTTGTCCGCAGCTTCGGTGATCCGCTGAAGAATGTCGTCTTCGGCAATACCCTCTTCCTTGGCCCACTCATCAAGTGGCAGGTCGAGGTTGAGAGAGCGCTGCACGCCAGCCTTCAGGCCTTCAATATCCCACTGTTCCGCGTAGGCATTTTCAGGGATGTGCTTGCCGACGAGAGCTTCAATCACTTCGTTGCGCATATCCGCTGCGGTTTCGCCGATGTTATCGGCTTCCATCAGCTCGAGGCGCTGTTCGAAGATAACTTTACGCTGGTCGTTCAGAACGTCGTCGTACTTCAGCAGGTTCTTTCGCGTCTCGAAGTTGCGGGCTTCCACCTTCTTCTGCGCGCGCTCGAGAGCCTTGTTGATCCACGGATGGACGATCGCTTCGCCTTCCTTCAGGCCAAGCTTCTGCAGCATCGAATCCATACGGTCGGATCCAAAGATGCGCATCAGGTCGTCCTGGAGCGACAGGTAGAACTTCGAACGACCCGGGTCCCCCTGACGGCCGGAACGGCCACGCAGCTGGTTGTCGATACGGCGGCTTTCGTGGCGCTCGGTAGCAATGACGTAGAGCCCGCCGCCGGCAAGAGCCCTTTCTTTCAGAACCTTGATCTCCTCGCGGATCGCCTGTTCCTTGGCATCGCGCTCTGGTCCCGGCTCCATGCCTTCCAGCTCGCGCTCGAGGCGCATATCGACATTGCCGCCAAGCTGAATGTCCGTACCGCGGCCCGCCATGTTGGTGGCGATGGTCACAGCGCCGGGCACACCTGCCTGCGACACGATATAGGCTTCCTGCTCGTGGTAGCGGGCGTTCAGAACCTGGAAGTTCTCAAAGCCCGTCTGGCGCAGCATGGTAGCAAGCAGTTCGGACTTTTCGATCGAGGTCGTGCCCACAAGAACCGGCTGATTGCGCTCATGCGCTGCACGGATCTCTTCGATGATCGCCTTGAACTTCTCTTCGCCTGTCCGGTAGACCTCGTCATCCTCGTCGATACGCTGGATCGGCAGGTTTGTCGGGACTTCTACGACGTCGAGGCCGTAGATGTTGTTGAATTCTTCCGCTTCCGTCGAGGCCGTACCGGTCATGCCGGCAAGCTTAGAATACATGCGGAAATAGTTCTGGAAGGTGACGGACGACAGCGTCTGGTTTTCCGGCTGAATCTGCACCTTTTCCTTGGCTTCGAGCGCCTGGTGCTGACCTTCGGAGTAACGGCGGCCCGGCATCATGCGGCCGGTAAATTCATCGATGATGACGATCTCGTCGTTGCGGACGATGTAGTCCTTGTCGCGCTGGAAGAGCTTGTGCGCTTTCAGCGCGTTGTTGATGTGGTGAACGATTGCGACGTTCTCCACATCATACATCGATTCACCTTTGAGAAGGCCAGCCTGGCGGAGCAGGTTTTCGAGCTTCTCGGTACCCTGTTCGGAGAAGTTTGCCGAACGCTGCTTCTCGTCGATTTCGTAATCTTCCGGCGTCAGCATCGGGATGAACGCGTCGATCGTGTTGTAGAGATCGGAACGGTCATCCAGCGGACCGGAAATGATCAGTGGAGTGCGGGCTTCGTCGACGAGAATGGAGTCGACTTCATCGACGATGGCGTAGTTGTGTCCGCGCTGGACCATCTGCGCCTTGTCGTACTTCATGTTGTCGCGAAGATAATCGAAGCCGAGTTCGTTATTCGTCGCGTATGTAATGTCGCAGGCGTAGGCCGCGCGGCGCTCATCGTCGTCCAGACCGTGTACGATCACGCCGGTGGTCAGGCCGAGGAAGCCGTAGAGGCGTCCCATGATGCTGGCATCGCGCTTGGCGAGGTAGTCGTTGACGGTGACCACATGAACGCCCTTGCCGGCCAGGGCATTGAGGTAAACTGCGAGCGTCGCCACCAGCGTCTTACCTTCGCCGGTCTTCATTTCCGCGATCGCGCCCTGATGCAGGATCATACCGCCGGTCAGCTGAACGTCGAAGGGACGCATGCCGAGGACACGGCGCGACGCCTCACGCGCGACAGCGAAAGCCGGGATCAGCAGGCTGTCGAGCGTCTTGCCTTCGGCAAGTTGCTGGCGGAATTCCACCGTCTTTGCGGCGAGCGCTTCATCGGAGAGCGCCTTCATTTGCTCTTCGAGCGCGCCGATGGCTGCAATATTGGTGCGATAGGAACGAACGCGGCGATCGTTTGACGAGCCAAACAATTTGCGGGCGATTCCGCCGAGACTGACCATCCAACTGGCCCTTTCTGAAATTTCGTTTCGTCGGGCGCTTTAAGCGTCATCGGCAATAACGCACAAATGACGAACGACACCCCGAAACGCATCTGGACGCGAGATTGCGTGACAGATAAGAGGGGGGGCAAATGATGTCAACGGTTCTGCCCGTTACAGAATGGCCACATTCCGGTGTTTGGAAGTTTTTTCAGCCGGAAAACCACGTCTGGAGCCGGCTTTGTCTCCGAAAGGTTCAATATGTTGCGCTACAATAGAATCGCCGCTGCCGTGATCGTGGCCGGTCTTGGTCTTCACTTTCCTGCTTTTGCAGCGGAAGACGCCGTGGTGGCCACGGTTGGCGATCTCGAGATCCGTCAATCGGAACTCGATCTGGCCATGAGCAATCTCGACTCCCAGCTGGCCCAGCTTCCCGACGAGCAGAAGAAGGTCGCCGCTCTTTCCAGCGCGATCGAAGTCAAGCTCCTCGTCGAAGGCGCGACTGCCGAAGGTCTGGACAAGACGGACGACTTCAAGAAGCGTCTGAACTTCATTTCCGACCGCGAACTGCACAATGCCTATTTCCGCAAGCACGTGGCTGACGCCGTGACGGATGCCGAGGTTAAGGCGCGCTACGACAAGGAAGTCGCAGCACTGCCGAAGGAAGAAGAAGTCAAGGCTGCTCACATTCTGGTTGCGACGGAAGAAGAAGCCAAGGACGTGATCAAGCAGCTCGATTCCGGCAAGGATTTTGCGGAACTGGCAAAGGAAAAGTCGACCGATTCCAACAAGGATGATGGCGGCGATCTCGGCTGGTTCGGCAAAGGACGCATGGTGCCTGAGTTCGAAGAAGCCGCGTTCAAGCTGGAGAAGGGCACCTACACCAAGGAGCCGGTCAAGTCGCAGTTCGGCTTCCATGTGATCAAGGTTGAAGACAAGCGCATCTCGCCTCCGCCGGCATTCGAGCAGGTCGAACCGCAGGTTCGCCAGCTGGTCATGCGTGACAAGTATATGGACCTCATCAAGAAGGCCAAGGCCGAACAGAAGGTCGATATCAAGGACGAGGCGCTCCGCAAGCAATACGACGAAGTCAACAAGGCGCAAGACGCTCAGCCGCAGCAGTAAGCGGCTCAAATTATGAGGGCGGCGCTGAGCCGCCCTTTTCTCGCTTTCAGCATTGTCTTTTCCAACGCAGGTCGATTTCCATGTCCGCTGCCGTCTCCCCACTTGCCCCAAAATCCTATCCTGAGATGCCTGTCATCCGCGGTGTGCGCATGGCGACGGCTGCCGCTGGTATCAAGTACAAGAACCGAACCGACGTATTGTTGATGGTGTTCGATGAACCGGCTGCTGTTGCCGGCGTGTTCACCAAGTCCCGTTGCCCTTCGGCTCCGGTCGATTACTGCCGCGCCAATCTTGCAGGCGGCACCGCTCGTGCGGTCGTAGTCAATTCCGGCAATGCCAATGCGTTTACCGGGCAAAAGGGAAAGGCTGCCACCGAGCTGACGGGTAAATCTGCCGCAGCGGCCGTCGGCTGCAGCGAAAGAGAAGTGTTCCTGGCCTCCACCGGCGTGATCGGCGAGCCGCTCGATGCCTCGAAATTCGCCGGCGTTCTTGATCAAATGAATGCCGATGCCACGAATGACTTTTGGCTGGAGGCCGCAAAGGCCATCATGACCACGGATACCTATCCGAAAGTCGCGACCCGGACCGCGGACATCGACGGCGTCAAGGTCACCATCAACGGGATGGCCAAGGGTGCCGGCATGATCGCGCCCGATATGGCGACAATGCTCTCCTTCATCGTCACCGACGCCGATATCGCTTCGCCCGCTTTGCAGGCTCTGCTAGCTGCAGGCGTTGGCCCGACCTTCAACTCAGTGACAGTCGATAGCGATACGTCTACTTCTGACACCCTGATGCTGTTCGCCACTGGCGGCGCTGCAGCCGATGGTCAGGCACGTATCGAAAATGCCGACGATGCGAAGCTCGAAGGTTTCCGCGCCGCACTCAACGATCTTCTGAAGGATCTTGCGCTTCAGGTCGTGCGCGACGGCGAAGGTGCGCGCAAGATGGTGGAAGTGACGGTCACCGGCGCTGAAAGCGATGCCGCTGCCAAGAAGATTGCGCTTTCCATCGCCAACTCGCCGCTGGTGAAAACCGCGGTTGCGGGCGAAGACGCCAATTGGGGCCGCATCGTCATGGCTGTCGGCAAGTCCGGTGAGCTTGCCGATCGCGACCGCCTGGCCATCTCGTTTGGAAATGTGCGCGTTGCGGTCAATGGTGAGCGCGATCCATCCTATTCCGAAGCAGAAGCTTCTGCCGTCATGAAGCAGCAGGATATTCCGGTGAAGGTGGATATCGGCCTTGGCAATGGCACTGCGACAGTTTGGACTTGCGATCTGACCAAGGAATATGTCGAAATCAACGGCGACTACCGGAGCTAACGGTGGAGGCCAAACCCATGCATAGCAGTGCCGTCAATCTGCCTCTCGTTCGCCGCCTCGAGGCGGTAAGCTTTCGTGCCTGGCCGGCTTCGTCGGTCATCTATGATGGCAGTTGGCAGATACGGTTGACGGGCTCGCATCCCTCCAAGCGGATCAACTGCGTCGTGCCGCTGGACCCGTCCGATTACGGCAATTGCGACGTGCGACTTGAAAAGGCGCGCCGTCGCTTCGAGGATTTCGGCAGACCGCTGATCATCCGCGAAACGACGCTGATGCCGCCGGAACTCAGGGCTCACCTCTACGATAATGGCTGGACTGTTTTCGAAGAAGTGAAGGTGATGACCGCGGATTTGATCAATGCCGAATTGCCGGAGACAATGGCCCATCTCCCAACCCATGATATCGGCAGGTTTGTGGAAGCGAGCCTCAAGGTGGGTAACGAGGATCCGTCGCTGCGCTCGCCGATTGCCGAGATCGTCAGCTCGATCAAGCCAAATCTCGGCCTCTTCATCAAGGAAGAGGTGGAGGGCGATCCGCACGCTACCGTCATTTGCGTGCAGGACAATGATCTCGCAGGTCTCATGTCGCTCGAAGTTGCAAGCGCTGCGCGCCGCAAGGGCGTGGGTCGTGAAATCTTGACCTCTGCACTGCGGTGGGCGCGGATCAGCGGCGCGAAGACAGCTTGGCTGCAGGTGGTCTCGACCAATGTTCCGGCTCTCGCTCTGTATGAGCGGTTTGGTTTCGAAGAGGCCTATACCTATCGCTATTGGGGTAAGGACACTCCGTAATGGATGAGCAGCTCAAGAAAATCTTGCTCGTCGCAGCCTGTGCCCTTGTCGATCAGGATGGGCGGATACTCTTGGCACAGAGGCCGGAGGGCAAGTCGCTTGCGGGGCTTTGGGAATTTCCAGGCGGCAAGGTCGAACAGGGCGAAACACCTGAAGAGACCTTGGTGCGTGAGCTGGACGAAGAGCTTGGCATCACCACCAAGATCGCCTGCCTCGCGCCGCTCACCTTTGCCAGCCATACCTATGAGACGTTCCATCTCCTGATGCCGCTTTATGTCTGCCGTCGCTATGAAGGCATCCCACATGGTCGGGAGGGGCAAAGGGTGAAATGGGTCAAGCCGCAGGCTCTGCGTGGATATCCCATGCCGCCGGCTGACGAACCTCTCATTCCCTACCTCCAGGATCTTCTTTAAAATTTCTGTGAAAAGGCCCGGGGTTGGTGGTTTTCAGCAGGCTCGCGCGTCCCGGAACGGCACGTCATTAACCGATCGTTTAGCAAGCTCTGGCAAATTGCAGTGCTGAAGATTTGGTAAATGGCGCGTAGTGAGGCCGAGTGATGAATGAGGATTTCTGGAAAACCGTTGAAGACCGCCAGTCTTATTCCGCCAAGTCACGCCGGATCGGCGTTCTGAACGTCGCACTTCTATTCGGCATGGTGGCGGTTGCACTCTCGTTGATCGTAACACCCATGCTGGCTGGCAAGACCTCGTCGGCCCGATTTGCGCAGGTGCCGGACAATATCGATATGATCAGCACCGGATCGATCAAACGCGGCGATCAGCCGTCGACCTACAGCATTCGCCGTAGCATTACCCAGCCCATGCCGGGGTCCGTGTGCATTGTGGACGGATATTCGAGCGGCCGCGACTGCTGAGACGCTTGAGACCACAGGGAGTAGAGCATCCGTCCCATGTCCGAGAGAACGTGGGGCGAGCGCTCATATGTGCCATGCCATGGCGTTCGCCCCCGAACACTTAACTGTCTCTTCAGTATCACGGCATCAATCCCTGACGTTCTACAACGTCTCGTAGAAACGTCCCATGTCCGGTAACGAAATAAACATCCAAACGGTGCATCCTCACAGGCATGTTCAGTCAAGATGCTTATATTGCGTCTATTCGGCAGGGATTTGCGATTTGTATATCAAAAATAATATCTGGCGTTACTTCCTAGATTTCATCACCCATAAGCGCGGCGCCACAGCCGTCGAGTATGGTCTTCTGGTCGGCATTATTGGTGGAGCCTTGATCCTTGGTCTCGGCAGCGTGCGGGAGGGCCTTCTCGGGATCTTCACCGCAGTGGTGGATGCGCTGAACAGCGCCATGTCGTCCTAACGGGTTCAGGTGCTTTTGGCTTTCAAAGCGTCCGCAAGCCTCACATTGGCAGAACCCGGTTTCAGCGGCTTTTGCTGGCTCTCGTGCGGTGCCCAGCCCGACATGTAGATGATGGAGAATGTGGCCCTGATCCTGCCGTCCGGATCGCTGTAGCGTTGCGCGTAAAGCTCAGCAGCGCGCATGAAGAAGCGGCGGTTGAGCGGTGCGCGGCTGCGTCCCATCAGCGGGTTGGCCATTCCCATGGCGCGTAAGTCGCGCATCAGCGGGAAGATGGAATCGTAGCGCACCGTATAGGTCTCCGTATCCGTCACCGGTAAAGCGAAACCCGCGCGCTGCAAGAGCGCACCGATATCGCGCACGTCGGCGAAGGGGATCACGCGCGGGCTTGCGCCGCCGAGGATCTCAACCTCTGTTGTCAGAAGGACATCGCGAAGTTCCTGTAAGGTGCCGCTGCCGGGGAGGGCGGCCAGAAACAAGCCATCCGGTTTCAATGCTTTGCGAATCTGGATCAGCGTTCCGGGGGTGTCGTTGGTCAGGTGCAGCGACAGCGGCGAGATAACGAGGTTGGCGGAGGCGGGTTCGAGGGCAAGGTCTTCAAGGGGTGCAACCTTGGAGGTTGTCTCAGGTTCGAAAAAATCCTGGCTGGTTTCGATGCGGATCATCGAGCCCACTTTGCCGGTCCGCATAACGCGCTGTGCCGTCACACCCGTTGCGCCGTGAAGCTCGATTGCGGTATCGAAGTGGCGCTCCACGATGGCAATGCGGTCGGCAATTTCGTCTGCGGCGATATTCAGCAGAAAGTGAGCCTGACGGTCACCGATCTGCAATGCGCGCTCACGGTGGCGTTTAATAAGCGCCGGGTCGAAAAGAATGTCCATTGGCCAACCTGTGATCATTTTGCTGTCGCAAAGGCACCCCTTTCCCCCTATTGTCAAGCGAGGGAGCACAAGGGGAGGGCGATGGTTTCGAGGAAGATTGTCGCGCAGCCTCTGCATTGGTTGCTTCGACGTGTCAGCGACATCATCTACCCGCCGGCCTGTGCCGGATGCGGTCGCGCTACAGGTGGCGCCGGTGCCTTCTGCATTCAATGCTGGCCAGAGATTAAATTCATCGAGCGGCCCTATTGCGAGATCTTAGGCATCCCATTCGTCTATGACCACGGGGAGGGAATGGTCAGCGCTGAAGCCATATCCAATCCGCCAAGCTTTGATCGCTTGAGGTCGGCGACGATTTACGATGGTCCCGCCCGGAAGTTGGTCCACCAGTTGAAGTATCAGGATCGGACCGATCTTGCAGGCTTGATGGCTTTGTGGATGGCGAGGGCCGGCAGCGAAGCGCTTGCGACATGCGATTGCATCATCCCCGTTCCACTTCACCGTCGGCGGTTTTTCTCGCGCCGTTTCAATCAGTCGGCGGAACTTGCGCGGCATCTGGCAGCAATTGCCGCCAAGCCCTTTTTGCCAGCGACGCTTATAAGGGTGAAGTCAACAAGCCGGCAGGTTGGCCTTTCAGCGAAAGCGCGGCAGAAAAATGTCCAGGGTGCCTTCGCGCTTTCACAGGGGCGGGACGCCGACATTTTCGGCAAGCACGTCGTGCTTGTCGATGATGTCTTCACCACGGGAGCAACGGTGTCGGCAGCGGCAAAGCGGCTTAAAAAATCAGGGGCCGCAGAAGTCACTGTTTTGACCTTTGCAATGGCCATATCCGGGCCTATATGACATGCCAAATTGACGTTCCAGACGGTTTTGAGGTTCAGATAAATGGCATCCGTTACGATCTACACGCGCGATTTCTGCGGCTACTGCGCTCGCGCCAAGGCTTTGTTGCAGAGCAAGAACGTGAATTTCACGGAATATAATGCGACGGAAAATCCTCAGTATCGTCAGGAAATGATGGATAAATCTGGCCGCAACACCTTTCCGCAAATCTTCATCGGTGAACAGCATGTCGGTGGCTGTGACGATCTTCACGCCCTTGATCGGGATGGAAAGCTCGATCCGCTTCTTGCCGCATAACTGCCGATAATCGAAATGGACATTGGGAAGAGAGACATGAGCTTCAAGGCTGCCGCAATCCAGATGTGCTCGGGAACGGATCCTAAGCGAAACGCCGAAGCCATGGAGAGGCTGATCCGAGAGGCTGTCGCGCAAGGCGCCGTTTACGTGCAAACGCCGGAGATGACGGGTGCCCTGCAGCGCGACCGGGCTGCACTTCAGGCCGTTCTGAAGGACGAAGCCTGCGACATCATCGTTGCCACTGCAGCAAAGCTTGCGCGTGAACTCGGGATCTATGTCCATGTTGGCTCGACGGCGATTGCTCGACCCGATGGCAAGATTGCCAATCGCGGCTTCTTGTTTGCGCCGGATGGAGACCGCATCTGCACCTATGACAAGATCCACATGTTTGATGTCGATCTCGACAACGGCGAAAGCTGGCGCGAAAGCGCTACCTATCAGCCGGGTGAAGCGGCGCGCATCGCACAACTCCCTTTGGCAACCTTTGGCTTTGCCATCTGCTACGACGTGCGTTTTCCATCGCTCTTTCGCACGGAAGCCGTTGCCGGCGCACAGGTTCTGACGGTTCCGGCGGCCTTTACCAAGCAGACAGGCGAGGCGCACTGGGAAATCCTCCTGCGCGCCCGCGCGATCGAGAACGGCGCTTTCGTCATCGCCGCCGCTCAAGGCGGACAGCATGAAGATGGTCGTGAGACTTTTGGCCATTCGATGATCATCGACCCGTGGGGTAAGGTTCTGGCTGCTGCCGGTGGAACTGGCGAAGAGATCATCGTTGCGGATATCGACCCTGAACAGGTTTCTGCCGTTCGGGGCAAGATCCCCAACCTGAAGAATGCGCGCGACTTCCAACTCGATACGGTGGCCTCCCGTGCGGCTTCCCGGAGTGCGCTTGCTTGATACGCTACGCGCTGACCTGTGAACATGCGCATGCCTTTGAGGGGTGGTTCTCGGGCAGCGCCGATTTCGACAGCCAGATCGAACGTGGACTCATCAGTTGCCCGGTGTGCAATTCACAGGCCGTCAGCAAGACACTGATGGCGCCTTCCATCTCGACGGGACGGAAGAAAGAGGCCATGCGAACACTGGCGATGGACACAGCGCAAAAGGAAGTGCTGACGAAGATCAGGCAGGCGGTTGCTTCCATTCGCGCCAACGCCGACGATGTCGGCGACAAGTTTCCGGAAGAAGCGCGAAAGATCCACTACGGCGAAGCGCAAGAGCGCGGCATTATCGGCCAGGCCTCGCTTGAGGACGCCAAGGCATTGATTGAAGAGGGGATAGAGGTGGCGCCTCTTCCCCTTCTGCCTGACGACGTCAACTGACGGCTTCGGGTCAGGCCGGACGCTTCGCCAGCATCATGTAGTTGACATCCATGTCGGGCGACAAGTTCCACCTGTCCTGCAGGACGTTGTAGAAAACGCCCGTACGGTGGATGATTTCCAGGCCATTGGCAGTCAGCGGACCTTCCAACTCGTCGGGGCGAACCAACTTTTCATATTGATGTGTTCCGCGAGGAAGCCACTTCAGGACATTCTCGGCGGCGAAAATCGCAAGTGCGCGCGCTTTGAGCGTTCTGTTGATCGTCGCAGCAAACATCAGCCCGCCCGGGCGGACCATCTGCGCGCATGTGGTCAGAAAGAGGTTCACGTCAGCCACGTGTTCGACCACTTCCATGTTGAGGATGACGTCGAAGGTTTCGCCCGCTGCCTGCAACTGTTCCGCGGTCACGGCGCGATAATCGACCTGAACCCCACTTTCGCGCGCATGAGTGGAAGCAATGCCGATGTTCTTCTCGGATGGATCGGCGCCCACCACGTCGGCGCCCATTCGCGCCATCGGCTCCGACAACAAGCCACCGCCACAGCCGATGTCGAGGAAGCGCAGGCCTTCCAGCGGACGATGCCCCTTGGGGTCGCGGCCAAAGTTTTCACAGACGCGGTTGCGGATATATTCGAGCCTGACGGGGTTGAACTTGTGCAGGGGACGGAATTTCCCCGTAGGGCTCCACCACTCCGCGGCCATAGCGGAAAAGCGATCCACTTCGCTCTGATCGATCGTCGTTTTCGCGGTCTCGCTCATGGTCTTCTCCTGAATGCGTCTAGCCTGAAGTCGGATGATTGGGGAGTGAAGTCAAGGGTGAGGTAAACACGGCGGGGATCGATCACCGCGATCCCTTGTCGCAAGGAACTGCTTTAGCGGGCTTTTCGTTTCATGCTGCGTTCAGCAAGGGAAGCGTATTTTTCCCACACTGATTGCCGACATCGGTGGCCAGGCCTTTGCTTGAGGAGGAAAAAGTGAAGAAGAAATTATTTGGTGCGATTGCGCTTTTGGCGCTGATGGCCGCGCCTGCTCTCGCTGAAGCGGCAACGCGCGGATTTGCTACCGCCAACGTCAACCTGCGTTCTGGTCCCAGTACTGCCTATCCCGCAGTCGTCGTCATTCCGAATGGAGCGCCACTGACCATTCATGGCTGCCTTTCCGACACGCCGTGGTGTGATGTGTCGTTCAGCTATGGACGTGGCTGGGTGGCGGGGCGCTATATTCAGGCGACCTATCGCCAGAACCGTGTCTATGTCGAGCCGCGTTATTATCGCGATCTAGGCGTGCCTGTGATCACGTTCGAGGTTGGCCGTTACTGGGATCGTTACTACCGCGACCGTGACTTCTACCGCGAGCGCGACCGTTGGCGCCGTCCGCCACCCTCTGGCGGCTACTGGAATGCACCTCCGCCATGGGCTGATCGTGACCGTCCTCGCCCCCCACGGGAAGAGTGGCGCGACCGGCGTGGTCCTGGTCCAAATGACGGCCGCTGGGAAGAGCGTTACGGCAACTGGGATCAAGGCGATCGCGACCGTCGCGAACGCGAACAGCAGCGGATGGAGCGCGAAAGAGAACGCCAGCGTGATCGTGACGGCGATCGGCCCCGTTGGGAGCGTGACCGCAACCGGGACGGCGAACGCGACCGCAACTGGGATGATGGCGAGCGCCAACGGCGCTGGCAGGAGCAGCAACAGGAGCCTTCTAATCAGGGCGGAATGTGGTGCCGCCCAGGCGACCGCAACTGCGAAGGCCGTTAAACAGAAAAGCCCGGCGCTGAGCCGGGCTTTTTTCGTTAGGCATTATCTTTTTTCTTAGGTCCGCGCTTATCGAAGGGTTTGTCTTTCTTGCCTTCGAACTTGCCGGGCCTGTCGCCTGCGGCATTGGCCTTTTTCTTCCAGGGCTTGTCTTCGCTACGGCGCTCGCCGCCGAAATCACCCTTGCCAGCAAACTTCTTCTGGGCCTTTGGCGGGCGGGTGTCCTCGCGGCTCTTGCCCGTCATTTCGGGCTTGCCTTCCATGGCCTTGACCCGGATTCCCTTTTCCAGGGTCATGTCCTTGCCGAGCGCGGACTCGAAGCGGTCGACGGCATCGGCTGCCAGTTCCACATAGGTTTCCGTCTGCTGCATGCGGATCGCGCCGATATCCTGGCGGGTCAGCTTGCCGAAGCGGCAAAGCATGGGGATCAGCCAGCGGGGCTCAGCATTCTGCTTACGGCCGACCGAAAGGGTAAACCAGGCGCTGTCGGCAAAGTCCGAGCGATCGCGACGCGGCGCGTTGTTCTCAACGGTTTCAAAGCTATCGCGACGCGGCTTGCGACCATCCAATGCAACTTCCGCAATGTCTTCGGGTGCAGAGCGGCCGGAATGATACATGCGCACAAAGGCCGCAGCGACCTTCTCTGCACCGTGCTGCTCCAGAAGCTTGGTAACGAAATCGCGTTCGTCATCGCTCACGGCTTCGTTTAGCGACGGATCGGCCAGCAGGCGGGCACCATCGCGTTCGACGATCTCGTCTGCAGATGGCGGATGAACCCAAGCGGGACTGATCTTGGCACCTTCCAGGAGACGTTCGGCCTTGCGGCGCTGATTGACGGGAACGACGATTGCGCTGACGCCCTTTTGACCGGCGCGGCCCGTACGGCCCGAGCGGTGAAGAAGCGTTTCGGAATTGGTCGGCAGATCGGCGTGGATCACCAATTCCAGGCCAGGCAGATCGATGCCACGGGCAGCGACGTCGGTTGCGACGCAAACGCGGGCGCGACCGTCGCGCATAGCCTGGAGCGCGTGGGTACGTTCGTTCTGGGACAATTCACCGGACAACGCGACCACGGAGAAGCCACGATTGTTCAGGCGTGCCGTCAGGTGATTGACGGCAGCGCGCGTCGAGCAGAAAACGATGGCGTTACGCGCCTCGTAGAAACGCAGCGCATTGATGATGGCGTGCTCGCGATCCGAAGGCGCAACCATCATGGCGCGATATTCGATATCGACATGCTGCTTCTGCTCGGAAGCGGTGGCGATGCGCACAGCGTTTTTCTGGTAGCTCTCGGCAAGCTTGGCGATGCTGCGCGGAACGGTGGCGGAGAACATCAGCGTCCGGCGATCCTCAGGCGATTCTTCCAGAATGAATTCCAGGTCTTCGCGGAAGCCGAGATCGAGCATCTCGTCTGCTTCGTCGAGCACCACGGCGCGCAGCGACGACAGATCGAGTGCACCGCGCTTGATGTGGTCGCAGATACGCCCAGGCGTGCCGACAACGATATGAGAACCGCGTTCGAGCGCACGGCGTTCGTTGCGGATATCCATGCCGCCCACACAGGAGGCAATCGAGACACCGGCAAATTCGTAGAGCCACTCAAGCTCGCGCTTTACCTGCATGGCAAGTTCGCGAGTGGGCGCAATGGCGAGAGCGAGCGGAGCGCCAGCTTGGCCGAAACGCTCACCATTGGTAAGAAGGGTGCGCGCCAGCGCTATGCCGAAAGCGACCGTCTTGCCCGAACCGGTCTGCGCCGAAACCAGCGCGTCCTTATCGGCAAGTTCCGGGTCCAGCATGGACTGCTGAACGGGGGTCAAGTCTTTGTAGCCGCGCTTCTCCAACGCCTGCGCAATCGCAGGGGCGATACCCTGAGTGTCTGTCATCTACCGTCTTTCGGAATATGGATGCCTGCATTTGTCCCAAACGGACGACGTCACACAGGCCATTAAGGCCACTATGGCCATTTCATGTGGCGCGCTTTTACTGCGATTGCCCGACTTTGTACAGTGCGGGCCGGTACGCTTGCCGATTTTGCCTTTTCGCCTTCGTTTGGGGAGCATGCCGGTCGTGTCCACAACCGTACCGCATGGTTCACAAACGGCATTGCATGGCCTTATCCTTTTCGCTAAGAGACCCGCAACCTGTAAGCCCGGTTTTTCCGGGGGAAACGGGATGTGTGCTTATCTGCCGCTCTCGCGGCGCAGTGGGATGGTACTGGTCTAGGCTATGGCTCGCATTGTCATGAAATTCGGCGGCACGTCCGTCGCAAACCTCGAACGTATTCACAATGTCGCACGACATGTGAAACGTGAAGTGGATGCCGGCCATGAAGTGGCCGTGGTGGTTTCGGCGATGTCCGGAAAGACCAACGAACTTGTCGACTGGGTGCAAAACACGCCAAAGGTCGCCGGTGCCAGTGGCTCCGCATCCTTTTACGATGCGCGTGAATATGATGCCGTCGTTGCATCTGGCGAACAGGTCACATCCGGTCTCCTGGCGATCGCGCTCCAGTCCATGGGTGTGAACGCCCGCTCGTGGCAGGGTTGGCAGATCCCGATCCGCACCGACAACGCCCATGGCGCGGCACGCATTCTCGATATCGACGGTTCCGATATCATTCGCCGCATGGGTGAAGGGCAGGTCGCAGTCATCGCCGGTTTCCAGGGTCTTGGCCCGGATAATCGCATCGCGACCCTTGGACGTGGCGGTTCCGATACGTCCGCCGTTGCGATCGCCGCAGGCGTCAAGGCAGACCGCTGCGACATCTATACCGATGTGGACGGCGTCTACACGACCGATCCGCGCATCGAGCCGAAGGCTCGTCGCCTGAAAAAGGTGGCGTTCGAGGAAATGCTCGAAATGGCCTCTCTCGGTGCCAAGGTTCTGCAGGTCCGTTCGGTCGAGCTTGCCATGGTGCACAAGGTCCGTACCTTCGTGCGCTCCAGCTTTGAAGATCCCGATGCGCCGGGCATGGGTGACCTTATCAATCCGCCCGGTACTTTGATTTGTGACGAGGATGAAATCGTGGAACAGGAAGTCGTAACCGGCATCGCCTATGCCAAGGATGAAGCGCAAATCTCGCTGCGTCGCCTCTCGGATCGTCCGGGCGTGTCGGCCGCGATTTTCGGCCCGCTCGCTGAAGCGCATATCAATGTCGATATGATCGTGCAGAACATCTCCGAAGACGGTTCGCGCACCGATATGACCTTTACGGTTCCTTCCGGCGATGCTCCCAAGGCCCTCAAGGTCCTCGAAGATAACAAGGCGCAGATCGGCTTCGACGTCGTGCAGAACGAGACCGGCCTTGCCAAAGTGTCGGTCATCGGTATCGGCATGCGCAGCCATGCGGGCGTTGCCGCAAGCGCGTTCAAGGCGCTGGCTGAAAAGAACATCAACATCAAGGCGATCACCACCTCGGAAATCAAGATTTCGATCCTGATCGACGGTGCCTATGCCGAACTTGCAGTTCGCACTTTGCATTCTGCTTATGGTCTGGATAAAAGTTGATTCTTGAACGTCGGCACACGTTATTCGATTCTATCTGAAGCGCGCTGTTCTGATGCAAGTGCCATTTCCGGCTTGTGGGCTGGAGGCGGTACGCTATAAATTTGATTGAGCCTTTCGTGCGTGCCGCAATGGTTCGCACGATCGGCATTCGGGAGTATGCGCGATGAGAGACCTTTCCGCAGGTCCGCGTGTCCTTCTCAGGCGGCTTCGCGAAATGATGGCGGAGCATCTTGAGCCGCAGGAGCGCCTCGACCAGATTGTCCGGCAGATTGCCAGCAACATGGTTGCCGAAGTGTGTTCCGTTTACGTGCTTCGTTCCGACAGTATTCTCGAGCTCTACGCGACCGAAGGTCTGAACAAGGATGCGGTGCATCTTGCCCAGTTGAAAATGGGGCAAGGTCTTGTCGGCACCATTGCCGCTTCCGCTCAGCCACTCAATCTTTCGGACGCGCAGGCGCATCCTGCATTCCGCTATCTCCCTGAAACGGGTGAAGAAATTTATCATTCCTTCCTCGGTGTGCCGATTTTGAGATCCGGTCGCACTCTTGGCGTTCTTGTCGTCCAGAACAAGACCAGCCGAACCTACCGGGAGGATGAAGTTGAAGCCCTTGAGACAACCGCAATGCTTATTGCGGAAATCGTGGCGAGCGGCGAATTGAAGAAAATTACCCGCCCCGGCGTGGAATTGGACCTGACCAGAGCCGTCTCCATCGACGGCGACGCCTATGGTGAAGGCATCGGACTTGGTCATGTGGTTCTCCACGATCCCCGCATTGTCGTCACCAACCTGCTGAACGAAGATGCCGATACCGAAATCCGCCGCCTTGCCGAAGCCATCGGCTCGCTGCGCATTTCGATCGACGACATGTTGCAGCGTCGTGATGTCGCCACCGAAGGCGAGCATCGCGAGGTGCTGGAAACCTATCGTATGTTCGCCCATGACCAGGGCTGGGTTCGCCGAATGGAAGAGGCGATCCGCAACGGTTTGACCGCGGAAGCTGCGGTGGAGAAGGTGCAGAGCGACACCAAGGCGCGCATGATGCGCCTGACCGATCCTTATCTGCGCGAGCGGATGCATGATTTCGACGATCTGGCAAACCGCTTGCTGCGCCAGCTGATGGGTTTTGGTGGCAGAGGCCCCGAACACGAATTTCCGCTCGATGCCATCGTGCTGGCGCGCGCCATGGGCGCTGCCGAGCTTCTGGATTATCCCCGGGAAAAGCTGCGTGGTCTGGTGCTGGAAGATGGTGCCGTGACGAGCCACGTGGTGATCGTGGCCCGTGCGATGGGCATTCCCGTGATCGGCCAGGCAACGGGAATCGTGGCGCTGGCTGAAAACAACGACCCGATCATCATCGACGGTGATGATGGCAAGGTGCATTTGCGGCCTCTCGCGGACTTGCAGCGTGCCTATGAGGAGAAGGTCCGTCTTCGCGCCCGCCGGCAGGAACAGTTCCGTGCGCTGCGCGATGTGGAGCCGGTGACCAAGGATGGCCAGAAGGTCAGCCTGAAGATGAATGCCGGGCTGCTGGTCGATCTGCCGCAGCTTGAGGAGTCCGGTGCGGATGGCATCGGCCTGTTCCGCACGGAACTGCAATTCATGATCGCATCCAACATGCCGAAGGGCGAGGAGCAGGAGGCCTTCTATCGAAGCGTACTGCGCCAGGCCAAGGGCAAGCCGGTGACCTTCCGCACGCTCGATATCGGCGGTGACAAGGTCGTCTCCTATATGCGTGGGCAGGAAGAAGAAAACCCCGCTCTCGGTTGGCGCGCCATTCGTCTGTCGCTTGATCGCCCGGGTCTGCTGCGCACCCAGATGCGCGCGCTCCTGCGTGCGGCCTCCGGCGCCGAGTTGAAGATGATGTTGCCGATGGTCACGGAAGTCTCAGAAATTCACGCCGTTCGCGAGTTGATGCAGAAGGAAGTTCAGCATCTTTCGAAGTTCAGCCATGCGCTGCCGCGCAAGCTGCAATTCGGCGTGATGCTCGAAGTGCCGTCGCTGATGTGGCAGCTCGACGAGTTGATGTCGGAAGTGGATTTCGTCTCTGTCGGATCGAACGATCTGTTCCAGTTTGCGATGGCGGTGGATCGCGGCAACGCCCGGGTCTCGGACCGCTTCGACAATCTGGGCAAGCCGTTCCTGCGTATTCTGCGCGACATCGTTCGAGCTGGCGAACGCAACAACACGCCAGTGACGCTCTGCGGCGAAATGGCGAGCAAGCCATTGTCGGCGATGGCGCTGATCGGACTCGGTTTCCGCTCGATTTCGATGTCGCCAACCGCAATCGGCCCGGTCAAGGCCATGCTGCTTGGGGTCGATGCTGGGCTGTTGGCGCAAGAACTGAATGCGGCTCTCGATGACAGCAAATCATTGGAAAGTACGCGTGATTTGCTGGTGCGGTTTGCTTCGACCCATTCGATCCCTATCTAAGCACGACTATAAAAAGTGGAGTATGTGACAGGTGGCGAAGCTTCCCGTCGAGAAAATGCGTGAGCTTGAACGCCGCTTCGGCGAGATCGAAGCGCGTATGTCCGCAGGCCCTGCCGCGGATGTCTATGTCAAGTTGGCCTCCGAATATTCGGAACTGCAGCCGGTGGTGAAGACGATCCGCGAATATGAGAGGGCGCAAGCCGAGGCCGCCGATCTAGAAGCGATCCTGTCCGACAAGACGATGGATCGCGACATGCGCGAGCTTGCCGAGGCGGAACTGCCAGACCTTTCCGAGCGCATCGAAGCGTTGGAAAAGGATATGCAAATCCTGCTCCTGCCAAAGGATGCGGCAGACGAAAAGAGCGCAATCCTTGAAATCCGCGCTGGCACTGGCGGCTCTGAAGCGGCTTTGTTTGCCGGCGATCTCTTCCGCATGTATGAGCGTTTTGCCAGCGGCAAGGGCTGGAAGGTGGAGGTGCTGTCCTCAAGTGAAGGGGAAGCCGGCGGCTTCAAGGAAATCATCGCGACGATCAGTGGCCGTGGCGTGTTCTCTAAGCTCAAATTCGAATCCGGCGTTCACCGCGTCCAGCGCGTGCCCGAAACGGAAGCGGGCGGGCGCATCCACACATCTGCCGCAACGGTCGCCGTGTTGCCGGAAGCTGAGGATATCGACATCGAAATCCGCCCCGAGGATATCCGGATCGATACGATGCGTGCATCCGGTGCTGGCGGCCAGCACGTCAACACGACGGATTCTGCGGTTCGCATCACCCATTTGCCGACCGGCCTCATCGTCACGTCGTCGGAAAAGTCTCAGCACCAGAACCGCGCCAAGGCGATGCAGGTTCTGCGCTCTAGGCTTTACGATATCGAGCGGCAGAAGGCCGACAGCGAGCGTTCGGCCGACCGAAAGAGCCAGGTGGGTTCGGGCGATCGCTCCGAGCGTATCCGCACCTACAACTTCCCGCAGGGTCGCGTCACCGACCACCGCATCAACCTGACGCTCTACAAACTCGATCGGATGATCGAAGGCGATATTGACGAGTTGGTCGATGCGCTGGTTGCCGATTATCAGGCAGGCCAGTTGGCCCAGCTCGGCGAGCAGCAGTGAGCGTCGATCCAACGGTCCAAGCTGTGGTGGCTGAGGCGCGGCGGCGTCTTGCGGTTGCGGGCATCGCTGACCCGTCGACGGATGCACGGTTGTTGATCGGCGAGGTCATCGGTTTTTCGCTGACAGATTTTGTTCTGAATGGATCGCGGACGATCAATCCAGATGAAGCCGGACGGATCGAAGATATGATTGCGCGGCGGGAGAATGGCGAGCCAGTCCATCGCATCCTCGGACATCGCGAATTCTTCGGCCTGGACTTTCTCATGTCAGCCGGAACATTGGAGCCGAGGCCGGATACCGAAGTGCTGGTCGAGTCCGTGTTGCCGTATCTGCAGGCCGTTGTTGCGGATAAGGGCAGCGCGCGTATTCTCGATATGGGGATTGGCACTGGCGCCATATGCCTGTCGCTGTTGTATTCGGTTCCTGAAGCCACGGGCGTTGGCAGCGACGTGTCGGTCGATGCTTTGGCGACCGCCTACCGCAATGCGGAAAGGTTTGCGCTGGACACCAGGTTTCAGACCGTGGAAAGCGATTGGTTCAATGATATTTCCGGGCGCTTCGACATAATCTTGTCAAACCCGCCTTATATTAGAACAGACGTCATCGATACATTGGATCGCGAAGTTCGCGAATTTGACCCCATGATCGCCCTGGATGGCGGTGCGGATGGCCTTCTCCCTTACAGAGTCATAGCTGAAAAAGCAGTGGATTTTCTCGAAAGTGGTGGAGTGGTCGGGGTCGAAATAGGTTACGATCAGATGGCAGATGTAACGACCATATTTGCATCGCAGGGATATGATTGCATCGAGTGCGTCAAAGACTATGGCGGCAACGATAGGGTATTGTTATTCCGCAAATAGGTCGAGAAACGGCTGCGGGTGTTTTGTTCAAGGATATTTTGCAAAGCAAAAGAAAAGGCTTGGATTTCCGCAGGAAGCGGGCTAGTTTGCGGCCACATGCCGGGTGGCTGAGGGCGAAATTAGATTCGCCAGGGTTTGGATCAGTCCCGAAGCGGGTTCTCTTGGAGAACTCTGAAAGGCTGGGCATTTCCGGCATGTGATTCAGGAAACTTTGTTCGCAAGCGGCTAGATGCAGCATATGCGCATCGGGTCGGCAAACGCGAGGTCTTGTCTCTGTGAAGAGCAAGTCGCGTAATGGTCGCGGTTCAGGAGAGGGCTTGTTCCTTGCCCGGATCGCATCGAAAAACGAGAATTGTCAGCACAACAGAATTCAGGTGAGCAATTGATGAGGCCAGGACAGCAAAACAAGCGCGGCCGGGGGCGTAATAACAACAACAATAATAATGGCGGCGGAAACAACAATAATTTTAACCGTAAAGGTGGAAATCCGCTGACCAGAACTTACGACAGTTCCGGCCCCGACGTGAAGATCCGCGGCACTGCCCAGCATATTGCGGAAAAATACGCCGCGCTTGCCCGTGATGCTCAGAGCTCCGGCGACCGCGTCATTGCGGAAAACTACCTGCAGCACGCCGAACATTACAACCGTATCATTGCATCCGCGCAGGCGCAGATGCAGGAACGCTTCCAGCGCGACGATCGTGGCGAATACGGCAACGACCGTGACGGCGACGATATGGATGGAAACGACAATGACGACGTCGTCGTTGTTCTGCCGATCGCGCATGAACAGAACGAACAGCGTGCGCAGCGTCAGGACCAGCCTGAACGTCAGGAGCGCCAAGAGCGTCCCGAACGCCAGGATCGTCAAGACAGAGGTGAGCGTCGCGACCGCCGCGAGCGCCCGAATCGTCCTGATCGTCAGCCGCGCGAAGCCCAAGCCGAGGAAGGCGCAGAAGCCGCTGCCGCGGCACCAGTCGTCGTCGCGCCGGTTTACGATGCAAGCTCTGCACCGCAGCCTGTGATCGAAGGCACGCCGAAGGAAGTGGCAGTCGAAGAGGAAGCCCAGGCTGAAGCCGGTGCAAGCGAGCGCGCACCGCGCCGCGCACGCAGCACCAGCCCGCGTCCTCGTCGCCCACGCCGCACGGCTGGTGCCGAGGAGGCAGAAGGCGGTGAGCCTTCCGAATTGGAGAAGGCTGCCGAATAAGGCCGGTCTTCACAGTGAGAAAAAGAAAAAGCGATGGGTGAAAATCCATCGCTTTTTTGTTGGGATACTTATCGCTTCGTGCGAAGCGGCACCTGACTCGCAAAGCCTATCGCGAACGTTCAGATGCGCTCCTGACGCTTTAGCTCCTTCTTCCGCCGCATGTCGTTATCGCAAAACCGCTGGACGCGCTCGGGCGACACGCTTGAGGCCATTGCAATCAAGCGTTACGCAGTCGACCCTGCATCAGATCAATAACCGCGCGGGCTGCTTCGAGCACATTGGTGCCGGGTCCGAAAACTGCGGCAACGCCGCTATTGAGCAGAAACTGATAGTCCTGCCGCGGGATGACGCCGCCGACGATGACGATGATGTTCTGCGCACCCTTGGCCCTCAGAGCGTCCACAAGTTGCGGCGCAAGCGTCTTGTGGCCGGCGGCAAGCGAGGACATGCCAACCACGTGCACCTTGTTCTCCACTGCGAGTTCAGCGGCTTCTTCCGGTGTCTGGAACAGCGGTCCCGCAAGCACGTCGAAGCCGATATCGCCGAATGCCGATGCGATGATTTTTGCGCCCCGGTCGTGGCCGTCTTGGCCGAGCTTTGCCACCATCATGCGCGGCTTGCCACCAACGGCGCTCGTCAGGTCGCCGATCCGGTCGCGCAAGGTCGCGAATTCAGGATCGTCCTCATAGGCCGCACCGTAAACATCGTGGACGACTTCCGGGACGGCGGCATGGTCTCCAAAGACAGTACGCATGGCGTCCGAAATTTCTCCGACAGTGGCTCTTGCACGCGCTGCCTCCACGGCCGCTTCCAGCAGATTTCCCTGTCCAGTGCGTGCGACGTCCGAAAGCGTCGCCAACGTCTTTTCGACGTCGTTCGGGTTGCGCTGGCGTCGCACGGTCTCCAAGCGCTTGATTTGTGAGGCGCGAACGGCTGAGTTGTCGATGTCGAGGATGTCGATCGGCTCTTCGTTTTCCAGCCGGAACCTGTTGACGCCGACGATGATTTCTTCGCCACGATCGACGGCGGCCTGGCGCTTCGTCGCAGCTTCCTCGATCAACCGCTTCGGCAAGCCTTCGTCGACCGCCTTTGTCATGCCGCCCAGTTGCTCGACCTCTTCAATCAGCGCCCAGGCCTTTTCTGCAAGCTCGCTCGTCAGGCTCTCGACATAGTAAGAACCTGCCAAAGGATCGACCACTTTGGTGATGCCGGTTTCATGCTGCAAAATGAGCTGAGTGTTGCGGGCGATGCGCGCGGAAAAATCGGTGGGCAGCGCCATCGCCTCATCGAGCGCATTGGTGTGTAGAGATTGCGTGCCGCCAAGTACGGCAGAGAGTGCCTCATAGGCCGTGCGAATGACGTTGTTGTAAGGATCCTGCTCCTGCAGGGAGACGCCGGATGTCTGGCAGTGGGTGCGCAGCATCATCGATGATGCCTTTTGTGGATTGAACTCTTCCATGATCCGCGACCAAAGAAGACGTGCGGCGCGGAGCTTTGCCGCTTCCATGAAGAAGTTCATGCCGATGGCGAAAAAGAACGACAGGCGGCCTGCAAAGTCATCGACATTAAGCCCCTTCTTCAAGGCCGCACGCACGTATTCGCGACCATCTGCCAGCGTGAAGGCCAGTTCCTGAACGAGCGTCGCGCCCGCTTCCTGCATATGATAGCCGGAAATTGAGATGGAGTTGAAACGCGGCATTTCGCGCGCCGTATACTCGATGATGTCGGCGATGATGCGCATCGAGGGTTCGGGCGGATAGATATAGGTGTTGCGAACCATGAATTCTTTGAGAATGTCATTCTGGATGGTGCCGGAAAGCTCGGCGCGTGAGCATCCCTGCTCTTCACCGGCGACGATGAAGGAGGCGAGGATCGGGATCACTGCGCCATTCATCGTCATGGAGACCGACATTTCTTTCAGGGGAATGCCGTCAAACAGGATCTTCATGTCCTCGACGGAATCGATCGCCACGCCCGCTTTGCCGACATCGCCGACCACCCGTACGTGGTCGCTGTCATAGCCGCGGTGGGTGGCGAGGTCGAAGGCGACGGACAGGCCCTTTTGGCCAGCGGCCAAATTCCGTTTGTAAAAGGCGTTGGATTCTTCTGCCGTCGAGAAGCCTGCATATTGCCGGATCGTCCAGGGACGGCCCGCATACATTGTCGCCCGGGGGCCGCGCACGAATGGCTTGAAGCCTGGCAGGCTGTCGAGATGCGAAACGTTCTCCAGGTCTTGCACGGTATAGAGCGGCTTGACGTCGATCCCCTCAGGCGTCTGCCAAGTCAACGTATCGGGCGACCGCTTGAGTTCTTTCTCAGCCAGTTTCTCCCAATCCATCACCGACTTTTCCTCCGACATACCTGTCTCCCTGTTGCGTTTAATCTCAAGCAAGCGCCGCTTGTTTTTCAAGCGACGCTATAGCAAAGCCAACGTTTATCTCTCGATCCGGTCGCATAGGAATGCGGCCTGAGGGACAGGTTAGAAAGCAATGGGTGATTTAACAACCGCTACGATCGTTCGAACTCAAGCCTTGCGCCCAAGCGACATGATGCGCTCACGCAATGCTTTCGCCAGATTGCGGGTATTTCGATACATATGAACCTGGGCTGCCACCTGACGCACGTCGCGGTCGCTGTTTTCCGAGAGGCCGATGACCAGAGTTCCTATCTCGGCCGAAGCGCCCCATAACTGGTTCAGAGGCAATTCTTCTTCCGGAACGCAACTGTCGGTGCGAATGATGTTGGCATCGTCAAGCTGCCATTCGGTCAGTCGGTGTGCAAGAAGCCGCTCCGGCATATAATTGGCGTAACGCTCGTTGAAGGCGGCCTTCCAAATATAAGCTTCGCCCATCGCCATTAGGATGACCACGGAGGCGATCGCTTCTCCGTTGAGGTTCAGCGTATGAATACGCGCCGAATCGATCTCCGAGAGATTGTGAATGGCTTCGCGGGCGAAAGCGGTGCGGTAGCGGTCGGTCACGAGCGCAGTGCGCTTGCGGTTGCTCGTGCCATGCGCCTCTAGCGCCAGAAATTCCTCCATCCGCATGCGGATATCACGGGGCTGACGGGCAACGTCGTAGGTAACTTCTCCCATTGCTTCCAAATCAGACCACTTGGCCTTGAGAAGCGCACGCTCATCGGGCGAAAGCCTGCCTTGAAGGAAGCTGTCGGCATCCGGACCGTTGTCCAGAAGCGACCTTCTGTCACGTTCGGCAGTCGCCACGGGCAGGTTGCGGGTCATGGCGATCGTTCGGATCATTCGCACGACGGGGCCGTTCAATCGCACCGATGGAAGAACGAGAACCTTTGGAAGCCGCAGTTCCGGCTGCATCAAGGCGTCGATGAGATTGTCGATCGTTTCACCGGCACCTTCGATATCGACGAGCGGCGTTCCAAGCGGACCAAATGGGTTGGCCCACGCCCGCAGGATGGAGGGGCCGACGGAAAAGCCGGGCTTCTCGACGGTGAAAGGCATAAGGAAACGCATGCGGCTGCGCGTGCCGTTTTCATCCCGCATCAACGCGAAGCGCACCGAGCGGTCGTCGATGCGCGGCATGGCAGGCGCGAGCAGACGACCGGTGAAAAAGACGTTCGGCTCCATTACGCGGTTAGATAGAAAATCGAGTTCTTCCTGAAGGTCGTAACCGAGCTGTGCGGGATAGATGCAAAATTCACGGCCTTCGCGGCCAACACGGATACTGCTGTCGGCTTCAGGTCTCGCCAATTCAGCGGCGGTCCTTACCATGGCGAATCGATTTTCGCTTAAATCCGGATCGTTTGGGTCGCTTGCCATGCTTTTTCTATACCATTTCTGGATGCAGGATTACCATAAAAGCCGAAGAGCTTCCGTACTTTAATTGGGATCAGGCGTGTAAAACCGGCGGCGACGCCTCAGGCTCAAGCGCGTACCATAACGTACCGATCATAGATTGAGATCCGACAAATGTTGAGAGCCATCTAAAACGAATATTCGCATGAGATCATAAGTCCGGAACGACGGGAGCGCGTTTTCGAGCCGGGAGAACGCCAAGTACCAGGGCACAACCGATGATAATGATACCTGCTCCGACGAACTGCGCTGCCGAGAGCGGTTCATCCAACACGAACGCGCCGATGAAGACGGCAATGACGGTGACCACGAATTCCACGCTGATCGTCTTGGTCGCGCCGATTGTCGCGACGAGGCGGAAATAGGTGATGTAAGTCAGCGCACTCATGAAGATCGCAAGGGCGAAGAGGTAAACAATATCGAGCAAGGACGGCATGGTCGGGATAGGCACGACGGCAAGCAGCGGCAGAGTGACGGCGCCGCCCGCAAAGAACGAGCCGATGGTAATCTCCCAGGAGCCCGTGCCTTTCAAATAGCGGCTGGCGTAATTGCTGCCGAAAGCTGCGCACAAGCAACCGAGCATGCAGGAGATGCAGCCCAACACGAAGGCCTGTGTGACCGGAACGGCAGGGAAGCCAACCAGAATGACGATGCCGAGAATGCCGAAAGCAATTCCAAGCAACGACTGCGGCGATATCTTCTCCAAACCCCAAAACTGGCCGATCAGCATGGAAAACAAAGGTATGCTGGCGACGAGGATGGCTGCCATCGCCGTGCCTATCAGCGGCGTGGCATAAGACAGACCGATCAATTGGCCGGCAACAGTCGTTGCTCCCACCACCGCAAAGGCGCGCCATCCGGCGGAAAAGTCCAGGTTTCGACCGATGGCCTTGGCGACCAGATAAAGCGTGATGCTGGCGATGAAGCATCTGATGGATACGGCCCCGACCCAGCCGAACGCGCCCACCGCATGAAGCACGAGCATGAAGGAGAGCCCCCATGCCACTGCAAGAAAAATATAGGCGGCGAGTTGACCCGGCTTCATGGCGTCGATTGTTCCGGCAAGAGAGATGGTGCCGCAACAGTTAGGCAAGGGCCCGCACACGGTCAAATGGATTTTCCCGAATGATCGTAGCGCACTTGCATTATAGCGTTGCCAGCAGCCGGTTGCTCAACGTACCAGCCGACGCCGCCTGCATGGAAACCTTCTTCTCCACCGCTTCAATGACGGTGTCAGTGAAGTCGACATTGGTCAACTCGCGGATGTGGCCAAGACCACCCGGCGAAAAGACGTTCACCTCAAGGATTTTGTCGCCTACAATATCGAGCCCGACAAGAAACATCCCGTCCTCGACAAGCTTCGGTCGCATCATTTCCGCAAGCGCCAAGACGTCGTCATTGACTTCCACCGCTTCTGCCGTGCCAGAAGCATGGATGTTGGAGCGCAGGTCTCCCTTCGCCGGAACGCGGCGAAGCGCAGCATAGGCACCATCACGCATCAACGGCTCACCATTCATCATGAAGAAGCGGATGTCGCCGTTCTTCGCCGCCGGTAAATAGGCCTGGGCGATAAGATAACCCTCGATGCTGATCGCCTCGAAAATCTGGTTGAGGTTCGTTTCCTTGGACGAGCCGATCTTGAAGACGTTCTTGCCGCCGGACCCTTGAAGGGGCTTAACGATGACGCCTTTCGGATGGGCGTCGGCAAAGGCACGAATTTCCTCGACGTTGCGGGAGATCAATGTGGTCGGACGAACGATCTCGGGGAAGCTTTGGAAGTAGAGCTTATTCTGGGCAAGCGCCAGCCCTTCCGGGTCGTTGAGAACAATCACGCCGCGCTGTTCTGCCAGTCGTCCGAAAAGAATGCCGGAGTGGACCGCCCAAGGCCGTGCGGTCTGATCGAGGGAAGGATCGTTGCGCAGCATCAACGCATCGATCTCCTCGATGTTGATCGTCTCACGCTGCAACTGACGTTCTTGCAATGTGGCGTGGAAAGCTTCCACCTTCTTGTATTTTTGCTTCGGCATGACGAGCGCATGAACGACGAGCGTATCATCCGGGCGAAGGGTAAAATCGCCCGGTGTCAGGTAGATAACCTCGTGGCCACGATTGAGAGCGGCCATGGCCAGGAGGCCGGTGGCGTAGCTTGGATGTTCACCTTCGATTGAATTGACGAAAAACGCTAGGCGCATGGGTCCCCTCCTTAAAGCGTGGCCATTTCGGCGATGGAAAGTCCTGATCGTATTTTTTCGAGCCGCTCATTGGCGCGTGTGAGCAAGAGAAAGGTCGGTCGAATTCCGGGTGGCCGCAGTAGGCCGCGCAAGGAAAGCTCCTGCATGATGGGGAAATGGGCGGCGGAAATCTTGCCCATCCAAAAGGGATCGAGAGCGCCGCCCTTGCGCAGATGCTGGAGGATTTCATTCAGCCCACGAAGATAGATGGCGTCCTTCGGCAGTCCGCCGCCGCGATAGACACGCAGTACCATGTTGAAGGCATTCGCCTCATCAAAATGGTGGTCTTGCGTCACCAGCCGATAGGTCTCGACGAAGCTTGCTCCATCCAGCATGGCAGCACAGGCAACGACACGTCCGGCGACGAGGCGCAAACGCTGGCGCGTCATGCCGCCGGACAGATGTTCGGCCAGCACGGCGAGGCCCTCCTGCACGCCCTCATAGCCGGACAAGCCGCTGCGAAAGAGCCGCAGCCCTTGCGCCGAGCCGTTGAAATAGGTCAGCAGATGGACGCCAATTTCATGGTGAAGAAGAGCATCGACGCGGCGCTGTTCCATCACCGTATGCCGGGAGATCAGCAGCTTTTCACCAGTCACCATCAGCCCCGGTGGAAGGTCGTCGCGGATTTCGACACGCGCCTTGAAGCTCTCTTCTTCCTGATGATAGGCATCGACCATCTCGCGAGCCTTTTGCGCCACCTCGTAGCAGCCTACCATCGGAATATCGTCTTCATTGGTAGGCATCTTGCAGCGTGCAAGAACATCGAGCGCAAGTGTCAGCAGCTCCGGCTCCACCGACCCGTACAGCGCGCGGCCGAAATCGGTATATTGACGCTTGTGCAGATGCGCGAGCATCGTCAGTTGCAGGTCGATCTCCTGCTGCTTCTCGCGATAGAGATGATAGAGGACCGGATCTTCCAGGTGGTCGAAGGCGACCGAATAGAGTTTGCGCTTCTGCTCTTCGACATCGACGCCCAGTGGGCGATAGAGGAAATGCGGCGCGTAGTCGAAATCGCTTTGCTTAAATTCCTCGAAGGCCTGACGCGCGTTGATCGGTGTGACCGACAGGAGAAAATCGAACGATTGCGCAATTTCATCAACCGAGCGGTCGGCACGACGCACAGCATCAACAAACGCTTTTCGGCCGAGTGCGCGATGCGTCGTGATGTTCAGCGTGTTCGTCTCCGTTGCGAACGCTGAAAATGCGCGAAGCCCTGCATCGAAGAGATCGGCGATCATCGTCTCGCGCAGACCGGGATAGTCTGCGCCCGATTCCGGCTGACGGTAGATGGGCGCAAAGCGAACGCTGATGCAGGGAAAGGAGATACCAGATTCCTGTAGTCGTAAGATTGGATCCTGGACGGGTTCTGGCCGGGTAATGCGCGGTGTGCGGAAACGCACCTCGGCATCGCATATCGCCTTGATGAAAGCTTTTCGTGCCGTCTGTGTCTCGGGTTCAGCCGTCGCAGAGACGGCGACTTCGTAATGCGGCAGGAAAGGCGAATCATCGGCAAGCAGGATGTCATGCTCCAGCTCGCCGATGTCGAAAATGACGAACGCACCAAAGCGCTTCATCATCTCGTCGCCGATCGCCTGGATGATCGGTGCGGCTTCGCTCAGGCTCGAGGCGATGAGGTAGGAGGCATTGGCTGAAGCGATGTCGCGGGCTGCCAAGTTCTTCGACCCGTAAGTCAGATGGAGGCAGAGGAAGGGAAGTGGCCGATCGATGTGAAGACGACCGTCTTCGCCGATATCCTTTCGGATCGCTTGTCCTGCAGCGAGAGCGGTTGAAATCTGCGATAGCAGCGGCTCTTCGCTGGCGGGCTTGAATGGAGAGACGTTGCTCATCGGCGCTCTCCCAACACGTCTTCGAGCACTCCTTCCAACTCGATCATCGCGCGTCGAATATCGGCGATGATGCGATTGTCCGGTTCTCCAGTCCACTCATCCATGAAGATCTTCTTGAATTCGATGGCGATAGCACATCCGCTTTCAGGATATTTCTCGTGTACGAAACGTGTCTGCTCCCCGCGCCCCTGGAACGCTATATTCTCGCGCACGTCGAGCTTACGGCCTCCGATAGTGGCCGAGGAAAAATGCTCTATCACCGCATCGACCGCGAAGGTCCAGCGCTGGCGGTCCATGGAAATCGTGCCGATATTGATATCGGGCGCGTCCGCTTGAGGCGTGGCGGGGCCGTCCGCGCCGTGGCGGCGGTGGTTGTAGCTATGAATATCCAACAGGATGAAGTGTCCGTGGCGATCCTCGATGCGGTCCAAGAAGGTCGTGAGCATCGCATAGTAGTCGTCATGGAGACGAAGAGAGGCAGCAATTGCAGGTTCTTCCAAACGATCTTGCCACACCTTCAAACCCCAGGACTGTTCGGGCGTCAGATAGATCGCGGCGTCTCTTGCACGGTTGAGGTCGATCTCGAAGCGGGACCTGTGGCCGACGATCCTGTTGGTCAGGCCGCCGATCATGTCGCCGGTGAAGGGATCTTCCTCATAGAGCCGCTCAGCGTCCGACAGCGCCATGCTGGCCATGAGGTCATCGCGCAGAATGTGTCCATCATGGATTGCCGTCCCTATGATCGGAGAGTCTCCAAAGGTGGCCGACCATATCTGTCGCTGTAAAGTGCTGGATCGCGTGCTGGTGCCCGTCATCTTCCCCTCATGAAGTCGGCAGGGAAACACGAAAGCGCGAATGTTGGTTCCAGGATACCTCTAGCCTAGCGCGAAATCGGCAGGGCACATCTTGCTGGCTCAACCCCGACGGATAAGAAATCGGTGGCCCGCAGTCGTCTTGGCGGTTTCGAGAAGAGCATGGCCGTCTTCACGACACATGTGGGGAATGTCGATGACCGCGAGCGGATCGGTCGTCTCGATGATCAGGTTCTCGCCAGAACGCATAGCTCCAAGCTTTTTACGGCTGCGCAAAACTGGAAGAGGGCATTTCAGCCCTTTCAGATCGAAGACGATGTCCGTTGCCAAGGTCACTCCTTGGCCCAGAACTTCCAAAACGGCTTCTTTGCCGGTTCTTCCGGCTCCGGTGCGCTAAACGCCAGCGGATTGACCGTCGGCACCGGGACTGACTGCTGGGCCGCCCCAGGCGCCTGCGGTTTAACCTGTGTCGCGGCCGCAAGCATGATCGAGGATGGACGGGCGGCGATAGCGGGCTGTGCTGGCGTCGGTTGGGCAGTTGGCGTCGTTGCGCGTGGCGCCGAACCGGAGGCCGAGGCAATGGCAGTAGCTCCGGTGGCCGATATACCTTTCGCCGCCTTTTTCTCCATCAGCGCGGCGAACTCGGTTTCCTTCATCAGCTTGCCGGCCTTCAAGGCCGAGCCTGTCGGTGCGTAGGCCGGTTCGCGACCCTTGCGCTTGTCAGCAACCAGAACCTTGCGCTCGGCCTCGGACGGGTCGTACCAGACCATTCCGTCGAACTTCTTCATCGCCTTGTCATAGGCGAGGTCGTACGTCTTGTTGTAGCTGACCAAAGTGCTGGCAAGGGCCGGCGGCGTGCTCATGGCGGGGCAGCTTGCCGCAGCGTTAAACTGGCCACCCTGTGTCTGTTGATTGAAGACGTATTTCTTTTCGCAGACATTCACCTCTGGCGGCCGCTTGGTGACCTCGAAATGATCGTAGCCAACCTTCAGCATCTTCCAGAAGTCGTAATTCTCGCTTTTATGATGGCGCGCCATGTTTTCCGCGGTCATGCGGAACGGCAGCGCCTGAAGCTGGATCGTCTTCTGGCCACCCTTGAAGGCGTCGCGCGCAAAGGCGTAGATTTCCAGCATCTGCGCGTCGGTCATGGAGTAGCAACCCGATGACGAGCATGCCCCATGGATCATCAGGTTCGTGCCGTTGCGACCGTTCGCCTGGTCGTAGCGGTTGGGGAAACCGGTGTTGATCGAAAGGTAATAGTTCGAATAGGGGTTCATGTGACCGGGCGAAAGGTTGTAGAACCCTTCAGGCGCCTGCCTGTCTCCCTCTTTGACCTTTGGGCCGAGCTTGCCGGACCAGGCGCAGATATCGTAGGACGCAATAACCTCGAAGCGGTTGTCGCGTCGTGCTTTCCAGACTTCTAGCTTGCCTTCTTCCTTCAAGATACGAATCATGATCGGCGCATTGCGATCCATGTTCTTCTTGTCCATCTCGGCGAGGATGGTGGGGGAGAGGGGGTAATCGACCTTGTTTTTGACATGAGACACGTCACGCTCGACGGTTTCGAGCGTTTCATTGCAGCCCGCAAGCATCAGACCGGCGCAGGCAAGAAGAGCGATGTGTCTCAAACGCATGGGCGTCATACCGATTTGCATGATGTCTAATGCTCGTACGGTAAATTGAATTTGATTACAAGTCAGTTGTTTTCTCTCGCGATTCAGGTCGTTGCGGCCCGCCCTTTGATCGCTATATTCATCTCATGATCGCATTGTTCGAAGCTTATTGGCCCCACGTTCTCGCATTACTCTCGCTTGCCATGGGAACCGCGGCTGCGGTCCACGCCACGATGACGAAACAGGAGGTCCGCTCAGCCCTTGGTTGGGTCGGTGTCATCGTGTTGTCTCCCATCATCGGAGCGTTGCTCTATGCCATTGCCGGCATCAACCGGATCAGGCGCAGCAACCTCGGACAGCAGCGGTCTTTGATGCACGGGACGATCATGGATCGGGTGGCGCGGTTCGATGCCGACAACGCATTGGTTGTCGAGCGCTTTGGCCGCCGTTTCGTCGCCATGAAGACCGTGGGAGACCGGGTGACACGTACAGCGCTGACTACCGGCAACACCATCGAGACCCTGTCGGATGGCGACGAGGCCTATGCGGCCATGTTGGAGGCCATTGGTCACGCGCGTCGGTCGATCATCCTGGAAACCTATATCCTCGATCATGACCGGATCGGGCTTCGCGTTGTCTCAGCACTCGCCCGCGCCAAAGAGCGAGGCGTCGAAGTGCGTGTTCTGGTAGACGCGGTTGGCGCGCGATACTCCGTGCCCAGCATCCTCTCCAAGTTGCGGCTGGAAGAAATCAGGTCCGCGGTTTTCAACGGCAACGTGATCATGGGGCTTCGGCTGCCCTACGCCAATCTGCGCACCCACCGCAAAATCCTTATTGTCGACGGCAAGATCGCCTTCACTGGCGGCATGAACATTCGCGAAGGCTTCACCCGCGAGTTTCATGGAGACAAACAATCCCACGACACGCATTTCAAGGTCCAGGGGCCTGTCGTTGCCGATTTTTTCACGGTCGCAGCCGAGGACTGGCGCTTTGCCAGCGGCGAGCGTCTGGATGGCCCTGTGTGGGATATCACCATTCCAGATGGCGTTCCGGGTCAGCCGATCCTGATGCGTGCGGTTGCCTCCGGACCGGACAACAGCATCGAGACGAGCCACAAGATGCTGATGGGCGCGTTTTCGATTGCTAGGTCCTCGATCCGCATCATGTCGCCTTACTTCCTGCCGGATCGCGAACTGATCTCAGCGCTCACAACAGCTGCGCGCCGCGGCGTTGCGGTCGACATCATCGTGCCGGCAACCAACAATCTGATGCTCGTTGATCGCGCCATGACCGCGCAGTTCGACCAGTTGCTCAAGAGTTACTGCCGCATCTGGCGCGCCACCGGTCCCTTCAATCACTCCAAACTTCTGGTCATCGATGATCGCTGGTCTTATGTCGGCTCCTCAAATCTCGATCCACGCTCGCTTCGATTGAACTTTGAGGTGGACATGGAAGTTCTGGATGAAGGCTTTGCAAACACAGTGTCGGAACGGATAGGGCTGGCGCTTGAGAATGCAACGCCGGTGAAGCTGGAAGAGTTAAGGGCTAGGCCGTTCCTCGTTCGTCTGACGGAACGGATATTGTGGTTGGCCTCGCCTTACCTTTGACATTGGGTTGGGGTTCAACCTCCGACGTAATCCAACGGCACGGGGACCCTTGAGAATCGCGGACGATTGTCGAGGATCGCCATGCGTCGAATGAAAAAGTTAGAGCAACTGCAGTGCTTCTTGAGATGACGCAGGCCGCTCTAGACAGGAAAGCGATGCGACCGAAAAACGATAGTCTGCCCGCAGTTTTCATTTCGTCTCTGCGCAACCGTAAGAACAGGCGATGTTCCGATGATGTAGCGACGGAGCAGACCTCTCCGGTCGTCGCCTCTTACAATGTGCACAAATGCATTGGTCGCGACGGCAAGTTTGATCCTGACCGCATCTGCAAGGTCATTCACGAGTTGCGCGCCGACGTCGTTGCGCTTCAGGAAGCCGATAGTCGATTCGGCGAGCGGACGGGCTTGCTCGATCTCGGTCGGCTCGAACGCGAGTGTGGCCTGACCCCGGTGCAGGTGGCTGGTACCAGCAAGGCCCATGGCTGGCATGGCAATGTCGTGCTGTTCCGCGAAGGTGCAGTCCGAGATGTTCACACCGTCAAACTGCCAGGGTTGGAGCCGCGCGGAGCACTTGTGGTGGAGCTTGACCTGAAGCTTGCGGGAACGCTGCGCATCATCGCAGCCCATTTCGGCTTGCTGAGGCACTCGCGCGCTCAGCAGGCCAAAGCGCTGGTGGAGTTGCTGAACACGCGCGAAGCGCAGCCAACCGTGTTGATGGGCGACTTGAACGAGTGGCGTCTGGGCAATGGTTCGTCGCTCAATACCTTCCGCGAGGCCTTTGGCACCTTGCCGCCCGCGGTACCGAGTTTTCCATCGGGACTTCCCGTCCTGGCGCTCGACCGCATCATCTCCAATCGCGAGGGGATGATAGAGAAGGTTGAAGCCCACGATAGCGCGCTGGCGCGTGTGGCGTCCGATCACCTTCCGTTGAAAGCAACGATCAACACGGACCTTCTTAAGGCGGCTGCGGCTGTATAGTTCGCTGGCTGCTTCAACGCGCTTGGAGACACGTTTCTTTGCAGTGCAATGCGCTTCCTCGCAAGCCATCTTCGGCCTCAGGAGCAACGTTTCGGGCAAAGGTGATCCCATCGTGGAGATGCGGTATCTGAGTGCCCTTATCCCGCCCAAATGAATATCTAGGCGTACCATGGTTGCTGGGGTGGTTAAACAGATTCTCCAACGGCCCCGAAGGCTTTGGATCAAATCGTTGGAACCATTTTTGCTGTGCGCAATTGAATGTCCAACAAAGACTTCAGGGCTGTTGGGTCACAGAATAAAACAGGAGAAAACAGATGAAAAAGACTTTTGCCGTTACTTTCGCTGCCATGACACTTGGATTGAGCGGTCCGCTGAGCGCAGTCGCAGCCGATCTGGCGCCTTACCGCGAAACCTACCAGGACAGCGACGACCGTAACGGCGTCAAGATCGGCTATCTGACCTGCGACGTTGGCGGCGGTGTTGGCTACGTGATCGGTTCTGCCAAGGAACTGGAATGCACGTTCAAATCCACCATCGGCGCGCGCCGCACCGACAGCTACACGGGCGTCATCCGCAAGATGGGTGTAGACCTTGGCTTCACCACGCAGGGCAAGCTGGTATGGGCAGTCTTCGCTCCGACAGCCGGCTACCACCGCGGTTCGCTCTCCGGCCTCTACCAGGGCGCAACGGCTGAAGCCACGGTTGGCCTCGGCGTCGGTGCAAACGTTCTCGTTGGTGGCACCGCTGGTTCCATCCAGCTGCAGACCGTCAGCGTCACCGGCCAGGTCGGTCTGAACCTTGCTGCAACGGGCACCTCGGTTACCCTGACGCCTGCTAACGGCTAATCGGCCCGACCGCGGTAAAGCCAATATGCCGCATGGAACAACACGCGCCCTCTTCGCTATCGTAGCGTAGAGGGCGTTTTCGTTATCAGACCAGAGAAATCCCATGAAGCCAATCCTGTCACTCGCCGCATCTATTATCGTGCTGTTCCCGATTGGCGCTCACGCCGATGGCGATCCGGCGGCGGGTGAACGCGGTTTTGCCAAATGTTCAAGCTGTCATAACGTCGATAGTCCTCGCACGCGTCTTGGACCTCACCTGATGGGCATCGTAGGAAGACCCGCCGGTTCCGTTGCCGACTATCCGAATTACTCGCAGGCGATGAAGGATGCAGGCGCAGGAGGTCTCGTCTGGAATGAAGAGGCGTTACGAGAGTTTCTATCGAGCCCGAAGAAGAAGGTGCCCGGTACCTCGATGCGTTTCTACGGCCTCTGGAGCGAGACGGAGATCGACAACATCATCGCCTACCTCAAGACGAAACCGGCTCCTTGAGCCAGCCCTTATCGAGAAGCGAGAATGTCCTCCGCCTCATCAAGCGACATCGAGTAGACGCGGCTTGCCAGATCGAAGCTGTAACCACCTCTGGCAAAAGCCGAAATTTCCTTGTTCATTCTCTTCTCGTCCACCGCCTCTTCACGGCGGAACGGACCAAACCGTCGCTTTCGTGCCAGCACGACGGCGGCGTAAAGATCGTCGCTCGCTTCAAGGGCGTGGGCTGCAATGTCCTTGCTCACACCCTTCTGGTTCAGCTTCTGCGCAATCGCCCGCTTGGACTTTCCGCTACGCACAGCGGAGCGGGTGGTGATTTCGGCAAAGGCGTTATCGTCCAGCGCCTTGATCTCATAGGCAAAACGGACAGCAGAGTCGGCGAGCGCGCGGATCTGCTCGGCGGAGATATCGTCGAATTTCTCTTTGGCCTTGCGAGAGATGGCATCGAAAAGTTGTCGCTCCGTCATCATCCGTCTTTCCAGCCGGTAGATCGTGGAGTTCCTGGCCCATGTCAGCATGCGGGTTGTGGGAGCAGTTTCCGTCGCCTCGTCGCTCATGTCAGATCTGCGGCGCCTCGTGCGGCGGGTTCTTCAAGGCGTAGACGCCCACCGGATGTTCAAGGCCCCGAAGCAACTGTGGCCCGATGCTGTCGAATTCGCTTTTGTTGTCGATCATCGCAACGAAGTCTTCGGACAGCAACACACGCCGGCGGACCGTCTTCGTCAGGGTTTCCAGGCGCGAGGCAATGTTGACCGCCGGGCCGATGACCGTGAAATCGAGCCGGCTCTTGGAGCCGATATTGCCATACATGACATCGCCGACATGAACGCCGATCCCATAGCCGAACGGCTCGTGGCCCTTGTCGATATTGTTGGTGTTCAATTCCTCAAGCGCAGTCTGCGCCTCGCGAATGGCGGCGATGAGGTTTGGTCCTGCATCGGCATTGTTCAACGGAAAGATGGCGAGCAGACCGTCACCCATGAACTTCAAAATTTCGCCGCCGTGCTTCTCGATCGGCTCCGCCAGCGCATCGAAATAGCCGTTCAGCAACTCGATCACATCGTCACGCGGCCAAAGGTCTGAGATGCGGGTAAAGTCGCGCAGGTCGCAGATCATGATCACCGCGCTCACCGTATTGCCGCTACCCCTTCGCGTCGCGCCCTCCAGAATTTCCTGGCTGGCATGCGGGCCGACATAGGTTTCCAGCAAAGTGCGGGCCATGCGGTTCTTCAGCCGTATTTCCGAGACGAGAGAGATGGCAGGCACCAGGCTTTTCAACTGCTCGATCTCGGATTCGAGAAATCCGTTCGCACGATCGCTGGCAAAGGTGACCACGTGGCGTTTGCCGAATGTGTGCTCAAGCGGCCAGGCGACATATTCCGTCAGGCCTTCTTCGCGCAGATCCCGATAGATCTGGTAGTCCGGATCGATCGGGCCTGGCAGATAAAGCGCCTGTCGGACCTCGTCCGCCCCCTTGTGGATGTCATAGAGCGGGCTGTTCAGATATTCTGCCGTGGTTTCGCTACCATAGGCATAGGTCGCAAACTCCGCTTCCTTCTCGCCTCGGTTCCACAAGATGCGCGCGCCGCGCCATTGCGGGTGTTGCACGAGAAAATTCATCGATGCCCGCGCAATCGAGATGCCTTGGCTTCTCAGTCGCCCACACATCTCGACGAAAATATTGTCGATGTAGCGGTTATCGCTCGTCCCAGTCACCAGCCAGTCGAGCACATCGCTTCGCTGATGTGGCCACAGCGCGTTCTCTTCGACTGGGTTTGGAATATCTACGGTTTCCACAAGAGCCATGTGCTCGCCTCTCCGCCTTTGCGTGATTGAAGAGGCGGCAGCGCTCCCACTTCAATGCAGGGCATTTGGTGCATCATAACGGAAAATGGAAGAGCGGGGAGGATAAGAAATATTGGATATAAAAAAGGGCGCCTGCATGCGGCATCCGCCGGCAGGCGCCCTTTTTCGATCTTGAAGGATCGTTTTAGAGAACGGCGGTCAAAGGCAGTTGAAGCGCGCTTGCAACGCGTTTGAGGCGCGAGGGATCGCTGTCTGCGCCCGTTTCGAGCGCCAGAATTTCCTGCGAGGTGAGCCCGCAGGTCAGAGCCAACTGATCGACCGTGTAACCTGCAGCGTTACGCGCCGAGGCGATTTTGCCTGCAAAGGGCGCGCTGGTTTGATGTCCTGTAAAAGATGTAGAGACGGAAATCGTCATGAATAATCTCCCTAGAATATTGGACACTGATTGTGCCGGCGGCGAATGCCGTCGCGTTGAATTGCATGCGACTGCGCTGCAAAGGAGAGATGAATGTTGCAGCGCAGCACGGAAAATAGTCATCTTTGCCACGCTTGCAATAGTTAAATTGCGATTAACGAATATGCCCCTGCCATCGATGGCCTGAACTTCACTGGAAATAGCCATTTGAACCGCGGCGAAACCCCGAGGGCGGAATGCCGGCGATCTGGCGGAACGCCTTGTTGAAGGCACTGACCGAGCCGAAGCCGCTTTCCATTGCGATGCTGAGAATGTTGTCCTTGCCACTGACCAACATGGCCTGCGCGCGGGAGAGCCTGAGAAGTGTCAGATACTTCATCAGTGTCATACCGGTCGATTTGCGAAAAACGTTCATCGCGTATTTGGGGTGCAAGTTCGCGACCCTCGCAATATCCGTTGCGTCGATATCTTCGAGAAAATTTGCGGCGATGAAATCGCACATCCGTGCGACCGCGACGGATGCGGTATTTTCCTGGCTGGTCGTTCGTGAGGCCGAAGAGGTGGAGGAGATGACGCTGTAAGGCTCCATGAACATGCGTTCGACGCGCAGGATCAGTTCCTGCACAGCGTTCTCGGCCTTTGCGGTGTCACCCGATTTTGCATATTCCCGCCACCGCGCAAAGTTCTCGTCATCGGCCTTTCCCGTCACTTCCGTCAGCATGGTGGCGCCACCCATGAGCATGGCGGAAACCGCGGGGGGAAGACGCATGCGGAAGAAGTGAAAGAGCGGCAGATGCGCGCCGGCGTAAAAGGAATCGTCGGAGGATTCGTCCATCTGATGGGGTTGTCCGCCCCAGAACAGGCACATCTGTCCAGCACTCATGCGGAACGTGTGATCGCCCATGCGATAGTGGACATTTCCCGACATGACGTAATTCACTTCCACCTGCGCGTGCCAGTGGGGCATCAGCATGACAGGCGGGTGGGTGTAGAAAAACTGCAGCGTCGTTGGCCAACCCTCAATGCTGCTGGCGCCGGGCTGGTAGACGGCTTTTTCCTCGATCTTACTTTTCGACAATTTCACGTTCCCTTTTTACGAGACAGATTTCGCCACCCCGCTAATCTGCACATGTTCGCTTAAGAACGGCAATTGAAAAAGGGAGGTTTTCAATGTGCTTTAAAATCACGGGCGTGGCGGTATCGCTTGCCCTGCTTGCGGCTGCACCCGCGTCTGCCCAAACCACAATCACGATCTGGAGCTGGAATGTCGCCGCATCGGCGTTGAAATCCACTTTGGAAGGCTTCAACAAAGCCAATCCGGACATCAAGGTAGATGTCCAGGATCTCGGTAACAATCAGGTTTATGACAAGGCGCTTGCCGCCTGCGCCGCTGGCGGGGAGGGCCTGCCGGACATCGTAACCGTTGAAAACTTTGAGGCGGAAGTGTTCTGGAGCCGCTTTCCAGATTGCTTCACCGACGTGACCGCACTTGGTTACACGCCTGAAAAGCAGGCGCTTTTCCCAGAGTTCAAACGCACCGAACTCGAAGTCGATGGCGTCGCCTACGCCGTTCCGTGGGACTCCGGTCCGGTTGCCGTTTTCTACCGTCGAGACTTCTACGAAAAGGCGGGTGTCGATCCCGCAAGCATCAAGACCTGGGACGATTTCATCGCTGCCGGCAAGAAGGTCATGGAAGCCAATCCAGGCGTGGTCATGACGCAGGCCGACTTCAATGGCGATAGCGAATGGTTCCGCATGATCTCCAATGAGCAGGGCTGCGGTTACTTTTCGACAGATGGCCAGAACATCACCATCAATCAGCCAGCCTGTGTTGCGACGCTCGAAAAGCTGAAACAGATGAAGGACGCGGGTATCATCACCGCAGCCATCTGGGATGAAAAGATCCAGGCCAACACCGCCGGCAAGGTCGCAAGCCAGATGTATGGTGGCTGGTATGAAGGATCGATCCGCTCCGGCTCTCCGGACCTTTCCGGCAAGTGGGGTGTCTATCCGATGCCGAGCCTGACGGCAGATGGTCCGCATGCTGCAAACCTTGGCGGCTCGTCGCTCGCCATCAGCTCGGTGTCCAAGAACAAGGAAGCAGCCTGGAAGTTCGTCGATTACGCGCTGACGACGAATGAAGGCCAGGTCACGATGCTGAAATCATTCGGTCTCGTTCCGTCGCTCCTGTCTGCCGTCAACGACCCCTTCGTCAACGAGCCGCAGCCCTATTGGGGCGGTCAGGCCGTGTGGAAAGATATTCTCGCCACCCTGCCGAAGATCAAGCCGAGCCGTGGCACGGCCTACCAGTCGGATGCGGAAGGCATCTATCGCGCCGTTCAGACAAAATATCTGGCAGGTGGTTATCCGGACGCCAAGACGGCACTCGATGATGCTGCCAAGCAGATCGAATCCGCAACGGGTCTTCCCGTCGCACAGTGATCTCCCAAGCTGAACCAGAGCCGGGCGCCCCATGCACGGGGCGCCCGGATAGGCTCAGCCTTCATGCAAAATCATCATTCGGGAGGTGAAGATGCCCATCAGAACCAGGGTCGCCTATGCGTTTCTCGCGCCCTATCTCTTGATCTTCACAACGTTCTGGCTCTGGCCAATCATCAATTCGTTTCTGCTGTCGTTCCAGAACACCCGCGTCAATCCGTGGCGTTTCGCGCCGACGATGAATTGGGGCCGCCTGATCGGCGATCCCGCTTTCTACAATGCGCTGTACAATACGTTGATCATTCTCGTCATTCAGGTGCCGATCATGATCGCACTGGCCACCATCATGGCCGTTCTCCTGAATTCCCCGCTGCTGAAAGCAAGACCACTCTACCGGTTCGCCTTCTTCGCTCCCGTGGTCGTGGGTGAGGTTGCTTACGCCGCCGTCTTCCGTCTGATGTTCAGTGCCGATTTCGGCATCATCAACAAGATGCTCGTGAATGCCGGTCTTTCGCCCATCTCCTGGTTCGACAACGCAACGGCTGCCATGGCGCTGATCATCATCGCCGTCACGTGGCGCTGGGCAGGCTACAACGCCATCATCATCCTGGCGGGCCTGCAATCCATCCCCGGCGACGTCTACGAGGCGGCGCGGCTGGACAGGGTCAGCAAGCGCCAGCAGTTTTTCCATATCACACTGCCGCTCCTCAAGCCGATCATCATCTTCTGCATGGTGCTTTCGGTGATCGGCACGATGCAGCTCTTTACCGAACCGTTCCTCATCACCAATCGTGGCGGCCCAGGTGGTGGCACCGAGACGCTCGGAATCTTCCTCTATCGCCAGGGCTTCACCTCGCTCAACTTCGGTTATGCCTCAGCGATTGCCTACACCATCGCGGCCATCGCCATCGTCATATCGCTCTTCAATCTCTGGGTCGGGAGGGAGCAAAAATGAGATCGAAATCGAGATCGCTTCTCTGGCAGAAAATAGCACTACACGCGACGTTGACGCCGCTTGCGCTGATCTGGCTCTTCCCGCTGTGGATGATGTTCGTCTTCTCGACCATGCCGGATTACGGCATCTTCAGCCCCAATATCGAGCTGATCCCGTCAACGCATTTTGTCGAGAACTTCCAGAACCTGCAGGCAGACACCGATTTCCTGCGGGCGATGTTCATCTCGATTACGGTGGCGGTGATCTACACGGTCCTCTCCGTCATGCTGACGTCGATGGCGGGTTGGGCGTTGGCGCGCTATCGCTTCGCCGGACGCTCAGTGGTGGTTGCCATCATCATCGGTACGATTACCTTGCCCTATGCGGTCGTCGTCATTCCGCAATTCATCATGGTGGCGCGCGAGTTCAAACTCGGCAACACGTGGGTGGCGCTCATCGTCCCGCCGCTCTTCAACTCGCTCGGCGTGCTTTTCATGCGCCAGTCCTTCACGATGATGCCAGGCGAGCTCTTCGACGCCGCGCGTGTGGAAGGGGTGAAGGAGTGGCAAATCTTTCTGCGCATCGCCCTGCCGCTGGCGCGCCCCACCATGGCTGCTCTTTCGATCATTCTGTTCCTGGCATCCTGGAACAACTACCTCTGGCCACTGCTCATCAATTCCCGTCCAGGCATGATGACCGCGCCTGTAGCGCTGGGCACGCTGATCGGTCTTACCAAGGTTTCCTGGGGCGGCATCATGGCCGGAGCCGTCTTGTTGACCGCGCCCATTCTCGTCATTTTCGTGGTGCTGCAGCGCCATTTCATCGCCGGCATCTCAGCCGGCGCCGTCAAGTAATCCGGGAGGAGCCGCATGGCGGGACTTTCACTCAAAAACGTCGTCAAACGCTATGGTTCGCTGGAGGTAATCCACGGCGCGAACCTGGAGATCGAGGACGGCGAGTTCGTCGTTTTCGTCGGCCCTTCCGGCTGCGGAAAATCGACACTGCTTCGCATGATTGCCGGTTTGGAGGACATCTCGGACGGTGAGATCGAAATCGGCGGCAAAGTCGTCAACGATGCGGAGCCTGCCGATCGCGGCATTGCCATGGTCTTCCAGTCCTATGCGCTCTACCCGCATATGACGGTCGAAGAAAACCTATCCTTTGGTCTGCGCATGAATGGCAATCCGAAGGCGGATACGGATGGGCGCGTTCGGCGTGCCGCAGAAATTCTGCAAATCAACGAGTTGATGCAGCGCAGGCCAAAGCAGCTGTCCGGTGGTCAGCGGCAGCGTGTTGCGATCGGACGTGCGATCGTGCGTGAACCGCAGGTGTTTCTGTTCGACGAGCCGCTCTCCAATCTCGATGCGGAACTGCGTGTCCAGATGCGGGTGGAAATCTCCAAGCTGCACAAGCAGCTCGGGACGACGATGATCTACGTCACCCACGACCAGACGGAAGCCATGACGCTTGCGGACAAGATCGTGGTGCTGCGGGGCGGCAAGATCGAGCAGGTCGGCGCGCCGCTCGACCTTTATGACGATCCGGACAACCGCTTCGTTGCCGGGTTCGTCGGATCGCCCAAGATGAACTTCCTGCCGGGTAAGGTTACGACTGAGAGCGCCGAGGGCGTGACGATCACCCTCGATCACGCGCCCAGCTTCTCACTCACCGTGCCGGTTGCGGCGCGGCCAGGCGTCGGCGCGCCCATAACGCTCGGTATTCGACCAGAGCATTTCGAGGATGCCGGCAAGGCAGCTGATCTGACGGTTGCTGTCGATGTCGCCGAACATCTTGGCAATACCAGCTATGTCTATGCGCATTTAGCGGAGGAGTTGCCGCTGATCATCGAGCGCCCTGAGTCCCGGCACGTCGGTAAGCTCGACCAACTTACTGTCTCCGTTCCGGCCGGAAAGGCCTTCCTGTTCGATAGCGACGGCACGCGCCTGCGCTGAACCCAATTTCACATCCAAAGCAGACGAGGAATATCATGCCCGACCTTCAACCCATCCGCTGGGGCATTATCGGACCCGGCACCATCGCCAAGACCTTTGCCGAAGGCGTTGCCAACTCCACCACCGGCAAGCTTGTCGCGATCGCCACGCGCAATCCCGACCGCCCGGGTTTGAGCGAGGGCTTCCCCGGCGCTCGCATCGTCAATGGTTATGACGCGCTGCTGTCCGATGCCGAAATCGATGCGGTCTATATCGCAACACCACACACGGGCCATGCCGAGTGGGCGATCAAGGCGATCCGCGCCGGCAAGCATGTGCTGGTGGAAAAGCCGATTGCGCTCTCCGCATATGATGCGGACGCGATTTTCCACGAGGCGAAGAAGGCAGGCGTCTTCGCCGGTGAAGCCTATATGTACCGTCTGCATCCGCAGACGGCCAAGATCGTCGAGCTGGTCAAGAGCGGCGCGATTGGCGAGGTTAGGATCATCCGCTCCAGCTTCGGCTTCAGCATGGGCAGCTTCCGCGCCGATCATCGGCTGTTTGCCAATGAGAGTGCCGGCGGCGGCATTCTCGATGTTGGTGGATACCCTGTGTCGATGGCGCGGCTCATTGCCGGTGCTGTTTCCGGTCACCCTTTCATGGAACCCACCAAGGTTTCCGGCGTGGCGCATCTCGGCCAATCGGGCGTCGATGAGTGGGCGTCTGCCGTTTTGAAATTTCCGAACGAGATTATCGCCGAAGTGTCTTGCTCGATCATGGCGAACCAGGACAACGTGTTGCGCATCATCGGCTCGGAAGGCCGTATCGAAGTGGCCGACTTTTGGTTTGCTTCCGGCCACAAGGGCGGCGTCGGCAAAATCGACATCATCAAGGGCAAGGATCGCCAGACGATTGAGGTCGCCGAAGACCGCTACCTCTACTCCTTCGAGGTGGACGCGGCGGGTGAAGCCATTCGCAACCAGTCCCAAGAGTTTGCCTATCCCGGTATGAGCTGGGCGGACACGCTCGGTAACCTTCGGGTCATGGATCAGTGGCGCGCCTCGGTCGGGCTGGAATATGGCGTGGAGAGTGCGGCCAAGCGCGTTCTGAACATCGCAGGCGGCGACGTTACCCCCGGCAATTCCGTACCGAAGCGCCAGATTCCAGGGGTTGCCAAGCCCGCATCGGTCGTGGCGCTCGGCTTCGAGTTCTTCCCGAATTTCGCGTCCGCCTCGCTGACGCTCGACAGCTTCTACGAGGCAGGCGGCAATCTTTTCGATACCGCCTTTGTCTATGGTGGCGGCAAGACGGAAGCGATCTTTGGTGACTGGCACACCAGCCGCAACGTGCCGCGTGAAGAGATCGTGCTGATCGGCAAGGGCGCGCATTCGCCGCTTTGCTACCCGGATATCATTGCCAAGCAGCTCGACCAATCTTTGAACCGGCTGAAGACCGATTATGTCGACATCTATTTCATGCACCGCGACAATACCGATGTGCCAGTCGGCGAGTTCGTCGATGCGATGGATGCCGAGGTGAAGCGCGGTCGCATTCGCGGCATCTTCGGCGGTTCGAACTGGACGCGCCAACGCATGGATGAGGCGATTGCCTATGCTGAGAAGACCGGCAAGACCGCGCCGGGTGCTCTTTCCAACAACTTCTCGCTGGCCGAAATGCTGGACCCTATCTGGGCCGGATGTGTCGCGGCCTCTGACGAGCCATGGAAAGAATGGGCGAAAGAGCGCCAGATCCCGAACTTCGCCTGGTCAAGCCAGGGCCGAGGCTTCTTCACCGACAGGGCAGGCCGCGATAAGCGTGACGATGAGGAGATCGTGCGTGTCTGGTACTCCGAGCGCAATTTCGAGCGTCGCGACCGGGCAATAGAGCTTGCCAAGGAGCTTGGCCGCAACCCGATCCACGTTGCTCTTGCCTATGTGATCGCTCAGCCGTTCCCGGTCATTCCGCTGATCGGCCCGCGCACCATTGCCGAGCTGGAAGACAGCCTGTCGGCGCTCGACATCAAGCTCACGCCCGAGCAGGTGCGCTGGCTGGAAGCTTAAGGCAGGAAGACGATATTCGGCCGCAACTTCATGCGGCCGGATGTCACTTGGATTGCGGGTTCATGATATCGCTGTCGCCCGGGATGAGCTGCATCGGCCAGACGATGTGCTTGGGCTGTTGCGGATAGAAACCGCTATAGGCCGGCATGGTCGATAGCAGGGTCTTGCCGACGGAGACCCCGAGATCGCGCAGCGACATGCGGAAACTCGTCAACCTCGGTTCGAGAAACTGACCGCTCGGACCTTCGCGAAAACCGATGACAGCAAGATCTTCGCCGGCGCGAAGGTTGACCTCGGCCAGGCGCCGGTAGAGACCAATCGCCATCAACTCGTAGATCAGGATCAGCGCCGTCGGGCGTGGCCGCATCTGTAGCCACTCGCTTGCCGCGTGATAGCCGCCTTGTTCGCTGGATTTGGCGCGGATGATGAGTTGTTCATCAAAAGGGAGGGACGCCTCCTCAAGGCCTTTGCGATAACCCTCCAGGAAAATGTAGCCGAGATTGATGTCGGTATCGGGTGCGGCAACGGCAATCGAACGATGGCCTGCTGCCGCAAGGCGAGCCACGGCAGTTCTTGCCACACCTTCGAAGTCCAGATCGATCCAGGCGTGATCGGTGCTGGAGCCTGTTCGCCCCAGGGTGACGAAGGGCAGCCGCGTCTGCTTGAGGAAATCGACGCGCTTGTCGATCCGGCTGGTGGACGAGATGACCATCGCATCTACCATGCGTCTTGCCACCATGCGCTTCAGATATTCGTCTGGGTCTTCCTCCGCCGGACAAGGCAGAACGATGAGATCGAGATTGTGGGTGGAGAAAACGCTCTGCAGACCATCCGTCACGCCCAGAAAGAAGTTGTCAGCATTTTCCACCGCTTGCGTATCTGAGCCGGTCATCAGGCCGATGACGTTGGTGGCGCCCTGCCGCAGGCTGCGCCCGGACTGGTTTGCGACATAGCCGAGCTTTTCTGCCGCCTCCAAAACCCTGCGACGGGTATCGTCATTCACATCCGGTTTGCCGTTCAGGGCGCGGGATACGGTGCCGATGGAGATGTCCAGATAATCTGCGAGCTGGCGGATACCCTTCATGCATGTCCTCCCGGCTCCGAACCAGAGAAGCCTTTCACTGTGGTCTTGACACATCTAGGACCTTAAGCATAGTCTCGTAAACGTTTACGAAAGCTGGTTCCGCAAAGAGGAGTTTGCGAGCAGCGGGGAGGACAATGTGACGTTGAATGCAGTTTTGTGCGGGTGCGGAGCTATGGCCAAAGGCTGGCTGCACGCGATCGCCTCACATCCAGATTTACAATCGTCGATCCGCATATGCGGTCTTGTCGATCTGAACGAGAAGGTCGCCCAGGCGTTGGCCGACGAGTTCGCACTCGGCGATGTCGTCATTGGCAGCAACCTTGAAGACGTCCTCACCAAAACCGATCCCGATGTCGTGTTCGATGTCGTCATTCCCGATGCGCGTTTTGATGTGGTTGCTACTGCGTTGGCGGCGGGTTGTCATGTGTTGAGCGAAAAGCCGATGGCTCCTTCCTTGAAAGAAGCGCAGACGCTGATCGACTTGGCAAACGCTGCTGGAAAAGTCCATGCGATCGTTCAGAATAGGCGCTACATCAGGGGGATACGCCGCCTGCACGGTGCTGTTCAGGACGGAGTGATCGGTGAATTGACGGCCATTCACTGTGACTTCTTCCTGGCGCCGCACTTCGGCGGCTTTCGCGAGGACATGCAGAATGTGCTGCTGCTGGATATGGCGATCCACACTTTCGATGCAGCCCGTTTCGTTGCCGATCAAGATCCAATCGCAGTCTACTGCGTGGAGAAAAATCCGGCTGGCTCATGGTACGCCCATGGGGCATCGGCCAATGCGATCTTCGAACTTTCCAATGATGTAGTCTTCACTTATCGCGGTTCTTGGTGCGCCGAAGGCGAGCGGACGAGTTGGGAAAGCACGTGGCGGCTGGTCGGATCTAAGGGTATGATCCTTTGGAATGGGGAAGAGGATTTCTCCGCATCCGTGGCGGGCACCGATGAGGGGCTTTTGCGCGGAGCGTCTGCCGTAAACGTTTCTGAGGTGGTCGATGAGGAGCAAACGGAGGGGCATGCGAGCGTGCTCCTGTCGTTCCTGCGCGCGATCGAAGACGGCACGGTTCCCGAGACCGTTTCGTCCGACAATATCAAAAGCTTGGCCATGGTCATGGGCGCGATTGAAAGCGCCCGCACTGGTCAACGTGTTCTTATCGAAATTTGAGGTCCAATATGAGCGATCCAGCAAAATCCGTCCGCATCGGCACCATGGTTAGTGCCACAAAAGGGGATGCCGCCGAGCGCATCTCTGAAATCGGCGACCTCGGTTTCGAGAGCTTCGAACCGTTCTTCTGGCAGACGACCAATGGCCAGGACCTAGCCGAACTCGGCAAGCGTTGCGTCGAGGCGATCGGCGATCGCGATATCACCATTTCGACGCTCGGCATGTTCGGCAACCCGCTGGAAGAGACTGAAATGGACCTTCAGACCCTTCAGGGCTGGAAGGACTGCATCGACAACGCCCATCATTTCGGCGCTACCTGTGTGGCAGGTTTTACCGGTCGCGTCCGGGGCAAGCCCTTGCCGGAGAGCCTTCCACGCTACAGGGAAGTCTGGAGCGAGCTGGCGAAACGCGCTGCCGACAAGGGCGTGAAGATCGCTTTCGAAAACTGCGCCATGGACGGCAATTGGCAAACGGGCGACTGGAACATTGCGCACAACCCGGATGCCTGGGAATTGATGTTCAACGAGACGCCGGACGAGAACATTGGTCTGGAGTGGGAGCCCTGCCACCAGATGGTCTATCTGATCGACCCGCTGCCGCAGATCCGCAAATGGGCGCACAAGATTTTCCACGTTCACGGGAAGGACGCGACCATCCGCTGGGATGTGATCAAGGAGCACGGCATCTTTGGCAAGCACCCCTTCGTCTTCATGCGCACGCCGGGCTTTGGCGATAGCAACTGGACCAATATCATATCCGAGCTTCGGCTGGCCGGCTGGTCGGGCTCGATTGATATCGAAGGATGGCATGATCCGGTCTATCGCGATCAACTGGAAATGACGGGCCAGGTTCATGCGCTCAACTATCTGAAGCATAGCCGGGGAGGGGTTTTCGTCGATCTCGCCGCAGAATATGGAGGCGGCGACCCGTCGCTTCTGTAATGCTCAAGCCGGGGGGAACCGGCATCGCAATCATGATCAAAGGAGGAGTATCATGACTATTGCAAAGCTAATGGGTGCAGTTGCACTTGCCGCATTGTCGACGCCCGCATGGGGTGAGCAGGTTCAGATCAGTCTCTGGACCGTCGATCGACCGGGCGAATATCATTACAAGATGGCGGAGGAGTTTTCTGCCAAAAACCCGGATATCAAGGTCAATGTCCGATCGGTTCAGTTTCCGGATATGGTCAACGAGTTGGCGAAGGCCATGGCGACAGGCGAAGCACCTGACGTCACCTATATCGACAACCCGGATGTCGCACTCTTTGCATCGCGCAAGCTGCTGCTCGACATGAAGCCGATGATCGACAAGAGCTCGATTATCAAGCTCGACCAGATCCTGCCCGGCCCGCTTGCCTCCGTTACCTACAAGGACGGCGTCTACGGTATCCCACGCGGCGCAAACACCATCGCGCTTTACTACAACGCCGACATGTACAAGGCCGCAGGTCTCGATCCGGACAAGCCGCCGCAGACATGGAACGAGCTTTACGATGCCGCCAAGAAGCTGACGCAGCCAGACAAGGGCGTTTATGGCCTGGCATTTTCCGCCGCAGCGACCGAAGAAGGCACCTTCCAGTTCCTGCCATGGCTGCAGATGGCGGGCGGCGATTACAACAAGGTCAATGTTCCGGGCGGTGTGGAAGCGCTCACACTCTGGAAGAAGTTCATCGATGAGGGGCTGGCCTCCAAGGACACGCTGATCCGCGGCCAGTGGGACTCGACCGGTACATTCAATGCTGGTAACGCCGCCATGAGCATTTCCGGCCCATGGGAACTGCCGCGCATGAGCAAGGACGCGAAGTTCGATTATCGCGTCGCGATACTGCCCGTTCCCAAGGAAGGCGCACCACATGCTTCGGCTCTGGGTGAAGGCGACAACGTCATCGTTGCCAACTCCAAGCATCCGAAGGAAGCCTTCAAGTTCATCGAATACATGTATGAGCAGATGCCGCGGGTCTGGAACGAGTTTGGCTACGTGCCGGCCTATCCGGTGAAGATCGACGATCCGAAGTACCCTCAGGCTTACAAGGTCTTCGAAGAGTCGATGAAGTTTGCGCGCAATCGCGGCCCAAGCCCCGATTGGTCGAAGATTTCAAAGGCTATTCAGACCGCGATCCAGACGACGCTGACTGGCCAGGCGACGGCGGAAAACGCATTGACGACGGCGCAGAAGTCGATCGACAAGATCCTCAAATAGGCTGGATGATTGGGTGCTCTGATCGAGAGGCTGCGGGCGTTTCCACGTCCGCAGCTGGTTTCCAAACTGATGAAGCGCATGGTCCGCCCATCACGAGCGCACATTTAGAATGTCGGGAGGCGAAATGCTCCGTTTCAATCGAGTTTTCCGCGATGGCGGTGGGTTTGACAGCGCGCTGGTCTTGTTCGCGCTTGCCTATCTGGTCGCCTTTTCGGCCTTCCCGTTGATCTACAACCTGGTCATCTCGTTTCAGAGCGTCGACCTCTTCACCATCGCAACCTTCGACCGCCCCTTCGTCGGTCTCGATAACTACCGCGAAATCATCGACGATCCGCTGTTCATGCCGATCGTGCGCAACACCTTCTTGTTTGTTTTTCTGTCAGTCATTTTCCAACTGGGGATTGGTCTGGCGCTAGCGCTATTCTTCCGGCTCGATTTTCCCGGTGCCTCCTGGCTGCGTGGCCTGTTTCTCGCAGGCTGGATCATGCCGGGATTGGTGGTCGGTGCCATCTGGGGCTGGATTCTGGCCGGTGACTTCGGCGTGGTGAACTGGCTCCTGCAATCACTCGGTATCACCCAGCAGAAAATCTTCTGGCTCTCCGATCCATCGATCTCGATCTACTCCGTTATTATCGCCAATATCTGGCTCGGTGTTCCCTTCAACATGATCCTGTTGTCGGTCGGTCTCGCCTCGATCCCCGATGACGTCTACGAGGCGGCGGAACTGGATGGAGCGACGCGCCTGCAGCGCTTCCTCACCATCACCCTGCCGATGATGCGGGCGCAGCTCGGTGCCGTCATTTCGCTTGGCATCATTTTCACCCTGCAGCAGTTCGATCTCTTCGCAGCGCTCACCCAGGGCGGGCCGTCGAATGCCTCCAATGTGCTGCAATATTGGTCCTGGGAGCTTGCCTTCCGCGAATATCGCATCGGCCATGGCTCGGTCGTTTCCGTCGTGATGACCCTTCTGGTCATCGTCGTTGCCACTGCTTATGTCCGCTCGACGAGGCACGAACATGTTGTCTAGCACTCCCTGGAAACGCTGGCTCCTGCTGGCCATCGCCATCGCTATCGTCGCGATCTACCTCTTCCCGCTCTACTGGATGTATGTGACGGCGCTGAAGACCAATACCGAGACCTTCGCCAACCCGCCGACCCTCTGGCCGCATCATCCTGAACTGAAGGTCACCCGTGTCTGGAACGACATGGGTATGGACACCTTCATTCAGAACTCGCTGATCATCGCTTGTGGTACCGTCTCACTCGTCGTGCTGTTTGGCACCGGCTGCGCCTATGCTCTTGCACGTGTCCGCTCGATCTGGATGGATCTGGCGCTCTTCCTCGTTCTCATGCTGCAAGTTTTACCGCCGTCCCTAATGGTGACGCCGATCTTCGTCGCCTTCAGCCAGCTTGGCCTGTTGTCTTGGCCGCGCACGGGCGTGATCCTGGCAACGGCTGCCAACAAGCTGCCGCTCTACATCGTTCTGGTGCGGGCAGCCTTCACGCAGGTGCCGCGTGAACTTGAAGAAGCAGCACTCGTGGATGGCAATAGTCGCATCGGGGCGTTCCTGCGCATCTCCGTACCGCTTGCCCGCAATGGCATTCTGGTGTCGGCGATCCTCATCTTTCTTCAGTCCTTGGGCGAATATGTCTATTCGCGCTCGCTCATAACCGATCGCGCCTTCCAGCCTGCGACCGTCGGCTTGCAGTTCTTCGTCGGGCCGAACGCTTCCGACTGGACCGGCATCATGACATTCGCGGCGATCTATGTGACGCCCATTCTCATCATCTTCGTCCTGCTTCAGCGCCGCATCGTCAGCGGCCTGACATCCGGAGCGCTCAAATGACTTTGCAGATCGAACTGTCCGGCATCCAGAAACACTACGGCGCCTACCACGCGCTGCGCGGTATCGATATCGCCATTCCAAAGGGCCAGTTCGTGGCGCTCGTCGGGCCATCCGGCTGCGGCAAGTCGACCTTGCTGCGCACGCTCGCAGGGCTGGAAAACATATCGAGCGGCACGATCCGCATCGAAGGCGAGGACATTACCCGCCAGCCGCCGCGCATGCGCGATATCGCCATGGTGTTCCAATCCTATGCGCTCTATCCACACATGACGGTGGAAAAGAACCTGACTTATTCTCTAAGACTAAAAGGCGTGTCGAAGGTTGAGGCACGTCGCAAGGCGGAAGAGATTGCGAAGATCACGGGTCTAACAACTCTCCTCCAGCGCTATCCGCGCGAACTTTCCGGTGGTCAGCGCCAGCGTGTGGCAATGGGGCGCGCCATCATCCGCAATCCCAAGGCGTTCCTCTTCGACGAGCCGCTCTCCAACCTCGATGCGGCGCTGCGCGTCCATATGCGCGCTGAAATCCGTAAGCTGCATAACAGCCTCGGAGCAACATCCGTCTACGTGACGCATGATCAGATCGAAGCCATGACCATGGCTGATCATGTCGTCGTCATGCGCGCTGGCGTGATCGAGCAGCAGGGAGCGCCGCTTGAGCTCTACGACCGGCCGATGAACCGCTTCGTCGCAGGCTTTATAGGTTCTCCCGCGATGAACTTCGTGCCGGCTCTCGCCTCAGAGGACGGGCGCACGCTTGTTTTGAACTTCGGTGGAAAGTCCGAACCTCAAACGATCATGTCGCCCGTAGCCTTTGCACCGGGTACGAAGGTAACGGTTGGTATCCGGCCCGAGCACATCACGCTTGCTCCTCCCGGCTCATCCACCATCACCCTGCCGGTCGGGATCGTGGAAACGACAGGTTCAGCGACCTCCATCACCACGGCGACGCAGCCAGAAATGACGGTGGCGCTTCAGGGAAGAAGCAATGTTAAAGCCGGAGATATGGTCGGATTCACCATCGACCCTGCCTCCCTGCATCTCTTCGATCACGATACCGAACAACGGCTTTGATCGTCACGGATCGGTGAAGCCCGCGACACGAAGTTCCAACGCGCCTGCTTGCGGGTCGCTCTTGAAGAAGAGTGTTCCGTTGTCGTTGGATTCGGCGGCGACATAATCGAAGGTCACATCCGCTGTGTCCGTTGCTCCTTCTGCACCGCGCAGCGTGCCGACCACATGCACTGTGGCGGCCGTCGTCTGGCTGAGATTGTGAATGTCGAAGTTTACCCTGAAGCCTGTTGCCACAGGTTCTGTCGAGACCACGGAGAGCTTGAAGTCGGCTTTCGCGTCGTCGTAGCGGTAGATGTCCCATGAGATCCAGCCGAGCAAAGCTATCACCAGCAACGACGAGACGATGCCGGTGGCCCACTCGATCCAGTGGGGCGAAGATGTTTCGATGTGGCCATCGGTGGATGATTTGGTCATGGCATTCTCACAATACGAGGCGGGCCGAAGCCGCGCCGATGGCCGCGGGGAAGCCTAAGATGACGACGGTTCCGACGATCTCTGACAGCGATGTTCCAGTCAATCGTTCGAAGCTCCACAAGCAGTAGAGGCTGATGCCAAGCGCGATGACATAGCCCGGCAAGGTAAAGCGGATGAAGGTGTTCCACCAGGCGCTGTCTTCCGCCTGGCCGTGCCCGCCCTTGAAGTGAAGTGCATAGACGAAGCCATGCATGAGCACGAGCGAGAGGAGAACCGTGATGAGTGTCTGGTACGGCGTAATCTTGTAGGCGATCAAGATCATCTCTTCGGTCGGTGCGACATTGAGTGCGAGGAAGAGTGCGCCGACCAGCATCATGAACAGCTCGACGAAATAGCTCGTTTCCGTCTCGGTATCGTCGTCTTCCTCGTCATCGTCTTCCGAATGCGTTCCAAGCTGGCTGCGACCGAGAAGCGCACCGATGCTGGCGGGCACCGCCTGTATTGCGATCTTTGCCACCGTCGTGCTGGTCGTCACCTGATCGTTGATCACTCCGAAGAGCGCAAGAATGGCGGCGCTGACGATGATCGCAAGGCCGTAAGCCGTCACCGCATCGCGGCTCGCTTCGAACCAGGACGAGGTTTTCTCAAATCCGACGCGCTTTGCCAGAACCACGAGAAGCGGGATATTCAGGACGCAAAGAAGCAGAAGCTTTTCTCGCGACATGTAGAAGCCAAGAAACCACATCTCCATCGTCATGAACATGGGCAGCGCGAACAGAAGCGCACCACCGACGCCGCGCGCCAGCCCGATCAGGAACTCGCCTTCCTTCGATGAATTTTGCGTTGCACTTCCAGCCATCTTCTTCCCCCTGGTAGGCTTATAACCGTCTTGATTATGGCCGGTTCCCGCAGGCGTGGGAGCGCGGATTTCAACGAGGATCGAGCGACTCAGCCCGGCACTTCGTCAAGGGGGTCTTGAAGTTAATTTTAGCAGCCGCGAAAGGGTGGCGTTAACCATTTGTTAACCAAATCACCGCTACCTCTCTATCAACGATTTCTTTACCAAGATGACCAAAGTGCTAACAGACTCGCGTTCGATCCGTATCAAGGGCCGCTCATTTCTGGCGGTCGTTCTATCTCCCGAGTCGCCGCTGGATGTCTGGCTGGAGCGACTTGACGATCTGGCAGCGCGCTCTGCCGGGTTCTTTCTGTCACGTCCGGTGGTGCTGGATGTGGCGGACCTGAAGCTCGATAAGGCCGGCCTGAAATCCCTGCTTGCCGAGCTTTACAATCGCAACGTTGCCATCATGGGTATCGAAGGCGCACGCCCTTCGATGATCGAAACCGGCATGCCGCCTGCGCTCAAAGGCGGCAAGCCCGCGTCGGATGTCGAGGTGGAGCCGGTAGCACTTGCCGAGGTGGAAGCGCCGGCGGAGCAACGAGCCCCCGTGACGGAAATTCGCAGCGTCGTTCAGTCGCTGATGATCAGCGAGCCCGTACGGTCCGGCCAGTCGATCATCTTCCCGGAAGGCGATGTGACGATCGTTGGTTCAGTCGCGTCCGGAGCAGAAGTGATCGCCGGCGGTTCGATCCATATTTACGGCGCGCTTCGCGGACGTGCCATGGCCGGTTCGCTCGGCAACGCTTCGGCCCGGATTTTCTGCAAGAAGCTGGAAGCCGAGCTTCTTGCCATCGACGGTGTTTACAAGGTCGCAGAAGATATCGACCCGAAGCTTCGGGGGCAGGCCGTCCAGCTGTGGCTGGAAAACGATACGATCAAGGCGGACAAACTCAATTAAGCCGCAAGCGGCAGGAAACAGGAGATCAGGATGGGGAAGGTAGTTGTCGTTACCTCCGGCAAGGGAGGCGTCGGAAAGACGACGTCGACCGCAGCACTTGGCGCCGCACTGGCCCAGAACAAGGAAAAGGTCGTCGTCGTGGATTTCGACGTCGGTCTTCGCAACCTCGATCTGGTCATGGGTGCAGAACGCCGCGTGGTCTACGATCTGGTCAATGTCATTCAGGGCGATGCCAAGCTGACGCAGGCTCTCATCCGCGACAAGCGCCTCGATACGCTGTTCCTGCTGCCGGCCTCCCAGACGCGCGACAAGGACAACCTGACGCCGGAAGGTGTCGAGTGGGTCATCAACGAACTCAAGAAACATTTCGACTGGGTTATCTGCGACAGCCCGGCCGGGATCGAGCGCGGCGCGACGCTTGCGATGCGCCATGCGGATGTTGCCGTCGTCGTCACCAATCCCGAAGTTTCTTCCGTTCGTGACTCCGATCGTATCATCGGTCTTCTTGATTCCAAGACGATCAAGGCCGAGCGCGGCGAGCGGATGGAAAAGCATCTGTTGCTTACCCGTTACGACGCGGCGCGCGCCGAGCGCGGCGATATGCTGAAGGTCGATGACGTTCTGGAAATCCTCTCCATTCCGCTGATCGGCATCATTCCCGAAAGCATGGACGTGCTGCGTGCCTCCAACGTTGGTGCGCCGGTTACTCTCGCAGATGCCAAGTCCGCACCGGCCATGGCCTATTTCGATGCGGCGCGACGTCTGTCGGGTGAGGACATTCCGGTTTCCGTTCCTGGCGAAAAGCGCGGCATCTTTGCCAAGATTTTCGGGAGGGCTGCATGAGCATGTTCAACCTTTTCCGCAAACAGAAGTCGGCACCCGTCGCTCGCGAACGGTTGCAGGTCCTTCTTGCGCATGAGCGCACCAATCAGGGTTCGGATCTGGTCGTCATTCTGCGCGAGGAAATTCTGGCGGCAATCGCCAAGCATGTCGAGATCGATAGCGACAGGGTGCATGTGAAGATGGACAGCGACGAACACATGTCGCTTCTGGAAATCGATGTGGAAATTCCGTTGGGCGCATCGCTTCGCGCAGCCTAACGATCAAGATCACGCCGGGCGCTGTCCCGGCGTTTTCATTGCGCGGTTTGACCTTCCCATCTGCAGCGATTCTGGACTAAGCCTTTTCGACAAAGCGAGGGATGGTTGGATGGCAGAAGCGGACAAGGCGGACGAGCGGGAGAAGCAAACGCACCGAAGAGGCTTTGGCGTTTCCACCGTCTATGAGACACTGCGCAACGAGATTATCGAATTGCGGCTTGCACCTGGTAGCCCAATCGATGAGTTGCAACTTTCCGAACGCTTTTCTCTGTCGCGCACGCCCATTCGCGAGGCACTGGTTCGTCTTTCCGCGGAAGGGCTGATCACGACGCTGACCAACCGCGCCACCATCGTGTCGCAGATCGATTTTCTCGGATTGCCGGAATTCTTCGACGCCCTGACATTGATGTATCGCGTCACGACACGGCTTGCCGCGGCCAATCACGCAAAGGCGGATATTACACAGATCCGAACCCTGCAAAGCGCTTTTGCTCTGGCCGTCGAGCAGCGCGATGCGCTTGCAATGATCTCCACCAATCGCGATTTCCATGTCGCGATCGCGCAAGTCGGCGGCAACCGCCATTATGTCGAGCTCTTCACCCGGCTTCTCGATGAGGGACGACGCATCCTGCGGCTCTACTATTCTTCCTTCAACGATGTCCTGCCCAATCAATATGTCAGCGAGCATGAGGACATGATCCAGGCGATCATCGACCGGGATGTCGAGAAAGCCGACGCGCTGGCCAAGGCGCATGCCGACCAGATCGTGACGCAGATCCGCTCCTACATCACTGCCGACACGCGCCAGAGCGCCGACCTCAACCTTTAAGTTCAGCGATTACAGCTGCAGTCGCGCCCAACCTCCGCACCAAAAATTTCTTGTATTTTATTTGTCGACAGAAAAGAGGTTCAATGCTACAAGGCTTCCATATCAAGCGGCTATGGTGCCGCGAAAGGATTGGGACCCATGGCCAGCACGATCTTCACCGGATGCATTCCTGCCCTCATGACGCCCTGCAAGGCGGACAGAACGCCCGACTTCGATCTGCTTGTGAAAAAGGGCAAAGAACTGATCGCTGCCGGAATGTCTGCAGTCGTCTATTGCGGCTCTATGGGTGATTGGCCGCTGTTGACCGATGAGCAGCGTCAGGAAGGCGTGCAGCGTCTCGCCGAAGCGGGCGTTCCTGTCATTGTCGGCACCGGTGCCATCAACACCAAGTCGGCCGTCAGCCACGCCGCCCACGCTGCAAAGGTTGGCGCCAAGGGTTTGATGGTCATTCCGCGCGTTCTGTCCCGCGGTTCGTCCGTCTCTGCGCAAAAGGCGCATTTCTCCGCCATCCTCGAAGCTGCCAACGGTCTGCCAGCTGTGATCTACAACAGCCCCTATTACGGCTTCGCCACCCGTGCCGACCTGTTCTTCGATCTGCGCTCACGCTACTCGAATCTCATCGGCTTCAAGGAATTCGGTGGCAAGAAAGACATGACCTATGCCGCAGAAAACATCACCGCTGGTGATGACGATCTGACGCTGATGGTCGGCGTCGATACCGGCGTTTACCACGGCTTCGTCAATTGCGGTGCAGGCGGCGCCATCACCGGCATTGGTAACGCGCTGCCGAAGGAAGTTCTGCACCTGGTCGCCCTTTGCGAAAAGGCCGCCACGGGCGATGCTGCCGCACGCACCGAAGCACGTGAACTGGAAGAGGCGCTGACGGTGTTCTCGACCTACGATGAGGGTCCAGACCTCGTGCTGCACTATAAGTACCTGATGGTGCTGAACGGCGACACGGAATACACGCTGCACTTCAACGAGACTGACGAACTAAGCGCCTCTCAGCGCCGTCATCTGGAAAGCCAGTACACGCTGTTCCAGAACTGGTACGCATCGCGCTACCCGGCTTGAACGGCAGGTGACCTGCCCGCGCCGGAGGACCGACGCTACAGCGTCAAGAAAGACGCGCGTGCATCAGTCGCTCGTTTCTTAGTGGCACGATTGAGAACAAGCAAGAAAGAGGTGGCTGGACGTCAGTCATCTCTTTTTTATTTCGGGATCGTCTCGAAAGACTGATCTGTCTTCTGTCATGATCTGTTGATCAAGCAGATTCTTGAAGCTCCCGGAGGATAAAACAACCCATACAGTACGAGTGTCATCAATTAGACAATGCTCGTCTTTGAACGATTTGTTTGCAGATTGTTTAAAACTTTACACTAACGTCGCCCTAAAGTTAGAGGGCTCGTCGCATGAAGAAGATACTCAGTTCCGTTTCCGGAAAGCTTATCCTAGCCACCGGAACAGCTATTGCCGGCATCATGATTGCTTACACCGCGTTCAACGTGGTCAACGTCAAGTCGGCGACAGAACGTGACGTCATGGCGCTTGCGACGGAAAAGGCTGGCGCGGTCAGCGAGCATATCGCTGGCGATATCTCAGTCGCAACGTCGGCGGGTGCCACGCTTGCCGCAACGATCGGCGGCTTCATCGAAAAAGGCTCGCGCAGCCGCGCTGACATCGTTTCGATGATCGAGACCGTTGCTCCGCAATATCCGAACGTTTTCGGTGCTTGGATGTGCGAATTGATTGATGGGAAAAGCTCGAAGCCAACCGTTGGCACCGAGGGCTTGAACAAGGAAGGCATCTTCACGCCTTACTGGACGAAGGGCGATAGCGGCAAGGTCGAGTTCTCGACATGGTCGATCAAGCCTGAGGATGAGTATTATGGTGGCGTGCTGAAGACAGGCAAGCCGCTCATCACGTCTCCTTATCTTACCAATATGAAGAAGCTCGTGACATCCGTTTCCGTGCCGGTAACGGTGGGCGGCACGATGGTCGGTATCGCTGGCGTCGATATTAAACTCGACGATCTGACGGCTAGCCTATCACAGATCAAGCCTTTCGAAGGCGGCAGCGTGATGCTGCTCGCCAGCAATGGCAAGTGGCTGTCGCACACCAACGCCGACAATCTGATGAAGGACTACGCCGATGTCGGCGCCGATCAGGTGAAGCAGGCTTTGGCTGACGGAAAGCTGCGTGTGATCGAGGGTCTCCCCGATGGTTCTGTTCGCCTGATCTATCCCTTCACTGCCCCTGGCATGAACACCACATGGGCAACAGTGCTGGACGTGCCTCCGGCCGTATTCTCCGGGCCTGTCTGGCAGCAGATTTATAACATGCTGATCGGCAGCCTGATCATTCTCGCAGTGACACTTGGCGTCATTCTCGTTGCAACTCAGATCCTGATCAAGAAACCTTTGACGTCTGTCCTCGGATCCGTCGGCAAGATGGCCAATGGCAATTACAAGGATCAGGTTGCCCAGACAGGCAAGCAGGACGAACTTGGCAATCTCGCTGCAGCACTTGAGAAGTTCCGCTTCGCGCTTGCTCGTGGTGAAGACGTGCAGGCCGAGCAGGAACAACTCCAGCGCCAAGTCGAAACCGATCGTAAGCGCCAGAGCGAGATCGATAACGCCAAGGCCGAAGATCTCCGGCATTTCGTCGAGATTGTTCAGAGCCGCTTCAATGCTCTTGCAACAGGCGACCTGACGGTGCGCATGAACGAGAAGGTCGCACCTGAGTTCGACGCAATCCGCCAGAACTTCAACCTATCGGTCTCCGCGCTCGAAGAGACGATCAGCAATGTTGTGCGCGCGGTCTATACGATCCGCTCCGGTCTCAGCGAAATCTCCACCGCATCGAACGATCTTGCACGCCGTACCGAGCAGCAGGCCGCCGCTTTGGAAGAAACCGTAGCAGCGCTGAGCGAAGTCACGCGTGGTGTGAATGACACTGCCGATGGCGCAACGAACGCGCAAAAGACGGTCGACAGCGCAAAGGCCGACGCCGAAAAGGGTGGCGATGTCGTTGCCCGTGCGGTTGCGGCGATGACTGAGATCCAAGGATCGTCCAGCAAGATCGGCAATATCATCAGCGTTATCGATGAGATTGCATTCCAGACAAACCTCCTGGCTCTGAATGCGGGTGTCGAAGCGGCACGTGCTGGCGAAGCCGGCAAGGGCTTTGCCGTAGTTGCGCAGGAAGTACGTGAGCTGGCGCAGCGCTCGGCCACAGCGGCGAAGGAGATCAAGGGTTTGATTTCCACCTCGTCCAGCCAGGTCGAGACCGGGGTGCACCTGGTTGAAGAAACCGGCAACTCGCTTGGCAAGATTGTCGAGCAGGTTCTCGGCATGAGCCAGACCGTCAACCAGATTGCGGCCGGTGCCCGCGAGCAGGCTATCAGCTTGAAGGAGGTTTCCTCTGCCGCTGACCAGATGGACAAGGTGACGCAGCAGAACGCAGCGATGGTCGAAGAGACCACCGCGGCCGCTCAAAACCTCTCGCAGGAAACTGAAAACCTTGCCAGCATGGTGGGACGTTTCCGCGTCAGCGGTGAGACAAAACTCGCGTCGAACCCATCGCAGACGCGCTATGCGATGGCAAGCTGATCTGCGATCCCTAGAACGGGGCGAGGGGCTATAATATGCCCCAAGCCCTGAAACGTCCGCGGCCCGTCATTTCGCGAAGCTCCAACTGATTGGCAAGAACCACCGCACCCTGCGGCGTTGTGCCGAGTTCCTTGACAATCATCGATGTCGAAACGACGGGGTTTGCCAGAACCAGATCAACCAGATCCGGCAATCTCGAATTCGAGCGCTTGCCGATCAAGCGTCTCTCCATACGGCTCTTGCCGTTCAAAAGCCGGTCATGCTCTTTCATTCCGAGCTCAGCCGCTTCAGACATTCCATCGAGCATGGCGATCACTCTCTCTTCCTGATCACGCGAATGACGCCGTTCTCTGTTGATGGCGCGAAGGCCGCTGTTCAGCGCCGGCAGGCTCGTCAGGCCCCGGGCACGGAGCAACGCGGCGGCCAGTTGGCGGCCCAACCATGGGCTTCGGTCTGAGACCTGGATATCGCGCCAGGCATCCAGAAGGATGGCGGCCTGCAGCGGCGCCGGATAGTCTGAGTACCGATCTACAAGCTTTCGCCAACGGTGAAGACGCTCGTCTTCACTTTCCTCATCCGACGTTTCGTGAGCAGAACTTGTATTCGGCTCCAAAGGGGCGCGTTGAGCTAAAACATCTGCGACGAGCGCGCTGCTGCGTGAGAGCAGTGCGTCCATTTCCGCCAACTCATCGGTAAAGACGTCACTCGCGTCGTCTGCCGCTTCAAGGTCCGCTTCATCCGCATTCACAACCGTTCTTAAGGGAGGCGACTGGGGCTCTAGGTTCTTTCCGCGCAGCAGGTCTACGCCATGGTCGCTCAGTGCCCATTGTGCCGAGTGGCTTTCTATGAGCCGTCTTGCACGCAGAATGCGGTGGGCGTTGACGATTTCGTTCGTCGGTGCACGAATGTCCATGCGCGCATCGTGCAGAACCAAATCCTCGATATGGACCAGCTCTCCGTCGACCCAGAGCGAAGAGACGGCGTCGTGAAAATTCTGCCGCTTTAGGAAGCCGTCCCGGATTGGAGATCGGCTGACCCTCTCGTCAAGACGCGCCAAAGCGTCGCCAGCCCGTGTGAGGGATCGCAGGAGCCTTGTGACTTTCAACAGAGTGAATTCGTAGGTCATTGGATTTGTTTAAGGGAGAGACTGCAGTGAAAGCAATCGCGCCGTTTCTGTTTCAAACGATTTTCACAACTACAGCGATGCGCGATAGAAGCTGGACCTTCTGCGTTAATAAGTAGACCGAATTATCTTGTCGGAAAACATTTGAGGAGTGTATATCGATCATACGCCGCCTGCTGGCGTTAGTGTGCCTCGTGCGAAACCACTTCGCGCAGGAGTGTCCAGCGGTCTTGCGGTCCCGACATAAGACGGAAGAACACGCTAAAGTCTGGTCAGCGGATCTAAATGCCCGCGACAGGCTTTAAGCGGTTGGTTTCCGGACCGAAACATACGGAGTGACCGATGAACAATGTAGCGGATCAAGCGGTGGCTGGATCTCCTCCCGACCAGAAAACGCGACTGAAATCGATCATAGGCGGATCGGCGGGCAATCTTGTCGAGTGGTATGACTGGTATGTCTATTCTGCCTTCACGCTCTACTTCGCGCCGGTCTTTTTCCCTTCCGGCAATCAGACCGCCGAGCTTCTGAGCGCTGCCGCCGTCTTTGCCGTCGGCTTCCTGATGCGTCCGATCGGCGCATGGCTGATGGGCACCTATGCTGACCGCAAGGGTCGCAAGGCGGGCCTGACGCTATCCGTGACGCTGATGTGCATGGGATCGCTGATGATCGCCGTGACGCCCGGGCATGAAACAATTGGCATCGCGGCCCCTGCCATCCTGGTTCTTGCCCGTTTGCTACAGGGCATCAGCGTTGGCGGAGAGTACGGAGCAAGTGCTACGTATCTAAGTGAAATGGCCGGCAAGAACCGCCGTGGCTTCTTCTCCAGTTTCCAATATGTCACGCTGATCTCCGGTCAGCTCGTGGCGCTGGCCGTACTTCTCGTGTTGCAACGCGTATTGACGCCTGAGCAACTCAACCAATGGGGCTGGCGCATTCCGTTCTTCATCGGCGGTATTCTGGCGATTGCCGTGTTCTACATCCGCCGTGGTCTGGTCGAAACCCACTCCTTCAAGAACGCCAAAGCGGACGCGACGGGCAAGCCACAATCGAGCGGCTGGGCCTTGTTCAAGCACTATCCGAAGGAAGCGTTGATGGTGATGGCGCTGACGTCTGGCGGTACCTTGGCCTTCTATGCCTACACGACCTATCTGCAGAAATTCCTGGTCAACACGTCGGGCTTCAGCAAAGAATCGGCAACCGAAATCACCACGGCAGCACTCTTCGTCTTCATGCTCTGCCAGCCGCTGGCTGGTGCGCTCTCCGACAAGATCGGTCGCAAGCCGCTGATGGTCGGCTTCGGCATCCTCGGCACGCTGTTCACCTATGTGATATTCAACGCCCTTTCCAGCACCACCGACCCCTACATTGCCTTTGCCCTGGTGCTCATCGGCCTTCTGATCGTTACGGGCTACACTTCGATCAACGCGGTCGTCAAAGCCGAGCTTTTTCCAGCCCATATCCGCGCCCTTGGCGTGGCGCTCCCTTATGCGCTGGCAAACACCATTTTCGGTGGCACGGCGGAGTATGTGGCTTTGACGTTCAAGCAGGCCGGCCACGAAAGCTGGTTCTTCTGGTACGTTACGCTGATGATCGCGCTGTCGTTGATCGTCTATGTGAAGATGCGCGACACGCGTGATCACAGTCACATTCACGAAGATTGAGGTGCATGAGGCCTCCGGCTTCAATCCGTGGTCGTTAAACCTGCTTCGGCAGATCGATCCGCGCTTCAAAACCCTGCTCCCGTCCGGGAGCGGGTGAGGCAAGGGCGAGCGACGCGTTCATGCGCTTTGCCAAATTTTCGACGATCGCGAGGCCAAGCCCGGACCCAGCCGCCTGGGTCTGGCCGCGCATGAAGCGGGTGGTCAGTCTTGGCAGAAGCGCTGGTTCGATCGGCGCCCCGTCATTGACGATCCGCACGGATGTGTTCTTCTCCACATAGATATTAACCGGCGAAGCCGCGGGACTGTGAGTGAGTGCATTTTCGAGAAGGTTGCGAATGACGATACCGAAGGCGTCGGCGTCTACCTTTCCCTTGAGCAGACCATCGTCGGGCAGATGTAAATGAACACGTCCGGCGCCCAGTTCTGACCGGCTCATATCCTCCACCACCAGTTCGAGCACCGGCAGAAGATCGACCACCTTGTCGGAAATGCCGATACCGGCTTCAGCGCGCGACATCTGCAAAAGCTTCTCGGACAATTGTGCCAGATTGGAGAGCGACAGCTCTATTTGATCAACGCGCGGCGCGAGATGCGGCGGAATATCTGCTTTCAGTCTCTGTGCCTGGGCAAGCGCTCCGGCGATCGGGGTGCGCAGTTCATGCGCACTGTTGGAGGCGAAGGAACGCTCAGCTTCCAGCGCTGACCGCAATCTCTCGAGCAGCAGGTTGACCGAGCGTGCAATCGGATCGAGTTCTGCAGGAAGCTCACCCGGATCGACGGGCGCAAGATTGCCGCCGTCCTTGCGAGCGATGTCGTCTCTTAGCGTCTGAATCGGGGTCAATGTACGGCGGATGACCAGAATGACGGCAATGATGCTTGCGGGGATGAGAACCAGCACCGGAAGGATAAGCGCTGTTGACGCCTCCTCAATGGCTTCGCGACGATTGGCGAAAGCATCGGAGACCTGGAGATAAAGATCGCCCTCCGGCGTCACGACGGTGTAGATCCGCTGGGTATCGGTATCGGCAAAGCCGGGCTTCAGAGGCACGTCGAAGCCTTCTCGCGCGCTGTCGTGCGAGTGCAAAAGAACAGCGCCGTCGCGATCGCGCACCTGATAGGTCAGATATTCCGAACCGGTCGTGGGCTGGCCGAGGCGCCTCTGTGCTTCCGGGCTTCGTTCACGCAGATCCTCTGCGACCAGCGGCAGCAGCCTGTCGGCAGTTTCCTGTACCCCGCTGTCGAAGATCTCAGCAAACTCTTCTTCCATGACCATCACGCCGAGGGCGGATGCGACCATCCAGGAAATTGCCAGGACGCCGACCAGCGCAAGAACCATACGGCGCGTCATGCTTGTCTTCTGGGGTATCAGACTAGCGAATGGTATAGCCAAGCCCTCTTACGGTTTCCACGCGGTCCGATCCGATCTTCTTGCGCAGGCGACTGATATACACCTCGACGGTGTTGCTTTCGATCTCGGCGCCGAACTCGTACAGGGTCTCCTGGAGCTGCGCCTTTGAGACGAGTGCGCCAGGCCTTTCGACAAGCTTTTCGAGCACAGCCCATTCCCGGGCGCTCAGCGTCAATGAGCGATCGTTGACCAAAATGCTCTTGGCCGCCTGATCGATTTCGATGCCCGGCAACCTGACGATCGGCGTCGAGCGTCCTTCGTAACGGCGCGAGACAGCAAGCATTCGCGCGGTCAACTCGCCCAGATTGAAGGGCTTTACGAGATAGTCGTCCGCCCCGGCATTGAGACCTTCGATGCGGTCGGAGACCTGGTCGTGGGCGGTGAGGATAATCACCGGGACGGCGTTGTTCGATCGGCGCAGCGCACGCAAGAGGCTAAGCCCCTCGCCATCGGGAAGGCGCAAGTCCAGCAGGATAAGACCGTAACTCACGGTCTGCGTTGCCGCCATGGCTTCGCTCAATGTCTTGAACCAATCCACGGCGTGCGCTGCTGCCGCTACGTGATCTCTTAGTGCCTCTCCGAGCACATGATCGTCTTCAACCAGCAGAACGCGCACACCGACCTCACTCCCGAATTGCCAATGCGTATCGCTTCGTGCGGTTCATCGTCAAGGTGCTGGCGCATCATGTCGTGGGCTTGGACTGGCAGGGGCGGAACACGTCGAGCGATGAGTCGTAGACCGACGTCGAGATGTTCATCATGCCCAAGATACTATGGAAGAAATTGTCGTGGGATTTGCCACCGGCCTTCGCCTCATCGGCAAGGCAGGCGCGGTCGACACCCATGGAGCTTGCGAAGTCATTGTCCATCCACACCAGGAAAGGGACATGGGTCTGCTCGGCCGGTGCAAGCATATAAGGCGCGCCGTGGAGATAAAGTCCGTTCTCGCCGAGAGATTCGCCGTGATCGGAGGCATAGAGCATGCCGGTCGCAAGTTTGTCAGAACGGGCCTTCAGCTTGTCGATGATGGCGGAGAGGAAATGGTCGGTATAGAGGATCGTGTTGTCGTAGGAATTGACGATCTCTTCGTCCTTGCAGTTGCCGAGTTCCGAGGTGCGGCAATCCGGTGTGAATGTCCGAAACTGATCGCCGTAGCGGAGATAGTAGGACGGACCGTGGCTGCCGAGTTGGTGGATGACGATGACGCTGTCCTTGTTGACCCGGTCGAGCCAGCTGTCGAGCCTGTCAAGGAAGATGTCGTCGCTGCACTCGCCGGTCTTGCAGAAAGTGGCATCGCGGGTAGCGCTCAGATCGAAATAGGGAATCCGATCCGCCACGCCCTTGCTGCCGGTATCATTGTCCAGCCACTGCGCGTCCACGCCGGCATGCACCAGAACATCCATGACGTTCTCATTGGAGAGCGCTTTGCTGTGGGTGTATTCCGACCGTGTGAATTTCGAGAACATGCAGGGAAGTGAGATTGCCGTGGACGTACCGCAACTGACCGTGCTCGGAAAATAGATTACATCTCTCTTCTTGAGTTCCGGGTTGGTTTCGCGGCCATAACCATTCAGCGAGAAATTGGCAGCACGCGCGGTTTCGCCTGCGACAACCACGGTCACGCGTGGCTTGCCGACCGCAACGAACGGAGGCTTCACCTTCGCGTCGAGGCCGGTTTGCGTCACCGTCAGCTGCGCTTCCTTGTTGGCGATCTGAAAGTAATGCGCTGTCGCGAACATCGGCGAGATCGGGTTGAGGCTTTTGACGATATCCCGATGTTGACGGATCGCTGTCGTGAACGTCTTGGAATTCATCGCACCTATGCCGCCTATGATGACGAGGCAGGCGATTACGCTCAGCGTATTCCAGAACAGTTTGCCAAGGATCGGGCGATGACGGATGCGCACGAGAGCAATAAGGAGGATGGGGAGCAGCGCATAGATCGCCATGTGAAGAAGAAAAGCGGAGGTGATAAGATTGTTCGCCTCTCCGGTTGTGGTCTCAAACGCGTTGCGAACCATGTCGCGGTCAATCACCGCGCCGAAGCGGTCCATGAACCACGAGCAGAGTGCAGAGACAACGATCAGCACCATCAGGATCGGCTTCATGATGTATTTCGCCGAAAAGGTGATGAGGAGCGCTGCAAAAAGCGCAGCCATCGCCACATGAAGCGCATAGATCGCGATCGGGTAGGCAGGCAGGTGGGTGTTCACTTTCGACCAGAACGTCTGGTTCATGAAGAACAGCAGATAGAGAGCGGTGATGACGCTCAAAGTGATGCTGCCGATTTCAGGGCGGCGGATCTCGCTGCCGTCCAGGTGATCTGTCAATGGTGCCACGCGCCCACTCTCCTCGTGCCGATCGGTACGCCGGACGCGCGGGAGCGCGTTTTGCTTTTCCGGCTAATGATGGCCTTCTGGAGAGATTTGCTGACACGAGACTGAACGTAACGGGCACCCTATAAACATATCTCTAAATTATTGCAGGTAGGAGATCAGTCGTCGCTCGTCCGCTCTCAGCCCCGAGATCGCTTTATTAGGCGCGTCCAAAACAGTCTCTAGTCGCTTGATCGCTTTTGGCTCGGTGGCGAGATCGAGAACGGATGGATGGACATAGCTTTTGCGGCAGATGGCTGGTGTGTTGGAAAGCTCTTCTGCTGCTGCCTCGCAGATGCTTTTGATTGTCGGCGCGCTGCCGCTTGCCAAGCGCTCAGCCGCGTGAGTGAAGCCTGCCAGGGTTCCACCCCAGGTCCGAAAGGTCTTGGCGGAAATGCCTTCTCCCGCCGTTTCGGACAGGTAGCTGTTGAGCGCGCTGGAATCGATGGGATGGACCATGTCGTTCTCATCCTGCCAGACGAAGAGCTGCTTGCCCGGTAGGTCGGCGATTTCTTCAAGGATCTTCTGCAGGCGGGGATGCCGAAGGCTGCGGCGCACCTTCTGCCCGCCCTTTGCGACGAATCGAAGCTCGATCGTCTCGCCGATAGACACATGCCGCTTGAGAAGCGTCGTTGCACCATAGGTGCCGTTGCTTTCAAGATAGGTCTTGTTGCCAACGCGTAGATAAGCAGCGTCAAGAAGAAGAACCAACGCTGCAAGCGTTCTGTTCTGGCTGCTGATATCCTTTTCGATATCAGATAGTGCTCGACGGCGAATGGCTGGCAAGGCTTCGCCGAACGACTTCAGCTGAAAAAACTTCGTTTCGCCGCGAAAGGCGTGCCAGTCCACGTGATAGCGGTACTGCTTTCGCCCTCTCGCATCGTAACCTGTCGCCTGGAGGTGGCCCGATGGCTCGATGCAGATCCAGACGCGTTGGTAAGCCGGCGGGATTGCAAGAGACCGAATGCGAGTGATCTCGATCTTGTCGGACAGCAGCGTTCCGTCGGGGAGCCTGTAGGAAAAGCCCTTGCCGCGTCGCTCCCGGGCGATGCCCGGCTCTTGATCGCTGACATAGGTTAGACCGATTTTCTTTAGGAGCCGGGCTGGGTGCTGATTCATGGTCTTGGCGCTGCCTTTGAGTTTTCTCAAATAACTGCGCTGGACAGCGTCCGTTCCAGGAAAAGGAGCGGGACATGCCCGCTCCTTTGAATTTGATCAAGCGTCGAACGATCAGGCTTCGGGAGCAAGGCGGATGATTTGCGATTTACCGCCGCCGCGCTCTTCCGTTACGGCGTATACGGCGCCGTCCTTGCCGAGCTCGACATCGCGGATGCGTGCTTCCAGCGGCAGGCGTCCCTCAGAGACCACCTTGTCGCCATCCATCTTCAACACCACGAGACCCTGGGTGACGAGACCGCCGATCAGGAAGGAGCCCTTCCACTCCGGAATGGCATCGCCATTGTAGTAGACCATGCCGGATGGACCCACCACAGGGTCCCAGTAATAGGTGGGCTGCTCCATGCCATCCTTGGCTGTCGCACCTTCGCCGACCTTGTCGCCGCTATATTCGATACCATAGGTGATCACCGGCCAACCATAATTCAGCCCGGCCTTCGGCAGGTTCAGTTCATCACCACCTTTAGGACCATGTTCGACCGTCCACAGACGTCCTTCGCCATCAAGCGCGGCCGACTGGATGTTGCGGTGACCGTAGCTCCAGATTTCTGGCAGGGCGTTATCGCGACCGACGAAAGGATTATCCTGCAGCGCCTTGCCGCTGGTGTCGATGCGGAACACCTTGCCCAATCCGCTGGAAAGATCCTGCGCCTGGACACGTGGTTCCTTGTCAGACCGCTCGCCGACCGTGACGTAAAGCTCGCCATTGTTGCCGAAGACGAGACGGGATCCGAAATGCTTGTCGCCATCATAGGTCGGCATCTGACGGAAGATGACGTTGGTATTTTCCAGAACGGCCGTCCCATCCGTTTCTACCAGCTTTGCCGAAGCGACGGACGTGCCGTTGCCACCATCGCGCGGCTCGGAGAAGGAGAAGTAGATCATGCCGGATTTGTCGAAGTCGGGAGCGAGGGCAATATCCAGAAGGCCACCCTGTCCGGACGACGCGACTTCGGGCACGCCTTCGATCGCAGGTCCAGCCTTTCCATCCTTCACAATATGCATGGCGCCTTCTTTTGCGGCGACGAGCATTCGGCCATCCGGAAGAAGCGCCATCGACCAAAGATGCGGCAGGTTGTCGGCAACAACAGTCTTTTGCAGGGACGGCATTTTGTCTGGCTGTGGCGCGCGTGTCTGTCCTTCGAAAGCCGGCTTCTGGTTCTTACCATGCGGGGGGTTCGTTTCGACTGGGCTTGTCGACTGCGCGAAGGCATATCCCGGAACGAAAAGAATGGCAGATAGAAGTGTGGTGGTTAGCAATTGACGAACGCGCAGCATGGAGCTCCCTTCCGGTTTAATTCAGCGGACCGGGAACATTTCGGGGCTTTTTAAGTTGCATCAACGTCCGTCAAGAAAACTTGATCGGAGCGTGTGCGGCATCATATAATTTCTTGCCCGTAATAGTTATCGTGGAACGTTCCTCGATCGACAGCGTTTAGCTGGGTCGGTCAGGAGGGCATTATGCAAAGATTGGACAAGGACGAGCTTGACACAACCGAGGTCAAGCCTATTTTGAGTGTTATGGAGTTTTGCCGTCGCTATCGACTGGATGATGCGGAAGAAAAGCGGCTTCGCAAGCTTTTCGGTGATTTCGCTTCTCGACATGAGCTTTTGATGAACGCCCAGCGCAAGCCGGTGTTCCGTTAATCCTCGGTAAGCTCATCCCGGAAAATCATGAACACATCATAGCGTGTGTTCTTTCCGGTGATCTGATGGGAGGGCTTTTGAAGCCCCTCCATAGGCGCCGCCCGAAGCGGCCATTTTAGAACCACTCTTTTCCGTGCAGATTGCAACGCTGCTTCCATTAGCTCCCGCTGGTCGGGATCTGCGCCCACCACCTCCCGTAGCACCCTCATTTCCTTTTTCACCAGCGCGCTGTTGTGGCGTGGAGGGTGCATCGGATCGACCACCACCACATCGGGCGACAACGTCTTGAGGAGTTCACGCGAGTCGCCGTGAAGCAACGTCATTCGGGACGCAATCGCCTCGTGGATACCGCCCGCGGCCTTCGCGCGGTCAATCCCGTCCTTTAAATGGGCGTACATTTCCGGCGACCGCTCGATCAGAGTCACATTGGCGCCAAGCGAAGCGAGCAGAAAGGCGTCGCGACCGAGACCTGCCGTTGCATCGACCACGAATGGCGTACGGCCTTTCGTGAACCCTGCAGCCTTCGGCAACGCTTGTCCGCGTCCTTCGCCAGATCTCAACCGGTGCCCGACGGCTCCTCCGACAAAATCAACAACAAAGTCTTCTGCGTCTTGTTTTGCCATGGTTCGCTCAGAAGGGCGCTGGAACGTGGAAGGTCACATGCTGACCATCCAGATGTTTGAAGCTCAGTTGTTCTGCGTGAAGTAGAAGTCGCGGTGCTGCGGAAAGAGCCTCCCCGGTGGCGTAAAACTCGTCGCCAAGGATGGGATGGCCAAGCGCCTTCATATGCACCCGCAGCTGATGCGTGCGGCCGGTAAGAGGACGCAGTTCCAGACGGGTCGCGGGTAGGGCTAGACGTTCCAGAACCCGCCACTCTGTCTGCGCGGGACGGCCTTCGGCCCAGTCCACCCGGTGCCGCGGCTTGTTGTCCGGATCGATCGCCAGTGGCAGATCGATTTCGCCACGTTCATCCTTCACCTCACCCCAGACGATCGCCTTGTAGATTTTCGTCGTCGTGCGGTTTTCGAACTGGCTTGCGATGGCGGCATGGGTTTTCTTGTTGAGCGACATCAAAACAATGCCTGACGTATCTTTGTCGAGCCGGTTGATCATCAGCGCCGATGGAAACTCTCTTTTCACGCGGGTCGCAAGGCTGTCGGCCAGGGCCGGGTCGCGCCCTGGAACCGAAAGCAGACCGCTCGGCTTGTCCAGTACCAACAGACCTTCGTCTCGGTGTATGATCGAGAGATAGGGTTCGAGCGGCGGATTGTAGATCGGGTTGAGCAATTGGCCAGACATTGAAAGCCTAATAGCATGATTTTCGCCACGTGCCAGCGTGACGCCACGCGGTCTATTCCGGGAGTGGCAGAAGGACGCGTCCGCTGGTGATGTCCTTGACCATCTGCGCGACCCGTTGCGCTTCGCCTGAGGGTACGGAGAGGCTAAGATCCGCGCCTGAGCCGGTAAATGTTTCGCTCTCGATGACCAGATGGTCGACAGACAGGAGGCGAGCCTTGACCAGCGCGAGGTCCGAAAAGCCACAACTCAGCGTCAGTTGAAAGGCGGGTATGATGGCGGATTTATCCGCGTTGCGGAGGCAGGACGCGGCGGTTCCGCCATAGGCACGAACAAGTCCGCCGCTACCGAGCAGAATGCCGCCGAACCAGCGTGTGACGACGACGGCGATGTTATCCAGTTTGTTTCCGTCGATCGCTTGGAGGATCGGCTTGCCTGCTGTGCCGGATGGTTCGCCATCATCGTTGAAACGATAGCTTTGTCCGACACGCCATGCCCAGCAATTGTGGTTGGCGGCAGGATCCGAATGGTCGGCGATGAACCGTCGTGCCGCGTCTTCATTGGCAACAGCACTTGCGGTCGCGATGAAGCGGCTCTTCTTGATGTCGTGTTCGAAAATTTCAGTTCGGGTAAGGGTGAACATGCCTTCTCAATAGCGCATATACGCACTGCGGCAAACGTTCTAAGAAAACGCAAAAGACGAAGGACAGTAGGTGGTAATGCTCAGAAAACAGATTGCGATCATTGGCGCAGGTCCAGCGGGTCTGATGGCCGCCGAAGAGCTATCCAGCTCGGATGTTGACGTGACTGTCTATGAAGCGATGCCGACCGTTGCTCGCAAGTTTCTAATGGCTGGAAAATCCGGCCTCAACATTACGCACGGCGAAGATTACGCTCGCTTCACGACGCGTTTCGGCGCCTCAGAGGCGCGGCTGAAAGGTGCGTTGGACGAGTTTACACCGCAGATGCTGCGCGATTGGGCGGAGGGGTTGGGGCAGAAGACCTTCGTCGGAACCTCCGGACGCGTTTTCCCGAATTCCATGAAGGGCTCGCCCTTGTTGCGGGCGTGGCTCAGCCGCCTCTCCGGACGCGGTGTGGCAATCAAAGTCCGCCATCGTTGGCTGGGCTTGCACAACGGTGCGCTGCTTTTCGAGACACCGGAGGGGCAAATTGATATCAAACCGGATGCAGTTCTGCTTGCGCTTGGAGGAGCAAGCTGGCCGCGGCTCGGATCAACGGGTGAGTGGGTACATGGCTTGCGAGAAGGAGGCGTGGATATCGTGGATTTCCAGCCAGCCAATTGCGGGTTCGACGTCGCCTGGAGCGAGCATTTTCGCCAGCGCTTTTCGGGAGAGCCGGTCAAATCCGTCATCACTACGTCGGATGCAGGTCGCTTTGAAGGCGAGTTCGTCATTACCCGCCATGGCGTGGAAGGCACTCTGATCTATGCTCATTCCGCCGCCTTGCGAGACAGCTTGGCGAAAGACCACCGAGCCGTGCTGACCATCGATCTGGCGCCAGGACGAACCGAGGAACGCATAGCACGGGATTTGGCGCGGGCATCCAGCAAGGACAGTTTCTCGAACAAGCTGCGGAAAAGCGTTGGGCTGTCCCCGGTCAAAGTCGCGCTGCTGCGCGAATGCGCATCACCACAGTATTTGCAGGTGAGCGTGCTTGCCCAGCTGATCAAAGCCGTTCCGCTTGTTCTTTCTGCGCCACGTCCAATCACCGAGGCGATATCGAGTGCCGGTGGGATTCGCTGGGACGGGGTCGATCAGCACTATATGCTGAAATCGTTACCCGGAATTTTCGTGGCAGGCGAGATGCTGGACTGGGAGGCAACCACCGGTGGTTACCTGTTAACGGCTTGTTTTGCCACAGGAAAAGCATCTGCAAGAGGCATGCTCCATTGGTTAGCAAACCTTCGTTAGTCACATGGTTGTCATGGCTCTTGCATCGCGCATGAAAAAAAGCTTGATAAGAGCGTTGAAACGGATAAGCGAAAGCCTGCTCCTGTTTCCTGTACTCAAGACTTGGCGTGGCAAGTCGATGTTCTTGTTGGTGAATTTGCATGACTGATATGGGTGCGTTTGCGAGTTGGCCTGTCGGCGGCGGAGAGGCTGGTGCCTTGGTGCGTGCGTTCGATTGGTCCAAAACGTCGCTTGGGCCGATCGGCGACTGGTCGCAGATACTCCGCCTGAAGGTGAACTCGGTCGTCAACTCACCCATCCCGCAGGTTTTGATGTGGGGGCCGGATCATGTGATGATCTATAATGACGGCTACATCGAAATTGCCGGAAACTATCACCCCCGCGCGCTCGGTGGCACGGTTCCCGGCATCTGGCCGGAAATCTGGGACTGGAACGAGAAAATTCTGGAGGCGGGTTTTCGCGGAGAGGTTCAGTCCTTTCGCGATCAGAAAATGGTCCTGAACCGCAACGGGGCACCGGAAGAGGTCGTCTTCGATCTTTTCTACACGCCGATTTATAACGACGCGGGCATCGTTGAAGGCGTTCTGTGCACGGTTCTGGAAAACACCGAAAAGGTGAAGACTGTTCAGGAATTGGCTGCCAGCCGCGAAGAGCTGAGCCGGCTGACAGCTGCCTTGCCGATCCTCGTTGGCTTCATCGACTTGAATTACACCTATCGTTTCGCCAACCAGGGCTATCTGGAGTGGTTTGGTCGCGCGCCTGAGGACGTCCTCGGTAAGCGCGTCGTGGACGTTGTGGGTGAGGCATTCTTTAACGAGCGCAAGCCGTTCATTCAGCGCGCCATGGCGGGCGAGCAGATCGTTTCCGACACCAGCATCCAGCGTCCGGATGGGACGCGGCATGCGGCGGAAATCCGTTATGTTCCAAGACGCGATCATCGGGGCGAGGTCGACGGTTGTTACATCCTCATCATCGACATCGAGACCAGGAAGCAGGCTGAACGGGAAATTCTCGTTAGCAATAACAGGTTCAAAGCAGCCGTCGAAGCGGTTCACGGCGTCTTGTGGACGAACAGCCCCGAAGGCCGGATGCTTGGCGAACAGCCTGCCTGGTCGCAGTTGACCGGTCAGAGCTACCACGAATATCAGGGTTTCGGCTGGGCAGAAGCGGTACACCCTGACGATCGCGAAGGTTCGATAACCAGCTGGAACAGTGCCGTCGCAGCGAAGTCGACATACGTCTGGGAACATCGTGTTCGCCGTCGTGATGGCGTCTATCGCACCTTCGCCATTCGCGGCGTGCCGATCATCAATTCGCAATGCGAGATCATCGAGTGGGTCGGTGTTCATACCGACATTACCGAGCAGCGTGCCGCTGAGGTGGCGCTGAAGGAACATGCCGCCAATCTGGAGCGCGAAATCCGTCACCGCATTCGCGCAGAAGATCAGCTTCGTCAGTTGAACGAAGGGCTTGAAGCACGCGTCGAAAAGGAAATTGCCGAACGTCGCCAGACAGAGCGTGCGCTGCAGCAGGCGCAGAAGATGGAAGCGATCGGCCAGTTGACGGGCGGTGTGGCGCACGACTTCAACAACCTGCTCCAGGTGATTGCCGGAAATCTCCAACTGCTTGCCAAGGATGTGGCTGGCAATGAGAGAGCCGAACGCCGTGTCAGCAATGCGCTTGCCGGTGTTAGTCGCGGGGCGAAGCTTGCGAGCCAGCTTCTGGCCTTCGGTCGCCGTCAAGCGCTGGAGCCACGTGTCATCAATGTCGGTCGCTTCGTTGCCGGCATGGACGATCTTCTTAGGCGCTCCCTGGGTGAAGCTATCGAGGTCGAGGTCATTACCGCAGGCGGACTGTGGAATACATATGCCGATCCGACTCAAGTCGAAAACGCCCTTTTGAACCTCGCGATCAACGCGCGCGATGCCATGGAGGGGACCGGCAAGCTGACAATCGAAGTCGGCAATGCCTCTATCGACATGGACTATGCACGCAACCATGCAGAGGTTGAGCCGGGCCAATATGTCATGCTTGCTGTCACCGACACCGGCTCCGGCATGCGACCGGAAATTCTCGACCGGGTGTTCGAACCGTTCTTTTCCACCAAGCCGGAGGGGAAGGGTACAGGCCTCGGTCTGTCGATGGTCTATGGCTTCGTCAAGCAATCCGGCGGTCACGTGAAGATTTATTCCGAACTGGGCCAGGGCACGACCGTGCGCATCTACCTGCCACGTTCGATGGCGGATGAGGACAGAGAGACAGTCGTTTACAACGGACCCGTCGTTGGGGGCTCGGAAACGGTTCTGGTCGTGGAGGATGATGACGAGGTTCGCAGCACCGTCGTGGAAATGCTGACCGATCTCGGTTACCGCGTCCTGACGGCGCGTGATGCGCAGGCTGGACTGACGGTTGCCGAAAGCGGCGTGCCGATCGATGTCATCTTTACCGACGTGGTGATGCCTGGTCCGCTGAAGAGCAGTGAGATGGCGCGCCGTGTCAAGGAACGCATGCCGCATCTCGCGATCCTGTTTACCTCCGGCTACACGGAAAACTCGATCGTTCACGGCGGCAAGCTCGACCCGGGCGTGGAGCTTCTCTCGAAGCCTTATACGCGCGAAGCGCTCGCCCGCCGGCTGCGGCATGTCATCGCCAATCAAAAGCAGAGAGCCGAATCCGGGCGCGAACGTGTGCCTGATCACGCTGTGGCCAATGAACCCATCGTCAAGGTGGAGCCGAAGGATGCACTGCGTGTTCTCTTGGTTGAGGACGACGATCTGATCCGTATGAACACGACCGATATTTTGACCGAAGGCGGCCACGCGGTGGTGGAAGCCGCGAATGCAACGCAGGCGCTCGATCTACTGGAACGGGAAGAGGTGGACATTCTGGTCACCGATCTCGGGCTGCCGGATATGGGTGGCGCAGAACTCGCCGTGCTGGTCAAGCAGCGCAAGCCGGATATTGCCGTGGTCTTCGCCACAGGGGATAATTTCTTGCCTAAGAATGCACCAGCGGGTGCGGTCCTGCTTTGCAAGCCTTACAATGAAAACGATGTGCGCTATGCCATCGGTCAGGCGATGAGCAATCCCTGACCGGCTGCTTGGGACATGGCCAGATCGCACGCATCGGTCCAAGTTCCAAGTTGCGTTGCGCCGTAGCGTCAGTAGCCGCGCTGCATGTCGACGGTGGCCGGCATGTCTCCGGTGCTCCGCCATTTGCGAATGTTCTGCGCGACGATTGCAGCTGATGAGCTTCTGTCTGTCGGTGCGGAGACGTGCGGAAGTACGGTGACGCTCGGGTGGCTCCAGAAGGGTGAGCCCTCGTCCAGAGGCTCTTTTTCGAAAACATCGAGAACGGCGTGAGCGATGTGGCCGCTCTCCAGCGATGCCAGGAGATCATCGGCAACGATCACTGCACCCCTGGCGAAATTGATGATCGATGCGCCCGGCTTCATGTGCTGCAAGCGCTCCGTACTGATGAGGCCCCGAGTCTCTGGCGTCAACGGAACAAGGCAGACCGCGATATCGCTTTTCTCCAGAAGTTCGCTCAGTCCATCATCGCCCGATACCGTCGTCACCCCTTCAAGGTTTTTCAGCGAGCGGCTCCAGCCCATGACATTGAAGCCCGCACCGTTCAGGCGTTTTGCAGCTTCGGCTCCGAGCAGGCCGAGCCCGATCAGACCGACTGTCACGTCTCTTGGATGGCGGTATTCGAGGTCTTTCCAGATCTTTTTTTCCTGCTGCTGCCGATAGCTTGGCATGCCGCGATGCAGGTAGTAGGTCCAGGCAAGGACGGCCTCACCCATGACGCGCGCGAGTTCCGGATCGGTCAGCCGCACGATGGGAGGCGCTAACGGTCCGAGTTCTGCGACGATACGTTCGACGCCTGCCCACAGGCTGTGAATCCATTTCAGTCCCGGAAGCATGGCGATGTCGGCAGGATCTGGATTGGCAACGATGGCGACTTCGGTGGCTTGACGCTGCGCCTCGTTCATCTGCCGAATGGAGACGATCTTCTCCTCCGGCATCGCCTGCAAAAGCGTATCGATCCACGTCGCCTCCTCATCATCAGCTGCACGGGAAACGTAAGCGATAAGGGAGGTCATGGAGCATCATCCTGCGTAAGATCGACTGAGCCGACGTAAGTCGGAAAAGGACTTAAAGCACGATGTGTAGATTTAAAGAAGATTGCGCGCCGTGATAGCGCCTGGAATAACAAAATGCCCGCTTGAGAGCGGGCATTTTGTTGTTAGTTCAAACTGTTTCTGGCACCGGCTTTTTAGCGTCGCCATAGTACGCCCCGAACTGTTCGTGGTAATGTTCGGAGCCGCCGGGGTCGGCATAGCGCTGAAGCTCCGTCATATCCGTCTTGTTCAGAACGATGCCGAGCGTCTTGCTGGCAATTTCCGGCTCATGGTTCATCAGGTTCTGAACCATCTGGATCGGCGTCTTACCCCATTCGGTGACGAAGACAAAGCCATCCACCTGTGAAGCGAAGGCCTTGGCATCGATCACGGGCACGACTGGGGCCAAGTCGACAATGATGTAATCGCAGGCTTCCCGAGCCGATTCCATGAATTTGCGCATGCCTGCGGATGCCAGCAACTCACTCGAATGGGCAAACTGGTTGCTGACGGAGACGGGCAAAATGCCCATCTTGGTGCGGCTATCGACCTTAACGGCCTTGGTCCATGGCACGTCGTCGAGAACGACTTCGACGAGGCCGGCGGATTGGCGTGTGGTCAGCATACGGCTGAGGCCTGGATTGCGAATATCGGCATCCACAACCAGGGTGCGCTTACCCGTCGTGGCGATGAGGCCGGCAAGGTTGAGTGCGACGACTGACTTGCCTTCATTCGGCAAGCAGGAGATCACGCCGATCACACGGCACTGACGCTCCTGGATCACCACGTCGGCCGTGAGTTTGACGTTGCGCAGCGTCTCGGTGAAGCTCGAGCGCGGGCTGTCGACTGCAAGACGCAGCATTTTCTGGAACGAGACCTGACCATTATCCTCGATATTGGCGTCGGGGATTTCAGGGGTGGCGGCACCGGTCTCGGATTTCCCTGTCTCTACACCTTTTTCGCCGATGAAAGGCAGGTAGCCAAGGAAGCGCATGCGCAGATTGTCACGCACGTCGCTGCCAGTGTGGAAGTAGCGGTCCCTGAATTCCAGCACCGCTGCCAGACCGCCACCCAGCATCAGACCAAGCACGATCGAAAGCGCCATTGTCATGGTTTTCTTCGGGCTGGAGGGCGAAGTCGGCAGGCCGGCTTCGGAGATGACGCGTGCCTTCGCAATCGGGAAAGACTGCTTCTGCGATGCTTCCTCGAAGCGGCCGAGGTAGGATTCGTAAAGCGTTTTCAGCGCAGTTGCCTGCTGTTCCAGTTCCCGGAGCTTGACCATCGTCATATTGGTCTGGGAATTCCGTCCCGCGACGCGGTCGATATTATCGCGCAGGGATTTCACGCGCGACTGCGTCACATCGTACTCGTTCTTGAAGCTGCCAGTCAGTTGTTGGAGTTCCTGGTAAATCTGTCCCGCCACATCCTTCTTCTCAGCTTCCAGCGCGACAGCCTGCGGGTGATCCTTGCCGAACTGCTGCACGACGCCGCGCTCGCGGTCAGAGATCGTGATGTAACGTTTGCGCAGATCCTGGATAACGGTATTGTCGGTATCTCGGGCCGAGACGACAGCATTATTGACGGCACCGTCCGGGCCTTGGTCGATGATCGACTTGTATTGGGTGTAACGTGCCTGGGCCGTAGCTGCGTCCGCCTGGGCGGCGATCAACTGACCGTTCAGATCGGCAAGCTGGCCTTCTGAAATCAACTCGCCACGCGAGGAGACGATGTTGTTGTCGGCCTTGTACTTTTCAACTGCAAGCGAAGCGGCCTGGGCGCGCTGGTTCAGATCCGTCAGGCGTTCCTGCAGCCAGACAGAAGCGCGTTCAGAAGCATCGAAATTGGCGTTCAATTGCTCCGTCAGATAGGAGTTGGCATACGTCTTGGCGATATTGGCGGCAAGCTGGCGGTCCGTGGAGCGGATGGAGATCGCAATGACGGAACTGCGTCCGACGCGCTCGACAGTCAGCGCCTGTTGAATGACGGCGGCCGCCTTCTCACGCTTTCCATTGCGGATCGCCTCCTCCGACGCAGGCGTATCACTCGGTGTGAGTAGATCGACCACGGACTTGACGGAAGACTTGACGATATCCACGGGGCCGGTTGGCGGGTTGACGATGGTGTCATTCTCGTCGAGCTTTGCCTTATCGACGACCGTCAGAGCCATCTCCTTTGACTTCAGAATTTCGACGGCGCTGGCAATACGGTTGTCAATGACCTGAGCCGCGGGAACGGGGCTTTCCTCTTCGGCATAACGAGACAGGCTCTCATCCAAAAGCACCTGCGTCATTGCGGTGTAAACGGGTGTTGCCAGAATGAGATAGAGCCCAGCCAGAACCATGCTTGCGACAACGCAAGCGCCGATGATGTTGGCCCGGCGCACCACGGCGGCCCATAGGCGGTCGAGGTCGATAAAGGTGTCGGAGTCCTTTGCAGGATCCGGGAAATGGCCGTTCGATCTGAAGGTTTTCTGGTTCATGGACCTACCTTGTTATTTTTAATGGGCGCAGGACGCGCGGCAGTTGCTTGCCCTCGGCTGTCCCGCTGCGTTCAGTTTCTGGCCGGCGTTGCCGAAGATAAGGCTGAAGGAAGAAACGTGTTTTTGAGTTTTTGCAGTCTGATAGAAATTGGCATGCGCAGGTGTTTGAGAGCGGCAGGATCACGAATTGCGATCCTGATCGTGTCTGTAACCGAACGTCGTTTGATGCTGTCTACCAGCAGTAGAAAATGTCTTGCCTGAACCAGACTTCTCGTTCTCTCGGCCTGCGCATCCATCGCCGCCGGCAAGAGCGTGAACTGGCGCAGGAATTCCTGATCGGCGGCGATCATCGCATCGACGTGGTGGAGTTCGAGCACGCGGGAAATGGAGCCCTGCCGGATATGATAAACATATCCAGGCATCGGTTCGATGACACAGGAGGCACCGGAGGCCAGGGCTGAGGCCAGAAGAAGGTAATCCTCGCCGATGCGCAGATCCTGGCGGAAGCGTAGGCTGTGCTCATTGAGGAAACCGCGACGGAAGATCGGCTTTATGTAGCCGAAGTTGAAGGTGGACTTGAAGAGCATGTTGGAACGGATGAAGTCTTCCAGCGTGAGGAACTTTTTGGCTTCCAGGAAGGCAGGCTCGAACATCGTCTCACGCGGGCGTCCGTCGCTGTAGACGATATCCAAATTATCAATGGCGATATCCGCATTGGCGTTCTCAGCGCGCATGATCATCTGCGCGATGCGATCCGAATAGACCATGTCGTCGGAATCGAGCACCGCGATCCAACGTCCCTGTGCAGCATCAAACCCAACATTGCGTGCGCCGCCGGGGCCTAGATTGCTGTCGAGGGCAATCAGCTTGACGCGAGGATCGCGATCGGCAACTGCTTGCACGACTGAGCGTGTGTCGTCTGGCGAACAGTCGTCGATCACCACGACCTCAAGCGAGACGTCGTCCTGCGCCAAAGCACTGTCTATGGCAGCGACAATCGTCTCGGCGGCATTGTAAGCCGCGATGACGAAGGTCACATCCGGTTGGGCTTGCAGCGCGCTCATGCAGCCTCCACGGCGCCATATTGGCGAATTTCACGAAGGCCGAAAATGCCGCTCAGCGATCCCGCATGAAGCGAAGCGCGGAGTGCTGAACGACTGCGACGAACGGGATCGAAGACGGTGAGAAGCGTGGCGGCCGCAGAGTAGGTGACCTTTGCTGCAGTCGACATGATCAGCGGCAGGCGCCTTAGCCCTGTCTTTTGCTCTGCCTGCAATCGTCCATGCGTTTGACCGGAACGGAAGCGACGTTTGGCAAGCCACATGAAGCTGGCACGGCTTTCTGGTACGGGTTCCGTCAGCAAAGCATTTTCAGCATAAGCGATACGCCCACCATCCAAGTACATAGTCGTAAAGAAGTGCGTGTCCTCTCCGCCGCTTTGTCCGAGCGACAGCGCAAAGCGGCGACCTTTGATGGCAGGGGAGACCATGCGCAAAAGCGTGTTGCAGGTGTAGCCGGTGATGATCTCCCCGTTGACCCAGACAGGCCGCGTTGAGTGGAAATCGCCGTTCCTCATCCAGCTTGGCACATCGTTACCATAAAGCGCTGTCACAGGACCAAGCACGGCATCGGCCTGCGTCTCCTCTGCTGTCTTTAGAAGTTCAGACAACCAGTTCGAAGGTGCCGTCTCGTCATCGTCAATGAAAGCCAGATAATCAGCTTCGCATTCGGAAAGGCAGGCGTTGCGGGCAATCGAGATATTGGACTTTGGGCAATGGACATAATGAATTGGGAAGGGCGCACGCTCGCGCAACGCATCGATCAGCTCGCGCGCAGATGGTTCGGCATCATTATCGGCGACGATCAGGCGCACTGATACGCCTTTAGGCACGGCGAGTCGAAACAGCGAGAGCAGTGTATCCACCACCATCGGGCGGCGATAGGTGCAGATGCCGATATCGACTTTCACAGGATTTTTGGGAGCATACGTCACGAGACAGCCTTTCCTGCAAGTGGCTGAGGCGCGGCGACAGAGCCCAGCAGCTCGCGCCAGAAACCTGTCGACCATGCCAGATGCATGGTCATTGCCGAGACGGCCGCAAGCGGGCCGTAGGGGTTCTTTTCTCCAACTGCCATCCACACCCCATAGGCCAGACATGCGGCAATCCAGAGGCAAAGTGGTACAAGCGCGATCCAATGGACGAAGCCAAAGAGGGCGAGAGCGGCACAGGGTAGGACCGCCAACGGGATCATTTGGCGGATTTTTGGTATAGTGCGGTGTTTCAGCAGGTTCTTGGCCCGACCTCGCCCATAGGCCATATACTGGCGAAAAAGTGGACCGATGCTGGCGCGCGGATAATAGGTCATGCGTGTCTTGTCAGTCATCCAGATGCGAAAGCCAGCCTTGCGCAAGCGGTGGTCCAGCTCGGCGTCTTCGTTGTGACTGAAGCTTTCATCATAGCCGCCGACCGATTTGAACGCCTCGATCCGCATCAGGGCATGGTGGCCATGATCGATCCAACGACCCTTGGCGCCCTCACGATGCTTCGAGCCGCCATTGCCGAGCTTGGAATTCTGCGCTGCCGCAGTTGCCTTCTGAAACGTGCCATGGCCAACCGTATCCATCGCAACAACGACGGAATCCGCACCCGTGGCCACGGCGTCTTCCAGCAGGCGATGGCAGTAGTCGTCAGGGTAGTCGCCATGCGCATCGATACGGATCATGTAATCATAGCCTGTTCCAAACACCTCCACGGCAAGATTGATGCCCGCGCTCTGGATGCGCTTCGGGTTGGCGAGCAGGATGACGCGCTGATCTTGCCGGGAGAAAGCGGCAACGATGTCACGGGTTCCATCCGTGCTGCCACCATCGGCAACGATGATCCGGTCCTCTGGATGATTCAACGTGCTGGAGAATTTGAGCAGAAGATCGTCGATCGTTCGTGCCTCATTGAGGCAGGGAATGACAATCAAAGTCTTCACACCGGGAATAGAGACTGATTTCATGATGTCCTCCCGCTCAAAGCCATCGAAGGAACTGCATCGACCGGCCGACCGTCGGTTCGCATGGTCAAGGATTGAAGCACGCGGACAAGCTCGCGGCAGTCATTTCGATCCGTGATCCATTGCTGCCGGTCGATTGCTGCGAGCGTTTGGAAGCTTTGGAGATAGGAGGCATCACTCAATTCGGAAAACAGCGTTTCAAGCGATGCGACATCGGCCGTCTCGAGAACATGCCCGATCTTTCGCTGCTGCAAAAAGCGCGCGGTTTCGGTGCCCGCGACCGCAATCGGCAGGGCAGCATAGAGGCCGCCTTCATAAAGTCTGTTCGGCAAGAGCCAGCTTGAGTTCTGTCCTTCTTCGAAGAAGTCGATCGCCCAGGTGAACTGGACCTCGTTGTAAATCGACGCCAGATCTTCCGGGTTCCTGTAAGGGCCATGGAAGGTAAGATGAGGCGCGCGTTCAACGAAGCCGTCGAAGTCATCGAACTCGGAATAGGCCGGGCGGCCACGCAAGACCACTTCGACCTTGCCGTCCATCTTTGCGCCGAAATCCGCCAGGATTTGGAGGGACTTGCGGCAACGCAATGCACCGAACCAGCCGATCTTCCACGGCTGGCCTGCTTGCGGCAGGCGAGGGGACGGGGCGGAAATATCCTCACCATCCAGCGCCAGGACCTTATTTTCCTGCAACAGCACGGGAAGGTTGAGACCGGAACGCGGCTTGAAGTAATTCTCCACGAATGCCGGTGAACTGGTGACGAGAAGTTTGACGTTCCGCCCAAGCGCCCGCTGAACCCCATTCAGCAACTTGCCGGCCAACCCTTCGTTCAAAAGAAGCCTGTGGATGTCGAGACACTCATAAACGACCGGAACATCCGCGCCGAAATGGCTTACTGCGCGCCGGGCGAGTGCTAGCATTTCCAGATTGCGGGCTATGATCACGTCCGGCTTTTTTACCGGCGCCAATTTGGCTGGAAGCGTGAGGCTCGCTTTTGCCACGCAGACCATCCTCTGGGCAAAGCGGCCATCGGCCGTTCGTCCGAGATCAAGCGGGACAAGGCCATCGACCTCTGCGAGCCCATTGTCCGCGCGTCTGAACCCCGCGAGGCTGACGGCCGCACCGCCCGCCTGCAACGTCATAACGCGGCGACGTATGGCAGGGTCTGCCAAATCATGCGCAAAATAGAGAATGTGGGTCATGTCCGATCCGTTCATCTTCGTCTGACTTTCGGCAGCCTGCATCAGTTGGTCTGGCAAGCGACGGATTCAGGAAACTGGCACTTGTCGCCGAGCGCGGTGAAGGCGAAGCGATCGACCTGCATTGTCACGGGACCGGAATAGTCGAACTTGCCCATCCAGCTTTTCAGTGTGTCTGTACCCCACAGGCTGAAGAAGATTTTCTGGGCATTCTGCGGGATCTTCGATGGGTCGGTAACCTCATGAACCATCTTGCCGTTTACATAGTAGCGCAGCCGCTGCGGCTCCCAGACGAAGGCGTAATCGTTGAAGGCCTTGTCGGCGCCACCCGGCACATCCACCAGCTTTTCGTTGCCGCCCTTTGCCGAGATATACTGGTTTAGCTGGACCTGATTGCTGTTTTTGCCCAAAATCTCCATGTCGATCTCGTCATGCGGCTTCTTGTCGGTGGGCCCGATATAGGTAAAGAAGGCCGAATTCAGGCCTGGACCCGGTGCCGTCTTGATCCGCGCTTCGTAGGTGCCATAGCGATAACGGCCCTTTGTCTGGATTTCTCCGCAGGAATAGTTGCGGTCTCCAGCCTCTTCGTTGCTGAAGCCTAGCTGCAGATGTCCACCTTCAAAGGCCACCAGCTTCTTGGACCACGTGCAGTTCTGGTGCGGACCATTGTTCCAGCCATCAGAGACGTACCAGAAGGAGCGGTCCATACTGTCGAAATTTTCGACGAAGGATTTGCCGTTGTCCTCCTGAGAAAGGGCGGGTGATGGACCGAAGGTAAGGGCAATCATTGCGGCGGCCATGATGCGCGACTGAGAGAGGGCGGGGTAGGTCATGGGTTACCTCCGTCGTTGTGAATAGGCGGGATTGGCAGAAGACTGGCTGGCGGCGATAGGTTCCGCCGCGTCGTGTTGGGAAACAGGTCTGGGCTTGCCACTGCGACTGCCGGTGAGAACCGCATAGAGTGCGGGCAGCCTGGCGCGGACCTGCGCATTGCTGACGATCAGCAGCAGGAAGGTCAAAGCCACTGCGCCAATGTAGAAGGCGGGGTAGAAGTCCAGGTCACCCTTGTTCCACACCATCCAGAGGATGACGAGGAGCGGATAATGAGCGCAGAAAATCCAGAAGCTCAGGCTTCCGGTTTGCGACAGACGCTGGCCGAAACGGTTCTGCACAAGCAGGGACGAGGCAACCCAGAAACCGAGGACGCCAAAGACCGCGAGTAGATTACGCATGAGGTTGAGACCGAAATTGAATTCAGGACCGGTCCAATAAAGCGCGGTGGCAAGTGCTGCGGCGACGACGAGCGTGATCGCCGTCAATGGCTTGGCGTAAGGGTCGAACATCTTCAGGTCGATCTTGTGGAGTGCTAGCGCGATACCGAGCGTAAAGCTGAAGAGGATCGATTTCTTCTGCACGATCAGCAGGCTGAGGTCCGGGATCGCCGTCAGTAGCAACAGGATCGCGAGTGTCGGCAGAGCAAAGCGACGAACAAGCAGGGCCAACAGGGGCGATAGCAAAATACAGACGAAGAGATCGCGCAGGAAATAGAGCGGCACGTTGACGGGCAGTTCTTCCACGGCCACACCATGGCTCAGCATTTCACGCGGGCTGGCATTCCACAGATCGGGGAAATACCCAACGCCGACACCTGCGCGCTGGAGAAGCATGACCGCGATAAAGAGGCCTCCATTCCATAAAAGGAACGGCAGAAGCACAGTTTTGGACTTGGACTTGATCGTCGCCGGATAGTTGAACGCGCTCCAGCCCCGCCGAAACAGCAGGTAACCGGAGATAGCACTCAGGCACGGCACGCCGATGCGGAACAGGGCGTCGCCAAGGAACACCCGGAACCAGTCGAAAAATCCGTAAAGACCCAGAAACGGACTCGTTTCCGGATCGTGGGGCACGTGCACGAACACGATGCCGGATATCAAAATTATGCGCATCAAATTGATACGGGAAGATAGGTTCTGATCAACAGTCACATCAGTTACCCTAGTTGGGCGGTGTCTCCCCTCACCGCGTTTCACACAGAGCGAACTTGAAGCCCGTGCGCAAAAGACTGGTTTTCAGTTGAGGGCAAAATGTGGCAGCGCAAGAAAATCGTGCCGCAAGATATCAGGGGTAAATGTCTGGATGCTGTTTTTCTAAAATAGAAATTCTATTTAAACAGTTGATTTTATTGCTTTTATTTCTAGGCCCCTGTCGGGACGAGGCGATCTTGGCCGATCGGACAACAGTCGGATGTAATGCTGCATCGCAAAATAACACTGCGATGCACCTTGTTTGATCGGCCGCATTTGAAACAGAATGGGTTTGATGACAAGTGCGGGTCTTTATCAGCCCGTGACCGGAGCCGGTGCCCCTTGGTGTTTTCGCGATCGCACGAGACCCATGATCTTTTGCAGGAGCGCGCGTTCTGTCAGCAGGATCAGCACGCCGTAAATGACGCCCCCGGCGACGGCGCCGACCAGCACCTGCATGTAGGCATGCGGCAGCGCGTTATCTGTCCACTGCAGAATGTAGCGCACCGCTAGCGCCATGACGAATGCCGAGATCATTGGCCGGCTGCTGACGTAGAGTCCGGAGAAGAAGGGCGTTTCGCTCGCTTTGAACACGGCCCAGGAATAGGCGATGAGCGTTGCCGCATTGACGATGCAAAGCCAGATCATTGCGTCGATGAGCGAGCCGTAGACCGCTGCGGCCCAGACTGCGGCGGTGGTCACGACGGCACGGATGGTGGCGGACCAGAACAAAACGCGTCCATAGCCGGCACCCTTCAGATAGGGGATGAAGGTGCTGCAGGGGGTGAGGATGGCTTTCGACAGGGCAAGCAGTCCCAGCACCGGCCAGGCATAAGCCCAGTTCTGGCCGAAGATCACCAGCATCGCCGGTTCTGCGACAGCCCAAAGGCCGAACATCATCGGTGCGAGGATGACGGTCAGCACCTGCGTGCTGAACATCAGTGCCTCGCGCCGCCGCTGCCGGTCGTCCATCATGCGGCTGAAGGCCGGAAAGAGAACGCCCATGACGGCAGAGAGCACGACCTGGTTGGGGATGCTGGCAAAACGATTGGAGGCGGAGTAGGCGCCGGCGTCGGCAAGCCCAAGATAGCGGGCGATGATCACCATCGGCGACTGGAATGTGACGAAGTTGGCGATCTCCGACCCCATCAGGCCGGAGCTGAAGCCCAGTAGCGGGATCAGTCGCTTCGGCTTCATGACGAGGCGCGGGGTGTAACGCGACACGGCGTAGAGACCGACCAGCCGAATCAGTGCCGCGGCGAAAAGCTGGATGATAAGAGCCCAGACCCCAAAGCCCGCGAAGGCCAGCACGACGGCGAGGATCGCTGCTGCACTCTCCGACGTCATGCTCCAGATGGCGTCCTTACTGAAATTCATCCGCCGCGCCAGGAGCGAGTAAGCCACATCTCCGGCCAATTGCAGCGGAATGAGAAAGGCCATGATGCGCAACAGATAAGCACTTTCCACAGCGCCCAGCAGTCCGCCGAAGAACTCTGCGCCGAAGTAGAGAATGGCCGCCATGGTGCAGGAAATTGCCAGATTGGCCCAGAAGACGGTATGGATCGTATCCATGTCCTCTTCTTTTTCCACAATCAGAGCGGAAGTCAGCCCTGCGCCTGCAATCATCGTCAGAAACTGCACGACGGTCAATCCGACAGCCACGACACCGAACTCTTCCGGTGTGAGCAAACGTGCAAGAATCGGGACTGTGACAAATTTAAGCCCGAATGTGCCTGTCTTTGATAGCACGCTCCAGCCGACATTGGCCGTAATGGTTTTGACGCTTGGGGCTGGAGGCATGGGTCCATCCTGTGTCTGGAGGCCGGCGAAATTCTTCGAGCCGGCGGGAGGTTTGCCACTCATCGGGGCCGTAAGTCTACGGCGGGCCCGACACTTCTTGATGAAACAAGGGGCGAAACAATGGCGAAATTTACAGTCGTTATTCCGTACTACCAGAAGACACATGGCATACTCGGTCGAGCGCTCGCATCGGTTTTTTCTCAAACATGCCAGGATTTCGATCTCGTCATTGTCGACGACGAATCACCTTATCCCATTGAAAATGAACTGGCAGAGCTGCCCGAAGAGCAGAAGAACCGCATCAAGGTCGTGAAGCAGGCGAACGGCGGTCCAGGTGGCGCGCGCAACACGGGGCTCGATCATGTCCCCGCCGAAACGCGATATGTGGCCTTTCTTGATTCGGATGACATCTGGACGCCGGAGCATCTGAAAAATGCCGAACTCAGCCTCGATCAATTCGAAGGCGAGTGCTACTGGGCGTCGATGCAGGCAAGCGACGAGTTCTATTATCACTTCGCCATGTCGGAGCTGGAAAAGAACGAGGGTGCCGCCCGCTTGAGCGAATCACCGCGTGTCATCGAGCTGCCGGATCTTGCCAGCGTCATGTTGCGCAACTGGAGCTTCCTGCACTTGTCCTGCATGGTCATCCGCAGACCGCTGTTTGAAAAGATCCGCTTTGATCCCGCACTTCGACTGGCGGCAGAGGACGTTCTTTTCTTCTGCGACTGCATCCTCGCGTCCAAGCGCACGCTTCTTTGTGACGATGCCGGAGCAGCGCGTGGCATGGGCGTCAACATCTTCCACAGCATCGACAACACTTCCCCGGAATTTTTGCGCCAGCAGTTCAACACCTGGGTCGCGCTCGACACCTTGCAAAGCCGCTTCTCGAAGCGTCCCGCCGATGTCGCATCTATCGCGTCTTACAAGAACACGGCGCGCAGGCAGGCGCTCTGGAGCCAGGCTGGCAATTTGAAGCGTCGCAAGGCGCCTGAGCTTGGCCTTCTGTTTAAATGGATGATGCGTGATCCCGCGATTTTACGCGCAGCCTTCGAACTTGGGGCCGGCAAGATCGTCCGTTCTAAGTGATCGTCCCTTTACTGGCCGTCATTCGGGCCGTTTTTCTTTCAGGAGAAATCCATGAAACCTTACCATTGGGAATCCCATCACGGGAATTTCGGCGACGACCTCAATCTCTGGCTCTGGGATTTCCTGCTCCCAGGGCTTCGTGATGTTCATCCAGACGTTCTGCTTGTTGGTGTCGGCACCGTTCTCAACGATGTGCTGTTCCCACCCGGCCAGCGCAAGCTGGTGATTGGCAGCGGATACGGCTATGGGGCCGTGCCCGATACATCGAATGCCGATCTCTGGGATATCCGGTGTGTACGAGGCGAGATGACTGCTGCCAAACTTGGCCTGCCGGCTGAAAAAGGCATCGTCGATCCGGCCGTGATGGTGACGGAGATGCCGGAATTCCAGAACCTGCAGAAGATCTACAAGAAGACCTTCGTTCCCCATTGGGAATCAGCAGAATTCGGGATGTGGGAAACCTTATGCGAACCGGCTGGTCTCACCTATCTCGATCCGAGAGGCGAAGCAAAATCCGTTATCAAGCAGATCGCGCAGTCTGAAATGATCGTGGCCGAATCCATGCATGGCGCGATTCTCGCCGATGCGTTCCGCGTTCCGTGGGTCGCGGTCAGTACCTCGCAATCGATCAACAGCTTCAAGTGGAGCGACTGGGCAGGCAGCGTCGGTGTAGCCTACGAGCCCCGTTACATTCCGGTTTCGACCCGCGCGGAGGCGGCGAAGAAGGGTTCGAAGTTCTGGGGCATGAGCTTTCCGCCACCACCACCGCCGGTCATAGTCGAGCGCACGCCTTCTCCGTTGCATGACGATGGCGACGTGCTGGTCCGTGCGGAAACCCAGAGACCGCTGCGCAAGTTGGCGAAGCAGGTTCTCGCCGCTCCCTCGGTTCTGGCGCTATGGCAGGCAAGCCGGGCAGAGCCACGCTTGAGCCCGGACGGGCGGCTGGACGAACGCAAAGAGCGCTTTCAGGCGGTCCTGGAAACAGTCAAGCGAGACTACTTCTAAAACGAACACGCCGCTTTTTCCTTCAGGAAGGAAGCGGCGTTCCTTTCAGCAGATAGCGGATATCGGCCGGCTGCGCGGGCTTCTTGCGGAAGCGCGCCGTTTTGTCGTGCCAGATTCCATTGGTGATGGCAGGTACGGCGGGGAGGCGTCGCAGCGCGTGAACCATAGCGCCACTTAAGCCGCGATCTGACTTGGCATCGAGGAAATCGCGGAGCTCGAATTTTTCCCGAATGTGCCGCTCGTGCTCCTTCAGTACCGATTGTTCCCTTGGCGAGAGAGTGTAGTCGGCGAGAATTTTGCGATCGGCCTCATAGAGCAGCCTGAGATCCTGCGTGCTGTGTCGGCCACTCAAGGAATTGCCGCGCACGATGGCACCGTAGCCGCAATTGCGGATGACCTTGTAGCGCGCTCCTGAGGCCAGTGCCCTGACGTAAAGCTCGTAGTCTTCGCCAAGCCGCAAGGCTTCGTCGTAGCGAAGCCCGTGCTGTTCAAGAAAAGAGCGCCGAATGACAGGTTTTAGAAAGCCGGTCTCGCCGCGCTCGATGCCTCTTGCAGAGATATTTCCTTGCACGAATTCTGTGAGTGTCAGGAAGTGATGCTGAGGCGCAAATCTCCGCGGGACGATGTTGGCAGCTGCGGGCGAGCCTTGTTGAATGAAGGCGATGTTGTCGGCAACCAAATCCCAATCATCCTCCACCACCATTGCGGCGAAGCGTCCTTGGAAGAAGAAGTCGTCTGCATCCAGGATGCTGATCAGCGGTGCCGAAGAAATGCCGATTGCGTGATTGCGTGCAGCGGAGGGGCCGCGATTGGAATCGAAACGCTCGACAACCAGACGTCCAGTTCCGTCGTCGCAGTCTCTCGCAACCTTGGAGGTTTCGTCGGTCGACGCGTCGTCTATGACGACAACTTCTGAGACTTCCGGCTCCACCAGCGCTGATCGGATCGCATCAGCGATCGTCGATGACGCGTTTCGAGCCGCAATGATGACGCAGATGGATTGTGAGCCCATGACTTTGCTCCCCTTCTTCAGCATTCGGCAAAATTACTGAAGAGAAAACATGTCAGGGATGAGGAAGGGGAAGTGTTATTTCGCACCTGCGAAATATTTTCCGAGTTCCGTAAGGGTGATCAGATATCCTTTAGCGTCGGACGGTGGCGACTGACAGCCGAGATGTTTTCCGCAGAACCCTGATCGGTTGTTGCCGGCCTGTCCTTCTGAAACTCCAGCGTCTTGCGCATGCGCTTCTTCTCGCGCGACACCATGAAGACGACGCCGATGAAGTAACAGATCTGCAGGATAACAAGCGAGATAGCCGTCTGTATCAAGGCCGTATAAAGAGAGCCATGGATCAGATATGTCGCCACAGCGAACACCAGCAAGGCGCAGATCATGCTGACGAAAACGCGGGGCGCGTACATGTCTCTCTCCTCGCCTGATCCTATCCCACGCTGCGGGATACAATTTTTCATCGGTTCTTTTTCCAGAAAATATATGGGCAATTTGGCGTCGTTTCAACCAAGTAATAGGCTCAAATAGCCCGTAAAGCATGAAATTCGGGTAAGGTTTCACGGTAAAGATCTGCTCAACAAAGGCATTTTTACATTGGATACAGCCCGCCGGCATGATCGCTTGTCACGCAACGCGCGAGCAAAACGCGATGCCTCGATGCAGATGTTCGGTTCCGCTGCGTGTCTGCAGACTTCGTTAACTATGTAGCCCGTAAAACTTGGGAACCGATTCTCAAGCTGTCAGGTGTACGTGTGCCCAAGCGTTCCGAAGTAATTGCGTTCCCCGTCAAAAATCGCATCCGCGACATTCAGCGTTGCGTCGATATGCTGGAGACCCTTCACGGGGATCAAGCCAACCGTTTCTGGCGAGATGAGTGCCGCGCGCTTGCCGCGCATCTGACAGCACTTGGCTACGACGACGCAGCCATGCGTCACGAGGTGACGGAATTCCAGGACGCGGTCCAGACGCAACTCTGGGCACAATCCCAGACCGAAGAAACCGCACGTCGCGACGCGTACTAGAGGGTCCGGCGGCTTGCCGATCACGTCTAAGGCTTGTCGCGATCTTTCAGATTCGCTCCTTACGCCTTAGCTCCTTCCTTTGCCGCATGTCGGTATCGCAAGATCGCTGCACACGTCTGCGCGACATGCTTTAGCTCTTGTCGCGCCACTTGTTGCTGCGCCTCGAAGGTGCCGCGACGGAGTTTCTGACCACAAGGTCAGGCGTCAGCAAAACTTCCGGCTCGGTCGGCTCTTCATTGTTGAGGAGCTGCAAAAGAAGCGCCATGGCATGTTTGCCGATTGCACTGCGGGGCTGGCGAATGGTCGTGAGCGGCGGCGACATGAAAACCGCTTGCGGAATGTCGTCAAAGCCTGTGACGGAAAAATCCTCCGGCACATCGTAGCCGCGGGCCGAGAGGCCGATCATCACGCCGATCGCGGTCTGATCGTTGACGCACATGAAGGCTGTCGGCAATTTATCGCGCATGAAAAGCTGCTCGACTGCCAGCCTGCCGCTCTCAAGCGTACCGTCGCCCTCAAGGATCATGCGGCTGCTCTTTGGAAGTCCAGCGGCGTCCATCCCCTCGTCAAAGCCCGCGCGTCGGCGCATGTAAGCGAGCCGCACACGAGAATCGCCAATGAAGGCGATGTGCTCGTGACCCTCGGCAATCAGCATATCCACGACTTTGCGGGCGCCCGCCGTATCGTTGACGCCCACATAGGGGATGCCGCCGTTAAAGATCGGCTCGAAAACGCCGATGCTTGGCGGAAGACGTGCTGTCATGGCCTGATGACCGAAGGGCAGGATGCCGGTGAAAAGAATAAGGCCGGCCGTCTGGTTCGCATTGAGGAATTTTAGATATTCCAAGCCGCGTTGTGCATCGTTCTGAGTGTGGCCGATCAAAATTCCATAGCCGTGCGCCCGCGCCTCATTCTCCAGTCCAATGAGAATATTGGAAAAGTTCGGGTCGCCGATATCCGGTGCCACCACAAGAATCATGTTCGAGCGGCCGAGTCTGAGACTCCGCGCAACCGCATTGGTAGTGTAGCCTGTCACGGCGATGGCTTGGTTGACCTTCAGCCGGGTAGAATTGGCAACCTTTTCGGGGTTGTGAATGGCGCGCGACACCGTGGCAATCGATACCTCCGCGATACGGGCGACGTCTTCTATCGTGGCTGGTGGCGAATTGGACAAAGATAAGCCTCGGGTCTATCTGCGACCGGACACTACACACGCCGCGCGTTGCGTCAAATGGATTGATCACATCTGTGTAACAGCGGCGAATGTAAACCTTTACATCAGTCATGTAAAGGTTTACACAATCCTTGCGGAATGGGAGCCGCATGGAGGAGTGGGATGGAAACCGTCGAGAACGGCAATGTTGTGCTATGCGCGCGCCGGGTTTCAAAATCGTTCAACGGTGTGCAAGTTCTCTTCAGCGTCAATTTTGAGCTGAAGGCAGGTGAGATTCACGCGTTGATGGGCGAGAACGGTGCGGGCAAATCGACGCTGGTCAAGGTCCTCTCCGGCTTCGAGCAGCCGAGCTCCGGCGAAATTCTCCTGGACGGGCAGCCCGTGAGGTTGCCACCGAACGGCGCCGCAGAGGCGTTGGGCATCGTCATTATTCACCAGGAATTCAACCTCGCCGAACATCTGACGGTAGCCGAAAGCATCTTCCTTGGCCGGGAGGTCACCCACTTCGGCGTGCTCGACAGAAAGTTCATGCGTTCGGAAACGCGGCGCATTCTCGATCTCCTCAATTGTCACGTGGATGAGAACGCGATGATTTCGAGCCTCTCCATCGCTGAAAAGCAGATGGTGGAGATCGCCAAGGCGATCAGCCGCGAAGCGCGCATCATCTTCATGGACGAGCCGACCGCCGTTCTCTCTCGCGAGGAGACCAATTACCTCTTCAAGCAGGTGCGTCAGCTTCGCGATCAAGGCACAAGCTTCGTCTTCGTCTCGCACAAGCTGGATGAGGTCATGGAATTGACCGACCGGGTCACTGTGCTGCGAGACGGCCATTGGGTAAAGACTGCTCCCACCTCGATGCTGGATGGCGAGGCGATCGCTCAACTGATGGTCGGTCGCGAACTTTCAAGCCTTTATCCTGCAAAACGGGAGCCGGACGTCGATGAGCATATCGTTCTGAACGTGCGAGGTCTCTCTACCGGCTATGTAAAGGACGCCACGTTCGAACTGCGAAAGGGCGAAATCCTCGGCTTCTCCGGTCTGATTGGCTCTGGTCGAACGGAGTTGATGGAGGCCATTGTCGGTATCAAGGCAAGACAGGCGGGAGAGGTGGATGCCAATGGTGTCACGCTGCCCTCGCATGATCTGCATGCCTCGATCGATGCGGGGCTGGCCTATATGACCAAGGACCGCAAGTCCAAGGGACTTTTGCTCGGCGCCGGTATGGGCCTTAATCTCACCTTGCAATCACTCGACCGTCATGGTCGCTTCGGCTATCTCAGTTCCGGCAGCGAGGCGAAAGCGCTCGAGAAGGCACGTCGGCGCTTCGATATTCGCGTGCGCGACGGCAACGTCATGGTTGGTCGCATGTCCGGCGGCAACCAGCAGAAGCTTCTTCTGGCGAAGGTGATGGAAACCGAGCCGAAGATTATCATAATCGACGAGCCGACGCGTGGCATCGATGTCGGCACCAAGCAACAAATCTATCATTTTATCTCGGCGCTCGCGCGGGACGGTCATTCGGTGATCGTCGTCTCGTCGGAGATGCAGGAGGTTATCGGTCTTTGTACCCGCGTTGCGGTGATGCGCGAAGGCCGCATCGTCGGCATGCTTGAGGGCGACGAGATCAACGAGCATGAAATCATGCGCTATGCGGCCGGATTGAAAACAAAAACAGCAGCCTGAACGACCCCTTCAAGAAAGGGATCGTCGCGGGCAACAGGGGCAGGACGGGAGGTCTGTTGTGGGTATGAGTGTAAGTGAAGACGGCAAGGAAAAGAGTGCCCGCCGGTCGCGATCGTTCCGCGATGTCGATCTGCGCGCTGTGGCGCCCTTTGTCGCCCTGCTGCTGCTTTTGATTGTCGGCGCACTGGTCAATCCGAACTTTATCAGCATCAACAATCTGGCAAATGTCGCGACCCGTAGCGCATTCATTGCAATCATCGCGGTCGGCGCCACCTTCGTCATATCGGCCGGAGATCTCGATCTTTCGGTCGGCTCCATGGTGGCATTCGTTGCAAGCCTGATGATCCTGCTGATGAATTCCGGAACGATCAGCGATCCGGCTCTGATGCTGACGGCCGCGATCGTCTTTACCGTCATCGCCGGTTCGCTCTGTGGTCTCCTCAATGGCCTGATCACAACGGTCGGCAAGATCGAGCCTTTCATCGCAACGCTCGGCACAATGGGCGTTTTTCGCGGCCTGACGACCTGGCTGTCGCAAGGGGGCGCGATCACGTTGCGCGAACCGCAATTGCAGAGCCTGTATCGCCCGGCCTATTTCGGCACGATCTTCGGCGTTCCGGTTCCGATTATCGTCATCCTTGTGGTGACCGCCATTGCGGCTTTCATCCTCTACCGCACGCGCTATGGCCGACATGTCACGGCCGTAGGATCGAACCGTGATGTCGCCAAATATTCAGGCGTCGCCGTCAACCGAGTCCGTACCATCGCCTTCGTCATCCAGGGTCTTTGCGTGGCGATCGCCGTTCTTCTCTACGTCCCACGTCTCGGCTCCACATCCGCTACCACGGGCATGATGTGGGAGTTGCAGGCGATTACGGCCGTCGTCGTTGGTGGGACGGCGCTGAAGGGTGGAGCAGGGCGCGTATGGGGCACCATTTGTGGCGCCTTCATCCTCGAACTCGTCGGTAACATCATGCTGCTCTCCAACTTCATCAGCGAGTATCTGATCGGGGCCATTCAGGGCGCGATCATTATCATTGCAATGCTGGTGCAGCGTTCGCTGATGCGTCAGCGGTGAGGGCGGGCTGCCCTGCGGGCGGCGCGTTCAAAGTCTTGGAGCGCTTCTGACCGTCCATCAGACGCGAAGTGCTCCGGAAAACCCGGGTCGAGAGGTCGCCCGGCTTCTTAATCGAGACCTTATCTGTTGGGAGGAAGACACATGCGTAAAAGACTGTTGGGAATGGCTGTCGCCATGGTGGCGTTGGCGGGGGCAGCACATGCCGAAGACAAGAAGGTAACGATCGGCGTTTCGATCCCGGCCGCCGACCATGGCTGGACATCGGGCGTCGTGTTCCACGCTGAGCGCGTTGCGAAGCTTCTGATGCAGGAACATCCGGGCCTGAACGTGATCGTCAAGACATCGCCGGACGCGGCAACTCAGGCCAATGCGGTGCAGGACCTGGAGACCCAAGGCATTGATGCGCTTGTCATCCTGCCGTCCGATCCAGATCCGCTGGTCAACGCCATCAAGGAAGTCAAAGGCAACGGCAAGTTCGTCGCCCTCGTGGACCGCGCTCCAAGCGTCAACGATGACACCGTGCGCGATCTCTACGTTGCTGGCAACAACCCGGCACTCGGCGAAGTCGCTGGCAAGTACATTGCCGAGAAGACGCCGGAAGCTGAAGTTGTCATCATTCGCGGTCTTCCGATCCCGATCGACCAGCAGCGTCAGGACGGCTTCGACAAGGGCATTGCAGGCTCCAAGGTCAAGGTTCTCGACCGCCAGTTCGGCAACTGGAACCGCGACGATGCCTTCAAGGTGATGCAGGACTATTTGACGAAGTATCCGAAGATCGACGTCGTCTGGTGCCAGGATGACGACATGGCCGTCGGCGTTCTGCAGGCCATTGAGCAAGCCAAGCGTACCGACATTCAGTACGTCGTTGCCGGTGCGGGCTCCAAGGACATGATAAAGAAGGTCATGGATGGCGACAAGATGATCCCGGTCGACGTTCTTTATCCGCCGTCGATGGTGGCAACTGCCATGGAACTGACCGCTGCCAACTTTTACGATCAGGTTCCGGTTCGTGGCACCTACATTCTGGACGCCACGCTGGTCACGAAGGATAACGCGAAGGACTTCTACTTCCCGGATTCACCGTTCTGATTTTATCGAAGCAAGTGGTGAGAGGCCCGCTGTCGAAGCGGGCCTTTTGCGTTTGCGTCAGGAAAACCGGTTGGCGCGGAAGGGGTCGACGGGGATCGACGTATCTCGCTCGCAAACTAGTTCGGTGACAAGGCGTGCCGTGGCTGCCGATTGCGTCAGTCCGAGATGGCCGTGGCCGAAGGCGTAGATGACCGAACGCGCTGCGCGCGACGGTCCAATGACCGGCAGGCTGTCCGGTAGCGAGGGTCGGAACCCCATCCATTGCTGACCGCCTTCGGTTTTCAAGCCCGGCAGGAAGCGACTTGCCTTCTTCAGCATCGCTTCCGAGCGACGGAAGTTTGGCGGTAGGTCGAGGCCGCCGAGTTCGACGGCGCCCCCGACACGCACGCCACTCGACAGCGGAGTGACGACGAAGGCGTGGTCGTTGAAGTAGATCTGGCGTTTCAGATCGAAGCTACCGGCAGGTAGTGTGGTATTATATCCGCGCTCGGTTTCCAGCGGCACGTCATTGCCCAGAGAAGCCGCGAGCGGCTTCGACCAGGCACCGGCGGCGAGGACGACCTTGTCGGCATCGATCTTGTCGCCATTGGCGAGTGTCACGATGGTGCTTTCCCCGACCGTTTCGATCCGGACTGCTTCGCCTTTCTTAAAGTTTGCACCGCGTGCAATGACCAGTTCGGCAATGGCTTTGGTAAACTCATGCGGGTCGCTGACTTGCAGACCAGAAGGCGTATAGACCGCGTGTTTGAACTGAGGCGCGAGGCCAGGCTGTAGCTCGTCGATCTCGGTGCGGCCGATCTTTGAGAAGGTAAAGCCGGCTTTGGCCTTCTCTTCCCAATGATGGTTTGAGGCATCGAAGCTTGCACTGCTATCATAAAGATCGAGGGTGCCGGTATTGGAGATGAAATTGGAAAGTTCGGGCATCGCAGCCACATGCTGCATCTCGGATGCCGCAAGCGCCATCATCCTGGTCTGCACCCGCATGCCATGGTCGAACATCCGCGGCGAGCTTGCCTTCCAGAAACGCCAAAGCCAAGGGGCGATTTTGTGGGCGTAGGCCGGCGGAACACTCAGCGGTCCGAGCGGGTCGATCAACCACTTCGGCGCCTTCTTCATGATCCCGGGCGCGGGCATGGGGATGATTTCTGGAAAGGCCAAAATACCGGCATTGCCAGCACTGGCACCGCGCGCAATTTCGCCACGTTCCAGAATCGTGACCGACTTCCCTTCATTCTGCAAATAGAGAGCCGCCATGACACCGACGATCCCGGTGCCGATTACCAGCACTTCGCACTTGCCCAAAGAGCCGTTTCTATCCATGTCTCATCCATTTCGAACGAGATAGGCGCTGATCGCCAATCTGGCGACTGCCTAGCACTTTTGGATATTGTTTGTCGACTGGCCGCCTCGCCCGAATATACTTGGTCAGCAGATGGTGCCGAAGCCGCGAGTTGCTCCGATCATTTCTCCAGGTTCTGCGGCGTGATCAAAACGTAGCTGAACCTTTGCATTTTGCCGTCGACAGGAAAATACATCGGGGCCTCGAATGTATTGAGACTGATGTCTTTCAGTTTCACACCCATTTGAGCCTGCAGCCAATCCACCATTCCAGCCGATTGATCACGCCCGGTGACCCAGACAAACAGCACGGGATGGTCATTCGACAGCGCAAATGCCGGATCGAAATCATCATAGGTGGTGGTGGCAACCTTGGTGTCGGGGAAGACGAAACGCAGATTGCCACCTGTGTACCAGTCGGATGTCACGATGAGAGACGGCGAGATTTGCTTTTCTTGAAGATGCTGATGAAAGGCCCGCCAGTCGCTGTTCGATCTGGATGTCTTGCCGAACATCGCCTGGACCGGCACTGACACGATCAAGGCGACAGGCAAGATTGCCATGACCACGAGGCAGACGGGCAAAACTTTTCTGACGAAGACACTTGGGTCGAATGAGCGTCTTTCGAGCCATAACGCAGCGAGAATCGGAAACGGCATGACGAGCGGGAGCAACCACCTGTCTCTGACCTCCGTCATCGTCGTGACCACAATGACGATGAGGAGAACCGCAGCCAGCGCGACGAAGTAATGGAGGAAGAAGCGAAGCCAGGGCGATCTCTGTTGCTTGTCCATTCCAGCGTCTGCCGCCTTTCCCCCCGATGCAAGGAGCACCAGTGCAGGCAGGATCAGCACAATGGCCGAACCCGAAAAAACGCGCGTGACACCGGTGAGGATTTGCATCCACCGGCTTTCAGGCGCTTCCTCCGCCATCCGTCGAAGCGTCACATCTGAAGCGAACTGCAGATTATCGAAGAGCCAGATCGTGTGTGGCATGAAGACGACGAGGCTGATGCCGATCGTCAGCAGGATGCGCCAGTCGAATATCCGCGCGCGGCCTTTTGGATGGAGCCAGACGGCAAGAAGGATCGCAGGAAGAATGAGAATAAAATTGTATTTCGACAGCATTCCGAGACCGACTGCGATCCCGGTCAGCACATAGCCGAGCGTGGTCGGTTTCTGGAGAAGCCGCAGGCTCAGATAAATTGACCAGAGACTGGTCAACATCAACATTGTCGTGTGGGTCAGATCGCGCTGCGCCTGCCAAAAAACTTGCGGGCTCAAGAAAAACGCCAAAGACGCGACCAGGACCAGAGATTTCTCTCTCAAGACGAGGTCAGCGAGTTTCACATAGGTGGCAAAGACCAGGAAAAGAATAAGGTTCTTGGCGACGGCAAGACCCAGCATCGACGTGCCGAAAATCGAAAAGATCACTTGCTGGTACCAGTTATAGAGCGGCGGCTGGGCGTCGTAGCCGAGAGCCAGCCATTGAGCGAACAGCACTTGTTGCGCTTCGTCTATACGCAGCGCCGGGGGAAGCAACAGCCGGACGACGATCTGGACGAGAAAGTAAACGCCGAAGAGGGCGATCACCGCATTTGGATTTTTCAGCAAATGGTTGGAGAACTGCCGGTATAGCCCGTTCGTGCCCGACGCTCTTTGCTCCAGACCTGTGCAGAGTGCCATTGTTGATCCAGCTATTCGTCATGCGCATCCGCCCGAGCGGCGAATGTTTGCAGCGCGTTTTAGCACGGTCTAATTATTTTGTTTGTGAAATGTCGCGATCAGAACAGAAAAATCCCCGGCGCTGTTGGCGCCGGGGATTTTGCGTTCGGTTTTCGATAATGGGACGCATCGTAGACCGGGTAACCCGTTGGATTACCGGCCAGCGTTATAGGCCGCAATGGCTGCCATGTTGACGATGTCGCTGTCCTTCGCCCCCATGGCGGTGATCTGCACCGATTTGTCGAGTCCAACCAGTAGTGGCCCGATGACGGTGGCGCCGCCAAGTTCCTGCAACATCTTCGTCGAAATCGATGCGGAGTGGATGGCTGGCATGACCAGAACATTCGCCGGTCCGGACAGACGTGCGAAAGGATACTGGCTCTGCATTTTCTGCAGGTTCAGCGCAATGTCCGCCGCCATTTCACCGTCTACTTCGAAGTTCACGTTGCGCTTATCGAGAATGCGCACGGCTTCGCGGACCTTGTCGGAGCGCTCGCCCGTCGGATGACCGAAGGTGGAGTAAGCGAGCATTGCGACGCGTGGCTCGTAGCCGAAACGGCGTGCAAGTCCAGCCGCTTCCTCAGCAATATCCGCGAGATCTTCAGCAGATGGCATGTCATGAACGGCGGTATCGGCAACGAAGACTGTGCGGTTGCGCGAGACGACGAGTGATACGCCAATGACGCGGTGGCCAGGCTTGACGTCGATGCAGCGCCGCACGTCTTCAAGGGCGGTGGAATAGTTGCGCGTTGTGCCGGTCACCATCGCATCCGCGTCGCCCATCGCCACCATGCAGGACGCGAAGTGGTTTCGGTCGTTATGGATCAAGCGCTGGACATCGCGCAGCAGGAAGCCTTTGCGCTGCAGGCGTGCGTAAAGGTAGTCGATATAGGAATCGACCCGCTCTGACAGGCGCGCATTGGTAATCTTGATGTTCGGACGATCGAGATCGATCCCGGCGCGTTCGGCATTGGCCTTGATGATGTCGTCGCGCCCAAGAAGAATGGCCGTGCCAAGCCCCTGTGCTGTGAACGAGATCGCCGCACGCATCACCTGTTCTTCTTCGGCTTCGGCAAAGACCACGCGCTTCGGCGAGCGGCGAATGCGCTCGTAAAGGCGCTGAGTGGTGGATGCCATCGGATCGCGGCGCGCCGACAATTCCCGTGCATAGGCGTCGAGATCGGGCAGCACCCGACGCGCAACTCCGGTTTCGATCGCAGCCTTGGCCACTGCGACAGGGATTGCCGAAATCAGGCGAGGGTCGAAGGGAACAGGGATGATATATTGTGGCCCGAAGCGTGGGCGGTTTCCCTGATAGGCGGCAGCGACATCATCCGGCACGTCTTCGCGGGCGAGATCGGCAAGTGCTTGGGCGGCTGCGATCTTCATCTCGTCATTGATCTGGCTTGCACGCACGTCCAACGCGCCGCGGAAGATGTAGGGAAAGCCAAGGACGTTGTTGACCTGGTTCGGATAGTCCGAGCGTCCCGTTGCCATGATGGCGTCATCGCGAATGCGCGAGACTTCTTCCGGCGTGATTTCCGGATCTGGATTGGCCATGGCGAAGATGATCGGCTTCGGTGCCATGGAGCGGATCATCTCCTCGGAAAAGGCGCCTTTCTGCGATAGCCCGAAGACCACGTCTGCGCCCTTCATTGCTTCGGCGAGTGACCGGCTGTCGGTCTTCGCCGCATGTGCCGACTTCCATTGGTTCATGCCCTCGGTGCGGCCTTGATAGATGACGCCCTTGGTGTCGCACATGATAATATTGGCGGGGTTGAAGCCCATCGCCTTGATCAGATCCATGCAGGCGATCGCCGCAGCACCCGCGCCGTTGCAGACGAGCTTCGTGGTATTGAAGTCGCGACCTGTCAGCGCAATGGCATTGATGAGGCCGGCGGCGGCGATGATGGCAGTGCCGTGCTGATCGTCATGAAACACCGGAATGTCCATCAGTTCACGCAGGCGGCTCTCAATGATAAAGCATTCCGGAGCCTTGATGTCTTCGAGGTTGATGCCGCCAAACGAGGGACCGAGATAGCGCACGCAATTGATGAAGGCGTCTGCGTCTTCGGTGTCCACTTCCAGGTCGATGGAGTCGACATCGGCAAAGCGCTTGAAGAGGACGGACTTGCCTTCCATCACCGGCTTGGATGCCAGCGCGCCGAGGTTTCCAAGGCCGAGAATCGCCGTACCGTTGGAAATCACCGCCACCATGTTACCGCGCGTCGTGTAATCATAAGCGGTGGCAGGGTCTTCGGCGATAGCCTTTACCGGTACGGCCACCCCCGGAGAGTAAGCAAGCGACAAATCCCGCTGCGTCGCCATCGGTTTGGTCGGAACGATCTCCAGCTTCCCGGGTCTTCCTTCAGAGTGGAAATCAAGAGCTTCCTGATCCGTGACCGATGTTCTTGTGCTGGCGGTTTTTGGCGCGTCTGACATGAGCTTGGCTACTTTCCGTCTGTAAACAATATAAATCTGGGCCGTAGTTATTGTGTTTTTTTAGGGCCTGCCAAGGTCTGAATGTTGTTCAGCGCAGCAAAATTGAACGGCCAGACATCTCCAGTTGATTCAATCGATTAATTGATAATTCTCGGTAAGATGCTGATGAGGAGGCTTGGCCACCCATGTGGATAAAGTGCGCGACGCCGGTTGCTCGTGTGAATATGCGGCGTTATACCCCAGCTTAAGGTCTGGGTGCCGATGCTAATTTTAGTGGGCGCACCCGCACCGGGGAGGTTTGTTCTGGTCTTTGATCGTCAGTCATACGCTGACGATATCTGCAGTGAATGGATCGATATGACAGTCCTGTCGAACGCCTTCCCAGCCACTTTCCCTCATTCAGCTACGCGAACTTCCTTGAGGTTTCACCTCGAATTGATTCCTGCGATCTCTCCCGGCCTCGTCGGATATTGAACGATCATCAAGCCCGCGTTTTGCGAGCTCTCAAACTGGATATTCATTTCATGAGTAAATCGTCGAATTCACTTTCACTTCCAGCCAGATTATGGCTGTTGTTGCTGGGCGCGATCATCGTCGCCGCAGGCTTGTTCTTCGCTATCGGCGGCGGCAAGCTGGTTGCACTCGGTGGTAGCCCCTATTTTGTCACGGCGGGTGTGGCACTTGTCCTTTCAGGCCTGCTGATCCTTCTTCGCAAACCGGCAGGCGCGCTTCTTTTCGGTCTTGTTTTCATCGCAACAGGCATCTGGGCGGTTTGGGAGGCGGGTCTGCACTTCTGGCCGCTGATCTCTCGCATGCTGGCGATCGGCGTCGGAGCAACCGTGGTGGCGCTGTCTTATCCGCTTTTGCGGCGCGCTGCGGGGAAGAAGCCAGCTTACGGCCCCTCTTTGGCGATCGCTACGATCTTGGCGATTGCTTCGGGTGCAGGTTTCGCCGGTATGTTCGTGGCCCATCCGACCGTTGCCTTCAAAGGTGAGCCGGCGCCACTTAAGCCTGTGACCGCTGACAGGGAGCAGAAGAATTGGGAGCATTACGGCAATACTGCCGGTGGCAGCCGCTTCGTCGCTCTCGACCAGATCACGCGTGACAACGTCAAAGACCTGAAGGTCGCGTGGACCTACCATACCGGCGATACGCCGATCAGCCCCGGCGCGAATGGAGCGGAGGATCAGGAGACGCCGCTGCAGGTTGGCGATACGGTGTTCCTCTGCACACCGCACAACAATGTCATCGCGCTCGATGCCGATACCGGCACTGAAAAGTGGAAGACGGAGATCAACGCCAAATCGTCCGTCTGGATGCGTTGCCGAGGCCTGGCATATTTCGATGCAAAGGCACCGTTGCAGCAGCCAACCGCACCTGGCTCCACACCCGTGACGCCGGCAGTCGTTGCTGACGGCGCGCTTTGCCAGCGCCGCATTTTGATGAACACCATCACGGCCGAGTTGATCGCGCTCGATGCCGACACCGGTGCGTTTTGCCCGGACTTCGGCACGAATGGTCGCGTCGATTTGAAAATCGGCCTTGGCGACGCTCCGGATCCGCAATATGTGCTGACCTCCGCGCCGACGCTTGCAGGCACCACGGTCGTCGTCGGCGGGCGTATTGCCGACAACGTTCAGGTCGATATGCCGGGTGGCGTGATGCGTGGCTTCGATGTGATCACGGGTGAGCTACGCTGGGCCTTCGATCCGGGCAATCCGGAAATCACCAAGCTGCCGCCTGAAGGCCAGACCTATACCCGCTCGACCCCAAATGTCTGGGCGTCCATGTCCTATGACCCGGACCGGAACACGGTCTATATGCCGGTGGGCAGCCCGTCGGTCGATCTTTATGGGGCCACGCGCACTCCACTCGACCACAAATATGGTGCCTCGATGCTGGCGCTTGACGCGACCACGGGTCGTGAGAAGTGGGTTTACCAAACGGTCCACAACGACCTTTGGGATTTCGACGTTCCGATGCAGCCAAGCTTCATCGATTTTCCAAAGGAGGACGGAACGACGGTTCCTGCTCTGGTCTTCGGCACCAAGGCCGGACAGATCTACGTTCTCGACCGTGTCACCGGTCAGCCTTTGACAAAAGTGGAAGACGTTCCGGTCAAGCCAGCCAACATTCCGAATGAGCGTTATTCCCCAACGCAGCCACGCTCCGTCGGCATGCCGCAGATCGGTGCACAGACCCTGAAGGAAGCGGATATGTGGGGCGCAACCCCCTTCGATCAGCTTCTGTGCCGCATCGCTTTCAAGGGTATGCGCTATGAGGGCCTATACACCGCGCCGGGCACTGACCTGTCGCTCAGCTTCCCGGGCTCTCTCGGCGGCATGAACTGGGGCGGACTTTCGACTGACCCGACGACGAACACCATTTTCGTCAATGATATGCGGCTTGGTCTGTGGATCCAGATGAAGGAAGCAGCGCCGACCAAGGCCGTTGCAAGCGGCGGTGAAAGCGTCAATACCGGCATGGGGCTCGTTCCGATGAAGGGAACGCCTTATGCCGTCGATAAGAACCGTTTCCTGTCCGCGCTCGGCATTCCTTGCCAGGCACCGCCTTACGGCACGATGACCGCCATCGATATGAAGACACAGCAGATCAAGTGGCAGGTTCCGGTTGGCACCGTGGAAGACACCGGCCCGCTCGGGATCAAGATGGGTCTTCCGATCCCAATCGGTATGCCGACCCTGGGCGGCACGTTGGCTACACAGGGCGGCCTCGTCTTCATTGCGGGAACGCAGGATTACTATCTGCGCGCCTTCGACACCGCGACCGGCAAGGAAGTCTGGAAAGCCCGTCTTCCCGTCGGCAGCCAGGGCGGCCCAATGAGCTACAAGTCGCCCAAGACCGGCAAGCAGTACATCGTCATTTCCGCGGGCGGCGCACGCCAGTCACCCGATCGCGGCGATTACGTCATCGCCTACGCGCTGCCGGAATGATCTCGGTATGATGCGCTGAATGACAATCAAACCCGGGAGCAATCCCGGGTTTGTGTGTTTTGTAGAGCGGCATGTTGGAGGAACCGCTTACATCAAATCGCGTTAGGGGGCCCGCGCCGGCAGTAACCATCTTGATCAAGAGACTATTGACGGGATGACCGGATAAGTTTCGTATCCGCCCAAGAACGGTCATAGCGATGTTGGGAAATCTCTATATGGTCCGGCGCAGACATTTTTAAGTTGGAAAGGTTTTATTTGTGAAGGAACAGTCTCGAAAGATCACTCCAGTACTTCTGGCAGGCGGCGCTGGATCAAGACTTTGGCCAGTATCGCGGGATCAGTTGCCCAAACAGTTCCAGCCTCTTGTTGGAGAGCTTTCCACCTATCAGCAAACTTTGAAGCGCGTCAGCGACAAGGGCCTTTATGCCGAACCGCTGGTGATCACCAACGAGGATTTTCGCTTTTTCGCAAGACGGCAGGCCGAGGAGATCGAACTTCCGGCAACTGTGGTTCTGGAGCCGGCGCGCCGTGACAGTGCTGCCGCCATGGCCGCAGCGGCACTGCTTGCCGATAAGCGGGAGAAGGGTTCACTCGTGCTGGCGCTCGCGGCAGACCATGTGGTGCTGGATAATGATCTTTTCGCCGATGCGGTGAGGTTGGGTGCCGAGGCTGCCGAGCAAGGCAACATCGTGGTCTTCGGCCTGACGCCGACCGAACCGAGGACCTCCTATGGCTACATCAATCCTGGCGAGCCCATCAACGGAAACGAGGACCTTTGCGTTGTCGAAGCCTTCGTTGAGAAGCCAGATGAAGCACGTGCGGTCAGCTACGTGGAGAAGGGCTATCTCTGGAATTCCGGCAACTTCCTCTTCCGCTCCGACATCATGATCGAAGAGTTGAGGAGCCACGCTCCCGAAATTCTGGCTGCGGTTCAGGCGGCAGTCGAAAACCAGGAGAGCGATCTTGGCTTCGTGCGCCTCCATAAGGAGAGCTTCGAATCCTCACCGAAGAACTCGATCGACTATGCCGTCATCGAAAACACCAAGCGTATGGCTGTCGTGCGCGGGCATTTTCGGTGGTCCGATATCGGTAGCTGGGATGCCATCTGGGAGATTGCCGATAAGCATGACGCCCATAACGCGATCGAGGGGCAGGGGATTATTCTCGATTCCGAAGGTTGCCTCGTGCATTCCACGGGCCTGCTGACAACTGTCGTCGGTGCCAAGGACCTCGTCGTCGTTGCGACGAAGGATGCGGTTCTGGTCACTCCGAAGGATCGCGTTCAGGACGTCAAAGGCTTGGTAGAAACCCTAAAGGGAAGCGATCATTCCTTGAAGACGGAAAGGCACAAGCGTGCATACCGCCCATGGGGCCATATCGAACAGACCGATTCCGGTCATCGTTACCGCGTCAGCCACGTTAAGGTCGAACCGGGCCACCGGATTTCGCTGCAGCAGCATTACCATCGCTCAGAGCACTGGATCGTGGTTCGTGGCACCGCGACGGTTACGATCGAAGACCAGACCCGCCTCCTGACGGAAAACGAGTCTGTGTATATTCCGATCGGCAAGCCGCATCGCTTGGCCAATGAGGGGCAGATCCCGTTGGAGTTGATCGAAATCCAGACCGGCTCATACCTTGGCGAAGATGACATCATCCGCCTGCACGACGATTACAGGCGCGAGTAAGGTTCGCGCCTGACGTTCGGGTACATGGACCGGATCAGGCTGCGGAAGACAGCCTGACCGTGTTCTGTGCCGGCAGAAGCCTTAGCACTTCATCAGCGTAGGCCATGCTGTTTTGAAGGGCCTTGTCGAGATTGCTGACCTGTGACGGGTTCATCATGTGGAGATAGCCGCGGAACTCGAACATGTCGCGGAAGGCGGCGCGTTCGATAATCGGCGTGTTGAGAACGTTGACGTTGCGCTTGGCAAGAAGCGCTTTCGCGGCCAGCAAGGCGCGCGTGGTCACCATGGAATTGACGCGTGACAATAGCACCGAGTGTGGGATCTTTATGCCTGCGCGATCGTCGAGATAGCGCAGAAGCTCCAGCACCTGTGCGGCACCCTGCGCGTCCATCGTGCTGCCCTGAACGGGAATGATGACGTGGTTGGAAAGGCCAACGGCTGTGGCCAGAAGTGGGGACTGAGCGCCTGGCAGATCGATGATCACGTGGTCGAATTTCTTGCGATTGTCGAGCACATGCTGCTGTAGGGTGGTGATCGAAACATAGGTAATGACGGAAAGTTCGATGCGGTGATCGGCGTTTTCGCGCCATTTCGAGAGCCAGCGCTGCGGGTCGGTATCGATCACGCAAATGCGCAAGCCACGACGGGCGAGCTCCGATGCCAAGAGCAGAACTGCGGTTGTCTTGCCTGCACCGCCCTTGGTGTTTGCGAACGTGATGACTGCCATGATGGACCCAAGCGTAAAAGAGGGAGGCGGCGATCATCGCGCATTGAAACGCACCCGTTTCATGGTGCGGTCCGATCATTCAACAATATGGTTAACAGGGTCTGAACAAGACCCGCGAGACTTCAGCGTCGGTAGTCTTCCGCCATAATTTCCCGGGCGATCTGGTCGAGCGGAACGATCTTGTCGACACCGCCATGGGCGATCGCCTCCTTCGGCATACCGAAGACGATGCAGGAGGTTTCATCCTGAGCGATGTTGTAGGCCCCGGCCTGATGCATTTCCAGCATGCCACGGGCACCATCGTCGCCCATTCCAGTCATGATGACGCCCATTGCATTCGATCCGGCCGAGCGGGCAGCGGAGCGGAAGAGAACATCGACCGAGGGACGGTGACGGGAGACGAGCGGACCATTTCTGACCGACACATGGTAGCGCGCGCCTTGGCGCTCCAACAGCATGTGCTTGTCGCCAGGCGCAATCAACACATGGCCACGCAGGACTGGGTCGCCGTCTTCCGCTTCCTTTATCTCGACTTCGCATAGGCCATTCAGTCGTTTGGCGAATGCTGCCGTGAACTTCTCCGGCATATGCTGAACGATGACCATGCCTGGCGAGTTTGCCGGCAGTCTCTCCAGCATTTCTCGAAGTGCTTCGGTCCCGCCCGTCGAGGCTCCCACACAGATCACCATCTCCGTGGTACGCGCCATGGCCTTGCCCGATGGTGGGGGGAGAACCGCATCCGCCGTCAGCTTGGCTTGGATACCGAGCGAGCTCGAGCCTCGGGGCTGCGCCCTCACACTCTTCACTCTTGCATGTGCAGCACTCTTGACGACTTCGCAAATGCGCAAGGCAGACTCTGCCAGGTGATCCGCAGCGCCAATACGCGGCTTGAGGATCACGTCGACGGCTCCGGCTTCGAGAGCCTGGATCAGCGTTTCGGAGCCTGCTTCGGTCAGGGAGGAACACATCACCACGGGAATGGGATGTTGCGACATGATCTTCCGCAGAAAGGTAATGCCGTCCATGCGCGGCATTTCGACATCCAGCGTGATGACGTCTGGAAGGTCTTCCTGGATTCTCTTTGCCGCCATGAAGGGATCGGACGCCGCCCCTATGACTTCGATCGCAGGATCGGCCTGCAGCACGGCGGTCAGCGTTTGTCTCACGCTGGCAGAGTCATCAACGATGAGGACGCGGACTTTTTTGACCATGATAACCTACTGCTTGAGAAAAACCGTATTGGCGACCTGCTTGACCGGCAGATTGATGCCGGTGACAGACTCCGAGTGGCCTATCATCAGATAGCCGCCGGGCGCCAGGCACTTGCAAAGCTCGGTAAGCACGTGGGTCTGCGTCTTCTTGTCAAAGTAGATCAGCACGTTGCGGCAAAAGATGACATGGACCGGAGCACCGATGTCATAGGACGGGTTCATCAGATTCATGCGGGCAAAGCCCACCTTGGCGCGCAGCTTCGGTGAAATCCGCACGTCGCTGCGATATTTGTCTCGAGCCTGCATCACGTATTTGCGTTGCATCGCGCTGGGCACGGGCTCCAGAAGATCGCGATTGTAGATACCCGAATGTGCCTTTCTAAGTACATCTGTCGAGAGATCCGTCGCAAGAATGCTGAAATCCGAGATCAAACCCTTCTCGACGGCCTCTGCCATGACCATCGCCATCGTATAAGGTTCAGCGCCGGTTGAGCAGGCTGAACTCCACGTGCGTGGCTGGCTTACCCCTTGCTTTGCAAGTGTCGGAAGAGCGGTCTTTTCGAGAAATTCGAAATGGTTCGGCTCGCGAAAGAAATCCGTCTTGTTCGTTGTCACCACGTCGATGAGGTAGATCACCTCATCTTTCAGGCCGTCTTGCCGAAACAAATAGTCGCAGTAATTGCCAAATGTTGGAAAGCCTGTGGCGCGCAGACGCTTGCGCAGCCGGCCTTCCAGCATCGACCGCTTGGCCTCCGTCATTTTGATACCGCAGTAACTATAAATGAACTCGGAAAGTTGGCGAAAATCGCGGGTGCTCAGACTATCGTCGAAGTTTACGCTGACAGCGGTACTCAATTACTCGTCCTTTCAGGCTGCGCGCATCGGGCCGTTGTCGACCTTCGCAAGCTCGCCAGCATCGCCAGAGAACAATTTCGCAAGATCGATGATAACGACGAAATCGCTTTCGCGGCGAACGACACCAGCGATGTAGCTGGAGTTCCAACGAATGCCGATATCGGGTGCGGTTTCGATCTGGTCCTGCCGGAACGGGGCGACTTCGAAGACCTTATCGGCAACGAGGCCGAGCGCCAGCACCTTGTCAACGAAGGGGATGTCGAGCACCAGGATGCGTGTGTGCGATGTCTTCACCGTCTTGGTCATGCCAAGGCGCAGGCGGAGATCGATGACCGGTACGCCTTGCCCGCGAACGTCCCTTAAGCCGAGCAGATAATCAGGACCATGTGGGATCTTGAACGCCTCTTCGTGGTCAAGGATTTCACGAACGACGTCCACAGGAACCGCGAAGACTTCCTCGCCAAGGCTGAACGTCACGTATTGCATGGTAGATGTTGGGCTCGCCATTTGCGTCTTCTCCAGAAGTCTTGGTCGACATTGCCGATTGAGCGGTAGTTTACGTCAGGTCAGAGGAAGCGGGCATGATACCCGCATCCATGTGGTCATTAGCCGGCGTGGCGGAACTCGTCGTCATTCTCGTCCGGTCCGCCCATGGACATGTCCAGAGCAAATCCTTTCGCACGGGCCTGCTGGGCGTGGACTGCACTTGTCGGGGCAGGGCGGCGGACTGGAGTTGCAGGCTTTGCGGCGCTGCGGGTGACTGCTGCCGGAGCCACTTGACGAGCCGGTGCGGGCCGAACCGGAGGCGCCGCCTCGGCGCGCTCGACCTTGAAGAAGGCGATGCTGGCCTGAAGCTCTTCGGCCTGTGCGGCCAGTTCTTCCGATGTTGCGGACACCTCTTCCGAAGCACCGGAGTTCTGCTGCGTCACCTTGTCGAGTTGCTGGATCGCCTCGTTGATCTGGCTGGCACCAATATCCTGCTCGCGGCAGGCCGCAGAGATTTCCGAGACCAGTTCCGCGGTCTTGCGAATATCTGGAACCAGACGGTTCAGCATCTCACCTGCTTCGGTCGCAACCTGAACGGTTTCACCCGAGAGTGAAGAGATTTCAGCCGCGGCCGCCTGGCTGCGTTCTGCAAGCTTACGGACTTCAGAGGCGACTACTGCAAAGCCCTTACCATGTTCACCAGCACGTGCAGCTTCCACAGCGGCATTCAATGCGAGAAGGTCGGTCTGTCGCGCAATTTCCTGAACGATGGAAATCTTCTCGGCGATGGTGCGCATGGCAACGACGGCGCGGCCTACGGCTTCACCGCTGGCTTCCGCATCCTTCGAGGACTGTCGAGCAATCTTCTCTGTCTGAGCGGCGTTGTCGGCGTTCTGCTTGATGTTGGCGGCCATCTCTTCCATCGAAGCGGAAGCTTCTTCGGCAGAGGATGCCTGTTCGGTTGCGCCCTGAGACAGCTGCTCGGAAGACGAAGACAGCTCCTGGCTGCCGGACGAGACGTTGTCGGCTGCAGCAAGCGCATCGCCGACGACACCGCGCAGGCGCTCGACCATCGACTGAAGCGCGATGCCGAGCGTATCCTTGTTGGAGAGCGGCTTTGGGGTCACGGTCAGGTCGCCTTCAGCGATCTGGTTTGCGACGGTTGCGGTTTCGCGCAGGTTCGTGACCATGTGCAGCATGGCGTTGCCAAGCGTATCTCTCTCCGAGAGCGGTTTCACATCCTTGGAGAGGTCGCCTGCGGCAATCGTACCCGCGACATCGGCAGTCGCACGTAAGTTGACGACCATGTTACCCATGGCGATCCCCAGGCTATCCTTGTCGGAAAGCGGCTTCACATCCTGCGAGAGGTCACCTTGAGCAATGTTGTTGGCAACTGCCGCGGTGGCGCGGAGGTTGGTCGTCATCACGTTCATGCTGTCGACAAGATCCTTGATCTCGTCATTGCTCTTGATTGCGATATCCTGATCCAGGTCACCGAGCGCAACGGCGCGGGACGCACGGATCGCTTGCTGCAATCCCTTGTTGATGCCAAGCGCAATCCATGTGGCGATGAGGATCGATAGGATGATGATCGCTGCAACAACGCTGATGAGGATGGTGCGCGAAGTCGCATATTCCTCATTCGTCGCTTCGTCCGTAGCCTTCAGATCGGTTGCGATTTCGTTGTTCAGGCCTTCGAGAATGGTCAGCATTGCTCGCGTTGCCTTTTCGCCTTCTCCCATGGAGATGGCGCCGGCCTGGCGATTGCTTTCGGCAGTATTTTCAGTTGCAAGACGCAGCACGTCTTCCTGCAGCTTTTCCCAAGCGGGAACGGCGGCCTTGAGTTCAATCACCTTGGCATGGATCGCCGGATTCGTCTCTTTTTCAAGAGCTGAGATGATCTGCCCGATTTTCGCGCGATCGGAGCGAGCAGAATCGACGTAGGTCGATATGCGGGCTGGATCCTCGTTCAGCGCAGCGCTCTTTTCGCTGGCGATTGCGTTCAGGATCGCGTCGGAAAGGTCGCTGGAGTTGCGCAGGTTAGCCGCGGGACCCTGCACGATATCCGTCACAGCAGCATTGAGCGACGATAGCTGGGTGATGGCCATACCAGCCATACCTCCCGACAGCAGGATGATAAGCGCGAAGGCCAGTGCAAGTTTGAGCTTAATCGTAAATCGCATCTTGGTGATATCCTTAGGTGTGGCGGCAGGCCACGAAACGAGGAAGCTCGGTCACTGGGAGCCTTGTTCGGGGTCTGGTAAGGTTGGGAAAGAGAAGCCTGCGTGTGTCCGGTCGCAGGCTCCTCGTAAATTTTAGGCGCTTTCGCGGAAATCCTGGTCGTTATCGTCTGGACCACCCATGGACATATCCAAGGCAAACCCATTGGCGCGAGCCTGCTGAGCGTGGACAGAGTGTGTCTGGGCGGGCCGGCGAACCTGAGCGGCAGGCTTTGCCGCAGGGCGATGCGCCGGTGCCGGTGCAGCATGGCGAACTGGTGCTGGGCGGCTATTGGCATTGGCGCGCTCGACCTTGAAAAAGGCGATGCTTGCCTGAAGCTCTTCGGCCTGTGCGGCCAATTCTTCCGATGTGGCAGACATTTCTTCCGAAGCACCGGAGTTCTGCTGCGTCACCTTGTCGAGCTGCTGGATCGCTTCGTTGATCTGGCTTGCACCGATATCCTGCTCGCGGCACGCTGCGGAGATTTCAGCCACCAGTTCGGCCGTCTTGCGAATGTCTGGCACCAGGCGGTTCAGCATGTCGCCAGCTTCAGTCGCAACCTGAACGGTTTCACCGGAGAGCGAGGAGATTTCGGCTGCTGCTGCCTGGCTGCGTTCTGCCAGTTTGCGCACTTCAGAAGCGACAACCGCAAAGCCCTTGCCATGTTCGCCGGCGCGTGCAGCTTCCACAGCGGCATTCAGTGCGAGAAGGTCGGTCTGACGGGCGATTTCCTGAACGATGGAAATCTTGTCGGCAATAGTGCGCATGGCAACCACAGCACGGCCAACCGCTTCACCGCTGGCCTCTGCGTCCTTAGAGGACTGGCGAGCGATCTTCTCTGTCTGAGCGGCGTTGTCAGCATTCTGCTTGATGTTGGCAGCCATCTCTTCCATAGAAGCGGATGCTTCTTCGGCAGAAGATGCCTGTTCCGTTGCACCCTGAGACAGCTGCTCGGAAGACGAAGACAGTTCCTGGCTACCAGATGAGACGTTGTCGGCTGCAGCAAGCGCATCACCCACGACACCACGCAGACGCTCGACCATCTTTTCAAGCGAAATACCAAGCGTGTCCTTGTCCGATAGTGGCTTTGGCGTCACGGTCAGGTCGCCATCGGAAATCTGGTTTGCGACGCTGGCTGTGTTGCGAAGGTTTGCCGTCATCACATTGATGCGCTCGACAAGATCCTTGATCTCGTCATTTGTCTTGATCTCGACATTCTTGTCGAGATCGCCGATAGCAACAGCCTCAGCAACGGTCATGATTTTGCGCAGGCCGGTGTTGATGCCGAGCGCGATCCAGGTTGCGATGACGAGGCTACCCAGAACCGCCGACGCGACGGCGATGATCATGATCAGGCGAACCTGCTCGTACATCGCCTGGCTGTCACCCATCATCTTGTCGACGATTTCAAGCTGAACGCGGACGAGTTCCTTGGTATTCGTGCCGATGGACTGTGCGAGAGCACGCATTTGTCCGTTGGAGTACTCGATGGCTCCCTGCTTGTTGCCGGATGTCAATAGATCCTTGAGCTTGACGGACTCGCCGTTGAATTTTTCGAAGTTCTCCACCACAGCGGCCCAGTAAGGTTTGCCCTGCGGCGAAGCCTGGGAGAACCCCGTGCGGGCAATTTCCAGTGTGCTCGACGTCAACTCGTCCGCGATTTTCGTGTAACGATCTGCATTTGCAATTTCGTTTTCGAGCAAGGCGTTCTTTTGCTGGCGAATGATTTCCGAGAGATTGCGGTCAATCTGTAACGCGTATTGGAGACGCTTTTCAGGACCGTTAGCCAAGTCCCCCAGTCCTTGGTTCACAGTCGCCAGGCTATTGATGCTGTAGAGCGACAACGCAGCAAGAACCGTGAGGATAATGCCGAATGCCAGCGTCAGTTTAAGTTTAATCGTAAATCGCATTTTGCCCCCGTGGAAGATGCGCCAGGCGCATCGGATGTTTGCTGGCACGAAAGACCCATTGTCTTTCGATGCGCGGTGTCGTTCGGTTTCATCCGCCCGGATGGGCGACTGATATTTCGCTCAAGCCTTTCGGCTTCCGCTTAGTCGTCGATCCCCCTCGACGTCGCGGAATTCATGCTTTTCCAAGTTCAACCACGTTGCCTTGAGCGCTGACTTTTCCAGGCAGGCTCTCGCGCTGCGCCGAGAAGATCGCAATCAGGTTCGGCATGATGACGAACTCGGATCCGCGCTTGATCAGGCAGTTGATGTAATCTGGTCGCCACCGCATGCCGACGCTCGGCGGCGGCTCGCTGGCGGACTTGGAAAAGGTCGTGACCTCGTAGACCTTGTCGGTTCTAAGCCCGACCAGCGTCTGTTCGCCTTCCAGCGAAATCTCGATGACGATGATGCGGCTATCGATGGTCTTTTCCGCCGCGTGCATGCCGAAAGCGAGACGGATGTCTGCCAGCGGTATGACCTTGCCGCGAAAATTGATGACGCTTGAGACGAACGCCTTGGCGCCCGGAACGGCGGTTTCTGGCAGAAGGTCGAGAATTTCCTGCACCTGCGCGGCTTCAATCGCGAAGGTCTCGCCTTCGATCGAAAACGTCAGAACTTCTATGTCTTGGCGTTCTGCCCAGAAGTCTTCTGGCTGTTTCAAAAGCGGCTGGTTCATCCGGCAATGCGCATCTGCGCCTCCTGTTGCTGGCCTGCCGCAACAAGATGTGCGACGTCGAGAATGAGAGCGACGCTGCCGTCTCCAAGGATGGTGGCGCCTGAGAAGGTAGCAACGTCATGGTGCAGCTTCGACATGGCTTTGATGACCGTCTGGTGATCGCCGATGATCTGATCGACGACCAGTCCGACACGCTCCGACCCGGTGGAAATGACCACCACCTTCTGGAATTGGTCCGGCTTCGTGCCGCTCTGGAAGAGTTCACGCAGCCGGATGAATGGCACCAGGCTTTCGCGCAGCGAGATGAAGGAGCGACCGCGAGATTTGACGTCGTCTTCGGGCGACAATTCGAGGCACTCTTCGACCGCCGAGAGCGGAATGACGTAGCAGCCGTGGCCGACGCGAACGAGCAGGCCATCGATGATGGCAAGCGTGAGCGGAATGGCGAGCGACACTTCCGAGCCTGCACCCGGCGCGCTTGTAATGTTGATCGTACCGCGCAGTGCCTCGATGGTCTTTTTGACGACATCCATGCCAACGCCACGACCCGAGAGGTTCGTGACCTGAGCAGCTGTCGAGAAGCCGGGTTCGAAGATCATCTGGAGCAGTTCCTGATCTGTCAGGATTGCGCCCGGTGCTACGAGCCCGGAGGATTCCGCTTTGGCGCGAACACGCTCGCGATTGATGCCTCGACCGTCGTCCTTGATCGTGATGATGACGTCACCACCGGTTTGGCGCGCAACCAGAGAAACATGCCCGACCGGGTCCTTGCCCGCTGCAATGCGTTCTTCGGGCGTTTCAAGGCCGTGGTCGCAGGAGTTGCGGACAAGGTGGACGAGCGGATCAGCGAGGCGTTCGATCACGGCCTTATCGACCTCAGTGCTCTCGCCCTCGGTGATCAGTTCGATCTGCTTGCCGGTTTCGCGCGCCAGATCATGCGTTAGGCGGCGAAAGCGGCTGAAGAGTTGGGCGATCGGTACCATACGCAGCACCATCATCGTGTCACGTAGTTCGCCGGAGAGCCGCTCTACGTCTTCCGAGACGGCACGCAGATGAATGTCGACGCTGGTATTGGCGAGCTGCGACAGACGCGACTGCGCTATGACAAGTTCGCCGACGCGGTCCATCAACTCGTCGAGACGTTCCGCCGGAACGCGGACGTTCTCAGCTGCCCGACCCTGCTTACCCTCGGTGGCGGCCTGGACAAGCTGAGGATTGGCCTTGACAGCTTCTTCGACGGGAGAAGGTGGAGGCGCGATCTCTTCGGGTGCCGTGACGTCTTCCACCTTTGTGATCTCGAGCTCCATATCGTCCATGACGAAGATGAAGACATCGTCGATGGCGGATCGGGGCTGTTCCGTCGTCAAGGTCACAGACCAGCCGACGTAAAGCTGGGTCGGATCAATCTGCCCAAGAGGAGGAATGGCACCCGTGTTGGCGACGATCGTGCAGTCGCCAAGTTCGGTCAGCTCGTTCAAAAGGCCAAGCGGGTTTGTGCCATTTGCCATTGCATTTTCAGGAAGGCGGAACTTGATAGTCCATGTTGCGCCAGACGTTGCAGGCGCCGCAACAGCAGCTGTGACCTTTGGCGCCGACGGCGCAACGGCTTTGCTACCAGAACCTTCACCGACGGCTGCCTGCAATTTGGCCAGCAACCTATCGCCGGTCTCTGGGAACGCGGTCGCCGGGTTGTCCACCAGGCGGCGCATGTGGTCCTGAGCTTCCAGAACGGCAGCGATCAACTCGCTCGTGGCCGGGACTTCGCCCTTGCGAACACGGTCGAAGGCCGTCTCGCAATGATGGGTAAAGGCAGCGAGTGCCTCGAAGCCGAACATTGCGCCGGACCCTTTTAAGGTATGCAGACCGCGAAACACGGCATCAATCTGACTTTGATTGGATAGATCATGCAGAAGGTCGAGAAGCCCGCTTTCGATCTGCTCGAAAAGCTCGGCGGCCTCTGTCCTGAAAACCTGAATAGGGTCCAGCAGCGTCATTTACCGAGCACCTTTCTGACAATCTTGACGAGGTTTTCCGGATCGAACGGCTTGGTGACCCAGCCGGTGGCGCCGGCGGCCTTTGCCCGCGCCTTCATGTCGGCATCGGACTCCGTCGTCAGAAAGATGATCGGCACGCCGGTGTGGGCTGGCGATTGGCGCAGTGCCTCGATCATCTCCAAGCCATTCATGTTTGGCATGTTGAGGTCGGTAACGATGAGGTCGAAAGGAGCGCTTTTGGCTCTCGCAAGTCCGTCCGCACCGTCCACTGCCTCGGTCACCTGGTACCCGGCGTTGGTCAGCGCGATCTTCGTCGTCATGCGAATGCTCGCGGAATCGTCCACAGTGAGAATGTTGGCGCTCATTTAGATGTCCTTTCCATGCAGCCAGAAGAGGCGCGAAGCCTCGTCCATGTTCTCAAGGAAGCCTGCACGCCCAAGCGTTTCCACAACGCCTTGGCCTGCTGGCTTCTTCAAAGTGATGAATTTGCCCTGCTCACGGGCGTAAAGACGCGACGACTCGACGAGCTGAACGAAGCTCAGATCGACCGATGCGTCCTCGGGTATGTCCAGGACCACGGCGCTGCTTTCCTGAAAAGCAGAAAGTAGGGTCTCGTGGATCGCGTTGATCCCCCTGATCGACAGGGAAGAGGGAAGTGTGACGGTTTCGGGGGTCATCGGCTTTCCTGCGTGTTTGCGGTTTGAACGCGCCCCTCGGGCGAAAGGGAAAGGGTGTCGCTGAGGCTGGCTGCGAGTGCGGGCGGTTCGACCTGCGCTTTGCTGGCAGGCGTCATCAGTTTTTCAATAGCCAGCCACTGGCGATCGAAGGCTGCGACGCAGTCGGGGTCGAAGTGCAGCCCGCTGTTTTCATGGATGTGCTGGCGAGCAGTGTCGATCTCCCAGGCCTTTTTGTAGGGACGCTCGGTGCATAGTGCTTCGAAGACATCTGCAACCGCGACAATACGCGCGACGAGCGGAATATCTTTGCCCTTGACGCCGTTCGGGTATCCGGTGCCGTCCCACTTCTCGTGATGGCCGCCTGCAATCGCTTCGGCGACCTGCAGCAGGCGCGATGTGCCGTTGCCAAGGAGACTGACGCCGAACTCCACATGCTTGCGCATCTCGGAAATTTCCTCGGGGGTCAGTTTACCGGGCTTCTGGAGAATGCAGTCGGCAATGCCGATCTTGCCGACGTCGTGAAGCGGCGCGACGAGATAGATCATCCGGCAGGTTTCTTTATCGAGGCCGAGATCGGCTGCGATCAACTGGCTGATCTTCGCAACTCGCGAAATGTGGTCACCGGTTGCACCGTCGCGAAACTCGATCGCGCGTGCGAGACGCCAGATGATCTCTTCTTCACGCGCGACCAGTTCCTGAGTAGCGTGCGCTACCTCTTCCTCAAGCCGGGTTGCCTGGCGCGAAAGCTCCAGATGGGCTTTGCGCAATTGCAGAAGATTGGTCGCGCGGGCCTGAAGTTCGATCGCGTCAAATGGCTTGGAGACAAACTCCGTGGCGCCGGCCTCTATCGCGGCAATCAGGACCTCACGCTGGCGTTCTGCCGTGACCATAACGATCGGCACGAGATCATAGTCTGGCGATTGCTTGAGCGCCTTGATGACGTCGATGCCCGTGTATCCCGGCATGAGATAGTCGATGAAAAGTAGATCGACAGGGTTGGCAAGACAATATGTCAGCGCCGCTTCTGGCACCGTAAATGTAATAAGTTCAATACCTTCAATATTGCTCAAAGAGGATTGCAGAGCAAAGAGTGCGGACCGACTATCGTCTACGAGTACTACCTTCACCGTGGCTCCAGGCATTCGACAGGGAACAGCATTCCGTTCTTCGGTTTAAAGCCGAAGCGGGCGTTCATAATGATCAGGACATTTGGGAGATTGGGCTTGCGTCATGCGCCCAGAGCGACCACCGTTTGCAGCCCAAGACCCTCATAAAAAACATGGGAGTCGGACTAAGGTTGTCGAAAATCTATTTAGTATGAGGATGGTTAAGGCGCCGTTAAAACGCACCGCCAGAGGTTTTTTATCCTGGAACGTAAAAAATCAATAAATGGAATGGCTTGGCGTTATATTTAGCAATACATAATTTGCTTTCGACCGGAATATAATAACGCGAGTGCAAGGAGGAGAATTATAAGGAAGTGACGAAATATATGTGAGAAGAGCGTCATGTTGAGTGCGCTTTTTTAGTTGATCATATATTTTATGTATGAAGTATTTTGAGGTGTTCACACGCACTCAGTGATGATCAGCAGGAAGGAGGGACCAATCAAGCTCTCTAACGATCGATGCTGGCAAATCCGCATCGCCCCCTGTTGTGGTTATGTCATAAAGTATTGAAAATGTGTGATTTTTTAAAAAATTAAAATTTCGTATCGTGCCCAGTTGCTTAACGAATATGATTCGCATACGGTCTTACGGCAACGTTTCAGTGAGGGAGGAGACTCATGCGCAATCGTTCTATTCTGGCCGCTTTGGCGGCAACTGTTATGCTACCGGCGGGTATAGCCGGAGCGACAGATCTTGAAGTAACGCATTGGTGGACATCGGGCGGCGAAGCTGCTGCGGTGGCCGAACTGGCCAAAGCATTTGATGCCACCGGAAATAAGTGGGTGGACGGCGCGATTGCAGGTTCCGGCGGCACTGCTCGCCCGATCATGATCAGCCGCATTACCGGCGGTGACCCGATGGGCGCCACCCAGTTCAACCATGGACGTCAGGCTGAAGAGCTTGTTCAGGCCGGTCTCATGCGCGATCTGACCGACGTTGCCACTAAGGGCAACTGGAAAGACGTGATCAAGCCCGCGAGCCTGCTCGACAGCTGCACAATCGACGGCAAGATTTATTGCGCACCGGTAAACATTCACTCCTGGCAGTGGCTGTGGCTTTCCAACGAAGCCTTCAAGAAGGCTGGCGTCGAAGTCCCGAAGAACTGGAACGAGTTCATCGCAGCCGGGCCCGCACTTCAGAAGGCCGGCATTCAGCCGCTGGCGCTTGGTGGTCAAGCCTGGCAGGCCAACGGCCTGTTCGATACGCTGGTTCTGTCTCTTGGCGGTAAGGATCTCTACGAGAAGGTCTACAAGGACAAGGATGCGGAGGCTGCTGCCGGACCGGAAATGGCAAAGATTTTCGCTGCTGCCGATGCAGCGCGTAAGCTTGCCAAGGGCTCCAATGTCCAGGATTGGAACCAGGCGACAAACATGGTCATCACCGGCAAGGCCGGCGGTCAGGTCATGGGTGACTGGGCGCAAGGCGAGTTCCAGCTCGCTGGCCAGAAGGCGGGAACGGATTATTCTTGCCTGCCGGGCCTGGGTCTCAATGAATATCTGACGACGGGTGGCGACGCATTCTACTTCCCGCTCTTGAAGGATGAAGCAAAGTCCAAGGCGCAGGAAGTTCTGGCCGAGACGATCGTCGACCCCAAGACGCAGGTTGCGTTCAACCTGAAGAAGGGTTCGCTTCCCATTCGCGGTGACGTCGATCTCAACGCAGCCAATGACTGCATGAAGAAGGGCCTCGAAATCCTTTCCAAGGGCAACGCGCTGACCAGCACCGACCAGCTCATTTCGACCGACTCGCAGAAGCAGAAGGAAGACTTGATGGCTGAGTTCTTTGCCAGCGAGTCCATGACGGCTGAGCAGGCGCAGAAGCGCTTTGCAGAGATCATCTCTTCTGCAGACTGATTATCAATCGCATCTGATCGGCGGGCCCATTGCCCGCCGATCTCGCGACCTTTCGACAGGCGCTTGATCGCGCCTGACCGGATATCCTTGCGATATTGCTTGATCGATGTCCGGAGCAACGATTGATAGGAGGGCACATGGCCGTAAAGAGCCATTCGGGACGTCCAAATCAGCTATTCCGCAATCTGAATTCGAAGATTGCCTCCATCCCCTTGATCTTGACGTCGATGGTCATTTTTCTGGGCGGCACGATCTGGACGATCGTTTATTCATTTACAAACTCAAAGCTCCTGCCGAGAACGACCTTTGTCGGTTTCGATCAGTATGAGCGCTTGTGGGCCGCACCGCGTTGGATCGTTTCGATCCAGAACCTTGCCATCTATGGCGTGTTATCGCTTATCTTCAGTCTCGTGATTGGCTTCGTGCTTGCCGCGCTGATGGATCAGAAGATCCGCTTCGAGAACACCTTCAGAACGATCTTTCTGTACCCGTTTGCCCTATCATTTATTGTAACGGGCCTCGTCTGGCAGTGGCTGCTCAATCCGGAATTTGGCATCCAGTCGGTCGTGCGCTCCATGGGTTGGGAGAGCTTCACCTTCGATCCGCTGTATAATTCACAGATCGTCATCTATGGCATCCTGATCGCTGCTCTCTGGCAGGGCACGGGGCTCGTCATGTGTCTGATGCTGGCAGGCTTGCGCGGTATCGACGAGGACATCTGGAAGGCAGCGCGCGTGGATGGCATCCCCATGTGGAAGACCTACCTGCTCATCGTCATTCCGATGATGCGTCCCGTCTTCATCACCACGCTCGTCATTATCGCCAGCGGAATCGTCAAGGTCTACGACCTCGTTGTGGCGCAAACCAGCGGCGGTCCGGGCATCGCCTCCGAAGTGCCGGCGAAATATGTCTATGACTACATGTTCCAGGCGCAGAATCTGGGTCAGGGCTTTGCCGCCTCCACCATGATGCTGCTCACTGTTGCCATCATCATCATTCCATGGGCCTATCTCGAATTCGGAGGGCGCAAGCGTGGCTAACATCAGCACTCTCAACACCGTTGCCGCCGGTGCCGACGCAGTTTCGGACCGCTTGAGCGGTCCGCGCGGTCGTAAACCCCGCAAGACGCTGTCGCGCCGCAACATCATCCTTTACGGAACGCTCATCGTTGCAGCACTCTACTATCTGCTGCCGCTCTACGTCATGATCGTCACCTCGCTGAAGGGCATGCCGGAAATCCGCCTTGGCAATATCTTCGCGCCACCGGTGGAAATCACGTTCGAGCCGTGGGTCAAGGCCTGGGCCAATGCCTGTACCGGTCTTAATTGCGACGGTCTGTCGCGGGGCTTCTGGAATTCCGTGCGCATCATGGTTCCGTCCACCGTCGTGTCGATCCTGATTGCATCGATCAGCGGCTATGCGCTTGCCAACTGGAAGTTCAAGGGCTCCGAATTCTTCTTTTCGGTCCTGATCATCGGTGCCTTCATTCCCTATCAGGTCATGATCTATCCGATCGTGATCGTGCTTCGCGAAATGGGCATCTATGGCACGCTAACGGGTCTGATCATGGTTCATACCATCTTCGGTATGCCGATCCTGACGCTGCTGTTCCGCAACTATTTCGCCGGGCTGCCGGAAGAACTCTTCAAAGCGGCGCGCATCGACGGCGCCAATTTCTGGCAGATCTACTTCCGCATCATGCTGCCCATGTCGCTGCCTATCTTCGTCGTCGCGATGATCCTTCAGGTCACCGGCATCTGGAACGACTTCCTCTTCGGTGTCGTGTTCACAAGGCCAGAATACTATCCGATGACGGTTCAACTGAACAACATCGTCAACTCGGTTCAGGGCGTGAAGGAATACAACGTCAACATGGCCGCTACCCTGTTGACCGGCGCTGTTCCTCTTTTCGTTTACTTCGTTTCAGGCCGACTTTTTGTGCGCGGTATCGCCGCAGGCGCAGTCAAAGGGTAAGTTCATGAATAAAAGCGTTTCCATTCAAGATTTGTCCCTGTCGTTCGGCGCGGTCAACGTGCTGTCCACGCTCAATCTCGATATCTATGACGGCGAGTTTCTCGTGCTTCTCGGTTCCTCCGGCTGCGGCAAGTCCACCTTGCTCAACTGCATCGCCGGATTGCTGGAACCGACCGAAGGCCAGATATTCATCAAGGACCGCAACGTCACCTGGGAAGAGCCGAAGGATCGTGGCATCGGTATGGTGTTTCAGTCCTATGCGCTCTACCCGCAAATGACGGTCGAGAAGAACCTGTCCTTTGGCCTTCAAGTCGCCAAGGTACCTAAGGATGAGATCGACCGGCGCGTCAAAAGAGCTGCGGGCATTCTCCAGATCGAGCCTCTTCTGAAGCGCAAGCCTGCGGAACTGTCGGGCGGCCAGCGCCAGCGCGTGGCCATCGGTCGTGCACTGGTGCGCGATGTGGATGTGTTCCTCTTTGACGAACCGCTGTCGAACCTCGACGCCAAACTGCGCTCCGAACTGCGTGTGGAAATCAAGCGCCTGCACCAGTCGCTGAAGAACACGATGATCTATGTCACGCATGATCAGATCGAAGCGCTGACACTCGCCGACCGCATCGCCATTATGAAAGCCGGCGTCATCCAGCAGCTGGACGATCCGGTCTCGATCTATAACCGCCCCAAGAACCTCTTCGTTGCCGGCTTCATCGGTTCGCCGTCGATGAACTTCTTGCGTGGCGAATTGGCGGAGAAGGATGGCAAAGTCGTCTTCATGACCAACGGCGTCAGCTTCAGCCTCGACGGTTATGAGGCGACCGCTGCGCTGACCGCCGGCAAGCCCGCGGTTCTGGGCGTACGACCCGAACATATCCGTGTGGACGCCGATATTACCGGCGGTGAGGTGCATGAGGCCGTGGTCGACATCGAAGAACCGATGGGTGCCGACAACCTCATCTGGTTGAAACATGCTGGCCATACGATCTCGGTGCGCGTCGGCGGCCATCGGCGTTTTGCCCCCGGCACCAAGGTTAAACTCGGTTTCGACATGACCATGGCGTCCCTTTTCGATGCGGCTACGGAAGACCGCATCTGACCCTCTCATCTTCATCATTAGAGCCAAATGTCAGGAGAGACATATGACAAAACTCGGCTTCCAACTTTACAGCGCGCGCAATTTCCCGCCGCTTTCCGATATTCTCAAGAAGCTTTCTGCCGCAGGCTATTCCCACGTCGAAGGCTTTGGCGGTATCTACGCCAACATGGATGAGGCCGCACTCAAGGAACTGCGTGCCGATCTCGATGCCAATGGTCTGACCATGCCGACAGGCCATTTCGGTCTCGACATGCTGGAGAAAGATCGTGAGCAGTCGCTGAAGGTCGCCAAGACGCTTGGCGTACAAGCAATCTATTGCCCTTACCTCATGCCCGATCAGCGCCCAAGTGATGCCGCCGGATGGTTCGCCTTCGGCAAGCGTCTTCAAGAAGCAGGCAAGCCTTACCGTGATGCCGGCATTTCCTTCGGCTGGCACAATCACGACTTCGAATTTGTGACGCTGGAAGACGGCTCAACACCGCAGGAACAGATTCTTGCGGGCGGTCCCGATCTGGAGTGGGAAGCAGACATTGCCTGGATCATTCGCGGCAATGCTGATCCGCTCGCCTGGATCGAAAGCTACGGCAAGCGCATCACTGCAGTCCACGTGAAGGACATTGCACCGGCTGGCGAAAACAAGGACGAGGATGGCTGGTCCGATGTCGGTCACGGCACCGTTGACTGGAAGGCGCTGGTCGCTGCGCTGAAGAACTCGGCCGTAAAGTACTACGTTGTCGAGCATGACAATCCAAGCGACGCCGATCGTCTGATTACACGCTCTATCGCGTCCTTCAACACCTACTGATTAATTTGCGGTGAGCGAAAGTTCACCACAATCGCTTTCCATCCCCGCATGTCCAGCCGGGATCTCGTGCTGGACATGCTCCCAAATCGACCATTCGGAGTCACCCATTATGGCCAAGGAACTTGGCGTCGGCATCATTGGATGCGGCAATATTTCGACCACCTATTTTTCGCTCTCTCCCTTGTTCAAGGGGCTGAAGGTGCTCGCCTGCGCGGACTTGAACCGGAGTGCGGCAGAGTTGCGCGCCGAGGAATTCGGCGTCAAGGCCCAGTCCATCGAGGAACTGCTGGCGAATGACGAGATCGACGTCGTCGTCAACCTCACCATTCCGGCAGCACACTTCGAGGTGTCCAAGGCCATTCTCGAAGCCGGCAAGCACGTCTATTCGGAAAAGCCGCTTGTTCTAAGCCTGGAAGAAGGCGAAGAACTGCGCCGCATTGCGAAGGAAAAGAACCTCGCAGTCGGTTGCGCCCCAGACACTTTCCTCGGTGGTGCGCATCAGCTAGCCCGCAAGCACATCGACGAAGGCGGCATTGGCCGCGTCACTTCGGGCACATGCCATGTGATGAGCCCCGGCATGGAAATGTGGCACCCCAACCCTGGCTTTTTCTTCCTGCAGGGCGGTGGTCCGATCCTTGATCTCGGGCCCTATTATATTGCGAACCTCATCAACCTGATCGGCCCGGTAAAGCGCGTCGGCGCCTTGACATCCATGGCAAATCCAACCCGTACCGTGACCAGCCAGCCGCTGAACGGCCAGGTGATCCCTGTTGAAACGCCAACGAACATCCACGCGCTCCTGGAATTCGCCAATGGTGCGACCATTACGCTGTCTGCCAGCTGGGACGTCTGGTCGCATCGTCACGCCAATATGGAGCTTTATGGCACTGAAGGCTCCATCTATGTGCCGGACCCGAACTTCTTCGGCGGCGTGGTCGAAGCCAGTGGCCGTGATAAGGATATCAAGCCGCTCGCAGACTGGGAGCACCCGTTCGGTATATCCAACCAGGAAAGCCCCAACGGCCCGCGCGCCAACTATCGCACAGCTGGCCTCGCCGACATGGCGATGGCACTGATCGAAGGCCGCGATGCCCGCTGCTCGCTGGAGCGTTCGCTGCACGGCATCGACGTCATGACCTCGATCCTGAAGTCGGGCGAAGAGGGCCGCTTCATCGAGCTGACGACCACCTGCACCCAGCCCGCAGCCCTTGGTATCGAAGAAGCACAATCGCTGCTGCGGTAACATCGGCAAAATTGAAATACGTCTTTCGCGGTCTTGCGAAGAAACGATAGCCACCGGGATGGTCATTCCATCCCGGTGGCTGTTCTCTTTCATCTCACTTCTGTTTGGCGGATACGGCTTTGGCTGCCTGGTCGATGGTGTCGGATACGACCTCCGGCTGGGTCATGAACAGTGCGTGGCTTGCCGAAACTTTGGTTATCTTGGCGTTGATGCGCTCGGCCATGTGGATCAGCATGGCCTGATCGAAAGCCTTGTCTTCTGTGGCAATGACTGCCCAGCTGGGCTTGGTGCGCCATGCGGCGTTCTTCAGCTTGGTCGAAAAGGCCGACATGTTGATCGGCACCTGAGAGTCACGCATGAAGGCGACGTCCTGATCGCTGGCATCATGGGCGAAGCCAGCCTTGAACTTGTCGCGGTTGACATAGCCGTATCCATCCTTGGTGATATCCAGAACAAACTCGGTTGCTGGCGCGAATCCCTCATACTGTTCAGCCGTGGTTTCGCCAGCATCCGGCGAAAGGGCGGAGATGTAGACCAGGCCCGCCACTTTGGGATCAATGCCAGCCTCAGTAATGACCGTGCCTCCCCACGAATGACCAACCAGGATCGTAGGTCCGTCCTGCCGCTCCAGCACGCGCTTGGTTGCCGCAACATCATCTTCCAGGGAGGTGAGCGGGTTCTGCACGATACTGACGCGATAACCGCGCTTCGTCAGGTTCTCATAAACACCTCTCCAGCCGCTACCATCGGCGAAGGCGCCATGAACCAGAACGACATTCTTAACGGCTTGGTTCTGAGGGATGATATCCGAGGCATTGGCAGATGCGGCGGCTGCGATGGCGGTGGCGGCAACGGTCAAGGTCTTCATCATTTGCTCCTTTAAGACGGTGATAATAATTATTGCGATAACTATAGTTTGCATGGATTGATTAGATCGTCAACATATTAATTATCGCGATATTGGTTTTTGTCGTAAGGATCTGTATATAAAGGGAAAGGAGTCTAGTATGGCCACCAAGAAGAACGATCCGCCCCCCCTCAGCGACCAGCTTTGCTATGCGATCTACAGCGCGGGCATTGCTATCCAGCGCGCGTACAAGCCGCTTCTCGATGAGCTAGGTGTGACGTATTCCCAGTACCTCGTGCTTAACGTTCTATGGAGCAGAGACGAGCAGACGGTCGGTGCGATCGCGGCGTCGCTGGCGCTCGAATCCAGCACCCTCACGCCGCTCCTCAAGCGTCTGGAAGCATCCGGTCTGGTACAAAGAACGCGAAACGCCAGCAATGAGCGCCAGGTCGTCATCGCATTGAGCGATGCGGGTAGGGCGCTGCAGCACAAGGCGGGGTGCCTGAGCGACACGCTGCTGGCCGCGTCTACCCAAACGCCAGAAGCGCTCGCGGCACTGAACCGCGACGTGCGAGGCCTGCGAAACGCCATTTATTCACAGATCGGCGGATGGGACGAGCCTGCGTGAATTTCTTAGAACGGCTGGTTGGATGAACGGTGATGGTGGATCGCATCCCAATTGGGGATGCGCGCCTCGTCCCTTGTGTGCATTTAGAACTTTCGGCTGACCGAAAGCGTGAAGTTTCTGCCCGCCATCGCCGATACGCCGTCGGCGAGATAAGGGCTGTAAAACTTATCAAAGATGTTTTCGACGCCTGCTCTGACTTCCGTTCCTGCCATAAACCCTTCCTTAGGTGTCCATTCCAGGAGAAGTCCGTGGACGGCATAGCCTCCGCTTTCAGGCCTGGCGTAAAAGTACCCGGTACCTTGATAGTAAGGTGTGTGCTTCTGTTCGGCGACGAACTGGCCCGTCCAGCGCAGTGACAGTTCGGAGTCTGGAATTCGATAACCTAGCGAAGCATTCACAGTGAGCGGAGCCATATCGCCGGGATAAGTTTTGCCGCCGTAAATGTCGTTGATCGCGCCCTTGCGTGAGCCATTCATGATGGAAAGACCGAGGCTGCCGAACACGGTGTCCGATTCATAATTCGCTTTCACTTCAACGCCGTAGATACGATAGGATGGCGTGTTCCAATAGAAGGGTACAGGACCTGTCACATTTGCCAGATTGGCACTACCAAATCGTCTGGTGACGGGATCGGTAACGTGATTGTAAAAACCCGATACCGAGGCAGTTAGAGTATCCCCTGAACTCCACACATCGTAAAACTCTTGCGAGACACCCACATTGAAGGAGTTATTGCGTTCCGGAAGAAGATCTCTTGATGTTGCAGATGCTTTCGTTGCTATGCTTTGCGACGAATAGAGTTCATCGATAATGGGGGTTCGCATCGCGTAGGCCCAGTCGAGAAAAAGTGTTGTAGAAGGCGTCGCTTCCCAACGGCCGCTCAGGGCTGGGGTAAAGCCATTGTAGGAAACCGCCGAGTAATCATGTCCCGCCAAGGGGTTGTTGTATCTTGGAGCAGCATTCGGTTTGCCTTCCATTCTCACGTGGTCGAAGCGAAGTCCCGGGGTGATGAAGAAGCCATCCGTGACTTCGACTTCATCACGAATGAAGGCTGAGATCGATGTCTGTGTGCCTTCAGGCACGATCCAGGACGCATAGTAGCCGTAGTTGTAGCTTGGATTGCTGCTGTTTGCGACGTCGTACATCCATGCGTCACGATCATGCATGCCGATCTGGATGCCATAGTTCAAGACGTGCGGAGCATTCAGTATTTCAAGCCTGGACGTGTTCTCTACCTCAAACTTGAGGTCGGAGTATTGGGCGTCATTCTCTTGGCCGCCAAGCGAAGCGCCGGGTGTAAATCCCGGGATGATGGGCCGCGTGCGATGGAGGCTCGTGGAAGAAAAGCTTGCCATTGCTTTGAAATTCACGAGGTCGCTTTCGCCGTCATAGCGGTATTTGAGCGTGGCCGAAAAATCGTCTAAATCGCGAGCAGCCAACGCACGCAGTCGTGCCTGTTGCCTTCCGTACCGATCGATACTGGACTGACTCACGGCAAGATCGCCACGAACGGCTGCCACTGGCCCCCAATCATCGGAGCGTCCGTAGGTAAGGGAAGCGCGGATTTCGTGACCTTCGTAAGCAGCGCCGCCATTGGCAGTGAATGTTGTGAGCCGGTCATTTGATGCGTCGTAAACCTCTCCACCGCCCACGCGCATGTTGCCGCTCTTGCGCCAGGTTCCAGACATCAGCCCGTCATAGGTTACTGGCGTGTTAAAATCTGATTGCCCATAGACCATGACACTCCCTGTTCGCTGATTATTGGCGGTGTGGTAGCTTCCTTTCGTCCACCCTCCAAAGCTTTGGCCGGGCTTCAGCATGTCCTTTGCTGTCTTCGTTTCCATCAGAATGGTGCCGCCAAAGCCGCCGTTTCCGTAGCGAACTGATGTTGCACCCTTCTGAAGTTCGACGCTCTTCAGGATTTCCGGCTCAATGAAAATGGAACCCTGATCGTAAAGTTCGAAATTTTTCGGAGCACCGTCCAGCAACACCCTGGTATCTGATGGTCTCGCAAACCCGCGGATCACCGTTGTCTGCCCTTGCAATCTTACGCCGCCTGCGGTCGCCACCCCAGGTGTCCTTTGTAACAATTGCGGAAGCGTACTGGCTTGGGAACGTTCAATGTCGGCTGAGTCATATGCGGCATTGCCCGGCGCACTTTCGTTGAACTGCCGACCTCTGATCACGATTGTCTTAAGTGTGGTAGCTCCGTCTGGTGGTGGAGGCTGGACTGGCTCCGATGCCGGCTCGATCTTGATAGTATCCACAGAGATGTATCGATAGGCCAATCCCTTGCCCGACAATAGCGCTTCAAGCGCATGACGCACGTCCATCTGCCCTTTGATCTCCGGGCTCGTCTTGCCTGTCATAATCGAAGAATCGAAAAGAATCTGCAGCCCCGATTGAGAGCCTAGGCGGTTGATCGCCGAGCTAAGAGAACCTGCTGGAATGTCAAACGCATCCATCTTCGCTGGCTCTGCAAAGGCATTGCACCCAACCCCAAGCGCAAAACCAATAAGCAACGTCGGCAAGATATAGCTTGGGCGTCCCGGTCGAATATTCAGGTGTCCACGGTTCATGGGGAGTCTCCGGATATTGGATGTTTTCATCCCCGGTACGAATGAACATGAGTATTTGGGACATCTTTTTAAGATTTTTTTGCTGGCGATATCAGCGCAGGATCGTGAGGTAGGGCGTGAGCTTCAACAGCTTGATATCAAACGCTTTGGCGAAAGACTGAAGAGCCTTGTGAGGATCGCTCATATCGAGGGTCCCAGAGACCATTTTGCTACGCAGTTCGCGGTTTGCGACCAGGATCTTTCCCGGCAAGTACCTACCGACGGTCTCGATAACGTCCGGAAGAGGCTGCTCGTCGAATACCAACCTGCCGCTTTCCCATTCAGTGACGGACGTTGGGTCGACAGGAAAAGTCTCGCTAATTCCGGAGGCTGAAGCAAAATTAACGCCCTCGTTCTCCTTGACGACTTTCACCTGATGCTCATCGTTAAGGCGCACAGCGACACTGTGCCTGATGACAGCAACCCTTGTTTCGCTCTCCAGCATGTTAACGTCGAAGGCTGTGCCCAAAGCTGTCACGGTCGCACCGTCGGCCTCGACGACGAAGGGCCTTGTCGGGTCTGGCATCACGTCGACAAGCATCTCGCCACGCATCAAAATGACACGCCGTTCGTGTTGCGAAAACTGAAACGCAATCGCTGAGTCGGCGTTCAGCACGAGGTTGGAACCGTCAGGGGCTCTGAAGGATGCTCGCTGAGCAACGTCCGTGACGTGATCGGCCCGTAAGTTTATCAGCGTATCCGACATGTAGAGATACGAACCCGCAGCCATCCCAGTCATGACAATGATGCAGGGGAGAACCGTCTTCGAAGGTGGCTTGGACGGAAGAGGGAATGCAAAGTCGCTTTGCGCCGCCGAGAGCCGCTTCACATCGCCTACGAGACAATGCACACGTTCATAGGCTTTCGCATTGCTTTGGTCTTTGGCTAACCAGGCGTCGAAATCCTTTTTCAACTCTTCGTCGTCTGGCCGGTCTCGCAATTTCAGAAGCCAGTCGATTGCCTCCTCTTCGGCGTTGCCCGTAAGATCTGTGCGATCCGTCAAAGTGTTGGCTCCAGTCGTTGGAGGCAGTGCAAATAAGCCTTTCGCAAATGGCGGTCGACCATATTCTTCGTGAGTCCACTCTTCTCGGAGATCTCAGTCGATGCCAGCCCTCCGACTACACTTGCGAGAAACACCCGGCGACGCTGCAAAGACAACTCCATAATTGCCTGTTCCAGAATGACGAGCCTCAGGCCAATGTCGGCGGCGTCTTCAGCACTCTGGCGAGCGTCCGCTACAGTTACGGCCTCTTCGGAGTTACCAGCGAACAGTCGCTTTTCGAAGTTTGCCCTTCTGAAGTGGTCTATGCCCAGATTGATGCAGGCGCGAATGAGGAATGCTTTTACCGCCGACTGGTTTTCCGGCAGTCGCGGTTTTCCCATCAGCCGCACATAAATATCGTGAACTATATCTTGCGAACCGAGAGGCGTGTGTCCTCGCTTGCGCATAGCGTGGCAAAGGTCATCATAATAGGCTTCCATTGCCGCGTTGATCTGAGACTGAGAAGCAGGTTTGCTCCACATGGGTGGTATCCGACTATTCGCTGAGTTGGGCTCTCATAGAACGGAAATAGCGCGTCGGCAATTAAATATGACTAAAAATTTCATGTTATTTCATTGTTCACCCTTGGAGCGAGTCGCTGGGCTTTTACGGCTTCACAATCCCTATCCTTTGCTCTAGAAGCCCAGCCGTAATCCGGTCGCAGCCCACCCGGTCAAAACAAGGGATCTCAAATTATGAAGACGATCGTCATCTGCTCTGGCGGATTGGACTCCGTTTCGCTTGCGCACAGAATTGCTGCGGAACACGAACTGCTTGCTCTGCTGTCTTTCGATTATGGCCAGCGGCACAGAAAAGAGCTGGACTATGCTGGCGCCTGTGCCACCCGCCTTGGTGTGCCGCATCACATCATCGACATTCGCACCATCGGTGCTCATCTCACCGGCTCAGCCTTGACTGACGATGTCGAGGTGCCGGATGGGCACTACGCGGAGGAGACCATGCGTTCCACCGTCGTGCCGAACCGCAATGCGATCATGCTCACCATCGCCTTCGGTCTGGCGGCTGCGCAGCAAGCGGATGCGGTGGCGATTGCTGTTCATGGCGGCGACCACTTCATCTATCCGGATTGCCGACCGGGCTTCATCGACAGCTTCAACACTATGCAAGCACACGCGTTAGAGGGCTATGCCAAGGTGGAGCTTTACGCACCTTACGTCATGGTCTCCAAGGCGGATATCGTTGCCGATGGGGCAAAGCATGAAACGCCCTTCGCAGAAACCTGGTCTTGCTACAAGGGTGGCGAGCGCCACTGCGGGCGCTGTGGTACCTGTGTCGAGCGGCGTGAAGCGTTTCATCTCGCGGGCGTGCCAGACCCAACCGATTACGAAGACCCGGATTTCTGGGTGGCCGCCACCAGTGCCTATGCGGCGCGGGAGGTTCGTTGATGTTTCGCATCACCAAGGAGTTTCATTTTTCCGCCTCTCATCAATTGAAAGGCCTGCCTGCCGATCATCAATGTGCCAGGCTGCATGGTCACAACTATATCGTCGAGGTAGAGCTTTCCGGCGAGGCGTTGAACGAGCACGGCTTCGTTCGCGATTATCACGAGCTGGCGCCGCTGAAGCGTTACATCGACGACTGCTTCGACCATCGGCATCTGAACGATGTTCTTGGACATGACATGGTCACGGCGGAGCGGCTGGCCCAGCATTTCTACGAGTGGTGCAAGGAGCGACTGCCCGAGACGAGTGCGGTGCGTGTCAGCGAGACTGCCAAGACATGGGCAGAGTACCGGCCGGCGGCTTTGCGATGAACGCGGCTGTGGACGCGCCACGCGAACTGCCGATCCGGATAAGCGAAATCTTCGGTCCGACCATTCAGGGCGAGGGGTTGCTGATCGGCCTTCCAACCGTCTTTGTCCGCACAGGTGGCTGCGATTATCGCTGCGCCTGGTGCGATACGCTGCATGCGGTGGATAGCAACTATCGAGAGGATTGGAAGCCGCTTTCCGTCGAGGCAATTTGGGCGGAGGTCGAGAAACTCTCTGGCGGTAAACCTTTGACCATTTCGCTCTCCGGTGGCAATCCGGCGATCCAGCCGCTCGGACCTTTGATCAGGAAGGGAAAGAGTAAGGGATATCGCTTTGCGCTGGAGACGCAGGGCAGCGTCTCTAAGGACTGGTTTGCGGAGTTGGATTACCTCGTGCTCAGCCCAAAGCCACCATCAAGCGGTATGGAAGCGGATTGGCAGGCTTTCGAAGATTGTCTGAAGGCTGCCGCAGAGGGACCTCAGCTGGCACTAAAGATCGTCGTTTTTGATGACGCCGATTTTGCCTATGCGCGAGACGCGGCTTCGCGCTTCCCGGCACTTCCTGTCTATCTCCAACCTGGTAATCACACGCCGCCACCACCCGATGACGATGACGCGCGGGTGGATGTCGACGGCATCATGGATCGCATGTTGTGGCTGGTGGAAAAGGTTGCATCTGAGCGCTGGTTCGAGGCACGCGTTTTGCCTCAACTCCATGTTTTGCTCTGGGGCAATCGCCGCGGCGTCTGATCTACTTAGCGCCATAGCCCTGATCCCTCTCTGACGTCGCGGCTCGGTCAAAGTCGCGACTGCTACAATGTGCGTCTGCCTCATAACGATTCGTCAAATTAAAGTGTAGTAGAGTTAGTCCCTGACGGACATGGTTTGCCGCTATGAGGAGGAACGTAGCGTCGGCTGATGCGTTAGTTAGGAACTTCGAATGGGAGGAAGCCATGTTCGATTTTTTGAAGCCAGCTCATGTGATTGTTGAGAACGACGAGGAGACTGGCACTTATGCCGATGCCCTGCTTCAGGTTCCCGACTTGCAGTTGACTAATGCCGCACACGAATATGGCCACGACGCCCATACACGCGACTACGGCGATCAGCGGGAAATCGCGCGCAGTTCACTCGGCTTCGTCTGAGCCTGCAAAATAGCGCGCAACCCGACCCCATACTTCGGCGTTATCACGTCATGTCACGAGAGCGGGCAGCTCGGTCTTAAGAATGGACTGATCCGGCGAACTAAGTGGACCGGACGGCGATTTCGAGGGGCAAGCTGCCCGCAAACATTTGGAGATACGACGCGATGGGTATTGTCCCGACAGAGCCAGATCCTCAAATCCCTCCCATTCCACCACAGCCCGAGGTCCCTCCCGTGCAAGAGCCGGAGCCCGACCGTCTTCCGGACGAGGTGCCCAACCCCAATCCCGACGAGAATGATGAGCCACCGCTGGTGGTTTAAGCGAGCGCCTTGAATGGCTTGCTGAGATGTGGCGAGCCTTTCAATCCAAAACGCCACGGCAAATCGATTGCCTTGCTTATTCCTATGCGGGGTCCGGAGGCAATCTCTGCCTCTGGGTCGCCCGACCGACAAAGGAAGGGTTGCTCCAGGACCGAAACCCCATCGATATCGCCGGTGATAGCGAGAGCCTGGCAGAGTTTTCCAGGACCAGAACACAAGTTCCGCAACACGGCGGTTCCCCTCCTCCTTTTCATCAGCTCCACACCGGTTTGCGGGGCCAGCGCGCGGATCAACACGGCTGAACCTGCCGTGCAAACGATGTTGGCGCACCAGTGAATCCCATAAGAACGGTAGACGTAGAGGTGTCCTGACGGACCGAACATAACGCGATTGCGCAACGTTGGTCCATTGAAGCTGTGCGAGGCGGGGTCGTCAGACCTATACGCTTCCGTTTCGACGATGATGCCGCCTGTATTGTGAAACCGAAACTCCATGCCGATCATCGCCTTGGCGACAACCACCGCATCCCGCTCGAAGAAATCCTTTTCCATTCGAGCATGGTGACGCGCGAATGCGACGGGAACAACCTGTTTTTTATATAGTTTGCGGGTGAGGCCACTGATCTGGGCCAAGACTTGACCATCATCAACAGGAGGCCACCATGGCGCAGGAAAAAGTTGCACTCGTTACTGGCGCTGGATCAGGCATCGGTAGAGCCTCGGCCCTGGCTCTTGCCAAGGATGGCTACGTCATAGGCGCGCTCGGTCACACAGCCGATGAACTCGACAAGCTCGTAGCGGATATCGATGCGCAAGGCGGCAAAGCTGTGACGCTCGTCGCCGACGTGGCGGATGAAGCTGGCATGGAGCAAGCTATCATCCAGCTTATTGAGAAGCATGGACGCTTGGATGTCGTTGTCGCGAACGCCGGCATCAACGGCGTTTGGGCGCCAATCGACGACTTGAAACCGGAAGAGTGGGACAAGACCATCACCGTCAATTTGCGGGGCACGTACCTTACCCTTCACAAGACGGTGCCGCATCTGAAGGCCGCAGGTGGCGGATCGGTGGTCATCATCTCGTCCATCAATGGTACGCGCACATTCACGTCGCCAGGTGCCACCGCCTATTCCGCGACGAAGGCGGGACAGCTTGCGATGGCGCAGCAGTTGGCGCTCGAGCTCGGCCAGTACAAAATCCGCGTAAACGCGATCTGCCCCGGCGCAATCGAAACCAAGATCGACGACAACACGCATATTCGCAGCTCGGACGAAACGGCAATCCCGGTCGAATGGCCGGAAGGGGACATTCCAATCACCGGCGGCGAAGCAGGTTTGAGCGAAGACGTTGCAGATCTCGTGGTGTTTCTGGCGAGCGACAAGTCGCGCCATATCACAGGTACGCCGGTCTGGATCGATGGCGGTCAGGGGCTGTTGCGGTAACGACGAAGCCCTCTCATCCCGCTCACATCCTTGTGTGTCTATGATTAACGGACTCGTAACGTAAATTCACGACTCTTTGTCCCATAGGGTGATTGCCGTCATGTGGTCACCTTCTTTAGTTAGGCACACGGCAAAGAGACGGGCAAGACGTTCCATGAACACTTCGGCAAAATCGAGCTTCGCAGCGACGAAGCTTCGAAACATCATGATCGCATCGGCAAGAGCCGCAGCTGTCATTGGGGTGTGTGCGTCGCTTGCTGCCTGCACGTCGATGGGTTTTGACAGCGCGTCGAAAGAGCCGCCCAAGCTGTCCTCTAAAGTTGCCGCTGCGATGTCTGCGAAGGGTATGAAGCCGGAAAGCCCCGTTCTCGTGCGAATTTTCAAGCAGGAAAGCGAGCTCGAAGTCTGGAAGGTGGACAAGACCGGCAACTACGCACTGTTCAAAAGCTATCCAATGTGCCGTTGGTCCGGCAAGCTCGGTCCCAAGACCAAGAGCGGGGACCGTCAGGCGCCTGAAGGCTTCTATCACGTGTCTTCCAGCATGCTGAACCCGAACTCGCAATACTACGTTTCCTTCAATCTCGGCTATCCGAACCGGCTTGAATCGGCGCTTGGCTACACGGGCGAGGCCCTGATGGTGCATGGCGCCTGCTCTTCGTCTGGCTGCTACGCCATGACGGACGCGCAAATCGGCGAGATTTATGCGATTGTCGAGCGTGCGTTAAAGGGTGGTCAGGATCGCTTCCAGGTTCAGGCCTACCCGTTTCGCATGACGGCCAAAAATATGGCGGCCTACAAGAACGATCCGAACTTCGCATTCTGGCGCACGCTGAAGGACGGCTACGATTATTTCGAAGTCACCCGCCGGCAGCCGAAGGTGTCGGTGTGCGGCCGTCGTTATGTATTCAATGCGGAATTTGCCGGTGGCGAACCGGCCGATCCTCTCGCTGCCTGCCCACCGTCTGTCAACCAGCTCGACCCTCAGGTCGCGTCGCGTCTCGATGCTGAGAAACAGAAGCTCGATGTTGCAATGGCCGGTGGAACTTCAAGCGTGATGAACGCTTATGTCGATGGCGGCATGCATCCAAGCTTCCGCGCCCTTTTGAAAAACAGCGGTGCAAAGGATATGGCCGGTCGCGTTTCGGGAACGAAATACCCCATTAGCCGCCCGGAAGCGGCACTTGCCGACCCTTTTTCCGGCGCACGATAATTTGTTGACGAGGATCTGGATTGAATAAGCATGAAACGACACGCCGGAGCTTTTTGTTCGGCACCGGCGGACTGGCCTTGACGGCATTGGCGGGGTGCACGACCACGCCGCGCGAGACGGTAGAAACGCGCCCGCGAACCGATCCTTATTACGCCGAGGTCTATGGCCCCAAGCCGGAGGAGCAGTTCCCGCTGCCGGCAATCCCTTACCAGAAAATCGATCCGCGCTTCTATCGCCAGATGGTCGAGAACTCGACCGGCGAACGCCCCGGCACGATCGTCGTCGATACGGCGAACCACTTCCTCTACCTGACCTATGAGAATAATCAGGCCATGCGCTATGGCGTGGGCCTCGGCCGTGCAGGCTTCGAGTGGGCGGGCAGGGGTGTCATCCAGTACAAGCGCCAGTGGCCACGCTGGACACCGCCGGATGAAATGATTGCCCGTCAGCCGGAACTTCAGCCTTACAGTTCCGCCAATGGCGGTATGGCCCCCGGCTTGATGAACCCACTGGGTGCACGTGCACTCTATATTTTCAAGGATGGCCGCGACACGATCTATCGCCTGCATGGCTCGCCGGAGTGGTGGACGATCGGCAAATCCGTCTCATCTGGGTGTGTTCGTCTGATGAACCAGGATATCGTCGATCTGTACAACCGCGTGCCGGACGGTACGCCGATCGTCGTAACGTCGCTGGCAGCACCCTCGCAAGGGATCGCCGGTGCGCCTGCGCCGCAGATCGTTGCCGGTTTGCCGGGCACCTATTGATTGAAATAGCGTCGCCGCATCAGGCTGGCGGCGCTTCCCATTCCACGCAGATGCGTGTTCCGGTATGCGCCTGAACGCTGCTTTGCTCGACTGTCGCCTTGAGGCTCTGGGCCATGGCGGAGATGAGCTTTGTGCCGAGCCCGGTTCCTTGCGGCTTCGGTTTGCTGCCCATGCCCACGCCATCATCTTCGACGGTCAGTTGCAGCTTGCCTTCGCGGTTCTTCAGGGCGATACGAATATCGCCATCGCCGGTCGGATAGGCGTATTTCAAACAGTTCGTCGCAAGCTCGGTCACGATCACGCCGAGAGCCACCGCCTGGTCGGGCGCGGCACTGATCGTTTCCATCTCCGTCTTGATGCGGATGCGCTCATTGTCCGGACCGGACTTTGCCAGCTCGTTGATGATCGAGGAGAGATAGGCGTCGAGATCCACCACACCCATGTTATCGGCGGTATAGAGACTGCGGTGAACGCCAGCGATTGCAGAAATTCGGTTCTGTGTTTCCGATAGAACCGTGCGCGCCTCTTCGCTGGAGGCTGCGATCATCTGCATGCGGATCATCGCCGAGACCAATGAGAGGCTGTTGGCGATGCGATGGTTCATCTCCTTGGCCATCAGCTCGGCGCGCTCCTTCGCCCGCACGAGAAGACGTTCGGCCTCTTCCTTTTCTTTGCGAAGCTGAAAATTGGCGCAGACCTGTTCGATGGAGGTCAGGAGCAGCGGGAAGAAGTCGTCGGCAACCGTCTTCATAACGTAATCCGCCGCGCCCGCCTTCAACGCGTCGATGGCGATCTGCGCTTCGCTGGCGCCGGTCACATAGAGGACGGGCGTATCGCGGCTCCGGTCGCCGATGGCATTGAGAAACTGCAGGCCGGTGCCGCCATGGAAATAATGGTCGAGCACGACGGCATCGAAGGTGCCAGCGTTGAATTTCTCAAGCCCGAGAGTGACGGAAGGTGCATGATCGACCTGAACGCCGTGCCGGCCCAGCACGCGTGTAGCGAGCCGGGCGACTGCGGGATCATCATCGACATAAAGTATATGCACCGCCGTTACGCCTTTATGGAACCTGTATCACCGAGAAGAAGAGGCCAAGGTTTCGGATCGCGGTTGCAAAGCCTTCGTAATCGACCGGCTTGGTAATATAGACGTTTGCTCCGAGATCGTAGCACTTCTGGATTTCAGTCTCGTCGTCTGTTGTGGTCAACACCACCACAGGCAGACGCTTTGTATGTTCGTTGCTCTTGATCTGCTCCAATATCCTGATTCCGGACATGTCGGGAAGATTAAGGTCAAGAAGGACGAGAATATAGCGGTCCTTGCTGACGAGACCGTCACGGTCCGGTCCGAGGATATAATCAAGCGCCTTGTTGCCGAGCGTGAAGGGCACGATCTCGTTATTGACGCCAGCGCGTCGTACGTTCTTTTCGATAAGGCGGGCATGCCCCTCATCGTCTTCGATCATGACGATCGTGACTTCCTGGCCAGTGGTTTTCATATGTCGTTACCTCGTGTGATTTTCCGCAGATCGGTTGGCAGGGTAAGATGGAATGTACTTCCCTTGCCAAGCTCCGAGGCGACGGTAATGTCCCCGCCTAAATTTCTTATTAGCGAACGCACATGTGCGAGTCCAATGCCTTCGCCCTGCTGATCTTGATCGCCGGCACGTCTGAAGAGTTCGAAAATCCGCTCCAGGTCTTCTTCCGCGATACCGCGTCCGTTATCCGTGATGTCGACCCGCACAATACCGCGTCCCTGTGGCAGGATACGCGCTGAGATGTGCAGTGGTCGACCCTTCATCTGATACTTCACCGCGTTGTCGAAAAGATTGCCGAGGATCTGGTCAAGCGAAATCCTGTCGCTGATAACGGTGAAGGGTTGGACATTGACGTCAATCTCGCCGTCCACAGCAGAAACCTGATGTTGAACGCTCGCGCCCGCTGTTGCCAGTAGCTCCTTGAGATCAACTTTCTCCGCCTGCAACTTGCGTCGGCCATCGCGCGAAATCTTCAGGATCGCGTTGATCAACTGGTCCATTTTGCGAGTGGACGAGCGGATGAAGCCGATAGCCTCCGGTAGATCTTCTTTGACGGCCAGCCTTGCGTCCCGGATCTCGCTTTCCGAAAGCGCGGCGCCATCCGCCAGCACATAGCTTTCTATCGGCTTCAGCGACGCTTCGAATTCTGACAGGAATCCCATGATGTTGACGAGCGGCGCGCGCAGATCGTGGGTCACGATATAGGCAAAACGTTGTATTTCCTGATTGGCGCGTATCAGGTCGCGGGTGCGCTCGTTGACGCGCTCTTCAAGACCACGATTGAGAGAATCGACCTCCTCGCGCGAGCGCATCAACTCGCCGACGTATTTTGCGATCAGGAAAAGAGCCCCGCCAACGACGGCGATGATGGCGATCGCGCCCCCGATCGTTACCCAACGCAGATTGTCTGCCGCTTGCAATTGGTCGTTAACGATGATGCGCAGCCGGTCATCCGTGACATCCTGGAACTCATCCAGCGTGTCGCGGATCGTGCGCATATAGAGAAGGCCCGTATCGGCGCGGACGATGTTGATCGCCTCTTCGACCCTTCCCGCATCGACCAGCTCGATCGTTCGACCGATTTCAGCGATTTTGGCGTCAAGGGCAGCCTGAAGAACGGGAAGTTTTCCAGAATAGATCGGTTTGTTCTGAACAGTCGTCACAAGTCGAGCGCGCTTTTCCGCAAGCGTCTGCACGGCTTCCTTATAGGGAGCAAGATAGTCTTCCCGACGTGTCAGAATGTATCCGCGCTGTCCCGTTTCCGCGTCCTGGATTGTGGTGAGTACATCAAGGATCGCCGAGCGGATGCGTCGCAGCTCTGCAGTCTCACGCGAGTAGTCATCATTTTTTTGAACAAGCCAGAGCGACGCTCCGACCATTCCAATCAGCAGAGCTATTCCAAGCCCCAGCATGACCAGCGTTCGCCTGACAAAGGGAGAGAGTTTGACCAATGACGTCCCCACATCTCAATCGGCACAGTTGCCCGGCATGGCGCAATGCTCAGTTGAAAAACGACCTATGCCTATCCTGTTGTTTATGCAAGTTCCCGCAGCCTTACCAGCAGGACAGTACGGTTTCGCACAAAAGAGTTTAACGGATCTTAGGTGCGTGGAACCAAAATTCTGCGTTCGCTGTTGTTGCTGCAAAGCTATACAGTTCTGGAGACCCTGATGAAACGGTTCGCAGCAGGCGCCGCCGCGCTCTTCCTATTGTCAACTACGACTGCCGTTTTGGCGCAGACCTATGAGGTCAGCAGCATTACGACGACCAAGAAGGTCTCTTCGAACGCTGCCGTTGCGAAAAAGTCGAAGGTGGCCAAGCGAGCGAAAACAGCGGTTGCAGCCAAACCTGATGTCGCGCCAAAATCAGACGTTGCTCCCAAAGCCGATAACCCTCAGACCTACATCGTCGATGTTTCCGGAAAGCGCGTTCGCTTGATCGGACCGCGTTTTTACCCTGACAACTCGAACGAAGTTGAGTTGGCGGGGCGCAAAGATGCTTTGATGAGGGAAGCTGCGCTGATGGACTCGTCGATCTCTACCGCTTCACGATAGGTCATTTGTTGCAAGACGCAACTGTCTTGCAACCACTCGGGGATATAGATGGCGCAAAGTGCGAGAAGCGGCTGGATCCGGCCTGATGATGACGAGTCGCAAAAGGCCACATTCCCAGAGCTGTTCTTCGATCTCGTTTTCGTCTTCGCGCTTATCCAGCTTTCCTATACTTTGACGGAAGACTTTGGAGCGACGGCACTTTATGAGGCAGCCATCCTCATTCTCGCGCTGTGGTGGCTATGGGTGCATACCACCTGGCTTACCAACCTCCTGAATACAGATAAGGGGCCTGTCAGGATGCTCCTGTTTGGCCTCATGTTCGCCGGGGTGTTGCTCGCCATCGCACTGCCCAAAGCGTTCGAGAGCCAAGGGCTTATTTTTGCTTCGATCTACACCGTGATGCAGCTTTCTCGCTCGCTCTTCGGCCTCTATGTTTTCCACGGTGTCGACCATGGCAACTCGAAGACCTTCGGCAGGATCACGGTTTGGCTGGTTGTGTCCAGCTTCTTTTGGGTTGCTGGCGGGCTCACAGACGGCTTGACCTTCCGCTTGGTGCTGTGGACGGTGGCGATAGCCATCGAATATATCGGGCCGCTCTTGCGCTACTATGTTCCCGGCATGCGCGCCCATGAAGATGAGCAGCTTCTTCTTTCCGGCGAGCATCTTGCCGAACGTTGTGCGCTGTTCGTGATTATCTGCTTAGGCGAAACCATTCTCACCACCGGCAAAACCGCAACGGAATATATGAATTCCACACTGACCTTCGTGGTCTTCTGTGCCGCATTCTCCAGCACCGTCATCATGTGGTGGATATATTTTCACCACGGACAGGAGCAGGTCTCGGAAAAGGCCGAAGAGACGGCCGAGCCGGAGAAGATCGCCCAGAACCTGTTCAACTACGGGCATTTGCCAATCGTCGCGGGCGTCATTCTGACAGCTGTCGGCGAAGACTTCAGTCTTTCGAACAGTCATGATCCGGCGACGATGCGAGAGTCATTGGCAATCATGGGTGGGCCGATCCTGTTCCTTCTCGGCAATATTGGCGTAAAGGTTGCGGCGTCCTATGTCAGGCCAGTGTCGCACTTTGTCGGCGTCGCAGTGCTTGTGGCGCTCCTCTTCGTCCCGGACGTTCCGCTTTACGGTTTGCAGATCGCCAGCGCTACCATATTGCTGCTCGTCGCGATTTGGGAATATGTCGCGCTTCGCAAAAATGCCGAGGCGATGGGGTAGCCCGATTTCGGTGCCGAATAAGCGATTAAGTTGCAAAGATTTGAGTAGTCTAGTCATGGCAAGCTGCGACTTGCCGAAGCGTTGGCAGCACGCGTCATCCTGCCGATCGCTGTGGCAATAGAGAACGCTTCGAATAGACGCGCATCACGACAGTCCGGCGGCATCGAAACTGCTGAAGTCGCCAGTATCGATGAAAGCCTCTACCATGGCTTTGTAGGGATCTATTTCGATCCTGTTTTGGGCGAGCCACTCCTGATTGTAGTATGTCGCAGCGTAGCGATCACCGCTGTCGCAGATCAGGGAGACGAGCGACCCTTCGCGCCCTTCCTTCATCATCGCCGCCGCAATCCAGCAGACACCGAAGAAATTGGTGCCAGTGGAGCCGCCGACACGGCGAAAGAGACGCTCCGAAAGGACGTGCATCGCAGCGATGGATGCCGCGTCCGGTATCTTGATCATGTGGTCGATGACGCCGGGAATGAAAGAGGGCTCGACGCGCGGGCGGCCTACGCCTTCGATGCGTGACGGCGTCGAACAGGTAACGTTGCGGTCACCTGACATGTAGGATTGGTAGAAGGCAGAGTGCTCCACATCCACCACGCAAAGCCGGGTGGGAAGATTGCGGTAGCGAATGTAGCGGCCGATTGTGGCAGAGGTGCCGCCAGTGCCAGCATTCATCACCACCCATGAGGGCGCTGGATACTCTTCGCTCTGCATCTGGTCGAAGATGGATTCGGCGATATTGTTGTTGCCGCGCCAATCCGTCGCCCGCTCGGCATAGGTGAACTGGTCGAGGTAGTGGCCGCGCGCTTCCTCAGCCAATTTCTCTGCGACGGTGTAAACTTCGGAGGGGCTGTCGACGAAATGGCAGCGACCACCGAAACGCGCGATTGCCTCCACCTTCTGGCGGCTGGTCGAATGCGGCATGACAGCGATGAAGGGCAGGTCGAGCAGATGCGCGAAATAGGCCTCGCTGACGGCGGTGGAGCCGGAGGAGGCCTCCACAAGCGTGGTTCCCTGACGGATTTTGCCGTTGCAAATGCCATAGAGGAACAGCGAACGGGCAAGGCGATGCTTGAGGCTGCCGGTTGGATGCGTCGACTCGTCTTTCAGGTAGATCGATATGCCGCGCAGACCGTTGAAAACAGGCTTGACCAAATGGGTGTCTGCCGAGCGGCGACCGTCACCCTGGAGGATACCTATGGCGCGGCGCGCCCATTCACGATCTTCGCATGCTGGCAGCGGGGTGATCGGAGGCGTGGAAAGACACTCATGCATGGCGCTTTGGCTCCATGTGGTCCCGCCGGCTCTCCGTCAGTAATACTTCATTCAAATATTTTATCGAAGTGACAGTTTCCATAAAAATATGCTCCCACGGATAGATATGGAAGAAGAATGTTCCATGGAATCGTAATATCTTAGAACGTAGCCTTTGCAAAGTAGGCGGATGCCGCCAGCGTGCACCGCGACGCCGAAATTTGGCGGCGAGTCGGGGGCGCGTCTTTCAGAGTTTGCCAAAATGGCGGTTGCGTCACGCCGTTCCATCTACGAGAACGAAAGGCTGTCCCCTGGAGCATGTTTCGATGCGCGCATCGACCCGATAGATATCGCGCAGCATGCCAGGCGTGATGACATTGTTGGTCGATCCACTCACCACCATCTGGCCGCCTGCAATCACGAGCGTGTTTTCGCAGTAGCGCAGAGCGTGGTTCAGATCGTGAAGCGCAATCAACACGATCATGCCCTCGCGACGGGCGAGGCCTGAGATGAAGTCCAGCACTTCTACCTGTCGGTGGAGATCAAGTGCCGACGTCGGCTCGTCCATCAACAGGACTTCCGGCTTGCGTACCAGTGCTTGTGCCAGTGAAACGAGCTGACGCTGTCCACCGGACAATTCGCCGAGCCCGCGGAAAGAGAGGCTGTCAATATTCAGTGCTTTCAAGATTGCGTCGATCTCGGCAAGCTCGTCGTCATGAACCTTCCAGCCGCTTCCCTGCTTGGCTGAAAGCAGGATGGATTCGTAAACGGTCAGCACCGCATTCGCGCCCGTGTCCTGTGGCATGTAGCAGATGGTCTTCGGGCCTTGTTCCGTCTGCGATAGCGTCACCACGCCGGGACCGGAAATCAAGCTGGCAATGCGCTTGAAGAGCGTGGATTTTCCCGCAGCGTTTGGGCCGATGACCGCAGTGACGCTGCCGGCCTGCAGCATATCCATGCTGACATTGGAAAGTACGGTTGTGCGGCCGTATTTCGCGCCGACATCCTGTAGAGCCAAGGCTACCATGCGCGCCTCCTGTTGGAAAAAATCAGGATGAAGAAGAAGGGAACGCCGACAAGAGCGGTAATGACGCCGATCGGCAGAACTGCGCCAGGGATCAGCATCTTGCTGACGACGGACGTGACAGACAGAAGCAGCGCGCCGCAAATGACCGAGCCGGGCAGGAAGAAGCGCTGATCTTCGCCAACCACCATTCGGGCAATATGCGGACCGACAAGACCGACGAAGCCGATCGTGCCGACGAAAGACACGGGAATGGCGGCAAGAAGGCTGACGGTAAGCATGGTCTGGAGGCGCAGGCGACGGACATTGACACCCATGCTGGCTGCCTTGTCATCGCCAAGCCTTAAGGCCGTCAAAGCCCAGGCGTTCTTCATGAAAAGCGGCACCGTCAGCACGAGAATAGCAGCGGTAACATAAACTTTGGCCCATGTGGCCTTGGTGAGGCTGCCCATCGTCCAGAAGACCACAGCAGCCAATGCCTGTTCGGAAGCCAGATACTCCAGCAGTGACAGGGCGGCATTGAAGGTGAAGACCAGGGCGATGCCGAGAAGTACGATGGTTTCGACGCTGACACCTCGCATGGTGGAGGCAAAATGGATGAAGAGGGCCGCGAGCATCGCCATCAGGAACGCATTGATCGGCACCATATACTCCACGGCACCTGGGAAGATCGCTATGCCGCCGACGAGTGCCATGGCTGCGCCGAAGCTTGCCGCGGCCGAGATGCCAAGCGTGAAGGGGCTGGCAAGAGGGTTGGATAGGATGGTCTGCATCTGCGCGCCAGCCACAGAAAGCGAGGCGCCAACGGTCACCGCCATCAGGGCAATCGGCATGCGGATATCCCAAATAACCACGCGCAGCTGGTTGGCAACAGCTACAGGATCGAAAATGGCGCTGACCACCTCTGAAAGGGTATAGCGTGCCGGGCCCAGCGCCATATCGGTCGCGACGCTGAGGCACAAAGCCAGAAGAAGACCGAGGAGGATCAATATACGGCGACCCGCCAGGGCGCGGTATTGATGCCCTCCGGTCGCTTCCACAGGCGTTTCGGTGACGGAAGCCATTTTAGTTCACGCCTTTTTCGAGGGAACGAAGTAGCCGGGCTTATAGCTGACGGGTAAGAATTTCTTATGGAAGTCCTCAAAGTTTTTTTCCGGGTCAAGATCGGCAAAGAGATCGGGATGAAACCACTTTGCAAATTGCTGAATGGGAAAGAACTCGTAAGGAGCACCATAGAACTGATGCCAGACGGCGTGGACATTGCCTTGCTTGACTGCTGTCAGTTCAGGAAATGGCGTGCGGGTCATCAGCTTGGCGAGCCGATCGCGCGCCAATTTCATGTCGGCTCCACGACCGACAGGAACGAACTGGTTGATATCGGATTCCGCCGCCCAGTTTGAGCCCGTGACGATGATATGGGCCGGATCGGAGACGACGAGTTGCTCAGGGTTGAGGTCGCCGAAGGTGGTTTTTATCACGTCGGAAGCAATATTGTGGCCGCCAGCCTGCTCAACCATCGCGCCAAAATTGACCGGGCCGAAGGTACGGCAGCAGGTATTCTCACCGGAAATTCCCGGCGCGCGTTCGATGAAGACGCCAGGGCGCTTCAAATCCTTCACGGTTGCCAACTTGTCGGTGACGATTGCAATCTGCTCGCGGCGATAGGCCATAAACTCGTCTGCGCGCTGTTCAGCGCCGAAGATTTGCCCAAGAGCGCGGATCGAACGTTCGGTGTTCTTCTCGGGGTCGAGCCGGAAATCTAGGTACACGACCTTGATGCCGGCAGCGGCGGCCTTGTCTTCAAAACCGCTTTCCTTGGCGCTGTTTTCCGCCTCCAGGTTCAGCGTGATCACATCCGGAGACAGCGCAATGGCGGCTTCCAGACTGAACTCGCCCTGTGGCAGATAGCCGAAGCGGGGCAGGTCCTTGATCTGCGGAAAGCGTTCTACGTACGCGGTGTAGCTGTCAGGATCCTTCTTGATAAGATCGTCACGCCAGCCAACAACCGTATCGAAGGTCTTGTCGCCCTTGAGTGCTGCCACGATGTGAACCTGACGTGCTTCTCCGAGGATCACCCGCTTTGCAGGCAAGTCCATCTCAACCGTGCGACCGGCTGCATCGATGATCTCTGCCGACCACGCCGAGGATGAGAGTGCCGTAAAGACGATGGTTGCAATGGTGCCAAGCGTTTTGAAAAACATGGGATAACCCTCATTTAAAAACAGCATTGCGAGGCGGAAAGAGGCCGCCTCGCTTTGGTCGTTTCTGGCGTGGTTGTGGCCAGTGTGGGTGCGAGCTTACGTGTCGTCTTTCAGAGAAACGAAATAGCCGGGCTTGTATTCAAGCGGCAGGAAGCGCTCATGCAGTTCCTTGAAGGTCGCTTCAGGGTCGAGGTCCTTGAAGAGATCGGGGTGCAGCCACTTGGCGATCTCCTGGATTGCGACGAATTGATACGGGTTGTTGTAGAACTGGTGCCAAATGGCGTGAACGTTGCCATTCTCAACCGCCTTCACGCCGGTAAAGCCTGGACGCTTTGTCAATGCTTCCAGCTTGGCACGTGCCTCCTTTAGATCCGCACCGTAACCGACGCCGACCCACTTGCCGCCAGGAACATAAGCTTCCCACTTGCCACCGGTGATGATGATCTGGTCCGGGTTCGAGGCAATGATCTGCTCGGGATTGACCGTGCCGAAAGTGCCCGGAATGATGCCCTTCGCCATGTTGATGCCGCCGGCGATTTCGACCATCTTGCCAAAGTTCTCGTTGCCGAAGGACATGCAGCAATCATCCGAGTAGCCGCCTGCGCGCTCGACGAAAACGACTGGCTTCTTCGGGTTTTCTTTTTCAAGAACGTCGGTCACACGCTTGATGCTGTCGGAGCGGAACTTGATGAAATCTTCCGCAACCGCTTCCTTGCCCATCAGCTTGCCCATCAGGCGCATGCTTGGCTCGGTGTTTTCCATGGGCTTTTCGCGGAAGTCGACATAGACCAGCGGAATGCCGACCTTGCCAAGCTTTTCGATGTAGCCGGCTTCTTCCGTCGCTGTCTTGGCATCGATGTTCATCAGAATGACGTCGGGCTTCAGCGCAACCGCCTGCTCGATATCGAAGGTGCCATCCTTCATGCCGCCGAACTTTGGCAGCTTGGCGATGTCTGGATATTTTGCGAGATAGGCTTGGTAGGTCTCCGGGTCAGCTTTCGGCAGATCGTCACGCCAACCGACGACGTGTTCGAAAGGATTGTTCTTATCCAGAGCCGCGAGGAAATAAATTTGGCGGCCTTCGCCGAGAATGACGTGCTTGACCGGCACGTTGACCTCGACATCACGTCCGGTGACGTCCTTGACCGTCACTTTTTCAGCAAAAGCGGGCCATACGGTCGACACCAGAAGGCCCATTGCAAGAATTGCGGATCTGCCTGTAATGCGCATTGAAATAGCTCTCCAATAAAACTTTCGGCGCTTTAAGATTTTATGATTGCGTTCGTCAAGTTTTATCTTTTAGAGCAATTCTCAACTGCAATCGTGAAGGTCGGCCGGCATGGACAGCGCAAATGGTTATGGAAGCAATTTCGGTCTCAAGGACGAGATCAAGGCCTATTGGTCCGCGCGCGCCGCGACCTTCGATCTTTCCCCTGGCCATGAGATTTTTTCCGAGGATGAAAGGGCTGCCTGGCATCAGTTGGTTTTGAAACATCTGGGCAGAGGCGAGGGGAGGCAGGCGCTCGATCTTGCGAGCGGCACTGGCGTCATCTCCCATCTCATGGACGATCTTGGCTTTCGGGTAACCGGTCTCGACTGGGCGGAACCCATGCTCGAACGCGCCAAGGCCAAGGCGAAGAGCCGCAACCGAGCAATCACCTTCCGCATGGGTGATGCGGAAAACACCATGGAGTCGGATGCGACCTATGATGTGGTGATCAACCGCCATCTTGTCTGGACCTTGGTCGATCCGAAGGCTGCATTCCGAGAGTGGTTGCGGGTCCTGAAACCCGGCGGCCATGTGCTGATCGTCGATGGTGATTTCGTCAATGTCAGCCGCACTGAGAAGTTGTTGAAAGATTTGGCGAACTGGCTGCAAAGGCGCGGGCTTCTCAAAGCCGAGGCGGTGCACATGCCACCCGACATGGCAGGCACGCATAACAGCATTCTGTCACGGGTCTATTTTTCAAATGGTGCGCGGGCGGAAGCGGTGGCAGCCTTGCTGCGGGATGCTGGCTTCATCGACGTGACCATCGATACGGACCTTCGCCAGATCCACAAAACCCAAGCGAAGAACTGGAATTTTCTCAAGGCTGCGGCGCGCGGCATCCAGCATCGTTACGCGATTTGTGCGCGTAAACCGGAGTAAAAACCCCGGATCGCTCCGGGGTTTAAGGGGGATCATCCGGCCTTGGCCATAGCCTTGGCGGCCATTCGGGCACGAATGGATTCCACATCCGCCTTCGGCGTCGCCGCAAACAGTGTGCGCGTGTAGCTGTGCTTGGGGTCGGAGAAGACTTCGTCACGCGTGCCGTATTCGACCGCTTCGCCGAAATACATCACCATTACTTCATCGGCGATGTATTTCACCACCGACAGGTCGTGGCTGATGAAGACATAGGTCAAGCCGAACTCGTCCTGCAGGTCGGCGAGCAGGTTTAGCACCTGAGCCTGGACCGAGAGATCGAGCGCGGAAACGGGCTCGTCCAGCACTAGGAGCTTGGGATTGAGCATCAATGCACGCGCAATAGCAATACGCTGGCGCTGACCGCCGGAGAACATGTGCGGATAGCGGTTATAGTGTTCCGGGCCGAGACCCACACGGACCAGCATGTCGGTTGCCTTTTCGCGACGCTCGGCAGCGGACATCTTGGTGTTGATCAAGAGCGATTCACCCAACACGTCGCCGATCTTCTGGCGCGGGTTCAGCGAACCATAGGGGTTCTGGAACACGATCTGCACCTTCTGGCGCATTTCCGGCGTCAGGTGGCCGGGGCGCGTGTCCATCTTCTCGCCGTCTATGAAGAGATCGCCCGATGTCGGCTCGTCGATGAAAGTCAGCATTCGGGCAAGGGTTGACTTGCCACAGCCGCTTTCGCCGACAATGGCCAGCGTCTTGCCGGTCTCGAGCTTGAAGGACACGCCCTTAACGGCATGAACCGTCTTGCTCTGCTTCATAAATCCGCCAGGGATATGGTAATCCCGCTTCATGTCGCGGACTTCGAGCATGATTTTCTTGTCGCTCATGCCGTTTCTCCCGCCACGCTTGAGGCTGGTGTCGGCGTGCCGTCGAAGAACTGCGAGACGGTCGTCAGGCGATCGCCCGTCGCATTTTCCGGCAGCGCTGCCAGAAGCGCTTTCGTATAGTTGCTCTTTGGGTTTTCAAACAGGGTCAGCACGTCGGCCTCCTCCATCTTGCGACCCTTATACTGTACCACGACGCGGTCAGCGGTTTCGGCCACCACGCCCATGTCGTGGGTGATCATGATCAGGCCCATGCCGGTTTCAGCCTGGAGGCGCATGATGAGATCGAGGATCTGCTTCTGGATCGTCACGTCGAGCGCCGTTGTCGGCTCGTCGGCGATGAGCAGCTTCGGATTGCAGGCAATCGCAATCGCAATCATCACACGCTGGCACTGACCGCCCGACATCTGATGCGGATAATGCTTCAGACGCTCTTCCGGGTCAGGCAGGCCCACGAGCTTGAAGAGTTCGATGGCGCGGGCGCGACGCGCCTTCTTGTCCAGCCCCATGTGGATACGCAGGACTTCTTCGATCTGGAAGCCGACGGTAAAGCAAGGGTTGAGGCTCGCGACCGGCTCCTGGAAGATCATCGCTACATCCTTGCCGATCAGCTTGCGGCGGTCGGATGGGCTGAGCTTTTGAATGTCCTTGCCCTGAAAGAGCATGCGATCGGCTGTGATGCGCGCCGTCCATGGCAAGAGGCCCATAACGGCGAGCATCGAGACGGACTTGCCGGAGCCGGATTCGCCGACGATGGCAAGCACTTCACCCGGATCGACCGAGATCGACACGCCATCCACAGCGCGGAACCAGCCGTTGGCGGTTTCGAACTCGACGGTGAGATTATCGATTTGCAGAAGTGCCATATCAGGACCTCTTCAGTTTCGGGTCGAGCGCATCACGCAGACCGTCGCCCATCAGGTTGATGGCAAGAACGGTGATGAGGATGGCAAGACCAGGGAATGTGACGACCCACCACGCGCGCAGAATGAACTCACGCGCTTCGGCAAGCATGGTACCCCATTCGGGTGCGGGCGGCTGCGCGCCCATGCCGAGGAAGCCGAGAGCGGCTGCATCGAGAATGGCGTTGGAGAAGGAGAGCGTCGCCTGAACGATAAGCGGCGCGGTGCAGTTCGGCAAAATGGTGCGAAACATCAAACGCAGTGGACCGGCACCTGCCAGACGCGAGGCCGTGACGTAATCCTTGGATTTCTCGGCCATGACGGCGGCACGCGTCAGACGCACGAAGTGCGGCTGAAGAACGAGCGCAATCGCAATCATGCCGTTGGTGAGGCCCGGTCCGAGAATGGCGACGAGAACAAGCGCCAGAAGCAGCGATGGGAAGGCCAGAATGATGTCCATCAGACGCATGATGGCTGTATCGAGCCAGCCGCGATAGTAGCCGGCCAGAACCCCGATGACGACACCGGTGGTCAAGGACAGGGTGGTGACGAAGACACCGATGAACAGCGAATATTGCGCGCCGTAGATCAGGCGAGACAGGATATCGCGGCCGACAGGGTCGGTACCTAACAGGTATGTCAGGCGTCCGCCTTCCACCCACGCGGGCGGAAGAAGAACGGCGTCGCGATATTGCTGGAACGGAGAATGCGGTGCAATCACCGATGCAAAGACCGCGATGATCACGAGTGCGAGGAAAACATAAAGGCCAATGACGGCGCCTTTGTTTTCAGAAAAATAAAACCAGAATTCCTTCAGCATCTGCTTGCGCATGGCGGCAGAGGAAACCGGTGCTGCGGTTTTGGTAATGGCGGTATCGGCCATGAAACGGTCCTCCCTTTAGTGCCGGATGCGCGGGTTGATCAGGCCATACAGGAGGTCAACGATTAGGTTGACGACCATGATGATGCCCGCAATCAACAGCAGGCCGCCCTGAATAACCGGGTAATCGCGGCGGAAGACGGAATCGACCATCCACTTGCCGATGCCCGGCCAGGAAAAGATCGTTTCGGTGAGGATGGCACCGGCCAGCATGACGCCGACCTGGAGACCGATGGTGGTGATGACGGGGATCATGGCGTTGCGCAGCGCATGGATGCCGATCACCCGGAAGGGAGACAAGCCCTTGGCGCGGGCGGTACGAACATAATCTTCGGACAGGACTTCCAGCATGGCTGAGCGCGTCTGGCGCGCAATGACGGCAAGCGGAATGGTGGCCAATACGATCGATGGCAGCGCAAGGTGGCTCAGCGCGGAGGCGAATGCTCCCTTCTGCCCCGATAGCAGCGAGTCGATCAGCATGAAGCCGGTGACTGGCGGGAAATAGAACATCAGCGAGATACGCCCTGAAACCGGCGTCCATTGCAGAATGCCCGAGAACAGGATGATCAGCAGCAGGCCCCACCAGAAGATCGGCATGGAATAGCCGACGAGTGCTACGCCCATCAGACCTTGATCGAAGATCGAGCCGCGCTTGATGGCAGCGATTACGCCTGCCGGAATGCCGATGAACACGGCAAGAATGATAGCGCAGACGGACAGTTCGACCGTCGCCGGAAACAGCGCGAAGAACTGATCGATGATCGGCGATTTGGAGACGATCGACGTGCCGAAATCACCCGTTAGGATACCTTTGAGGTAATCGAAATACTGGATGACCAGCGGGCGATCCATACCGAGAGCGGCGCTGATCTGCGCATGGCGCTCTGGCGACATGACGCGTTCGCCGGACAGAAGCGCGACCGGATCTCCCGGCAGGAGCCGGATAAACAGGAACGCGATAATGGAGACCCCGATGAATGTCGGGATGAGCACGGCGATACGCCGCACAAGAAAGCCAATCATGAGAAACCTTCGATCTGTTCCTTCAAGGAACCTATGCTCTGGCACGAGGCAGTTTCGCCTGCTTATTGGTATGTTATGAGTGCCGCATAAAGGAACTGCCGCGCACCTTTTTTGAAGATGCGCGGCAAGCGTGTTTAGGTGCAGCGATTACTCGGTGATGTCAACGTTTTCGAACGTGAAGTCACCCAGCGGGCTCTGGACGAAGCCCGTCACTTCCTTGCGCATCGGAACGATGGACAGGGAGTGGTCGAGCGTGGCCCAAGGTGCCTCCTTCTTGAAGACAACCTGAGCTTCTTCGTAGAGCTTGGTGCGCTCGGCCTGATCGGTCGTAACCTTGGCCTTCTTCACCAGATCGTTGAATTCCTTGTTGCACCACTGTGCACGGTTGTTACCGCCAACAGCTTCGCAGCCGAGCAGGGTGTCGAGGAAGTTGTCCGGATCGCCATTGTCGCCCGTCCAGCCGAGCATGACGGCGCCGTCACGATCCTTGGCCTTGGAGCGGTCGAGATATTCGGCCCACTCATAGGAGACGATTTCAACCTTCACGCCGATCTTGGCGAAATCATCCTGGATGATTTCAGCAGCGCGGCGGGCGTTCAGCATGTAAGGACGCGAAACGGGCATTGCCCAGACCTTCATGGAAAGGTCCTTCACGCCGGCATCTGCCAGCATCTTCTTGGCGGCGTCGAGATCGTAGGTGTCGTCTTCGATCTTGTCGTTGTATGACCACATGGTCGGCGGCAGCGGGTTCTTGGCAGGTGTTGCCATACCCTGGAAGACGGCGTCGACGATGGCCTTCTTGTTGATTGCCTTGTTCAGAGCCTTGCGCACTTCAACCTTGTCGAACGGAGCCTGCGTGGTGTTGTAGGCGAGGTAGGCAACGTTGAGGCCTTCCTGCTCCATGACCTTGAGGTTCGAATCCGACTTCATGGACTGAACGTCGGCAGCGTTCGGGTAAGGCATCAGGTGGCATTCGCCGGCCTTGAGCTTCTGGTAGCGAACGGCAGCGTCCGTTGTGATGGCGAAAACGAGATCGTCGATCTTCGGTGCGCCGCCCCAATAGTCCTTGTTGGCCTTGTAGCGGATGACGGCATCCTGCTGGTAACCAACAAAAGCGAACGGACCAGTGCCGACCGGCTTCTGGTTCAACTCGGCCTGCTTGCCTTCGGCAGCGAGCTTGTCGGTATATTCCTTCGACACGATCGAAGCAAAAGGCATTGCGAGGTTTGCGAGGAAGGGAGCTTCCGGGCGGTTCAGCGTGAACTTGACCGTCATGTCGTCGACCTTTTCGACCGACTTGATCAGCTCAGGAAAGCCCATGCCGGCCGCATATTCCCAGGACGTGCCCGGAACATATTGGTGCCATGGATTGTCGGTCTTGATCTGGCGCTCGATGGAGAAAACAACGTCATCGGCATTCAGTTCGCGGGTCGGTGTGAAGAACTCAGTTGTCTGGAACTTGACACCAGGACGGAGCTTGAAAGTGTACTCCTTGCCGTCCTTGGAAACTTCCCAGCTCTCGGCGAGACCTGGTACAGGCTTCGTGGTGCCCTTTTCGAATTCGAGCAGGCGGCTGTAAACGGTGTGAGCAGCAGCGTCGAAGGTGGTGCCGGCGGTGTAAAGGCCCGGATCAAACCCTTCTGGAGAACCTTCGGAGCAGTAAACGAACGTTTTCGCGCTTGCCACGTTTGCAAAGCACGTCGCCGAAAGCAGAGCGGCGGCGATGATGCCAAGTTTGTATCTCATATGTGAGCTCCCAATTTTTTGTAACCGGCCCGCTTGTCCCGCGAATGCCGACTGATCGTCGTTATAAGAAAGTCTTTACATACTCAAGCGAACACTTGAAACGATTCATATGATTTTTGACCAAATATTCAACTTTCCGCGATCTGATACTATTTTAGGCGGCGGCATTAGAATGTTATGATCGTCAAATTGCTTAAATGCGATATATCCTGCTATCAATCGCGTGTTTGAGCACGCGAAAACGCCCCGCTGCTAGCAGGGCGTTTGTGGTTGATGTTCAGAAGTCGGTTTTCGATTTGGTCGAAGAACCTCAAGCCGCAGAGATCTTATCTCCAACGAAGCGCCAGTTCACCAAGTTCTCAAGCGCAGCCTTGATATGGGCAGGCTTTCGGTTCTCGTAATCGACGTAATAAGCGTGTTCCCAGATATCGATGCCGAGATAGGCGGGTCGACCGACGGCCACGGGATTGTTGCCATCTTCATATCCGACCAGCGCAAGCTTGTTGGCGTCGTCTCTGGTAAGCCATACCCAGCCGGTACCGAACACCTCATCGGAGGCCGCGACCGCCTTTTCGACGAATTTGTCATAACCGCCGAACGCGGCATTGATTTCATCTGCTGTCTTGCCCTCAGGTCTGTTCGGGCCGCCGGGGACGAACTGGTCCCAGTAGAAGATGTGGTTCCACGCCTGCGCGGCGTTGTTGAAGATCTTCTTGTCCGCAGCCTTGCCATAAGACGCCGTCACTATTTCTTCCAGCTTCATGTCCGCGTAGGGCGTGCCCTTCGCCAGTGTGTTGAGCTTGTCGAAATAGGCCTTGTGATGCTTGCCGTAATGCAAGCTCACCGTCTTGGCAGAAATATGCGGGGCCAGCGCGTCCTCCTTGAAGGGGAGTGCCGGCTGCTCGAAGGGAGCTGCGGCACGGCCAATTGACGGCGTTGAAAGAACCGTGGCGGCAGCGGAAGCGGCTCCAGCTGCAAGGACTGCGCGTCTGGTCAGTATCATGGCGGTTCGAAGCTCCTGATGATGAGGGGTCAAGGTTCGATAACCTCAGGACGGCGAAAAGGTTTCGCCGTTCAGCGTGGTTTAAGGCGCGCTCCCGAACTTGTTATCGCTTGGAGTTCACAGAGCGCGTGTTGCGCAAGGTTGCGTCGCGGGCTGCAATTATTAGCGACGTATGCGACATTCAGGGTTGCACGAAATTCTGGAGCGGTTAGCTTGTCCGCGGTTGATCGGCGGAGGCTGGGTCCGTTCAACTGTATCGATACAGGAGGAAGTCAGACATGAAGACGATCAAGGGTCCCGGTTTGTTTCTGGGTCAGTTTGCGGGAGATGCCGCGCCCTTCAATAGCTGGGATGCGATCACAAAATGGGCCGCTGAAAAAGGGTATGTCGGCGTTCAGGTGCCGACGTGGGCGAGCCAGCTGATAGACCTCAAGAAGGCGGCGGACTCCAAGGATTATTGCGATGAGTTCGCAGGCGTTGCCCGCCAGAACGGCGTCGAAGTCACCGAGCTGTCCACCCATCTTCAGGGACAGCTGGTCGCCGTCCATCCCGCTTATGACGAAGCTTTTGATGGTTTTGCAGCACCTGAAGTGCGCGGCAATCCCAAAGCACGCCAGGAATGGGCGGTCGATCAGGTCAAGCTTGCCCTGAAGGCATCGCGCAATCTTGGCATCAGCGCCCACGCGACCTTCTCGGGCGCTCTCGCATGGCCGTTCATCTACCCGTGGCCGCAGCGTCCTGCCGGCCTGGTGGAAACGGCGTTCGACGAACTTGCAAGACGCTGGACACCAATTCTTGACTTTGCCGACGAGCAGGGTGTCGATGTCTGCTATGAAATTCACCCCGGCGAAGATTTGCATGACGGCGTGACGTTCGAAATGTTCCTGGAGCGTGTGAAGAACCACAGCCGGGCCAACATGCTTTACGATCCCTCGCACTATGTTCTGCAGTGCCTGGATTATCTCGACAACATCGATATCTACAAAGACCGCATCAAGATGTTCCACGTCAAGGATGCGGAGTTCAATCCGACTGGACGCCAGGGAGTCTATGGCGGTTACCAGGGTTGGGTGGAGCGCGCAGGCCGCTTCCGCTCACTTGGCGACGGCCAGGTCGATTTCGGCGCCGTCTTCTCCAAGATGGCAGCCAATGATTTCGATGGCTGGGCCGTCGTCGAATGGGAATGCGCCTTGAAGCATCCCGAAGATGGTGCGCGTGAAGGCGCGGAATTCGTCAAGGCTCACATTATCCGCGTGACGGAGAAGGCTTTCGACGATTTCGCCTCCAGCGGCACGGATGATGCGGCCAACCGGCGCATGCTCGGCCTGTAACAAAACGATTGCGAGGATTTGAGAATGGCAATTGAAGGAAAGACGACCGACAAGGCGGCAAAGCGCATTCGCCTCGGCATGGTCGGCGGTGGCAGCGGCGCTTTCATTGGCGGCGTCCATCGAATGGCGGCGCGCCTCGACAACCGCTTCGAACTGGTGGCAGGTGCACTGTCGTCCACCCCGGAGAAATCGAAGGCGTCCGGTCTGGAACTGGGGCTTGACGAAGACCGCTGCTATGGCTCTTACGAGGAGATGGCTGAAAAGGAAGCGGCGCGTGAGGATGGCATCGACGCTGTCGCAATCGTCACGCCGAACCATGTCCACTTTCCGGCAGCGAAGGCCTTTCTGGAGCGTGGCATTCACGTCATCTGCGACAAGCCGCTGACCTCCAATCTCGAAGACGCAAAAAAGCTGAAGGAGGTTGCCGATAAGGCCGACGCGCTGTTCGTGTTGACCCACAATTACACCGGCTACCCCATGGTTCGCCATGCGCGCGAGCTGGTGGAAGGCGGCGTGCTTGGTGATATTCGTCTGGTTCAGATGGAATATCCGCAGGACTGGCTGGCAGAGCCGATCGAACAGACCGGCGCCAAGCAGGCTGTCTGGAGAACAGACCCAGCACAGTCGGGTGCCGGCGGTTCTACTGGTGACATCGGCACGCATGCCTACAACCTTGGCTGCTTCATTTCCGGCCTTGAGCTCGACGAACTGGCGGCCGACGTGCACACATTTGTCGAAGGGCGCCGCTTGGATGACAACGCGCATGTCATGCTGCGCTTCAAGGCGAAGGACGGCAAGCAGGCGGCCAAGGGTCTTCTCTGGTGCAGCCAGGTGGCGGTCGGCAACGAGAACGGCTTGAAGGTCCGCGTTTATGGCACCAAGGCCGGACTGGAATGGACGCAAGCCGACCCGAACTATCTGTGGTTCACAAAGCTTGGAGAGCCAAAGCAGTTGATCACCCGCGGTGGCGCCGGTGCAGGTGATGCGGCATCGCGTGTCACACGCATCCCGTCCGGCCATCCCGAAGGTTACCTTGAGGCCTTTGCGACGATCTACTCGGAAGCGGCCAATGCCATCGACGCGCGCCGTAACGGCTCCGATCTGGACAAAGCCGTGATCTACCCGACAGTGGATGATGGTGTGAAGGGCGTTGCGTTCGTTGAGGCGTGCATTCGCTCGTCGAAGGACAATGGCAACTGGGTGAAGGTCTAAGCGGACCCTTCGTATCTGCTGCGCGTACTTCGATGTGTAGACTCGCGCAAAGGAATGCTTTCGCAAAAAAAACCGCCGTGCGATTATCTAGCGCGGCGGTTTGTTATTGTCTTGACGCAGTTTTCAAGCTGCGCCCGCTGGATCGCCGATCGGCAGAAGTGCCGGATTGAGGGTCGGATCGTTCGGGTTCTTCGTATCTCCAGGATCCTTGACAGGGGGAACGGGCGGCTTTTCCTGAACTCGGTCCGGAATTCCCGGTGTCGATGTTGGACCACGCGGGCTGTCGATCGTGGACTCGTCCAGTAGATCACGGTTTGGCATGGTAGGCCTCCTTCGTTTCGTCGTTCAATATGTAAACAGAAGCCTCGCTTATTGGTTCCCATCTTGCTGCGGACCAAGCTCGTAGAGGCACCGGCGAAACTGCTTCTACATCCACTCAGGGATCTCGATTTTCCGTTAACGTCTTGTTATCCATGCGGTTAAAGTTTTAGCTAAATTCTAACCAAGTTTCTTTTTCCGCCATACCTTCGCGATTATGTTGACCATAACAGCAATCAGACAGGCGCTGTCGTCGGTTGTTCTCGGAATGATGTCTCCCAGCTAGGGAGCGCGTGGACTTTGGTATGGAGTTGATGATGTCCAATAAATTCAGATCTTACGCTGTTGCCGTGGCGGCACTTATGGCTGCAAGCCCGGTCGTTGCTGCAGACCTAACCTCATCCTATGAGGCACCTCCAGCCTATAACGAGCCTGCAAGCTCGTCCTGGACCGGCGCTTATGCGGGTGGCCACATTGGCGCTGCCATGCCAAGCGCAAACCCGTTCCGCGACGGTAAAGGCTTGGCGCTCGGCGTCCAGGGCGGCTACAACTACGACCTCGGCGGCGCAGTGGTCGGTGGTGAACTGGAAGCGACACATCTCGGCGACACGCGCGTTTCCGTTCCAAACGGAAATCTGCGCGAGCGCTGGCGCGTCGCCGCAAAGGCCAAGGCTGGCGTGAAAATGGACGACACGCTGATCTACGGTACGGCCGGTCTGACGGTGACGAGCCTTCGCGACGGCGATAATGTCGTCGGCCCTGATGGCATGAAGGAAGGCTATCTGCTCGGTGCTGGTATTGAACACAAGTTCAACCAACAGATTTCCGGCAAGGTCGAATATAATTACGTTGCGACCAACGACGTCCGGACATTCTCAGGTAACACCACATCGCGTACAGACATCAGCGACAACGTCGTTAAGGGTGGGTTGAACTACCACTTCTAGTGTCTGCGGCCGTCCTTGAGGATTGCCGACGACTTTAGCGACAAGGCGGGCGAAAGATTGCTCGCCTTACTTGGACCGGCACTCTACGCGTGCGCCAGAGGCGTCGGCGAAGGTGTTATCCGAGGCGTGGTACGACGGGTAGCGCGTCGCGCAGTAGCGAATGTGCTGGACTTCATCTGCCGAAAGAAGAAGATCGGCAGTGCCCCTAGTCGCGCCTCCGTTGCTGAAGGCCGAGACCGAGGCGTTTGTGCCTTCCTCAGCAGAAGTGTCGCTCACATAGGCCGGGTTGATGACGCTCAAAGCGAGCGACGGGCTGCTCGCTGCGCACAGGAAGGCTGCAGTTAAAAAAACTACGGATTTTGCGTTTCCTGATCTTGACATTTTGGAAGTTCCTTTTCCGTATCGTGGAAAAGCAACGTAGCAATGTTGTTTTTGGTTCCCCCGTTAACGAAGTCTTAGAAGTAACGTGCCGGTGATGGTGGCCAGCTCGAGCATAGGTCACCTTGATTCGAGCTTCGAAATTCAGCTCAGTCATAACGTCCTCGCAAGAACCTCAGAATTCCAGAGGCGCCCCGTGGCGACATCGCAGTGGGCGTCACATCGACCGAGACGGTATCACGTCGACGTGTTCAATATCTGGGAACATCAGTGAAAACGACTGGTTAGGCGCGTCCCATCAGGCGATCAAACAGGAGTTCCTCATGCGCGCACTAAATCTCATCACTCTTCTTCTCATCATCATCGGCGGCGTCAACTGGCTGCTTGTCGGCATCGCTCAGTTCGACCTCGTGGCCGCGATCTTCGGTGGCCAGGATGCAGCACTTGCCCGGATTGTCTACATCCTCGTTGGTCTCTCCGCTCTTTATCAGCTCATTCCTTTTTCGCGCGCCATGTCGGTAGGTGAGACGACGGCCGAGGCTGCTCGCCGCTAAAAGCCCGCGATCAGACTGATATTAAAACAAGGTGATGCCGTCTTCCGTCTGGAACGGGAGGCGGCATCTCGACGTTCTGCGGCGATGAAACAGCGCTGCCGCAATCTCATCTTCATCCTCGGTGATCAATTGTCCCACTCTATGTCTAGTCTGGAGGGTGCCGATCCTGCCCAGGACATGGTCCTCATGTGTGAAGTGCAGGAGGAGACCACCTATGTGCGTCATCATCGCAAGAAGATAATTCTGATCCTTTCCGCCATGCGTCACTTTGCCGAGGACCTTCGCAGCGAAGGGTTCGATGTGCGCTACACCGAACTGGATGATAAGGCCAACACCGGTAGCTTCACCGACGAGCTAAGGCGCGCCGTCAAAGAGCTTCAGCCGGAGAGGGTGATCGTCACCGAGCCTGGTGAATTTCGCGTGTTGCAAGCGATGTTAAGTTGGGAGCAGTCTCTGAACATCCCAGTGGACATACGTCTGGATAGCCGCTTTCTCTGTTCGAAGAAGGAGTTCGCCAGCTGGGCCGAGGGACGGCGTGAGCTCAGGATGGAGTTCTTTTATCGCGATATGCGCAGAAAGACCGCTCTGCTTATGGAAGGTGACAAGCCGGTGGGCGGGCGCTGGAACTTCGATGCTGAAAACCGCAAGCCGGCGAAACCTGATCTCTTCCGTGCTTCTCATCCGCAGTTTTCGCCCGACAAAACGACGCGTGAAGTGATGAAAATGATCGACGAGCGTTTTGCCGATCATATGGGAGAGGCAAAGGGATTTGCGTTTGCGGTCATTAAAAATGATGCCGAGCAAGCTGCAGATGCCTTTATAGAACACTTCCTGCCCAACTTCGGTGAAACGCAGGATGCCATGCTCTCAAGCGATCCCTTTCTCAACCACTCGCTGCTCTCTTTCTACATCAATCTTGGTCTACTCGATCCGCTCGACATTTGTCGCAGAGCCGAGCGCGCCTATCTTGAAGGTGATGCGCCGATCAACGCAGTCGAGGGCTTCATTCGCCAGATCATCGGCTGGCGGGAATACATGCGCGGCATCTATTGGAACTTCATGCCGGACTACGCGGAACGCAACTTCTTCAAGGCCTCGAGACCGCTTCCCTCCTTTTTCTGGGATGGTAAGACGGAGATGAACTGTCTCTCGACGGTGATCGGCGAAACGATCGACCACGCCTACGCCCATCACATCCAGCGGCTGATGATCACCGGAAACTTTGCGCTCTTGGCGGGCCTCGATCCCTACGCGGTGCATGAGTGGTATCTGGAAGTCTATGCGGACGCCTTCGAATGGGTGGAGATGCCGAACGTGATCGGCATGAGCCAATTCGCCGATGGCGGCCTGCTTGGCTCCAAGCCCTATGCCGCGAGTGGGGCCTATATTTCCCGGATGTCGGACTATTGCGAGACCTGCCAGTATGACGTGCGCAAGAAGACCGAAGAGGGAGCCTGTCCCTTCAATTCGCTCTATTGGGATTTTCTCGATCGGAACAAAAAGAAGCTCGACGGCAACCAGCGTTTGGCACAACCTTATGCCACTTGGGGGCGGATGAAGGACGTGCAACGTGAGGCATATAAGGCTGCCGCGCGCACATTTCTCAAAAAACTCGATGATGCCGAGCCGGTATAGGGGTTCACGCGATGATGACGTCACTTGCCAAGGGATATCGGGCGTTGGTCATCGGCTCGAGCGGCGGGATCGGTTCGGCCATCGTCAGAGCGCTCGAAGCTGACGACAATTGTTCACAAGTCATTGGTCTTTCGCGCTCGACCGATGGGTTGGATATCACGGATGAGGCGAGCGTTGAGGACGCTGTGAGGCAACTCGACGGAGAGTTCCAGCTGATCTTCTGCGCCACCGGCGCGCTCACGATCGACGGTATTGGCCCCGAGAAGGCGCTGAAGCAGCTTTCTCCTGACGCGATGATGAGGCAGTTTGCCCTGAACGCCCTCGGTCCTGCGCTGGTGCTGAAGCATTTCGGTGGACGATTGCCCAAACGCGAGCGCGGCCTCATGGCGTTTCTGTCCGCACGCGTGGGCTCGATTAGCGATAATCACCTGGGCGGCTGGATCTCCTATCGCGCGTCCAAGGCGGCGCTGAACCAGATTATTCGTACGGCTTCCATCGAACTTGGCCGCACCCACCCGCTATCGGTTCTGGCCGCGCTGCATCCGGGAACAGTCGCGACGGCTCTGACCGATGACTATTCCAGCGGTCGAGAGCGTTTTCGCCCTGAAGACAGCGCCAGCAAGATGCTCGCGGTTTTGGACGGGCTCCAGACGCAAGACAGCGGCGCGTTCTTCGCCTATGATGGATCGCGCATCGACTGGTGAACCGCCGAACAGTCGATCGCCATGCGCGGACGACATCGCTGTCATGACTTGCCTCGCCAGTCCCGCAACCCTATCTCTGTCTCAATAATTCCGATCAAACAAAGCGTATTGCTGAAGCATCTGCGAGAGTGGGTGTCGAATCGCAGGCGCGCGCGGAGAGGTATCCATGCAATCAGCACCGAAGAGCTTACCGGAAATGAATGTCGGTGAACGACACGCCATGATGAACACTGTCAGTGAAGCGCTCTTCGATGCGGCAGAGCATGCCGCGGAGGAGGGCGATGTGCGGCTTGCAGAGAACTTCCGCGCCATGGCTGCGATGATCGAGGGTGAAAGCGGCGAGAGGTCCTCGGATGACTTCAGACCGCTTGAGCTGATTTTGAGGCAGGCGATGACGCTTTTGCAGCTCTATATGGATAAAGCGTCGGGAAGTCGGGTGCTTCATTGATTGGTTTTCGCATCGCCGGAGATCCAATAGTTGCGAGTTTCTTCACAACCGCATAGACCTCTTCTGTCGCGTTAAGCATATAAGGAAATCCGCATACAGCTTCGCGTCTAAATCTGTATTCTTCCTCAACTCGACTGACATGTAACGGATGCGGCTGTGAAATTATCGGTCATTCTGAAGACTCTGAACGAAGAACATCGGATTGGTGCGGCTATTGAAAGTGTCATCGCCGCGCTGAAGGCGGTGCCTGACATGGAAAGCGAAATCATTGTTGCAGACAGTGGTTCGCGCGACCGGACAATCGAGATCGCCTCGCGGTACCCTGTCGTGATTGCGCAGATCCAGGCGCCGGCCAAAGCCAGTTGTGGTGTCGGGCCCCAGCTCGGGTTTCAATATAGTAAGGGTGAGTTCATTGCCCTGATGGACGGCGACATGCTGCTCGATCCGACGTTTTTGCCTGAAGCTTTTGATTATCTGGACAAGCATCCGCGTGTTGCAGGTGTCAGCGGAGATATAAACGAGGTCAATCTCGATAATCTCGAGTTTACACGCCGGGTGCAGAGGATTGCATCCGAGGTCAAGCACGGCGTGCGCGATCGGCTGAACGGCGGGGGTGTCTATCGTCGCGCGGCTATCGAGGAGGCGGGATATTTTTCCGACCGCAATCTCCACGCTTTCGAAGAGTTCGATCTTGCCCAACGGCTTCGTCTGCGGGGCTGGACGCTCTATCGGCTGGACCGGCGCTATGTCGATCACTTCGGCCATAACATAAATTCCTATGTCTTGCTGACGCGCCGCTGGTCATCGAAATATCTGCTCGGCACCGGGGAGCTCTTACGCGCGGGTTGGCAGGAGGGACGGTTTAAGCAGGTCGTCGAAGAGAACCCGGAGATCAAGCTCTGGCTTGGTGTCTATGCCTGGTGGGCCGTTCTGCTTGCCTGCCTCATCGGCAGCTTCTTCCATCCCGTCGGCCTGATTGCTTTCGTCGTATTACTGGTGGCGCCGGTCGCGGCAATGTCGATCAAGAAAAAAAGTCTGGAGCTCGGCCTTTACGCCATCGTGGCCTGGTGCTTTCATGCGGCAGCACTTCCGTTCGGTATCGTGTCGCGGCGGAAGGATCCCTGTGGTTGGATTGAAAGCAAATTGTTGAAGTCCTGATGAAAACATCCCTTCTTTGGATACCGGTCGTTTCGTGTGCATTGATCCGGCCAGCCCATGCCGAAGAATGGTTGGCAGTTCGAGAAAAGTCATTGGAAGTCCAGGCGGATAGCCCGCTTGATTTTTCGAGCATTCTTCCCGAAACGAAGATCGACGAGACTACGCGGGTCATCATCAACCCGGCCGGTAAGCTTGCAATAGCGAATAATGCCGACAATCCGCAGCGCTTCCTGTGCGCATCTCTTGCACTCAGTCCGGCATCAGGCGGCTTTCCCGATCACGATGCCGCCGACCGCTACGCTTTGCAGCTCAAGAGGCACGGCTACAACATAGCCCGTTTCCATTATGTCGACGCCGCGTTGATGGCGGACCGCACCAAGGATTTCGACTTCGATCCGCAGGTGCTGGATCGTGTCCATTATTTCATGGCAGCGCTCAAGCGAAACGGCATTTACTGGATCATGGACGGTCTGAGTTCCACGCGCGGGGCTTATGGCGGTTATGAAGATCGGTGGGACCTCAACGGCGACCTCAAGGTCGATGCGCAGATCACGGATGCAGGCTTTGAACACTGGCTTAAATTCCAGCAGGCTTTTCTCGGTAAGGTCAATCCTTACACTGGGATCGCGCCTATCCGCGATCCCGCGCTGGTCGGAATTGTGCCTTTCAACGAGAATGGTTTGGAATTCGATTCCCTGGTGCAAGAGGGTGTGCGGGGCAGCGTCTTTCAAAAGCAGCTTCAACCGCTCTTCAACGACTGGCTGCTGAAGAAATACGGCAGTGATGACGCCCTAAAGCAGAAGTGGGGCTGGTGGACGAAGGAAGGCAGCCTTGAGGATCGCTCGGTTGCGCTACCGACGAACCGAAATGAGCGCAGCGAACGGATGCGCGACCTGCAATCTTTTTTCATCGACGTAGAGCAGAACGCTACACGGCGCATGACCAAAGCGCTTCGCGATCTCGGCTTCCGCGGTGTCATCTTGCCATACAATAACTGGCCAACGATTCAGACCGGTGCCAGCCGCAGCATTCAGGATGCCGTGGCGATGAACACCTATCATGATTGGGTCGGCTCCTATGAACCGGGCACCAGTATTGAGGGAAAGAGTTCTCTGGAAGACGGCCTTCGCTATCTCAGAACCGTGGGGGCTGCCCGCTTCCTGGGTCGCCCATTTGTCATCACGGAATATGACCATCTCTTCTGGAACCCTTATCGATATGAGGCAGGGCTGGCAGCACCCGCATTTGCTGCCTTGCAAGGGTGGGATGTCTTGTGCCGCCACGCCCACGGCCCAATCGTTCTCGCCTATGGTGAGGATTTTAAATTCAAGAAGCAGATTCTGCCCTACACCATCGCGCTTGATCCCGTCGCGCGTGCAGGCGAAACCCTATCGGCCCTCGTCTTTCGTCGGGGTGATGCGAAGACTTCCCCGCTCGGTATCCCGTTTCTAGTCGATGGCCAAAAGGGTTTACCGCAAGGCGTCAACGACATGGAGCCAGAGCTTCTGACGCGTCTTGGCCTGATCGGCGCTATTGGCCTTCAATCCGTGAATGACGCAAAGCCGGGTACCGTCGCCGTTGCGCCTGAGCGTGAGGGTGAAACGCCGGCAGCAGTCGTCTCCAAGCTCAAGGACGCCGGCCGCATCGATCCTTCGGCTCTTTCCGATCTCGATAGTGGCAAGGTCGTTAGCCAGACCGGTGAACTGCAACTGGATGCGGGTGCCAAGGCGCTGGCGCTCAGAACGCCGATGACGCAGGCGCTCGCGTTCGACAAGGTTGGAGACGGCGTCGAGCTTGGCGCTTTCAGCGTGAAGCAGTCGGATGGAAGAGGATTGCTGTCGCTCTCGTCGCTGGATGGACTACCTCTGAAAGAGAGCAAGCGGCAGCTCCTGATCCTGGCGTCCGATGCCCGCAATTCCGGAATGCGCTTTCGCGACGCGGATCAGCACGTCATCGAAGATTTCGGTTACCTGCCGGTCCTCATCAGGCGCATGGAGGTTGGCATCCGTTTCGAGGTTTCTGGCACCTTCAAAATTTCTCCGGTCGGTCTGGATGGCCGTGTGCGTGCGCCTGTCGCGACTGCCAAGAGCGGCGTCATCGTGCGCCTGTCCAACGACACGCCGGGTGGTCCGACGACCTACTTTCTGGTCGAGCGCGCTGACTAATTCGGTTTGAAACCCGTCGAGCGCCTCGCTCTATTGGCGGCTTTTAGTAGAAGTCGCGGGGCAAACGGGTCCAGCCTTCGCCGCCCAGGCCACCGAAATAGGCTTTTCCAGTGGCCATCGCCTCCTTGAAAATGGGAGAGCGCGAGGTTGCCGACACGCCGGTAAAATAGCGATACCAGATGCGGCTGTAGCGGGAAAGCGAACGGATCATCTCGGGTCTGGCCTGAGAGCATGCATAGGTGAAGCCGGATCGCTGCAAGGCCAGCAAAGCGGCATCGACGACCGCATCCTGAGCCTTGTCGGCATAAAGAAGATCGAGAATATGCGCCGAGCCGCCCATTTGACCGACGAATGAGAATACGCCGACGACGTCCCCGTTCTTGTCCTGAACCTGTGCCAGCATCAGCCTGCCACGTCCGTCATCTCCCGCTGACGCGTTGACAGCCCAGGCGACATAGCCTTCGTCCAAAACCGGGGCGACGACATAATCGGCAAGATAACGGTTCGCGTATTCAGCAAAGACATGAGGGGTGGCTTCCGAAACACTGTACCCCTCTGCAGTCGTCACGTTTTTCGCAAGATCGTTATTGGGAAGCTGTCCGCGGCTGATGAGACTTGGGAAACGGTCGAACAGTTTCATCCGCAGAAAGCTGATAGCAGCCGGGAGTGGTTTGAACATCTTGTACCAGCGCAGAGCTTGTACCTGGAGCTCGATGCCGCCAATGGCCTTGAAGTGGGCGATCCCGATTTGTGCGCCGCTGTCTGTAAAAAGAATGTTGCCGTCCTTGGGCCGTGTGCTCAAAAACACTGCCGCCGCCGCTCGAGGATTGGCATCGGGCGTGGTCGCAAAGCCGCAGGTAAGCCTGGCAATGACGATCTCCTCACCGACGCGATAGGTGAGCGGGATGATGTTCAGGAGGGTTTTCAAAACCCCATTTTCATCGACGGAGACGAGGCTTCCGTTCTCAGGCGTGTAATTAGGATGGGTAAACAACAGCTGAGACAAGTGGGCTTCCAGCGCCTTTGTCTTCGGCTTCGAGCGCGACCGGAACACCGAACTGAAGAGTGCGCTCATTTGCGGAACATCGGTAAGTTCTGCGGGGCGAAGCTTTGAAGTCGTCTTTGTTGTCATGTTCTAACGTCCTTGCTTGCAGCGATGGAGCGGGCGACATACGCCCTAACCACGAGCCATGAAGCGATCACGATGCTAAATTCGATAATATATGCTGAGATGAAAATTCCGTAGGGCGGCCAGACCCATGCTGCGACGCCGATCACGAGCGCGCCGATGCCGTTTGCGAGGTTCAACACCCACGCGCGGGCTCCATGTTCACCGGCCGCTCCCAAAAGATCGACCGCAACCGACCAGATCGCAATCAAGAGGATCAGCGGGGCGAGGATCCGTACAAAGGTCGGCAGGGAGACATATTCCGTTCCGAAAATCAGCGGCATGAAGGAGGCGGAGAAAAATATGAAGAGAGCTGCCGCCAATCCGAGGCCGATCGCGATGGCGAGAATCCGCATCGTGAGTTTGAAGGCGTGGTGGATGCCGTTGACGCTGGCAACGGCAAGGTGAGGATAGATGAGCCGGTTAAGCGCATCGACTGCCATATAGCTGCTATCGGTGATGCGTCTGGCGACGCCGTAACTGCCCACCATTTCGGGGTTTGCCACCAGGCCGAGAATGAGAAGATCGACGTTTTGACGAAACGCACGAAAAATGAAGGGCGTGGCGAACAGGATCCCGAGCCGGATTTCGGGACGGTCAAGCCGGTAGTCCGGGCGCGCGATGCGAAAGGCGAGTGTGCCGTAAAGCGCAAGCGTCAGCAGGAATGAAATCATTTGCCAGGTTGCCCAGCTCTCGACCGTATCGACCTTGAAGGCGAGGCAGGCAAGCGCTGCCGTGAGCGTGCGAATGAGCGCGAAGCCCATAATGGAGGCGTTGGCGGCGCCGTTTCGGCGGTGCGCCAGAAAGATTGTTTCGCCCAACATGATCAGGCGGACCAGAACGATGTTGGTCAAAAGCAGCTGAAAGGTGATCCAGAGGTTCTCGCCCGAGCCTTCTCCAAAACGCATGAAGTGCGGCAGCACGATCATCCCGAGCAAAATCAGCACCGCTCCGCTAATGCCGCTCAAGACAATGCTGTGGCCGAAGATGCGTGGGAAGCAGGATGGATCTTGTGGAACGCGGCGCACCAGCGATTCCGACGCGCCCATGCCGCACAGATGCACGGCAATATTGGTCACCGCAATCAGAGAGACGTAGCGACCGAATTCGTCAGCGCCGAACGTTCTGGCCAGTATCGCAAATGTGATCAGCTGCGCAGCGTTAGCAATCAGAAGACTGACCGAGGATGCGCTATAGGACAAGAGCATTCCAAGCAATCTGGATGTATTTCCTGGTGCGTTTCTTGCCATGTTTCATTCCGTGCCGAGAAAGAGGAGGGGCGTAAACCATTTCTCAGCGGTCTGTGTGGTTTATGGGAGCTATAAGCTGAAAATGTTTCGTTTCGATTGACACAGAGGCCGGGTCGCGCATGTACGAGTATCCAACGCAGAAGCGCGCCGAGCGCCCAACGCCGGAACCTTCGCTGCGCCCAAACGTCGAACCGCGACGGGCTGCGTCTTCAGGTCCGATCATCACTCCCAGCAACGTCTTTCTTTGGTTGCGCCGCGGGCTCTTCGTCATTTTGCTTTTCGGTATCATCGGTGCCGCGGCCGGAATCGCCTTTGGTGTGCTGACCAAACCGCGCTACACGGCCTCGATGGATATCCTGCTGCCGCCGCCGTCAGGCCAGGTCCTTCCCAACGAGTTGACGGTTCCCGCCATTCAGAGCGAAGCTCAAATCCTCGACATCTCCAGCAAAATTCTGCTGCTCAAGTCCGGCAATGTTCTGAGACGAACCGTCGAGCGTGAGCAGTTGCAGCAGCTTCCAGAGTTCAATCCGTCGCTCGAAGCCGGTTTCAATCTGATGCAGGCGCTCGGCCTCTCGAAACCAGAGCCACCGGGCGATCAAACGTTGACGGCGATGAGGATCCTCGACAAGCGCATCAAGGTCGGCCGTGAAGGTGGGACCTATCTGATCAATATAAGCCTCTGGACCCGCGATCCTCAGCGGTCGGTGAAAATTCTCGCGACGCTTGCGGAATCGTTCAGACAGGAACTTGAGGCAGCGCGCAGCGATTTTGCCAAGAGTGCAAGCACGGCGCTCGCAACGCGTCTCGAAGAGTTGAGGGATGCTGCGACGCAGGCAGCCAATGCCGTCGTGGAGTTCCGGCAGAAAAACAATCTTCAGGATCTTGGTAGTGCTGGTTCCGTCAACGTTCAAAGTCTTTCGCAGTTGAACACGCGGTTGAACGATGCCAACTCCAGGCTTCAAGAGGTTAGAGAGCGTTACAAAAAGCTGAACCAAACATCGGCAAACGGTGTCGCCGGTGCAAGTTCGCTGTCCTCTCCACTTCTCGATACGCTGCGCTCCCAATATTCCGTCCTTAAACAGCAATATGACGAGTTGGCGCTGACCTATGGCGAGCGCTATCCCAAGCTTGCGGCCTCGCGAGCTCAGTTGGCAACGCTCAGAACCGAGATCGCGCGTGAGACGGGACGCGTTGTCCAAAGCGTCAAGATCGAGATGGATCAGGCGCAAAGTGCGGTGGATGCCCTCCGAACCCAGATCAATACGGCTCAAGGGCGCGTCTCGAATGACGATGCTGCACAGGTCGAATTGCAGGATTTGCAGCGTAACGCCGAAGCGAAGGCCGCGCTCTACGACACGTTCCTGAAGCGCGCGGGCGAAACAGGCGAGCAGGAGCAACTCAACGTCTCCAATCTCCGCGTCGTGACCGAGCCGGTGCCGCCCGAGAAGCGCAGCTTCCCCCCTCCAACATCCCTGCTTGCGATCGGCGGTCTGATTGCTGGGCTTCTGCTCGGCGCATTCTTGGTGATCGCGGGCCGCACGTTGCTTGAGTTGCGGCGTAACGACTGGCGATTCGATCGGATCGTGTGATGCAGTCGATGACGATCTCAGCAGGGCAGGTGAACGCGCACCATGAAAGGATCAGGATCGCGATCTTCATGGCGATCTTCCTGTTCTTCTGGATCACGACGAACCCGTTCATCGACCTCGTCCAATTGCAGGCCGCAGGTTTAGATGGATCGACCGGTTCGAATGTCGTCAATCAGATCACGTTCCTGCTGATCACGTCGCTGACCATCTATGTGGCCTTGACCCATCCTCTGCGGGCGCAGATTTGTCAGCCAAGACTTCTGATCATCGCGCTTATATCGTGGTTTTTCATCTCGTCCGCCCTATCGAACTATCCCGTCGAGGGGATCAAGCGAACGATCCTTGCGACGATGACGTTCTTTAACGCCGGCATGTTTTTGCTTCTTCCACGCTCGGAGGAGCAGTTCACGCGTTTGCTCCTCTACGGAACGGCCATCACGCTTGGAGTAGCGTATTTCGGTGTGCTTGTGTTACCCCGGTTGTCGATCCACCAGGCCGCTGAAGTGCTTGAGCCTATGAATGCCGGTTACTGGCGCGGCCATTACGCACACAAGAACCTCGCCGCTGCCGTGATGCTCCAATTGACATTTTGCGGGCTCTACTTTCGCAGCGCGGGGTGGAAGAAAAGCGGAATCGCCATCACGCTACTTTCCGTTTTCTTCCTCATTCATACAGGGGGAAAATCATCGACTGCCATGTTGCCGATGATCCTCGTCCTTCAATGGATATTCGAGAAATTTCGCTGGACCAGGTGGCTGATTGCGGTGGGCGGAATCATCGTTTTCAACACGCTGGTACTAGGCGCAACCCTGTCGACAGATTTCCGCAGCCTGATCGTATCGCTTGGTATCGATCCCACATTCACGAACCGCTCCGACATATGGAAGGTCGCCTTTGAAGGGATCGCCAACTCGCCGATCCTCGGCTATGGATTTCAAGGCTTTTGGCAGACACCAGAGATGATGCACAGCCCGGCCGCCTTGGAAACCTGGGCCGTGCGTGCGTTCAACGGTCATAATGCCTATGTGGATACACTGCTGACGACCGGCGTCCCTGGACTATTGCTGGCACTTGCTCTTGTCATCCTTGTGCCGATGCGCGCGATCGCTCGGCTTGACCGGACGCCATCCAATGATCCTGCATTGACACGCCTGTTTCAGCGCACCTGGCTTTGTGTGCTCTACTCCGCCTGTCTCGAGGCGATTTTCTTTCAAAACGGGAGCGCGGTGTTCTTCGCCTTTCTTATTTCCATCTTTGGCTTGGACCTGCAATCCAGGATGAGCCTTGTAAAAGAACCGATTGCGACCGGGAACTGGTGATGGCTTTTTTATCAAAACTTAGCGGCAAGATTGATTACTTCAGAGAACGGGTTGCTGAACGGGCTGTGCGCGCTTTACCAGCCGCGACACTCAACGTCGCCTGCCGCCGCCCGATCGTATCCTTCACTTTTGATGATGTGCCCTGCACCGCGTTGAGCGCAGGCGCGAAGATTCTCGAAGAGAACGGCGTCCGCGGAACTTTTTACATCGCTGGCGGGCTCCTCAACCGTGTGGAGCCGGACCGCAATATTATATCGGAAGAAGGCTGCCGTCAGCTTGCCGCTGCGGGCCATGAGCTGGGCTGCCACACCTTCGGACACGAAATCGTTCACACGTTGCCGAGGCAGACATTGCGTGACAATCTGTGCCGCAACGGTGCGCTCCTCGACAGCTTTGAGCCGCCGGTTGCAAAACGAAATTTTGCTTATCCCTATAATCAGGGATCGTTGCGCCATCGGCAACTCTTTGCCGATCGCTATCAAACTGCGCGCGGTGGTGGAGATCGCATCAACCGAGGCAAGGTCAACCGCGGCTTCCTGTGGGGAATGGAGATCCGGCAACCGGAACAGGATGCTCTCGCCTTGGTTCGAAAGATCGACGAGGTGGTGAAAGAGCCGGGTTGGCTGGTGTTCTTCACCCACGATGTCAGCAACACGCCAACGCCGTTTGGATGCACCCCTTCAACCTTTTCGACCTTAGTGCGCTACGCCGTGTCGAGCGGTTGCCTCGTTTTACCTGTTCGCGATGCGTTACAGCATTTGGAGAGTTGAGATAAAGCGATGAGCGGAACGCTTCTGGCGATCAATAACTACCACTATCGCCGTGGTGGTGCAGAGTCGATCTTCCTCGACCATATGGAGATGTTTGCCCGCTCCGGCTGGAACGCCGTTCCGTTTTCCATGCAGTACCCGGACAATCTGCCCTCGCAATGGTCGTCCTACTTCGTTCCTGAAATCGAGTTCGGTCGGCAGGGCGGCCTGATGACCAAAATCGGTCACGGGCTGGAGATCATCTATTCTCGCAAGGCGAGGCAGAGCCTCGATGCGCTGATCGACCGCGTGCGTCCCGACGTTGCGCATGCCCACAACGTCTATCACCACATTTCGCCGGCGATCTTTCCGCTGCTGAAGAAACGCGGAATACCTACGGTGATGACCGTTCATGACCTGAAGCTTGCCTGTCCCTCCTACAAGATGCTGGCGCCAGATGGTGTGTGCGAAAGATGCAAAGGTGGGCGTATCTACAATGTCCTCCTTCATCGCTGCATGAAGGGGTCGATCGCTCTTAGCGGTCTCGTCATGGTTGAAACCGCCGTGCATCGCATGCTTCGACTTTACCGCGATCATATCGACAAGCTCGTCGTTCCAAGCAGGTTCTATAAGCAAAAGCTGATCGAGTGGGGATGGCCGGAGGACAAGCTGGTCTACATCCCGAACTTCGTCGATCATGCGATCAGCGAACAGCGCTTTGCCGTGGAGGAGGGAGACTACTTTCTGTTTGCCGGGCGCCTTGCGCCGGAAAAGGGCGTAGATACACTTATCCGTGCTGCTGCCAGATCGGGGCAACGTTTGCGTATCGCCGGCACAGGACCGGAAGAAGCAGCACTTCGGGCACTGGCGCAGAGCGAAAATGCCGATGTCGAGTTCCTCGGCTATCTTAGCGGCCAGGCACTTCACGAAACGTTGGCTGGTGCCAAGGCGCTCGTTCTTCCCTCCGAATGGTACGAGAATGCGCCGGTCAGTATTCTGGAGGCCTATGCTCTTCAGCGCCCGGTAATTGGAACGGAAATCGGTGGCATTCCCGAACTGATCAAGCCTGGTCAGACGGGGCTTATCGCTGCACCGCGCGACCCCGATGATCTTGCAAGGGCACTAAACGTAATGAGCCAATTCTCTGTGGCCGAACGCAAGGACATGGGCGAGCGCGGCCGTACCTGGGTTAACCAAGAATTCTCTCGCGGGGCCTTTTTCAAAAGGACGCTGGACCTTTATCGGGATTTAGGGGTTTGCCAACTCAACAAGGGAGCGGAGTAATTTAGATCATTATAATGTTCCATATATGTGAAGGGTTTCGTCAATATAATGGCGCTACGGTACGGCTTATCGAGACAGCGTAAAGCTGTCCATCGATTGCTGGTAACATGACTGTACCGTAGGAGTGGGTAGGATGCCCGGGAGGAAGCGAGTAGTGGACTATGCGGCGTCGAAACAGACGGCGGCACTTCGGGCGCGCGGGAACGTCGACGAGGTCCACGTCCCCAATCTTGATGGGGTTCGCATCTGCATAATCGGCTTGCGCGGCGTTCCAGGTGTACCCGGCGGTATCGAAACCCACGTTGAACAGCTCGTTCCGGGATTGGTTGAACGAGGCGCGGACGTTCACGTCTATGCTCGCCAAAATTACGTCGCCGGTGAGGTGCCTTATGTCTGGCGCGGCGTTGTCGTTCATCCGACATGGGCGCCGAGCAATACGCGACTGGAGGCCATCGTCCACACGCTTCTTGCCCTCTTCAAGGCCAGATCGCTCAAGCCCGACATCGTTCACATACATGCGGTCGGCCCGTCGCTGGTGGCGCCTTTGGCGCGCATGATGGGCATGAAAGTTGTATTTACCCATCATGGTTACGACTATGATCGTGAGAAGTGGAACACGCTGGAGAAGAAGGTTCTACGGCTTGGCGAATGGGCGGGCATGCGGTTTGCCCAAGGCCGTATTGTCGTTGCCAAACATATTGCCGATGCCATGGAAGCGAAGTTCAACCGCAACGTCCAATTCATTCCCAATGGTGTTCAGGTCGACATCGACGCCGCAGACGATGGTGTCCTGGATGAGTTTGCTCTGACGAAGGGCAGATACGTTCTTCTGGTGGCGCGCCTCGTCGTGGAGAAGCGCCAGACGGACCTGATCGAGGCCTTTCTCCGGGCCGACATGCCCGACACCAAACTCGTTCTGGTCGGCGGGGGTGATGCAAGAAGTGACTACGCCGAGAAATTGAGAGCGCGGGCGAAGTCCAATCCGAACATCGTGCTGACTGGATCGCAATCAGGTGCAAGGCTTGGCGGGCTTTTCGCCAATGCTGGGCTATTCGTTCTGCCTTCCAGTCATGAAGGAATGCCGATCGCGCTTCTTGAGGCACTGGCTTACGGCCTGCCGATCCTGGCAAGCGACATCCAAGCCAATAAGGCACTTGAACTGGATGCGGGATCCTACTTCCCCTTGGGCGATATTCCGGCACTTGCCGACGCTATGCGGACGAAGCTATCAGAGGCAGCTAGCGCGCCGCAATCCTCTGTCGAGGTGGGCAAGACAGGCAGCAAGATCATGTCTCGCTACAACTGGAGGACCATCTGCGAAGAGACGGCCTCGCTCTATCTGTCGGTCTTAAAGCGCAACTAAACCGATACCTGCGGACATATGTCGCAGCTTTACGACATGCTCTCGTCATAATCTGGCATGTCGGTTGAACGATCAGCTTCTTCACGCGTTGGTTTTCAGAGGCAACGGTGAGGAGCACTGAGTTGGTTTTCGATGCGAGCGAGGCAATGAGCCGGTTTGGAGAGAGCCACACAACCGTCGTTCTGTGGCAGCGTTTCGAAGTCTCACACAGGGAGATGTTCGAGTCCTTGAAGGATGCGATTGAGTTCGTTCGAAATAACGCGTTCAGACCAACCCGCACCGAATTGCATGTTCATCGAGGCGGGCACGATGTGCTGATCGCTGGTGATGAACTCGCACTGCTTCTGGCGGAACACGAGGGCCAGAAAGCCTGATGCGATAACCGTACGCGTTCACACTTATTTTTTCGCACTCGTCGACAGCCATCAGCCGCTCAAGGTGCTTTCCTGTGTTCCGACTGTCATCATGTTGCCTCGCCAAGACACCGAAGATCCTATCCAGCTCCTTGCCCAGATGAGCGGTAGTAGAGCATCGCGCATGATCATTGCCGGGAAACTGGTCCACGAGACGTGCCAACCCTTGAGTTTGGCGAGTGCGAGTTCTGGAACATAGAAGAGGCCTAAAACGGCCGCCGTAAGTGCCACCACCGTCTTTTCGTCTGCGCCAAAAAGTACGGCTGCCATGACTGTCAGAACCAGAGGCGGGATACCACCTACGAGGATCTCCGGCGCAAAGAAGTGGGGAAAGGTCACGCGGCGCAACCGCGCCCAACGTGCCTGCCTTGACCAGATTTCGGCGAAGCTTCGTTTGCCAAGTGGCTGCTCAAAAGGGGCTGGCGCGAGGTGGACGCTTCGACCGCTTGCGCGGATGAGCTTGGTGGCTGCGGCGTCTTCGGCAATTTCAGCACCAAGCGCTTCGATGCCGCCAAGTGAATCGAGAAGTGGCTTGTTCCACAGCATCGTCTTGCCCTGAGCAAAGCCTTGGCCCAATGTCTCCGCCGCATATTGGTATCGGCATTGGAAGGTGTTGAGGAAGGTGCATTCCAGTTCCGACCAGATATCGGCGGGGCGTGAACCAAGCGGCGGCGAGCAGACGAGCCCGCTATCCTTTCGCCACGCGCCCATAAGCGTCGCAATGTAATCGTGGGGCATCAGCACGTTGGAATCGGCTAGGATTACCCATTCGCTGGCGGCTGCACGCCAGCCTTTGACGCAATTGTTCAGTTTTGGATTGGCGCTGACCCGATCGTCACCCAACAGCAACGTTGCCCGGATGTGAGGAAAGGCGGCGATGTTAGATTTGACGTGAGGAATGACGGGGTCTGTGGCATCGGCGACGCAGAAGAGTATTTCGTAGTTTGGCCAATCCAATTGGAAGGCGCGCGGGATGGTCATCGCGGTAAAATTTTCGACGCCGCGAAGTGGAATGACCAGAGAGACGGGCGGTTGAGTATGCTGCGCAGCGACGCGCTTCGGCTTCGGCCTGACACGATAGACAGTCAGAGCGATGCTCAGTAGGTGAACGAGGATGAGCGCCACAGCAAGAACGGCGAGGGCAATGTCCATGTGCAGCTCCACACATCCGGCGCATCCGCCCGGCGTTTAAGTCACTATCGGGACTATAACGCTTTCATGACAGACGGATGTCATATCTCTCCGCCTGTCACATTGGGCTCGTTCGGCTGTGGATGACACGTATTGTGTCGCCGTCCGCCGCTCTACGGACGTTCGAGACTACCGCGTCATTCCCCAGACATAACCCACCAATGCGGCCAAACCCAAAGACTGAAGCGGATGCTTGCGCACCTGCCGGATGACAGCGCTCTGTGCGGAACGTATTTCAGTTTGGGCGACGCGCGCTGAGCCGGAAAGCATTTCCTGGGCAGACTCGGTGATCCGACCGAGTTCAGAGCGCAGAGCCCTGATTTCTTCCATCGCGTGGTCGGTCGTCGGAGCGTCGTGTCGTGCCTTTACGGCAGCAAGCGCCTCATCCACCTTGGGTGCCTCGTCGGTCTCGTGCTGCTCGCTGTCTTCCGGGGCAGAGGTCTGCGTCGCGGTCGTCGTATTCGTGTGTGACACGGGGTCGGACGCAGGAAATGTGTCCTCGAGCCCCTTTTGAAGATCTTCTTTTCCGCTGCGCTGTCTTGCCTGCTCTTCATGCAGAGAGGCGACGGCAGGTGACGTGGAATTCTGGTCGGCCATGTTTTTTGTCTCCGTGAGGGTTCGTCGTCTCAACTTCTCAAACGCGGGAGGGTTCCGGTCCGGTTGAGAACGGATCAGGCGTCGCCACCTGCTTCCATTGTCGCAGCCACAGACAGGTCGGGAATAATGCCGCGCCCCACGCCCGAGCGACCCTGCTCGACCTCGATCACGGTGTAGAGCTTCTCGTCGCGAAATGCGCTGGCAAAGCGAGTTGAGACATCTTCGGCTGGGAGCGCATTTGCTTCAGGGAAATCTGGCTGTGCCTCGGCCGCGACGATCCGCGCATCGCCAGATGAACGAGCGGCGACAAGAACTTCTCCATAAGAGGCGTCTTTATCCCAGCGAGGATCATCTGCCGCTGCCACAGGAACCAGTTTGTAGATGTTTAGAGTTTCGGATCCGAGCGATCGGCTTTCGGAACCAGCGTCATTCGAGACTACGGTGCGGGGCAGGTCGGTCATTGGAATCTTCTCCTTATTTTCAAACCGAACCGCAGACGGAAAAGGCGGTTCCGCAGCGGCTCCGCCTTCTCCCTGATCTCGGACCCCATGAAGGTCAGATCATGATCTCGCCGCCTGTGACGGGGATGACAGCAGCGGTCATGTAGCTGCCGCGGTCCGAGGCTAGGAGGACGTAAGCGCCAGCAAGCTCCGCTGGCTGTCCAGCGCGTCCGATCAATGTCTGCTCGCCGAACTTTTTCGTCTTCTCGACACCCATTGTGGATGGAATGAGCGGTGTCCAGATCGGGCCGGGTGCCACAGCGTTTACGCGGATGCCCTTTTCGGCAACCATGCCTGCTAGCCCAGCCGTGAAATTGAGCACTGCGCCCTTGGTGGAGGCATAGGCAAGCAGTTGCGGGGAAGGCTGTTTCGACTGGATCGAGGCTGTGTTGATGATCGAACTTCCGGGCTTCATGTGAGGCACGGCGGCTTTCGACAGGAAGAAGGGCGCATAGATATTGGTCTTGAAGGTCTCATCCCATTCGGCAGCCTCAATGTCGCCGATATCCGCATAGGTGCGCTGGAACGCGGCGTTGTTGACGAGAATATCGATCTTGCCGAATTCGTCCACGGTGCGCTGTACCAACGACTTGCAATGGTCCTCCGACGTGATGTCGCCGGGAATGGCCACCACTTTGCGACCGGCCTCCTCGACCCATTTTACCGTATTGCGCGCGTCTTCCTCCTCATCGAGATAGGAGATGACGAGATCGGCACCTTCCCGCGCAAAAGCAATCGCAACGGCTTTGCCGATGCCGGAATCCGCGCCGGTGATCAGAGCGACTTTGCCGCTCAGAAGGCCGCTTCCCTTGTAGGACTGTTCACCATGATCCGGCTTTGGCTCCATCTGGCCGGTCGTTCCGGGTGGCGTCTGCTGCTGTTCGGGATAGGGCGGGGAAGGGCGGCGAGTATCGGAATCCATGTCTGTGCTCCACAATTGTTGACGAAGCCCAAACACGTTTTAGCAGTTGCAGTTCCCCAAAGGTTTTAGCAAGCGCTCAAGCATCTTGCGCCCTGCCGACATTTGAAACGTTAGTTTCCGAGAGCCAGAGGTGAAACTTACTTGTGAGAAACTCCGGCTGTTGCGGACTTGACCGCCTGTCTAGCCAAAGCATCCGCTCGTTCATTCCATGCAAGACCCACATGGCCCTTGCACCATGCGATCTCGATCATCTCGTAGCCTGTCAGGCTTGCGTCAAGTGCCTTCCACAGGTCGACATTCGGGACGTCCCTGCTGCGGCCTTTGCCGTTCGGGGCGCGTTTCCTCCAGTGATTTGTTCTCCAGATGTGCCGCCACGTGTTGCATCCCGTCACTGCGTAGATGGAGTCAGACCAGATGGTCGCTGGCTCTCCCGGCACCTTCTTCTTAAGCCAGCAAATTGCTTCAAGCATGGCCGCCAGTTCCGGGACACTGTTATCGGCACAGCTCATGCGGCCGGAGCAATTAGCGATCTCCACATCGTTGCAAACTATCACCACGCCCCATCCACCGACGCGCTTGACCGGGTCATAGGAGCCATCAACGAAGAGATGAAGGGTAGGAGGAGCATATGTCAGCACGAGACGCAAACTTCAGTCATCTGTTGATAGGGGCGCTAAAGGCGCGCTAAGAATAATTTCAATTAGCTGCTTTTGAACTATCACAATAGAACGGAGGAAGTTGCCTCATTCAGTCGCATCGTTTGGGGAAATGAGCTCTTCAAGATGTCCAGTTATGCGTTTATGCATATCTCACCTGCGATAAAGATTATTTATTGTGCCGAGAGTTTTGGGTACATTCCAATCATCGAAGCGATGCACCTCCTCCCGCAGAGCTTCGAGTTGCAAATGTCCTTATCCTCCTCCCAGAGGGCATTTGTCAGAACAGCAGCACTCCTCCTCCCAGTTGCTGTTCGGTTCTTTTCGAAAGCCTGCCGCACCTCCTCCCGCGGCAGGCTTTTTCGTTTTCAGCGTTTTTGTCTGCGGCGCAAGGTGACGAAAGTCACGACAGCAGCCACCATTCCATACATCGTCCGTTTGAAGGGAAGGGCATCTGCTGTTTCACTCCGGATTGGCAGAACGGTGACTGTGCCTGGAGCGGACTCGTATCCGACCTTGCCTTCCGCCTTTGCCTGTTCGATCTGCTGAGGCGAAACCGCCCACTCCGCACCTTGCGACTTGTCGAGCATCATGAACGCCGCGCCGACAGCGATGCCGACGACGATTGCCACGATCAAGCTTTTGATATTCTGCATGTTTTACTCCTGATTGCAGGAGCTTGTCTAAGTCGACGGACGCTCAGGGGCAAGCCTGTCGAGGAGATAAGAGGTTGTAGATGATTTGTTTCTCTGCATTGTAGGCCAGGGTTTTTCCCCTGGCCTACAACGTCCCGAAACCCAGGAAGAAGTGGTCAGTTACTTCTGCAAGAAGTCCAGCAAATCTGATGTGAGGCGTGGACCATCGGTTTCGCTCAATCCATGCGGGGCGCTGTCATACTCGATAATGACGGACTGCTGAATGCCTGCAGCTGCGGCGCGGGCCGAAGCGTCGATCGGGACGGTCTTGTCTGATGTACCGTGGACGATCAGCGTGGGTACGCGGAAGTGAGGCATGTCTGGGCGGAAATCGGTTGTGGCGAAGGCTTGCGCACAGGCAAGCGTGGGTTTGAGACCTGCGGTCATTGCGATCGCCGTTGCTGTGGCAATCACCTCGTCGCTCACAGGTTGGGACAGAAGACCGACGCCGAAGAACTGCGGAAAGAATGTCGACTTGAAAAAGTGGGCTCTGTCTTTTTGAATACCTTCAGCGATCTCGTCGAAGACTTTTTGCGGCGTTCCGTCTGGATTGTCTTCTGTTTTCAGCATGTAGGGCACGACGGATGCGATCAGCGCTGCGGAGACAACGCCCTTTCCGCTGTGACGGCTCATGTAGCGTGCAACTTCACCACCGCCCATGGAGAAACCCACGAGGCTGACATTCTCCGTCGCGCCAAGAGCTTCCATAACATCGGCGAGATCATCGGCTAGCGTGTCATAATCGTAGCCGTTCCATGGTTGGCCGGATCTGCCGAAACCACGGCGATCATACGCAATCGCCTTATAGCCGGCATCCGCCAGAGCCATGGCCTGGGCATCCCACATGTCAGAAGATAGTGGCCAGCCATGCAGCAAGATGACGGGGCGCCCTTCACCCCACTCCTTCACGTAGATGTCGGTTCCGTCGCGGGTCTTTACGTAAGCCATATCGGTCTCCTCTTGTGGCGGACGTGAACGGTTGTTCGACGGGGCGGTTCCGGCAAGCGGGTTGAGATGGCTTCAAGTTCAAGCATCAATATGTTTTGATCGCTTTTAAAATATCGCAATTTTGCCCAAGAATAAGATAAGACGCAGGTATTGAATAATAAGGAACATGTCGGGATGCGCTTGAAGCCCCTTTTCTTCGGCCTTGTCATCGGAATTGCCTCTGTTGCGCAGGCGCGGGAGCCGGCGCAGGCGCCGGTGCTCGAACCCACCGCGCCCCAGACAGAAGCGGCCCTTCTCAGCGCGCAGTTCCTGGAACGTTACGCATACCGTCCTGTACCGCTTGACGATACGCTTTCCGTCAAAGTCATGAATAAGTATATCAAGTCGCTCGATCCCGACCGTATGCTGTTTACGCAGGGCGATATTGAAGGTTTCGCCAAGGACAGCAAGAAGATCGACGATGCTATTCTGAACCAGAAACTCGACATCCCCTTCTCGATGTTCAAGATCTACAATCAGCGCGTGACCGAGCGCATGACCTATGCGCGCAGCCTGTTGAAGAACGGCTTCGATTTTACCGTTCAGGAAGACTATCCGCTGTCACGCGAAGACGCCCCCTGGGCCAAGACGGAAGAAGAGGCCAACGAACTCTGGCGCAAGCGGGTGAAGAGCGATTGGCTGAGACTGAAGCTTGCCGACCAGGACGAGGCAAAGATTCGCGATACGCTCGACAAGCGTTACAAGAATATTTTGGACCGCGTCGAGACCTATAAGGGCGACGACGTGTTCCAGTCCTTCATGGCGGCTTTTACCACAGCGGTCGATCCTCATACGGATTATTTCAGCGCCAAGGCTTCTGCCGAATTCGATATCTCGATGAAGCTCTCGCTGGTGGGCATTGGTGCCGTTCTGCAAGAGCGCGATGGTTATACGACGATCCGTGAACTCGTGGCCGGTGGGCCAGCGCAACTCTCCGGCAAGCTCGTCGTCGGCGACCGCATCATCGGTGTCGGTCAGGGCGAAGAAGGTCCGATCAAGGAAGTGGTGGGAACCCGCCTCGACGAAGTCGTTCAGATGATCCGCGGCGAAGCGGGATCGGTCGTGCGTCTCGATATTCTTCCCGCCGATGCCGGCAACGCCAGTGGTCACCGCGTGATCAACCTCGTGCGAGACAAGGTCAGCCTGGAGAAGCAGGCCGCGAAGAAGTCAGTCGTTCCCGTCAAGCTTGGCGACCAGACATTGAAGATCGGCGTAATTGCGCTGCCGACATTCTACGAGGATTTCGAGGCACGCCGGGCTGGCGACAAGAACTACAGAAGTGCCAGCCGCGATGTCGAAAAGCTTCTCGGCGAATTGAAGCAGGAGAAGGTCGATGGTGTGGTCATCGATCTGCGCGACAATGGTGGCGGGTCGCTGACCGAAGCCATTGATCTCACCGGTCTTTTCACCGGCAAAGGCCCTGTGGTTCAACAGCGCAACGCAGCTGGAAAGGTTGAAGTCGAAAACGACGATCGCTCCACCCCGGCATGGGATGGACCGCTCGGCGTCCTCATCAATCGCGGCTCGGCATCGGCCTCGGAAATCTTTGCGGCAGCCATTCAGGATTACGGGCGCGGCGTGATCGTCGGTGACCCGAGCTTTGGTAAGGGCACTGTGCAGACGGTCGTCGATCTCGACAGGGTGGCCGGCAAGCAGGAACCGGAACTCGGGCAGTTGAAATTGACGATCGCGCAGTTCTTCAGGATCGACGGTGGCACGACGCAGTTGCGCGGTGTCACCCCCGACATCAACACACCAAGCGTGCTCGATCCGAAGACGCTCGGTGAATCCAGCTATGACAACGCATTGCCGTGGACGACGATCAAGCCAGCCAAATACAAGAAGCTCGGCGATGTCGCAGCGCTCTTGCCCGAACTCGAAGGCCGTCATGAAGCGCGTATCAAGGAAGACAAGGATTATCAGCGCTTCGTCGAAGATGCCGCAGAACTGAAAGTCCAGCGCGAGAAGAAGACTATCTCGCTTAATGAGGCGGAACGCCGAAAGGAAATGGCAGCGGTGGCTGCGAAGCTGAAGGCACGTCAGGAAGCCGGCGTCGTCGTTCCCGAGCTGGATGATGGACTGCAGGCGAACGAACGAAGCCTGAGTGCCAACCTTGCTTTGGAAAATGCCCGAAAAAACGCAAAAGATGTGCTTCAGTCCGAGGCGGCTGCGATCGTCGCTGACGTGGCGGACATGCTGCCCGGCAAGAACAAAGCGGCACGCTAACGGGTTTGGACGGAGCTGCAGCCTCGGCCTGGAAGCTCCTGACACTCCCGGTCGGGGCCTTCGTCCGAGGAAAGTGTGTATTCTTCGGCCCGATCTAAAGCACCGCGCATCCCATCGGACGCGAAACGACGCTCTACCGCTTTACATCTACGCATTGACCCGAAATCGATTCCGATTTTCGGGTTAATGCTGAGCGTGCTGATGGCGAGGCCGGTACGGGTTCTCCAGCGCCAACGAAACCGTTAACCTTGCCAAGGTAATTGTTCCGGCTGATAACTGTGGCTGCATTGTTGCTGATATAGAGTACCTGCTGACTGCTAACGGAACTCACCATGACGGCGCGCCTCAATCACTTCAAGCTTGTCGGCCCTGTTGCCGTGATTGTCGGGCTTTTGTTGCTCGGGCTGGCGGCTGTGCTGTTCTTCGGTGCCAACCGTCTGGATGCCGAGGCGAAAGCGCGCCAGGAGACGATGGTCGAGCGCAATGTGGCAATCTGGATGTCGGATATGGAAGTCGTTCTGACGTCCTGGACGATCTGGGATGAAGCGATCGACAAGCTCAACAACAACTTCGACCTGGGCTGGGCCGAGCGCAATCTCGGTCAGTCGATCATCGGTACGTCGAATGTGCGATCGCTGGCCGTCATCAACGGCAAAGACGAGATCATCTACGCCAAGACGGCAGATGATTTTGCCGATCACTCGTTTCTGAAGCAGGAGCCGAGCGCGCTTGTCGCGGCGGCGCGTCCGCTGGTTGACGCGGTGCGTGCTCGCGAGCACCAGCCAAAGAAAAAGGGAATTCCGGACAGGATCGCATCGAGCAAGATCGAAGTGGTTGGGAACGACGCGCTGTTGCTGACAGCAAGCCTCTTCCAGGCCGATATTGGCACGGTCGTCCCCAACACAGAACGCGCCCCAGTCCTGGTTTCGGCCATTCCGATCGCTGGCAGTCTTCAGACGTTTTTCGGTGAACGTTTCATGCTCGATGACGCAGCCGTCGAGCCAGCCGAGCAGGTCGAGCCCGGTCGTGCCTTGGTGGATATTGCCGTTGCTCCGAACGGCCAGGTGCAGGTTCTATCGTGGCAAGCAAACACGCCAGCCCATGATCTTCTGCGTCAGTCCTTGCCCTTCGCTGCGGCCACGCTTTGCATCTTCATCGCCAGCTGCGCCCTTGCGATCTCCACATCGCGTCAGGCGCTCAGCATGCTCGTCGATGCTGAGAAACGCATGCGGCATGCGGCAACGCATGATTTCCTCACCGGGCTCGCCAACAGAACGCTGGTATCGACCAAGTTTACGCAGCTATCAGAGATGGGATCACTGACCGTCGTCTGCCTCGACCTGGATGGTTTCAAAGCCATCAATGATCGCTTCGGGCATGCCGATGGAGACGATCTTTTGAAACAGGTTGCGGAACGACTGCGCGCCGGGTGCGCCGCGGACGATGTCTGCTTCCGTCTAGGCGGCGACGAATTTGCGGTGATGATGCCGAAGGTCTCGGAAGAAGAGGCGGAGGCGCGTTGCCGCCAACTGGCCGCGCTGATTTCCAAGCCTTATGAAGTCAACGGCACGATCATGGCGGTTGGCGCGTCCTACGGCATGAGCAGAGTTCTGGCCGTAGAAAGCTCGCCAGATCCCGTCTTCAGACGCGCAGACGAGGCGCTCTATATTGCCAAGCGTCTCAACCGTGGCGCAGCCTCTCCATTCAGAGGCGAAGTGGATCTGGCAGCTTCATCCTCTTGATCCTTGCCGATGCCAACTCGCGCATGAGCTTTTCAGACTTCCCGAACAATCGTCTTCAACGCGCGAATGACCTCTGGGCTGGTTTGCTTGCGTTGCTCTGGCGCAAAGCCGAATTCGACGAGCGCCGGCTCTTCTGCGCAAGAGGCGCTGCCCGACGCATGGATTTCATGGATGCCGCCCGAGGCTAGAAGTTCCGGGGCGAGATCGGCCGTGACCCCGCCACCCGGCATGATGCTGATACGACCGTTTGCCTGATGGGCCAGGCGCTTTAGCGTATCCATGCCGAGAGAAACGTTCTTCGCGCAGCCGGAGGTCAGAATGCGGGAGATGCCGAGGTCTACCGCGGTCTCCAGCGCTTCAAAAGGATCGCTGACCATATCGAATGCCCGGTGCAGAGTGATGTCGACGCCGGAGGCCGCTTCCATCAACCTCTCCAGAACCTGTCGGTCGAGGCGGCGATCTTGGGTGATTGCCCCGATGACGACGCCTGATAATCCAAGTTCCCGTGCCTGCGCGATATCCGCTTCCATGATGGCGATGTCAGCCTCATCATAGATGAAGCTTCCGGCTCGTGGACGGATGAGCGGGTAGACCGGGATTGGGCTCGTGCGCTTTGCATGTTGCATCAGGCCGTAAGACGGCATCAGTCCGCCGACGCCAAGCGCTGAGCAAAGCTCGATGCGGTCAGCGCCGCCTTCGATCGCAGCGGCGAGACCTTCCGCGCTGTCGACGCAAATTTCCAGCAACCGCCCGGTTTGATCAGCCATGATGTTCGCTTTCCTGTTGGATGTCGGGATCGTCTTTTACAGTAGGTCGCTTGTGAAGGAAGCCGAGCAATGCGACGCCGCAGAGACCGGCCAACGCGCCGAGAATTGCCGTGTGAGAATAGTCGCTGACTGCGGTGCCGACGGAGAACAGCAGAGAACTGAGGCCACCCGCGAGGAAGATGTTGACGGCAATCAGCGAGCTTCCAAGCCCTGCGCGCCGCGCGATCAGATTTTGCAAGTAAGTGATCGGCAGTGAAATGATACCGGCTGCGCCAAGGCCCGAAAGAGGTGTGAGCAGATAGACCGTGATCGGATCATTCGCCAAGCCGAGGCCCAGCATGTAGGCGCAATAGAGAAGCGCACTGGCGGCGATGGCGACAGCAGCCGATGTCTTGGTCTCTACCCATCCCCAGAAGAAGATGAATATGATTTCCAAAAGGGCAACGATGCCTACGATCGCTCCGACATCGGCAGGCTGTCCGCCTGCCTTTCCCGTCACCACCAGGGGAAGCACAATGCCGTTAACATGTAAGGTAGATGAAATCAGCGCGATGGCGAGCACGAACGGCCAGATCTGGCGTGAGCCGAGATGGCGGATGGATGCAAGGAACGCGTAAGCTGGCTCCTGCCGTTCGGCACGAGCGACGGTCTCTTCACGCATGAAGCGCGCAAAGAGGATAAAACAGAAGACGCAGGCGAGGGCGGCCAGAAGAAAAGCTGGCAGCATGCTCGTTCTGCCAGCAAGCGCGTAGCCGACAATGCCTGGTACCAGCACCCAGGAGAGCGAGATCGCGGCGCGGACCGCAGAATTGACCGCAATCAGATCACGCGGCGGCATGCCGGCGCAGCTTGCGCGAACATATGCGAAAATCAGCGAGTTCAGCGCGCCGTAAACCGGGACGGGGATCAGCAGCGCAAGTGCAAAGGTCCAGATGGTGGGGAAGGCATAGACCACGCCGTAGCCCAAGGCTCCAGATATGCAGGCTCCAAGGATGGGGAGCTTATAGTGACCAAGTCTGTCCGAGAGGATGCCCATGCTGATGCTGGCCGATACATTGACCAGCGCTGCGACAAAACTCAGGATCGAAAATCCAGCATCTGTCAGACCAAGTTCGCGAATGCCGATCAGCGACATGTAAGGCGCTGTTGCGGCCCCGGTGAAACCGAAGACAAAAATGCCAACGGCCGAGAGCCGCAGCTGGTCATGTCGATAAACAAATGGCAGCGCCGACAGCATGGATCGTCCACTCAAAGTATCGTCCAGGCAAAAGTGTGAAGCGATTTTGCGATGACGACATGCGGTAAAACAATAACCTAAAAGCGTATGAGCGAACCTGAAAGAGCGCGACACGCCTTGGTAAGAACCTGCGATGACGCAGGGTTGGAAAGTTGAGGGGCGCGCGGAAGGTGTTCCGAGCGCCCAGCAGTGATTCAACAGTCAGCGGATGGGCTTAAAGCCTCAACGCCATCGTGCGGATGATTTAGCAGACGGGGTATAGTCGAAGTCTTTGAAGAAAGGAAATACAGGTTGTACCCGCCGCTTCGAGGGCAGTGTCTCTATGTCCTGGTTGATCACGCCATCCGTCAGCGCCATCAGGTTGGGGTTGGACAGCGGCTGAAGCTCTGGCGAGAGATAACCCGATTTTACCACCAATAGTCTCACCTTGGCGGGGTCGATGCCGTGACGGGTGAAGTCTGCGATATTGTGGTAGGGGCGACGACGGGCTGCCAGAATAAGCGTGATGCCGCCAATCTTCACCACAGCCTGCCGTTCATCCGCTGGGCCTGGATCATCGAGACTGCGGACCTCGGCTCCGACTTCGGCGAAGGGGCTGGCTGGATCGAGAGAGCCACCAATTTTGAGGCTGAGCGTCTTGCCGATGCCAGCTGCAAAACAGGCTTCCACCGCCGGACGGTCGGTAATGCCGCCGATAACGGCGCCCTCGAAGCCGCGCAGGATCAGCGCCTTCAACACATCTGCACGATCGCCCACGCCGCCGCCAGTGGGATTGTCGCCAGAGTCGGCAAGAATGACCGGCTGCGTTTCGGCCTTCTCGGCTAGGTCGAGCATATCTTCGAGATCACCGGTGACGGGACCGAAGCGAAAGTCTTCTCTCGCCTGCCAATAGGACAGTGCAATCTCTTCCGCGGCGCGCTTCGCCGCTTCGGGATTTGACCCTGTCACCACGGCGCAGGCGGTTGCTCGCGGCTCATCTGCCCAAACATACCCGACCATCAAATTGGCATCCCAAACGCCGTCGATCCGATCATGCTCCGGCAGTCGGTGGTAGAGCGATTTCGCGGGCTCATCTTCCGTCGAGGTTTTTTCACCCGGTAGCAGAACCGGAACCGAAGCCCAGGCGACACCCGGCTTCTCGCCGGTTTCAAGCGTCCTGATCAGCATCGACCACGTCCGCTCCATCGTTTCGCGCACGTCTATATGCGGTGCGGTGCGATAGGCGGCGAAGATGTCGATCTGATCGACAATTTTCTGGGTGACGTTGCCGTGCAGATCGTAGCTCACAGCCAGTGGAATATCCGGGCCGATGATCGAGCGGGCATTGGCAATCCAGTCGCCTTCGGCATCGTCCATGCCTTCGACATTCATCGCGCCGTGCATGGCAAGATAAAGACCGTCGAGCGGCAGGGTCGCCCGCAGCTTTTCTGAAAACTCTTTTCTGAAGCCTTCATAGGTAGCGCGCGAGACCGGCCCGCCTGGGATTGCACGGGCGTGAAGGAGTGGATAGATCTCCACATCCTCGGTTGGCAGGAAGCTGAAATACTCAGCGCCCGTCAGATCCTCGCCGCGCAACACGCGAAAATCCTCAGGCTGCGTGAGAACCGGGGAATAGGTTGAGCATTCCGTATGAATACCGCCAACCGCAATGCGTAACACCATGGCACTGTCTCCCATCAAAGCGTGGGGCTAAGGCGCACGAGCGCCGAGAAGCGATCCCAATCCTTGCGCTCACGTGGCGTCCATGCGGCTTCCGCCACTGCCGGCAAGCGCGGGAAAACCAGATGGTTGAAGTAGTCGCGATTGAGAAAATGCTCTGTCCAGATGCAGGCCTGGACGCCGCGAAGACGCGGTTTCAGTTCCTCGGGGAAGTCACCTACGGCCTCATAATGATAGGTGTGATGCGGTGGCACGGTGCCGGCCCAGCTTGCACCCGGCTCCTGCCAGGCTTCGTCCTGCACCATGTCGAGATAATAGGCCTGCCCTGGCGTCATCACCACATCATAGCCCTGCTGTGCAAGCTCGACACCGACTTCGGGTGCACGCCATGCCATCAGCAACGTACCATCTGGATCGACACCGCCGCCGTGTGAAACCTCGTCCCATCCGGCCATGCTGCGGCCTCTCTCGGCCAGCATTTTCTGAATCCGCTTCATGAAGTGGCTCTGCAGTCCGAAGGTGCCATCCAGACCTTCTTTCTCCATCAGCTTACGCGCAAGCGGCGAGGCCATCCAGGTGTTGTCGGCCACTTCGTCGCCACCGATATGGATGAGCTTGGAGGGAAAGAGCTCGACCATTTCGTCGAAGACCTTGCCGAGGAAGACATAGGTTTCCTCGATCGCAGGGTTCAGCGCATTGTTCGGGAAACCTTGAACCGAGCGATAGCTGTCCGGCGCTTCCTGACCGTCTACCAGTTCGGGGAGAGCGGCCAAGATTGCAGTGCTGTGACCGGGGATATCGACTTCCGGCACGACTTCGACATTGAGCTCGGTTGCATGGGCGATGATGGATGTGACATCGGCCTGAGTATAAAACCCCTCGACCGGTTCTGCGGCATTGCCGAGTTGGGGCAGCATCGGCTCGTCCGGACCGCGCTTCACGCCGACAGTCGTCAATTCCGGATAGGCGCGAACTTCAAAGCGCCACGCTTCGTCATCGGTCAGATGCCAATGGAACACATTCATCTTGTACCAGGCGAGGATATCGATGAGGCGGAGCACATCTGGCGCCGGAGCGAATTGGCGCGAGACATCAAGGTGGCATCCGCGCCAGCCATAGCGTGGCTCGTCCTTGATGGTACCCGAGCCGGGGAAGCGGAACAGGGCTGCATTTCGGCGTGCGCCGTCATGAAGTTGCGCCAGCGCCGTCAGGCCGTATTGACGGCCGGCATCTCCGCCAAAGCCGAGGGTTATATCATCTTGTGAAAAGGTCAGTTCATAGGCTTCCGCCACGAGCGCACTGTTTTGTTCAAAACGTACTGCCTTGCCTTGCTCGACAGCAACCAGCGAAAAGGGCTGATGGGCTGAAGAAAACAGGCGGCGATGGAGGCTGAGCACCGTATCCATTGCCTTCACATCGGCAAGCGTGCTGCCTTGTGCTGGGTAGATCACAACGGGCGTTTCACCGGTCTGCAAGTCCGCCTGCTTCGGCCAGGGCAGAAGCGAGAAAGGCTCTTCGACGCGACCTTCCGGCAGGAGAGGCTTTTGCGGCTCGCTAAGCCGCCCTTCCAGCATCAGGTCGGCAACGTCGATGGTGTGATGGGTACCATCTGAAAATGTCAGATAGGCAGATTTTGCCCCATCTGTTCTATGCTTTGCGGGTCGCCAGAGACCGCACACGGTAAAGCGCCAGCTGGCGCCGGGCTCCAGAGTGAAGCCAGCATGCGGCGCATACTGATGGAAATTTGCGTTGCGCAACAGGAACGTCGCGTTCTCGCAAACCGGATTATCCATCACACGCGTCAACGCCGTATAGGCAAGTTTAAAGTCGCTGATTGCCTTGTCGGTGAGGTTGACGAGGGTGAAGACAAACCCGCCTGACGGGTCGCCATCAATGGGATGCCATGCGTTTTCGAGGCGGAATCCGGTCTTGCTCATCGTCGTTCCCTTGATTTTTATGCGTGTTTAGTAGTGTTCGGATTGAGAGAAGGTGTGCGCCAGCTCAGCTTGGCCTGCCGTCAGCCCGCAGTCGACGGGCAGGCAGACGCCGGTGATCGCCGCTGCCTGATCGCTTGCCAGAAAATGGACGGCATTGGCGACATCATGCGTGGTGGCGATGCGGCGCAGGGCGTACCAGCGCTTGACCTCTTCGAAGACGTTCGGATTGGCTTCGGCGCGCGCTTCCCAGGCTTGGGTGCGCACTGTTCCGGGTGCCACGGCGTTAGCTCTTATCCCAAACTTTCCATATTCGACGGCGATCAACTTCGTCAGATGGATCAAGCCCGCTTTGGCGGCGCTATAGGCCGGATGACCGAAGACAGCCATGCCGTTGACGGACGCGATGTTGACGACGGAGCCTTGTAGCTCCTTAAGGTCGCGCTCCACCGCGCGGAAGGTCAGGAAGGCAGCTTCCAGATTAAGGCTTGAATCCATCCGCCAGATTTCGGGCGTCGTGTCGTGCAGAGAGACCGCGCGGGCCGCACCGGCATTGTTGACAAGGGTTGCGACCTTGCCGAGCGCTGCTAATTGCTCCGTCATGGCCTTTAGGCTGTCGGCGCTGGTGACATCGGCGACGACCGTCACGTAGGACGATTCCGTGCCGAGCGCCGCGACGGCATTTTCCAGTGCCCCGGCATCGATATCGATGAGTGCTACCAGGTCATGGCTTTCCGCGAGACGGGCGGCGATGGCGCGCCCGATATCGCCGGCAGCGCCTGTCACCACGGCAATGCGCTTATTGGTCGTCATGTCATCAGTCTCCCAATATCTGGCGGTCGTCGCCGCCATCGCGATGCTCCAGCAACTGCTGCTTGATCTGGCGCAGCGTGATCGTGGAGTGCTTGCGGTTCTTGTAGGCCACGAGGCTGGCAATCACGTCGATCACGGCGAGATAGGCAAAGCGCGTCGAGGTGGGCCGGTAAATATTGTCACCTTCGGGCAGGTCGATGCCGACGACATGATCTGCGAGCCTTGCGACGGGACTTTTCACTTGAGTGAGCGCGATGGTGCGGATGCCGTTTTCTTTTGCCAGCTTGAAGCAGCGCATCAGTTCCTGGTTACGGCCTGAGAAGGAGGAGCCGATGACGACATCGCCCTCTTGTGCGGCCGCCGCCAGCATCAGTTGCATATTGTGATCGTTACTGGCGGCGATGCGGGTGCCCAGGCGAAATAGCCGGTTCTGGAGCTCGGTCGCCACCATAGAAGAATTGCCGCCGGAGCCGAAGGCATAGACCATGGACGCTGCGGCGATGCGCTCGGCCACGGTATCCAGCGCCTGTGGATCGAGACCACGATGGACCATGAAAAGCGCGTTCTGCGCCTTGGTGATGATGTCTTCAGCAACATCGGTCGCCGACGTGCTTTTTGCTTCCGGGTTCAGGTAGCGCACGCCGACAAAAGCGGTCTTGGCGAGACGCACCTTGAAGTCGGCGAAGTTCTGGCAGCCGAGCCTGCGGCAGAAGCGCGTGACGGTGGGCGGAGAGACATCCGCCTTTTCCGCCAATTCGATGATCGACGCGCCGACGGCGAAGTCGAATTCGTTCAGCAATATCTCCGCGATGCGCTGTTCGGATGGCGAAAACTGCGCTCTTTCATCCTGGATGGTCGCGAAGATATCCATCAGCCTGCCTTTAGGACTTTGGCTTGTAGGCGATGCAGTCGATTTCGACCTTGCAGTCCACCATCATAGAGGCCTGAACGCAGGCGCGTGCTGGTGGATGTTCGCCGAAATAGCTTTGATAGATGCGGTTAAATGTCCAGAAGTCGCGCGGATCGTCCAGCCACACGCCACAGCGAACAACATGCTCGACGCCGTAGCCGGCCTCGTGCAGAATGGCGATCACGTTCTCGATGGTCTTGTGGGTTTGTTCGATGATCCCGCCGGTGATGATTTCGCCATTTTCCATGGCAACCTGACCGGAAACATGCAGCCAGCCATCGGCCTCTACTGCACGTGCAAAAGGAAGTCTTTGTCCGCCTGCGCCAGATTTCTCTGCGCCATATCGTTTGATGCTCATGTAAGGGGCTCTTGCAAATTATTTTCGTTCTTCATTGACAAGTGACCATATAAAACGGATTTTTGCCAGAGATTTTTGGTCATCATGAAAATAATTTAGATATGGAGCCCTCGATGCGCGATCCCTTCCAGAACCCGTTTCCAACTTCGGACAGCGCACGACATTCGATCTGGGAGATGCTTGTTCCACGCGATATCGATGCTTTTTTGGCCGCGGACTGGTCCATGGTAGCGGGTGACTTCGTGGAAGACGGTTTCATCGGCATCAGCGGCAATCGCGAGCCGAACCCGGACAAATGGACGTTGGCTTTCCCCAATCTTCCCGCTTATCGCGATGAGTGGCTGAAACAGGCGCGCGAATTTGCCGAAGGCAGCTACGGCGAGGATCCGCGCGGGGCCATCTTCACCACGACGACGCTGGAAGAGATTGAGATTTCCGGCGAGACGGCGCTGGTGCGCAAGAAATTCGATGGCGGTATCAAAAAGGCCGATGGCTCGACCGATGTGATGAAATGGCAGACGCTTTATTATTGCCGTCTGCATGAAGGCCGCTGGAAGATTTCCGGCTTCACCGGTTATCTCCCAAACCCCATGGGGCAGTAAACCTCCCGCTCTTCAGCAAAAAGGCCCAAGCCCTTGCGCATCTTTACCGCGGCTCTCGCCACAGAGACCAATACTTTCGCGCCAATCTGCATCGACAGGCGGGCTTTCGAAGAATCGCTTTACGCTCCTCCGGGCCAGCATCCGGTAACGCCGACGCTCTGTACCGCGCCGATCACTGTCGGTCGCGCGGTCTGTGCCGAAAAAGGCTGGACGTTGATCGAGGGAACTGCAGCTTGGGCGGACCCGGCGGGATTGATTAACCGCCAGGCGTTCGAGAGTTTGCGTGACGAAATTCTCGATCAGTTGCGGGCCGCGATGCCGGTCGACGCGGTGGTGTTGGGTCTGCATGGCGCCATGGTGGCGGACGGATATCTCGATCCGGAGGGCGATCTCCTGGCTCGCATTCGCGAGATCGTCGGGCCGGATATTCTGGTCTGTGCGGAACTCGATCCGCACAGCCATCTGACGCAAAAGCGCGTCGACGCCGTGAACTTCTTCGTCGTCTTCAAGGAATTTCCGCATACCGATTTCGTTGACCGGGCAGAGGATTTGTGGCGGATCGCCGTGGATACGTTGGAAGGCCGGGTCAATCCGGTCATGTCCGTGTTCGATTGTCGGATGATCGATGTGTTTCCGACGTCCCGCGAGCCGATGCGCGGCATTGTCGATCGCATGTTCGCCACGGAGAAGCAGGATCCGGAGGTGCTGTCGCTATCGGTTATCCATGGTTTTATGGCGGGCGATGTGCCGGAGATGGGAACGAAGACTATCGCGGTTACCGATGGCGATGCAGCGAAAGGCACGGCGCTGGCGCGGTCGATCGGTCTTGAACTTTTCGACAAGCGCGGCACTTTCATGATGCCGCAGATCGGCGAGGCCGAAGCTGTGTCGCTGGCGATGAAGGCGCAAACCTCGACCGGTCCGGTGGTTATCGCAGATGTATGGGATAATCCAGGTGGCGGCACGGCGGGTGACGCGACAGTACTGCTGCGGGAACTGATGACGCAGGGCGCGACGAGTGTGGCCGTGGGTTTGATATGGGATCCGATTGCTGTGCAGGTCTGCATGGCGGCAGGCGAGGGGGCTGAGATCCCGTTACGCTTCGGAGCCAAGTCCGCACCCAATACCGGTGATCCGATCGATGCACTGGTCAAGGTCGTCAAGGTGGTGCCGAATGCGCAGATGAAATTCGGCGACAGCATCGCGCCATTCGGCGACGCGGCCCATATTCATTTCAATGGTATCGATGTGATCCTGGGTACGGTGCGGGTTCAAAGCTACGATCCCTCGTTGTTCACGGCGCTTGGCATCGATCCGCTGTCGAAGAAGATTTTGTTGATCAAATCGACCAACCATTTCTATGCGGCTTTTTCGAAGATCGCCTCACAGATCCTCTACTGTTCGGCGGGCAAGCCGTACCCGAACGATCCAGCGACCAATCCCTATCGCAGGGTCCGACGCGACATCTGGCCAATCATTCAGGATCCGCACGGTACGAGAGCAGCCTGAACCGGTATGATCATAATTGTTGACTAGGAAACAAAACTGGTTTAGTTTCCTAGTCAACAAAGATAGTTCGTCATGCCCATTTCCAATTTGACAGATCATACCGGCTACTGGCTGCGCATGGTTTCCAACGCCGTATCTTATGACTTCGCCAGAAAGGTTGCAGCGGAAGACGTAACCGTTGCGGAATGGGTGTTTCTGCGCGCTCTTTTCGATTGCGAGGGGACCACAGCGACGGCACTGGCGGACCGGATGGGAATGACCCGGGGTGCCATCAGCAAGCTTTCCGACAGGCTCGTTGCCAAGAACCTGGTCGTGCGTTCAGAGGCCAGCGGACGCACACAGTCGCTTGCGCTCACGGAAAGCGGGAAGTCTAAACTGCCCCTTTTGGCGCGCATCGCAGACGAGAACGACGAGCACTATTTCAGCGTTCTCACACACAGCGAGCACGCAACGCTCGACATGCTCCTCAAGACGCTCGTCGAACGGCGTGGGTTGGCCAAGACGCCTCTGGATTAGACTGACCCTCTCTCCCTCAGTTTTAACGACGAAAGGACCCGCCATGGATGCGGAACGGATGACTGTCGCCCAAGCCTGTCTCAAAGCTGCTCATGACGGCAGCCTTAGTTTTCCTGAAATCGTGGGCAGATTAATTGCCGCCGGATTTGAAGGATATGCCGTCGACTATCGGGCGCACACTCAAACCTATTATCTGCCGGACGCCGACAGCATCACGCTCGACAGCCCAGCAGCGGTTGAGGCGATTGCAGCGACTTTTGATGCGACTGAAATCAAACGTCTCATCGTCTGGGCTCAAGCCAACCCCTCGGATTACAGCTATGTCACCTTCTCACAGAGGGCGATGGGAGCTGGATGCGCAGGCTACCTGGTTTCCTTTTCAGGACGACGCGTTCTCTATTACGGGCGCACCGCCGAAACGCACGTCGAGGTTTTTCCAAGCTAATATGGCCTGAGTGCCGGGTGCAACGAAAGGGGCGCTTTCTTTCGCTGATTCCTGAAATGAAAAGTGGGACGCACTCGAAAGAACGCGTCCCACTTTTTGGTTGGCCTCGGGAGGTGAGCTCAAGCCAGAACTGGCATTTCCTGTGTCTTCCAATCGATACGACGCTCCAGCGCGTTGCCTTCGCCGTCAAAGAGGTGGCAGTCCGCGCCGTTGATCGCGACCGAGACGGGCTGCTCCACCGCGACCGGTGCCGAGCCCGGAAGTAGGGCGCACCACTGCTGACCGGAGGAGAGTGTTGAATAGGAAATCGTATTGATGCCGAGCCGCTCGATGACGGTTGGCACCGTGGTGATGGTCATGTCGCCAGTGCCGAGGCTCAAATGTTCCGGGCGAATACCAAGTGTCAGTGTATCGCCGGCACGAACCTGTCCGCGCGCGACCGGCACCGTCAGCTGCTTACCTTCGTAAGCGATGGTCACGCCGGTGTCGGAAGCTTCCACACAGGTTACGGGCAGGAGGTTCATCTTGGGATTGCCGATGAAGCCTGCGACGAAGAGATTGTCCGGCTTGTGATAAAGCTGAAGCGGCGAACCCACCTGGGCGATGCTGCCGGCATTGAGGACGACAATGCGGTCGGCCATGGTCATGGCTTCCACCTGGTCGTGGGTGACGTAGATCATCGTCGCTTTTAACTGGCGGTGAAGCTTGGTGAGTTCGATGCGCATGTCTGAGCGGAGTGCTGCATCAAGGTTGGACAACGGTTCATCGAACAGGAAGATCTTCGGTTCGCGGACAATGGCGCGGCCAATGGCAACGCGCTGGCGCTGGCCGCCCGACAACATGCCGGGGCGCTGTTCCAGGCGATGCTCGAGTTGGAGGATCTTGGCAACCGCGTGGACCTTCTCGCGGAGTTTGTCTTCCGCCATCTTTTCCACACGCAGCGGAAAGGCGATGTTTTCGAAGACGGTCATGTGGGGGTAGAGGGCATAGGACTGGAAGACCATGGCAATGCCACGCTCGACCGGCGGCTTGTCGTTGACGCGGATGCCGTCGATGACGATGTCGCCATCACTGATCGATTCCAGGCCTGCAATCATGCGCAGCAGCGTTGATTTTCCGCAGCCGGAGGGGCCGACGAAAACGACGAATTCTCCGTGCGGAACATTGAGTTGCACGCCTTTGAGAACTTCAAAGTCGCCGTAGAACTTTTTAACGTTGTTGAGATGAAGCTGACCCACGATCGTCTCCAGAGGGCCGTTTGCATTCTATGCATCCGGCAGCGCTGTTTGGTGTACTGCAAGGCTCTATCATGCCTGCAGTGGTGTCGAAGGGGGCGATTGAAACCACGCCCCCTTCGGTTCGATCTTACTTGTACTGCTCGAGTTCGCCCGACGCCTTCTTCAGCGCGGCTTCAGGTTCAGTCTTGCCGGTGACGACAGACTGGACCATCTCGATCATGGTGTTCTGGAAGCCCTTGTAGTCGGTGAAGAGCGGCTCAGGACCACCATAGGTGATGCCTTCGATCAAAGGCTTCCAGTACGGATCCTTTGCGACGAACTCGTCGACCTTCGGAGAAGGACGCAGCGGTGTCAGACCGGCATCGCCCTGTAGCTCGTACTCGCCCTGCGGACCAGGAGAGGTGATGAACTTGGCAAATTCGATCGCCTTGTCTTCAACGCCCGAACCCTTGAAGATAGCAAGGCTGTCGGTGATGAGGAGCGTGCCCGGACCCTTGGCCGATGGGCCGAGCGGGAGCGTTGCGATGCCCCAGTTGATGCCGGTCTTCTGCAGACGCGAAGCGGCACCAGAACCAGCCTGGATCATGCCGACCTTGCCGTCGAGGAAGATCGCGCGGATTTCGTTCTGCTCGTAAGCCGTTGCGCCTTCGACGGAGTAAGGGGTGATGTCCTTGTAAGCCTTCAGAGCCGCCAGCACTTCAGGGCTGTCCATGACGATCTTGTCGCCATCGATGACCTTGCCGTTGTTGGTGTACACCCAGTGCATGAACTGGTGCATTGTGTTGTCGAAGGTCTTTGCAGGCAGGCCGTAACCGGCAACGCCGGTCTTTTCCTTGATCTGCTTGGCGAAGGCGATTTCTTCAGCCCAGGTCTTCGGTGGCGTTTCAGGATCGAGACCCGCCTTCTTGAACAGGTCCTTGTTCCAGTAGAGAGCCTTGGTGGAGAAGGCGATCGGAACGCCCCACTGCTCGCCGTCAACCGTAACCGTATCGACGATGTGCGGGTAGTAGGACTTCTTTTCTTCGTCCGTCATCGGGACCGGAACGATCATGTCGTTTTCAGAGAATTGCTTCAGCGTGCGCGAGCCGACATAAGCCATAGCGGCTGGGGAGCCGGATGCAGCAAGCGTCGTTGCCTTGTCCTGGCACTGTTCCCAGCCCACGACTTCCGGCTTGACGGTCCAGCCTGCGTTCTTGCCTTCCCATTCCTTGATGTATTTTTCATGGATCGGGTCGATCTTGTCGCCGCAATAGATCCAGGAAATTTCCTTGTCGGCGGCGTGCGCGGACATGGCGCCCAGTGCCGTGGAAGCAGCAAGGCTCAGCGCGTAGAGGGTAAACTTGAATTTGGTATTCACGGTCAGTCTCCCATTCTCTGGTGGTTGTCTTATTGTTTCACCGCGCCCGCGGTCAGGCCGCTGACGAGATAGCGTTGCAGGAAGAAGATCACGATCATTGCCGGCGCAATGCCGACGAAACTTGCGGCCATGAGTTCGTTCCAGATGACCTCCTGGCGGCCGAAATAGGCAAACAGACCGACCGGTAGAGGCATATATTCAGATTTCGAGTTGAAGGTCAGCGCGTAGATGAACTGCTGCGCATATGAGCCGATAAAGGTTGTGATCGCCACGACTACGATGCCAGGCATCGCAATCGGGATGATGACGCGGCGCAGCGTGTAGAAATAGCCGGCGCCATCGACATAGGCCGCTTCATCCAGCTCGCGCGGAATGCGCATCATATAGGTCCGCAGCAGCCAGATGGCGGACGGGATGAGAAAGGCCACACCGGGCACGATCATCGCGAGATAGGTGTTGAGAACGCCGATCGAGCGCATAAGGCGGAAGAGCGGGATCAGCAGGACGGCGCCTGAGAACATGTTGACGGCGAGGAAGGCGCCAAGCAAAAGACCGCTGCCGCGAAATTCGAAACGGGCAAAGGCATATGCGGCAGGAATGACCAGCGCCAGTACGACTGCCGTAACGATCCCCGAGATAAAGAACGAGTTGAAGATGTAGCGGGCAAAGCCCGGTACGCTGACCCACATCGTCCGGTAGGCTTCGAATGAGCCGTTTTCAGGCCAGAAGCGGTAGGGGGAGGAGAAGAGTTGGCTGAGCGGCTTCAGCGAAACCAGAAAGCCCTCGACGAATGGCGACAGCACGAAAATCAAGAACAGCGTGATGCCGCAATAGATGGCGAGGATTTCGTACCATTTGTAACGGTTGATCAGTGCGGGAGGAGGTGTCATCGCTTGTCTCCGGCGGATAGCTTGCTGACAATGCGGAAGTAGGCAATGCAGAAGATGGACAGGAAGATGCAGATCAACACGGCGCGCGCGGCACCTTCACCATACTTATAAGAACCGATCGCAGTCTTATACGTATCGATGATCATCGTCGTCGTTTCGCCGTTCGGGCCACCGCGCGTCAGAATCCAGATGATGTCGAAAGAATTGAATGTCGAAATCAACGACAGCATCGACATGGTGATCATGGACGGAACGAGAAGCGGGAGCGTAATGCGGCGGAAGCGATAGAAGCGGCCGGCACCGTCCACCCATGCTGCCTCGTAGAGATCCTGTGGAACCGCCTGCATGGCGGCAAGGAGATAGAGCGTCACCATCGGCACGCCGATCCACACGTCGGTGATCACGGTTGCCCAGAATGCGGTGGAGCCCTGCGCCAGAAATGCAATCGGTCCATCGACCAGGCCGGTGCGCTGGAGCATGCCGGAGATCATCCCGAACTGACCATTATACATCCAGCCCCACATGAAGATGCCAATCGCCATTGGGACGATCCATGGCGGCATGGTCAGGATGCGGAAAATCGCACGACCAGGTACCGCGGCGTTCAACATGGTGGCACCGAAGGTGCCGATAATCATCTTGATGGCGACAGAGAAAAACGTCCAGATGAAGGTGCGGATAATGACTTCCGCGAACGTGGCGTTGAAAATCTTGTCGTAGTTGGTCCAGCCGACCCAATTGGTGGTCTTCTTCAGCGATGCATCGGTGAAGGAGAGGATGAAGGTATCGACCAGCGGGTAGGCTACGACTGCAAGAACGTAGAGAAGGGCTGGCGCCAAAAGCAGCCACGCGAAGAAAACGGCGCTTCGTCTGGTGTCCATGATCACCCTTTCATCAGGCGGAGCGCTTTTGCGCGTCTTCAGTGCCGTGAAGGCAGGCGTCGTATTTCGCCCAGACGGGTGCCAGATCGACGACCTTGCGGCCAGCGCGTGCCTCGTCCATAGCGATTGCCAGGATACCTGCTTCGATCGCGTCGAGCGCCGAGACTGGAAGGGCCGCACCTGTTGTGACGTGAGCGAAGACGTCGGCCGCCATCTGCTCGTCGGCGCCGTAATGGTGCGACTTTACCGATGGCGCCTGATAGGTATTACCGATCAGCTTGGCGCTGTCGTGGGCCCGGTGAACGTCGAGGAAGCCGCGAACGAAATCGCCTTCCGCCATGCCCTTTGCGCCAACCACACAGAAACGACGGAACTCGTCCGGAACGTTGAGGTTCGTATGGAAGGCGAGCGACGCACCGTTTTCGTATTCGACGATCGCGGTCTGGAAGTCGATGATGTCGCCATCGCTGTCGAACACCTTGTCGGCGCCCATCCAGCCGCTCGGCTTGCGAAAGTAGACATCGAGATCGTTGACGCCGCTATTCTGCGGAGCGTTTGTTGGCACGAAGCTGCGACGTCCGCCGAAGCTCGAAACATAGCGGGGACGCACGCCCATCACGCCGTTATAGAGGTCGAGATCGTGGCAGCACTTTTCCAGCATGAAGCCGCCGGCGTACTTGTCGTACCGGCGCCAGTCGCGCATGAAAAATGCGCCGTGATAGGGAGCGATATGCTCAGAGGCTTCGATCGAGGCGATATCGCCGAGGAGCCCTTGTGCCTGCGCCTGGCGCAGATCGCGATAAAGCGGGGAGTAGCGAAGGACGAGACCGACCATCAGGCGGTCCTGGCCATACTGGTTCAAGAGCCTCGCAAGTTCGAAGCTTTCTTCGATGGTTGTGACGATCGGCTTTTCGGTGAAGACCTTTAAGCCTGCTTCCAGGCCGATGCGTATATGTTCCAGATGGAAGGTATTGGGAGAACCGATCATGAGAAGATCGAAGGTTTCCTTCGCAATCATCTCCTCGGGCGTTTCGTAAGCGCGGCCGGCCGAAATGTTTTCGGCTTCCAGCTGCTTCATGCCTGCTGGCTCGGGGTCGACATGAGCGACGATCTCAAAATCAGGATCGATTTCCGTAAAGGCCTGGCCAAGGTAGCCGAGGCGGAATCCGAGTCCGATTATTGCGACTTTCATGGCTTTGCAGCTCCCCTTTTCGTAATTTATTTTCGTAGCCTGTTGCAAATTTCCCGTATGGTCAACCGGAAAAACCGCGAACGAAGGTGGCTATGAAAATAATTTTCACCCATTGAATTATCTTGTTGGTCTCCCGCCTTTTGGGGCGCGAGCGATGAACGTCTAAACACTGGAGTCTTGGGCATTTCCCCTCGCCAGCCACTTTCGGTTCACCGCAGGCCAGTCGTCGTTGTTAATAACTAATACCAAAAAAATACCTTCTGTCTACAGTAGAACAAAAATTTCTTGTAATGACGCTATGGAATATATGTTCGGCGTTGAAATCGTTCGTATTTTCTCGATTTTCGATTGATTGGTTTGGCATATTGCCAATGTGGCGTTGTATTGGTATCTGTTTTGGTATGGTGTGCGGGAGACGCCATTTCCGCCATAGGTGGTGACATCTCCCCTTACGCAGATCGGAGAGGCGCAATGGACGGTGTTTTGCCGTTTGGTGAATTGCAGGCATTACGGGGCGGGCCGCTTTATCAGAAGTTGCGTCGTCTGATCGAGGATGCCGTGTCCACCGGCCGGCTGAAGCACGGGGATGCGCTTCCGGCTGAACGCGATATTGCCGATGCCGCAGCCATCAGTCGCGTGACTGTCCGCAAGGCCATCGATGAGTTGGTGGAGCAGGGCATCCTGGTGCGTCGGCATGGTTCTGGCACCTTTGTCGCTAAGCCAGTGCCGAAGATGCAGCAACCCCTGACGCGGCTGACCTCATTTACCGAGGATATGCGGCGCCGCGGAATGGTGGCTGGATCGCGCTGGATTGAACGCGGACTTAAATTCCCAACGCCGGAAGAAACCATGATGCTCGGCCTGTCTGGCGGTGCGCGCGTGGCGCGCATCCTGCGTTTGCGCACTGCCGACGATATGCCGATTGCGCTCGAACGCACCAGCCTTCCAGACGATATTCTCCCCGAACCGGAGCGTGTCGAGGACTCTCTCTATCTCGAGCTTGCCAGCCGCGACATTCGTCCGGTTCGTGCAAATCAGAGAATCTCGGCCGTGCTGCTGCGCGGTGACGAAAGCGAGTTGCTCGAGGTTCCGCTTGGCTCCGCCGCGCTTTCGGTGCAGCGCATCGCCTATCTCAATACGGGGCGCGTGATGGAAGTTTCCACCGCGCTTTATCGCAGCGACGCTTACGATCTCGTCGCAGAACTCACGATCGGCGCCTGATCAAACCCTAGAGGCCATACTGATGACGACAATGATGCGACGCGAAATCGACGAAATCCCCCAAGCGGTGGCTCGGCTACTGGACGCGGGAAAAGACGATATTGCGCGGGCAGGAAGCGCTCTCGCCGACCGTGATCCAGCGGTCGTGGTGACAGTCGCACGTGGCTCTTCGGACCATGCTGCCTATTTTCTGAAATATGCCATAGAGTTGGAACTCGGTCTGCCGGTCGCGTCTCTTGGTCCGTCGCTTGCCTCGATCTACAAGGCGCCATTGCGCCTGGAGCGGGCTGCGGCTTTCGCGGTATCGCAGTCGGGTGCAAGCCCGGATATCGTCTCAATGCTCGAAGGCGCAAAAGCGGGCGGCGCGTTGACTGTTTCTCTCGTTAACACGACACCGTCCCCTCTCGCCGATACGGCCTCGATCGCGCTCAATATTCAGGCCGGACCGGAAATCGCGGTTGCTGCCACGAAGTCCTACGTCAATTCGATCGTTGCCGGATTGGCAGTTCTCGGCGCGTGGAGTGGTTCCGATCCGTTGAAAGAGGCCGTGGCAGCGTTGCCGGATCACCTGGAGAAGGCGCTGACGCTCGATTGGAGTGCGCTGGTGGAGCCACTGGTCAAGGCTGAATCGCTTTACATGCTTGGCCGTGGCCCTGCGCTTGCCATTGCAACGGAAGCGGCATTGAAGTGCAAGGAAACCTGTGAACTGCATGCGGAAGCCTATTCCTCTGCCGAGGTGCTGCACGGTCCGGTTTCGCTGGTCGCTGAGAGCTTCCCGGTCATTGCCTTTGCAGCGCGTGATAAGGCGGAAGCGTCAATTGCCGAAACGGCATCTGGTCTCGTCAGAAAGAATGCCAATGTCTATCTGACATCTGACAAGGGTAAGGGGGCCACTGTCCTTCCGTTCGTGGAGACGGGTCACCCGCTGACCGATGCCTTGGCGTTGATTGTTCCCTACTACGGCATGGTCGAAGCGCTGTCGCGTGCGCGTGGATTCGACCCAGACAAGCCGGCAGCCCTCAAGAAGGTCACGGAAACACGATGAGTGGTTCATTCGCGCTATGTGGCGGCCGTATTTTCGATGGAACCGTCTTTCTCGACAGCCACGCGCTGGTCGTCAAGAATGGTCGTATTGATGCCATTGTAGCGGACGTAGATTTATCGTCTTCTGTCGAGCGGCGGGATGTGGCCGGTAGCCTCATCGTTCCGGGGTTCATCGATCTTCAGGTCAACGGCGGCGGTGGGGTGTTGCTAAACAACCAGCCTGACCTCGACGGCATTCGCACGATCTGCTCCGCTCATGCTGCGTACGGCACGACGGCCCTCCTACCGACTTTAATTACCGACACGATCGATATTCGAACCAAAGCTGTGGCAGCCGGCGTTGCGGCATTCGCGGAAAAGGTGCCCGGCTATCTCGGTCTCCATCTGGAAGGCCCGCATCTGTCGGTCGCCCGAAAAGGGACCCATGACCCTTCGCTGATCCGCCCGCTTGAGAGTGACGATCTGCATTTCCTTGTGGAGAAAGCCGGTCATTTTGGTGAGGCCCTGATTACGCTTGCGCCTGAAAGTGTCTCGCCCGCCGATGTGACCACACTTGTTGAAGCCGGATATGTCATCAGCCTCGGTCATACCAATGCGAAGGCGCGTGACATTCTGCCCTACGTTTCGGCCGGCGCGTCGATGGTCACGCATCTCTTCAATGCGATGAGCCAGATGGAGAACCGCGAGCCGGGTCTGGTTGGCGTTGCTCTTGCCAATGGCCGCTTGTCCTGCGGGCTGATAGCCGACGGTTTTCATGTCGATCCGATCGTCATGCAGGTTGCGCTGGCCGCCAAGCAGGGACCGGGGCGGATATTCCTGGTGACCGACGCCATGTCGACGATCGGCACCGATCAGCAGGGCTTTCTTCTGAACGATCGTGAAGTGTTCCGTCGCGGCGGTCGTCTGACACTTGCCGATGGCACACTCGCTGGCGCCGATATCGACATGCTATCCTGCGTGCGCTTTGCCCATGAGCATATCGGTTTGCCTTTGACGGAAGCGCTGAACATGGCCTCACTTCACCCTGCTGAGGCAATCGGGTGTGCCACCAAGGGCACTCTGGCCGCCGGGATGGACGCCGATGTGCTGGTGCTGAAAGACGATCTTACCTTGATGGCGACGTACATCGCTGGCGCCTGCGTCTTTGGTGAGGATTTTTCGAAAGGGGCCGGCGCTTGATCGTCTGTTTCGATATTGGCGGCACCGCCATTAAGGGCGCTGGCGCATGGGCTGTGGATGACATCCGCCCGGTCGCGCGGCGGCAAACCCCCATCCGCGATTTCGATGCTTTCGTAGACGTGTTGAAATCCGTGATTGAAGAAATCGGAGAAAAGCCGGACTGCATCGCGCTGTCCATTGCCGGCGTTATCGACCCTGACACGAACCGCGCCAATATCGCCAACATACCCTGCGCGCACGGACGGCTGCTGCAAGCAGATCTCGAGGCAGCGCTCAAGCTTCCTGTGTTGATTGCGAATGATGCGGACTGTTGCGCGCTTGCGGAATATGGCGCAGGCGCAGGGCGCGGACATCGTGTCGTCTTCGGGGCCATTCTCGGAACCGGAGTTGGGGGCGGCCTCGTCGTGGATGGCAAACTGATCAACAGCGCCGGTGGTTTTGCCGGAGAGTGGGGTCACGGTCCGGTCGCTGCAACGCGTGCTGGAAATCCGCCTGTGGACCTGCCACGTTTTGCCTGCGGTTGCGGCCTGGACGGATGCGTCGATGCTATTGGTAGCGCCCGCGGCATGGAGAAACTGCACCGTCAGCTGACTGGCGCCGAGATGAAGGCGGAAGAGATTCTGGATGCCTGGCAGGCTGGTGATAAAAAGGCCAGCCGGACGATCGACATCTATACCGACATCGTTTCGGCCCCCCTATCGCTCGTCATCAATATGACTGGCGCGACCATCGTTCCCGTCGGTGGAGGGCTTTCTAATTCGCTGCCATTGATCGAGGCACTGGATCGAGCCGTACGAGGCAGAATTCTGCGTAAATTCCAAAGGCCGCTCGTTGTGCAGGCTGAATGTGCCATAGAGCCTGGTCTCGTGGGTGCGGCGGTGCTGGGATTGGCATTTGCTTCGAGCCAATAACAGATCGCGCGCTACACGCTCTATAATCTTCCTATGCCGTAACGGTGGCCGCGTGAGGCCTGGTGATGATGTTGTCTCCAACCCAGCGTGCCGCAGGCTCGATCCCGCCGAGAGGGAAGAGATGGAGTTGCGATATCAACGACGTTGGATTGTCCTCGACGTAGGCGGTAAGCGCATCTACCATGTCGGTCGGCTCATAAGGCATCAACAGTCGCGTCACATCCAAAGCGCGCTTTTGCAGCACCTTCAATGATGGGCCGACGCCGCAGGATATGGCGAACTTGATCAGAGTCTGAAGTTTTGCAGGGCCTGCAATTCCCACATGGATTGGAAGGGTGATGCCCGCCTGAGCAATTCGCTCCGCCCAAGTTGTGATCACCTTGGGTTCGAAGCCGAATTGCGTAACGATCGCCATGTCGCAAGCCGTGAGGTTCGCGAAGTCCGATTTCCATTTCAACGCGGTGTCGACGTTGCGGGTCGTGCCGTCCGGGTCGATGTCGCGGCTGCCCTCCGGGTGACCGGCTACGTGGAGGCGTTTAAACCCATATCGGTCGAACAGGCCGCTTTCCAGCAATTGGACCGAGCTTTCGATCGAGCCGGCGGGGCGTGTCTCTCCACCGCCCAGCAAAAGAGCTTCAGTGACATCCGCTTCATGACGATAGAGTTCTATCCAACGCTCCAGAGTGGTGAAGTCAGGAATGCTGCGTGCAGGGAAATGGGGCATGACAGCAAATCCGTCCTGGCGCAGCCGCTTTGCCGTGGCGACCATGTCAAGGATGGACGTGCCAGCGATATGCGCAATATAGACCCGCGTTCCAGGCGGCAGAAGCTTGGGAAAGTCACTGATCTTGGCAGCGGTCTTCGGCGTCACCTCGATGGAGTAGGGATCGAGCAGAGTGTTGGGACACTTTGCACCAGCTCCGCTCTTGTTCTTCGCTCTGTCGGTGAATTTCAGTATTGCCATATCCCGATTGTCTTCCTGCCTGCTAAGCGCCGGTTTTAGGCCCACAGCGACCTTCGAGCCAGATCTACGACGGAACGGGCTGATCTGCGCTCATCCATCCGTTTGCTCTTTTTTATCCATTTCATCGAATCGCGCTGAAGGATGTGAGGATATCTTTACTCTCTTGCTGAACAGTGGTGCTCCAAACTGCGACGTAACGAGACGCTAGAAGATAAATTCCTCCTGATTTCTCTTTCACAAGAGGCCAAAGTGAGAGCCAGATGCTCTTGAGCACGCACAGTGCGGATCATTTTGAGGCAGATGCGCCAGCACGGCCGGCCAGAGTTGTCTGGTACCAGTCGTTGTTCTGGAAGATCACCGTGTCTCTCGTGTCCAGCGTCGTGCTTGCCTACCTTGTTGGGGCCGCTGTCGGCTGGGTCATGGTCGAGAGAGACTCGCTTGACCAGTGGCGTCGCGAGGCAGAACTGAACGCTCAGGTGACGAGTTCTGCGATCCGAACCATCTATACCTTTATCTCGATCGACAGCGACAATAGCGGTCAGATCGTCAAGATCACCAGCGAACGACCTCTGGGTGACGATGCCTCCATTCTGGATACGGGATTCAATCCCGGAGACGTGCTGGCGCTTGCCGCTGCTCAGACCAAGAACAATGTCTGGATCTTTCAAAAAGACCCTGCCGGGCTGACATTTACCAGTTCAGCCGATGCGCTTGGGGAGGTGGAGAATATCCCACTGACTTTGCCTAAAGGCACAGCGTTAAACGGCTTTTACGTCGGTTTTGCCGAGCTTGGTACCGTGCGGCATTTTATTGCTTTCGTTCCGGTGGTCGATCAGAAGGGTAAGCTGCAGGGCGCGGTCGTTACGACGATCGGCGAAGCCTCCGAGCTTCTTGAGACGCAGACCAAGCTTCTGCAGAACTCGCTGGCACTCCTCATCACCATTCTGCTCGTAACCGGTGGCGTCGTTGCGCTTTTGATGCGCAAGGTATTCATGCCGGTACCGGCATTGATCGACGCGCTGACCAAGATCGCCCATGATGACACAGCCTCTGTCACGCCCTTTCAGCACCGCAATGATGAGATCGGTCGCGTTGCAGTCGCGATCGAGAAGGTGCGCGAAGCCGTGGTCGAGCGGGAGAACCTGCGCCAGATTCGCGATGTGGCAAAACAGATGGAGCATCTTGCCCATCACGATCCGCTGACGGGACTGCCCAACCGCGCCTTTTTCAGCAAGCGGTTGAACGGTGAGATTGTCGAGCTGGCAAATGGCCATCGCTTCAACCTCATGCTTCTTGATCTCGATCGCTTCAAGGCGGTCAATGACGTTTTGGGACATGCCAGTGGCGATGCGCTTCTCATGTCCTTTGCAGAGCGCCTGCTGCAACTGATCGGACCACAGGATATGGTCGCCCGTCTTGGCGGTGACGAATTCGCGATCCTGCAGATCGTTCGAAAAAACGCCGTGCGTGAAGCAAGCCGTCTGGCAAGGGCCATCATCGCCTCGGCATCGCGTCCTTTCATGTTGCTTGGCAAAGAGGCCTACATCGGCGCGAGCGTCGGCATTTCGATCGCGCCGATCCACGGTCACGACATGTCCGAGTTGCTCAAACATGCGGACGTGGCGCTCTATTGCGCGAAATCCGAGGGACGGGGGAATTTCCGCTTTTTTGAACACGGCATGGAAATGTCGAAGGAGCAGGATTACGAACTGCAGCAAGATCTTGACCTCGCGGTCCAGCGGGGTGAATTGGTGCTGCAGTACCAGCCGATTTTCTGTTTCTCCGATCCTATGCCAGTGGCTTACGAGGCGCTGGTGCGCTGGCAGCATCCGGTTCGCGGCTGGGTGACGCCTGACGATTTCATACCGCTCGCTGAAAAAACGGGCCAGATCTGTGCCATCGGCGACTGGGTGTTGAAGCGTGCTTGCCAGGACGCCATGCGATTGCCGAATGATGCAACCGTGGCCGTCAATATCTCTGCTATCGAACTTCAGCAGGGTGACCTTGTGGCGAAGGTGAAAAGCGCCTTGAGCGAAAGCGGCCTACCGCCTTCGCGGCTTGAGATCGAGTTGACGGAAACGGTTCTTCTTTCGGGAACCGAGGCTATCGCGTGTCTACAGGACATCCGCGCGCTTGGCGTCAGGATCGCGCTTGACGACTTTGGCACCGGCTATTCGAGCCTCGCTTATTTGACCAAGCTGCCGATCGGCAAGATCAAGATTGATCGCAGCTTTATTGCCGAAGTGATGACCAACGTGCAGAGCCTCGCAATCATTCAGGGTCTGATCCACATCGCTGCGGGACTTGGGTTAAAAACGACGGCAGAAGGCGTGGAAACGCACGAGCAACTTTCGCTGCTGCGTGCAGCCGGATGCGATCTGTTACAGGGCTATCATCTTGGTCGCCCCATGACGCTTGCAGATATCGAGAGCCAGTATCGTTCTGCACCTCAGAAGATGGTGCACCGCTAGGAGTAGAGACTTGAAGCATATTTCTCTTTGCCTCCGTCGCCTCACGCGGCCCTCGGTTATTTCCACTTTGTTGGCCGCAGTTGTAGTGGCCCCCTTGCTCACTCTGTCTGCCGCGGCTGAGGACCTAGAGAGTCCCACGCTCGACAAAATCATGCGTACGAAGACAATCACCATCGGGCACCGGCAGGATGAACTGCCGTTTTCCTATGTGACCCCAGATGGCGTCGTGCGCGGTTACTCCATCGAAATCTGCCAAAGAATTGCCGACCACGTTCGAGAAGCGCTAAAGCTCGATGCGCTGAAGATCGATTATGTTCTAGCGACGCCTGCAACCCGTTTCGTGCTGGTAAAATCGGGCAAGATCGACATGGAGTGCAGCGCGACTACCAACAATGCCGAGCGACGAGAGCAAGTGGCCTTCTCCTATCCGCACTTCATCACCGCTACCCGCTTCGTGGCGAAAAAATCGAGCGGGTTGAACAGCATCAAGGATCTTGCCGGCAGGACGGTGGCATCGACGACAGGGACCGTCAACATCGAGCAATTGCAAAACGTCAACAGACAAGAGAAGCTGAATATCTCAGTGCTCATCACCAAGGTGAACTCCGAAGCGTTCACGATGGTGGAAAGCAATCGCGCCTCCGCCTTCGTGATGGATGACGTTCTTCTGGCCGCGCATGTGGCTTTTTCAGCTTCACCCGGGGATTATACTATCTCGAAGGATACATTTGGTCCGCCTGAGCCTTATGGTATCCTTTTGCCGAAGGGGGATGTTGCGTTCAAGACCCTGGTGAATGACGCTCTCTTCAAGATGTTTACGAGTGGAGAGATCGAGACGATCTATAACAGGTGGTTCATGTCGCCCCTGCCGCCGGACGGGCGCAATTTCAATTTGCCGCTGTCGCCTGAGTTGAAGGCCGCGTTCCAGGAGCCAAAGGAGTATCTGCAATGAGAATGCACGTATTCTATTGCCTACTGCTTGTATTTAGCGCGTTCATCTCGATTGAAGCCAAGGCGCAGGACAAGATTTTCGACACACCGACTCTCGATCGAATTGCTGAGACCGGCAAGATCAGGATCGGCTACGGGTCGACTGCTCCCTTCTCGTTTCTCAATGCGGACGGCCAAGTTCTCGGCTACTCGATCGACCTTTGCCGTGCTGTGGTGGAAAAATTGAAGCAGCGTTTGAAGGTGCAATCCATCGACGTGGAATTCGTACCGCGCACACCCAGCAACCGCGTACAGCTCCTGAACGATGGAACGATGGATATCGAGTGCAACGCCAGCACCAATACGGCGGAGAGGCGAAAGAGTGTGGCCTTCTCTTACAGTCACTTTTACGGCGTAACGCGCTATGTGTCGCTGCGCAAAAACGGATTCAAGACGCTGGATGATCTCAAAGGGCGTTCGGTGAGCGTTGCGCTCGGCACGGTCAACGTCAATGAGATCAATGATATCAGCCGCAAACGAAAATTGAATATCTCAGCGGTGCCTGTCGACAGCCTTCAGGCTGCTTTCGATATGGTAACGGAAGGTCGCGTGGCCGCCTTTGCCATGGATGAAGTGTTGCTGAAGACAATGATCGCCCGCACGCAGAACCCATCCGATTATGTTCTTTCGGAGCAACAGGTCACTCAGGTCCAGCCGCTGGGCTTTATGATGCGGCTGAACGACACGTCTTTCATCGCGGCAGTCAATGAAGCGCTCAGCGAAATCTACCAGACGGAAGCCATGAGGGACATCTACAAACGCTGGTTCGAGGCGCCAATGCCGGGGCTGAACATCGATCTCGCTTTGCCGATGAACCCATGGCTGATTGAGGCTATGAGGAACCCCAAAGCGATACAGTGATTAGGATCAAGGGCGTACCGTGAGCCCTTTGTTTTCGGCCTTGGATTGCTAGGTTGCCAGCCGTTTCGATTGTGCACGTCTACAGCGCAGAGCCGCAGTTGCTCTGCTTTCTTTCATATCTCTTATAAAAGTTCCTGTCTCCGCGACCTGAATTTTTCAGGAACCATTGCCGGAGGGGCACGTTCGATTGGCAGGAAACGCGCCGTGTCAAACGGACGTGATGGTGCCGGAGAACATCGAGATTTTTCCGTTTTCTCTCGATGGCCAACGAATAGGCAGACGAGCTTCTTATCCATCCGGCCGTTTCCGCCCAATCTGCCAAAACGATTTGGCTGCCAAGGAGGTTTTACGTGGAAAAGACCGAAACGCGAAAGCTTGCGGAAGAATACATGCTCCTCGGCGGCACACGCCAGGTCATGATCGACGACAACAAGACATTTGTTCGCCAGTACGACCATGAGCCGGAGGAAGCCGAACGCTTCTGGCAGGAGCGCATCGCGACCCTCGACAAAGAGAGGATCGCCGATGTGGAGTTCTTTTTGCCGTCTGTGAATTCAGACGTTGAATCCGAATAAGCCATCCCCACAAGAAGATAGACCAGGAAGGAAACAGCCATGACTGCCATCAACTCTGCAAAGATCGTCATCCTCGCGACCGACGGCTATGAGCGCTCGGAACTTCGCGTCCCCTATGAAGAGCTGAAAAGCAAGGGTGCCGACGTCAAGATCGCCTCTATCAAGGACGGCGAAATCAAGAGCTGGGACGAAAAGGACTGGGGCGATAGCGTCAAGGTCGACCTGCTTGCCAAAGACGTTCGCATCGAAGACTTCGATGCTCTTGTGCTTCCTGGTGGCCAGATCAACCCGGATGTCCTGCGTACCAACGATGATGCAATGCGCGTCGTCAAGGAATTCGTCAAGTCCGGTAAGGTCGTGGCTGCCATTTGCCATGCCCCGTGGCTTCTGGTGGAAGCCGATGCGGTTCGCGGCCGTGAGGTGACGTCCTATGGATCGATCAAGACCGATGTGAAGAATGCCGGCGGGATCTGGAAGGACGAGAAGGTCGTGTGCGACAAGGGCATCGTGACCTCTCGCAACCCAGACGATCTGGAAGCCTTTGTGGCCAAGATCGTGGAGGAGGTCGAAGAAGGTCGCCACGAGCGCCACGCAGCATAAGCTAATTTTCATAGCTAGAAGACCAATGAGAGGCTGGTACGCTGCGGGCGCGCCAGCCTTTTTGTTTGCACGCTTCCTGAGTTCTGAAAGAATGTCAGGATGAGCAGATGCAGGTCGATGTGACACAGCGACTCGCGAAGCAGCGAAACCCCGACACGCCGTATTCTGCCATATTTCTGCCTTTTTTAAGCCACGCTTCCGTCGCGAAAACGTTTCAGGACTGGCGAGAGATTAATTTTTGCCAACAAAAACGGTTTATTTTTAATTATTTTATATGTGCGGTGCCATAATTTTGCTGCGCCGCATATAAGAAATATTACATTGATCTTATTTGAAGAAGTCGCCTGCACGTGCCTTCACTCCCAGGCAAAGCGAGTAAACCAGAAGAACAGTTCCAATATACACTGCCCATTAATACATGCGAACGCCGATCATGCGCGAAATGCATGACGCTTCGCAGTCGTTGTTCCTTTTATAGGCGTTCGCCAATAGTCTAAGCGAACATGATGTGAGGAATTTGGAAGGGGCAGTTTTAGGATGCCGGGTAACGTTGCCTCACAAAAAATTCAAAAGCACCAAATTCCGACCACAGACTTCATGTCTCATGATGACTGCATGACGCGCCCAACGGGTACCGACCTATCGCAAAACATAAATGGAGTTTCTCTCTATGAAGTCCGCGACTCGATCGGCTGTTTCGCCGCTTAGTGGTTCTGAAGAGTCTGATGTGAGCTTTCCTATCGGGGGCATTCTGAAACGCAGTTTCGATGTTTCCTCGGCACTGCTTGCACTTCTTGTCCTCAGCCCGATCTTTCTGATGATCGTGGTCTTGGTCAAATTATCCGACAAGGGACCTGCTTTTTACGGCCACCGCCGTATCGGCCATAATGGCCGTACATTTGCTTGCCTGAAATTCCGCACGATGGTCGTGAACGGAGATGAGGTACTGAAACAATATCTGGCTTCCGACCCGCAAGCTGCGGAAGAATGGCGCCAGACCAGAAAACTAAAGAATGATCCGCGTGTCACAGCTGTCGGAAGCGTTCTTCGCAAGCTGAGCCTCGATGAACTGCCCCAGCTCATCAACATCATTCGAGGGGAAATGAGTGTGGTAGGCCCTCGTCCGGTCGTGGACGAAGAGCTCAACTACTATGAAAGTGCCGCGCGCTACTATCTCAGCACGCGTCCTGGTCTCACTGGTCTCTGGCAGATTAGCGGTCGTAACGACGTTTCCTACAAGGAGCGCGTGGATTATGACACGCAATATGTCCAGAACTGGTCGATGATGAAGGACATTTCCATCATCATGAAAACCGTGCCCGCTGTCTGCATGTCCCGCGGCAGCTATTGAAGCCAGAATAGATACTCGGCATGCCGCAGGACTCCCACCTGTGCCATGCCTTGCAGCTGCGACCGGACTAGCACCGGTCGCGCATTCACTTTTCAAGGCATCAACATGGAGTTTTACATGGTTGGCACTGCCGACGAAGCCCTCCCCAAAACATGGCGCAAACGTACTGCCTTCGCAGTTGCCGCGGCGCTGTTGCTCACCAGTCCGCTAAGCGCGCTTGCTCAGGATGGGCAATACCGCCTTGGAACCGCTGACAAGCTTCGCATCCGCGTGGCCGAATGGCAGCCGGCTGACGGTACCATTCGCAACTGGGATGTGATCAACGGCGATTATTCCGTCGGCCCCTCCGGCACATTGTCACTGCCATTCATCGGCCAATTAAATGTGGCCGGAAAGACCGCAGGAGAAGTTGGTGAGGCGATCGGAACGGAGCTTCAGAGCAAGTTCGCGCTGCGTAATCTTCCATCGGCTTCCGTCGAAGTCGCTCAGTTCCGCCCCGTTTTCCTGACGGGCGACGTGCAAACACCAGGTGAATATCCCTACGCACCGAATATGACGGTTCTGAAGGCTGTTAGCCTGGCAGGCGGTCTGCGCCGTTCCGATGCAGGGCAGCGTTTCGCTCGTGACTTCATCAATGCCCGAGGCGACGCTGCTGTTTACGACGACCAGCGCGGCCGTCTTTTGGCACGTCAGGCACGATTGCTTGCGGAAGTCAGCGGTTCCCAGGAGATCAAGAAGACGCCGGAAATGGAAAAGGTTGTCAATATCGACGCTCTCTTGGAAAGCGAAAGCGCTTTGATGAAGTCTCGCACCGAGCGCTATACGCTTCAGCTGAAGGCGTTGAAGGATTTGCGCGAGCTTCTGGATTCCGAAGTCGAGTCGCTTCGCAAGAAGTCAGAAAGCCAGCAACGGCAGTTGCAATTGGCCAATGAAGATAAGGAAAAGGTCAACCGCCTCAACGAGCAGGGGCTTGCGCTCGCTCAGCGGCGGATTTCGGCGGAGGAACGCGCTGCAGAGGTCGAGGCATCGCTTCTCGATATCGACACCAATGCTCTGCGCGCAAAGCAGGATATCAACAAGGCAATCCAGGACGAAATCAACCTGAGAAACGACTGGGACGCGCAGCGGTCCAAGGAGTTGCAGGACACGCAAGCCGAATTGCAAAAGCTGAACCTGCAGCTCTCTACAAGCCGCGAACTCATGTCGGAGGCCCTGGCGCAGTCTGCGGAAGCCTTGCGTTTCGATCCGTCCGGCAAGTCTGCCTCGATTTCCTATGTGGTCGTTCGCGAGAACGATGGACAATCGAAGGAAATCCAGGTCGACGAAACCACGGCTCTTCAGCCTGGCGACGTGATCAAGGTGTCCTCGGAAGTGCTGATGCAGTGAGGCTGCGATGCGGATTGCGAAATCGGCACTGATCGATCCTGACAGAAACGGATTTTACGGAACGGCGGCGGTGGCGCTGTCCTTCTTCGTCTTCGCCTACTCGTCCAAGTTTGGCCAGATATCGATCCTTGCCTATTACGCCGTTTGGTTGCCGCTGGTCGTGGTCGATTATCGCCGGGTGCTGGGCAATTATGCCCGCTACTTCTGGATTTTTGCCTTCGGCATTCTGGCGGTGTTGTCGAGCTTCTGGTCTGACGCCATGTCCGTCAGCCTGCGCGCCTCCATCCAGTACATGACGCATATCGTCTGTGCGCTGATTGCCATGCGGATCATCTCGATCCGCACACTGACACGCGGCGCGTTGATCGGTATCACCGTTGTGCTGCTCTACTCGCTGCTCTTCGGGACGTATCTTTTCGATGCGCTAGATGGCACCACGAGCTTTGTCGGCGCCTTTTCGTCCAAGAACCAGTTGGGCTTCTATGCCTCGCTTGGCGTTCTCTTTGCTTCAGCCTCGGTGCTCGTCCTGCGCCAACGGGGTTTGTGGTTGCCGATCGCCGGCGTCGCCGGATTGATCTCGGCCTACAGCCTGCTTGCATCCCAATCGGCGACATCCGCCATCACCACCGCCGCCGTCGTTCTCATGATGGCCGGTCTGCTGCCTCTTTGGATATTGTCTCCCGGCAACAGGAAGATGCTGTTTTTCGCCGCTGTCGGTCTTGGCGGTCTGTTCGTCGTGGCAGCGCTGCAGTTCGGCCTCTTCGACGCGATCCTCGGTGTGTTCGGCAAGGACACCACGCTGACCGGGCGTACCTATCTTTGGCAGCAGGGTATCGAGGCGGCCAAGCGGGCCCCCATTTTCGGTGTCGGTTATCAGGGCTTCTGGGTGCCGGGCTTTTCAGATGCGGAACGCCTCTGGGACGATTTCTTCATTACCGGTCGTAGCGGCTTCCATTTCCACAATACCTATATAGAGGTGGTGGTGGAGAACGGCTTCGTCGGCCTCATTTTACTGGCGATCTTGCTTTACGGCACGTTGCTGGGTCACTTGCGCTCGATCCTGATGCGCAATCAGGATCCCCAGGCGCTGATCCTGTTCTCGCTTTGCGCCCTTTTCGTCGTCCGTTCCTTCGTCGAGATCGACATCATCTTCCCATACCAGATCGGCTCTTTCCTGCTGTTTTATGCCGCTGGCAAGCTCTGCCTGCCGCGGCGGGTGCCGATGGCTGCATCACCCTTCGTCGCAGGTATCCAGGTACAGCCAGTGGCGGGCAGATGAAGAATCTTCTCGTCTCTCCACAAGAGTCGGGCTGACTCGTGTTGACTCTTTTGTGAACATAGAACAAAAAGTGAACATTAGTTTTTTAGCGTGGAATGCTCTGAGAAGTTTCGTGTCATGCAGAAGCGCGCAGAACAGCTTGTCGTGGAGGAATTGCGGGAAAGACTGGAGAGGATCACCCAAGGTCCTGCCAGACAGCAGGAGACTCTGCCCTTCGATATTCCTGCCATCGATGAGCGTCTTCCTGGCCAAGGCCTGAAGCTCGGCAGCTTACATGAAGTAAGCGGTGGTGGGAATGGTGCCGTCGATGGCGCGGCGTCTGCGCTTTTTTGTGCGGGGATTGCAGCGCGGTTGAAAGGCAAAATCCTCTGGTGCGTGACGCGTCCCGATCTCTTCATGCCAGCCCTTACACAGGCGGGACTTTCTCATAACCGCCTGATCATCGTCGAATGTCGTGACGAAAAAGGCGTATTGGATTGTTTCGAAGAGGGGCTTCGCTGCAACGGCTTTGGTGCGGTGATCGGTGAAGTGTCGAAGTTGCCGATGAACATGTCGCGGCGACTGCAACTGACGGCGGAAGCTTCAGGCGTGGCAGCAATCGCACTTCGCCGCTGGCGTCATGTAAGCGGTGTCGCCGATTTCGGCCAGCCAACGGCTGCCGTTACCCGCTGGCGCATTTCCATGCGTCCCTCCACACCGTTGCCAGTGCGCGGAGTAGGGCGGTCTCGATGGTTTCTGGAACTGTTACGCGTTCGAGGTGGCGAACCTTTTGAAATGGAAGTGGAAGCCTGTGATGCAGAGGGTCGTCTCGCTATACCTGCCGACATGGCAGACGGATCGATACCGCAGGATGCTTGGGGACGCAGCGCCGCCGGTTGAAACTCCGGTCGTCATGATTGCGCGCCAAGGAAGCCGTCGGCTCGTGGCTGCTCTCAATAGTGCCGCGCTGAAAGCGGGCTTGCGCCCCGGCATGCCAGCCAGCAAGGCGCAGGCCATTCTGCCGGGTCTTATTGTCGAAGACTTGAAGCCCTTGGAGGATGCAAAAGCCCTTGAGGATCTGGCTTTCTGGTTTTTGCGCATCTATGCCCCCATTGTCGCGCCGGATACGCCCGATGGGCTGGTGCTCGATACGACCGGCGCCGATCATCTGCACGGCAATGAGAGGCTGATGCTGACCGGCATGATCAATCGCCTCCATGCACTGGGTTTTACCGCACGTGCGGCCATTGCCGAAAGCTGGGGTGCTGCCCACGCGCTTGCCCGTTTTGGGCTGGAGGCCGTCACAATCTTACCTGAAGGTGGGGTGAGGGAGGCTCTTGCACCGCTGCCGCTTGCCGCCCTGCGGCTGGATGCACATCTGGTCAATGATTTGAAGGTTCTGGGCTTTCGCCGCATTGGAGAACTGGCTGCCGCACCGCGTGCGCCTATCACCTTGCGGTTCGGCCCCGAAGTGGGTCGCAGGCTGGATCAGGCCTATGGTATCGTGTCGGAGCCGATAGAGCCGGTTCGCGTGTCGGAACTGGTGACGGTGAAGCGCTTCTTTCCAGAGCCGATCGGTGCTGCCGAAACTATTGCCAAATACACGAGGCAGCTTGTATCCGACCTCTGTCTGGGTTTGGAAAAGCGCGGATTGGGTGCGCGTCGTGTCGATCTCGTTTTCCATCGTGTCGATAGCGGCGTGCAGGCCATTCGGGCCGGGACCTCGAAGCCCGCTCGCGATAGCAAGCAATTGTCGCGTCTTCTGACCGACCGCATCGAGACGATCGACCCGGGTTTTGGCATTGAGAAGATGACGTTGACGGCAACCCATGCGGAGCCGCTTCTTGCCGGTCAGGCGCGCTCCATTCTTCTTGAGGAGGCAGGAGGCGATATTGGCGAGGCCGTCGATATCATCCTCAACCGTGGCCACAAGGTCTATCGCTATGCCGCTGTTCAAAGCGATGTGCCGGAGCGCTCCCTCCAGAAAATTCCAGCTGAGACTATGGAAGACGCGCCCGGTTGGCCGGAACATTGGCCGCGCCCCGTGAGGCTGCTGTTCAAGCCGGAGCCGATCCAGACCGTGGCGCTGCTTCCCGATCATCCGCCCCGAAGCTTCACATGGCGCGGGGTGCGTCACGTCGTCAAACGAGCAGATGGGCCAGAGCGCGTCTTTGGCGAATGGTGGAAGCGAGATCGCGAGCTCTTAGCGGTGCGCGATTATTTCCGCGTCGAGAATGAGAGTGGTGAGCGCTTCTGGATATTTCGCTCCGGCGATGGCGAGCACACAGAGACTGGCACCTTGGACTGGTTCATGCATGGATTTTTCGCATGAGTGCGGGTGTTCGTTATGCCGAGCTTCAGGTGACCTCGCATTTTTCCTTTCTGCGTGGCGCCAGTTCCTGCGAGGAACTCTTTGCCCAGGCCAAGGCGCTCGGCATAGAGGCGCTGGGCATTGTCGATCGCAACAGCCTCGCGGCCATTCCTCGGGCGCACAAGATCGCGAAAGAGCTCGGCCTTCGGCTGGTGGTCGGCTGCAGGCTGGATCTGATGCAGGACGTCTCCGTGCTGGTCTATCCCACGAACAGAGAGGCCTATGGTCGGCTGTGCCGCCTGCTGACATTCGGGAAGAGAGACGGAAAGGCCGGCAAGTGCTCGCTTACGTGGAGCGATCTGGTTGCCTATGGCGAAGGGCTGATCGTAGTCCTCCTCCCGGATGAGGCGGATGACAGCCTTCCCAGCCATCTCCGCAGGATAAAAGCGGATTTTGCCGATCGCGCCTATGTGGCGATGAGCCTGCGGCGCCGGCCAAATGATGCGCTGCGCCTGCATGAGCTTTCGCAGATGGCAGCGCGCGCCGGTGTGGCGACAGTCGTTACCAATGACGTTCTTTTTCATGAGCCTGGTCGTCGCATGTTGCAGGATGTCGTCACCTGCATTCGCCACAATTGCACGATCGACGATGCCGGCTTTCGCCGCGAGCGACATGCGGATCGCTATTTGAAGCCGCCGGAAGAAATGTATCGGCTTTTTTCTGCCTATCCTGATGCCTTGGAAAATACGCTGAAGATCGTGAAGAAGTGCAGGTTTTCGCTCTCGGAGTTGGAATATCAATATCCCGATGAGCGGCAGATACCAGGCCTGACGGCGCAGGAAGCGCTGGAAAAATTCGTCTGGGATGAGGCACCGAAGCGCTATCCCGATGGTGTGCCGGAGAAGGTGGAGCAGACGCTGCGGCACGAATTGGCCATCATCGCCAAAAAGAAATACGCAGCCTATTTCCTAACCGTCAACAAAATTGTCCGGCAGGCGCGAGAGATGAAAATCCTCTGTCAGGGAAGGGGATCCGCGGCGAACTCCGCCGTCTGCTTCGTTCTCGGCATCACTGCAATTGATCCAAAGGAAAGCGACCTTCTATTCGAGCGCTTCGTCTCCGAAGACCGCGACGAGCCGCCGGATATCGATGTCGATTTCGAACACCAGCGGCGGGAAGAGATCATTCAGTGGATCTACGATCATTACGGGCACGACAAGGCAGCGCTTTGTTCTGTGGTTACCTGTTATCGCGGCAAAGGTGCGATCCGCGACGTGGGCAAGGTCCTTGGTCTTCCCGAAGATCTGACCAAGCTCATGTCCTCGCAAATCTGGTGGTGGACGGAAGGCACCGGCGAGAAGCACGCCAAGGAATTGAACATCAATCTGGAGGATCGACGCGTCAGGTTGGCCTTCGATCTCGCGCGCCAACTGATCGGCACGCCCCGCCATTTCAGTCAGCACCCGGGCGGCTTCGTCTTGACCCATGATCGGCTGGATGAACTCGTTCCCATTCTTCCAGCAACCATGAAGGATCGGCGCATCATCGAATGGGACAAGGACGACATTGAAATCGTCGACTTCATGAAGATGGATTGCCTGGCGCTTGGCATGCTCTCCTGCATGCGAAGAGCGTTCGAGATGCTGACGAAGCGCAAGGGGGAAGAGTTTGGGCTGACCAGCATAAACAGTGGCGACAAAGAGACTTACGATATGATCTGCAAAGCCGATACGATCGGCACGTTCCAGATCGAAAGCCGGGCGCAGATGTCTATGTTGCCGAGGCTGAGACCGAGGGAGCTTTACGATCTGGTCATTCAGGTGGCGATCGTGCGCCCCGGTCCGATACAGGGCAATATGGTCCATCCCTATCTGAAGCGGCGTCAGGAAATAGCAGAGGGTAAGACGATCGTTTACGAGCATCCCACTCTCGAAAAGGTTCTTCGCAAGACGCTTGGCGTTCCGTTGTTTCAGGAACACGCCATGCGCATTGCCATCGACTGTGCTGGCTTTACCCCCAGTGAAGCGGATAAGCTGAGACGGGCGATGGCGACATTCAAAAATGTCGGAACCATCAAAGATTTTGAAAAGCAGCTCATTGGTGGGCTTATCAAAAACAATTTCAGCGAAGAGTTTGCCAAAAGGCTCTTCGCGCAGATCCAAGGTTTTGGCAGCTATGGCTTTCCAGAAAGCCACGCGGCATCTTTCGCATTGATTGCCTACGCATCGGCATGGATGAAGTGTCACCATCCCGATGTCTTCTGTGCGGCGCTGTTAAACTCCCAGCCGATGGGATTTTACGCTCCGGCACAGCTTGTTCGCGATGCGCGTGATCATGGAGTTGTGGTCCGGCCCGTTTGCGTCAATGCCAGCCGCTGGAATTGTACGCTGGAAGAGAAGACTGCACCGGATAGAGAAGCCGTTCGGCTCGGCATGTGCCTCGTGAAAGGCTTGTCCAACAAGCATGCAGCAGCCATTATCGCATGCCGGGAGGAGCGACCCTTCCAGTCTATCGACGATCTTTGGAGGCGGGCAGGGGTGCCCGTTTCAACACTGGTATGCCTTGCGGAGGCGGATGCGTTTCTAACCGCGTTTGGTCTTTCTCGCAGAGAGGCGCTTTGGGCCATCAAGGGGTTGCGGGACGAGCCATTGCCGCTCTTTGCCGCTGCCGCGGCGAGAGAAAACACTTTGATCGAGGAGTTGCAGGAGCCGGAAGTCAACTTGACGCCCATGACCGCAGGCGGAGAAGTGGTGCAGGACTATGGACATATGGGCCTGACACTGCGCGAACATCCCATGAGCTTTCTACGTCAGGACCTTTCCCAAAAGCGGATCGTCACATGTGCTGAGGCCCATAGAACCAAAGACGGTCGCTGGCTGGAAGTGGCCGGTCTCGTGCTTATCCGTCAAAGGCCGGGCTCTGCGAAAGGGGTCATCTTCATGACGCTTGAAGACGAGACTGGGATTGCCAATGCCGTCGTTTGGGTCAAGACCTTCGAAAAATATCGGCGTGTCGTCCTGTCGGCGAGCATGGTCGGAATTTACGGTAAGCTTCAGCGTGAAGGCGACGTCGTTCATATCGTCGCCCACCGCATCACTGATCTGTCGGACATTTTAAGAAGTGTCGGGGAAAGGGATAAACCGTTTCCGCTGCCCCATGGGCGCGGCGATGAATTTTATCACGGTAGCCCGCCGACACGGGACAGACGTGGGCTGCCACCGAGATCAGCTGTTCAGACCAGCGATGAGGATCACATCATCATCAAAGGCCGCAACTTCCATTGAAGAGCCACAATGCGCCTTCGTTGCAAATTGTATGACGCTCTGGCGACGTTTCAGGTGAGAGTAGAGTTTTTGATCCGGTCCTTGCCGACTTCGATGACGTGGCGCATCGCTTTTACGGCGGCGTTTTCATCCCGTGCCGCGATAGCATGAACGATACGCAGATGGTTGGCTGCGATCTCTGCGATCGTTGCCGGGGCAGAGGCGGGAGACGACAGTTTGAAGGAGATAGCGAGTGCCGCCTCAATCAAGCCGCTTGCTGAGCGCATGAAGGGATTACCGGAAATGCTGGCAACGGCGAGATGAAACTCCAGGTCGATCTTGGCAATGCTCTCGGCGGTATGCGCAGGATTGTCGAATTTTGCCGCAATGGCATAAAGCGAGACGATGTCTTCGCTGGACGCGTGCCGTGCCGCTGCAGCAGCAGCGGCAGGTTCGAGCGCCAGACGAATTTCGGCCAGATGCTCGATGAATTCGGGGTCGAGGCCGGCGTCGCAGCGCCATCCCAGCACGTCCGGATCAAAGAAGTTCCAACTGGACTTGTCGAGAACGCGTGTGCCGACCTTCGCCTTGGCCTCCACCAGCCGCTTGGCGGCTAGCGTCTTCATCGTCTCTCTGAGAACGGTTCTCGATACGCCGAAGCGTAGCGAGAGTTCGGCATCGTTGGGGAGAAGGGAACCCTCCGGTATCCGGCCCGAAACAATGGCGCTGCCAAGTTCCGCCACGACGTGCGCATGGCTATTGCGCCGCTTTCGTCCTGATATCGTGTTTTCCAGTAGCCCCAACAACTATCTCCCTCGCTGCTGCTATGCCGGGTGAGCCGCCGCCATTCTTCTGTTTGAGTACCAGATGATTGTGCGTTGCAAAACGATGAATATGAACAGAAGTATGCCGATGACGATTTTCGTCCACCAAGATGACAGTGTTCCATCGAAAACGATATAGGTCTGAATGAGGCCCTGGATCATCAGGCCGATGAAAGTGCCGGCGACGAGACCTGTTCCGCCCGTTAAGAGGGTTCCGCCAATGACGACCGCCGCAATCGCATCCAGTTCCACACCCACGGTTGCCAGAGAGTAACCGGACGAGGTGTAGAGCGTGTAGACAATGCCCGCGAGCCCGGAGAGAAAACCGGAAAGTGCGTAGATGCCGATCGTGGTTTTGGCCACGGGTACACCCATCAGTTCTGCCGACTGCTGGTTTCCACCAAGTGCGTAGACATTGGCGCCGAAGCGGGTGCGTGCTGCAACCAGCATCCCAACCGCAAAGACGATCAGCATGAGAATGGCTAGCGCCGTCAACCGGCCGCCGCCCGGCACGCGAATGTAGAAGCCCTGGATGGCATCAATGACCGGATGGGAGATCGGAACGGAATCGGTCGACATGAGATAGGCGGCACCGCGTGCCAGAAACATGCCTGCAAGGGTTACGACGAAGGGCGGAATTGCGAGGAAGCGGATCATCGCGCCCATCAGGCTGCCGAAAATGGTGGCGATGACGAGCACCGCCGCAAAGGCAACGAGCGGATGCACACCATAGCCGTTGACGAGGGTTGCAACAAAAACGCTGGCAAAGGCGATGACAGAACCAATGGAGAGGTCAATGCCACCGGACAAGATCACAAATGTCATGCCGACGGCCGCAATGCCGAGAAACGCGTTATCAGTCAGAAGATTGCCGATAACCCTCGTGCTGAGAATGCCGGGATACTGGGAAACACAGAGCGCATAGGCAATGATGAAGATCGCCAGCGTGGTGAAAAAGGGAAGGTTGCGGGTGTGGATCATCGCGCGGCTTCTCCTTTGTTAGCGGCGGGCGCCGGGGCGGCTGGGCTTGGTTTTTTCGGCGTTTTGGCAAAGCCTAGTAACGTGACAAGTGCCGGCGATTGAAGCGTCAGAACCACGATAATGATGCCAGCCTTGATGATCAGGTTGAATTCCGGCGGAAAGCCCGAGACGAGAATGCCTGTATTGATCGTCTGAATAATCAGAGCGCCAATGAGCGAAGCGGTGATGGAGAAGCGTCCCCCATTTAGCGACGTGCCGCCGATGACCACTGCCAGAATAGCATCGAGTTCCAGCCACAGCCCGGCATTGTTGGCGTCCGCGCCACGAATATCCGCAGTCACGATCATACCGGCGATTGCTGCGCAAAGCCCCGAGATCGCGTAGACGAAGAACAGAAGGAAGCGGGCGCGAACACCGGCAAGTGCTGCCGCGCGGCGGTTTATGCCCGTCGCCTCGATCAGGAAGCCAAGTGCGGATTTACGCACCAATAGACCGATGAGAATGGCACTCGCCACCCAGATGATGACGGGAAGCGGAACGCCTGCAAAGGAGCCAGAACCGATGGCGGCGAAGCTGTCATTGTTGAAGGTCAAGATGACCCCTTCAGTGATCAACTGTGCAATGCCACGCCCGGCGACCATGAGGATGAGGGTGGCGATGATCGGCTGTATGTCGAGGACGGCGACGAGAATGCCGTTCCAGATGCCGCAGGCGATGCCGACTGCCAATGAGACGGCGATCACGACGGGAATGGAATGCCCGGCACTGATCAACGTCGCTGCAACCGCACCGCAGATCGCGATCACTGCGCCAATCGAAAGATCGATACCTTTGGTGGCGATGACGAGCGTCATGCCTATCGTCAAAAGTGCGACAGGCGCGGCGCGCACCAGAATATCGATAAGGCTGCCGTAGAGGCGTCCATTCTGCATCGAGACATTCAGGAAGCCAGGTGAGATCACCGTAATGGCGGCCAGAATGATGAATAGCGCGATGAACTGCGGGGCCAGTCTCTTCAACTTCAATGTCACGCTCTTCATCACGCGGCCTCCGTACGGGCGGAGGTCGCAATCGCCTTCATGATGTTTTCTGCAGTCACGTCGGATCCCTTGAGTTCTTCAACATGGCGACGGTCCGACAGGACGATGACGCGATGGGCGACCGCCGTCAGTTCTTCCAGTTCCGAGGAAATGACGACGAGCGACATGCCCTCCTGGCAGAGCTTCTCGATCATCTTGAGGATTTCGGCGTGTGCACCAATATCGATGCCGCGCGTCGGCTCATCGAGAATGAGGAGGCGAGGCTCGGTTGCCAGCCAGCGGGCAAGGATTGCTTTCTGCTGATTGCCGCCAGAGAGGAACTTGATTGGACGTTCACGATCGGCGGGACGAATGTCGAGCGACTTGATGAAGTCGTCGGCAAGTGCTGCCTTCTGACGCTTGGAAATCGGTCGCATCCAGCCCTGACGGGCTTGCAGGGCAAGCGCGATATTATCGGCGACGGAAAAATCGCCAATAATGCCGTCCGTCTTCCGCTCTTCAGGACAGAAGCCGAAGCCCTGTTCGATGGCAGCTTCCGGTGATTGGATGGAAACCTGCTTGCCATCGATTGTCGCCGTTCCGCTCTCCGGCTTGTCGATGCCGAAGAGAAGGAAGGCGGTTTCGCTGCGGCCAGAACCGAGGAGACCTGCAATGCCGACCACTTCTCCCGGTCGAATATCGAGATCGAAGGGTTCGACGCTGCCGCGCTTGCCGTAGCCTTGAAAACGGATGGCGGGAGCGCCTTCGACAACATCATTGTCAGAGGGCTGCCGATTATGCGTGACATTCTGCAATTCGCGGCCAAGCATCATGGAAATGAGCTCGCCTCTGGGAAGCTCCGAAATGGTGCGCGTTCCTACCAGCTTGCCATTGCGAAGAACCGTGACGCGATCGGAAATGTCGTAAACCTGATTGAGGAAGTGGGTGATGATCACGATGCCGAGACCTTCGGCGCGCAATTGTCTCAACACCGTGAATAGCATCTCGACCTCATGCGTATCGAGACTGGCGGTCGGCTCATCAAGGACGAGGACCTTGCCGGAGAGATCGACTGCGCGCGCAATGGCTATGATCTGCCGGATGGCGACGGAGTAGCTAGAGAGCAGGGCATTGACGTCAATGTTGAGGCCATAGCGGCCAAGCAGCCTCTTGGCTTCGTCACGCATGGTGCGCTTGTCGACGAGACCGAAGCGGCGCGGCTGGCGACCGAGGAAGAGGTTTTCGGCCACAGTCAGGTTTTCCAGGAGATTTACCTCCTGGTAGACGGTGCCAATGCCAAGAGCCTGGGCTTCACCGACGTCGGCTGGGAAAATCTCGTCGCCGTCAAGGCGCACTGTTCCTTTGTCGCGCGTGTAAACGCCGGTCAGGATTTTGATCAGCGTGGATTTGCCGGCACCGTTTTCACCCAGCAGCGCGTGGACTTCGCCCGCACGCAAGGTGAAATCGACATTGTCGAGAGCGGTTATGCCGAGGAAGGACTTACCGATGGCACGTGCTTCCAGAAGGGACGGTTGTTCGGACATTCTGAAGCATCCATTGAAGAAAAAGCGTGAATGGAAACGGCGCCGAGCACCGTTCCGATCGCCAGTTCCGATTGAGGCATATTCAGCGAAGAGTGGGCGGCACTCTGCAATGCGCAAGAACGGAAGCATGAGAGCATTTGGGGTGAAGCCTGCTTCACCCCAAAAAAGGGGGCTTAGTAGCCGAGGTCTTTCTTAGCTTCGTAGACCTTCATCGGATCGTCAGACGCCGTGTAGAGCTTGGATTCCGTCTGGATCCACTTCTTCGGCTCTTTCTTGTCCTTGAGGTAAGCGTCGAGTACATCGAAGGCAGGGCCAGCCATGTTCGGCGTCAGTTCGACCGTTGCGTTCGCTTCACCGGCCGCCATAGCCTTGAAGATATCCGGAACGGCGTCGATGGAGACGACCTTGATGTCTGTGCCGGGCTTCAGGCCGGCTTCCTTGATCGCCTGGATCGCGCCGACAGCCATGTCATCATTGTGGGCGTAAACAGCGCAGATGTTCTTGCCGCCATTTTCGGCCTTGATGAAGCTTTCCATGACTTCCTTACCCTTGGTGCGGGTGAAGTCGCCGGTCTGCGAGCGGGTGATCTTGATGTTCTTGTGCGAAGCGATGGCCTCTTCGAAGCCCTTCTTGCGGTTGATGGCAGGCGAAGAGCCCGTTGTACCCTGAAGTTCGACGACATTGCAGTCCTTCGAACCGACGTCCTTGACCAGCCAGTCGCCGGCAACCTTGCCTTCGTGAACCTGGTCGGAGGTCACAGCCGTCAGGTAGAGGCTATCTGGAGCTTCGATCTGACGGTCGAGAAGAATAACGGGAATGTTTTCTTCCTTGGCTTCTTTCAGAACGGCGTCCCAGCCGGTGGCCACAACAGGCGCAATCAGAATGGCGTCGACGCCTTGCGCGATGAAGCCGCGAACGGCCTTGATCTGATTTTCCTGCTTCTGCTGCGCATCGGCAAACTTCAGATTGATGCCGCGCTTTTCAGCCTGCTGCTTGGTGACGGTGGTTTCGGCAGCGCGCCAGCCCGATTCGGAACCGATCTGCGAAAAGCCGACGGTGAGCGACTTTGCGGATACGCCAGAAGCCAGGCATACGGAAAAAGCGACGGTAACCGCCGCGAGTGCTTTTTTCATCTTCAATCCTCCCAGAGATGATGTCGGCTGACGAGGCGATATGAGCATATAGTATTATATTTGAAAAGCGATTTTTTGCTTCAGATCACCACTTAGCTTGAAACAGATCGGGTCATTCTAAATAAAGCCAAGTGGATTCAATAGGATAATTTAGTAATATTTTTTTGGCGGCATTGCCGTGTCCGTCTTTGCGTTCCTTGACAATTGCGTTCATTCCGAAATAGTAATACGAATATAAAGAACAATCTGCGGCATTGACCGCGTTCGTCACTTGCCCCAGATCAGGCAGGGGAAGAAAAAGATTGAGGCGGGAGGAATCGTGCGAGTCGTCAGCGAGAGTTTGGGCGCAGTGGAAGGTTTGGGCCGATGTCCGCCTTGCCAGATGTCGTCGTCTCCGCTACGCGTTTGCGTGGTCCCATTGTCGACGCTTCACCATGAATTCGTCGCACTCCCGTTGACCTACCCGTTCGCCACTTCCGGCTGGAGACCACTATCATGACAGACTCGAAGAATTTGACCGCCCCGCAAGGCAAGCTGCGCTCACGCGCGTGGTTCGACAATCCCGCAAATGCCGACATGACGGCGCTCTATCTCGAGCGTTACATGAATTTTGGTCTGAGCCAGGCTGAATTGCAGTCGGATCGCCCGATCATTGGTATCGCGCAGACGGGTTCCGACCTTTCGCCTTGCAACCGCCACCATCTGGAACTGGCGAACCGCCTTCGTGAAGGTATCCGAGAAGCGGGCGGCATTGCCATCGAGTTCCCGGTCCATCCTATCCAGGAAACCGGCAAGCGCCCGACTGCGGGTCTCGACCGTAACCTTGCCTATCTCGGTCTCGTTGAAGTGCTATATGGCTATCCGCTTGACGGTGTCGTTCTGACGATCGGCTGCGACAAGACCACACCTGCCTGTCTCATGGCGGCGGCCACCGTCAACATTCCTTCCATCGCGCTCTCCGTCGGCCCGATGCTGAACGGCTGGTTCCGCGGCGAGCGCACCGGTTCGGGTACCATCGTCTGGAAGGCGCGTGAACTTCTGGCGAAGGGCGAGATCGATTATCAGGGCTTCGTCAAGCTCGTCGCGTCTTCTGCTCCGTCCACCGGCTATTGCAACACCATGGGTACTGCGACAACGATGAACTCGCTTGCCGAAGCGCTTGGCATGCAGCTTCCCGGCTCCGCCGCGATCCCTGCACCGTATCGCGATCGCCAGGAAATTTCCTATCTTACGGGTCTTCGTATCGTTGAGATGGTCAAGGAAGACCTGAAGCCGTCCGACATCATGACCAAGGATGCGTTCATCAACGCCATCCGCGTCAACTCGGCGATCGGCGGCTCCACCAACGCGCCTATCCATTTGAACGGCCTTGCACGCCACGTTGGCGTCGAACTGACCGTCGATGACTGGCAGACCTATGGCGAAGAAGTTCCGCTGCTCGTCAACCTTCAGCCCGCCGGCGAATATCTTGGCGAAGATTACTATCACGCCGGTGGTGTCCCGGCCGTCGTCAACCAGTTGATGGAACAGGGCCTCATCATGGAGGACGCGCTGACCGTCAACGGTAAGACGATCGGTGAGAACTGCCGTGGCGCGATCATCGAAGACGAAAAGGTCATCCGTCCTTACGATCGTCCGCTGAAGGAGCGTGCAGGCTTCCGTGTGCTGCGTGGCAACCTCTTCTCGTCCGCGATCATGAAGACCAGCGTTATCAGCCCAGAATTCCGTGAGCGCTATCTTTCCAATCCCAACGATCCGGAGGCTTTCGAAGGCCGTGCGGTGGTGTTCGATGGTCCGGAGGATTACCACCACCGCATCGACGATCCGTCGCTCGGCATCGACGCGCAGACGGTTCTCTTCATGCGCGGCGCAGGCCCGATCGGCTATCCTGGTGCTGCAGAAGTCGTCAACATGCGTGCGCCTGATTACCTGCTGAAGGAAGGCGTCAACTCACTGCCTTGCATCGGCGATGGCCGTCAGTCTGGCACTTCGGGCAGCCCCTCGATCCTCAATGCCTCGCCGGAAGCGGCGGCAGGCGGCGGTCTTGCCATTCTGCAGACCGGTGACCGCGTTCGCATCGATGTGGGCAGAGGCACCGCCGATATCCTGATCTCGCCGGAAGAATTGGCAAAGCGTTACGAAGCGCTGAATTCTCAAGGCGGCTACAAGTATCCTGATCACCAGACACCTTGGCAGGAAATCCAGCGCGGCATCGTGGGGCAGATGGAAACCGGTGCTGTTCTCGAGCCTGCTATCAAGTATCAGCGCATTGCTCAGACCAAGGGCCTGCCGCGCGATAATCACTGATTGATCAGGTGAGTTGCCGGAGCAGTCCGGCACAGTCCATCTTTGCCGTCGGTTGTTATGCAGCCGGCGGCTTTTGTTTTTTTAGAGCGTTTCCTTGTTAAATAGAAACATTTCTTTTGGTTCTAACTGGATCGACTGATTGTCCGGAGCGCCCGTGCCGTAGCCAAAGCATACGGCCAAGCCGTCCGGGCAAGCAGGTGGCCCGTTTCAACCAACCCTCCCGCAGATGTGCTGGCAAATCTGCAAGAGCTTCAATTGCCCGGCGCGCTTATCGCTTCGCAAGAGAAGCGGCGCGACGGGAGGGCCCGGCATTTTTCCGCCAGGCTCAAAGGCGCCAAAATCAAGGGAGGGCGGCTCGACCGTACCTTTGGGTATTCCCTTCGCCAATCGCCTTTGCCTTGATGAAAACCTGCTCCGGCAGAACGTTTTTATTTAACAAGGAAACGCTCTAAGCGTCCGACGTCATGACGGTGATCTCGCCATTGCGTTTGATCTTCACAGCAGAAAGTCGTCGCGTCATGAAGGCGCCGGTATCGACATTCAGTCGGTTGGCGACCATCGCGACATTGCGCACCGGCGTATGCCCGTGGACCGTCAGAAACGGATTTGCCAGAGAAGGCGCTCCCTGTTGGCTTGGTCGGATCCAGAGGAGATTTTTGTCCTCCTGCTGTTCGAGAGGAACGTCGTTTAAAAGTCCGGCGTGAACGAAACAAATGTCGGGCACCGAAATGAGAGAAGGAAGGCCGGCGGCAAAGGCGATGTGATGAGGCGGAATGGCCTGCTGTACCGCCGCACGCAGCTGCCGATTGTCGTCCGGAAGCCATCGGATGCCGTAGGACTGCAAGGTTTCCACCCCACCGAATTCAAGCCAGCGGTGATCCCGATACGGATTTCGGATGAAATCCAGCATGGATTCTTCATGGTTTCCGGCAAGACAAAAACGCTTGATGCCATTTGGCTGGCTCGTGCTCAACTCTTCAATAACGGAGGAGGATTTCGGTCCGCGATCGACATAGTCACCGAGCATGATGATCCACTTTTCACCTGCCTCCTGCGCCGCGTCTGCCTTTATCTTCTCTTGTAAAATATGAAGAAGGTCGAGGCAGCCGTGAACATCGCCGACAGCGTAGATAACCTCCGGTCTTTCGGAAAAGAAGAGCTTCTGGCGCATGGCGGGACCAATTGATCTGGAGAAGACGAAAGCTGGAGCATCGATTCCTGGCTCATTAGTCAACGTCGCACGGAATGACGAAGCCTTCTATATGCAAAGCCTCATAGCCTCGCCAGATGCCAAATCCATACTCAAGGTATTTCGTCCCCGTCGTTTGGCCACGTAGAGAGCCCTATCCGCGAACTCAACCATGTGGTTGAACGAGACATCTGGATCTTCGGAGCAGCCGACGAGGACGCCGATGCTGACAGTCACGATACCAAGCCCATCGGGGCGGCTGGGATGCGGGATTTGTAGATCTGCGACAGCTTGAAGAATAGCTTGTGCTGCGCTTGTGGCGCTTCTCTCGCTTGCATCACGCAAAACGACGCTGAATTCTTCTCCTCCGAACCGCGCGCAGAAAGCACCATCGAGCGCATTCGTGGCATTCGCCAAAGCCGCGGAGACCTGCTGCAGACATGCGTCCCCGGCGGGATGGCCGAGAGTGTCGTTATAGAATTTGAAATGATCGACATCGATCATCATCAACCCGATCGATTGCGAACTGGAGAGCCAAGTTTCTACCTGTTCCGACAAGTGGCGGCGGTTGGGAAGCCGGGTCAAGGCGTCAGTTCTTGAAAGGTCCTGATATTGCTTTCGTGCGGCATCGGCATCTTCCGCGAGCAGAGTTGCCTCCAGGGCCGTAAGGTAGTCCGTACAGCGACGTCGTTCGAGACGATAATTGGCGTAGATGGCAAACGCGCAGGCAGTTGTGATCTGAATGCTGAATGCCACCATCAAAGAAGTATCGAGGTTGTCCTTGGTGACCACAGCGAGGAGGCTCAACGCCAGCGCCGAGGACGTGAAGAGTATCGCATGCGGAAATCGCAAGGCCAGCAACATATTGGCAAAAATGATGGTGAGCGGGAGTTCGCCGAAGGTGAATAAACCCATCTCGAAGCCGGTCATCCAGAAGAGGAATACGGGCACGATGTAAGCATTTATGACACCAAACGTGATGAGCCGCTCTGTCCATGCAGGGGGTGTGCGACTGATCACCCAGAGCAGAGCGATAGAGACCGGGGTCACGAGGCCGATACGGAGGAGAACGGACATCAAGAAGATGTCGCTGAGCAAAATATAGCTCGAAACGTTGTAGACGTTATAGAACGCAAGACCAACGAGAACGGCGGATCGCAAGTCGATGATGCGTCCTGCGCTCTCCTCATGATCATATCGAGCCTGTACCGGCGGAGCGAAGCGCAATAAAAAATCGAGTATCGGACGGTCACCCAAATCATAGTGCTGCCGGATTAAGGTCTGATCCACACCAATTTCCAGTTCTTGCCAATGCTTCACGATTGCCGGCAGAGGGCCGTTGAACTGGAACGTTATATTGAATAAGTTTAGAACATCATAAACGCCGGAAATATGCGCAATGTTCGAGCACAGATTTTACCGTCCATCGCTTGCGCCGTTTCGAAGACGCTGCGCTTCGCCAAGCTTTGGAGCAACCGAAAGGTCGTAAGCAGAGCGTCAACGCGCCAGAGATGGCAGCCCTTCCCGTTCTCGGATAAGATCAATCAGATGACGTAGCCCTGGATGGTTCTGTCTTCGGCTGGGATAATACATGTGGAAGCCGGCACCGGTGGACGACCATTCCGGCAAAACAATCTCCAGCCGCCCGTCGCGTAGCTCTGCCTCGGCGCGCCGTTTCAAGACATAGCCGAGACCCAGACCATCGACGGCGGCATCGATGGTTGTCTGGGTGTCGCTGATGGTGCAGTTACCTGGAACATCGATTCTCATCATCGTCTCGCCATTGCCGAGCTCCCATCGGAACGCGGAATTATCGCCAAGGAGGAGGCGCAGGCAGGAATGCTGAATGAGGTCTTCAGGCTTTTCCGGTCGGTTATACCTATCGAGGTAAGAAGGGGCGCCGACGATAACCCATTCCAAGGGTTCGGTAAGTGCGACTGCAATCATGTCTTCCGGAACGGTGTCCCCATATCGGATGCCGGCATCAAAACCTTCAGCCACCATATCCACGGGCCGATTTTCCACGACGACTGTAAAGCGGATATCCGGCAAGAGCCGACGGAAATCTGGAAGCACGGGGCTCACCAGGAGCCGGCTCGCGTCAGCAGGGATGTTCAGGCGGAACTCACCGAACGCCCCGGCATGCCCATCATCCATCTCGGACAAAGCGGAGCCGATCTCGTCAAACCCTGCCTCTAGGCGCGCAGCGAAGCGCAGTCCCGCAGGGGTGGGAGCAACGCTGCGGCTCGTGCGATTGAGAAGCTTCGTCCCCAAGCGATCTTCCAGTCGGCGGATCGCGTGGCTGAGGGCAGAGGCGGTGATCCCGAGCTCGATTGCAGCGGCCTTGAAACTGCGACGCCGCACGACAATGGAGAAGGCGACGAGGTCCGGAAGCTCAGATCGCAGAAAGGGCGGCATGGATGATTTCCGTTCAGTGCACCGTTGAATCAGGTGCAAGCATAAGAACTTGCTTCTATGCTCACAAGACCTAGGGTTGGGTCAACCGAAGCGTGCGGAGGAGCAACCATGTGGCAAGAATTGAAAATCCCGGATCTCAGCGACAGAGCCGTTCTTGTGACAGGAGCATCGACGGGCATCGGTGCAGCAGTGGCCAAGGCGCTGGCCGCGCAAGGCGCACGGGTCGCCGTCCACTACAATGAAAGCGCCGCGGCTGCCGAGGCAGTCCTTACCGAGATTAGCCAGGCGGGCGGCGAAGCTATCCTTGTTCAAGGTGACGTGTCCCAGCCGGGGGTGAGCGAACGCGTGGTCGAAACCGCCGCTGAAAAGCTCGGAGGGCTTGACGGACTTATCAATAATGCCGGCGGTATGCTCGGTCGCGTGCCGACGGCGGATATGGACGACGCTCATTACGCTCGTGTGATGGACCTCAACGCCCGATCGGTGCTGGCCGCGACAAAGGCGGCCGTGCCATTGCTGAAGCGGCGGCAGGGTTTCGTCATCAACACGACCTCAATTGCAGCGCGGAATGGCGGTGGTAACGGCGCAATCCTCTACGCTGCCGCCAAGGGCTTCGTCTCGACGATCACCCGCGGCCACGCAAAGGAGTTCGTCGGCGATGGTATCCGCGTTAATGCCGTTGCACCCGGTATCATCTCAACGCCTTTTCATGATCGCTACACAAGCGCTGAGATGCTTGACGCCCAGCGGCAGAGCGTTCCGATGGCCCGTGTCGGTACACCGGATGAATGTGTGGGCGCCTATCTCTTTCTCGCCTCGCCACTTCTGTCTGGCTACATCACCGGGCAAATTCTTGAAGTCAACGGCGGACAGCTCATGCCGTGACGGCGGATTAGGCACCTTGGCATCGTCCAATCTTTGACATCCCGCATCGTCGATTGGCTTTCTGCCGAAGTTTACGATTTATCAACGGAGCATATTCATGACCATTCAGACACGTCGTCTTGGCCGTACCGGCTGGAACATCTCGGAAATCGGTTTCGGCGCCTGGGCCATCGGCGGCTCGTGGGGAGACGTGGACGAAGCTGATGCCAAGGCCAGCGTCCATGCCGCGCTTGATGCCGGAATGACCTTCATCGACACGGCGGATGTCTATGGTGACGGTCGCTCCGAGCGCATCATCCGCGACGTCTTGAAGGAGCGCGGTGGTGAGCGCCCGATCGTTGCCACCAAGGCAGGGCGCAGGCTCAACCCGCATGTGGCCGATGGATATACTAAGGTCAATCTCGAGGCCTTTGTTGATCGAAGCCTGTCGAACCTTGGCGTCGAGGCCCTTGATCTCGTCCAGCTTCATTGCCCTCCGACAGAGGTCTACTATCGTCCGGAAGTGTTCGGTGCCATGGACGACCTCATTGCGGCAGGCAAGATCCGCTTCTATGGCGTATCTGTCGAGAAGGTGGAGGAAGCGCTGAAGGCGGTCGCGTTTGCAAACGTCTCGACCGTGCAGATCATCTTCAACATGTTTCGTCACCGTCCCGCCGACCTCTTCTTCTCCGAAGCTAAGCGGCGCGATGTCGGCGTCATCGTGCGCGTGCCTCTGGCAAGCGGAATGCTAACAGGGAAAATGGGCAAGGACTCAACCTTCGCCGCCGACGATCATCGAAACTTCAATCGACATGGTGAGGCATTCGATGTTGGCGAGACCTTCTCCGGCGTCCCTTATGACGTTGCGCTTGAGGCGGTCGAAGAGCTGCGAGCGCTCATTCCTGGTAATGCCACTATGGCGCAATTTGCGCTGCGTTGGATCCTGATGGAAGAGGCCGTCTCGGTTGTCATTCCCGGTGCAAAGAATCGCGATCAAGCAACCTCGAACGCGGACGCGAGCCGTGTGCCGGCGATTCCTTCAGTGGTTATGGATCAGGTGCGGGCGCTTTACCGCGACAAAATCGCGCCGCATGTCCATCAGCGATGGTAGGTATAGCGCAGAGCGTCGTGGTCGTTTCACCTACGACGCTCTACAAACCAAAGTTATGTATGCCTCTATCTCTTGAGACCAAAGTAACTCGTATCTCGAGATATTCGTCCTTTCGCCCGTTCTGACCCTAAAATGGTCCACATTCTACAAGGTACTGTTGATGTTGCTCAGGAAGCAAGGGAGGAAGGACATGCCGCTACAAAACCGTGTCGATCCATTCGGGGATATCCTCGACCTGCCAATGCGAGGCCTCTTTACTGGCAATCGCGGCATCATTCATGACCCGGCCTCAAGGACACTGACGACCAAGCGCTGGGCTTCGAAGTCCTGGTTGATTTGCAGTTGTAGCTATAAGGATATCCGGCGCGATGTCATGGCGTCGCGAAGCTGGACGGAGCTGTTCTTTCTGGATGAGGCGACCGCACTGGCTGCCGGCCACAGACCCTGCTTTCAATGCCGACGTGAAGAGGCTAGCAAGTTCGTCGCTGCCTGGGTCGAAGGTAACGGTTTTCCGGCGAACTCCATTCGCGATATCGATACAACGCTGCACCGGGAACGGCTGCAGATGAAGCGCAAGCGTGTCAATGTCCTTCTCACGCCTGTCGACGAGCTGCCGGACGGCACAATGACAGCGGCCGAAGGCGAGGCCTATCTCGTGGCTGGAGGTAAAACCTATCGCTGGCGCCCCGAAGGATACCGTCAGACGTCTACTATGCCCTTCATCGACGGGCTGTTGACGCCGCCATCCACGCTAAAGGCTCTGGAGGCAGGCTATAAGCCCGTGCTCCATCCGTCCCTTGAAACTGCTGATCTGGATGCTGTCTGACGATGAATGATCTCTTTGCCGGTATCGAGCCTCAGCAGACGTCTCGGCAGGATATGGCAGATGGTGCAGTGCTTATGCGTGGCCGTGCTCTCGCAGGCGCTGACCAACTGATTGCCGATATCCATCGCATCTCATCATCGGCTCCCTTCCGGCACATGGTTACCCCCGGCGGTTTTTCCATGTCCGTTGCGATGACCAACTGTGGCACATATGGGTGGGTGACGGATCGGCGTGGTTATCGCTATGAACGGCAGGATCCTTTGACAGGCCATGACTGGAGCCCCATGCCGGAAAGCTTTCTGTCGCTTGCATTGGAGACCGCCACCGAGGCGGGCTATGCCGATTTCATGCCGAATGCCTGCCTAATCAATCGCTATGAACCAGGCGCGAAGATGTCGCTGCATCAGGACAAGGACGAGAAGGACTTTACCCGCCCAATCGTGTCCGTGTCGCTCGGTCTGCCTGTTGCCTTTCAGTTCGGCGGATCAACGCGCACCGACCCCGTTACGAAGTATCCATTGCAACATGGGGATGTGGTCGTGTGGGGAGGGCCCTCGCGGCTCTTTTATCACGGTGTGCTGACGTTGAAGGACGGCATCCATGAGAAAGCGGGTCGCTTCCGTTACAATCTCACTTTCCGCCACGCGAAGGTTGGATGAAACGTTGTGCAGGTTCAGCCACGCACTTGAACAGGACCGCCAAAAGAAACGACTTTAACGACTGTGTTAACTCTAAAAATGATCTCCGCCCTTTCCTGAAGTCGCGTTTACCTCTCGTTTCGTCATTGCTGTGTAGCGTGAAAGCACAACACGAGATCGGGAAACGACCATGGGTGCAATGCTCAAAGCGAACAGGGCTTACGATACAAATCGCCAGATCGAGTTTAACAGCAAGCTCACCGCTGCCCATGCGCGTATCGAGAAAAGGTTTCTCGACGGCGGCGCAGTGCTTGTGTCGGTCATGGAAATGCTCAACGATCTGATCGGTATTCTCGATGGCATCACTGGAACGATGGACCAGGGCAAGACCGAAGAGACGGTCGCCGGTCTGCGCAGGACGATGACGGATCTGGGGCACTTGCCGGAAATCGAGCGTGATCGCAAATCAGGTTTCGAAGCGCTGACCACCATGTGCTCTTCGACCCGCGGTCATATCGACGATATTCATGAGACCATCCGCTATCTGAAGACCTTCGCTGTGACGGTTAAAATTGCAGGTGCGGGCCTTGCCGAGTTCTCCGGCTTTGCCGATGAAATTCGCGAACGCATTCAATCCGGTGCGGATGAGGTCGGTCGCTTTGGTGCCAATCTCGAGGCGATGCGTCTGCAACTGTCAGATGCCCGCTCATTCTCATCGAAGACGCTCACCGACTTCGGCTCGATCATTCCGCCAATCATCAACGGTTTGACGGAAAACTCCGCTCGCATCGTTGCCCAGCATCGAGAAATGGCGGAGATCGCCGGACAGGTCAAAAAGATCGCGCAAGGGGTGCAGGGCAAGATCGGTTCTGTCCTCTCCAATCTGCAGATCGGCGACATAACAAGACAGCGCATCGAGCATATTCAGAGCATTCTCCAACTGCTGGAAGAATTCGTTGCCTCGCCGGACGGTGAAGCGCTGACCGAGACTGAGCATGAGGTTCTGCGCGAAGCGGTACTGCAACTCGTCAGCGCGCAAATGGATGAAACGGCTGCGGATTTCCAGCGCGATTGCAGCAAGATTTTCACCAGCATTTCCAGCTTCGCCGATGATGCGGCGCGCATTCTCTCACTTCGCGATGAACTGATCGACCGCAGCTCCAATGGTGACAAAAACGTCCTGGCGCTGATGGAAAAAGACATCGTCGAGGCCTGCAAGCTGGCGGAACGTGTTCAGGGAAGCAGCGGCGACGCGGACAAGGTCGTGTTTTCCGTGGCCGAAAGCGCCAAGGAACTGCTTCGCGGCATCGAGGTTTTGCGTTCGATCAAGATCGACATCCATTACATGGCGCTCAACTCCAACCTGCGCTGCTCGAAGCTTGGCGAGGCTGGACGTTCCGTCAACGTCGTCAGCGGCGAAATGCGGATCTTTGCTGGCAAGCTCGAGACGCCGGCGGATGCCATCGTCGAGGATCTGCGTGGCGTGGAAGTTGCCACACAGGCTCTGGTAGAGCAGGGGCAGGGGCTTTCGAAGAACTTCAGTGCGCCGCTCAATGAGGCCCTGGATTCGATCCGCAATGCCAAATCTCAGATGGAGCAGGGTACGCAGGCACTGGCAGAAGAAGGGCAAGCCGTCTTCAGCCGCATCAGTGCCGTGGTCACCACACTCGATTTCGAGAGCGAATTGGGGGCCACCTTCAACGATTGCTGCAACATCGCGGCCCAGTTGTCGGAGGGGTTTGAGGCTGATGTATCGGGTTTCGCCGACAAGATTGAAGGCTTTTCGTCACGCGTCTACAAGCTCTACACCATGGCGCATGAGCGCGATATCCACGTGCGGTACCTGCCTGCCAAGAGCGCAAGCGCACAGGCGGCTGCCGCGCCTTCTGCGGCGGCAGACGATGACGACCTGTTTGCAGATGCGCTGTTCTGACCGCTGAGAGCACGCCTAACAGACATGCAAATGCCGTAGAGTTCGCTCTGCGGCTTTTTGCTTTTGTCGCATACGCACGCAAGTGTTGAATTAGCAAAGCGGGTCCACGCATTTTGGGGTTGCAAAAGCGCGCCGGATGTCCGATCCATCCGGCACTGTGTTCCTGATCGGGGACGCGTTTCGTTTTGCTCGACATTCCGTTGACCGATTGCGCTGCAACGGGCGGGCATCGATAGCCAGTGGTGAATGAGAATGACGGGTTCTTTGGAGGCTAGGCCGCTTTTTGGCATCAGTCTTGCGGCTATGGGCTATGCCTGCTTTGCCATGCAGGATGCGTTGGTGAAATACCTTGTCGCAACCTACTATGTCCCGCAAATCCTTTTTGTCCGCAGTGTCGTGATCGTTTCCATCACCGGAACGCTCGCTTATTTTTACCGCCATCCATCCATTTTGAAGAGTAAACATCGTGGCACGCTGGCGCTGCGAGCCACACTGATGCTGATTGCGTGGATGCTGTTCTACAGTTCGTCGCTCTATCTTGGTCTGGCGGAATTGACGACGCTCTATTTCTCCGCGCCGATCATGGTCGTCGTCCTTTCCATCTTTGTTTTGAAGGAAAAGGTCGGGGTCGGGCGATGGATTGCATGCGCCTTCGGTTTCGTCGGCGTGATAATTGCAGCCAATCCGACTCATTCGCCGAACTGGCTTCCGGCCCTTCTGTGCATCGTTGCTGGGTTCTGCTGGGCCTGGAGCACGATTCTGGTCCGTATCGTCAGCAAGAGCGAAACGACGCTGACGCAGATGTATGCAACGAGCGCGCTGTTTGGTATCGCCTGCGCACTGGCGCTACCCTGGCTGTGGAAGAGCCCGGACATGCAGGGATGGGCGCTGATGATCGGCGTCGGTCTCATCTCCACGCTCGGTCAGTTTCTTCTGTACGAAGGATTCCGACACGCGGAAGCCTCGTCGCTTGCCTCGGTGGAATATACCGGACTGATCTGGGCGTTTCTCTACGGCTATCTCATATGGTCGGAAATCCCGGCTGCCAACGTCTTCATCGGCGCTATCCTGATCGTCAGCGCCAGCCTAGTACTGGTGGGTTGGGAACGGCGGCGGATGGCGCGAACACCCAAAGAGCGTATTCTTTAAGCGTCGCCGCCCCCTTTGACACGTCTGCGCCGTGCATGCTTTCGCTGTCAAACCTCCTCCTTACGGGAACATCCGCGCCGTCGCGACGTTTGCGAGAGCCTGTAAAAGGAGACTCTCATGGCAGTTGTTTATCATGTCGCTCAACATGACGGTGGTTTCGCTTATCGTGTCGAGGATGTCTGGTCCGAGACTTTTCCAGATCATGACACGGCGCTGGAAGCTGCGCGGGATGCAGCGCGCCGACAGCAGATCGGTGGAGACGAAGTGGAAATTTCCTACCAGCTTGCCGACGGACGTTGGCAGTCGCAGCATGTAAAGGGTGGTGACCGTCCAGAAACGGATGTCGTCGACGATACTGCAGATCGATAAGATGACGCCAGCGCCCATCATCGTCACGGCACACGTCGCACCGGGCGATATGGCGTATTTCGAACAGCTGAGGCGGAAGCATTTTCCGCCCCACCGCAATTTCTTAAACGCCCACATCACCATGTTTCATCATCTGCCCGGACGGGTCTTCGATGACGCGCTTAGTGTCGCTGGAGAGACTGCGCGGGAAAACAACCCCTTCGCGGCAGAGGTGTCGGCCGTTCGACATCTGGGAGGCGGTGTTGCGTTCGAGATCAAAAGCCCCGAACTAGAAATCTTGCGCGCCGATCTTTTTAAAGGCTTTGGTTCGTGGCCCGGCCCTCAGGATCGACAGAAATTCAAGCCGCACATCACCGTGCAGAACAAGGTCGAGAAGGCGCTGGCGGATCGTCTCTACGATGACCTGCGGGCTGGTTTCCAACCGCGCCAGATCATGATCCTTGGAATTGACCTTTGGGACTATCTTGGTGGACCATGGGAACACCGCGCTTTTTTGTCGTTTCCGAAATAAGGTGGTGCTTTCCATCTGCTGCCGACCAACCTTAAGGTGATGCCTGTCGCAATGCTTCTAACGCTTTCTGATGTCAGTAAATCTTATCGCACGGCAGAGGGGACGGTCGCCGTTCTACGTGGCATCGACCTGTCTGTCGATGCCGCGCAAAGTGTGGCGCTGACGGGTGAATCGGGCAGCGGCAAGAGCACGCTTCTTCATCTTGCCGGCGGGCTGGATCGCGCCGATGCCGGCTCGATCATTGTCAATGGTGAAGACATTACCGCGTTGGATGAGGCGGGACGCGCTCGCTACAGGCGCGACACTGTCGGCCTTGTGTTTCAGCAGTTTAATCTCATTCCTTCGCTCAGCGTTGCAGATAATATTGCCTTTCATGCGAAGCTAGCCGACCGCTACGATGCTGCTTGGACAGGTGAACTTGCCGAGAACCTGGGCCTCGGAGCGCTGCTCAATCGCTATCCTGAGCAGTTGTCGGGCGGGCAGCAGCAGCGTGTCGCTATCGCCCGGACGCTGGCGGCGCGCCCGGCGCTTGTCCTTGCCGATGAGCCGACAGGCAATCTCGATGAAACCACCAGCGAAGTGGTGCTCGACCTGATGATCTCGCTGAGCCGAAGTGCGGGCTTGGCACTGCTGCTCGTCACCCATTCCAACCGCATGGCCGCCAAACTCGACCGGCAGGTGGTGCTGCGCGGCGGGAAGATCGTCGCATGATCGTGACCATATTCCGCGCGCAGCTTTCGCATTGGCGCTACCGCCCGCTGCAGCTTTTGACGCTCGTGCTCGGCATCGGTCTTGCAACCGCGCTCTGGTCCGGCGTTCAGGCTATCAATGCGGAGGCAAGGGCAAGCTATGCACGCTCGGCCTCGATCATCGAGCAAGGCAGTCTCTCCCGCCTTGTTGCCACAGACGGAAACTTGATTGCGCCAGGCGATTTCGGTGCTCTTCGTAGAGCTGGGTGGAATGTGTCTCCTGTCATCGAGGGTGATTATCGCTTCGACACGACAAGAATACGTTTGATCGGGGTGGACCCGCTGACGATGACGGGTGGAGGCGGGCCAGTCCAGATCGCCAGTTCATCCGATCTTGTGGACTTCATGGGAGATCAGGGGCTGCTGGTCGTGTCACGCGCGACGGCAGCGCGGCTTGAAGGGCAGACCAAAATCCCCTTGAAGATCTCGCCCGATGTGCCGGACGACGCAGCCTTCGTCGATATCGGATTGGCGGACAGGCTGTTGAGGCGAGACGGTCGGTTAAGCCGTATCGTGATGGCGCAGGAACAACGATCCAACCTGCCGGATGTGCAGACGATTGTGCCGGCGCTTCACGTCCAGCCTGCCCAAGACCGAGCAGACATGGCTCGCCTGACCGATAGCTTCCACCTAAACCTCACTGCCTTCGGTTTTCTTGCTTTCATCGTCGGTCTCTTTATCGTCTACTCGGCAACAGGCTTATCTTTCGAACAGCGGCGAGCCAGTTTTCGTACCATCCGCGGGCTTGGTGTTTCGCTGCCCATGCTGACGGCGCTGCTACTGGCGGAGATCATGGTTCTTGCGTTTTTGGCCGGCCTGATCGGTGTCGCGCTCGGCTACGTCATCGCCTCGGCACTCCTTCCAAGTGTTTCATCGACACTCCGCGGTCTTTACGGTGCATCCGTTCCGGGAAGTCTTCAGCTGCGTCCGGAGTGGTGGGCCACGGGAATGGGCATGGCGCTTCTTGGTACCCTACTGTCCTCGATGCAAAGCCTTTGGAGGCTGCGCCACATGCCGCTGCTTGCGTCTTCGCAGCCGCAAGCTTGGGGCGTTTCATCGGCCCGTGCGCTCCGCTTCCAGGCCCTTGCAGGTGTCGGCCTTCTTTTCATCGCGGTGATGGCCGGACTGCTTGGCAAGGGCCTCGCTAGCGGCTTCACGGTGCTCGGGGCATTGCTTTTAGGCGCGGCGCTGCTGCTACCGGCCTTTCTATCCAACGTGCTGACATGGGCGCAACGCCGTGCCAAGGCGGCGTTAAGCGTGTGGTTCTGGGCCGATACGCGTCTGCAATTGCCCGGTCTGTCTCTTGCTCTGATGGCGCTGCTTCTGGCGCTTTCGGCCAATATCGGCGTCGGGACAATGGTGTCGAGCTTCAGGATGACCTTTATCGGTTGGCTCGACCAGCGCCTTGTCGCTGAGCTTTACGTCACCGCCAGGAACGACGAAGAGGCCGCTCGTCTCCGAGCATGGTTGCCGCAGCATGCTGATGCGGTCCTCCCGATCTTCAGCGCGCAGGGCGAGGTGAAGGGCAAGCCTGTACAGATTTCCGGCGTTGCCGACCACACTACCTACCGCGATCACTGGCCGCTGCTGTCGCAGGAGCCTGGGGCCTGGGACGCAGTTGCGAGGGGAAGCGGTGTGCTCATCAATGAGCAGCTTTGGCGCGCAGAGAATTTGAAACTTGGAGAGCCCGTAAGCCTCGTGAACGGCTGGACCGTTCGTATCGTTGGCGTTTACTCCGACTACGGCAACCCACGCGGCCAGATCATGGTCGGTGCCGACGCCTTGACGGCGCATTATCCTGACGCCTCCCGCCTGCGTTATGGCATACGCGTCGATCCTAGACGTGCTTCTGAGTTAAAGAGGCAGATGGTGGCAGAGCTTGGATTGCCCGACGGCAATATTGTCGACCAGGCGGCGATCAAGCGCCAGTCTCGGGCCGTCTTCGAGCAAACCTTTACTGTCACGGCGGCCCTCAACATATTGACGCTTGGCGTTGCGGGTTTTGCCATGTTCGCCAGCCTTCTCACCCTTTCCGCAGCGAGACTGCCACAGCTTGCACCGGTCTGGGCCATGGGGATCAGGCGGCGCCAGCTGGCGCTCTTCGAAGTGTGGCGAACCCTGGCTCTCTGGTTCATCACCTTCATCTTGGCTATTCCCGTCGGCCTTGCCCTGGCATGGGTGCTGCTGGCGGTCGTCAATGTCGAGGCCTTCGGCTGGAAGCTTCCGATGATGATCTTTCCGCTGGAGTGGCTGCGCCTCGGTGTCATTGCGCTCATCGCCGCACTTCTTTCCATCGTGTTGCCCGTCCGCCGTCTGGCTTTCCTCGACCCGGCCGATCTTCTCAGAGTGTTTGCCAATGAGCGGTAGACTGTTCCTCCACGTCTTACTTCTAGGCCTTGGCCTGTTGCAGCCACTCGCAGCTTCCGCGCAAGGCTTTGCGGGGTTGGGTTCTGATGCTGAGGGCTTTGCCATTCCAAAGCGTGGGGTGGCCTTGAACTTTCCCAGAGATCATGGCGCACATCCGGATTACCGCATCGAGTGGTGGTACGTGACGGCCAATCTCACGACCGAGGACGGTCGTGCTCTAGGAGCGCAATGGACGCTCTTTCGTTCCGCCCTTGCGCCAACCGACAAGCAAGGCTGGTCCAGTTCGCAGATCTGGATCGGCCATGCAGCGGTGACTACCGCGGAAAAACACTACGTTGCCGAACGGCTGGGCCGCGGCGGCGTCGGCCAAGCAGGCGTCGAGATTTCCCCCTTTCACGCCTGGATCGACGATTGGCAGATGACCAGCCGCTCAGAAAATCCCGGCGAGGCATTGGATCATCTGACTTTAAACGCAAATGGCACGAATTTCTCCTATCGCCTCCAATTGGATGCCAACGGACCTCTCGCGCTCCAGGGAGACCGTGGTTTTTCAGTTAAGTCGCTGGCGGGGCAGGCGAGCTACTATTACTCCCAGCCCTTCTATCAGATTACAGGCAGCGTCGAACTGGATGGCCAGCCGATTAAGGTCAGCGGGCGTGCGTGGCTCGATCGTGAGTGGTCATCCCAGCCTCTTGCCGCGGATCAGACCGGCTGGGACTGGTTCTCGCTTCATCTGGCATCGGGCGAAAAGGTCATGGCGTTTCGACTACGCGACCGCAAGGGTGGCTACACGTCCGCCAACTGGATTTCTGCCGATGGCAAGACTGCGCCGATCTCTTCCGATGACGTTATTCTTGAACCGCTGCGAAGCACGGTGGTGAATGGCCGCACTATTCCGGTGGCGTGGCGGGTGAGGATTCCGGGCAAAGGTCTTGATATTACGACACGTCCGCTCAACGATCAGTCCTGGATGGCCACATCCACACCCTATTGGGAGGGACCCATCTCGTTCGAGGGCAGTAGCAGGGGCGTAGGTTATCTGGAGATGACGGGCTATTGATAGCCAAGCCTATGCAGAGCATTGTCTCTTCGATAGAGAGGAAGCGTGTTCTATAACATGATCTCGACGCTAAAGCGTCCTGATGCCATAGGAGCGGCTGTCGCGCAGGCGGTGGTCGAACAAGCGTGCGAATAGAGACTTCCGAGGCAAGTGCCTTTCCCACCGTCAATCTTTTCGATGACATACACCGCTCGACCTTCGACTACTTCTGGTCTGGTGTTCACCCCGACACAGGCTTGCCGTTCGATCGACTGAGTGCTGACGGAACACCCATCAACGACATCGTTTCGATCTCGGGCGCGGGCTTCGGCCTCATGGCCATTCTCGTCGGCGCGGAGCAGGGATGGATTGGTCGTGGACAAGCGCTCGAACGTGCTGCGCTTGTTCTCCAGTCACTCTTTTCCGTCGAGCGTTTTCACGGAGCGCTGCCGCATTTCATTCATGCACAGACGCTGACGATCCTTCCCTTCAGCCGGAGAGACGATGGCGCCGATCTGGTGGAAACGTCCCTGTTGCTGCAGGGCCTCATCTGTGCCCGGGAGTTCTTCGCAGAGCAGACGCCAGCCGAAACGTCCTTCCGGGCGTCGGCGGATCAGCTCATTCAAGGCGTGGAGTGGTCCTGGTTTACCCGCAAAAAGGACGGGCCACTTTACTGGCACTGGAGCCCGAAGCACCGTTGGGCGCGCAATGTGCCAATCACTGGCTGGAACGAAGCGCTGATTAGTTACGTGCTAGCAGCTGGTGCAGAACACCACGCTATCAAGCCAGAGAGCTATCATGCCGGATGGGCAAGACACGGCGAAATGGCGAATGGTAACACCTATCTCGGAACGGTATTGCCACTGGGCGAACCGTTTGGTGGCCCGCTTTTCCTGTCACAATATTCGTTTTGTGGCCTCAATCCTTTTGGGCTTCGCGACCGCTACTGCGATTATGCTGAACAGGTGAGGGCTCACGCCCGGATCAATCATGATTACTGCAAGGCGCAGCTTGGGGCCGATGCACCTTGGGGCATGACGGCCTGTGATGGTCCGAAGGGATATCGCGCCTTTTCTCCGACCGTCGATGGCGGCATTCTTGCACCGACAGCCGCACTTTCAAGTTTTGCTTTCCTGCCGGATGAAGCGCAAAGGGCGCTGGAAATCTTCGCCTCTCATGCCCACCGGAAGCTGTTGGGGCGATATGGTTTCGTCGATTCATTCTCACCCGCCACCGGGTGGACGGCGCGCACGCATCTGGCGACCAATCAGGGTCCGATCGTGGCGATGATGGAAAACCATCGCTCTGGTCTTCTTTGGCGATTGTTCATGCGCGCACCGGAGGTTCAACGTGGACTTGACCGTCTGGGTTTTGAGCGCCCAAAATCGGAACCTTGAGCGACGTCTCAGTCTTCGATGAAAACGTCGTCGCCTGCGTGTAGAGTACCGGTCTCGACCACATCGCAATAAACGCCAAGGCATCTGTGGTTCGCGCGCAAGATCGTTCTCAAGACATCCGGCTGCTCGGGCAGTTCCGGTTGCGGGATCAAAGTCATGCCGCAGCGCTTGGTCTTTTCAATCACGATGGCCCGGATGTTGCCGATGTGCAGGATGGCGCCGATCCAGCCATCCTCTGGAAACGCCTCGCTCACAGAAGAGCCAAAAAAAATCGACGGCCTGAAACGCCTGCGATCTGCCTCGCCTGATGCCAGTCGGTCTTCGATCTGTTTGATCGACGCCACGGAAAGAAGGTGAAGCGGGCTCGCCTGATAGGCCCTGCCGATGACCGGTAGCCTCGGTTCGAGCTCTTCTGCCATATCGGGGTACTTTCCAAGAGAAACACCGAAACCGAAATGCGCCGATAGTCTTGCTGGTAGATGCTGATCGTCGACGGTCAGTTCATCCCCATCGGGAAAGCGAAGCCAGGTTTTGCCTGTTTCATCCGTTCGGCTTGAGAGCAGAAGGGCAGGGCGCCAGCGAGCGTCCTTTTCCGGCGTGGCGAGCGCGCCAGTGCTCGCCTCAAAAAGCCCGAAGCAACGATCGCCGGCGATGCCTCTTTCATGCAGGGTTACGGTTTCACACCTTTCGCCGCCAGTCGAGCTGACGGGATAACGCCAGATTTCCTGGATGTGGCCGACTTTATTCATGCTGCGAATTCCAACGGTTGATCAGACTACTTTCCTTATCACAGGAAGTCTCATCAAGCCGTGAGGCGCTCGTGCAGGTCGATTTTCGTCAAGTCCTTGATGATCGATACGGCAACGACTTCTCCTATCTCCGCGGCACTGGTGATACCCTGGATAAAGGGATGCTTGTGCAGAAGGTATGGGATGGCCGCGCAATAGAGCGCCGTATGAAGAGCCCCGCCTGAGATCACGCGATAGTCTTCATCCACATCGATGCCACCGAGGTGAGCAAACTCTCGGTCTCCGCCATCGGAAAAAGCATTGCTTTCCAGTACCGTCGGAGCCTGTCGGACGACATCGCCGCTTATCAGGCTGGGGAAGGGAATGTCCTTGGCCGAATGCGCACTTTGGCCCGTTGCATCGATGAAGGTGTCGAACTCCAGGGTCTTATCTCCCATCTTTACTATCACGCCCCTGCGCCCTGGTGTGGTTGCGATCTCGTAGTCGTTTCCAAGTTTCTGGATCGACAGCACGCCAGCATTGCGAAGTGCTAGCAGACGCTCGATGGAAAGATGCGGGACCGTCGCATATTCATCAATGAAAATGCTTTTGAAGGACTTTCCGAAACGCTTGAAGTCCTTCATGTCCAGGTGCGGCACGATCCTGGCAATGATCTCGTGGGTGATCATGATCGCGTTGCGCCAGGGCACGGTTATCTCTTGAGCCATATTGCTCTTTGCCTCAGCCAGATTGAGCGCTGCCCAGGCAAAGGGGTCGGTTCCGGATCGGTATGCATAATAGGCTTCGGCAAAGCTATCGACGTCGAGTTCCGACAATCCGATCTGCATCGCATAATCTGGATCGCGGAGCGAAAGCTCCTGACGGAAAAGTTCGAATGCCGCATCCAGAAGGCCGGTTGGTCCTTCGGCAATCAGCGCATCAATGGCGTCTTCCGTGCAGATGCTCGGCGTTTCGTAAGGAATAGGAAAATAGAAGTCGGCCTCTGGGAGCAGACCTTTTCGCGACATCAGCGTTGCGTGAAAATCGCCAGCCTCGCTTGCTGGCTTGTAGGTAAGTGCACCCGCCTCGTCATAGATGAAGGAGCCGTTTGACGTCGAGACAGTCATCAAGGCGTCGATGGCGCTGAGCGACGTTCCGAGAATGCCGAGGCTGCCGCCGCGAATGCCTTCCAGTGCGGTGGCGGGCCAAGGAGAGACGAAGTAACCGGGCTTCTTCTCGGTCGTTTCAGGCCAATCATGGCCGGTTGCCATCACCACGTGGCCGAAGGCGCTTCCCAGTTTCTCGGCATTCTCTGTCTTTACCTGAATAGCGCCCGGACCGACGACGATATCGCAGACGCGGTGGCCAGGCTTTACCGTGACGATGTGTCCTCTTTCTCCCGCGGTGTTGAGGAGAAACTGAAACTGTGTATGGAAGTAATCTCCCAGCATGACCCGTGGATAGAACTGGCGCTCGTTGATCTCGCTTTTGACGATGCCGAAGCGTTGCAGGTAAGCATCTGGTTGCTGCTTCAGCCAATCCGTCAGCGTCTCGCCTATCAACGGAATTTCGATGCTCGGAATATTGCAGAGCATCACAGGATCGTTGATACCCGGCAGATAGGGCGTGCCCTTTCCTGCTTCGCTCTCTGCCTCGTAGATGGTGATGTCAAGCGGGGTGGGGGATTCGATCAGGGTCTTCAGCGTGTAGATGCCGGTTGGACCCGATCCAATAATGCATATTCTGTTTTTCACGAAGATCCCGCCCAATCCGGATAATGATGGTGATGATGTTAAAGATCAGGATCAGGATGTTGTTCCAAACTCTTTTTTAAGTGTCCGCTAACGGACAGAGTTGGTGTTTCGCTCCGGGGAATGCGCGGTTTTTTCTCGGAACGAAACAGCGCCGGGCTCATTTCCTTCGCGTCAGCAACGATAAAACAGGAGGAAGTACCAATGGTATCTGCAGAGAACATTCGCGAGCATATGGAAGTCAAAGCCGCTGATGGCAGCCATGTCGGCACCGTCGACCACCTGGAAGGCCAGAGCCGCATCAAGCTCACCAAGAACGACGCCGACGACGGCAAGCATCATCTCATTCCGCTTGACTGGGTCGATCACGTCGACTCCCACGTTCACCTCAGCAAGTCCGCATCGGACGTGCGACAGAACTGGGAAACACTCAACTGATTGAGTCATATCCAACCACGAAAAATGCGGCCTCTGAGCCGCATTTTTCTTTACTCGCTTTCATGTGCTCCCCGCCATCAGGCGGCTCGTTCCAGGCCTGGCGCTTCAACGCCTGTCCGCTCGACATATTCTGTGTATCCGCCATCATATTGATGGATTCCATCCGGCGTCAGCTCGAGAACGCGGTTGGAAAGGGCGCCGAGGAAATGGCGGTCGTGCGATACGAAGAGCATCGTGCCTTCATATTCCGAAAGCGCCTTGATCAGCATTTCCTTTGTGTCGAGATCCAGGTGGTTGGTCGGTTCGTCGAGGACGAGGAAGTTCGGCGGATCGAACAGCATCGCGGCCATCACCAGGCGGGCTTTCTCGCCGCCCGAGAGTACGCGGCACTTCTTCTCCACATCATCGCCGGTAAAACCGAAGCAGCCGCTCAGCGCGCGAAGCGGTGCCTGACCGGCCTTAGGGAAGCGCTGTTCCAGCCACTGCAAAATCGTGGCGTCACCGTCCAGAAGATCCATGGAGTGCTGTGCGAAATAGCCGAGCTTGACGCTGGCCCCGATCGTGACGATGCCGGCATCCGGTTCGGCGCTGCCGGTGACCAGTTTCAGCAGGGTAGATTTGCCGGCACCGTTTACACCCATCAGGCACCAGCGTTCCTTGCGACGGATCATGAAGTCCAGACCGTCATAGATTGTGCGGCTGCCATAGGCCTTCTTGACCTTCTTGAGCGACACCACATCTTCCCCGGAGCGCGGTGCGGGAAGAAATTCGAAGGCGACCGACTGGCGACGACGGGGCGGCTCGACGCGTTCGATCTTGTCCAGCTTCTTCACCCGGCTTTGCACCTGGGCTGCATGCGACGCGCGTGCCTTGAAGCGTTCGATGAACTTCAGTTCCTTGGCAAGCATCGCCTGCTGACGTTCGAACTGTGCCTGCTGCTGCTTTTCGTTCTGAGCCCGTTGCTGCTCGTAAAAGCCGTAATCGCCCGAATAGGTTGTCAGCGAGCCGCCATCGATTTCGATGATCTTGTTGACGATGCGGTTCATGAACTCCCGGTCGTGCGAAGTCATCAGCAGCGCGCCGTCATAGGTCTTGAGGAAATTCTCAAGCCAGATCAGGCTTTCGATATCAAGATGGTTGCTCGGTTCGTCGAGCAGCATGACGTCGGGGCGCATCAACAGGATGCGGGCGAGTGCCACACGCATCTTCCAGCCGCCCGAAAGCTTGCCGACATCGCCGTCCATCATTTCCTGGCTGAAGCTGAGGCCCGCCAGCACTTCGCGCGCGCGGCCCTCCAGCGAATAGCCATCAAGCTCCTCATAGCGGGCCTGGACCTCGCCGTAACGCTCGATGATCTCGTCCATCTGATCGAGTTGATCAGGGTCTACCATACGGGCTTCGAGTTCACGAAGCTCTGCGGCAATGACGCTGACGGGGCCAGCGCCTTCCATGGCTTCCGCAACAGCACTTCGGCCCGCCATCTCACCGACATCCTGATTGAAATAGCCGATGGTGATGTTCTTCTCAGCGGCAACCTGGCCTTCGTCGGGAAGTTCCTCGCCCGTGATCATACGAAAGAGCGTGGTTTTGCCTGCGCCGTTCGGCCCTACCAGACCGACTTTTTCGCCGCGATTGAGTGCCGCGGACGCCTCGATATAGAGAATGCGGTGGCTGGCGGACTTGCTGATATTTTCAATGCGGATCATGGGAAGCGGACCAAATTGTCGGAAGGTTGCGCCCCTATGCCACGGACCGCCTGCGGTGTCATCCGTTGAATGGCGAAGGTGGCCATTAACAGGTGCCGAACTGGCCGGAAACGGAAAAAGCGGCCGCTTGCAGGGGCCGCTTTTTCGTCTTCCCGCCTTGGGAGGCTCTTATGCCTGTGGCTGTTTGGTCTTGCGCAGATAAGGAAGGACCGTGTCGAAGGACCCAAAGCGCTTCACCGCATCTTCATTGGAGACTGCTGCGGTAATGATCACATCGTCACCCTGCTTCCAGTTGGCGGGCGTTGCCACCTGATGCTTTGCCGTCAACTGGATGGAGTCGATCGTGCGCAGGATTTCATCGAAGTTGCGGCCGGTGGTCATCGGATAGGTGAGGATCAGCTTGATCTTCTTGTCGGGGCCGATGACATAGACGGAGCGCACGGTGGCGTTATCAGCCGGTGTACGTCCCTCAGAACTGCTGCCTGCATCCTCAGGCAGCATGTCATAGAGCTTCGCGACCTTTAGCTCCTTGTCGCCGATCAACGGATATTCAACGTTGAAACCGGTGGCGGTCTTGATGTCCTGCTTCCACTGCGCATGGCTCTCCACCGGATCGACGGAAATGCCGATGACCTTGACATTGCGCTTCTTGAATTCTTCATCGAGACCAGCCATGGCACCGAGTTCGGTGGTGCAGACAGGCGTGAAATTCTTGGGGTGAGAGAAGAGGACGGCCCAGCTATCGCCGATCCAGTCATGAAAGCTGATCTGGCCCTGGGTCGTGTCGGCGGTAAAATCCGGTGCGGTCTGGTTGATGCGCAATGTCATTGTCTGCTCCCATTCACATGCTGACGGAATAGTGCCGCGAAAGCCGCCACGTGTCGCCGCAGATTTGTGCTTGCCGAAGAGCTTCAAAGGAAAATGAGTCTGAATTCGGAGTATCAGCGCAAAATTTATCCTCAGGCAGAGCGATGGCCGAACGGCTTGTTCGGCCATCGTGCAGTAGTTGAGGTTACGAGATGACCGGATCGAGAGAGCCGGATGCATAACGCTTTGCCATGTCGCGCAGGGCGATCGGCTTGATCTTGGTTGCTTGACCCGCGGTATTGAACAGTTCGAAGCGCTCCTTGCAGAGCTTGGTCATGGCTTCGCGCGCTGGCTTGAGGTATTTGCGCAGATCGAATTCAGCAGGCTCTTCGACGAGGACCTTACGGATCTGGCCGGTGATCGCCATACGGCAATCAGTGTCGATGTTGATCTTGCGAACGCCGTTCTTGATGCCGCGCTGGATTTCTTCGATCGGTACGCCGAAGGTTGGCTTGATCGCCCCACCATAAGCATTGATGATGTCCTGAAGATCCTGCGGAACCGTCGAGGAACCATGCATCACGAGATGCGTGTTTGGCAGCTTGCGGTGGATTTCCTCGATGACATTCATCGCCAGAACGCTGCCGTCAGGCTTGCGCGTGAACTTGTACGCACCGTGGCTGGTGCCCATGGCGACGGCCAGAGCGTCCACCTTGGTCTCGCGCACGAATTTTACCGCTTCATCGGGATCGGTCAGAAGCTGGTCGTGCGAAAGGACGCCTTCTGCTCCGTGGCCGTCTTCGGCCTCACCCATGCCGGTTTCGAGAGAGCCGAGAACACCGAGTTCGCCTTCGACCGAGATGCCGCCATAATGGGCCATGTTGGTGACCTGGCGCGTCACGCCGACATTGTAATCCCAATCGCCAGGCGTCTTGCCATCAGCCTTCAGCGAGCCGTCCATCATCACCGAGGTGAAGCCAGCCTGGATGGCCGTCATACAGTTGGCAGGCTCGTTGCCGTGGTCGAGGTGAACGCAGACGGGGATGTCGGGATAGATTTCCACCACGGCGTCCATCATGTGCTTGAGCATGATGTCATGCGCATAAGCACGAGCGCCGCGCGAAGCCTGCATGATGACCGGCGAATTGGTTTCGCTGGCAGCATCCATGATGGCCAGCGCCTGTTCCATGTTGTTGATGTTGAAGGCGGGCACGCCATAATCGTGTTCAGCTGCATGATCGAGCAGTTGGCGGAGCGTAATTCGAGCCAAGGTTTCTCCCCTTAATTGAGGTCGCCGTCGATTGCGGGGACCATTTGAACCGAGTGTGTGACCGATTTTTCATCACGGAAAACACTCTTGTCTTGAAGGACATAACTCGCCAAGCACTTTTTAGCGGCACGAGTTTTTCAAACGATTTGGATCGAATCTTTTTTTGGGATCGTCCGTCAAACTGCTGCTTCGGTCATCGTTTTCAACTTAAGCGAGAATCGAATCGCCTCTTTCAATAAGCGAATTCAAAAGAAATTAACCTGTCGTAGTTGAGCGAAAACCCGTCGCTTTCTGCGCAGGCTGTCGGCAGTCTTCACGCCATCATCCCCCCAAGCTTGCAAAAGACAAGAAACGAGCCTGGTGCCAGCGGCGCACTTGCGCTTTCATAGATGCCGCCAACAAAGGGAACAGATATGAACAAACTTCTTGCATCGACCTGTCTGGTATTTGGACTGCTGGGCGGCGCTGCCGCCGCCAACGCTGCCGAGTGCGGTAGCCCGACCATTGCCAGCATGAATTGGCAAAGCGCTGAAGTGCTCTCCAACATCGACAGGATCATCCTGAACGAGGGTTATGGCTGCAGCGCGGAAATCACCGTCGGCGACACCGTTCCCACCATCACCTCCATGGCCGAAAAGGGCCAGCCTGATATCGCACCGGAAGCATGGGTGGATCTGCTTCCAGATGTGGTCAAGCGAGGTGTCGACGAAGGCAAGCTCGTTGTTGCGGCGAAGGCTCTGAAGGACGGCGGCGTTCAGAGCTGGTGGATCCCGAAATATTTCGCGGATGCGCATCCTGAAATCAAGACATTCGCTGACGTCTTCAAGAACCCGAAGCTGTTCCCAGACCCTGAAGATCCGAGCAAGGGCGCTGTTGTCAACGGCCCACAGGGCTGGGGTGGCACGGTCGTCACTGCGCAGCTCTTCAAAGCCTATAGCGGCGAAAAGGCTGGCTTCGTGCTCGTCGATAGCGGCTCGGCGGCCGGTCTCGACGGTTCCATTGCCAAGGCGTACGAGCGCAAGCAGCCTTGGGTCGGTTACTACTGGGCCCCTACCGCTATCCTCGGCAAGTATGAGATGGTGAAGTTGACGCAGGACGTGCCGAACGATCCGGTGGAATGGAAGCGCTGCAACACCGTTGCCGATTGCCCCGATCCCAAGCCAAACGCTTGGCCGGTAGACCAGGTCGTGACGCTTGTCGCCAAGCCCTTCTCCGAGAAGGCCGGCCCGGACGTGATGGCCTATCTCAACAAGCGCTCCTGGGACAACGCCACCGTCAACAAGCTGATGGCGTGGATGACCGACAACCAGGCAACTGGCGAAGACGGTGCCAAGCATTTCCTCAAGGAAAATGCCGACGTCTGGACGACCTGGGTGTCGCCAGAAGCGGCCAAGAAGATCAAGGCGTCTCTCTAACTACTCCCCCGCGCCACGCCGTTCTCTTCAAGAGCGCGCGGCACGCGAAACGACATGCGGCGCCCATCTGCCGCATGTCAACGCCGTGGGTGACGATACGTCACTGTTCGACCGTTCCCCGAAGGGGTAACGCTCACAGGGGATGACTATGGATTGGTTCTACACATTTCCGCATATGAATGATGAGGCTCTTCGGAACCTCAAGAAGGTGATCGACGACGGCTTCCGCGGCTTTACCCGAGAATGGGGTGGCGCGATTGAAACGTTCTTTTCGCCGCTTCAGCATTTTCTGATCTCGGCCGAACGCTTCATGACACAGACACCGTGGCCGATCATCATCCTGATCATCATGGCGATCGCCTGGTTCGCCAGCCGCAGCCTCAAGATCGTTTTCGGCTGTCTGATCACGCTTCTCCTCATCGGTTACTTCGACATGTGGACCGACACTATGCGGACGATCTCAATGATCTTCGTCTGCACGGTGCTTTCCATTGCCATTGGACTTCCGCTAGGCATCGCCATGTCGCGGTCCGACCGCTTCCAGCGGATCGTCAATCCCGTGCTCGACGTGATGCAGACGATGCCGAGCTTCGTCTATCTGATCCCGGTCGTCATGCTGCTTGGCATCGGTAAGGTTCCTGGCTTGATCGCCGTCGTCATTTACGCGATCCCGCCGATGATCCGCCTGACCGATCTCGGCATTCGCCTGGTCGACAAGGACGTGCTGGAGGCAGCCGATGCCTTCGGATCGTCCAGCTGGCAAAAGCTCTTCAAGGTGCAGCTGCCGCTGGCTTTGCCGACGATCATGGCCGGTATCAACCAGACGATCATGATGGCGCTTGCCATGGTGGTTGTGGCCTCGATGATCGGTGTACAGGGGCTTGGGCAGCCGGTGCTTAAAGCCATCGCCAACCAGTACTTTACTCTCGGCATCTTCAACGGTCTTGCCATTGTCGGCATTGCCATCATCTTCGACCGGATCAGCCAGGCCTATGGCAAGCGGCTCCAGAAACACCAGGAGATCGCCCATGGCTGATAGCTTCGGCGGGATTGAAATCCGCAATCTCTACAAAATCTTCGGCTCGAATCCTCAGTCCCATGTGGATGCAGTACGAAACGGACTGACGAAGGGTGAGTTGAACGAGAAGTACGGCCATGTGCTCGGGCTTCGCGACATCAACATCACCATTCCATCGGGCTGCATCCAGGTCATCATGGGGCTATCCGGTTCCGGCAAGTCGACGCTGATCCGCCACATCAACCGGCTGATCGACCCGACCGCCGGAGAGGTGCTGGTGGATGGCGTGGATGTGGTGAAGATGTCAGCGACGGAGCTTCGCGAGTTTCGTCGCCACCAGACGGCCATGGTGTTCCAGAAGTTTGCACTTCTACCGCATCGCAACGTGCTGGATAACACGATCTACGGGCTCGAAGTTCAGGGCGTTGCGCGTGACAAGAGCATCGATATTGCCATGCGCTGGCTGGAGCGCGTTGGTCTGAAGGGCTTTGAGCAGCGCTATCCCAACCAGCTTTCGGGCGGCATGCAGCAACGCGTCGGTCTTGCGCGGGCTCTATCCAACGACGCGCCGGTGCTGCTGATGGATGAGGCCTACTCGGCGCTTGATCCGCTGATCCGTACGGACATGCAGACGGTGCTTCTCGATATTCAAAGCGAGATCAAGAAAACCATCGTCTTCATCACGCATGATCTGGATGAAGCACTTCGGCTAGGAGACCAGATTGCCATCCTGCGCGACGGCGAGGTTATCCAGCAGGGTGACAGGCAGGATATCGTGCTTCGTCCGGCCGACGCTTACATTGAAAGCTTCGTCAAGGAAGTGAACCGCGGTCGCGTCGTCAACGTCGAAGCCGTGATGACGCCGGTCCGCAGCAATGTCGTTGCTGATGCTCCACCCGTTCCTGCCGGCACCAGTATCGAGGAAGCGATGCGCCTGCTCGCCATCGGCGGACATGAGGTTGCGACCGTGGTGGGCAAGCAGGCCGAGCCGCTCGGCATCGTGACCTTCCGTCAACTGGCTGGTGCGATGGTCAATGCGCCTGGCTCTGCAGAACACTCTCATGGAGATAACGTCGTTCGTGCACAGGCCTGAACGGACTGTTCACTAATCGCTTCGGTACATCCTGCTGGCGACGCACTATATGTGGGACAACCACATTAATTAAGCCAGCAGGTTTTACCTCATGAAGAAGATCGGTTTTCTGTCCTTCGGCCATTGGAGCCCTGGACCGCATTCGCAGGCCCGCACCGCCAAGGACGTTCTACAACAGTCTATCGAACTCTCGGTCGCCGCCGAAGAAATTGGTGTCGATGGTGCCTATTTCCGTGTGCACCACTTTGCTCGCCAGCTCGCATCGCCCTTTCCGCTGCTTGCGGCAGTCGGCGCGCGCACCAAGTCGATAGAGATCGGCACGGCCGTCATCGATATGCGCTACGAGAACCCGCTTTACATGGCCGAGGATGCTGGCTCCGCCGATCTCATATCGAACGGGCGTCTGCAATTGGGCCTGAGCCGAGGATCGCCTGAACAGGTGATCGACGGATGGCGCTATTTTGGCTATCGTCCAGCAGAAGGAGAAAGCGATGCCGATATGGGCCGTCGCAACACCGAGATCCTGTTGGAGGTACTCAAAGGCCAAGGCTTTGCCGAGCCAAATCCACAGCCGATGTTCCCCAATCCGCCCGGACCATTGCGGTTGGAACCACATTCGGAAGGCCTGCGCGAACGCCTCTGGTGGGGTGCGGGCTCTAACGCCACCGCCCAATGGGCAGCAAAGCTTGGCATGAACCTGCAGAGCTCGACATTGAAGGACGACGAGACCGGGGAACCGTTCCACGTTCAGCAGGCGGCGCAGATCCGGGCCTATCGCGAGGCATGGAAGGAAGCGGGCCATGAACGGACGCCACGCGTGTCGGTGAGCCGCAGCATCTTCGCACTCGTTGACGATCGCGACCGCGCCTATTTCGGCCGTGGTTCCAAGGAGAGCGACAGCATCGGCTATATCGACGCCAATACGCGTGCAATCTTCGGACGGTCCTACGCCGCCGAGCCGGATGTCCTCGTCAAAGAACTGGCAAAGGATGAGGCGGTGGCCGAAGCCGATACACTGCTTCTGACGATCCCGAACCAGCTCGGCGTCGAGTATAACGTCCACGCCTTGGAGGCGATCTTGAAACATGTTGCGCCGGAACTCGGCTGGCGCTGACGATATTTGAGCGTCTTGCACCCTTCATGGCCACAAAGGACGCTCCAACCGCCTGGATGCGGTAATAAAAAAGCCGGAGCGGACCTTGCCCCGGCTTTCTCTTCCTCAAGCAAGCAGACTTACTTCTGCCAGCTCTTCACCAGTTCGTCGTAGTTGACGGTGACCGGCTTTTCTTTCTCGTTCTCGACCTTCAGCTGCGGTGCGAGGTTGCCCTTGGCGACCGCGTCCTTGTGCCAGTATTCGAGATCGTGCTCTTCGGCGAGCTTCGGTCCCTTGTCGCCTTGAACGCCTGCGCGTTCCAGACGTGCCATGACCTTTTCCTGTTCGGCGCAAAGCGAGTCCATGGCTTCCTGTGCGGTCTTCGCACCGGACGACGCATCACCGACGGCCTGCCACCACAGCTGAGCCAGCTTCGGATAGTCAGGAACGTTGGTGCCGGTCGGAGACCACTGAACGCGGGCAGGCGAACGGTAGAATTCGATCAGACCGCCGAGATCCTTGGCGCGCTTGGTGAAGCTCTCATGATTGATCGTCGATTCACGGATGAGGGTGAGGCCGACATGCGCCTTCTTCACATCCACCGTCTTGGAGGTGACGAACTGCGCGTAGAGCCAAGCGGCTTTGGCGCGATCCGTCGGGGTAGACTTCATCAGCGTCCAGGAACCCACGTCCTGATAGCCGAGCTTCATGCCGTCTTTCCAGTAGACGCCATGCGGGGAGGGGGCCATACGCCACTTCGGCGTGCCGTCCTCGTTGACGACCGGCAGGCCCTTCTTGACCGCGTCGGCGGTGAAGGCGGTGTACCAGAAGATCTGTTGAGCGACTTCGCCCTGGGCCGGCACGGGACCGGATTCGGAGAAGTTCATGCCCTGCGCTGCCGGAGGAGCATAGGCCTTCAGCCAGTCGAGGTATTTCTGGATGGCATAGACAGAAGCAGGTCCATTGGTGTCACCGCCGCGCGCCACGCAGGAACCGACCGGCTGGGACTTTTCGTTGACCTTGATGCCCCATTCATCGACCGGCAGACCGTTTGGCAGGCCCTTGTCGCCATTGCCGGCCATCGAAAGCCAGGCGTCGGTGAAGCGCCAGCCGAGCGATGGGTCCTTCTTGCCATAATCCATATGGCCATAGACCTTCTTGCCGTCGATTTCGCGACCAGTGAAGAACTCGGCGATATCCTCATAGGCCGACCAGTTAACCGGAACGCCGAGGTCATAGCCGTATTTCGCCTTGAAATCTGCCTTGTTCTTGGCATCGTTGAACCAGTCGTAGCGGAACCAGTAAAGGTTGGCGAACTGCTGGTCCGGCAGCTGGTAGAGCTTGCCGTCCGGAGCGGTCGTGAATTTGGTGCCAATGAAGTCGGGCAGGTCGAGACCAGGGTTGGTGACGTCCTTGCCTTCGCCGGCCATCCAGTCGGTCAGGTTGCGCACCTGCTGGTAGCGCCAGTGGGTACCGATCAGGTCGCTGTCGTTAACGAAAGCATCGTAGATGTTTTCGCCGGACTGCATCTGCGTCTGCAGCTTCTCGACCACGTCGCCTTCGCCGATCAGGTCGTGGGTGATCTTGATTCCAGTGATGTCCGAGAAGGCCTTGGCCAGCACCTTGGATTCATATTCGTGCGTCGTCAGCGTTTCGGAGACGACCTTGATGTCCATGCCTGCAAACGGCTTTGCAGCGTCGATGAACCATTGCATTTCCTTTTCCTGGTCCGCACGGGAAAGGGAAGAAAGGTCGCCGACTTCCTTATCCAGAAAGGTCTTGGCTTCATTCATACCGGCGTGAGCCACGCCGGTGATTGCCAGCAGCGCCGCTGCCGTGGTGGTAAGAAGATGCATTCGCATAAGAGGTCCTCCCAAGGTTTTGCGATTGCGTCATGTCTAGAATTGCCGGGCCGTCCTCCGCCCCGGTATGTTGTCGGCAGCTATACGAAGCGGAAAACGCCGATCGCATAGACAACCGAAAGCGCGAGCGCCCACCACAGGCCTGTGCCGACAAAGCCGAGCCAGGCGAGATTGATGAAGGCGGAGCCGAGCAGCGAGACAAAAAGCCTGTCGCCGCGTGTCGTCTCGAAGCGAAGAATACCGACGCGAGGATTGCCGCCGGGCGAAAAATACTCCCACACCGCCATGCCAATGAGCAAAGCGAGGATTGTCAGAAAAAACAGTGCCGTTGGCAGCGTCCATGCCATCCAGGAAAAATGCATATGAGTTCTCCTTGTTAGACGCGACCGAGGGCAAAGCCCTTGGCGATGTAGTTTCGGACGAAGTAGATGACGAGTGCGCCAGGAATGATTGTCAGCACACCGGCGGCTGCCAGCACGCCCCAGTCCATGCCCGACGCGGACACCGTGCGGGTCATGGTCGCGGCAATCGGCTTCGCCGCAGTCGTCGTCAGGGTTCTGGCGAGCAGCAGCTCCACCCACGAGAACATGAAGCAGAAGAAGGCAGCCACGCCGATACCGCTGGCAATCAAAGGCATGAAAATCTTCACGAAGAAGCGTGGGAAGGAATAACCGTCGATATAGGCGGTTTCGTCAATCTCCTTCGGAACCCCGGACATGAAACCTTCCAGAATCCACACTGCGAGCGGCACGTTGAACAGGCAGTGGGCAATCGCGACAGCAATATGTGTGTCGATCAGGCCGAATGCCGAATAAAGCTGGAAAAAGGGAAGCGCAAAGACGGCTGGCGGGGCCATACGGTTCGTGAGCAACCAGAAGAACAGATGCTTGTCACCAAGAAAGCGATAGCGGGAGAACGCGTAGGCCGCCGGAAGGGCCGCTGCGACCGAGATGACGGTGTTCAGCGCCACATAGATGATGGAGTTGATGTAGCCATTATACCAGGACGGATCGGTAAAGATGATTGTGTAGTTGCGAAGTGTCGGGTTCTGCGGCCAGAGCGAGAAGGCACCGAGGATTTCAGCGTTCTCCTTGAAGCTCATATTCACCAGCCAGTAGATCGGCAGCAGCAGGAAGAGGATGTAGATCGTCGGGATCAGAAAGGAGAAACGGCTCATGGTAGAATTGCTCATATCGATCTCCTTTCTCACGCGTCCGCGTCGCTGTTGGTCATGACCGTGTAGAAGATCCAGGACAGCGCCAGGATGATCAGGAAGTAGATGATGGACATCGCCGCAGCAGGCCCCAGATCGAACTGACCGACGGCCATCTTCACGAGGTCGATGGAGAGGAACGTCGTGGAGTTGCCGGGACCGCCGCCGGTGACGACGAAAGGCTCCGTATAAATCATGAAACTGTCCATGAAGCGCAGCAGCACGGCGATCAACAACACGCGCTTCATCTTCGGCAGCTGGATGAAGCGGAAAACGGACCAGCGCGACGCGCCATCGATACGGGCGGCCTGGTAATAGGCATCCGGGATGGAAACGAGACCGGCATAGCAGAGCAGCACGACGAGGCTTGTCCAGTGCCACACATCCATGATGATGACGGTGGCCCAGGCATCCACCGGGTCCTGCGTATAGTTATAGTCGATGCCGAGCATCGAGAGGTAATGGCCGAGGAAGCCGATATCGACGCGGCCGAAAACCTGCCAGATGGTGCCGACGACATTCCATGGGATCAGCAGCGGCAGCGCCATCAAAACGAGGCAAACCGGAACGCCAAGACCCTTCTTCGGCATGTTCAACGCGATCAGAATGCCAAGCGGGATTTCGATTGCCAAGATGACCAGCGAGAAGATCAGGTTGCGGATCAGCGCATCCCAGAAGCGTGGCGAATGCAGCATCTGCACGAACCAGTCGGTGCCCGCCCAGAAAAACTCATTATTGCCGAACGTATCCTGTACTGAATAATTGACGACCGTCATCAGCGGGATGACCGCCGAAAAAGCGACGAGCACCAGAACCGGAATGACGAGGAACCAAGCCTTGTTGTTGACTGTCTTGTCCATGGCTCAGGCTCCTGTTCCGACGCGCCAGCTATCGGCGTAGATGCCGATCGCTTTTGGATCGAAGGTCACCCGCGGGTCTGCGGGAATTTCACCATCTTCGGGCACGACGATGGTCAGCGGCTGACCAGCAAAGCTGGAGCGCACGACCTTCTGGCGACCGATGTCCTCCACCTTGTTGATCGAGACCGGCATGCCGTCGCGACCAAGCGAGATGAATTCGGGACGGATACCAAGCTCGGTCTTGGCTCCCGCACTGACGTTTGGCGTGGAAGACAGCGCAATTGTCTGGTCGCCGATGGTCGCCTGCGCGCCATTCACGGAAACGGGCAGCACATTCATGCCGGGCGAGCCGATGAAGTAACCGACGAAGGTGTGGCTTGGCTTCTCGAAGAGTTCCGCAGGCGTTCCGATCTGGACGATCTGGCCGTCATACATGACCACGACCTTGTCCGCGAATGTCAGGGCTTCCGTCTGGTCATGCGTGACGTAGACCATGGTAAAGCCGAACTGGCGGTGCAGGCGCTTCAACTGCGAGCGCAGCACCCACTTCATATGCGGGTCGATGACGGTTAGCGGCTCGTCGAAAAGGATGGCGTTGACGTCGTTTCGCACCAGTCCGCGACCGAGCGAAATCTTCTGCTTCTGGTCTGCAGTAAGGCGGCGCGCACGGCGCTTGGCCATGGCGCCAAGATCGATCATCTCCAGGATTTCGTTGACGCGGCGATCGACCTCAGCTTCCGCCACGCCGCGATTGCGTAAGGGAAACGCCAGATTGTCATAGACCGTCATCGTGTCATAGATGACCGGGAACTGGAAAACCTGCGCAATGTTGCGCTGCTCGGTCGGCAGGTTGGTGACGTCCTTGCCATCAAAGAGAATGCGCCCGTCCGAAGGGTGGATCAGTCCGGAGATGATGTTGAGCAAGGTCGTCTTGCCACAGCCCGATGGCCCCAGCAGCGCGTAGGCGCCGCCATCGCTCCATTCGTGGTGCACTTCCTTCAAAGCATAATCATTGGCTGCCTTGGCTTTGGCGTTATAGGCGTGGCGAATGTGATCGAGACTGATACGTGCCATGTCTCTGTCTCCTCACGCGGCAGCAAGCGTTGGGGTGGCGAGGGAACGGCCGTTCATATCGAAGGCCATCAGGTGACGGGTGTCGAGATAGATGTCGATCTGTCGGTCAGGCTCGATATCGAGAATACCGCGGGTCAGCATCACCCAGCGATGGCCGGCGAAATCGAGATGAATGAAGCTCTCCGAGCCGGCGATTTCCGAGACCAACGTCTTTGCCTGAAGTTTCACGGCATTGACGTTGGTGGGCTCGGGATAAAGGTGGTGCGGGTGAAACGCGGCAGTCACCGGTCCGTCGGCAATGCCGGAAAGATGAGCAGGGACTGCGAAGGCGGGCTTTCCATTTTGCAGAAACGTGCTTCCGGCTTTGGTCAATTCGACGATGTTCAATGGCGGATCGGCGAAGGTTCTGGCCGAAACGAGATCGACCGGATTTCGATACATGTCGATGGTCGGGCCATATTGGGTAATGCGGCCTTGATTGAGCGTTGCGGTGCTGCCGCCAAGCAGCAACGCCTCGGAGGGCTCGGTTGTGGCGTAGACAAAGATTGCGCCTGACGAGGCGAAGATCTTTGGCAGTTCCTCGCGCAGTTCTTCTCGAAGCTTGTAATCGAGGTTGGCAAGCGGCTCGTCTAGAAGAACGAGGCTGGCGTTCTTGACGATTGCGCGGGCAAGGGCGGTGCGCTGTTGCTGGCCACCGGAGAGATTGAGGGGCGTGCGCTCCAGATAGGGCGTCAGCTTCAACAGGTCTGCGGCCTTGCGCACCTCGCGATCGATCGTCGCGCTATCCTTCTTGGCGATCCGCATCGGGGAGGCGATGTTCTCGTATACGGAGAGCGAGGGATAGTTGATGAACTGCTGATAGACCATGGCAACGCTGCGATCCTGCACGCGCTTGCCGGTGACATCAGTGCCGTCGAAAATCAGCGAACCTTCGGTCGGCTTGTCAAGCCCGGCCATCAACCGCATCAGGGATGTCTTGCCGGACAAGGTCGGACCCAGCAGGACATTCAGCGTGCCCCGCTTCAGTGTGAGATTGGTTGGGTAGATATGATAATCCCCACCCACCATCTTGGCGATGTTGCGCAATTCAAGCATTCTGTCCCGCGGCCTCCTCCAACCAGCAAGATGTCTGCAATCAATATGTCTTATGCACGCCGGTTACGGCGGTCGTATCAAGCGGCTTTCGCCGTCATGTATTCGTCAAGTGCGGCTGCTTCCTCCCTGGAGAAATGCAAGCCCTGCTTCGTCCTGCGCCAGAGCACGTCCTCGCTCGTTCTGGCCCATTCCTTGTCCATCAGCCAGGCGACTTCGCGTTCGTAAAGGTCGCCTCCGAAATGCCGACCCAGTGCCTCCACACCGGCCGCATCGCCTAGGAAGACGGCAGCTTTCGTTCCGTATAGACGGACAAGACGGCGGGCATGGCGATCCGACAGAAACCCATAGCGAGCCTTCAGTTTCGCCACTTCAGCATCATAACCGGTGGGGGCAAAGTCACCGCCCGGCAATGAGCTCTTCGCCGTCCAGGGCGAGCCCTTGGTGCCGATCGCCTCGTTGATCTTTTCCAGCGCATGTTCGGCAAGGCGACGATAGGTCGTAAGCTTTCCGCCGAAGACGTTGAGCAGTGGCGGTTCGCCGGTGTTCTGCTCCAGCTTCAAGACATAGTCGCGCGTGGCTTCCTGCGCCTTGGATGCACCGTCATCATAAAGCGGACGAACGGCAGAGTAGGTCCAGACGATGTCATTCTTCGTCACCGGCTCGGCGAAATACTCGCTGGCGGCCTTGCAGAGATAATCCGTTTCCTCGTCGCTGATCCTCACCTGGGACGGATCGCCGTCATAGTCGCGGTCGGTGGTACCAATCAGGGTGAAGTCTGTCTCGTAGGGAATGGCGAAGATGATGCGGTTGTCGGGGTTCTGGAAGAAATAGGCCCGCGGATCGTTGAACTTTTTCTTCACCACGATGTGGCTGCCCTGAACGAGGCGCACATTATGGACCTGGTTCTTTCCGGCGGCGTTGGACAGAACCTGATCCACCCAAGGACCGGCTGCATTGACCAGCATCCGCGCCTGCACGGTCTTGACCTCGCCGCTTTCGATGTCCTGGACGTTGATGGTCCAAAGACCGTTTTCACGTCGGACCGATGTCACCTTCGAGCGGTTCAGGATGTCCGCGCCGCGGTCAGCCGCATCCCGTGCGTTCAAGACGACGAGACGGGCGTCATCCACCCATCCATCGGAATATTCGAAGGCCTTGGTGAAGAGCGGCTTCAACGGCTTGCCGGCCGGATCGCGTCGCATATCGAGGGACTTGGTGGCGGGCAACAACTTACGACCACCGAGGTGATCGTAAAGGAAAAGGCCGAGCCGGATCAGCCAAGCCGGGCGAATGCCGCCCTTGTGGAACGGCAGAACGAAGCGCATCGGCCAGATGATGTGCGGTGCCATCGCCCAGAGAACTTCGCGCTCCATCAAGGCTTCGCGCACGAGACGGAACTCGTAATGTTCAAGATAGCGCAAGCCGCCATGGATCAGTTTGGTAGCGCCGGAGGACGTGCCGGAAGCAAAGTCCTTCATCTCGGCAAGCGTGACGGAATACCCACGGCCGGCCGCATCACGTGCAATGCCGCAGCCATTTATGCCGCCGCCGATCACGAAGATGTCGCGAACCGCCTCTTGAGCCACCTGTCCCCACTCCCTGTTGTTGCGCGTGCAAGCCGAACGATTTTTTTGTTAAAGGGAAAATAAAAGGAACTCAAAGCGAATGTCAAACGAAACTATCGTCTATAGTCGGAGTATTCATCGGCGCCGTTTCGATCAGCTCGACGCCGGCCTCCCGGCAGATGTTTCGGATCGATTCCGATGGACAATGGTCGGTGATAAAGGTTTGAACTTGCGATAGATGGCCGATCCTGACCGGGGCCGTGCGCTCGAATTTGCTGGAATCACTGGCAAGAATCACATGGCGTGCATTGGCGATGATGGCTTGAGCGACTTTCACCTCACGGAAATCGTAATCGAGCAATGCGCCGTCTGGATCGATGGCCGAAACGCCGATCACCGCATAATCCACCTTGAACTGCCGGATGAAATCCACCGCGGCCTCGCCGACGATTCCCCCATCGGTACCGCGCACGACACCGCCAGCTATGATGACTTCGATAGATGGGAAGATGCGCAGCCGGTTTGCGACATTGATATTGTTGGTGATGACCATCAGTTCCTGATGATCGAGGAGCGCATCTCCGACCGCCTCCGTCGTCGTGCCAATATTGATGAAGAGCGAGGACTTGTTCGCAATGATGCTTGCCGCGGCCTTGCCGATCGCCTGCTTTTCGCCTGCTGCAATCGAGCGGCGCGCTTCGTAGCGCATATTTTCGGTGCCGTTGGGGAAGATGGCGCCGCCGTGAATGCGGTTCAGCGTCCGGTTCTCACAAAGCTCATTCAAATCCTTGCGGATTGTCTGCGGCGTGACCGAGAAGCGCGTCGCCAGATCCTCCACGAGCACCCGGCCTTCCGTCTTCGCAAGCTCTATAATCTCCGTCTGACGTGCGCTGAAAAACATCGGATGGCCCCCTAAAATCTTTTCGTTTTGGTTCAGTTTAGCCAAAAACGAAAGTCACTCAAGCGCCTCTGAGGGCTATTTCGGTACCGTCTTTCAGCAGAGGATTCTCGCAAAGATTAGATTTATCTGAACTATCCGGTTCATCTTTTTCCACAGCAGCGCGAGAACTTCGGAGTAAATTTGTCAGTCAGCTTGACCGATTGCGGCGGCGCGTATCCCGATATTTTTTCAGCATATTTTCTGTCTGCCGCATTGTTGCGCAGTCTTGTTCGGTGCCCGCTTACACCCTGCTGCGAAGTTGCTGAAAATATTGGGGGTTGCGCGTCAAGCCAATATGTCCTTGTTTTAGGCCTCTCAAACTGTCTGGGAGCATTAAAAAAATGATTTCGTTTAAAACGACAACGCGGGCCGCACTTCTTCTCGGCTCACTTCTGATTGGCGCCAGTTCCGCTCTTGCTGAAACCGTTCTGCATCGCGGTAATCCCGGGGAACCCCAAACTCTCGATCAGGCACAGACCTCGATCAATATCGAAGCCTTCATTCTGAAAGACCTTTACGAAGGTCTGACGATCTACGACGCTGCCGGCAAGATCATCCCCGGAACGGCGGAAAGCTGGAAGCTGTCGGATGACGGCACGGTCTACACGTTCAAGCTTCGCGACAACGCGAAGTGGTCCGATGGTTCGCCGGTCACGGCACAGGACTTCGTGTTCTCCTACCAGCGCGTTCAGGACCCGAAGACGGCAGCGAAATACGCCAACATTCTCTATCCCATCAAGAATGCCGAAAAGATCAACAAGGGCGAATTGCCGCTCGATCAGCTTGGCGTGAAGGCGGTGGACGACAAAACGCTTGAAATCACGCTTGAGCGCCCGACCCCCTTCTTCCTCGAACTTCTTGCTCACCAGACGGCACTGCCTGTGTCCAAGGCGAGCTTCGACAAGAACGGCAAGGACTTCGTCAAGCCGGGCGTCATGGTTTCGAACGGCGCCTATACGCTCCAGTCGCATGTTCCCAATGACAGCCTGACTGTGGTGAAGAACGCCAACTTCTGGGACGCCGCCAACACCAAGATCGACAAGGTGATCTTCTATCCGATCGACGACCAGGCCGCATCGGTACGTCGCTTCGAAGCGAAGGAGATGGACCTCGCGTACAATTTCTCGGCCGATCAGCTCGATCGTCTGCGCAAGTCCTATGGCGAGCAGGTTCACGTATCGCCGACCCTTGCGACCTACTATTACACTTTCGATACCCGCGAGGCGCCCTATAGCGACGTTCGCGTGCGCCGGGCACTCTCCATGGCGGTGGATCGCGACTTCCTCGCCAAGGAAATCTACAGCGGTTCGCAGGTTCCAGCTTATTCCATGGTCCCGCCTGGCATGGATTCCTATGGCGAGCCGGCAAAGGCTGATTTCGCCGCCATGTCTCAGCTCGATCGCGAAGACGAAGCTCTCAAGCTGATGAAGGAAGCCGGTTATGGTGAGGGCGCCAAGCCGCTCTCCATCGAAATTCGCTACAACACCAACCCGAACCACGAACGCGTGGCAACCGCCATTGCCGATATGTGGAAGAACACCTTCGGCGCCAAGGTTTCGCTCGTAAACCTCGACGTCGCCTCCCACTACGGGTACCTGCAGGAAGGCGGTAAATATAATGTCGCGCGTGCGGGCTGGGTTGCCGACTATGCGGACGCTGAAAACTTCCTGGCGCTTTCCATTTCCTCCAACAAGACCTTCAACTATGCGAAGTTCAACAACGCCGAGTATGACGCGTTGATGCAGAAGTCTTATGAGGAGAAGGATCCGGCTGCCCGCTCCAAGCTGTTGCATGAGGCTGAGACCATCCTCATGAAGGAACAGCCGGTGGCACCGCTTCTGACCCAGGCCGATCTGTGGCTGGTCTCGGATCGCGTGAAAGGTTGGCACGACAACGCTGCCAACGAACACCTGAGCCGCTTTCTGAGCGTTTCCGAATAAGCAGCGCTGGCACGGCGGCCGAATAAGCCCGCCGTGCCATGCCCGGAGCCTGAAAAGCCATGATTTCATTTGTTCTGCGCCGTCTGGCGAGCGCGGTGCCGACGCTGTTTATCGTCATCACCATTTCCTTTTTCCTGATGCGTTTTGCACCAGGCGGTCCGTTCAATCTTGAACGCCCGCTGCCGCCGCAAACGATGGAAAACCTGATGAGAACCTATCATCTGGATGAACCATTGTGGCGCCAGTATCTGATTTATCTGCGCAATGCGGTGACCGGCGATTTCGGCCCGAGCTATATCTATAAGGACAACACCGTTGCTCAGTTGATCGGCAAGGGCTTGCCTTATTCACTCGAGCTTGGTTGCTATGCGCTGCTTCTGGCGTTGATCGGCGGCGTGACGGCTGGCACTTTTGCGGCCCTTCGGCAAAACAGCACCTTCGATTTCTCCATCATGTCGATTTCGACGGTAGGGGTCACGGTGCCGAACTTCGTCGTAGCACCTGTGCTGACGCTGGTGTTCGCCTTGTTCCTCGGATTGCTGCCCGCCGGTAGCTGGGGTGACGGATCGCTGCGGTATCTCATCTTGCCGATGATTGCGCTGGCATTGCCGCAGCTTGCGGTGATCGCGCGGCTGACGCGTGGCGCGATGATCGAGGCTTTGCGAATGGACCATATCCGTACTGCCAAGGCTTACGGTCTACCGGCAAAGAGCGTGGTCGTGTTTCACGCCATGCGCGCGGCGATGTTGCCGGTCGTGTCCTATCTGGCACCTTGCGCAGCAGCACTGTTGACCGGTTCTGCCGTGATCGAAACGATCTTCACCATTCCAGGTGTCGGCCGTTACTTCGTTCTCGGCGCCATCAATCGCGACTATACGCTGGTCATGGGAACCGTCGTTCTCGTCGCCATCTTCGTCATCCTGTTCAATCTCGTGGTCGATATTCTCTACGGCCTGCTCGATCCGAGGGTCAGACATGACTGATATTGCAACCAATCCTCCAACCACACCAACCGTGGAAAGCCGAAGCCTCTTCCAGCTTGCAGCCATGCGCTTCCGGCGCAACAAGGCGGCGATGGCGGGCTCCGTCATGCTGGTGCTGATCACGCTCTTCTCGTTTGTTGGCCCCCACTTCCTCACTCACACCTATGACCAGGTGTTCTCCTCGTATGTCTCCGTGCCACCGAGCCTGGAGCCGCGCCCGGACGTGAACAACCTGCAAGAGGTGATGGAGGGTGTGGCAAGCCGCGCCCGTGTTGATCTGAAAGAGTTTGCCGTCAGCGGCCAGAGCTTCACGGCAACGGTGACGTCGAGCAGCGCCATCGATCCGCGCACGACACGCTATTTCGACCGTGCCAACGAGTTCGAAAACACCAAGGTCGTTGCCACCGAAGACGAAGGCCGAACACTGAAGCTGGAAGGCGAAGTGAACCGGGAATATTTTTTCTTCGGTACCGATACCAACGGACGCGATATGCTGGCGCGCGTGATGCTGGGTGGGCAGATCTCGATTGCGGTTGGCGTTCTGGCGAGCCTCGTGTCGCTGGGCATCGGCGTCGTCTATGGTGCGACGGCTGGTTACATCGGCGGACGTGTTGACAATGTGATGATGCGCTTTGTCGAAATTCTCTATTCCTTGCCCTTCGTCTTCCTCGTCGTCGTGCTCGTCGTATTCTTCGGCCGAAGCTTTATCCTGATCTTTCTGGTGATCGGGGCCGTCGAGTGGCTGGATATGGCGCGCATTGTGCGTGGCCAGACGCTGGCACTCAAGCGTCGGGAGTTCGTCGGCGCGGCACAGGCTCTGGGTTTGAGCGACTGGCAGATCATCCGCCGTCATATCATTCCCAACACCATCGGCCCGGTCGTCGTTTTCGTGACCGTGGTGGTGCCGAAGGTCATCCTGCTGGAAAGCTTCCTCTCCTTCCTCGGACTTGGCGTTCAGGCGCCGCTGACGAGTTGGGGTGCGTTGATTTCGGAAGGCGCCAACAACATGCAGTCGGCTCCATGGCTGTTGATCTTCCCGGCCCTGTTCTTCGTGCTGACCCTGTTCTCTCTCAACTTCGTGGGCGACGGGTTGCGTGATGCACTCGATCCAAAGGATCGCTGATATGACGACATCTGAAACCATACTTTCGGTTCGCAATCTAAAAGTGGACTTCACCACGCCGGACGGCATGGTCCATGCCGTCAAGGGCATTGACCTCGATGTTCGCCAAGGCGAGACCATCGCCGTCGTCGGTGAGTCCGGCTCCGGCAAGAGCCAGACGATGATGGGCGTCATGGGGCTTCTCGCCTCCAATGGTGTCATCCAGGGTTCGGCGAAATATCGCGGACGCGAGCTTGTCGGCCTTCCGACCGATGAGCTGAACACCATCCGCGGTGTGAAGATCACCATGATCTTCCAGGAGCCGATGACCTCGCTCGATCCGCTCTACCGGATCGGCGCGCAGATTGCCGAGCCCATCCTGCATCATCGCGGTGGGAGCAAGAGCGAGGCGCGCGCTCGCGTCCTCGACCTCTTGAAATTGGTTGGCATTCCTGACCCGGAACGCCGCATCGACAGCTACCCGCATGAGCTTTCCGGTGGACAGCGTCAGCGCGTGATGATCGCCATGGCGCTGGCAAACGAGCCGGATATCCTCATTGCAGACGAACCGACGACGGCACTGGATGTCACGATCCAGGCGCAGATCCTCGATCTCTTGAAATCGCTGCAACAGCGCTTCGGCATGGCCGTGGTTCTGATCACCCACGATCTCGGCGTGGTGCGCCATTTTGCCGATCGGGTCACGGTGATGCGGCGCGGTGAGGTGGTCGAGGCCGGCACGACGGAAGACATCTTCGAGCGCCCGCAGGCGGACTACACCAAGATGCTGCTCGACGCCGAGCCGAGCGGTCACAAGCCGCCGGTTGCAGACGGCACGCCCGTCGTGCTGTCAGGGCAGAATGTCACCGTCGACTACGATATTCCCGGTGGCTTCCTGTCGAAGGCCAGCGTGTTTCGCGCCGTCGATGGCGTGACAATCAATCTGCGCCAGGGCCAGACCATCGGCATCGTCGGTGAATCCGGTTCGGGCAAATCGACGCTTGGTCGTGCGCTGCTGAGGCTTACCAATGCCAAGGGACGCATCACCTTCGAGAAGAAGGAGATTACGGGGCTGGACCGCAAGGCCATGCGCCCTTTGCGTCGTCGGCTGCAACTCGTGTTCCAGGATCCTTACGGGTCTCTCTCTCCGCGCCAGACGGTGGGCGAGATCATCACCGAAGGCCTCTTCGTTCACGAGCCGCAACTGAGCCGCGCCGAGCGCGACAAGCGCGCCATTGAAGCGCTAAAGGAGGTGGGTCTCGATCCGGCGGCGCGAAACCGCTACCCGCACGAATTCTCCGGCGGCCAGCGCCAGCGTATCGCCATTGCCAGAGCCATCATCCTGAAACCCGACGTCGTCGTGCTGGACGAGCCGACCTCGGCACTCGACCGCTCGGTGCAGGGCCAGGTGATCGATCTGCTGCGCGAGTTGCAGAAGACCCACGGCCTTTCTTACATCTTCATCAGCCACGACCTATCGGTCATCAAGGCGATTTCGGACTATGTGATTGTGATGAAGGACGGGAAGATCGTGGAAGAAGGAGAGACGGATGCGATCTTCAACGCGCCCGCTGCCGACTACACGAAGACGCTGATCAAGTCCGCCTTTACGGCTGATGTAGCGGCCTGACATAGCGACCGTTTAACGCGCATCACCATTCTTCATGCCCGGCTTCGGCGGGGCATTTTATTTCGACCTTCCTAGCATCCCCAGATAGTCAGGAAACAACCGCGAAGGAACCAGCGAGACGTCTCGACGTTATAGGGCGGTGAACATTGACGTGTGCCGAAGTAATGGCACTGAGGAGGCAACATGCGGAAGATTATTCAAGTTGCAGGACTTGCTGTTACTATGGCAGTTTCCAGCGTCGCCATATCCGGCGTAGCACAGGCGCAGGACGTGGAACTGCGCATCGGCCCAGACGGCGTCCGTCCCGTCATCCGTGATCGCGACCGCGACCGCCGCGACATGGACCGCCGCGGCCCGATGAGAGGCTGCAGCGAACGCGAAGCCCGTGCCGCCGCCCGCGCATCCGGCCTGCGTGACCCTGAAGTCGTGCGCGTCACGCCACGCCGCGTGGTCGTCGAAGGCGACACCCGCCGCGGAACCGACACAATCACCTTCGCCAACCAGCGCGGTTGCCCGGAGATTTGATTTTAGGTTTTAGATGAAGTTAGAAAGGTCCGCTTAGGTGGGCCTTTTTGCGTTTAAAGATATTTCGAGGCGGGTATTCGACCCAAGGATCTTTTTATGTGCAGAAAAGGCTAATGGTCGCTGACGCTTTTTGGAAAGCGGTTTTCATGTACTCGCTTCCGCCGATAAATGAGGTGAAATAACTAATGTCCTCATCTTTAGTGTCGATCAGTCGTCTTCCAGCAGTCGTGTACCAGCGTGGCCTATGACATCATCCCATCTAACGGAAAGTGCGGAGCTTGGCGCGATGGCGTCACCGGCGACCATTTTACGGTCTTTGTCTACCTGTCCTCTAATCACTTCTATATCTTTAGGAATCGCTAATCCTTTCTTGCTCGCAAGCTCTAGATCACAGTCCACTTTATCCAAAAGCTTTTGTCCGTGGTCAGGATCAACGCGGGAAACTTCGCGAGACAGATAATAGATCGCTCTGAATGCTAGAGGTCTGTTCTTGTTCTGCAGTGCCTTTTCGATCGCCTCTATATACCGTGCGCCACCTTCTTCGTATTTTCCTTCTCGGAAGTTGATTAGACCGTTTGTAGCAGTGACGATGACGTCATCATCATCATCTCCTGGAGATGCTTGGGCGCGTGCGACCAAACTTCTAGCGTCCTCAAGACGTCCCTGCAGTGCTCTCACTGCTGCCAAATTGTTTAAAAGTGTTTTGTGCTTAGGATTGGCCATCAAACCGTAGGCGCCGACTGTTGCCGCTTCTTCTAGACCTTCCGCTGAGACGCAGCCGATAAATGTCGCAAGGATCGCTGGACGAGCGCTGAACGGCTCGATCTTTCGCCAGTCAGAGCAGTGCGCTATAGCGCTAGCCCACTGCGATTTCTCATATGCCGTATAAGCAGACGCCTCTTTTGAAAGCGAAATATCGACATTAATATCTGCATGCTTTAGGCCAGTTCGGTGTCGCGCTACCCAGCCGATCTGGGCGATCGCATTCTCTGTCGGGCTTATTGCCCCCTGACGCAGCATTCTGATTGCTTGCTTTCGGGATCCTCCGTCATATTCCATACTTCCCATTTGTACTGCCAGTTCTGACAAGTCGCGGCTTGAGAAGCTCGCATCACTAAGCAATGTTTTTGCCTTTCGCCAACCTGCCGAAGCTACTCCTGAAGCGGCCTGAACTGCGAAGAGCGCTGCTTTGAGCCAAGGATCTGACCGCGTGGCGCGAGATGCATTCAAAAAATGCAACGCTCTTTCTGGCTCCCCGATATGTACGAAGAAACGTGATGCAGCCCTGAGAACATAGCGATCGTCAGGTCGAAGAATAAGTGCGCGTTTCAAAAGCGAAAACGCTGACCGTCTTTGACCGAGGTTGGCGTAGAGCAAAGCTGAATCTGCTAGACGCAGAGCGTCTCTCGGATTTAGGTCAAGAAGGCGTTTACGTTTAGCGATTTCTACACGAATGTGAGCTTCCTCTACAGGAAGCGTCGTATTCTCCAAATCAGACGTTCGATTGAGAACCCGCCTCACAAATTGGAGCCGTGCGTCGTCATCTTCAACTCGTTCGATAAGCGCGAGTCCTGCGCGCTCCGCCTGAGGATGATCCAAGCGGTCTATTAGGAGAGCTAGCCCGATCAATTCTTCGGCGTCCTCAAGGGAGTTCGTTTTGGACCAGCGATCTACCGCTCTGTTAAACTCCGCATCAAGGAAGCAATTTGCCTCACTGACTATACCCAGTTGCATTTGGGATGCCGGACGCGAAGTTGCACCGAGCTCTCCGAGCAGCCTGGATTCTCCTATCGACAGCCACCGCGGAATAGTCTGCCGACCTACCTGGTCATTGTTATCAAACACTTAGATTGCCATTCGATAAACGAGGTCCGCTCGCTTGGCTAACCTGTCGAAGATTGCGATGTACCTTTCAAGCGAAAACCGGTTGCCAGCCCTCGCGCGATCAAGCGGGTGTCCCCGGAGTACAGGGTCTGGATTGCAAAGCTCCGATGCAACTTTTGTAAGCTCATCTGCAACGGTCGGATGCAGGGACCCGTTCAGCTCTGCTAGGAGATCGGTGAAATGATGCTGCACAAGTGGCGCCGCGGCTGCATATGTACCATTCCACGTTCCGCGCAACGTTGGTGGACGTTCGGCAATGGATAGGCGCGACACAAGTTGTTGCGTGCATCCATAACCCGTAGCGAAGAAAAAGATCATACTTCCTAGTAGGTAGAGATCACATCCTAACCGGCGCATGGCGAAGTCGGGGTCGATCTGGGCATATAGAATTTCCGGCGGAGCGTAACCAAAATCGCCGGAGAAGATTAGATCATCATGTGGACCAGCTGTTCCATCGCACACTGCGCGGCCGAGGTCAGCTACCCTGAAGTCGCGCGTGTTGCCAAAAGCTAAAACATTTGATGGTTTAAGATCTTGGTGCGCTATTCGACGGGAGTGAAGCTGTTGCAATCCTGTGGCGATTTGATGCATTGCGTGGAGCCACCAAGATAAACGAAGAGATTCGTTCACGCGTTGCACTCTGCGTCGGACGTCACCGTCAGCAAGTTCGAATATCAGATACGGCGCTTTGTCTTGGAGGTTGCTACCTGCGGAAACCTGTCCACTCTCAAGCGCGACTACAACTCGATCCATTTTCTCTCCCGCGCAAACTTTGAGAAGCTCGGCTTCGAAGCTGTGTGCGGAGGTAATCTCGTGCAGTGCCCGCAGAGTATCGGGCGCATGCATTGCTGCCGTTAGATCGATTGCCTTGAGAAAAGCACGCTTTTTGTCCTTCTCAACAATGTAAGGCACAGAGAAGTGTCCCCCTGTACCATTGTAGTGGTCGCTACCGACTCCAGTCGTGGGGTCCCACCCAACTGTCTCGATCACTTTCCAACCATTCGGCAGACTCATACCAAGCAGTCGCCAAGCTCCAGCTAGATGGTCAACGGACATTAAGCTCCTCCTCTTACTGCCGTCAGTGACGTTCGCTCCTAGATATTTCTTTTAAGTTCCCTTCGGGCAGCGCCAGGCTGCCCGAAGTACTCTGTAAGGTGGATAAGCCGCTGCAATAATCAGCTGCAACCGCTAGTCGCACCACAAGTATCGCACTTCTCGCAAGTCCCATTCCGGACCATCGTGAAGTTCTGGCACTCGGAGCACATGTTGCCTGTGTAACCTTGGGCAATCGAGCGCATGCGGCGTTCGTTTTCCACCTTCTTGGCGTCGGCCTTGGCAGAGGCGGCGTCGGCTGCGGCCTTGTCCGAGAAAAGGGCGGTGGCGCTCTGTTCGGTTTCGACCACTTCTTCTGCAATCTCTTCGGCCAATTCCCGGGCGCGTTCCTCATAGTCACGCTTGAAGGCGACGACTTCCGAGGTGGCGACTGAAACTGTCGTCTCCAGCTTGCGGGCCGCATTGCCGGAGATTGCCGTCACATTGGCCGAGGCGCGGGCAGGGGCTGCGGTTGCAGAACCCTTGATTTCCGCCGAGCCGCGTTCGCTGCCGTTGTTGGAGACGAGAGTTGGCTTGTAGCCGCGGGTCAGGCCCTTGGAGACGACATCTGCCTTGCCTTCGGACACGCCGCGACCAAGTGCGGTGTTGGAGAAGTCCGAGGTGTCGACATGCGCCAGATCGTGGCGGCCGAGATAGGAGATGGCGAGTTCACGGAACACGTAGTCGAGGATCGACGTGGCGTTCTTGATTGCGTCATTGCCCGTCACCATGCCGGCCGGTTCGAACTTGGTGAAGGTGAAGGCGTCGACATATTCTTCCAGCGGCACGCCATATTGCAGGCCGAGCGACACGGAAATCGCGAAGTTGTTGATGAAGGCGCGAAGGGCCGAGCCTTCCTTGTTCATGTCAAGGAAGATTTCGCCAAGACGGCCGTCGTCGTATTCGCCCGTGCGCAGGAAGATAGTGTGACCACCGATCTTTGCCTTCTGGGTGTAGCCCTTACGGCGGGTCGGCAGCTTTTCCTGGCTGCGAACGACACGCTCGATGATGCGCTCGACGATCTTCTCGGTGATGGTGACGGCCTGGGCTGCCTGTGGCTGAGCCAGCAGTTCTTCCATGGCGTCTTCGTCGTCCTCATCTTCCACCAGCGAGGCGTTCAGTGGCTGGGAGAGCTTCGAGCCATCGCGGTAGAGTGCGTTGGCCTTCAGTGCAAGCTTCCAGGACAGCATGTAGGCTGCGCCGCAATCTTCCACCGTCGCATCGTTCGGCATGTTGATCGTCTTGGAGATCGCGCCTGAGATGAAGGGCTGTGCAGCCGCCATCATGCGGATGTGGGATTCGACCGACAGATAACGCTTGCCGATCTTGCCGCAGGGATTGGCGCAATCGAAAACCGAGAGATGCTCGTCCTTGAGGAACGGCGCGCCTTCCAGCGTCATCGCGCCGCAAACGTGTACGTTTGCTGCCTCGATGTCCTTCTTCGCAAAACCGAGATGCTCCAAGAGATTGAAGCTCATGTCTGTGAGCTGCTCGTCGGAAATCTTCAGCGTGTCCTTCAGGAAGTCGGCGCCAAGCGTCCACTGGTTGAAGACGAACTTGATGTCGAAGGCGCTCTTCAGCGCGCCATTGACGGCCTCGATCTTCTCATCGGTGAAGCCCTTGGCCTTCAGCGAGCCGGGGTTGATACCGGGCGCCTGGTTGAGGTTGCCGTGGCCGACAGCGTAAGCTTCGATCTCGGCGATCTGGCTTTCGGAGTAACCGAGCGAGCGCAGCGATTCGGGAACCGCGCGGTTGATGATCTTGAAGTAGCCGCCGCCGGCAAGCTTCTTGAACTTCACCAGCGCAAAGTCAGGCTCGATGCCGGTGGTGTCGCAATCCATCACGAGGCCGATCGTGCCAGTGGGCGCGATAACGGTCGTCTGGGCATTGCGGTAACCGTTCTGTTCGCCAAGTTCCAGCGCCTTGTCCCAGGCAGCAACGGCGTGCTTGATCAGCTCCTGATCGGTGCAATCGGCATGGATGAGCGGAACCGGGTTTACCGACAGGCCTTCGTAACCATAGGCCAGGCCCTGAGCCGCACGGCGATGGTTGCGGATGACGCGCAGCATGTTGTCGCGGTTTGGCGCAAAACCCGGGAATGGGCCAAGCTCGCCAGCCATTTCAGCTGACGTCGCGTAAGATACGCCGGTCATGATTGCGGTCAGGGCGCCTGCAATCGCACGGCCTTCATCGCTGTCATAAGGAATGCCGGACGACATCAGCAGTCCGCCGATATTGGCGTAGCCGAGGCCGAGGGTGCGGTATTCGTAAGAGCGTTCGGCGATCTGACGCGATGGGAACTGCGCCATCATCACCGAGACTTCGAGAACGACGGTCCACAGGCGAACGGCGTGCTCGTAATCGGCAATGTTTATCTTCTTGGTCGCTGCGTCCTTGAACTGAAGCAGGTTCAGCGAAGCAAGGTTGCAGGCCGTATCGTCCAGGAACATGTATTCCGAGCATGGGTTGGATGCGCGGATGGAACCAGCGGCAGGTGAGGTGTGCCAGTCGTTCATGGTGGTGTTGAAGTGCAGGCCCGGATCGGCAGAGGCCCATGCGGCATGCGAGATCTTTTCCCACAGGTCGCGTGCCTTCAGCGTCTTCATCACTCTCCCGTCGCGGCGAGCGGTCAGGTTCCAGTCGCCATCGCTTTCGACAGCGCGCAGGAAGTCATCCTTCAACGAAACGGAGTTGTTGGAGTTCTGGCCGGACACAGTGAGGTAGGCTTCCGAATCCCAGTCCGTGTCATAGGTCTTGAATTCGATATCCTTGTAGCCCTGCTGAGCAAACTGGATGACGCGCTTGATGTAATTTTCCGGAACCTGATCCTTCTTGGCAGCGCGGATTTCGCGCTTGAGGGCTGGGTTCTTGGCAGGGTCGAAGCAATCGCTGTTATCGCCTTCGCAGTTGATGCAGGCCTTCATGATGGCCTTCAAATGCTTGGCGACGATCTTGGAACCGGTAACGAGGGCGGCAACCTTCTGCTCTTCGTTCACCTTCCAGTCGATATAGGCCTCGATATCCGGGTGGTCCGCATCGACGACGACCATCTTGGCCGCGCGACGGGTGGTGCCGCCGGACTTGATGGCGCCAGCTGCGCGGTCACCGATCTTCAGGAAGCTCATCAGGCCGGAGGACTTGCCGCCGCCGGAAAGCTTTTCGCCTTCGCCACGCAGATAAGAGAAGTTGGAGCCGGTGCCAGAGCCGTATTTGAACAGACGGGCTTCGCGAACCCAAAGGTCCATGATGCCACCTTCGTTGACGAGATCGTCTTCAACGGACTGGATGAAGCAGGCATGCGGTTGCGGATGTTCGTAAGCGGACTTGGACTTGGTCAGCTTGCCGGTGAAGGGGTCGACATAGAAGTGGCCCTGGCCCGGGCCATCGATGCCATAGGCCCAGTGCAGGCCGGTGTTGAACCACTGAGGGGAGTTCGGCGCAACGCGCTGAGTGGCGAGCATGTAGGCGAGCTCATCGCGGAAAGCGAGAGCATCTTCTTCGGACGAGAAATACTTGCCCTTCCAACCCCAATAGGCCCAGGTGCCGGCAAGACGATCGAAAACCTGACGTGCGTCGATTTCCGAGCCGTAACGCTCGGATTCGGGCAGATCCTTCATGGCAGCCGTATCGGCAACGGAGCGCCACAGGAAGGACGGAACGTCGTTCTCTTCGACCTTCTTCAGGACCTTGGGAACGCCAGCCTTGCGGAAATACTTCTGCGCCAGCACGTCGGTCGCCACCTGGCTGAACTGCGCCGGCACATCAATGTCCGCAAGGCGGAACACGATGGAACCGTCGGGATTCTTGATTTCGCTGATGGCCTTGCGGAATTCGATTTCCGCGTAAGGCGACTGGCCGGGCTTCGTAAAGCGGCGTTCGATGCGCATCGTTGGTGTCCTTGTCCGTTGGCGCCTGATCAGGCGCAAAATATCGTTCCGGCGTCGCATGGGCCATGCGCAGCCAGTTGTTTGCCGATGACTGGAAACGTTCATCCTTGGATGTTGTTCCCTTATTTCGTGGTTATGACGGCTGCAAGCATACTATATATAGTATTAACAGTTTCTTGTCGCCAGACCCCGCCTCACGTTTTGGCAGCTCCCAGACATGGACACACCCTCACGTTCCTCACCCCTCATGGTTGGAACGCAAGACAACGCGTGAACAGATACAGGAAAGAACCGCAGATGACCCTGCCGATTCCGTTGCCGCCGCAACATGGGGGTACTTTTAGAAAACGAGCCGATTCCGTCAAGTGCTAGTTTGTAAGTGTTTATTTACCACAAGATGTGGTGTGGATAGGTTGTGGAAAACGGGGAAAGAAAAACCCTCTATAGATTTCAGGGACTTGCGGGGATTGAAGGCTCACTGCTTACCTTGCGTGAAGCTTGCCTGTCGTTACGGAGGGCAGGGAATCCAGCATTTTCGGGAAGATTTTCGATGTTGCCAAGCAGCAACATGAGGTGCGCTTTATACAGCCAATTGTTGCGCGAGCCACCTTTATGCACAGGCCCACAACTACATCTGGCGGTGTATCCGCCTCGTTGGTCGAAGCATTTGATTTCATGGACCGTCTCGACGGCAGGTGACCGACATGTAAGCCGGCTCGTCGATATCACCCGTTTGCGCTGATACGGGACCCCGCCGGTGGCGGCGTCTTCAGCGCCAGCGGATGCGCACCCATCAAGCGGATCTCTTATATGGTGAAGTCTGGCGACCATGCTTCAACGCTTCAGCCCACCACTCCAGTTGTCCCATCAGAGTTTGAAAGGCAGCGTCTGCATCTTGTCCGGCAGCGAGTTTGCCCTCCGCATCCACCAAATTCCACGGATTGGAGAAGCTGACCACATCGCGCATCGTTGCAGCATGGGTCTCGGCAAAGACGGTGCGTAGATGTTCCACGGCACGAAGACCACCGGAAATGCCGCCATAGGAGACAAAGCCGATAGGCTTTGCGTTCCATTCGGCGTAGGCGGAGTCGATTAGCGTCTTCAGTTCACCCGTGTAGCTTCGGTTATATTCCGGCGTCACGACGATGAAGGCGTCGGCACGATCAAGGCTCGCGCGCAATGCTTTTACCGAAGCGGCCGCCGGATCATGCCCGAGTGGCAGCTTGAGTTCACGCGGGTCGAGGATCTCCACCGCGATATGCGGCATAGACCAAAGTCTGGCGGCCACCCAACTTGCGACAATGTCGGCAAAGCGGTTGGTGCGGGCGCTGCCCAGGATGATGCGTAGCGAGAGCGCTTTTTCAGTCATGGATTACCCCTTTCGGTGTTGAGCTCCTTGTGGTAGTTCCTCAAGTAAGGTTGAGGTCAATACGCATGACGAAAAAACTTCAGCAGATTCCGCTGGTGCGCGATCTATCGGTCGGCGATGTTGCCGAGCGCGCCGGTGTAGCGGTCTCGACGCTGCACTTTTACGAGGCAGAAGGGCTGATCAAAGGCTGGCGCAACAGCTCCAATCACCGTCGCTATGGGCGCGATGTGCTGAGACGCATTGCCATCATCAAGGTGGCGCAGAGGGCGGGCATTCCGTTGAAGGAAATTCAGCAGGCCTTGAACACTCTGCCGGATGGTTGCACGCCAACGGGTAAGGACTGGCAGAGGCTCGCCACCCATTGGCAGGCCGAGTTGGATGACCGCATTGCACGCCTCACGCGGCTGCGCAATCAACTAACCGGTTGCATCGGCTGCGGCTGCCTCTCGACGGACGAATGCCCACTGCGCAACCCGGCCGATATATTGGGAGATAAAGGCACCGGTCCGGTGCTGCTCGAACCGGGGCCGTAGCTTCTTGAGCCATACACTTCAGGTCTGTCAGACGAGACACGATCTGGAAAAACAGGATCGGATCATGTCGCGCCAAACCTCAATCGCCTGGCGCGACATGATCAATGCGTGGTGATCAGCCGGGCGCGCCCTTGGCGATCGGCTCCTGGTAGGTGAAGCCCATGTCCCATGGGAAGTAGATCCAGGTGTCCTGGCTGACCTCGGTGACAAAGGTATCGATGGTTGGAACGCCGGTCGGCTTGGCATAAACGCAGGCAAAATGCGCCTTGGGCAGCATCTCGCGCACTTCCAGTGCCGTTTTGCCCGTATCGGTCAGATCGTCGACGACCAGAATGCCCTCGCCAGACTTTTCCAGCAGTTCGGGAGAGATGCCCTTTAGCAGAACGGTATCGCCCTGGTTCAGGTAATCGTGGCGCGTGGCGATGCATACCGTGTCGATCAGGCGGATGTTAAGCTCGCGGGAAATGATCGCTGCTGGAACGAGGCCGCCGCGGGTGATGCAGACGATGGCCTTGAACTCCTGGTTCAGGCCGGCAAGCCGCCATGCCAGTGCACGGGCATCGCGGTGAAACTGATCCCAGGAAACGGGAAAGGCTTTATCGGGAAGGGACATGGTGGGTTTGCCATCTCATTCAATTGCTGATGGCTTTGGCTAATAGCGGCAAGAAACGGCAAAAAGCAAGTCTGCGCGCTTGCGGCGATCATGATCTTGCTCAAGCTGCCTGTGGAGAGGCGCCGGAGAATTTCCAGCGTGCTTCCTATCAACGTCACAACAGACCGTAGCCGGTCTATGGACGATCAGCAGCCCTTGCCACCATTCGCCCAGCGCTTGATGTCTGCTGAGATGCGAGGAGCGTGACCGTCATTCATTACAGGACCGAAGGCCTGGAGATTTGCCGGATTGCCTTCGGCCTGTACCACGAGCATCGGGCGCGATTCCGGGCTGTTGCGTGGAACGAGCAGAATGCGAGGACGACCGGAGAAGGAGTTAAGTTCCGGTGCTAGGCGGTAGGCCTTGAACGCTGGATCGCCAGACTTGAACCAGCAGGCATTGGCGCCGAGTGCGATGCGCTCCATCACCGGAAGGGCAGCCTGCGACGCAGCCCGCGGTGGCTCAGGCTTCGGCTGGCATGCAGCAAGTGCGAGCGCTGCAAAGCCGAGAGCGGCGACGCCGAAGGAACGTGTGGGAGCGGTGCGGTTCATTCTTCAATCCAGCATGAGCGGCAAAAAGAAAGCCGGGCTGATCCGCCCGGCTCGATGCTTCCGATATCAGGCGGCGATGACGCCGAGCGCTGAGGCGAATATGCCACGGCCATCCTTGCCGCCATGGGCGGCTTCAATGAGGTTTTCCGGATGCGGCATCATGCCAAGAACATTGCCCTTGGCATTGATGACGCCGGCAATATCGTTGAGTGAGCCGTTCGGGTTGGTGTCCTCAGCGTAACGGAACACGACCTGGCCATTGTCTTCCATCGCCTTCAGTTCGTCGGCTTCGACGAAGTAGTTGCCGTCATGGTGAGCAACGGGCGAGCGAATGATCTGGCCCTTGTCGTAGGTGCGCGTGAATTCGGTATCGTTGTTGACGACTTCGAGCTTCACTTCGCGGCAGACGAATTTGAGCGAGGCATTGCGCATCAATGCGCCTGGCAGCATCCCGGCTTCAACCAGAATCTGAAAGCCGTTGCACACACCCAGAACCTTGACGCCTTGGTCAGCCTTTTCGCGGATCGCCTGCATGACCGGCATGCGAGCTGCGATCGCGCCGCAGCGAAGATAATCGCCATAGGAGAAGCCGCCGGGGATGACGATGAGATCGACATCCGGAATCTGCGTTTCCGTTTGCCAGATGGTGACGGGCGCCTGACCGGAAATCTTCGTCAAGGCCGCGATCATGTCACGGTCGCGATTGAGGCCAGGAAGCTGGACGACTGCGGATTTCATGGGCCTTGGCTCCGAAATTCAGAGCATTTCCAGCAAAACTATCTGCGGTCTTGCGTCAGGAAATGCGTCAAACAAAGAGTTAAGAGCAATCGAGGTGAACCCCGTCCACCCGAATTGCTCTAGAGGATGGCGATCGCGTAGTTTTCGATGACGGTGTTGGCGAGAAGCTTCTCGCACATCGCCTTCAGGTTTTCTTCGGCCTTGGCCTTGTCGGTCGTGTTCAGTTCAAGATCGAAGACCTTGCCCTGACGAACCTGGCCGACGCCATCAAAACCGAGGCTGCCCAGCGCGCCTTCGATTGCCTTACCCTGCGGATCGAGAACGCCGTTCTTCAGCGTAACAGTCACCCGTGCCTTGATCACCTGATGGTCTCCTGATTTCACTTGACGAGAACCGGGCCTGTGCCGCGGATCGGTTCGTTTTCATTGATGATGCCAAGACGGCGCGCGACTTCCGAATAGGCTTCCACAAGCCCACCCATATCGCGGCGAAAGCGGTCCTTGTCCATCTTTTCCTGCGTCTCGATATCCCACAGACGGCAGCTATCCGGCGAAATTTCATCCGCAAGGATAATGCGCATCATATCGCCTTCAAACAGGCGGCCGCATTCGATCTTGAAATCAACGAGCTGAATGCCGACGCCGAGGAAGAGGCCGGAGAGGAAGTCGTTGACCCGAATGGCAAGCGCCATGATGTCGTCGAGTTCAGCAGGGTTTGCCCAACCGAAAGCGGTGATGTGCTCCTCGGACACCATCGGGTCTTCCAGCGCATCCGACTTGTAATAGAACTCGATGATCGAGCGCGGCAGCACGACGCCTTCGTCGATACCAAGACGCTTTGAGAGCGATCCTGCGGCAACGTTGCGCACGACAACCTCGAGCGGGATCATCTCCACTTCCTTGATCAGCTGCTCGCGCATGTTCAGGCGACGGATGAAGTGGGTGGGAATACCGATCTTGTTCAAGTGCGTGAAGACGTATTCCGAGATGCGGTTGTTGAGAACGCCCTTGCCGTCGATGACTTCGTGCTTCTTCTTGTTGAAAGCGGTGGCGTCATCCTTGAAGAACTGGATGAGCGTTCCCGGCTCCGGACCTTCATAAAGGATCTTGGCCTTGCCTTCATAGATTCGGCGGCGACGGTTCATAGTGACATATCTCTTGTTGTAGCGCCGGTGCGGATGGCGTTCGTTTCGTTTCTTGAAGCGGTCCCATAACGGAAAAGAAGCAAATTCACAATGCGACCGCACGCGCTTGTTTGCAATTCTTCAACCCTGTTTTTGGCTCTTCCAAGGCATCATCTCAAAGTTACGCTTTTTCAACAGTTGTATTCTAGAACAGTGTTGTCCCGATCAAGAGGACGCAAATAACAACAGAGTAAAAACGGGGTATAATCATGGGTCTGAGACAGCGCGGTAAAGCGATCGAGAATCTGTATTTTCACGAAGAAGAATTGAGCTTTCGTCTTCACGGCATGCGCAGCAGGTTGATGGGCCTTTGGGCTGCCTCCCTGATGCACAAGGAAGACGCCAATTCCTATGCCAGCGAGATTGTTGCTACCTCCATCGGCCGCGAAGGCGATGAAGCCGTGTTCAACAAGCTGCACGACGACTTTGTCGCCGCCGGTGTCGGCGTGACCGACGATGCGATCCATGATCAGATGAGCAGCCTGCTGCGCTGTGCCGCCGACGAGTTGCGCAACGGAATCTCGCAATTTGACAGCAAGCGCGCTGCCTGAACTTCATTTTGAATTCCAAACAACCGACAGAGCTTTTCGTGGTGTCTGGAGATGATCCAGCCTTTGCACGGCGCGAGCTTCAGGGTGTTTGAGCACAAGGTGCCGAGAGGCCGGAGCCGCGCGGGATATACTTGCGCGGCATTTCTGTTTACTTGCTAATCACCGAAACCGCTTCACGCTGCGATTATATTGCTAGTTTTTTTGTTCAGCGGACATAAAGCCTGGTGGCGGCTTAAGCTTGCTCAGGAACTGAGCAAAGACCATCGTTCCCTCCGGCCACGGGCCGTGACCCGATTCCGTGTTGATGTGCCCTGACATGCCGGCGTCGATCAGAAGCGACCCCCAGGCCGCAGCAATGTCGTCGGCATGCTCGTACGTCCCGAAGGGATCGTTGCGGCTGGCGATGGTGATCGCCGGGAAGGGGAGCGGATCACGAGGGTAGGGGCCAAAGGTCATCAGATGCTTTGGCCGGATGTCTGGGTTGGCGACATCTGGCGGTGCTACGAGCATTGCACCAGCTACCTTGGGAGCAATCTCCGGCAAGGCGTGCATTACCGTCGGCACGCCGAGCGAATGCGCGACGAGAACCACAGGCTTCGTCGAGGCATTGACTTCCTCCACAAGGCGGGCAACCCAATCTTCGCGCACAGGCTTGGACCACTCCGCCTGCTCGACACGGCGTGCTGTGGAGAGTTTCTCCTGCCAGCGGCTTTGCCAATGGTCGGGGCCGGAATTGGTGTAGCCGGGGACGATGAGGATATCTGCTTCTGATGCTTTCATGCCGCTTATCTTGGTGTGTTGGATGGCGTTATCAAGATGCAAAGCACAGGAAATGCCGATGGATACAATCGTATGAGGTGCCTGCGCTCACCTCGGTTTCGACCGAAGTGAGCGATGATCTTCAAGAGAGGCGAAGCGTCAGTTCTGTCTTCGGCTTAAGGATCAAGCCTCGCCGAAGACTCGGCTGAAGATCGTGTCGACGTGCTTTGTATGGTAGCCAAGGTCGAACTTTTCGCGGATCGTTTCTTCCGGAAGGGCGGCGCGCACTTCTTCGTCGGCCAGCAGTTCTTCAAGGAAGTCCTTGCCCTCTTCCCAAACCTTCATGGCATTGCGCTGCACGAGGCGATAGGAATCCTCGCGCGAAACGCCAGCCTGCGTCAGAGCCAGAAGGACGCGCTGCGAATGGACGAGACCACGGAACTTGTTCATGTTCTTCAACATGTTTTCGGGATAGATCACCAGCTTCTCGATCACGCCTGCCAGACGGTTGAGCGCAAAATCGAGCGTGATGGTGGCGTCTGGGCCGATGGCGCGCTCGACGGACGAGTGGCTGATATCGCGCTCATGCCAGAGAGCCACGTTTTCCAATGCCGGGACGACTGACATGCGCACGAGGCGGGCAAGACCCGTGAGGTTCTCGGTCAGAACGGGGTTGCGCTTGTGCGGCATGGCCGACGAACCCTTCTGGCCCGGCGAGAAGAATTCTTCCGCTTCCAGAACTTCCGTGCGCTGCATATGGCGAATTTCGATGGCGACGTTTTCGATCGAGGAGGCGATGACGCCGAGCGTGGCGAAGAACATGGCGTGACGATCACGCGGAATGACCTGCGTGGAGACAGGTTCTGGCGTGAGGCCCAGGGCCTTGCAGACTTTCTCCTCGACGGACGGATCGATATTGGCGAAGGTCCCGACAGCGCCGGAAATGGCGCCCGTGGCGATTTCGGCACGCGCATTGACGAGACGGACGCGGTTGCGGTCCATCTCAGCAAAGAAGCGCGCAAATGTCAGACCCATTGTCGTCGGCTCGGCATGAATGCCGTGGCTGCGACCGATGCGCACCGTGTTCTTGTGCTCGAATGCGCGGGTCTTGAGCGCCGCCAAAACGCGGTCCATATCGGCGATCAGCAGGTCGGCGGCGCGGACCAACTGGATGTTCAGCGTCGTGTCGAGCACGTCTGAGGAGGTCATGCCCTGGTGGATGAAGCGCGAGTCGGGCCCGACGAATTCGGCAAGATGGGTGAGGAAGGCAATGACGTCATGCTTGGTGACGGCTTCGATCTCGTCGATGCGGGCGACGTCAAATTCGGCAGCCCCACCCTTTTCCCAGATGGTCTTCGCCGCTTCCTTCGGGATTACGCCGATGTCGGCCAACGCGTCGCAGGCATGCGCCTCGATTTCGAACCAGATGCGGAACTTGGCTTCCGGCGACCAGATAGCGACCATTTCCGGCCGGGAATAACGAGGGATCATGGCTAAGCCTTCTTGAACTGAGAAATCTGGTGCCCGTTTAGCAAAGTGTTCCGGCAATCTCAACGCATTCGGCGCGTCAGGGTGAATCCCGGGATCTCAGCATTCTTCTGGCAGGCAATACCTTGCGATCAGGCGCGACCGCTTTCTGCGGCGGCTCTGAGAGCAGATACGGTTTTGGTGTAGTCGTCTACACCATCACCCTTGAACACCGCGGAGCCGGCAACGAGCACATTGGCACCTGCTGCAATGGCGCTGCCTGCCGTCTCGGTGGTGATGCCGCCATCCACTTCCAGCTCGATCGGGCGATTGCCGATGAGCGACTTTGCCGCGCGGATCTTGTCGAGCATGGCTGGGATGAACTTCTGGCCGCCGAAGCCCGGATTGACGCTCATGATGAGGATGAGGTCCACATCATCCAGAACGTTTTCGAGAACCGAGAGCGGCGTTGCGGGATTGAGAGTAACGCCCACCTTCTTGCCGAGTGCGCGGATGGTCTGCAGCGAGCGGTGCAGATGCGCTCCGGCTTCGGCATGGACGGTGATGCTGTCGCATCCAGCCTTGGCGAAGGCCTCAAGATATGGATCGGCTGGCGCGATCATCAAATGGCAATCGAAGAAGGCCTTGCTGTGGGGGCGGAGCGCCTTGATCACATCGGGCCCGAAAGAAATGTTCGGCACGAAGTGTCCGTCCATAACGTCCAGATGAATCCAGTCGGCGCCCGCCGCCGTCACATCGGCAACTTCTTGTCCGAGCTTTGCAAAGTTGGAGGCAAGAATGGAAGGGGCGATCCGGACGGGAAGGGTCATCTGCAAATGCTCCAGTTGGCAAGGCGTTGCTGGCCCTTAGCACCACACGCATGGGTCAACAAGCGTCGATCCAAACCTCGCAATGGCCAAATCGATTAGATGGAAATGGATCTCCCGATACGAGGTTGCCGGAGCGCCTTAATTCAACGCCTTGTCGACGGAGACGAAATTCGTTCCAGTCCAGCGTTGAAGCCTGTAAGGATTGTCCTGCAACTCGTGGCGATCGTTGAAGATGATAGGGCCGATGGCAGTATTGAACGTTGCGCCGACGATCACATCAGGCGTTGGCTTCGATTGCTCCGATGCCTTCTCCAACGCTTGGGCGGAGAGTTGAGTGGCAGCGTAGGCCGGAAGCACATAGCCTTCGGGTTCGACACCGGCAGTACGCAACTGTTGCACCGGTTCTGCCGCTGTGGGAAGTATCGCGGAGTCCGGCAGAGCAACGGCAAGCGTGCCCGATTGCAGCGGGACAGGCGCGTTTGCGGCTCTCAGCGCATCGCTGCCCAAGAGCACAAGCGGAATTTTTTCTGCGGAAGCGTCGCGTCCGATGATTGCAAGGTCATTGCGCTCAGCGGCGGCGAAAACATGGGTGACGCCGGTTCGACTAAGACGACGTACCAGGGCAATCTGCTGTTCCTGAGAGGGGCGAAGCGTGTCCGTAAAGGTTGGCTTCAACCCCGCTTCTTCCAACCGCGCACGCACGCGGTCAACGAGTTCGCGACTATAGATCGTTCCGTCATCGAGAAGCGCGAAGGGCAACCCCTTCCAGTCGCGCAGCATGATGTCTGCCACGGCAGAAGCTTCGTCGTTCTCCGAAGGGGCCATACGGAAGAGGGGCCAGCCGCGCTTCAATGCATCTTCCATCAGGATGGGCGATCGGCTTGACAATGTGATGGCCGGGATCGCCGCATTTTTGAGAGTGGGTAGCGCGTCTGCCAGGGTTTCCGTGCACAGGAAGCCGACGACAACGGACACTTTCGAGGCGACAAGGCCATCGGCGATCGCACCACCGCTGCCGTCCTCACAGCTCTCGTGGATCTCCATCACATCGAGGCCAACCTTGGCGGCTGCCGCTTTTACACCCTGCCGAACTTGCAACCCCAGCATCTCATATGCGCCATTTTGCGGAGCAACGACCGCGATGGTTGCGGCACTTGCAGCGCCGGCCAGGCTGAGACTGAAGGCAAGACTGAGCAGGTTAAGTGAATTCATGGACGGCATTATCCTGTGCGATTGTCCGATGTTATCGAGGCTGAGCAGGATGCAAAAGGTTCAACGCCAAGAAAAGTGCGCTTTATGGTGAAGAATGATCGTTCGTTGCAGGATGGCCGGCGTGCCGACGCTGGCGCAGCCGTCGTCCTAACGTGATGCGAGATGGCGAAACGCATCCTTCGCAAAAAGGGAGAGCGGAGAGGGCAGGTCGTCGACATCAAACCAGCCCATATCGGACAGCTTGTCCGGCTCCGTCAATTGTGCCGTTCCCGCCACATCGTCCGTCACATAGATCAGTGACAGCCAATGTTGTCTGTCGGCTGGTATGATCTGCTCACTGATACAGAGGAAGCGAACGTCTCCGATGGTGAGCCCGCTTTCTTCCTCGGCTTCGCGACGGGCCGCCTCTAGGGCATGCTCCATATGATCAACCTTGCCGCCCACGATACTCCAGTGTCCGGCTTCAGGCGACTTGACGCGCTTATAGAGCAGCACTTTGCCGTCTCGTCTGATGACGAGACCGCATCCAACACCTGGAAAATCGATGCCTGGCTGTGCCATCAGCCCTTGGCGCTTGCGACGATCAGCATGAACGCTGGAATGTCGTCGCCGAAGCCGACCGGTGTCGGGCCATCATCATGATCGCGGTAATGGCGGCGACGATCACGGTTGTCGTCATTCGCGTGGGAAGCACCATGGTTCCGGTCGAAATTCCGAGGAGCCTTCTCGTGCCTGCGCTCTGCCTTCACCTTGTCGCCTCCATTTGCCGCAACCTGAATGTTGTCAGCCGGTTTTTCATTCGGGGTTTCCGCTTCGACCTGTTGAGGCGCTTCACGGCGGTTACGATCTCGGCCACGGCCGCGATCCTTATCTTTGTCCTTGCCGCGGCGTGGACGATCGGTGGCGAAACTTTCCATGGGTGCCGGAAGTTCCGAAAGATCTCCGCTCTGCCACTCGATCTTTTCGCCGATCAGCTTCTCGATCGCGTCGAGATACTTGGTGTCACGACGGTTGACGAGTGTGAACGCAGCACCGGAGCGACCGGCGCGGCCGGTACGGCCGATGCGGTGAACGTAATCTTCCGCATGGATCGGAACGTCGAAGTTGAAGACGTGGCTGACATCGGGGATGTCGAGACCGCGCGCGGCAACGTCGGAAGCGACCAGTAGCGTGATCTGATTGTCCTTGAAGCCCGCAAGCATTTTCGTGCGCGAGTTCTGGTCCATGTCACCATGCAGGGCGCCGACGGAGAAGCCGTGCCGTTCAAGCGAACGGTAGAGATCGGCCACATCCTTCTTGCGGTTACAGAAGATGATCGCGTTTTTCAGATCAGTCTGTGCCTTGATCAGGTCGCGAAGCACGGCGCGCTTCTCGTAGTCCTTGTCGTGTGTCGCAACGATACGCTGCGTCACAGTCTTCGCCGTCGAAGAGGGCTTGGCGACCTCAATGCGGACCGGGTTTTGCAGGAAGCGATCGGCAAGCTTCTGAATTTCCGGCGGCATGGTTGCCGAGAAGAATAGCGTCTGACGCGTGAAGGGGATCATTTTCGCGACACGCTCGATATCGGGGATGAAGCCCATGTCGAGCATGCGGTCGGCCTCGTCGATGACGAGGATTTCCACGCCTGTCATCAACAGCTTGCCGCGTTCGCAGTGATCGAGCAGACGGCCGGGGGTGCAGATCAAGACATCCGCGCCACGCTCCAGCTTGCGATCCTGCTCTTCGAACGAAACGCCGCCAATCAGAAGTGCGACGTTCAGCTTGTGATTCTTGCCGTACTTCTCGAAGTTCTCGGCAACCTGAGCGGCGAGTTCACGCGTCGGCTCCAGGATGAGCGTCCGCGGCATTCTCGCGCGAGCACGGCCCTTTTCGAGCAACGTGAGCATCGGCAGCACGAAGGACGCCGTTTTGCCGGTTCCCGTCTGTGCAATGCCGCAAATGTCGCGTCTTTCCAGCGCCGGAGGAATGGCGCCCGCCTGAATTGGTGTAGGCGTGTTGTAGCCAGCATCGGCAATAGCGGAAAGGACTTTTTGGCTCAGGCCAAGATCAGAGAATGTTGTCAAAGGAAAAACTGTTTCCGTTCTGGTTCGAAGAACAAGCGACTGTCGTAGCGTTAGTGCCGCAGATCGTGGTCCGCGACATAGGCTTAAATCGCCGAAAAGTCAAGGAAACAGGGATTCGTCCCAAAATGGCACATGAAAACCACCGGTTTGAAGAAAATCAGGCTGGGATTCAAATATGTGAGCGGTCTTTTACTGAAGATAGGTCTTCAATTCTGTGCCCGCGACGAGGAACCGCATGGGGTCGACGGGCTCATCATTCAGCCGGACTTCATAATGAACGTGAGGCCCGGTGGATCGTCCGGTGCTGCCCGCCTTGCCGACGATATCGGAAAGCTCGATTTTCTCGCCGGTACGAACCAGGATTTGCGACAGGTGGCCGTAGCGCGTCGTGACGCCTTTGCCGTGATCGACTTCCACCATGTTGCCGTAACCACCTGAATAGCCTGCAAAAGAGACAGTCCCTGCACCGGTGGCACGCACATTGGCGCCTGTTTCGGCGCGGAAATCTATCCCGGTATGTAACGCAGGCCGGCCGAGAAAGGGGTCCATGCGATTGCCGAAGCGGCTGGTGATGTCGCGACCGGGTGCCGGATTGCCGAGCGGCATGCGTTCTACCGTGCCACGAACGGTTTCCAGACGGTCCAAGGCGTTGTCGAGATCTGCCAGCGATGCCTGAAACGGGTTTGTGGACGCTTCGACAAAGGGACCGCCCACGGCATCGTCAGCTTTATCATCGATCTTCAGGCCGGTACTGCGGATGATATCGGCCATGGCATCGGCCCGGCTCTTCGCGCCGATGGTGAGCGAAGCGATTCGCCCCAACTGGTCCGATTCGATGCGGTTGAGCGAGACGAGCATCCGCGTCAGCGCGCGCCCGGATACCGCATCCTTGTTGTCGCTGTAGGTCAGGCTGCCTTTAAGCGTCGATGCTTTGTCCGGACCACGAAGTGCGCGGTCGATGGCGGAAGCGCCACCGGAGAGGCTTGCCTTCTTTTGCGGAGCGAATGCGTTTGCCGACGGTGCGACGTTATCTTCTTCCGGTGCCGATACGGTGCCGTCCTCGTTCAGGAGATCGTTGGCCCGTCCGTGACGGGAGGACAGGGCATTCTGCTGCGCAAGAAGTGTCTCGACTTTCTTTTCAACGGCTTGCTGGTCCAGAAGTTGACGCGAGGTGATCTGATCTACCTGCGAGCGCAACGCCGCGATACGGTCTTCATAATCTTTTTGCATGCGTGATTGCCGCGCAATCATCGCCCCCAGCATATCGTCGCGAAAAACGAGATAAGCCGTCGAGCCGATAAAGCCGAGGCTCATGACGAGGACGATCAGCAGTGTGGGGATGACGAGCAAAGGTCTGATGGTGACATGGCGAACCTTCTCGCCGCTTGCCAGAATGAGGACGTGCTGCTTGCGCTTCTTGCCAAAGGCCAGGTTTGTCCTCGCTTCCGTCATCTCAGCTCCAGCGGTTCGTCGTCCACTGAAAAAGATAATTTGTTAAGGTTAACGAAGCTTTTACAAACGTAATCAGCTTTGGCTGACGGCGGTGAGCGAACGGTAGAAGGACGGCGTCAAACCCGCTTCCGCCCGCGCAAGATCGTTGAAAGGCGGCTTCAGTGGACCACGGAAGTTGACCCTGACCAATCGCTTGAAGGTTTCTGCTGGGTCCTTTCTTTCCCGTGCGCACAGGAACCGAAACCATTTGGCACCGATGGCGACGTGACCTTTCTCGTCATTATAGATGACATCGAGAACGGCAGCGCTTTCGAGATCGCCTGTTTCGCGCATCTTGGCTTGGAGGGAAGGTGTAACGTCGAGACCGCGTGCTTCGAGAATAAGCGGCACGACTGCAAGTCTTGCGGTCAGGTCGTTGCGCGTCTGGTGCGCTGCCTGCCAGAGACCGTCATGCGCTGGCAGATCGCCGTAATCGGCCCCCATCGCCCGTAGCCGATCTCGGACCAGTCGGAAGTGCTTGGCCTCTTCGAATGCGACCTGCATCCACCCGTCGAAAAAGGAATGGGGGACTGGCTCGCTGGCATAACGGGCAACGATATCGAGTGCGAGGTCCACCGCGTTAAGTTCGATATGGGCAATGGCATGCAGGAGAGCGATCCGACCCTTCACGCTGTGAAGAGACCGCCGCTTGACGGCGGTCGGCGGAACGAGTTCCGGCCTCTCCGGTCGCCCGGGACGATCAGGCAATTTTGGGTCAAGCGGCGAGCGTAGGGAGATACGCCGCTCGAACCATCGAACTGCCGCTTCTTGCGCCAATGCCGTCTTTCGGTCGAGATCGGCTGAGGCAATGGCCTCGGTGGCGCCGCCTCTCAGAGATGTCAGCGTGAGTGTCATGGTCGTCGGACCAGGTGTCCCTAATCAAAGAGCCTTCGCCTCGTCAAGAACCGCCTGCGCGTGACCTGGGACCTTCACCTTGCTCCAGATCTTTGCGATCTTGCCGTCTGGGGCAATCAGGAAGGTGGTGCGTTCAACGCCCATGTACTTCTTGCCGTACATGCTCTTTTCCTTCCAGACGCCATAAGCTTCCAGTGCGCTTTTGTCTTCGTCGGCGGCGAGCATGACAGTGAGGGAATGCTTGGCAGCGAACTTGTCGTGGCTCTTCACCGAATCCGGCGAGATGCCGATGACGACCGCATTGGCCGCTTCGAACTCCGCGCCCAGTGCGCTGAAGTCGATGGCCTCTGTCGTGCAGCCGGACGTGTCATCCTTCGGGTAAAAGTAGAGAACGACCGCTTTGCCCTTCAACTCCGAAAGAGAAATATCGCCACCGCCGTTTCTAGGAAGACGGAAATCCGGCGCTTCGTCGCCAATCGTCAGTTCTGCCATGGTTCACCTTTCTTTTGCCCGGATTGTTGAGCATGGGGGCGGGTAATCGATATAGTGCGAATAATAGCTTCGTCCAGTCTTGTGGCGAGTCAAGCGGGATGGCAGGGTGAAGCCGCCAAACTGAAAAGGCCCTAGCTTGGGGTTCAGGATATTTCCGGGAGCGGGCAGGGGACGGATGGCGGAAATTCGCGGTGAGAAGGTCAGTTTCAGCAAGCGAGACATCGTGCCGCTGCATGCTTTGCCGTCTGCGCAAGCCGAAGATCCGATCATCGTTCACTGCCCGCCGCCGCGCTCCATGCTGCGTGCCTTTACCAAGGTCTTCGTCGCTCTCTTCATCCTCGCCTTCCTCTCCATCGGTGGCATCATTCTCTCTGTCGAGACAGGGTCGGTGGACACCGCTCTTTCAAGCCAGGCGCAGCAGGCGCTGGAACGTGCACTTGGGCCCCGCTACCAAGCGCGCATTGGCTCCACCGCCATTCGGTTTTCCTCCGGGCTACGGCTCGCGCTGGTCGCTCAAGATGTCGATATCACCGATAGCGAATCGGGGCAGCATCTCAGCCGGGCGCGGTCCATTGGCATGGCGCTCGATCCTCTCGCTTTGCTCACTGGTCGTGTGTCGATCGCGACGCTGGAAGCCAACGGCATGGAACTCGACACGGCGCTGCTGCCGAAGGGGCAGGCCTTCGATATCGCACAGCTTCGTATCGATGCCATACCCGCGCTTCTAGAAAACGCTTTCGGCGATCTCGATCGACTGTCGCAGGGCTTTCAGCGCAGCGGCACGGAAGAAATCGATCTCTCCGATATCGCCATCCGTCTTCCTCCACGTGAAGACGGTAAGCCCCGCACGATCAATCTCAGCGAGTTGTCTCTCGTTCCCGATGGCGAGGGCGGCTATACGCTGGATGGTGATGTGGGGTTCAACGGACAGGTCGCGGAACTGGCGCTTGCAGCCACCGCCGTAGACGGCCGCATCAACAATTTTTCGGCCCGGCTCGACGGATTCGATATCGGTCCGCTGCTGGAGCAATATGATAATGAAGGCCTGATGCATCAGGGTCTCAACGTCAAGACCGGCATCAATGTTTCCGCAGCGCGCGGTGCTGCCGACCAGAAGCCTGCCCTCGATCTGTCTTTCGCGCTTGGAAACGGCGAGCTTTATATCGGCGGGGAAGCACAGCCAGTGACAGGAGGCGTGCTCAACGCGCATTATGATTTCGATGGCAAGGCCGTTCTGGTCGACAATTCGAACCTGCAATTTGGCCGCACCACACTGCCAGTCCAGGCCAAAATTTTTGACAATGACACCGGGTTCGATCTCTCGGTACACATGCCCAATGCGGCTGCCGTTGCCGATGCAGGCGGCGAGGAACCTGTGGCCTTCGATCTCAAGGCGGATGGTACCTTCGATCGTGCAACGCGTGAGATCAATGTGCCGGCGCTCTATGTTTCAAGCCAGCTCGGCAACATGGCAGGCTCGCTCAAGGTCCGGTTCGGGCAGGGGTCTCCAGAGATCAGCTTTGGCGGGCAAATTCCCAAGATGGAGGCGACTGCTGTCAAGCAGCTCTGGCCGTTCTGGATGGCGCACAAAGCGCGGCCCTGGGTGATCGCCAATCTCTTTGGTGGCACTGTGCGAAACGGCTCCATTGCCGTCTTCATCCCGGCTGGCCGCATGTGCGGGCCGAACTGCCCGCTGGAATTGTCCGCAAGCGAATTGCAGATCAAATTCGACGTCGACAACACGCGTTTGAACGTTGCTGGCGACATCCCGCCGCTTCGCGATGCCTATGCGCATTTCGAACTGGTGGGCGAGAAGATCGATGTAACCGTGTCGAAAGCCACGTCTTTTTTCCCATCCAACCGTAGTCTCGAACTGGAAAATAGCCACTTCTCGATTGCCGATGTCTACGACAAGCCGCTGATGGCCGACCTCGATTTGAATGTCAAAGGATCGGCCGACAGCATTGCCGAGCTTGCCACCTTCCAGCCGATCAACGCGTTAAAGGACACGGAATTTCAGCCTGGCGATTTTTCCGGCAATGTGACGGCTCACGCCAAGCTGCGTGTCGGCCTGTTGAAGAGTCAGTCTCCGCCCGATCCCGTATGGACGGCAGATCTGGCGCTCAACGACGTTTCGTTGGCGCGACCGATCTCCAACCGCAAGGTTTCTTCTGTCAATGGCAGCCTGAAACTCAACAACGAGACGCTGCATCTTCTCGGCAAGGGGCGGATCGATGATGTCGCGATGAACATCGATTTCACTCAGCCCATTCGCAAGACCAGCACGACAGGGCGAAAGCTTGTGTTGAATGCGGTGCTGGAGCCCGGTCAAATCGCCAAATTGGCCCCGGAGCTTTCCAGCGTTCTGGGTGGAACGACGCTGCTTGAAATCGACAGCATGGATCCAGAGCGACAGGACGTGAAACTTGATCTTTCCAACGCTTCCATGACGTTACCCGGCATAGGCTGGACCAAAGGTGTAGGCGTGAAGGCGAACGCGTCCTTCAGCATGGAAACAGTCAATGGCCGCACCAACATTCATGACCTGGCGCTGAAAGGTGATGGTTTCGGTGCCGCCGGCGATCTCGCCTTTGATAAAAGCGGCTTGATCTCGGCCAATTTCTCCCGTTTTCAGTTGTTCCCGCAAGACGACTATGCGGTCTTCGTATCGGCGGCTAAACGGAGCTACACCGTCAACATCAGCGGTAAATCTGCTGATCTCAGACCCATCATCGCCAAACTTCGCAATTCCGAAAGCGCTGCCTCAAGCGCCTCGTCCGGTGCGGCGCCGAGTGGTGATCTCGGTTCGCTCAACATCAAGGCGGATCTCGACAAAGTCTATGGCTTCAACGATGAGGCCCTTTCCAATGTGACCGCGAGTATCGGTGTCAGGGATGGCAAGGTGCGCACCGTCGATTTCAAGGGAGTATCCGGTCGCGGGCAGGCTGTGGTGGCGCAGACGACCAACCAGGGCGACGGCGGCACCATCAATCTGACCAGCAGCGATGCCGGTTCTTTCGCGCGGTTTACCAATCTCTACACGCGTATACGAGGGGGGCTACTGAACCTCGTCATGACCACCTCCAACGGCACATCCTGGAGCGGTTCGCTAGACCTGCGCAACTTCGCTGTTCTCAATGAGGCCAAGCTGCAGGATATTGTCGCCACCCCATCGGGGCAGGACGGTCGCAGCCTGAATGCGGCTGTTCGGCGCAACATCGATGTCAGCTCGGAAAAATTTCAGCGCGGCTTTGCTCGCGTCGTCGTTGTCAACGGCGTTGTGGCATTGGAGAACGGCGTGGTGCGTGGCGAGCAAATCGGGGCCACCTTCCAGGGCGTTTTGAAGGACCAGAACGGCAATATCGATATGACCGGCACCTTCATGCCTGCCTACGGCCTCAACCGTCTCTTCGGCGAGTTGCCGTTCATCGGCATCTTTTTGGGTAATGGTCGTGACCGTGGTCTTCTCGGCATCACCTTCAAACTGACGGGTCCGACGGCCACGCCGCGGCTGCAGATCAACCCTCTGTCATTGATCGCTCCCGGAGTTTTCCGCCAGATATTCGAATTCCAGTGAGGAAGCGGTAACGCATAAGCCCGATGCCGCTTCGGTTGCTGTTGACTCTCAACCTGCCATCCTTATTTAAAAACCAAAAATAGAACTCCAGATTTCAGGCCAGGAAATGCTCGATAAAACCTACGATTCCGCATCCGTAGAACCCAAAATTGCCAAGGCCTGGGATGAGGCCGATGCATTTCGTGCCGGCGCGAATGCCAAGCCGAACGCCGACACGTTCACGATCGTCATTCCGCCGCCGAATGTGACTGGCTCGCTGCATATGGGCCATGCGCTGAATAACACGCTCCAAGACATTCTCGTCCGCTTCGAGCGCATGCGGGGCAAGGATGTTCTTTGGCAGCCGGGCATGGACCATGCGGGCATTGCAACGCAGATGGTTGTCGAGCGCAAGCTGATGGAAAATCAGCTGCCCGGCCGTCGCGCCATGGGTCGCGAAGCCTTCATCGATAAGGTCTGGGAGTGGAAGGGCGAATCGGGTGGTTTGATTTTCAACCAGTTGAAGCGCCTTGGTGCCTCCTGTGACTGGTCGCGCGAACGTTTCACGATGGATGAGGGTCTATCGAAGGCCGTTCTTGAAGTCTTCGTCACGCTTTACAAGCAGGACCTGATCTATCGTGGCAAGCGTCTGGTGAATTGGGATCCGCACTTTGAGACGGCCATTTCCGACATCGAGGTCGAGAACCGCGAAGCCGACGGCCATATGTGGCACTTCAAATACCCACTCGCTGGCGGCGAGACTTACACCTATGTCGAGAAGGACGCCGACGGCAATATCGTCTTCCAGGAAGAGCGCGATTATATCGCGATCGCGACCACTCGCCCGGAAACCATGCTCGGCGACGGTGCTGTTGCCGTTCATCCGTCGGACGAACGCTATGCGCCAATCGTTGGTAAGCTCTGCGAAATTCCTGTTGGTCCGAAGGAAAGCCGCCGCCTGATCCCCATCATCACCGACGAATATCCGGATCCGACATTTGGCTCCGGTGCCGTCAAGATCACCGGCGCGCATGATTTCAACGATTATCAGGTCGCCCGTCGCAACAACATTCCACTCTATCGCCTGATGGATACGCAGGCACAGATGCGCGATGATGGCGAACCCTATGCCCGCTGCGCAGAACTTGCAGGCGAAATCACCCGCTCTGGCAAATTGCCGTCCGAAGCCGATGTCGATGCCATCAACCTCGTTCCGGACGAGTATCGTGGTCTCGACCGTTACGAGGCACGCAAGCGCGTGGTCGCGGCGATCAACGCCGATGGTCTTGCCGTCACCGTCAAGGATGCTGAAGGCAACGACGTTCCTTACGTTGAAAACAAGAAGATCATGCAGCCATTCGGCGACCGTTCCAACGTCGTCATCGAGCCGATGCTGACCGACCAGTGGTTCGTCGATGCCAAGACGCTCGCCGAGCCGGCTATGGCGTCCGTTCGCGAAGGACGCACGAACTTCGTTCCAAAGAACTGGGACAAGACCTACTTCGAATGGATGGAAAATATCCAGCCCTGGTGCATTTCGCGTCAGCTCTGGTGGGGGCACCAGATCCCGGCCTGGTACGGCCCGGATGGCCAGGTCTTCGTCGAAAAGACCGAGGAAGAGGCGCTCGACGCCGCAGTTCAGCATTATCTTGCCCACGAAGGCCCTTGGAAGGCCTGGGTGCAGGAGAAGCTTGAGAACTTCAAGCCGGGTGAGATCCTCACGCGCGACGAAGACGTTCTCGACACATGGTTCTCCTCAGCTCTTTGGCCCTTCTCCACCCTCGGCTGGCCGGACAAGACGCCCGAGCTTGCGCGCTATTATCCGACCAACGTTCTCGTTACCGGCTTCGACATCATCTTCTTCTGGGTTGCCCGAATGATGATGATGGGTCTTCATTTCATGAAGGACGATGCCGGTCACGCAGTCGAGCCGTTCAATACGGTCTATGTCCACGCGCTGGTTCGCGACAAGAACGGCCAGAAGATGTCGAAGTCCAAGGGCAACGTCATCGATCCGCTGGAGCTGATCGACCAATACGGCGCGGACGCGCTGCGCTTTACGCTTGCCATCATGGCGGCGCAGGGCCGCGACGTTAAGCTCGATCCCGCGCGTATTGCCGGCTATCGCAACTTCGGCACCAAGCTTTGGAACGCCACGCGCTTTGCCGAAATGAATGGCGTGAAGCGCGATCCGCATTTCTTGCCGGAAGCGGCGACGCAGACGATCAACCGCTGGATCCTGACCGAACTTGCCAATACGGCAAAGGACGTCACGAGCGCAATCGAGAACTATCGCTTCAACGATGCGTCCAGCACGATTTATCGGTTCGTCTGGAACCAGTTCTGCGATTGGTATCTCGAGCTCCTGAAGCCGGTGTTCAGCGGAGAGGACGAATCAGCCAAGGCCGAAGCGCAGGCCTGCGCTGCTTACGTTCTGGAAGAAATCTACAAGCTGCTGCATCCCTTTATGCCGTTCATGACCGAAGAGTTGTGGGCACACACGGCTGGTGAAGGCGCAAACCGCGAGCAACTGCTTTGCCACGCCGACTGGCCGGCGCCCGGGTTCACGGATGAGGCGGCAGCTGCTGAGATCAACTGGTTGATCGATCTGGTGTCCGGCATTCGTTCCACCCGTTCGGAAATGAACGTACCGCCAGGTGCCATGGCGCCGCTGGTCGTTGTTGCCGCAAATCCGACAACCGAGATGCGCCTCGATCGCCACTCCGCGGCAATCCGTCGTTTGGCCCGTGCGGATGAGATTCTGGCGGCCGATACAGCGCCAAAGGGTTCTGCACAGATCGTAGTGGGCGAAGCGACCGTGTGCATCCCGCTTGGTAATCTGATCGATGTTTCCGCTGAAAGAACACGTCTGGAAAAGGCGATCGGTAAGGCTGAGGTGGAACTGGAGCGGATCGACAAGAAGCTTTCGAACGAGAAGTTTGTCGCCAATGCAGACCCGGAAGTGGTCGCAGCAGACCGTGACCGTAAGGCTGAACTTGAGCTTCAAATCAAGAGCCTGAAGATCGCGCTACAGCGGGTCAACGAGGCCGGTTGATACAATCAGCACTAAACAAGAAAGGCGCCTTCGCATAGGAGGCGCTTTTTTCATTTCACCTTCGTTGGGAAACTTATCCGATTCGATCAAGAACCGAAACGCGGCGACACACTCCGCCAAGTTCCTCAGAACATGACAGAAATCCGACTTTTTTGAGTGAAAACTTTGAATGTTGTCTCATAGACACACTTGGCGCCTATTGTGCGAATTTGTCCTACGTTTCTAAAAATAAAATCTTATTTATAGAAATTTATTCTATTTAATCGCTGATGCCGCGTTGAACATGATTTTTCACGTAAAATCTTGATCTTTATTACCCATCCCGTCATCGATCAGGGTGCATTGTCATTTTCTTCAAACGGCTTCAGTTTCCAATCATCACATTGCCTTGATTGGGGAGAGAGATGGCAACTACTTGGATCAAAAGAGGGACTCTAGGTCTTGTCGGCGCCTGCATGGCTGTTGGTGGTGCACAGGCTGGTGGCTTCACGCGTGGTGATGCTGACACCGAAATTCTGTATGAAGACGGCACAGTGGCAGCACGTGGCGGCGTGATTTATGTCATTCCAAAACGGAGCTTCGAGACCATCAACGGCGCGAACGCGACCGATGATGAATACTCCAAGAATTATGCGGTACCATCGTTCTCGGCAAAGGCTCGGATTTCTGAAAATCTTTCCTGTGCCTTTACCTACACCCAGCCCTTCGGCGCTAAGTCTGATTATGGCCCGCAAGCACGAGCAACCTCGGCGAATGCCGTTCGGAACTCGAAATTTGATACGAATGAATATGGTGGCACTTGCGCTGTCAATTTCGATGTAGGTCCCGGCCAGCTTTACTTCCTGGGAGGCGGCTTCGTTGAGTCTTTCGACTACACAGAAGAGAAGAATTTCGGTACGCTTCATCTTGAGGATTCCGCAGCGGGCGGGTATCGTATCGGCACCGCGTACGAGATTAAAGAATATGCACTGCGTGCGGAGCTTATGTATCGTTCGCAAGTTGATCATGAAGCGTCGGGAACATTTCGCCGTAATCCAGCTGGCCCGTTTGCGGCGCTGCCTGCGGAGCTTGCTTCGACAGGATATGGCTCGCTGCCTCAGTCCGTTGAACTTAATCTACAGAGTGGCATAGCTCCTGGTTGGCTTGTTTTCGGCTCAGTCAAATGGACTGACTGGAGCGTGCTGCAAACACTTAACTATCAGATTCCCGGCCTTGCAGTGGTTAACCCCGCAATCGTGAATCAGCGGAAAAATTTCTTCTGGCAAGATGGCTGGACGATCACGGGCGGCGTTGGTCACAGTTTCAACGACAACGTTTCCGGGGCAGTGACATTAACCTGGGATAAAGGCGTCGGCTCGGGAGCAGATATTTTCACTGATACTTGGACGCTTGGCGCAGGCGCACAGATCAAGGGCGGTCCGGGCGTGCTCCGTGTTGGTGCTGGTCTTTCCTACCTTACCTCTGGAAGCCAATCTACTTCAAAGGGTGCGGATTTCAATGCGACGGCTGGCGGTGACTGGGCGTATGCAGTGAGCGCATCCTACAAAATTGCTTTCTGATAAGTCGTCTATCGAGTACCTGTTTTGTGAAGACCCGGCCCCTACGGCCGGGTTTTTTGTTGCGGATCAGCCATATTGTGACGATTTGGCAACAAATTTATGCAACCTTCACGTGGCGTAAGAATGTGGTCGTATTTGTCCATTTCCCGCCACAAAGCATGTGCTTGAATGCTTTCGACGGCGCGGGAATGGAAGAATATGCAGACATCGAAAGTGGTGCTGCGGAAGTGGTGGAAGTGAAAACAGGTGCGGATTCAGGCTTTAAGCAAGTAAAGACGGAGTCTTTCCGTCAGGGCTTGTTTGGTGGGATCCCGACGGCGATCAGACGTCGTGATATTGCCGGAAACGGTACTTATACCTGTGATCATGAGATTGCTGATTTATTACCGCCTAGGACCACCGGCAGCACATTGAAAGCTGTTGCCGGAACGACGCAGTGTGTTGAGAGATCGCAGCCCGCGACGGACGCAAGGTTCGCCTTCGCCGTATGTGGGACGAGTGAGAGAAGTTCGTTGAAATGCTGAGATGTGACATCAACGTTTTGAAACCGCTATGCCTGGGGCTGATGCTTGCATCGCTGTCAGTGCCGGTTCTGGCTTTCGATATCAATTCCGGCGTCACCAAGGAATCCGGTCCCTTCGATCTCTTCAAGTTCGGCTTCAAATCCTACAAGAATGGCAAGAAGGAAGATGCGGTCGAAGCGTACCGCTACGCGGCCGAAAAAGGCCATACCGGCTCTCGCTGGGCGCTTGCCAACATGTACGCCTTCGGTGACGGTGTCGCCAAAAACGATTTCGAAGCTTTCAAGATTTACAGCGAGATTGCCAGCCAGGGCGTGGAGCCCGGCTCGGAAGATACCGGCTTCTTCGTCAACGCATTGCTCTCTCTTGCCGACTATTATCGTCACGGTATTCCGGGCAGTCCGGTGAAGATGGACCTCGGTCAGGCCCGCCAGCTCTACTTCCAGGTCGCGTCTACCTTTGGCGTCGCGGAAGCGCAGTTTCAACTCGCGCAGATGATCCTCGCAGGCGAGGGTGGTCGCGCCGACGCGCAGCAAGCCAAGAAGTGGCTGAACCAGGCGCGCAAGCACGGTCATGCTGGCGCGATGTCGATCTTTGGCAACCTGCTATTTCAGGAAGGTCAGACCGTCCGCGGCCTAGCCTTCATGACTGCGGCACTCGACAAATGTGCTGCAGCCAACTGTGTGTGGATCCAAAACCTTCAGGAGCAGGCGTTCTCGGTTGCAGCCGAGGATGATCGCCGCGTCGCGATCCAGCTCGCACGGAACATTTCTTCAGGCGACGCCGATTAAAAACCCTTTCACGAGATCGCCTGAGCAGCGCTCTGAGCAAGATCTTGCGTGTTCACAATAACGTTATATTAAACATCAAAAGCGACCATAAGTTGCTTTCGTGTCTTCGTACCCTCTTGCTGGCCGAATGAATCGCGCCTGCGTCGCTCCACAAAGCATGTCCCTTTTCATTGTGCATTTTTTTCAATGGGATGCTGCTATGGCGTTTGACGTTTCCCGCATTCGTACCAAACTCGCCCTCATGTCCGGAGCCGGCGTTGTTCTTGTTTTGACTGCCTCGGTGACAGGCTGGTTTCTCTCTCAAGCCGTGGACGCCGCTGTCTCCAGGGGGCGCGTCCAGGCTGACATTGCCCGCAACATGGTGGACATGAAGGCTTCGCTGCGAGGCATGGAAATCGGCGTTGGCGAGATTCGGCTTGCGTCTACCCCTGCGGAACTGAAAGACGCGCAGACCTACACGGTAAAGCGCCATGAATCGGCTGCCAAATATCTTCAGCTTGGAGCAGTCGCCATGACGGATCCGAGCAACCGAGAGCGCGCTCAGAAAATCGCAGATGTGCTGGTAAAGTACAACGCTGACGTCACGAAGCTAGCGACCGATCGCGCGGCAAACGCCGATATCGCTCAGCAGCTTGCTCCATTGAAAAATTCGAGCGCTGAACTGGCGTCGCTGGCTGATGAAATCGTCAATGACGCGAAGGCGAAATCAGAGGCAGCAAATGAAGAACGCCGGCAGCTTCAGGCACTCGCGTCCACGATTACGATCATTCTCTCGGCTCTGATGGTTCTGCTGATGATCGTTTCCGCCTTCTTCGGCCGCAGGGCTATTGCGACGCCGATTACGAGAACCACGGATTGCATGAAGACACTGGCCGACGGCGATTTGTCCGTTGTTATCCCCTACACCAATAATAAGGACGAGGTGGGTGATATGGCGAGAGCCGTTCTAGTGTTCAAAGAGAACGCAGTGCGGGTTCGTGATCTGGCCGCGCAAGAGGCGGCACTCCAGGAACAGAATGCGGATCTACAGAGCAATATCGCGCAAGTCGTCTCCTCTGCGGTCGCGGGCGATTTTTCTGCCCGCATCGGCAAGCACTATGAAAACCCAGACCTCAATCGTTTTGCGATGAGCGTCAACGAACTTGTCACCTCGGTGGATCGTGGTGTTGCTGAAACCAACAGAGTGGTTGCCGCGCTTGCAGAGGGTGATCTGACAGAATCGATGCAGGGCGATTTCCGCGGTGTGTTCCTCGAACTACAGCGCAACGTCAACGCGACGATGGATAGCCTGCGCTCCGTGATGATGGAAGTTCGCTCCGCAATTGACATGATCAAGAGCGGAGCGGGCGAGTTGCGAATCGCCTCTGATGATCTGTCAAAGCGCACCGAACAACAGGCGGCTTCTCTCGAAGAAACCGCCGCTGCGTTGGAAGAAATCACCTCTGCAGTAAAGAACTCTACGGCCCGCTCTGCCGAGGCGTCCGATATGGTGGCGCAAGCGCGGCAGAGCACGGATCAGTCTAGCAATGTAGTCAGAAACGCTGTGTTGGCGATGGGCCGCATCGAACAAGCATCCAACGAGATCGGCAATATCATCAACGTCATCGACGAGATTGCCTTCCAGACGAACCTCTTGGCCTTGAATGCTGGAGTGGAAGCAGCGCGTGCCGGCGAGGCTGGTAAGGGTTTTGCTGTGGTGGCGCAGGAAGTGCGGGAGCTCGCACAACGCTCGGCAACAGCGGCAAAGGACATCAAGACCTTGATCGTAAGATCCCGCAACGAGGTGACTGCAGGTGTGTCGCTTGTAACCGAGACCGGCGGGGCGCTGGAAGCGATCCGGGAACATGTGGGTAAAATCGATGAACATGTTCACTCGATCGCGACTGCCTCGAAAGAGCAGTCCACTGGCCTAAGTGAAGTGAATGGTGCCGTCAACCAGATGGACCAAACGACGCAGCAGAACGCCGCGATGGTGGAGCAGTCGACAGCCGCGACCAGCAAGCTTGCCGACGAAGCAGTCAATCTCAGCAACCTCGTCGCTCGTTTCAAAACGGGAAGCAGCCAAAGCGCTCCGGCCAAGGCAGCGAATTCGCAGCCACATGCACCAGTCAGGAGACCGTCCGTCTCGCACTATCGCGGTAATGCAGCGATTGCGATGAGAAGCGATTGGGAAGAGTTCTGATCAACAGACGTGATGAAGTGAGCGGATGAGCGTGAGGCCGGACGAGAGATGATCTTGTCCGGCCTCATCACACTCTAAGCCTCGATCTCAGGCGGCCTGAAAATCAAAGTAGCCGGAGACTGGTACGTGGTCGGAAGGCTTTTCCCAGGCGCGGACGTGTTTTTCAATGGAGACGGAGTGCAGCCTGTCTGCCGCCTCCGATGACAGCATCAGGTGATCGATGCGAATACCATTGTTTTTTTGCCAGGCGCCTGCCTGATAATCCCAGAAGGTATAAAGCCCGGCCTCGTCGGACGTAGCGCGGCTGGCATCTGTGAGGCCAAGATTTTCAAGCCTGCGGAAGGCAGCGCGCGTCTGCGGCAGGAACAGGGCGTCGCCAGCCCAGACCCGCGGGTCGTGGCAGTCGAAAGGTTCCGGGATGACGTTGTAGTCGCCAGCCAGGATCAACGGTTCTTCCAATTGCAGCCGCTCTTCGGCAAAGCGGCGCAGCCTTTCCATCCATGCGAGCTTGTAAGGATATTTAATCGGATCGTCCGGTGGGTTGCCGTTCGGTAGATAGAGCGAGCAGACGCGGATGACGCCGCCCTGGACGGAAAAGACGCCTTCGATGAAGCGCGCCTGCTCATCGCCGTCATCACCCGGCAGGCCACGATTGACTTCGTCCGGCCGCATTTTCGATAGAAGGGCAACACCGTTGAAGCCCTTTTGGCCGTGGGTCTCCACGTGGTAACCAAGCGCTTCGATCTCAAGACGCGGAAAGTTCTCGTCGACGGATTTGATTTCCTGAAGGCAGGCAATATCCGGGCTGGAATCTTTCAGCCATTCGCAGAGATTCTCGAGGCGCGCCTTGACGCCGTTGATGTTCCAGGTGGCAATCTTCATCGCAGGTCCCATTCTCTTTGGGACCTGTTTTAACCGATGAGGCGCCGAAAGCCACCGGTTTTCACTGTTTCAACAGCTAGCTTAAATCGAGAAGCTGGTGCCGCAGCCGCAGCTTGCGACAGCGTTGGGGTTCTTGATCTGGAAGGATTGACCCAGCAGGTTATCGACGAAATCGATTTCCGAGCCTGCCATGTAGACGAGAGACATGCTGTCGATCAGCACTTTTGCCTCGCCGCGTGAGATGACGATATCGTCGTCAGTCGGTGCGCCATCGAGATCGAACTTGTAGGAAAAGCCCGAACAGCCGCCGCCCTCGACGGAAACGCGGAGCGCTTCCTTACCAGCCTCGGCGGAGACGATCTGGGCGATTCGCTTTGCGGCGGATTCAGAGAGTGTAACGTCTGTGGTCATGTTGTTTCTCCAACCGGGGTCAAGAACCGGCGAGCAAAGTTCTGTGTGAGACCGATTATAAACCAGTCAAATTCACCGTCTATAGCGTTGCCACCCGCAAACGCGCTTTGCGGCAACCTTCGCGATAGGTATGAAGGGCAGTGTAAAAGGTCAATGGGCCGATGACAGGACAGAGTATGATAATCGATCAGCGTGCGTTGGGTTTTGGTAGCGGCGAGCGGGCGGTCTATGCCGCCGATCCGTGGACGACGCGCGGACGCCTGTTCCCCGAGGCCTCAAGCCTGACGCGCTCCGAATTCCAGCGTGATCGCGACCGCATCGTCCATACCACCGCCTTTCGGCGGCTGAAGCACAAGACGCAGGTCTTTATCAGCCCGGATGGTGATCATTACCGCACTCGTCTGACCCACACGATTGAGGTGGCACAGATTGCTCGCGCCCTTGCCCGCGCTCTCAAGCTGGATGAGGATTTGGCGGAAGGCGTGGCACTGGTGCATGACTTCGGCCACACACCTTTCGGTCACACTGGTGAAGATGCTTTGGACGCGGTGTTGAAACCCTATGGCGGCTTTGATCACAACGCCCAGTCGCTACGCATCGTCACCAAGCTCGAGCGGCGCTATGCCGAATATGACGGCATCAACCTGACCTGGGAGACGCTGGAAGGTCTGGTGAAGCATAATGGCCCGCTGCTGAATACGGCAGGTGAGGGGACGCATGGTCCGGTGCCGCTGCCGATTCTGGAATATTGTCAGGTGCAGGATTTGGAGATTGGTACTTTTGCCAGCCTGGAGGCGCAGGTCGCCGCGATTGCCGACGACATTGCCTATAATACCCATGACATCGATGACGGCCTGCGGGCAGGCTATCTGACATTCGACATGTTGGAGGAAGTACCGTTCCTTTCAAATCTCATGGCTGAGGTTCGGGCAAAGTATCCATCGCTGGACGACGAGCGCTTCGCGCATGAGATCATGCGCCGTCAGATCACCCGAATGGTTGAAGATGTGATTGGCGTGGCACAGCAAAATCTTGGGCTCTTAAAGCCAAAGAGTGCGGCCGACGTTCGCGCCGCGGACCGGACGATTGCGACGTTCTCGTCGGCAATGGCCGATACAGATAAGCAGATCAAGAAACTGCTCTTTGCGCATATCTACCGCCACCCGGAGATCATGCGTATTCGTGCGGGCGCGACGCAGATCGTCACCGATCTGTTCCACCGCTACATGGAGACGCCGGCCGAGATGCAAAGCCACTATTGGGTGGATAGCATTCCCGGCATGACCGAGGCTGCGAGGGCGCGCCATGTGGGGGATTATCTGGCCGGCATGACAGACAGCTACGCCTTGAGAACGCACCAGCGGCTGTTTGACCATACACCGGATTTGCGATAGGCAGCGCGCAACTGCGAAGCCGATACCCGGATGACTGAAAGCCCTTCGCGCAGGTAGATGACCATGAACCTTTTTGCCGATTTTGACGCACGAATCAAAAAAGCTCTCGAGACGATCGATCTCGTCAAAGCCAATCGCGATGCTGTCGATTTTGGCCGTATCACTGTGGAAGCGCCGCGCGATCCAAGCCATGGCGATGTCGCAACCAACGCGGCAATGGTGCTGGCCAAGCCGCTCGGTACCAATCCACGCGCACTGGCTGAGCTCATCGTTCCGGCACTTGAACAGGATGCTGACGTCGATAGCGTCAACGTCGCTGGGCCCGGCTTCATTAATATCCGCGTCTCCGTCGGTTACTGGCAGCGCCTGCTGGCCGGTATGATTTCGCAGGGCCTGGATTTTGGCCGTTCCAGCGTCGGAACGGGCAAGAAGATCAACGTCGAATATGTGTCCGCCAATCCGACAGGGCCTATGCATGTCGGTCACTGCCGCGGTGCCGTCGTTGGCGATACACTTGCGAATGTACTGGCTTTCGCCGGCTATGATGTGACCAAGGAATATTACATCAACGATGCCGGTTCGCAGATCGATGTGCTGGCGAAGTCGGTTTTCCTGCGCTACCGCGAAGCGCTGGGTGAAGATGTCGGCACCATTCCGCCGGGGCTTTATCCGGGCGATTATCTCGTTCCTGTCGGCCAGGCACTTGCGGATGAGTTCGGCATCAAGCTGCGCGCCATGCCTGAAGAACAGTGGCTGCCAATCGTCAAGGACAAGGCCATCGATGCGATGATGGCGATGATCCGCGAGGATCTGGCGGCACTCAACGTCAAGCACGATGTGTTCTACTCTGAGCGCACGCTGCATGCCGGCAATGCCGGTCCCATCCTATCTGCCATTAACGATCTGACCTTCAAGGGACATGTTTACAAGGGCACGCTGCCGCCGCCAAAGGGCGAAGTGTCTGAAGACTGGGAGGACCGCGAACAGACGCTCTTCCGCTCGACCGAAGTCGGTGACGACATGGATCGTCCGCTGATGAAGTCGGACGGCACTTACACCTACTTTGCTGCCGATGTTGCCTACTTCAAGGACAAGTATGATCGTGGCTTCTCCGAGATGATCTACGTGCTCGGCGCCGACCATGGTGGTTACGTCAAGCGTCTGGAGGCCGTTGCGCGCGCCGTCTCCGAAGGTAAGTCGAAACTGACTGTGCTGCTGTGCCAGTTGGTCAAGCTTTTCCGCGATGGCGAGCCGGTGAAGATGTCGAAGCGTTCTGGGGATTTTGTCACATTGCGGGACGTCGTCGATGAAGTCGGACGCGATCCTGTGCGATTCATGATGCTCTACCGGAAGAATTCGGAGCCTTTGGACTTCGATTTCGCCAAGGTGACCGAGCAATCTAAAGACAATCCGGTATTTTATGTGCAATATGCACATGCGCGTTGCAAGTCGGTGTTCCGGCAAGCAAACGAGGCATTTCCGGGGTTGGATGTGGATGCTTCCACGCTCTCTTCCGGATCGGTTTTGATTAACGATGTCAATGAGTTGCAACTGATCGCAAAACTGGCGGAGTATCCGCGTCTGATCGAGTCTGCGGCACAGAATCACGAGCCGCATCGCTTGGCATTTTACCTCTATGATCTGGCCAGTTCGTTCCACGGACACTGGAACAAAGGTAAAGATCAGCCGGAATTACGTTTTGTTAACGATAAAAACCGAGAATTGAGCGTTGCCAGACTAGGGCTGGTGAGTGCTGTCGCTAATGTGCTGAAGTCCGGATTGACGCTTTTGGGAGCGGACGCGCCTGACGAGATGCGATGACATCCCTCACCATTATTTGCTCACAATACGCTGGCAAGTGCTGTGATGCGTAGATGGTGGAACACGTAATGGTCGAAAAAAATGTCGCGTATAACCGAGACTCTCGGTCGCAGGAATTCGCTGACAACGATCCCCTGGCTCAATTGGCGCGTCTCGTCGCGCAAGAGGATCGTCCTCCCCATGTCGCTCCGCCGGCTGCGCAGAGCGCTGCGCCGCCGCTCGCGCGACGGGAGCCGGAATTCAACCTTGAAGATGAGCTGCTGCGCGAGTTCGCCGTCTATGACGCGCCGCGCCACGAGCCGATCGCGCTAGATCCCGCCAACGACGTACGGGCACCCGTTCCGGTCAACGAATTCATGCAGCGGGTGGAATCGGTGTTTTCCCGTCGCGAGCCCGAGCTTGAGCCGGTAGCGCCGCAGGTCCCTGCAAGCCATGAAGAATATCTGGTGGCGGAGCACGCTGCACCAGCCCCGCGCTCCGATCTCAGAGACGATTTCAGCGATGATCCGCATTCGGTCGCGGCTGTGTTCGATGTCAATCACCGTGACCACGCAGCAGAACAGCGCGAGCCGAGCTACGCTTCTGCGCCTGACGCCGTCGCAGAAACCCCGGCTCCCGCTGTTTTCGCACCTGAGCCCCACGCTTACGACCAGCCGGTCCAGGTGCCGCAGCCGGCTGCCCCACAGCAGCCAACCGCTCAATACCAGCCAGCCTCTGTCCAGCAGCCTGATTGGGAGCGCATGGCAGAAACATCCGGCGAGACGGCGATTGATCTGGCGAGCGAGCTGGAAATGTCGGTTGCCGATGAGGCACCGGTATCTCTTCAACCGAACGCACCCTCGCTGCGCAAGTCTTCGCTCGATTTCTCCAGCCTGCGTTTGCCGTTGGCCAATTTCGGCACGACCCGCGCGACACCTGTCGCTCCGAAGGCTCAGCCGCAGCCTGCTCCCGCAGCGGGTCCTGCCGTAGAAGTACGCGCGCCTGCTGCCGCGGAACTGACCGGTGATGTGGTCGCTGGACAGAAGATGTCCGCGATGGATGAACTGATCTATGACGTTGCGCGCTACGAGATCAGCAACAAGAGCGTTGATGCCGCCGCGCCTGTCGCCAGAATGGAGCCGGTTGTCACGGCTTCCCCGGTTCTGCCAGCCGTCGATCCGGTAATCAAAGCCCAGGCCGCCAAGCCGGCGCCAACACCTGCTCGGGCAGAGCCTGTGTTTGAAGCGCCCGCTGCGGCGCCAAAACCAGTCGCGGCGCAGCCCGTGGTGTCGGCTCCCGCTGCTTCTGCGGCGGTTGCGGCTGCTGCTTCAGCTCGGCGTGTATCGGCTCCGATAGCGCCCGCGCCTCGCGCTCAGGCTCAGGCATCCGTCGCAGCCCCTAGTGCTGCCGATGATTTTGACGCTTTCAATGACACCGACTTCGAGCTTGCGCTCGAGGATATCGATTTTGACATCGATCTCTCCGAGATCGCCAATATCGATGTGGCACCCGCACCCGTCGCTCAGCCCGCGCCTGTTGCAAAGTCGGCGCCGATCGCACCGCCGAAGCCAGCCTCGCCCCCTATTGTCGCTGCTGCACCAGTCGCTTCCCGCCCACAGCCTCAGGCTCAGCCGGTTGTCGAGCGTGCGCGTTACGAAGAGCGTCGTCCTGCAGTCCAGGCGCCGGTTACGCCTCAAGCCTCTCTGGAAAGCCTGCCCTTCGACCCAAGCCAAATCGGCGAGACGGAGGATGCTCCAGAGGCCATTACCGAGCTGGACGTTCCAGAACTGCCCGTCGGCGTTTTCGAACCGAAGCCGGTTGCACGCCGCCAGGAAGAAGATCTGGATCTCGATACCGAGCTTGCCTCGCTCTTCGCGTCGCCTGCTTCCGGTGGTCTTGATCGCCACAAGAATGCCGCGCCGCGTCAGGCGCAGCCTCAGCCGACACAGGAAGAGGTGGACGAGTTTGAGCGTGCCCTGGAACAGGACTTCCGCCGCAGCATGCAGGAGGCCGCAGAAGGTCGTTTTGCTTCGCAGACGCGCGACGATGCTGCCCCGGAGCAGCAGGTTCGTTATGCCGACGACGAGCGTGAGGGCGGTGCCCGCCGTTGGTTCGTACCTGTGGCAGCGGCTGTCGGTTTGCTTCTCGTCGGTGGTGGCACCTACGCCCTGATCGGTGGCGGTTCCTCCCACTCGGGTTCGAACGGCGCGCCGGTTATCATTTCTGCCGATAGCGAACCGACGAAGGTCGTGCCGGAAAATCCCGGCGGTCGCGTCGTGCCGAACCAGGACAAGGCGGTTTACGACCGCGTGGCCGGTGCCGCACCGTCGGATCCAAAACAGCCATCGCTGATCTCCACCAATGAAGAGCCTGTGGATGTCGTACAGCGCACGCTCATCCCCGAGCAGCTTCCGATGGAAGACGAAGCCGACCAGATGCAGGGCGGTACCTCCACGCCAGTCGGCGAAACAGAAGATCCGCGTTTGCTCTCGCGTGGCGAGAACACGCAGACGGCTGAGCATAGTGGCCAGTCCGGTGTGAATGTGTCGCCCCGCAAGGTGCGCACCATGATCGTCAAGCCGGACGGCACGCTTGTCGCGCAGGAAGTGCCGGCACCTACGGTCGAGACACCGAAGCAGGATAAGGTCGAGGAACTGGCGGCTCCCGCAACGACGGAAAAAGCACCGTCGGTGCTCGCCACCTCTCGCGTGCCGGTCACGCCCGAGCAGCCTGCTCAGGCATCGCAGACGGGTGCTCGTCCAGCGCCTGCCGCTGCCCAGCCGGCACAGACGCAGACGGCTGCACCGCTTCCGGCGGCGCGTCCGGCCAGCCAGCCAGCCAATGTGGTTGCCACAGTCACCAATCAGGGCAACGTCCGCCCGGCTGCTGCAGCTCAGCCTGCTCAGCAGACGGCTTCCACGCCTGCCGCTGCTCCTGCTGCGACCGCGAGCACACCATCTTCGGGTGGATACTACATCCAGATCGCATCTCTTCCGAGCCAGGCAGAAGCGCAGAAGTCCTACCAGAACATGTCGGCTAAGTTCGGCTCGGTCATCGGTGGACGCGGCGTCGACATCAAGGCTGCGGAAATTGCCGGCAAGGGAACGTTCTACCGTGTTCGTATTCCCGCAGGCGACAAGAACGAAGCCGCTGCATTGTGCGAACGCTTCCGCTCCGCGGGCGGAAGCTGCCTCGTCGCTCGCTGATTGGGAAGCTTAAATTGAAAAAGCCGGGATGGTCACGCCGTCCCGGCTTTTTTCGTAACAAATATCCATCGCACTCGCCTCATCGACAGGACCACGACCATGACTGAATCCAAAGCTATGATTCTCGGCTGCAGCGGCTTGACGCTAACGGATGACGAGATTGCTCTCTACAAAGCGGAGCGGCCCTGGGGCTTCATTCTCTTTGGTCGCAATATCGGTGACGCTCAGCAGATTACCGATCTGGTGGCCTCGATGCGCAACGCTGTCGGTCGTCCTCATGCTCCGGTCTTGATCGATCAGGAGGGTGGACGCGTTCAGCGGATCCGCCCGCCGATCCTGCAGTCCTATCCAAATGCGCAGGCGTTGGGTGAGATCTATGTGCGCGATCGGGAAAAGGGGTTGCGAGCGGCGTGGCTGATGTCTCGCCTTCATGCCTTCGACCTCATGCGGTTCGGCATCAATGTGGACTGCTTGCCCGTTCTCGACGTGCCGGTGGAAGGTGCGAGTAACGTTATCGGCAACCGCGCCTATGGGTTCGACCCGAAACTGGTGTCGCAAATGGGGCAGGCGGCGGCCGACGGCTTGAAGGCCGGTGGCATGCTGCCAGTGATGAAGCATATCCCGGGCCACGGACGCGGCATGGTGGATTCGCATCATGAATTGCCGGTTGTGGATGTTCCGCTGGACGACCTAGATGCGCATGACTTCGTGCCGTTCCGTGCTTTGAACAAGGAGTTGATGGGCATGAGCGCGCATCTGGTTTTCAAAGCGATCGATCCAGAGCGGCCTGCCACGACGTCGCGCAAAGTGATCGAGGAGATCATTCGCGGTCGCATCGGCTTTGACGGTCTGCTGATGTCCGATGATAGTTCGATGAACGCTTTGAAGGGGACGCTTGGCGAGCGCGCTGCCAATATTGTTGCGGGCGGTTGCGATATCGTCTTGCATTGCAACGGTGTGATGAGTGAAATGCTTGAGGTTGTGAAGGAAGTTCCTGTTCTTTCCGGCCGGTCCCTGGAACGCACCAAGGCGGTCGAAGCGGGCTTCCCCGTTGCCGACGGTGCCGACGAGGCGAGCTTGAGAGATGAATTCAACGCCATGCTGGCGGTTGCCTGATCCGGACGCCGGGCAGAGCGCCAGCGAAAGGCCCGGCAGGCGAGACGATGGCAGCAGAGAAATCGCGCGGCAGCACGCCGATGGACAAGCTTTGGCAAGATGTTACGCCGGAGCGAGCAACGGGCGAGAAAGCATTGATGATCGACGTGGCGGGCTTCGAAGGCCCGCTCGACTTGTTGCTCCATCTGGCGCGTGTCCAGAAGGTCGATCTCTCTCGCATTTCAGTTCTTGCGCTGGCGGAGCAATATCTACAATTCGTTGAAACGGCGCGACGGGTTCGCATCGAGCTTGCGGCCGATTACCTGGTGATGGCAGCGTGGCTTGCCTTCCTCAAATCCAAGCTGCTTATCCCACAGCAGAGCAAGGATGAGGGCCCTACGGGTGAGGAAATGGCTGCAACGCTGGCCTTTCGCCTCAAGCGTCTGGAGGCCATGCGCGAGGCTGCCGAGAGGCTGGTGAACCGCAACCAGCTCGGCCGCGACATCTTCGCGCGTGGTGCGCCGGAGCATATTCCCCACCGCAGTCGTTCCGCATTCGAAGCAAGCCTCTACGACCTCCTGAGCGCGTACGCCACGCTTCGCCAGCGCCAGGCCATTACCCAGGTGACAATCGAGAAGCGCCAGGTTTGGTCGCTGGTGGAAGCCCGGGAGTTACTCACCTCGATGCTGGGCGAAATCGGCGAGTGGACGGAACTCGATAGGTATCTCCTGCAATATGTCCCGGATCCTTCGATGCGCGCCACTGCAATCGCCAGCGCCTTTGCCGCGTCGTTGGAACTGGTGCGCGAGGGATCGCTTGAGATCCGCCAGGACGGCGCGTTCCAGCCGATTTTCATGCGTAAAGGCTCGCGGAAAGCGCAGCAACGTTCTGAAGGGGCCGACGATGGCGAATGAAGTCGATATGGAAAACGACGGTGCTCAACAGGGTATGGAGATTGAGGGTACTTCAGTCGGGCAACGTCTTGAGAAAGAGGCGGAGCGTATTGCCGAGGCGCTCGTTTTTGCCTCGGCGCAGCCGGTCTCGGAAGCCTTCATCGCCGAGCGGATCCCGCGCGGCGTCGATGTTCCACCTTTGATGAACCGGCTGAAACAGGTCTATGCGACGCGCGGCGTCAATTTGGTGCAAGTCGGCGGAAACTGGGCGTTCCGGACTGCGGGCGATCTCTCCTTCGTCATCCATGTCGACGAAAAGGAGCCTAAGAAGCTTTCGCGTGCTGCACTCGAAGTTTTGGCGATTATCGCTTATCACCAGCCCGTCACCCGCGCCGAGATCGAGGATATCCGCGGCGTCCAAACGTCGCGCGGCACGCTGGATGTGCTGATGGAGGCGGGTTGGGTCCGTTTTCGGGGACGCCGTCGTACCCCTGGACGTCCGGTAACCATGGGAACGACCGTCGAGTTTCTGGACCACTTCGGACTTGAGGAATTGCGCGATCTTCCGGGCCTGGACGAACTTAAGGGGGCAGGGCTGCTTTCGGGCCGCATTCCGCCCAATTTCGGCATCCCCGTGCCATCGATGAGCGACGAGTTAACCGAGGACGAAGACCCAATCACGCAGCTCGATCTAGAGGAACTTGGGCTGCTCGCGCCGCGCGGTGGGGATGCAGATGATTGATTTTGTTGCAACAGCATAGCAATCACGCAGATGTGTCGGCATGCCGGTGCATCACAGCGAAAGTGGCGCCCTTACATTGTTGAATAGCCATTTTGTTGTTTGAAAAAGCCATTCAAACGGCTTACATCGGTTCAAAGCAAAATTCAGGGAGTTTGCGTCATGGGTTCTTTTAGTGTTTGGCATTGGCTGATCGTTCTGGTGATCGTGCTTGTTCTGTTCGGCCGGGGTAAAATTCCCGAATTGATGGGCGATGTCGCAAAGGGCATCAAGAGCTTCAAGAAGGGCATGGCCGATGACGACGCTACGCCGCCGCCTGCCGACACCAACGTTAATACCAGAACCGTCGATCATAAGGCTGACGAGATCAAGTAATTGATCCGAGGTGGGACGAGACCGTCTTCACCTGGTCTTTAGCCTTGAGGATCATGGCGCGTTGCCGCGCGTGTCGGGAGCTTTTTGATGTTTGATATCGGCTGGAGCGAGCTTCTGATAATTGCGATCGTGCTGATCGTGGTTGTTGGGCCCAAAGACTTGCCGCCCATGATCCGCGCCTTCGGCAAGACGATGGCTGGCTTCCGCAAGATGGCCGGTGATTTTCGTGCCCAGTTCGATGAGGCCATGAAAGAGGCCGACATGGACGACGTGCGGCAGACGATCGCCGATGTCCGCAATCTCAACCCGACCAATTCCCTGCGTGACGCAATGAACCCGCTGCGTCAGCTCGGTAATGACATCCGCTCCGATCTGCAAAAGGCAGCGACGCCTTCCGGGCCCGCAACCAGTGCCCCTGTCGATGCGCCGGATATCAGCCTGTCGGACCCCGAAATGAAACTGCCCGACGCGCCGCCGGCTGCGTTGTCCTCTGCGCCTTCGGTAGTAGCCGCTACACCTGTCGTTACGCAGACGGTGCCGACCTCGGAGCCTGTCGGCGAGAAGCCTAAGCGCAGCCGCAAGACTACCGCGAAATCCACTCAGGAAGTTGAGGCGGAGGCCGTCGCTGCCAAGCCGAAGCGTGCCCCGCGCACGATTTCTGCCAAGGCCGATGCGAAGAAGCCGAAAGTCTCGTCCATTGCCGCGATGGAATCCGAGCCCGCGATTTCGCCTGCGCTGACGGATGTTGCGGCGAAGGCTGCGACCCGGCGTACGGTCAAGGTTGCAGACAAGAAGGTTGCATCGGCAACCGTGGCAAATCCAAAGGCGACGCGCAGGAAGCCTGATGCTGCTGTTAGTGCTGAGCCTGCGAAGACTGCAAGAACGGCCAAGGCCAAGAAGGATGAAGCATGAGTGAGGATATTGAGGATAAGCCACAGCCGCTTATCGAACACCTCATGGAACTGCGTACGCGGCTTATCTGGTCGCTCGGTGCGTTCTTCGTGGCCTTTCTGGCTTGCTTCGCCATGGCTAAGCACCTGTTCAACCTTCTCGTCATTCCCTACAAATGGGCGGTGATCTGGGCAGGGCTGGACGTTTCCAAATCCTCGCTAATCTACACGGCTCCGCAGGAGTTCTTCTTTACACAGATCAAGGTCGCCATGTTTGGCGCCATGGTGATTTCGTTTCCCGTGGTTGCGTCGCAGCTTTACAAATTCGTCGCGCCAGGCCTCTACAAGAACGAGCGCGCTGCTTTCCTGCCGTTCCTGATCGCATCTCCGCTGCTGTTCCTGCTTGGCGGCGCGCTGGTCTACTTCTTCTTCACGCCCATGGTCATGTGGTTCTTCCTCGCCATGCAGCAGCTGCCGGAGAACGGCGAGGTGGCGATCTCGCTGATGCCGAAGGTGTCGGAGTATCTGAGCCTCATCATGACGCTCGTTCTCTCCTTTGGCCTGGTGTTCCAGTTGCCAGTGGTCACCACGCTTCTGGCGCGCGTTGGACTGCTCACCAGTGACTGGCTGAGAGAGAAGCGCAAATTCGCAATCGTTGCCGCCTTCGTCGTAGCCGCCGTTCTGACACCTCCCGATCCGATGTCCCAGATCGGTCTTGCCTTGCCTGCGATCCTTCTCTACGAGGTTTCCATCTATATGGCTCGACTCGTGGAGAAGAAACGCGCTGCCGAAAACGCTGGCCGGGAGCTTGACGGTCCCGAAGAGGCGTGAAGGCTTCTTGAGTTCTTTCTTCAGACGCCGGGTCATTTGCCCCGGCGTTTTGTTTTTCAACAAGCAAAGACGTAAAACCACGGTCTGGAACCACGATGCACGATATTAAACGGATACGCGATAACCCTGAAGCTTTCGATGCGGCGCTGGCCAAGCGCGGAGCCGAACCTCAGTCCGCGAGCCTGATAGCGCTCGACGAGAAGCGCCGCTCCGTTATCCAGACCCTGCAGGACATGCAATCCCGCCGCAACACAGCCTCCAAGGAAATCGGTGCGGCGATGGCGCAGAAGAATGCTGAGCTTGCGGAGAAGCTGAAGGCAGAAGTTGCCGACATCAAGGACAGCATGCCCAAGCTGGAAGAGGAAGACCGTCAGGTCACCACCCAGTTGAACGATGCCCTGTCTCGCATTCCCAATATCCCGCTGGACGATGTGCCGGTCGGCAAGGATGAGAACGACAACGTCGTGACCCGCGTCGTCGGCCAGAAGCCTGGCTGGAACCACGAAGCCAAGGAGCATTTCGAAATTGGCGAAGCGCTTGGCTACATGGATTTCGACCGTGCGGCGAAGCTTTCGGGTTCGCGCTTTACGGTGCTAACCAGTCAGATCGCAAGGTTGGAACGTGCACTCGGACAGTTCATGATCGACCTGCACACCAGCGAGCATGGCTATACGGAAGTGTCCTCGCCGCTGATGGTGCGCGCCGAAACGCTCTACGGCACGGGCAATCTTCCAAAGTTCGAAGAAGATCTCTTCAAGACGACGGATGGTCGGTACCTTATTCCGACGGCCGAAGTGACGCTGACCAACCTGGTCGCCGGTGAAATCCTGGAACAGGAGAAGCTGCCGCTTCGCTTCACTGCGCTTACCCCGTCTTTCCGTTCCGAGGCGGGCTCTGCCGGTCGTGATACGCGCGGGATGTTGCGCCAGCACCAGTTCTGGAAGTGCGAGCTCGTATCGATCACCGACGCGGAAAGCTCCATCGCCGAACATGAACGCATGACGGCCTGCGCCGAAGAAGTGCTGAAGCGTCTTGGCCTGCATTTCCGCACCATGACGCTGTGCACCGGCGACATGGGTTTTGGTGCGCGCAAGACCTACGACCTCGAGGTCTGGTTGCCCGGCCAGAACACCTATCGCGAAATCTCGTCCTGCTCCGTCTGCGGCGACTTCCAGGCACGGCGCATGGATGCGCGCTATCGCGGCAAGGGTGATAAGGCGACGAAGTTCGTTCACACGCTGAACGGCTCTGGCACGGCCGTCGGGCGCTGCCTGATTGCGGTTCTGGAAAACTATCTGAATGACGATGGCTCGGTGACCATCCCGGACGTGCTGCTGCCTTACATGGGTGGCCTGAAGCGGATCGAAAAGGCAGCCTGAGCCACAGCATCTCCTCCCGCGCCTCTGGCACGGGGGACATCAGCTTTGCTCCGGGAGGAGAACGTGTGTCCCGCCGGCCTTCCTGCTGGACGGGGACAGGTGAAGTGCGCTGTAGAATGGACGGATGAGGGAGAAGACCATGCGGATTTTGCTGACCAACGATGATGGCATTCACGCGGAGGGGCTGGCCGCGCTTGAGCGCATCGCCCGCACGCTCTCCGACGACGTTTGGATCGTTGCACCGGAAACCGACCAGAGCGGCCTTGCCCACTCGCTGACGCTTTCCGAGCCGCTTCGTCTGCGCAAAATCTCTGACAAACACTATGCGCTTCGCGGCACGCCGACCGATTGCGTGATCATGGGTATCCGCGAAGTTCTGCCTGGTAAGCCCGATCTCGTTCTCTCCGGCGTCAATTCCGGAGCCAACATGGCCGATGACGTGACCTATTCGGGTACGATCGCCGGCGCTATTGAAGGCACACTGCAGGGCGTGCGTTCTTTTGCGCTGAGCCAGGCTTACGCCTATACCGGCACTGCCGAGCGGGTCGTGCCTTGGGAGGTTGCCGAATCCTACGCGCCGGATCTCATCCGCAAGCTGAGCGAGATCGACCTGCCCGACGGCACATTCCTCAATCTCAACTTCCCCAATTGCGCACCGAAAGATGTGCAGGGCGTCAGCGTCACTGGGCAGGGCAAGCTCGATTTCGGGATGATGGTGGAGCAGCGCCAGGATGGCCGCGGCCTTCCCTATTACTGGCTGCGCTTCGGTGAGCGTCTCGGTACTTTCATGGAAGGCACCGATATTCATGCCGTCAAGCACAACAAGATTTCAGTGACGCCGCTCAAGCTTGACCTGACCGACTACACGGTCAAGGATCGGATCGCCAAGGCACTTGGATTCGGAGTGAACGATTGAAATCCCCCATGGTGGAGAAAGAAGGCTTTGCCGCTCTCGTTTTGAGGTTGCGGGCCGAAGGTATTTCCGATCTCGATCTCCTGACCGCCGTGGAGCAGACGCCGCGCTCCCTCTTCGTGCCGGCACCGCTTGCAGCGGACGCCTATTCCAGCCGCACCATTCCGATCGAGTGCGGGGCCTTCATGGAAGGCGCCGACATGGCGGTGAAGATCATCTCGAGGCTTCAGGTCAAGCCCGGCCAGCGCGTGCTTGAAATCGGCACCGGCAGCGGCTTCATGACGGCTGTACTTGGACGACGGGCAGAGCGCGTGCTCTCGGTTGAGCGCTACAAGACGCTGGTTCAAGCTGCACAGAACCGCATGGATGATCTCAGCATCCGCAATGTGGTGATCCGCCAGGCTGACGGCTCCAACGGCCTCGTCGGCGAGGGCACCTTCGACCGTATCGTCTCTACCGCTGCTTTTTCTGCCATGCCGCGCTTCTTCACCGAGCAGATCGTCTCAGGTGGCATGATGATTGCGCCGATCATTCTCGAGGATGGTCGTTGCGTCATGACCCGTTTCTCCAAGACTGGCAGCCGCTTCGAGCGCGAAGAACTCTTCGAGACGCCGTATCTGCCGATCGAATCGCACATCGCGACTTATCTCTAAAATGTCCATTGCATTGACCGCACAAAAAAAGAGCCGACTTGCGCCAGCTCTTATAGTCTTTGACGTCCTTGGCGAATTACCCAAACAGCGCGAAGCTGCTCTTCAGCGTCACCCACACGCCCCACAGTAGCGGCAGGCCGACTGCGGCCCATGCGAGGGCTGCCTTGCCATCGAGGCCACCCTTGCCGATGCCGAAGGAACCCGTTGGCCCGGCATTGGCAGCAGCGGTTTTGGCCTGAAGGGAAGCGACTTCCTCATCCGACATGAACCACTTGTCGGAGAGCGGTTTGACGAAGGCGTTGGCGATGAGGCCGAGCGCCAGCATTCCGGCAAGAATATACATCGTGCTGGTGTAGAGCGCCGGACCAGGCGCAACGCCAGCGGCGATCTGCGCTTCGCGGATGTAGTTGACGACGACGGGACCGACGATGCCGGCCGTTGCCCAGGCCGTCAGCAGACGACCATGGATCGCGCCGACGAACTGCGTGCCGAAGATGTCGGCGAGATAGGCCGGAATGGTAGCGAAACCGCCGCCATACATGGACAGGATGATGCCAAAGGCAAGGACGAAGAGAGCCTTGGAGCCCATCAGAGCAAGTGTCGGTGCCAGCGCATAGAGCACGATGCCGAGAATGAAGAAGCAGAAATACGTGTTCTTTCTGCCGATCTTGTCCGACATCGACGCCCAGAAGAAGCGGCCACCGATGTTGAAGAGCGACAGAAGCCCGGTGAAACCAGCAGCGATCGCCGCAATCTGCGCCTTCTGTGCGGCGTCGAGTTCCGCGAAGGCAACACCGGGCGCACCGATCAGAGATCCAGCGAAGATCTCTTGCAGCATCGGCGAGGCCATGCCAATCACGCCAATACCCGCAGAGACGTTAAGGCAAAGAACCGCCCAGATCAGCCAGAACTGTTTCGTCTTGTGCGCGTCACGCAGATGCACATGGCGTGTGGTGATCATCGCACTTTTTGCAGCGGGCGGCGTCCAGCCTTCCGGGCGCCAACCGGCGGGCGGGATGCGGTAGCCGAAAGCACCAGCCATCATGAAAACGAAGTAGATCAGCGCCATGACGACGAAGGTCTGCCAGACGCCGACGGTGGTATCGGTCTTGAAGTAACCCATCAAAAGATTGGCAAGCGGAGCGCCAATCATCGCGCCGCCACCAAAGCCCATGATGGCCATGCCGGTTGCCATGCCGCGGCGGTCCGGGAACCACTTGATCAGCGTTGAGACAGGCGAAATGTAACCCAGGCCAAGGCCTACGCCGCCAATGACGCCCGCACCGAGCCACATGAGCCACAACTGGTGGGTCATGACGCCGATTGCCGCGACCAGGATGCCGCCACACCAGCAGCAGGCGGAGACGAACCCGGCTTTACGCGGACCCACGCGTTCCAGCCATCCGCCCCAGATCGCAGCCGAGCAGCCAAGGAGAACGAAGAAGAGCGTGTATATCCACCCAAGGTCCGCCACGCGCCAGTTGCAGGCGGTGGTGAAGAGTGCGCCGACAAGCGTCAGGCTCGAGCAGCTCGGATCGGTTGCAGGAAGGGCTCGCGACAAGGGCAGCCAAAAGACGCTGAAGCCATAGGCCATGCCAATGCACAGATGGATTGCCAGTGCCGCTGGCGGAACCAGCCAGCGATTGAAACCGGGTTTGGCGATAATTCGTTCTCGATCAAGAAGACCGGCCCCCGCCATGCCTCCCCCGCTTACGCCTGCAACTGCCATCGACAATACCTCCCTCTTGGAATGTCATGATTATTTCGAGTGCATCCACTCACAATGCGATGAGGGGCACCGAAGAGAAGGATGGAAGGCCGGGCTGATCATTGACCGGTCTTCCGAAGAGATGTTTCGACCTCATCGCGTTAGGCGTACCGAACAGGGTATGCCCTCAGCGTAAGATCACGCCGCTCAAGAAGGAACGCTGGGTTCCGACAGAGACTCCCCGGCTATCGGACCTTTGCCTCCCGGTGCACCTCTCGCCGCATCCGCGCCCAGACCAACCGCCTGCGTCGTGGGGTCGTCGGGTCGTTTGATTTTCGTGGAGGCGTCGATGACGAGCGGCAGGAAGCCGTCTGCGCCATTGTCGATCATCTCGAAGAAGCGTCGCCGCATGCGCGGCTCCCAGAACTTATTGATATGCGTCGCCACGCCTTCCACCTGCACGTCCTTCGGCTGCGAGATGAAGAAAGTCGCGATCTGGTTTGCCATGCGAACCAGCTTCTCATCTGTGTGACTAAGCGACATGGCTGTTCTCCCCCGAGGCCAGACGGTCCGGTCTGGTAAACACTTCAAATTCATCACCGCGGGCAATGCCGATCAAGCTGATGCCGGCGTCTTCTGCCGTCTCGATGGCCAGCGCCGTCGGTGCAGAAATCGCAACAAGAACCGGACATCCAAGCAGCGCAGTCTTTTGCACCATCTCAACGGACAGACGGCTTGTCACCACCACGACCCCATCTGCTGCCGGTCGCCCGGAACGAAGGATTGCGCCTGCCAGCTTGTCCAAAGCATTGTGGCGCCCCACATCCTCTCGCACCGCGACGATGCCGCTCTCGGGCCTGTAGAATCCCGCGCCATGGACGGCTCTCGTTTCGCGGTTCAGGCTTTGGCCTTCGCCGAGCAGACGGATAGCTTCGCTGATCTGCCGAGGCATCAGTCGGACGGAGGGGTTCTTAACCTTGGCGACGGTGCGGGTTGCCTGCTCGATCGATTCGATCCCGCAAAGACCACAGCCGACCGGTCCTGCCATGCGGCGGCGGCGCGCCACAAGAGCATCAGCCGTCGTGTCCTTCAGCGTGATTTGAACATCGATCCCGCGACCGGCCTCAACCAGATCGACATCGAGAATGTCATCCGCTGAAGTCACGATCTCCTCCGCCAGCGAAAAACCGTAGGCGAAGTCGACAAGATCCACCGGCGTTGCCATCATCACGGCATGCGTCGAGCCGCCATAGGAAAAAGCAACGGGCACCTCTTCCGGAACGATGCGGCGGCCTGTCTCCATAAGACCCTGTCGGAAGCGCCATTCATCGATCGTTCGGCTGGGTTTCTGCTCCATCCTCCGATCCTATTCCGCCGCGTCGAGTTTTGCCACGATTCGGCGCGACTGGCGGGAAAGTTCTTCATACTCTTCCTGCCATTGCGTAGGACCATTGGACGGTGAGACCTGAACCGCCGTCACCTTGTATTCCGGGCAATTGGTCGCCCAGTCGGAAAAGTCGGTGGTGATGACATTGGCCTGGGTGTCCGGGTGATGAAACGTCGTGTAGACGACGCCCGGTGCCACACGATCGGTGATCAGCGCCCGAAGCGTCGTGTCACCCGAACGGCTGGCAAGCTTGATCCAGTCACCCTCCTTGATGCCGCGTTGTTCGGCGTCATGTGGATGAATTTCAAGCCGGTCTTCTTCATGCCAGACGACGTTCTCGGTGCGTCGGGTTTGCGCGCCAACATTGTACTGCGAGAGGATACGACCTGTCGTCAGCAGCAGCGGGAAGCGTGGACCGGTTCGTTCATCGGTTGCCACATATTCGGTGCGGATGAACTTACCCTTGCCGCGGACAAAACCGTCGACATGCATGATCGGCGAGCCCAACGGGAATTTTTCGTTGCAAGGCCACTGAACAGAACCATTCTTCTCCAGATAGTCATAAGAGACGCTGGCAAAGCTTGGCGTGGTCGCGGCAATCTCATCCATGATCTGCGACGGATGGCCGTAGTTCCAATCAAGCCCCATTGCCTGGGCGAGCTTCTGAGTCACCTCCCAATCGGCATACCCGTTTTTCGGGCTCATCACCTTGCGCACGCGGTTGATGCGGCGCTCTGCGTTGGTGAAGGTGCCGTCTTTTTCGAGGAAGGTCGATCCCGGCAGGAAGACATGGGCGTAGTTTGCCGTCTCATTGAGGAAGAGGTCGTGGACCACGACGCATTCCATCGCAGCCAGACCGGCAGACACGTGCTTGGTATCGGGATCGGATTGCAGAATGTCTTCGCCCTGGATGTAAATGCCCTTGAACGAGCCTTCGACGGCGGCATCCAGCATGTTGGGGATGCGCAGACCCGGCTCATTGTTGAGTGTCACGCCCCAGAGCTTCTCGAAGGTTTCACGCGTCGCATCGTCAGAGATATGACGGTAGCCAGGCAACTCGTGCGGGAAGGAGCCCATATCGCATGAGCCCTGCACGTTGTTCTGGCCGCGCAGCGGGTTCACGCCGACGCCTGGCCGACCGATATTGCCGGTTGCCATGGCGAGGTTGGCAATTGCCATGACGGTTGTCGAGCCCTGGCTGTGTTCGGTGACGCCGAGGCCATAGTAGATGGCGCCATTGCCGCCGCGTGCGAAAAGACGAGCCGCGCCGCGCAACTCTGCTGCCGGAACGCCAGTGAACTTTTCAGTTTCTTCCGGACTATGCTCGTCTTCTGAAACGAAAGACGCCCAGTCTTCGAATTCGGACCAGTCGCAGCGTTCGCGAATGAAGGCTTCATCGAACAGGCCTTCGGTGACGATGACATGCGCGAGCGACGTCAGCACGGCGACGTTGGTCCCCGGCTTCAGCGGCAGATGGAAGGCCGCTTCCACATGCGGTGTGCGAACCAGATCGATACGGCGCGGGTCGATGACGATGAGTTTGGCACCTTGGCGCAGCCGCTTCTTCAGGCGAGAGCCGAAGACCGGGTGGCCGTCTGTGGGGTTGGCGCCGATGACGAGCACCACATCGGAATGCTCGACGCTGTCGAAGTTCTGCGTGCCTGCAGAGGTGCCGAAGGCCTGACCGAGACCATAGCCGGTTGGCGAATGGCAGACGCGTGCGCAGGTATCGACGTTATTGTTGCCGAAGCCAGCGCGGATCAGCTTCTGCACCAGATAGGTTTCTTCATTGGTGCAACGCGAGGAGGTGATGCCTCCGATGGATTCCCGTCCATATTGAGTCTGGATTCGACGGAATTCGGAAGCGACGTGGGCGTAGGCTTCTTCCCACGTCACTTCGCACCAGGGATCGGTGATCTTCTCGCGGATCATCGGATTGAGGATTCGGTCCTTGTGGCTGGCGTAGCCATAGGCAAAGCGACCCTTGACGCAAGAGTGGCCGCGGTTTGCCTGTCCATCCTTCCACGGCACCATGCGAACGAGTTCTTCGCCGCGCATCTCGGCCTTGAAGGAACAGCCGACACCGCAATAGGCACACGTGGTGACCATTGAATGTTCCGGCTGGCCAATGGCGATGACGGATTTTTCCGTCAAGGTCGCGGTTGGACAGGCCTGCACGCAGGCGCCGCAGGAGACGCATTCGGAATCGAGGAAGGCTTCATGCGCGCCCGGCGAGACGCGGCTGTCAAAGCCGCGGCCTTCGATGGTCAGCGCGAACGTACCTTGCACATCTTCGCAGGCGCGCACGCAGCGCGAGCAGACGATGCACTTCGACGGATCATAGGTGAAGTACGGATTGGATTCGTCCTTCGGCATCCACTGCGCGTTGAGGCCGCCGTCGGAAGAGCGCGCCTTCACATGGTTGTCGCCCTCATAGCCGTAGCGCACATCGCGAAGGCCCACTGCGCCTGCCATGTCCTGCAGCTCGCAGTCGCCATTGGCGGCGCAGGTGAGGCAGTCGAGCGGGTGGTCGGAGATATAGAGCTCCATCACCCCTTTTCGGATCTGCTTCAACCGTTCCGTCTGTGTATGGACGACGAGGCCTGGGGCAACCGGCGTGGTGCAAGAGGCGGGGGTGCCGTTTCGACCCTCCACCTCGATCAGACACAGACGACAGGAGCCAAAAGCATCCACCATATCGGTGGCGCAGAGTTTGGGCACCTGGATGCCCGCTTCCATGGAGGCGCGCATGATGGAGGTGCCGGCGGGCACGGTGATCTCGCGACCATCAATGGTGAGGGTCACCATGTCGGTAGATTTGGAAGCCGGAGTACCGTAGTCGATTTCGTGAACAAGGGTCATGGTATCACTCCGCCGCTTCAACAAGTGGGGTGGGTGCAAAATCCTCCGGGAAGTGCGTCATCGCACTCATCACCGGATAGGGGGTGAAGCCGCCCAGCGCGCAGAGCGAGCCGAACTTCATGGTATTGCAGAGATCAGCCAGAAGCTGTCGGTTCTTTTCAGGCTCGATCCCTTGCGCGATCTTATCGGCAGTCTCAACACCGCGCGTTGAGCCGATTCGGCAAGGTGTGCATTTCCCGCAGCTCTCGACCGCACAGAATTCCATCGCGAACCGCGCCTGGTTCAGCATGTCGACGGTGTCGTCGAAAACGACGATCCCCGCGTGCCCGATCAGGCCGCCGGCGGCCGTGAAAGCCTCGTAGTCGAAAACCGTGTCGAAAAGCGACGGCGGGAAATAGGCGCCGAGTGGCCCACCAACCTGCACCGCCTTGACCTGACGGCCGGAGATAGTGCCACCGCCAATATCATTGACGAGTTGTCCAAGCGTCATGCCGAAGGCGGTTTCGTAAAGGCCGCCATATTTCAAGTTGCCGGCGAGCTGGATTGGGATCGTGCCATTTGAACGGCCAACGCCGTAATCACGATAGAACTGCGCGCCGCGATCCATGATTACCGGAATGGAGGCCAGCGACATGACATTGTTGACGACGGTCGGCTTGCCGAACAATCCCTGAAGTGCAGGCAGCGGCGGCTTGGCGCGAACGATCCCGCGCTTGCCTTCCAGGCTATTCAAAAGCGAGGTCTCCTCGCCGCAGACATAGGCACCCGCACCCATGCGCACTTCCATGTCGAAGGCGTAAGTCGAGCCCATCACCGAGGGGCCGAGGATACCAGCAGCGCGGGCGATCTTAATCGCCTCGTCCATGATGGCAATGGCGTGCGGATATTCGGAGCGGGTGTAGATGTAGCCTTTGGTGGCACCGACCGCAATTGCGGCGATCGCCATGCCTTCGATCAGGACGAAGGGATCACCCTCCATGATCATGCGGTCGGCAAAGGTACCACTATCGCCTTCATCGGCATTACAGACGATGTATTTCTGATCTGCCACAGCGTCTGCGACCGTCTTCCATTTGATGCCGGTCGGAAAACCAGCACCACCACGCCCGCGAAGACCGCTATCGGTGACCTGTCGGACGATGTCTGCAGGTGCCATGGTGACCGCCTTTTCGAGGCCGGTCAGGCCCTGATACTGGCGGTAGTCATCGAGCGACAGCGGATCGGTGACGCCGCAGCGGGAAAAGGTGAGGCGTGTCTGGCTTTTAAGGAACGGGATATCCTGCGTCAGGCCATGCCCGAGCGGATGCGAGCCGCCGGTTAGAAAATTGGCATCGAATAGCGATGGGACGTCCGATGGCCTGACAGGGCCATAGGCGAAGCGGCCCTCATCGGTGCGCACCTCGACCAGAACTTCCAGCCAGAGCATGCCGCGCGAGCCGTTACGAACAACATGGACATCGAGACTGCGGGAAGCGGCTTCGCGCTCAATGGCTGCTGCCACCTTGTCGGCACCCACGGCAAGTGCTGCCGCGTCCCGGGGAACGAAGACGGTGATCGTCATTTGCTCACCTCCGCCACGATGTCGTTCAGACTGTGCTCATCGACGCGCCCATAAAGCTCACCATCCAGCATCGCAGCCGGCGCAGAAGCGCAGAGGCCAAGACAGAAGACGGGCTCCAGCGTGACCGAGCCATCGGGCGCGGTTTCGTGCCAGTCGAGGCCGAGCCTTGCTTTCGCGCGCTCGGCAAGCCTATCGCCGCCCACCGACTGACAGGCCTCGGCGCGACAGAGCTTCAAAGTGTGGCGACCGGCGGGGTGGTCGCGAAAATCGTGATAGAAGGTGATGACGCCATGTACTTCGGCTCGCGAAACATTGAGCGCAGAGGCGATCAGTTGTTTGGCACTCTCCGGAATATATCCAAATTCCTCCTGCACCTGGTGCAGGATAGGCAGCATCGGCCCTTCCAAGCTGCGACAGTGATCGATAATCTCGGATATCCGGCTTGCCTCGGTATTGGCAACCGCTCGAATGTTCATGGTCAGTCCTCCCAAACCGACGCCAGACAGAGGATTTCTCTGCAGACCCTGCGACTCCAAGAAGCCCCGCTTGGAAATTACGTGTGTCTCAATCTGGCTTTTAAAGAGGATGGCGAGAATGCATCCGTCAGGTCAATAAAGACGTCCCGTTGTGCGATAGAAAATTTCTATCAAAAACGGATGCTGCAGCACGGGATCTTGCTTCATGCAGAAGCGCTGAAACGAGAGGCGTGTGAGGCTCCCGGTGGGTAGCCACAAGGCCGACAAGGTGTTCGGCATCCGGTTCGGAGATTGGTATCATCCGAATTTGCTCCGGAAAACCGAAGGATTCCGCAACGTTACGCGGCATAATCGACGCCCATTGACCAGTCCGTATGTGGGAAAACAAGACGATCATCGAATTCGATTCGAGGGTGGGCTTGGCCTGCACGCCAGCCTCCGCCATATGCGTATTGATAATGCGGCGGTTTTGCATGTCGGGAGTTAATAGACAAAGCCGAAGACCGGAGACCTCTTTCCACGTCACGATTTCGCGATCCGCAAGTGGCGTTCCAGCCGCTGCTATCAGGTGATAGCGCTCCGAATAGAGAGGAACGGTCGTGACACGACCGAGCGGCTCATTGTCGAGATAGGTGATTCCTGCGTCGATCTCGAGATTTTCCAACTGGCTCAGAACCTGCAATGAGGTACGTGACGTAACCGAGAACGTGACGTCCGGATGGCGTGCCTGGAACGGCTCGGTCAGCCTCGGCACCATGGCGAGTGCCGTGGGGATGACCGCAATTCTGATGTGCCCGGCGAGACCCTTCCGTGCGGCTCGCATTTCTTCGCGCATGGTGCGGGCATCACCGACGATCCGCCTTGCCCACTCGAGAACGCGTTGGCCTTCCGGTGTCAGCCCCTGATACCGAGATCCGCGCACCACCAACACGACGCCCAATTGATCCTCAAGCTGGCGGATGGCTGCCGAGAGCGTCGGCTGAGAGATGCCGCACTCTTCGGCCGCCCGACCGAAATGTTCGGCGCGGGCCAGAGCGATGAAAAATTCCAGCTTGTCGATCATGATGGTTCTCCCCTCCATTTCCGTTTGACGCGGATCAGGGGTCGCGGTCAACTCATAGAGGCCGGCCAAACCAGTGCGGGACGCGCGCACGGGTTCCTCACCAGACATCGCCAAGATCGGCATGGTTATCGAATTGTCAAAAAATATCCGAAGAGCTTAACGTTTTAACGGCGTGGTAACACTAACGCGCTTTAATCATCTCATCGACGCATGGTTTTTCCGTTTCGGAAGAGGGGCCTTGCAAGTGTTTGTTCAGCCGGATCGGTTCCGATGCGGCGTTTGCGTCAGTGTAGATCGAGTCATGCGTATGAGTCATTCGCCTAAAATCGGAAAATCAATCGCAAAGATGTTCGCAGCGGCATTGCTGGCAAGCGTCGCAACGGGTTGCAGCTCGGACGCGACACGCTTCTCCGGACTCTTTTCCAGCAACAATACGGACCAGATGACGACTGCGTCCATTCCTCAGCGCAACGGCGCCGGTGCCTACGGTCAGGCGCCCGTTCCCCAGGCTGATATGAATGGTGGCGGTTACGCAGCCGCTCCGCAGGGCGGCTATGGAAACCAGAATACCGCCATGAACCAGCCTTATCCGGCTTCGAATGGTGGCTATGGTTCGGTCCAGCCATCGATGGCTCGTGCTGCATCGTCTTCTGCCCCTGTTCAACGCGCCGAACTCTCCGCTCCGTCGCCATCCGCAAGCCGCGATCCCGCGACGAGAAGCGACGCCATGGCGCAGCCATTCCCGTCTGCAACCGCAAACCGCGCGCCTTCCATGGCTTCGGCGCGGGTGCCTGCAAGCAATAGCGCCGATACGCTGTCGACGGGCTCAGTGAAGCGTGACAATAACGGCTGGCACACGGAAGGTGCCTCCTCGGTCACGCTGAATTCCGGTGAGACTATCGCCACGCTCTCCAGGCGCTACGGCGTGCCGGAAAAGGCACTGCTTGAGGCGAACGGCCTGAAGACTGCATCTGCTGCGCGTCCTGGCCAGTCGATCGTCATTCCGCGCTTCGGTCAGACACGCAACGCCGCCCGTGCGGCGTCCGACAATATCGATCTGAGCAAAAACAACGCCCCGGCTCCCACCCGTGGTCAGGAGCAGAATGTTGCGGTTCTACCCGCCGATGGTGCTGCTCGCGACAAGGCTTCGTCCGAGACCGGCAAGTTGACGCCTCCAGGCGGCAAGCCGCTGCCGCCAACCGGCGGCTACAAGGTCAAGCCGGGTGACAGCGTTGCCAAGATTGCCCGCGAGAACGGTGTTTCCGTTGCCGACCTGAAGGCCGCCAACAACATTCCAGACGGCAATATCCGAATTGGTCAGACGCTGACCATTCCGGCCGCCGCGACGGACGGCATCAAGACCGCTTCGGTCAAGCCACATGAGACTGCTGCACCTGCCGCTGCTGCGAAGGCTGTCGAGACACCAGTCGCCAAGACAGAGGTGCCGAAAGCACCTGCTGCCGAAGCCAGTGTCAGCGATGTCGAGAAGAAGTCTGACGTCGCGTCTATCGCACCGGAATCCACCGGCATCGGCAAGTATCGCTGGCCGGTCCGCGGTGCCGTCATCTCCGGCTTTGGCGAGAATGTCGATGGCAACCGCAATGACGGCATCAACATCTCCGTTCCGGAAGGCACGCCGATCAAGGCTGCTGAAAACGGTGTGGTCATCTATGCTGGCAACGGCCTGAAGCAGCTCGGCAACACGGTTCTCGTCCGCCACGACGACGGCAAGGTGACCGTATACGGCAACGCTGCAAATCTGGATGTCCAGCGCGGTCAGAAGGTTCAGCGCGGTCAGACGATTGCAACATCGGGCATGACCGGCAGTGCAAAGCGTCCACAGGTTCACTTCGAAGTCCGCAAGGATGCAACGCCGGTGAACCCATCTTCTTTCCTTGAATAGTGTTTTGCGTATCAAGGTAAAAGGAAAAGCCGGGTCGCAACGCCCGGCTTTTTCATTTTGATGGACGTTCTAGGCCAACAGTCGCCTCGATGAAGTCGGCGATGCGGGCCGTATCATCGAGATTGAAGACGGGAAGGGTGCTGTCCGGGATTTCGTGATCCGCAGCAATCGCGATGATGTGTGGATCGCTTGGCGCCAGTGGTTCGGTCTTTGCTGCTTCCCTCCGGCGAGCCTCCATCTTTGGCACGGGTTCGTACTTGTAACCTTCAATCAGAACCAGATCGCACGGTGCAATCCGCGTGAGGATCTCCTCGAAAGAGGGTTCGGATGCGCCGCGCAACTCATGCATGATGGCAAAGCGCGTACCGGACACGATCGTGACTTCATGCGCACCGGCTTGTCTATGACGCCAGCTATCCGCCCCCACCTTGTCGATATCGAAATCATGATGCGCGTGCTTGATGGTGGACACCCGGTAGCCGCGCGCGGTCAACTCTGTGACGATGCGGACGGCAAGCCCGGTCTTGCCAGAGTTTTTCCAGCCGGAAATGCCGAAGACCTTTTGATGCGTCATGGGACAAGGCTCTTCAGAAAGGTTTGCGCCTGCGAAAGCTCTTCCGGGGTGTTGATATTGAAGAACGGATCGATTGAACTTGTGGCGCTTTCCACTGGCGGAAAGGAGACGCCGATGGTGGGGTGGCGTGCCAGAAAGCTGCGGATTCGACGGTTATCATCATCTGCCAGCCATCGCTCCAGATCCTCCACAAGCGCGAGCGGCCAGAGAGCAAAGACCGGATGAACCTGACCCTTCGATGCTGCGATGACGATGGTGTTCTCGTCCGGCACATGATCCATGAGCCTCAAGGCAAGATCATCTGGAAAAAACGGACTGTCTGAGGGCGCTGTCAGCATGTGGCTTATGCCTGATGAGTGAGCTCTAAAGTGCTGCAGACCAGCGAGAATGCCGGCAAGCGGTCCTGCGTGACCAATCTTGGTGTCGGGCACAAGAGGTAGATCGAAAGCTTTGCCCCACTCGCCGCCCGCGTTGAGCGCCAGCGCCGACACCTGCGGTGCAAGCTTTTCGATAACGTGGTGGAGAAGTTGCCTTTCACCAAAGGGGCACAGGGATTTGTTCGTACCCATACGCCGGGAAAGACCGCCTGCCAGGATGAGGCCGGGGAGCTTGCGTGCCGTGTCGGTCATGCCTTGCCTCTTAGCAGATGCTGCGCGTGACGGCGTTCCTGTCTGCCTGCGTAGGCGCTTGTCGCCACGGCCAGCACGCCGTTGACCAGCATGACGAGGAGGAGATGCGTCGTGCCAGCTTCCTCTGAGAGCAGAGAGGAGGCGATCACGGAAAGCGCTGCCCCACCGCCGATCGTCAGCGCCCCGCCGAGACCAGAGGCCGAACCTGCCAGATGCGGCTGGACGCTGACCATGCCCGCATTGGCGCTTGGCAGCGTTACGCCGTTGCCGACGCCGATGAGGGCAAGCGGGATGAAGAACTCGTAGTGACTATCTAGCTCGAGATGGAGCAGCAGGTAGGCAATGACGATCCCGGCCAGGGCGATGACGTTTCCGGCCAGCATCATCACCGGAATGCCGATCCGGCTGGCATAGCGACCAGAGACGAAGTTGCCCAACATGTAGCCTGTCGCCATGAAGAAGAACTGCATGCCTAGCACTGCCGGCATCAAACCATAAAGCACGCTGCCGACGAAAGGCGCGCCGCCAAGGAAGGAGAAAAACAGGCCTGACGATAGCGTGCAGGTCAGTGCGTATCCCCAGAAGCGGGTGGAGCGGAGAAGCTGTGGCCAGGCTTTGAACTGTGCGGCAAAACTTGCCGACTTTTGCTGGTTTGTTTCGCCCATATCGAAAAAGACCAGCAGCAGAACCGTAACTGCCGACAGGCCGACAAAGGCGAAGCTGGCCTGCCAGCCAGCGAGATCATTGAGAAAGCCGCCGACCGTAGGACCGATCATCGGAACCACCGACATGCCCATGGTAACGTAGCCGATCATCGATGCAGCCTGTTCGGCGGGTACCATATCGCGGACGATAGCTCTCGCCAGCACGAAGCCCGATGCGATCGCCGCCTGCAGAACGCGGCCGATCATGAAGACGGTGATGTTGGGCGCGAAGGTGCAGATCAGTGTGGCAACGATCATCAGCAGGATACTGACGAGCATCACGGGCCTACGCCCGAAGAGATCGGAAAGCGGTCCGATTACAAGCTGGAGCAAGGCGGTGGCGGCAAGGTAGCCTGAGACGGCGAATTGCATCACGGCGTAGTCGGTGCCGAAATAGATCGACATGGCCGCAAGCGAGGGCAGGAACACGTTCATGCTGAGCGCGGCGACGCCTGCCACTAGGACAAGCGTCATCACATGCGGCGGGGTCGAGCGATCAAGAAAACGCGCCTTGTTCATTCGATACCCACTGCCTGTTTGGCGATCGGTGCACGGTGACGCCTGCTTTCGCGATAGAACGTGTAGAGACCGGAGGCGACGATGATGGCCGTGCCTGCCAATGTCCATACGTCCAGATGCTCACCGAAGAAGAAAAGGCCGATCGAAAAGGCCCAAATCATGCTGGTATAGCGAAACGGTGCGACGAAGGAGATGTCGCCGCTGCGCATCGCCGTGATCACTGCCTGATAGCCGATGACAACGAGGAAGGCGGCCGCGATGAGATGCGACCAGACATAGGCGTTCATCGGTTGCCAGCCACCGAATGGCATGATCAGAGCTGCACCGAACAGGGTATTGACGACGGTTGTCGTCATGGTCACGGCCATAGAGGGGACATCCGTGTACATGCGCCTGGTCAAAAGATCGCGTCCTGCAGTAACAAACATCGCCGCCAACACCAGAAGTGCACCCGAGGTGAAACCCTCCGGACCGGGCCTCAAAATGACAAGGACGCCAAGGAAGCCCACGAGAATGGCCGTCCAGCGCCGCCAACCCACAGGCTCTTTCAAGAAGAGCGCCGCACCAAGGGTCACCGCAAGCGGCAGCGACTGCATGATGGCCGCCACATTGGCAAATTCCATCAGGCTGAGTGCCTTGAGATAGAGAATGGAAGCAGCGACCTCGCAAAGGCAACGCAGGAGAATGATGGGCCGTAGCATGGTTTTCAGAGGGCGCAGCGCGCCCATGTGGCGCGCGATCACATAAACCAGCACGCAAGTCATCACGCCGCGAACGAAGAGGATTTGTCCGGTATTGATGTAGGGTGTGACGGACTTGGTAAAAGCGTCGTTGATCGTGAAGCTTGCCATCGCGAGAGCCATGAGCAGCGCTCCGCGCGTATTGTCCGTCAATGCCATGATGTGATCCCAAGAACGACGTCGCTAAGTGATCTTCCGCAGCGAGCGACTCCGTTCACTCCTCCCATATCAAGTCGTGACATGGGCAGCGATCGAATTCAATCCATTTAATGTAAGGGTATCAAATAATAAGCTGAGAGAAAGATCAGCCGCCGGTGACGCTCATATGCCGGGCGACAGCAGGCCGCTTGCGATCCCGATCTATGATGAAGTCGTGGCCCTTGGGTTTGCGCAAGATTGCATCGTCGATCGCTTGCGACAGAAGCGCGTCGCCATCCGAGGCTCGCAACGGCGTTCTCAGATCCGCCGCATCGTCCTGACCTAGACACATGTAGAGCGTGCCGGTGCAGGTTACGCGCACGCGATTGCAACTTTCGCAGAAATTATGCGTCATCGGTGTGATGAAGCCCAGCCGTCCACCGGTTTCCTTCACCCCGACGTAGCGGGCGGGGCCACCGGTCTTGAAGGGAATGTCGGTCAGCGTGAAGCGCTCTTCAAGCGAAGAACGAAGCTCAGAAAGCGGCAAGTAGCGGTCGGTGCGATCTTCCTCGATCTCGCCCATCGGCATGGTTTCGATAACGGTCAAATCCATGCCGCGCGCGTGGGCGAAACCCATCAGCTCGGGGATCTCGTGCTCGTTGAAGTCCTTCAACGCTACGGCATTGAGCTTGATCTTGATGCCCGCTGCAAGAGCGGCGTCAATGCCTGCGATTACCTTGGAAAAATCACCCCACCGCGTGATCTGACGGAATTTCTCGGCATCCAGCGTATCCAGCGACACATTGATGCGGCGTACGCCGCAATCGTAAAGTTCAGTCGCATGAGCGGCGAGCTGCGACCCATTGGTGGTCAGCGTCAGCTCATCCAGCCGGCCCGCTTTGACATGGCGACCGAGATTGCGGATGAGATGCATGATGTTCTTGCGCACAAGAGGTTCACCACCTGTCAGGCGCAGCTTGCGCACACCCTTGGCGATGAAGGCGGAACAGAGACGGTCCAGTTCCTCGAGCGAGAGCAGGTCCTTCTTCGGCAAGAAGGTCATGTGCTCCGACATGCAATAAGTACAGCGAAAATCACACCGATCGGTTACCGAAACACGCAAATAGGTGACTGCCCGACCGAAGGGGTCGATCATGGGCCCATCAGCTTGAGCGATTGCTTGGGTTTGCCCGAGATGCGTTAGAACGCTGTTCAAGCCGATCTCTCCATGTTCATGTAATTTGCGCGGTTGGATCTGGGGATCGTTCTGTCACAACATGTAATGTCTTGCCTCTAAACCGACAAGGCCATAGTTGTTCCTTGCCTCTAACGCGACGGAAATCAACATGAGTGAAGCCTGGCCCACTGAGTTACGGATTTCTACGGATCGCAAGTACCTGACCGTCGTGTTCGACAATGGTGCTTCTTACACGCTCGCCGCCGAAATGCTGCGGGTCCTATCTCCGTCTGCGGAAGTTCAGGGCCATGGCCCGGGGCAGAAGGTCACTGTGCCGGGAAAGCGAGATGTGGCGATCCGTAACGTGGTTGCGACGGGCAACTATGCGGTGCGCATCGCTTTCGATGACGGGCATGATAGTGGCATCTTCACATGGCGCTACCTTCAGGAATTGGGCGAAAAGGGCGACGCACTGTTCCACGCTTACGAACAGGAACTTGCGGAAAAAGGCTTGAGCAGGGAGCCGCGGTTCCGTTAGGGAAGTTGCATATGATTTGAACATAGAGGTGACACTTGGCCGTCGAGGGAAATGCGAATGATCTGGCCCAGGTGGTCGTCCTGCTGGCCGCCGGCGTAGTGGCCGCACCCATCTTCAAGCGCATCGGTCTCGGCTCGGTTCTTGGATATCTCGCAGCAGGCCTCGTTATCGGCCCCTTCGGCCTAGGCGCTTTTTCAGACCCGCAGGCCATCATCCACATAGCAGAACTCGGCGTGGTGATGTTTCTCTTCATCATCGGTCTTGAAATGCAGCCGTCGAGACTGTGGTCGATGCGTAAGGACATATTCGGTCTTGGCGCGCTTCAGGTGATGGTCTGTATAGGCGGACTGACGATGATCGGTGTGGCGTTCGGCTATCCCGTCATCCCGTCCTTTGTCGCGGGCACGGGTTTCGTGCTGACATCCACCGCTATCGTCATGCAGATGCTTCAGGAGCGCAATAGCCTCTCGACGCTGAAAGGGCAGCGGATCATCGCCATCCTTCTGTTTGAGGATCTGGCTATCGTTCCACTTCTGGTGCTTGTGACCTTCTTAGGCAGCGGCGGCGAAGAAGTGACCATGACGGAGCGTCTCTCCTCGATCGGTATCGCTCTGGCGGCTACCGTCGCGCTCATCTTTGCCGGTCGCTACCTGCTCAATCCTCTGTTCCGGTTACTGGCCTCTTCCGGCGCGCGTGAGGTGATGACGGCAGCAGCCCTGCTTGTTGTTCTCGGATCGGCGCTGCTGATGCAGGTCAGTGGGCTCTCTATGGCAATGGGCGCTTTTCTTGCGGGTGTCCTGCTTTCAGAATCCTCGTTTCGTCATCAGTTGGAAGCCGATATCGAGCCGTTTCGCGGCATCCTGCTGGGGCTCTTTTTCCTCGGCGTCGGAATGGCCATCGATCTTTCGGTGATTGCCGCCAACTGGAAGATCGTCGTCATCGGCGTCATTGCCTACATGTTCGTCAAGGCGCTGTTGATTTACAGTGTGGCCCGACTCGTCGGCACCTGTCAGCGCGAGGCGATCGAACGCGCCGTGCTGATGGCGCAGGGCGGCGAATTTGCCTTCGTACTCTATTCCGCTGCGTCCGCTGCCGGGATTCTGGATGCTGAAACCAATGCGGTGCTGACGGCGATGATCATCATCTCGATGATCCTGACGCCTTTGATGGTCATTGCTCATGACCGGATCATGCCAGCGGCAAAGCCCAATACAGATGGTCTGGAGCTTCCTGAAAATGTCGAGGGCAGCATCCTCATCATCGGTTTCGGCCGCTTCGGTCAGATCGTCAGCCAGCCGCTACTCGCGCGTGGTTATACACTGTCTTTGATCGACAAGGACGCGGACTTCGTCCGCGATGCCGCCGAGTTCGGCTTCAAGGTCTATTACGGCGACGGTGCACGTTCCGAGATCCTGCACGCTGCCGGGGCAGGGACCGCACGCGCCGTGCTGATCTGTGTCGATGACAAGGAGGCTGCGATCCGCATCGCCGAGATCGTCAAGCATGAGTTTCCGCTGGTGCCGGTTCTGGCACGCGCCTTTGACCGCGGTCACGCGATCGATCTGGTCAAGGCGGGCGTCGATTATCAGATCCGCGAGACCTATGAATCGGCACTGGATTTCTCGCAAAAGGCTCTGACCTCGGTTGGCGAAGAACGGGACACTGCCGAGCGGCTTGTGGAAGAGTTTCGAGATGTGGATGTCGAACGCTTTGCCATCGAAGTTGTGGGTGGCATTTACGCGGGCCGGTCGCTCATACGCGGCAATGCTTCCCCTGCCGATCTCGTGGCTGCGAGAACAGCGCGCGAGCGCGCGGATCGCGAAGCACGTGAAGTGGCAGAGGCCAGCGGCTGACGGATTCTGGAAAGATAGGCTAGGGGAGGGAGTGTCCATGGGAATTATTCGATCCGTTGAGGAATTGCAGGCAATTTACGACGGTTGCTCCGAAGCGTCGCTCGTCAAGGTCACGTCATCTCTCACGCCCGAGTACCGCAAGATGATCGAAGCCGCGCCGTTCCTGGCACTGGCGACGGTCGGGCCAGAGGGAATGGACTGTTCGCCGCGCGGCGATAAGGGCGGTGTTGTTCGGGTTCAAGATGAGAAAACCGTGTTGCTGCCGGACTGGCGAGGTAACAATCGCGTCGACTCACTCATGAACATCGTGCGCGATCCGCGCGTGGCGCTGATGTTCCTTGTGCCCGGCTCAACAACCACGATGCGCATCAATGGCAAGGCGGTGGTCTCGGCAGAACCGGCGCTGCTGGAGAGCTTCGTGATGGACGGGAAAAACCCGCGCACGGTGACGGTCGTCACTATCGACGAAGTTTACTTCCAATGCGCCCGCGCGTTGATTCGTTCTGAGCTGTGGAATCCTGAAAACTATGTCGATCCAGCGTCGCTGCCGACACCCGGTACGCTGTTGAAGGCCGCGAAAGCGGATTTCGACAAGGAAACCTATGACAAGGAGTGGCCCGAGCGGGCGGCAAAAACCATGTGGTGAAGGCGCATGCCTTTGAGGCGCGTGCTGTTCTGCCAAGTGCTGCGGTTAAGTGCGGTAGATCAGCCAGCTTTTGGATGAGGCGTTCTTCTGCATGCCGTCTTCGAAAATGACCGTACGGTTTCTTCCGGACGTCTTCGCAGTGTAGAGCGCGACGTCCGAATGCGCGTAGAGTTCCACGGGGTTCTGCGCCTGAGAGGCCATGGCATAACCAACGGAAACGGTGATCTGGCCGTAATCCACGCCGGTCTTCGAGTTTCTGAATGGGGTCTTTTCCAGCGAGATGCGGATACGCTCACACATGTCCCGCACTTCGTCGGCATTCATGTTATCGACGATGATGGCGAATTCCTCGCCGCCGTTTCTAGCCACGAAGATATCTTTTCGAACCGACTTGCGGATAACCGAAGCCACGCTTGCGAGAATCTTGTCTCCGACGGGATGGCCATAGGTATCGTTGACACGCTTGAAGTTATCGATGTCCAGCAGGATCAAGGACGAAAGGTGAAGTCCGAAGCTGGTATCATAGGTCGAAGCGAGCTTTTCGTCGAAAGCTCGGCGGTTCGACAGACGGGTCAATGAATCCGTATTGGCGATGCGCTTGTATTCATCCAATTCCAGACGAACCTGTTGCATCTCTTGAGCATGTCGGTCCAAGTCTTTGGAACTGTTCTCACCCTGGGCGATCTTGTTTCCGGTGGCCTCAGACAGGATCGCGATAGCTGCCCCGACAAGCGAGGTGCTTGTCGCGCTTTTGACCGAGATGCGCTCGCGCGTTTCGTCGAGCACCCGATTGTACTTTTCAAGGCTTGACTGCTCATGCTTCAGGACGGTGAGCAAGGCCTCCAACTCAAGATGCAGCTTCTCATGAACCGTCTCGATGATCTTGCTGTGACTGTGGTTGAAGTAGCGGGCGCCGAGTTCGTCCAGCTCTTCCTGGGTCACCTTGCTACCAAGCTGCAGCAACTCTTTGGACAGCGCAGGATTGGATCCGATGAAGGCTTCGTAAAACAGATTGTAATTGCGTGGAATGGGCGAGATACCCATGTTGCGCATGGCGTGCATAATCTGGCTCGCCACGTCGGCGCCGGGCATGGTTTGTGTTGGTCCCGTACTCATGATGTGTCCCCAGATCGTCCCATTCTTTGCTGTGGCCGACGCGCCTCAACAATAGTTCCCCAACCAATTGTCGATGCTGCATGAAAAAGTCGGCATGTTCTCCGGCGTAGCCTTCTCCGAGAATCGCGCGAGAACTCGGAATCCAGTTACCGTCTGCCAAAGATTTTATCTACGAAAATTAATGTCTGCAAACAGCATTTCAGAATAAACAGAAATAGGGCAGCGGGTCCGACAACGGGCGAGTTCCGGTGTCGGACCCTTGTCGTTACTTCGGGCCGATCATGTTCTCCGGACGGACGTATTGATCGAACTCTTCATTCGTCAGATATCCGCCGCCAACCGCTTCTTCACGCAGCGTCGTACCGTTCTTGTGCGCCGTCTTCGCAATCTTGGCGCAGGCATCGTAGCCGAGCTTGGTGTTGAGTGCGGTCACCAGCATCAGCGAGTTCTCCACGCCCTTACGGATGTTGTCTTCGCGCGCTTCGATACCGACAACGCAGTTGTCGGTGAAGGAAACGGCTGCATCGCCGAGAAGCTGAACGGACTGCAGGAAGTTGTAGGCCATCATCGGATTGTAGACGTTGAGCTCGAAGTGGCCCTGCGATCCCGCAAAGGTGATCGCGGCCTGGTTGCCGAAGATGTGTGCGCAAACCTGAGTAAGTGCCTCGGACTGCGTCGGGTTGACCTTACCCGGCATGATCGACGAGCCGGGCTCGTTTTCCGGCAGCGACAGTTCGCCAAGACCAGCGCGCGGGCCGGAGCCTAGGAAGCGAATGTCGTTGGCGATCTTGAAGAGGGCGGCAGCAGCCGCGTTGATCGCCCCATGAGCGAAAACCATCGAGTCATGGGCGGCCAGTGCTTCGAACTTGTTCGGCGCGGTGACAAAAGGCAAACCGGTGATGGTGGCAATCTCTTCGGCAACCTTTTCGGCAAAGCCGACAGGGGCATTGAGGCCAGTGCCGACGGCGGTACCGCCCTGTGCCAGTTCGCATAGGCCTGGCAGCGTCAGTTCAATGCGCTTGATTGCTGATGCAACCTGAGCAGCATAGCCAGAAAACTCCTGGCCGAGCGTCAACGGCGTCGCATCCTGCGTGTGCGTGCGGCCGATCTTGATGATGTGGGCGAAGTCTTTCGCCTTCTTGTCGAGCGCGGCATGCAGATGCTTCAGGCTCGGAAGCAGGTGATGAACGATCTGCTCGGCGCAGGCGATATGCATGGCCGTTGGGTAGGTGTCGTTGGACGACTGGCTCATGTTGACGTGATCGTTCGGGTGAACCGGCTTTTTCGAGCCCATGACGCCGCCGAGCATTTCGATGGCGCGGTTGGAGATCACTTCATTGGCATTCATGTTGGACTGGGTGCCGGAACCCGTCTGCCAGACGACAAGGGGGAAATGCTCGTTCAGCTTGCCCTCGATGACTTCCTGAGCCGCCTTGATGATCGTTTCGGCGAGTTGCGCGTCGAGACCGCCCAGCGCCATATTGGCGCGTGCCGCTGCCTGCTTGACGATGCCGAGCGCACGAATGACGGAGGTCGGCTGCTTCTCCCAACCAATCTTGAAATTGCCGAGCGAGCGCTGGGCCTGCGCGCCCCAGTAGCGATCGCTGGCGACTTCGATCGGGCCAAAAGTATCGGTTTCCGTGCGTGTGGCTGTCATCGTGGGTGCCTCTCCATAGTGTTCCGGTGACAAGGTGGCATTTATGCTCGTCTTGCGCGCGGGCCGACATATAGAGCCATCCTGCAACTCTGGAAAGCCTCACTCACCGCGGGGCACCAGCTTTTTGCTGCAGATTCGAAAGTCGATTGGCGTGACTTTTGGGTAACGTCGCAAAAACCGACAATTCCATGGCGCTGCGGGCTTGTCAGATGAAAAAACATCTTGCTGCAATGCTTCGAAATTAAAGAGAAATTTAACTATTCCTGCCAAAAATTAAGAAGATTGCCGGAGATTTTTTGACGCACGGCAGGACGATTCTGGCACGACATCGGACTTCGCGCGTTTTCTTTTCAAGCGAAGGCCAATCGGCTAGACAGACAATGTTTTTACGCGCGCTTCGATGGATCACGGCGCTGGACGCAATGAGGACTAAATTGCAGATCACTTCAGGAAAAAAATCGGCGGCGTTCATACTGGCTCTCGGTGTTTCCGTTTCTGCGGGCATTCCCGCCCCAGCCAGCGCCATCACCCTCATGGATCTGCTTCGTGGCGGTCCCGGTAAGATCGAGCGCGAACGCCAGGATCGTGGCCTTCCGGGCGTCGTCCAGCAAAGTGCGCCTGCCGGCCGCGACATCGATCCCGAGCCCACACCACGTATTTCCGGTCCGCGCTATTACACCTACAAGGCGGATGGTACGCGCGCGGTCGATACCTCGAAGTTCGGTCCGGATTTTGCTGGCGTGAAAGTCTCGGCAACACCTGAGATCGCAAAAGCGCTTGAGACCTATTACTCGGGCGGTGCCAAGCCGATCTGGGTTTCCAATGGCGATATTAACGAGCGCGCTTCTGCCGTTCTCGCATTCTTCGAAACGGTAGGCGATAGCGGCCTCGAGCCAGCCGATTACAGCATCTCGGCTCCGTCTTCCGATGTAACGGCGAGCATCGCCGAAGAGCCTCAGGCGGAAGTTCAAACGGTCAGCGCCACGGAGGCCGAGGTCAAACCAGTGAACCGCGCAATGATGCAGTTTGAACTGGCATTGTCGGCGAAGGTTCTCGGCTATGTCCAGGATACCACGCGTGGCCGCGTCGATCCGAACAAGCTCTCCGGCTATCACGATTTCAAGCGCAAGACGGTAAACCTGCCGCCAGTTCTAAAACTCGCGGCGCTGAGCCCGGATGTGACGGCATACCTGAAGTCCCGTGAGCCTTCCAACCCTGAATATCAGGCGCTGAAGGCGGAACTGGTCAAGCTCCGCGACGAGGACAAGTCCGGCGAAAGCAAGATCGCTGTCCGTTCCGACCTAGTACTGAAGCCGGGCGAGGATAACGCTGAACTCGCCAATGTAGTGGGGGCGATCAAGCATCGCTCGTCCGAAACTCTGAAGTCCCAGCATGCATCAGCGCTGACGGCCTATCAGCAGACGACGCAATACACGCCCGAATTGGTTGATCTGGTCAAAGCCTTCCAGAGCGAAAACGGTCTCAAGGCTGATGGCGTGATCGGTCGTGCGACGGTCCGCGCGATGACGGGTGACAGCAACGAGGCGAAGATCGCCAAGCTCGAAGTGGCCATGGAACAGGTTCGCTGGCTTCCGGCCGATCTCGGCGACCGTTACGTCTTCATCAACCAGCCGGCTTTCATGGCGTACTACCATGACCAGGGCAAAGAGCAGTTCGGCATGAAGGTTGTCGTCGGCTCGAAGACCAACCAGACTTACTTCTTTCAGGATGAAATCCAGACCGTGGAATTCAACCCTTACTGGGGTGTTCCGCAGTCCATCATTGTCAATGAAATGCTGCCGAAGCTTCGAAACGATCCGTCCTACCTCGATCGCCTCGGCTATGAAGTCTCGGTCAATGGCCGTGCGGTGTCGTCGTCGAGCGTCAACTGGTATGGCTCGACCAATGCAATCTCGGTTCGCCAGCCGCCGAGCAGCGACAATGCACTGGGCGATCTGAAGATCCTCTTCCCGAACAGCCACGCAATCTACATGCACGACACGCCATCGAAGAGCTTCTTCAACCGCGATATGCGGGCGCTGAGCCATGGCTGCATCCGCCTTGTCGATCCGCGTCGCATGGCAGCGGCCGTTCTCGGCACCACGATCGACAACGTCAACAAGCAGATTGCTGCTGGTGAAAACCGCGCAGTGTCTGTGCCGGTGAAGATTCCGGTCTATGTCTCCTACTTCACCGCATGGCCAGACAAGGACGGCAGGGTGCAGTATTTCGACGACGTTTATGATCGCGACAGCTATGTGATGAAGGCGTTTGCCACCACCACAAAGGCGCGCTCAACCTCCATCTAAGGCGGTTGAAACATCTGGCAAAAGCGCCCTCTGGGCGCTTTTTCTGTATCGGGGCAGGGCATGCAGAATATTCAGACGGTCATCGATTCCATCTATGAAGAGATCAAAAACCGGCTCGGCGAGGGGAAGGTGGCGGATTATATTCCCGAGCTCGCCAAGATCGATCCCAAACAGTTCGGTATCGCTGTCACCACGGTCGAGGGCGAAACATTCGTCGCGGGCGATGCTGTCGTCCCTTTCTCGATCCAGAGCATTTCCAAGGTCTTTATGCTGACGCTTGCGCTCGGCAAGGCCGGAGAATCCGTCTGGAAGCGTGTCGGGCGCGAGCCTTCCGGCTCATCCTTCAACTCCATCGTTCAGCTCGAGCATGAACACGGTATCCCGCGCAACCCCTTCGTTAATGCTGGTGCAATCGTCGTAACCGACATGGTTCTCGCCGGACACCAACCGCGAGAGGCCATTGGCGAGTTACTGCGTTTCGTGCGTTATCTCGCCAATGACGATACGATTTCGATCGACAACACCGTTGCCAAGTCAGAGCAGGCGACCGGTTTTCGCAATTTCGCGCTCGCGAACTTCATGCGCAGCTTCGGCAATATTCATCATCCTGTCGACCATACGCTGGGCGTCTATTTTCACCAGTGCGCGCTATCGATGAACTGCGTTCAATTGGCGCGGGCAGGGCTCTTTCTCGCCAATCGGGGACGCAATCCACTGACGGGACATACTGTGGTTTCGGATCGCCGAGCGCGCCGTATCAACGCGCTGATGCTGACCTGTGGCCACTATGATGGCTCGGGCGACTTCGCCTATCACGTCGGTCTTCCCGGCAAGAGCGGCGTTGGCGGTGGCATTCTGGCGGTGGCACCTGGAAAGGCCTCGATCGCCGTCTGGTCGCCGGGCCTCAACAAGGTCGGCAATTCCGCTCTCGGTTCCGACGCGCTCGAACTGCTGGCAAACCGCATGGGCTGGTCGGTATTCGGGGCTTGATCTTGCGCTTATATGAGGGCATTGCCTGTCGTTAACCGCGTTCAAGCGGGTGAGACAGCGAGATGACCATGACCATTGCCGCACAGATCGATGACATTCAGGACGCCGGTGAGGTCGAAGAGGCTGGCGGTTCGCATCCGCTCTTTGCCGATGCGCCGCGCTCGGTCTCTTTCAATAAGCTGCGCAAGCGCCTGTTGCGACACGTGCGGCAAGCCTTCGATGATTTCGGCATGTTGAATGGACAAAAGCGCTGGCTGGTCGGTCTTTCCGGGGGCAAGGACAGCTATGGGCTTCTGGCGCTCCTGCTTGACCTCAAATGGCGCGGTCTATTGCCGGTCGAACTGATTGCCTGCAATCTCGACCAGGGCCAACCGAACTTTCCCAAACACATCCTGCCGGACTATTTGACGAAGATCGGCATGCCGCATCGCATCGAATACCGCGATACCTATTCGATCGTGAAGGAAAAGGTGCCAGAGGGCGCAACCTACTGCTCTCTCTGTTCGCGTTTGCGCCGCGGCAATCTCTATCGCATAGCGCGCGAAGAGGGCTGCGACGCGCTGCTGCTCGGTCATCACCGCGAAGACATTCTGGAGACCTTCTTCATGAATTTCTTCCACGGCGGACGGCTTGCGGGCATGCCGGCGAAGCTGATGAACGATGAAGGCGACCTGATGGTGCTGCGCCCGCTTGCCTATTGCGCCGAGGATGATCTTGCCAAATTTGCTGCGGCAATGGAGTTTCCCATCATTCCTTGCGATCTTTGCGGCTCTCAGGACGGTCTGCAGAGAAACGCGATGAAGGACATGCTGGCCGACATCGAGCGGCGCATGCCGGGCCGCAAGGACGTCATGTTGCGGGCACTCGCTCACGTCAATCCGTCGCACTTGCTGGATACAAAGCTCTTCGATTTTTCAGGTCTGACTGTCACTGATCCGTCATCCTAGAGGAATAGGGGAGGCGCATTCCTCACCAACTCAGATTGATTTTCATGACATTTTCCGATTCCGATATCGATTTCCTCGTTGCGACCGTCGCCGACGCTGGTACCAACGAAATCATGCCGCGCTTTCGCAATCTCAGCGCATCTGCAATTTCCGAGAAGACATCGGCTGTCGATCTGGTCACAGAAGCGGACCTTCTTGCTGAAAAGCGCATCACGGCAGCGTTGTTGCAGCGTTTTCCGACCGCGCATGTCGTTGGCGAGGAAGCTTATGATGCCGACCGCTCTGTCATCCCGGCGCTGCGCGATGCGCCGCTTGCCTTCGTGATCGATCCGGTCGACGGCACGTTTAACTTTGCCTCAGGTTTTCCTGCCTTCGGAACACTGCTTGCCGTGACCATCAAAGGAGAAACGGTCGCAGGCATCATCCATGATCCGGTGATGGGCGACAGCGTCGTCTCGGTCAGAGGCGCTGGCGCCGTGCTGAAGCGCCGCAATGGCAGCGAAGCGAAATTGCAAGTGGCCGCGCCAGCTAGTCTCGCGGACATGGTCGGCATTTTCTCATGGGGGCACAGCCATCCCGACCGCCGCCCGATGATTGCGGCCAATATGGCAAAGACGAAGATGGCGCTGTCTTTGAATTGCTCGGCGCATGAATATTGGCTGGTCGCGACCGGTAAGCTGCATTTCATCGGTCATGAGAAGCTTATGCCTTGGGACCATTTGGCAGGCGTGCTAACCCATCAGGAAGCGGGCGGCTACACGGCAAAGCTCGATGGCACCCCTTACCGCCCGGGAGACACCGAGGGTAGCATTCTCTCCGCGCCTGACAAGGAAAGCTGGAAGATGCTGCGCCGGGAAATTCTCGGTCTTTGATCTGAACATGTAAAGGAACCTCCCATGTCCGTGGAACTTGACATCGCCTCGCTCGCCAATGCCCTACAAGAGGCAGCGGCGGTGGAAATTTTGCCGCGGTTTCGCAATCTCGGCGAGGGTGACGTACGGGTTAAAACCGAGGCAATTGATCTGGTGACCGAGGCTGACGAGGCAGCGGAAAGGTTGATCCGCACACGTGTCGCCGAGTTCATACCGGATGCTCTTTTCGTTGGTGAGGAGGCGGTCGCAGCAGACCCATCGCTGCTTGAGAAGCTCGGTGATGCGGACCTCGCGGTGGTCGTCGATCCAATCGACGGCACCTATAACTTCGCTGCCGGATTGCCGCTGTTCGGTGTGATGCTGAGCGTCGTCTCCAAGGGCGAGACGGTTGCGGGCATCATCTTCGATCCTATGGGAAACGACTGGGTGATTGCGGAGAAGGGATCCGGTGCCTGGCTTTGCAGCGCGGATGGCTCCCAGGCGCAGTTGCAAGTGGTTCCGGCTCCTGATCTTTCGCAGATGGTCGGTATAGCCAATACCGGCTACTTTGAGGTCGAGACCCGCCGTCGCCTCTTGAACAATCTCGCCGATGTGCGGCTTTTCACCAGTTATCGTTGCGCAGCGCACGAATACCGCATCTTCTGCGGCGGGCACATGCACTTCCTGATGTACAACAAGTTGATGCCTTGGGATCACTTGGCAGGCACGCTGATCTCGCAAGAGGCAGGCGCCTACGCGGCCCGTTTCGACGGATCTCCTTATCTGCCAAATCACGTGAGCGGCGGCTTGCTGCTGGCCCCTGACAAGGAGACGTGGACTTTGCTGCGCGAGAAGATCTTCACGGTGTGACCGGCTGAACGATAGCACGAAGAAGGGCGCGGCTGCTGTGGCAACCGCGCCCTTTTTCTTTGCAATTTCAATTCAGTGCGTTGGCTTGTTGTGAGCCTGAAACAACTTGCCCTTTTCGCCGATCAAAACAAAGACGAGACCGACGATAGAGACGATGAAGAAACCGCTGACCATCGGTAGTGCCGTTCCATTGAAAGCCTGACCGATGCCGGCGCCGATTAGCGAACCGCCCACTGTGCCAAGAAAGCCGATGACGGACGATGCCGTTCCGGCAACATGACCGAGAGGCTCCATGGCCAGTGAGTTGAAGTTCGAGCCGATGAGACCGAACTGGAACATCGAGAGACCGAACATCACGATAAACAGCGCGAAGGGCAACGGGTGGGGACCGAAGATCATCATCATCAACCAGACGAAATTGATGGCGATGAAGCCCAGCAGCGAACCATGCGACAGCTTGCGCATGCCAAAGCGCCCGACCAGCTTCGAATTCAGGAAGGACGACAGCGACATGAACAATGCGACGGCAGCAAAGGCGGCGGCAAACCAGGCGCCGAGATCGTAGATACCTTTATAGACCTGTTCAGCGGAGTTGATGAAGCCGAACAGCGCGCCGAAGATGATCATGCTGGCAATCGTGTAACAGAGCGCCACCCGGTTGGTCAGAACGATCTTGAAGCCCGCCAGCACGGATGAAACCGTCAGCGGACGCACGTCTTCCGGACGTAGCGTTTCAGGAAGTCGTGTATACATCCAGACCGTCACAATAGCGGCGATCGCTGCCATGAAACCGAAGATCAGGTGCCAGTCGCCGAAGAACAGGACGATCTGGCCTGTTCCCGGTGCGATGACCGGAACAACCATGAACACCATCATGATCAGCGACATGACTTCAGCCATCTGACGCCCCCCATAGATATCGCGAACGATAGAGACGGTGATGACGCGTGTCGCGGCCGAGCCGATGCCCTGGATGAAACGCAGCGCCAGAAGGCCGGCAAAGCTCGGCACAAAGATCACGGCGATGGACGAGAGGATATAGATGCCGAGGCCGAGCAGCATCGGCTTGCGGCGACCAAAGCGATCCGCGAGCGGGCCGTAGAAGAGCTGGGCGATGCCGAAGCCGAGCAGGTAAGCCGAGACGACATATTGGCGATGGTTCTCGTTATCGACGCCGAGCGAGGCACCAATCTCCTGCAGGCCCGGCAGCATAATGTCGATGGCAAGAGCATTGAGCGCCATCAGCATGGCGGCCAGCCCAATGAATTCCGTGCGCCCCATGGTGCCTGCGGGCGAAGCGGTCGTTTGTGGTGGATGTGTCACAGGATTGCCTCAAAAAGAACGGCAAAGGCGTTGCATGACGCAACGCCTGGCATAGTTTTCTGACAATCAGGGTGGGCCGGATGAACCGGCCGAAATCAGGCCGCGCCGCGGACGCTGATACCCTGTTCTTGGAATTGGCTTTGAAGTTCGCCGGACTGGAACATCTCTCTTACGATGTCGCAGCCGCCGATGAATTCACCCTTGACGTAAAGCTGGGGGATCGTCGGCCAGTTGGAGTAGTCCTTGATGCCCTGACGAATGTCAGCATCAGCCAGGACGTTGACGCCCTTATAGTCCACACCGAGATAATCGAGGATCTGGACCACCTGCCCGGAGAAACCACACTGCGGAAACTGGGGCGTGCCCTTCATGAAAAGAACGATGTCGTTGCTCTTCACTTCGTTGTCGATCAGGTCGTGAATGCCGCTCATGGCTGAATTCCTTTCACATGCGGGTCAAGGCCGCTGCTTCGTTCGTTCTTAAATAACATGGAATGTCGTTATTTCCAGTCGCAAAGGCGAAAAAACGAAACGCCGTCGGAATTGGAACAAACAGTCATCATGGCGCCTCGAAGGTGTGGTGCCGTGATGCTCTACTGAACCGACGTCGAGGCTCGACATGCGCAGATTTGGTGTCTGGATTATCGCAATTGCGGTGATCCTGCTCATGGTCTTTGGCCTGTTCCACTTGAGCAAGGCACGTGGCTATCAGCTCTTTGGAACGATCGTTCCGCGGGTGGAGACCAGCGAGCCCCTCGTGGCTCTCACTCTGGATGATGGTCCGACGCTTCGATATACGCGCGACGTCTTGAACCTGCTGGATGAGAAGAACGTCAAGGCGACATTTTTCCTTACAGGCCGAGAGATGGAGGAAACGCCGGCGCTTGCGGCCGATATCGTTCGGCGTGGACACCAGATCGCCAACCACTCCTTTTCTCACTCCAATATGAGCCTGATGGGTCTTGCAAAGATAAAAGAGGAAATCGAGCGTACTGATCGTGCCATTCGTGCGGCAGGTTATCAGGGCGAGATCTATTTCCGGCCGCCTTACGGCAAGAAGCTTTTGACCTTGCCTTGGTATTTGTCGCAGACCGGAAGGACTTCGATCACCTGGGATGTGGAGCCGGAATCCTATCCAGACATTGCCGAGGATGCCGATGCAATTGCCGAGTATGTGATCCAGAATGCCAAGAATGGCTCGATCATTCTGCTGCATGTCATGTATCGAAGCCGCGAAGCGTCTCGTCAGGCCCTACCCAAGATCATCGACGGGCTGCGGGAGCGTGGGTTCCAGTTCGTGACGGTGTCGGAACTGATGAAGCATCAGCAGACCTAAAGGCCGCGTTGCTTCCTATCGTGTGCGCTGCTTGCTGCGAGTAGCGGCGGTCCTACGCTTGCTAACCTGCTTCTTTGCGGGCGTTCGCTTGGTCTTTCGCGCTGGCTTCTCGCCGAGTGCCGCCTCGAGAATACCACCAAGAATGCCGCCGCCGAGGGACGTTCCAGCTTTTGCCTTGCCGCGCGCGCGCCGAGTCTTGCGAATACCCGTCTTCGACAGGATCTCCGACATGGCACCTTTCACGACACTCCCGATGATCTGATCAACGATTTTCGACAAGGTCTTCTCCGCTCAGAAACAAAATCCACTCGGCCGCATATGATATAAAACATAATTAAGCCACGGAGTTTACTATATGGGCGACACCCATTGTATCAAGCGATCCTTTTGGGCTCTTCGCAACCTTCAGGTTTTGAACCCCTTAGGCTCGGTTACATGGCGTCTGTTTCCTCACGTCTCGTGTTCTATTTTCCTGGCTTCGATCCTCTGGATGCTGCCGCCCATCACCGCCGCTATGAGCGCAGTGCTGCTCAATCGGGCAATACCTTCGGGCTTGACTACACCGTAAGCCCGATCGAGCAGGTGGAAGCTGGAAGTCGGATGGAGGTGGTCTCGATCTCTGCTGGCCAGGAGACGAAAAGCACCATCTTTGTTCATGACCATAACAGCATCATTTCGGACTTAAGAGCGCCTCCCATCTGGAAGCAAATCCTGCTCGGCTTCAAAGCCGGGGCCGAGATCATTACCAGCGGCGCAGCCTTTCGATACTTTCGCCATGCCTGGCGCTTTGGCTTGTTTTTCCTCTTTCCTTATCTCCTGATCATAACGGGTCTCGTCCTAGCAGCGTTGATTGCCGTGTCACCTCTGATGCTGCATATCTCGCCGTTCCTCTGTCTTCTGAGCGTTCCGGTGGCATGGCTGTTTTTCTACAAGGGCGTTATCCCCTTTTCCGAACGGTTTCATACCTTGCATCTCTTTGCCGATTGGCGGTTTGCGCTGATGGTGGGGCGCGACGAGCCGGTCGCACGCGCCTGGATCGAGAGCAAGGCGAAGAAGGTTTTGCTCGCTCTGCAAACATCCTCGGACGAGGTGCTTTTCGTATCGCACAGCATGGGTGCCAGCCTGGCGCTGGCGGTGGTTGGTCGTGTGCTCGAATTGAAACCGGATGCGTTTGATGGACGCAACGTCTCTTTCGTCACCTTAGGCGGTGCCGCACTTCAATGCGCCTTCATTGCCAAAGCCGCACGCCTGCGTAAGAGTATCGAGACGCTCGCGCGCCATGCAGAGGTCACGTGGTTCGATATCCAGTGTCTGTCCGATCCCATCCATCTTTACAAATGCAATACAGCGCATCTGACCGGACATGCGGATGCCACGCAGCCGAAGATCGTGCGCATCAAGTTCAAGCATTCGCTTTCGGGTGAGCGCTACCGCAAGAACAAGCTGAATTTCCTGCGCATGCATCGTCAATACGTGCTGGGGTCGGATCGCAAGTCCGGCTTTGATTTTACCCTACTGACCGCCGGTCCGCTGCCGGCTGCGTCCTTTGTCGGCTTGAAGTCCGACGTGCCGCCGCCGGCGTTTCAGTAAACGCAATGCCGTAACAAAAAGGCCCGCGTGATGAGCATCACGCGGGCCTTTTGTTGCTGAACGAAAGCGGCTTACTCGGGCGCGGAGGTCTGTAGCGCCAAAGCGTGCAGAACGCCGCCCATATTGCCTTTCAGCGCATCATAGACCATCTGGTGCTGCTGCACGCGTGTCTTGCCCTTGAAGGCGTCTGCCACGACTTCAGCCGCGTAGTGATCGCCGTCACCGGCGAGATCGCGGATGGTGACCTTTGCTCCGGGAATTCCAGCTTTAATCATGTCTTCAATGTCGCCGGGCTTCATGGGCATGGTGTCTACTCCTCAATTCTTATTCTGCTGCGACGAGTGTCTCGCCGTCCATGAACTGAGGGAACCACGATTCATGGGCATTGCGCAATTCTTTAATCTCGACCGCGCGCGCCGTACCCAGCTTTACTGAGGAGCCACCGGTCTTGCCAATAACAGCGAGCGACACGCCCGCCGAAGCAGCCTGCGCCTTGACGGTTTCGAGATCGGACTGCTTGACGGTCAGCACATAACGGCCCTGATCTTCACCATAGAAAGCCAGGATCGGGTTGTTGCCGGAGACCGCATCGATCGTCGCCCCAATGCCGGATGCGATCGCCATTTCTGCAACGGCGAGCGCTAGGCCACCCGATGAACAATCGTGAACCGCGCTCGTCAGGCCTTGCGTGATGATAGTGCGGACGAAATCGCCGGTCTTCTTTTCGTTCTCCAGGTCGACATGCGGGGCAGGGCCATCGATGCGGCCGTGGATGTCACGCATATAAACAGACTGGGCGATATGGGTCCCAAGTCCCTCAGGCGCGCCAGCGAGCAGGATAACGTCGTCAGCTGCAGCAAAGCGAATACGCGCCATCTTGGACCAGTCCTTCAACAGGCCCACGCCGCCGATGGTCGGGGTCGGGAGGATAGCCTGACCATTGGTCTCGTTGTAGAGCGAGACGTTACCCGACACGATCGGGAATTCCAGAACCTTGCAGGCCTCGCCGATGCCCTTGATGGCATGAACCAACTGGCTCATGATCTCCGGCTTTTCGGGATTGCCGAAGTTCAGGTTGTCGGTTGCCGCCAATGGCAGTGCGCCGGTGGCGGTGATGTTGCGCCAGCACTCGGCCACGGCCTGCTTGCCGCCCTCAAAGGCGTCGGCCTCCACGTAGCGCGGAGTGACGTCGGAGGAGAAGGCAAGCGCCTTGGTCTCATGGCCCTCGACGCGCACAACGCCTGCGTCGCCGCCTGGCATCTGCAGCGAGTTGCCCTGGATCAGCGTGTCGTATTGTTCGTAAACCCAGCGGCGCGACGAATTGTTGGCAGAGCCGACGAGCTTCACCAGCGCGTCAGCAATGTCGGTTTCCGGAACGTCGTTTTCAGCGAGCGGAGCCGAAACTCGTGCTGGTGTCCATGGGCGGTCATATTCTGGTGCCTGATCGCCCAGTTCCTTGATCGGCAGATTGGCGACTTCCTCGCCATTGTGAAGAACGCGGAAGCGCAGATCGTCGGTGGTCTTGCCGACGATGGCGAAATCCAGGCCCCACTTGACGAAGATCGCTTTGGCAACTTCTTCCTTGGAGGGCTCCAGAACCATGAGCATACGCTCCTGGCTTTCGGACAGCATCATCTCATAGGCGGTCATCCGCTCTTCGCGCACCGGAACCTGATCGAGGTTCAGCTCAATGCCAAGATCGCCCTTTGCGCCCATTTCGACGGCCGAGCAGGTGAGACCGGCGGCACCCATGTCCTGAATGGCGATGACAGCGCCCGTCTTCATCAGTTCCAGGCAGGCTTCTAGCAGGCACTTTTCGGTAAAGGGGTCGCCAACCTGAACGGTCGGGCGCTTCTCTTCGATGGACTCGTCAAATTCAGCCGAGGCCATGGTTGCACCACCGACGCCATCACGGCCGGTCTTGGCGCCCAGATAGACCACAGGAAGGCCAACGCCCTTAGCTTCTGACAGGAAGATGGCATCGGACTTCGCCAGACCCGCCGCAAACGCGTTGACGAGAATATTGCCATTGTAGCGCGCATCGAATTCGACTTCGCCGCCAACTGTCGGGACACCGAAGGAATTGCCGTAACCGCCAACACCGGCAACGACGCCGGCCACGAGGTGGCGCGTCTTTGGATGATCGGGAGCGCCGAAACGCAGCGCATTCATGGCAGCAATCGGACGCGCACCCATGGTGAAGACGTCACGCAGAATGCCGCCGACGCCGGTCGCCGCACCCTGGTAGGGCTCGATATAGGACGGGTGGTTGTGGCTCTCCATTTTGAAGACGACGCAGTCGCCATCGTCGATGTCCACCACGCCAGCATTCTCGCCCGGCCCCTGGATGACGCGCGGACCTTTGGTCGGCAGCGTCTTCAGCCACTTCTTCGACGACTTGTAGGAGCAGTGCTCATTCCACATGGCCGAAAAGATGCCAAGTTCGGTGAAGGTCGGCTCGCGTCCGATCAGGTCGAGAATGCGCTGATATTCATCGGGCTTCAGCCCGTGGGATGCAACGAGTTCCGGGGTGATCTGAATATGATTTGGAAGTGTCATAGGTCTCACGGGGTTCGAGCCGGTACGGGAATTTCCGGTTCTTTACCCTAAGACATGAATTCTTGCGATAGGAAAATGCCTCGGCAGGGCTTCAATTCAGCGTCTTCGTCGCCTCTATTCAATGCTGTCGTAGCCCGCAGAACCATTGTCGAGCAGCCTTCTGAGGACGCCGAGACCGCGTTTTAATTCGTCGTGGGTCTTGGGCAGCGAAAAGCTCACGCGCACCCGATGGAAGATCCGGTCGGTTCTGGCTGGCTTGAACTCGTCTTCGTCATCGATCAAAACATTTTCGCTCATCGCCGCATTGCGAAACGTGCCGGAAAGCCAAGGCTCGGGAAGTTTCACCCAGACGAAAGCAATGCCTGGCGCGCTGTTGAAATCCACGCCCTGCAAGGTTTCTCTGACGATTCCTCGCCGCGCATCGATCTCGGCGATACATCCTTTTCGGATGGCATCTGCATCGCCGCTGATCACAAGCCGCGCCGAAAGCTCCGCCATCAGGAAGGGAATGCCGCCGGTCAGCATTTTGTGTGCCACGCGAATGCGCGTGACGAAGGCTGGCGGGCAGGCGAGCCAGCCGCCACGTAAGCCGGCGCTGACCGATTTGGAGAGCCCGTTGACCAGGAATGTCCTGTCGGGTGCAAGCTCCGCGATCAAAGGCAGATCGTTACCGGTCATCGCGCCGTACAGATTGTCCTCCACGATCCAGACATTGTATCGGTGTGCGATCTCGACGATGGCTTTGCGGCGCTCAAGCTGCAGTGTCGAGCAGGTCGGATTTTGACCGGCGGGCATCAGAAAGACGATCTTTGGGTGCTGTTGGGCGCAGATGCGCTCAAAGTCGTCCGGGATGATGCCGTCAGCATCGATATCCACAATCGAGATGCGGCGACCGGACAAGGACGCGGCTCGGCTGATCTGCGAATAAGTGACGGGTTCGAAGACGATGCGATCTCCGGGCGCGGTCATCGCAGTAATGATGCTCATTACACCCGCATGGGCACCAAGCGTCGTGACGACGTTCTCAGGCTTCGGAGACCAGCCTTGATGAGCAAGCCATCTTGCACCCGCTTCCGTCCAGAACGACGGAAAGGTGCGCGTGTAGTCCATGATTTCCGAAGGGTTGTCCTTGACGATCTCTGTCACATGGGCGGCGATGATGCCTTGCTGGCCATTGTCTGGTGCAGCAGTGCCATTGAAGGAAATCTGACCGGGGGCTGCCATCGAAACCCTCGTTCCGCCAAACGGACTTTCGACAGCTCTCTGTGTCGCTTCTCCAGCTTCACGATCATTGACATAGGTTCCGCGCCCAACCTCGCCGCTGACGAGACCACGTTCGTGGATGAGCGCGTAGGCACGGCTGATCGTGCCGATCGTCACACCAAGATCGTAGGCAAGATTTCGTTGGGGTGGCAATTTGGTGCCAGGTGCTAGCACACCGTTGGCAATAGCCGTCTCGATGTGATCAGCGAGGCGGATGTAGATCGGGCCTGAGCCCTCGGCGATACTGGGAAGCCAACTTGTCATGGTGACAATTTATGAATTGTATCCCTGTATGTGTCAATTGTATTCATTGTCTCGAAGTTAAACGGAAGAGCTGGACAACGGACGGGTACAATCATGCGCAGGATGGAAGAATATCTAGCGGCAACGGAACTAGGTGATAGTGGGCAGGAACAAGCAGTCTTCGTCCGTGATCGAATGGTGCCCGCCAAGCCATTTGCGCCAATCGAGGCGAGGAGCTTTCTCACCAGCGGGTTGCAGCGCATGACGGTATGGCATGCCAAGCGACAAAGTCGCCTCAGTCTTTACGATCTTTCTGCTGACCAACTCGCCGATATCGGTCTATCGCGCGCAGAAGCCGATCAGGAGTCGCGCAAGGCGCTTCTCTCAAGCTGGACACGCTCTCTCTGAGTACCGCTTCTCGATGTAGATTAGCATTGAGATGAGAGGCCCGCAGCGCCCGTCCCAACCGGTGCGGCGGGCTTTTTGCTATCGAACAAGCTTTTGTTTTGAATAGGTAATCCTTGTTTTTCAGGGCTTTCGAGACGAGATGTCATTTTTTTGTCAAATCACGCATTTTATCGCTTGCGGTATCGAAAACCTCTGACTATAAGGGCGCCACAAACCAAGCGCACGCGCCCTTCGTCTATCGGTTAGGACGTCAGATTTTCATTCTGAAAAGAGGGGTTCGACTCCCCTAGGGCGTGCCACTTGGCTTTGTGGTTCCCCCTTAAAAATGCCTTTCATCATGTCTATGCCTCGCGCTTTTTGCTGCCTGCAACAATAGTACGGGGACGCCTATGACTGCCCGCTTGTTTCTCATCGGTGGACCATCCCACGCCGGAAAGTCGACACTGGCGGCCGCTGTTGCGGAACGCCTCGCTTGTCGTTGCATCTCGACCGATAGTCTTGCAAGGCATCCCGGACGGCCTTGGCGTGATCCGCCGGAGCAGCCGCCGCCGCATGTCGTAGACCATTATCGCGATCTACCGGTGGATGAGATGATGCAATCTGTCCTCGTCCATTATCGCTCCATGTGGAGGCCGCTGGTGCTCCCCCTTGTCGAGAGTGGTGAACGTCTTGTTCTGGAAGGCTCTGCGCTTTTGCCTGAACTCGTCGTTCAGTTGGATTTGCAGAATGTGCAAGCGACATGGCTAGTCGCTTCCCATGGCTTGTTAGATCGCCGGATCAGAGCCGAGAGTGCTTATGAGTCCCGCGATGCCGCCGCGCGGTTTCTGATCGACAAGTTCGCCCAGCGTGCCGTGGCGTTTAATCGCTTTATAGATCGAGAGGTCGCGCGCCTTAGTCTACTGACAACGAAGATTGATTGCGAAGTCCCGACCGACGATCTTGTGCGGCATCTTCTTTCACAACAGGCCTAATGGGTTTTGCAGTTGACCCCGTCGGCAAATGCATGATGGTTGTGACCGTCATTCTGGGAGGATTGTTCGTGACAGTGAATGTACCGTTTTCGCTCGTGGGGATAGATCACGTCGTGCTGTTGGTAGACGACATGGAAAAGGCGCTGACCTTTTACCACGAGGTGCTGGGTTGCCGACCGGGTTATTCCTACCCTGCACTTGGCATGGAGCAGGTATGGTGCGGTGCGTCGCTTATCGTGCTCTGGGACACCACCCATCCAGGCGGCCAGAAGGCCGCGCCACCGGTGGCCGGGGGGCGCAACGTCGACCATATCTGCATTGCGACCGGACCGTTCGAACATGATGCCCTGAGAGCGCATCTCGAACATCATGGCGTGACCATCCAGCGTGAGGCAATGCATGGCGGCGCGCGTGGCATGGGACATTCGTTCTACATCCACGATCCCTTTGGCAACCTGCTGGAGGTAAAAGGACCGGCGGAATACCCGGATGGGCGCGCGGCTGCATCCTGATCTTCTTTACCATCTTGTTGATGCAACCGCTCTGAAAGCCGAGCGTTTCCCGCGACACCTTTGCGGAGAACCAGCATGAACATATTGCTTCGATGGGCCAGCGCAGGCCTCGTCTCATGCGCGCTTGGCATCAGTTTCGTTTCCCCTGCGCAAGCTCAAAAGGCAAAAGCGCCAGCGGTGGCGCAGACCGACATGTCGCATTATCGTGGGAAGTGGCTGGAAATCGGCAGAACGCCCATGTGGCTCACCGATGGCTGCGTTGCTGGTTATTCGATCTACAAACCCGGTTCTTCGCCGGGCCAGGTGCTGGTTGAGGATGGATGCCGCGAAGGCTCACCGACTGGTAAGCTGAAGACCGTCGAGGGCATTGGGACGATAACAGACGCGAAAACGACCAAGGCAAAGATGCGGGTTCGCTATCCGCTCTTCATCACCTTCAATTACTGGGTGCTCTACAATTCGCCGGACAAGACGTGGTTCATCAGTGCCACGCCGGATATGGAGAATCTGTGGATCTATTCTCGCTCCGTACCGTCCAAAGCCAAGCTGGCTGTGATGGTCAGGAAGGCAAAGGAACTCGGCTACGATACCTCGAAGCTCGAGTTTCCCGAGTTTTGATGTTGAAAACTGTGGGGCCGCTTTTCATTGCGATTTGAGAGAATACGAGGGCCGCTTTCGCGGCCCTCGAACTTTGGAAACTTGGATCAGGCTGGGCGCACGAGAATGTGCTTCTTCTTGCCAAGCGAAAGCTTGATGACGCCATCTGCCGTCACTTCGCCACCGCCGATGAGTTTGCGCTCATCCGAAATGCTCTCGTCGTTGATGCGCACAGCGCCGCCTTGAACGTGGCGGCGGGCTTCGCCGTTGGACGCGGCAAGACCGGCGCGCACGATCAGCGAGAGAAGACCGATGCCTGCTTCCAAGTCCGTCTTCGGCACTTCGATCGACGGCAAGTTGTCGGAAAGCGCACCTTCCTCAAAAGTCTTGCGGGCGGTTTCGGCAGCTTCCTCCGCCGCAGCGCGGCCATGCAGGATGGCGGTCACTTCCGTCGCAAGGATTTTCTTGGCGTCATTGATTTCCGACCCACCAAGCTTTGCAAGACGATCGATCTCGTCCATCGGTAGTGTGGTGAAGAGCTTGGCGAAACGAATAACGTCCGCGTCTTCGGTGTTACGCCAGTACTGCCAGAAGTCGTAGACGGGCAGCAGATCCTTGTTCAGCCAGACGGCACCCGATGCCGATTTGCCCATCTTCGCGCCGGAAGATGTGGTTAGAAGCGGCGATGTGAGGGCGTAGAGCTGCGGCGTCCCCATACGGTGCCCAAGATCGATCCCGTTGATGATGTTGCCCCACTGATCCGAACCGCCCATCTGCAGGCGGCATCCGGTGCGCCTGTTCAGCTCTACATAGTCGTAGGCCTGAAGGATCATGTAGTTGAACTCGAGGAAGGACAAAGACTGCTCGCGATCGAGACGCGTCTTGACGCTATCGAAGGAGAGCATGCGGTTGACAGAGAAATGCCGACCCACATCGCGCAGGAATTCGAGATAGTTCAAGCCGCGCAGCCAATCAGCATTGTTGATCATCAAGGCGGGGTTGGTGACCCGGTCGTAATCGAGGTAATTGGCGAAGACGTGCTTCAGCGAGGTGATGTTGTCTTCGATCATGTCGATGGTCATCAGCTTGCGCGCTTCCTCCTTGAAGGAAGGGTCACCCACCATGCCGGTGCCGCCACCCATCAGCGAGATCGGCTGATGGCCGGTCGCTTGTAGCCAATGCAACATCATGATCTGCGTCAGGTGGCCGACATGTAAGCTCGATGCCGTCGGGTCATAGCCGATATAGGCAGTCACGGTTTCCTTGGCGAACAGTTCGTCGAGACCTGCCTCATCGGAGATCTGGTGAATGAAGCCGCGCTCATCGAGTGTGCGGAGGAAATCGGACTTGAACCTGGACATAACCTTTTTCTTTCTGGGATTAGTCGTGACCTTCACTGCATTTCAGTGAATGGCAGCGGCTTTATCATTGTTTTTTGGAAATTACACCCGTTTCGGCCATGAATGTTGGCATGGAGTATAGAGCCGCAAAAAGCAAAAAACCGCCGGAGTGACCGGCGGCTCTGAAGGTTCTTTGGATCTTTCAGCGGATTCGCTTGGCCGCTGGCTCCGGGACCAGCTCGCCATTCAGGCGGCGGTCGAGATAGTCGCCGCATTCGCTCATCAACTCGTCCACCTTGCCGCTGAAGAAGTGGTTTGCGCCTGGTACGGTGCGGTGGGTGATGAGAATACCCTTCTGTGTCTTCAGCTTTTCCACCAGGCCGTTGACGTCCTTTTCCGGCGCAACCTTGTCCGCATCGCCATTGATGATCAGGCCAGACGACGGGCAGGGGGCCAGGAAGGAGAAGTCGTAGGTGTTGGGCTGCGGTGCAATCGACATGAAACCTTCGATCTCCGGACGGCGCATCAGAAGCTGCATGCCGATCCAGGATCCGAAAGAGTAGCCAGCGACCCAACAGCTTTTAGAATCGGGGTGCAGGCTCTGCACCCAGTCGAGTGCGGATGCTGCGTCCGACAACTCGCCGGCGCCATGATCGAACTCGCCTTGGCTGCGGCCGATGGAGCGGAAATTGAAACGCAGTGTCGTAAAACCGCGCTTCTGGAACATGTAGAAGAGCTGGTAGACGATCTGATTGTTCATCGTGCCGCCGAATTGCGGATGCGGATGAAGAATGATGGCGATCGGTGCGCTTTTTTCCTTGGACGGCTGGTAGCGGCCTTCGAGACGACCTGCAGGGCCGTTGAAAATGACTTCGGGCATAGGTACTCCGGTCGGTTTTTATGTTTCTGACTCTTTCCCCGCGCAAGAAGACTTGACGTGGATGGTCAGCTTTTCTAAAACCTAGTTTAGAACTGTTCGAAACTTGCGTTCCGTGGCGCTGTTGGTGGTGTCATAAGGCAAGGGTGACGGAAATTTCAAGGAAAATGCGCTCTAAGGCGCGAATGATCGGGATAAAGGCACGATTTGCGCCATGGGCACAGCGGAGCGCACATATCTGGACTGGAATGCGACAGCTCCTTTGCTGCCGGCCGTCCGTGATGCGCTTGTTTCTGCTCTCGATCTCTCCGGCAATCCATCCTCCGTTCACAAGGAAGGTCGGGCCGTTCGCGCTGCAGTCGAGGCTGCGCGGCGTGATGTGGCCGCGCTGGTTGGCGCTGAGCCGTCGCATGTCGTTTTTACCAGCGGCGCGACGGAAGCTGCAAATCTCGTGCTGTGCCCGCACTTTAAAATGGGCCGCGCGCCCCTAAATATAAGCCATCTCTACGCATCTGCTATCGAGCATCCAGCTATCCGCGAAGGCGGACGGTTTAGCCGATCTGCGGTGATGGAGGTTCCTGTGACGGAGCAGGGGCTGCTCGATATAGAAGCTTTGGGCAAGCTGCTGTCACAGCATGACCGTGCCTCGGGCCTGCCGATGGTAGCGCTGATGCTGGTGAACAACGAGACCGGTATCGTCCAGCCTGTGGCGGAAGCCGCGCGGCTGGTTCATGCTGCTGGGGGCCTTTTGGTGGTCGATGCCGTTCAGGCCGTAGGGCGTATTGCTGTCGATATTAGGTCGCTGGATGCAGATTTTGTCATCGTGTCGTCGCACAAGATTGGCGGTCCTAAGGGTGTCGGCGCTTTGATTTCTCGCGGCGAAGTGATGATGCCTTTGCCGCTCATTCATGGTGGTGGGCAGGAAAAGGGACATCGGTCCGGGACGGAAAATACGCTGGCTATCATCGGCTTCGGCGTTGCGGCCAAAGAGGCTGCTCGATTGCTGGAGACGCAAAGCCCGCGTTTAGGAGCCCTGCGCGCCCGGCTTGAAGATGGGATGCGGACCAGCGCGCCGGACGTGATCATTCACGGTGCCGATGTTGCACGGGTCAGCAACACGACCTTCTTCACGCTTCCCGGCTTGAAGTCGGAAACCGGGCAGATTGCCTTTGATATCGAAGGTGTTGCTCTCTCCGCAGGTTCCGCCTGCTCTTCCGGTAAAGTCGGAGAGAGCCACGTGCTGACCGCTATGGGACAAGACCCGAAACTTGGCGCGCTGCGCATCTCGCTTGGGCATGCGACGACAGAAGATGATATCGAAAAGGCGATCAATGCCTTTGGCAAGATAGCAGGGCGACGCAAGCTGCCCAGTCAGGCAGCCTGAGGGCTGGAATAAACTGCGAAATGTCAAAATTTCGCTTGCGGTGCGGTGGGAAAAACGCCAACCCGCTCTTAAATAAACGCATGAAAGCGCTGGCCTCAGATGGCTCCCGCATTTATGTGAAGCGCGAATGAAGGCGGGGGTTCCGTCTTGATACGTTGACAAGCCACCGGACCTTGTATCCGGCGAGATTGGAGAACGACAATGGCAGCGGTTCAGGAAACAATCGATCAGGTTCGCCAGATCGATGTGGACCAGTACAAATACGGTTTTGAAACTGAGATCGAAGTCGACAAGGCGCCGAAAGGCCTGTCGGAAGAGGTTATCCGTTTCATCTCCGCCAAGAAGCAGGAGCCCGAGTGGCTGCTTCAATGGCGTCTTGACGCCTACCAGCGCTGGCTGACGATGGAAGAGCCCACATGGGCGCGCGTCAATTATCCCAAGATCGACTTTAACGATCTCTATTACTATGCAGCGCCTAAGAGCACGCCTGGCCCTAAGTCCCTGGACGAAGTCGATCCGGAGCTCCTGAAGGTCTATGAAAAGCTTGGCATTCCGCTAAAGGAACAGGAAATCTTGGCGGGTGTCGAAAACCGTCGCGTGGCTGTCGACGCAGTCTTCGATTCCGTTTCCGTCGTCACGACCTTCAAGGAAGAACTGAAGAAGGCGGGCGTGATCTTCATGTCCATCTCGGAAGCCGTGCGCGAGCATCCTGAACTGGTGAAGAAGTATCTCGGCTCCGTCGTGCCGACGACCGACAACTTCTATGCGACGCTAAACTCTGCTGTCTTCACCGACGGTTCCTTCGTCTTCATTCCGAAGGGCGTGCGTTGCCCGATGGAGCTTTCCACCTATTTCCGTATCAATGAGAAGAACACGGGCCAGTTCGAGCGCACGCTGATCATTGCGGAAGAAGGCGCTTATGTGTCCTATCTGGAAGGCTGCACAGCACCGCAGCGCGATGAAAACCAGCTTCACGCCGCTGTTGTTGAGCTCGTTGCGCTCGACGATGCCGAAATCAAATATTCCACCGTTCAGAACTGGTATCCTGGCGACAAGGAAGGCAAGGGCGGCATCTACAACTTCGTGACCAAGCGCGGCGATTGCCGTGGCCATCGCTCAAAGATCTCCTGGACGCAGGTCGAAACCGGTTCTGCCATTACCTGGAAGTATCCATCCTGCATTCTGCGCGGGGATGACAGCCGCGGCGAGTTCTACTCGATCGCCGTCTCCAACGGTTACCAGCAGGTCGATTCCGGCACCAAGATGATCCATCTCGGCAAGAACACGTCGAGCCGCATCATCGCCAAGGGTATCGCAGCAGGCTTCTCGGAAAACGTCTATCGCGGTCAGGTCTCGGCCCATCGCAAGGCGACCAATGCGCGCAACTTCACGCAGTGCGACAGCCTTCTGATTGGCGACAAGTGCGGCGCGCACACCGTGCCTTACATCGAGGCAAAGAATGCCTCTGCGCATTTCGAGCATGAAGCAACGACATCCAAAATCTCCGAGGATCAGCTGTTCTATTGCTTGCAGCGCGGCATTCCGGAAGAAGCCGCGATCGCTCTGATCGTCAATGGCTTCGTCAGGGAAGTCATTCAGGAATTGCCGATGGAATTTGCTGTCGAAGCGCAAAAGCTGATCGGCATCTCGCTGGAAGGCTCAGTGGGCTAAGGCCTCGCTCCGCGTCATCCTCGGGCTTGACCCGAGGATCCAACGACGCGGCGTCGCATATCGAATTGACCGGTTGGATCCTCGGCAAGCCCGGGGATGACGGATGTGAGAATTGAGAACGGCCTGCACCGGCCTCAGAGGCGGCCCTTGAAGCCGCACTACGAACAGGAATTGAAACATGCTTGAAATCATCGACCTGCACGCAAAGATCGCCGATACCGAAACCGAGATCATCAAGGGTCTGAACCTGAAGGTTGCCGCTGGCGAAGTCGCGGCGATCATGGGTCCCAACGGCTCCGGTAAGTCCACGCTCTCCTACATCCTGTCAGGCCGCGAAGACTATGAAGTGACCTCTGGCGACATTCTCTACAATGGTGAGAGCATTCTGGAGCTGGACGCTGCCGAACGCGCTGCCAAGGGCGTCTTTCTGGCCTTCCAGTACCCGGTCGAAATTCCAGGCGTTGCGACCATGCAGTTCCTGAAGGTTGCCATGAACGAGCAGCGCAAGGCACGTGGCGAAGCTGAACTCACCACTCCCGACTTCATCAAGAAGGTGAAGGAAGCGGCTGGCGACCTGAAGATTGACATGGACATGCTGAAGCGTCCGCTCAATGTCGGTTTCTCCGGCGGTGAGAAGAAGCGCGCCGAAATCCTGCAGATGGCGCTGCTTGAGCCGAAGCTTTGCGTTCTGGACGAAACCGACTCCGGTCTCGACATCGATGCACTGAAGATCGTTGCTGATGGCGTCAACGCGCTGAAGTCTCCGGACCGTGCCACCGTCGTCATCACCCATTATCAGCGCCTCCTCGATTACATCGTTCCGGACAGCGTCCACGTTCTTTACAAGGGCAAGATCATCCGTTCGGGCGACAAGTCGCTTGCGCTCGAACTGGAAAACAATGGTTACGCCGACATCATCGGTGAAGCGGCCTAATCAACGGGCCAGGAGACCATGTCCATGAATATTCAAACGACAAACCGGCTGACACCTGCGGAGACCGCGCTGGTGGAAGCCTTCACGGCCAAGTTCAGCGAGCTTCCCGGCAATGGCGATGTGGTTGCTGCACGCGACGTGCTGTTCGACGACTTGAAGACAGCCGGTCTTCCGACGCGCCGCATCGAAGCCTGGCACTACACCGATATGAAGAGCCTGCTGCGCAGCATTCCTGAGGATGCTTCTGCGCCGCTCATCGAAAAGCGTGATCCAGCTGTTGCCGGTTCTCAGGCGGTCTACTTGCTCCACGGCAAGTCCGTGGACGCCGATATCGTCGATTTCGAAATCGGCAATTATGCCGAGAGCCTGCTGGACGGCACGGCCGCTCCAGCACTCGTGGCCGCCGACAAGGACGACATGATCGGTCGCTTGAACGGCAGCTTCGTACGGGACGGTTATTCTGTGACCGTACCGGATGAGGCTGATATCGAGCGTCCGCTCGAGCTTCAGGTCATCCATGGCGCCGGTCAGGTTCACACCCGTGCGCCGGTCCGCTTCGGCAAGGGCTCGAAGGCGACGATTATCGAGCGTCATCTGTCGGTTGCGACGGAAGCGGCTCTCGTTTCGCATGTCACCGATCTTGAGGTTCAGGACGGTGCGCAAGCCACTTACATTCTTCTGCAGCAGCAAGGTGCAGCCGATACGCATCTCGCTCAGTTGCGCATCAAGCTTGGTGCGGAGGCAAATCTTCGGCTCTTCATCATCAATGCGGGTGGTAAGCTGGTGCGCCAGGAATTGCGCATCGATGTGGAAGGTGAGGGCACCGATCTCTCGGTACGTGGCGTCAACCTGCTGGGTGGTGAAACCCATACGGACGTGACGATGGTTCTCGGTCACAATGTGCCGAACACCACCTCGACGGAAATCTTCCGCAACGTCGTCTTCGATCGCGCCAAAGGCATCTTCCAGGGCATGATCCGGGTTGCGCCCGATGCCCAGAAGACCGACGCCAAGATGGCGTGCAACACGCTGTTGATGTCCGACGATGGCGAGTTTTCGGCAAAGCCTGAACTCGAGATCTTCGCAGACGACGTTCAGTGCGGCCATGGTGCAACGGTTGCCGATATCAGCGACGTACACCTCTATTACCTGATGGCGCGTGGCGTGCCGCGGGCGAAGGCGCGTGCCATGCTGGTCAACGCGTTCGTTGCGGAAATTGTCGAAGAACTCGAATACGACAATCTGGTAGAGGCGTTGGAAGGTATCATTTCCAGTTGGCTGGACGCTCATGCCTGATAATAGCGAACGCGCCATCGCGGCAGCCCCCTACGACGTTGAAGCCGTGCGCAAGGATTTCCCCATCCTTTCGCGCGAGGTCTATGGCAAGCCGCTTGTCTATCTGGACAATGGCGCGTCCGCGCAGAAGCCGCAGGTGGTCATCGATGCGGTGTCGCATGCCTATGCCAACGAATATGCCAATGTGCATCGTGGCTTGCATTTTCTCTCCAATGCGGCGACGGATGCCTATGAAGCATCGCGCGAGAAGGTGCGGCGTTTTCTGAATGCTGGCTCGGTGGACGAAATCATCTTCACCAAGTCTTCCACCGAGGCGATCAATACGGTCGCCTATGGCTATGGCATGCCGAAGATTGGCGAGGGCGATGAGATCGTCATCTCGATCATGGAGCACCATTCCAACATCGTGCCTTGGCATTTTATTCGAGAGCGGCAGGGTGCCAAGCTTGTCTGGGTGCCGGTGGATGACGAGGGCGCTTTCCACATTGAGGCTTTCGAAAAAAGCCTGACGGAGCGCACCAAACTCGTTGCCATCACCCATATGTCCAATGCGCTTGGCACCATCGTACCGGTAAAGGAAATTTGCCGCATTGCCCATGAGCGCGGCATTCCCGTATTGATCGACGGCAGCCAGGGCGCCGTCCATATGCCGGTCGATGTCCGCGACATCGATTGCGATTGGTACGTGATGACGGGCCATAAGCTCTACGGTCCGTCGGGCATCGGCGTTCTTTATGGTAAGGCCGATCGCTTGAAAGAGATGCGTCCCTTCCAGGGCGGCGGCGAAATGATCCTTGATGTCTCCGAGGACGAGATCACCTATAACGAGCCGCCGCATCGCTTCGAGGCAGGTACACCGCCTATCGTTCAGGCCATCGGCCTTGGCTACGCGCTGGACTATATGGACAATCTCGGACGTGCGGCGATCGCTGCGCATGAGGCGGATCTTGCCGCCTACGCCACTGAGCGTCTGCGTGACATCAACTCACTGCGTATCATCGGCAACGCGCCGGGCAAGGGTGGCATCTTCTCCTTCGAGCTTGAAGGCATTCATGCCCATGACGTCTCGATGGTCATCGACCGCCGGGGTGTCGCCGTGCGCGCAGGCACACATTGCGCCATGCCACTCTTGAAACGCTTCGGCGTGACCTCCACATGCCGGGCATCATTCGGGCTATACAATACCCGCGCGGAAGTGGACGCACTAGCCGAAGCCCTCGATTACGCCCGCAAATTTTTCGCCTGACATCGGAATTGAGGATCAGGACCATGAGCACCGATATGACTGAACAGATGCAGGATCTGGCACAATCGCCGGACGAAGAGGCAGCACCTGCCGCGGCCAAAACCTCCAGCATCTCACCCGATGAGCTGGCACGGCTCAGTGACGACGTCGTCGCCGCGCTGAAGACGGTCTACGACCCGGAGATCCCCGCCGATATTTTTGAACTCGGTCTGGTCTACAAGATCGACATCGAAGATGACCGTATGGTCAAGATCGTCATGACGCTGACAGCACCTGGCTGCCCCGTGGCCGGCGAGATGCCTGGCTGGGTAGAAAATGCCGTTGGCGCCGTCGAAGGCGTGTCTGGCGTAACCGTCGAAATGACCTTCGATCCGCCATGGACGCCGGATCGCATGTCGGAAGAAGCACAGGTCGCAGTCGGCTGGTACTAAGGGCGATCGATTAGACAATCGACGAGACTTGATACCATCTCCACGCAAGACTAGATTTGAGTCCATAAACATCGGGCCTTGAACCCGACTGTCGAAGGAGTAACAAGCCCATGGGCTTTGCAGTGATGACAATGACGGAGGCTGCAGCCTCTCGCGTCAAGGCAATCGTCGAAAATTCGGGTGCCGATGCCAAGGGCGTGCGCGTCGGTATCAAGAAGGGCGGCTGCGCCGGAATGGAGTACACCATCGATCTGGTGACGGAGCCTGATGCGAAGGACGATCTAATTGAGCATGACGGCGCGAAGGTCTGGGTGCAGCCATCCGCAGTGCTCTATCTGCTTGGCACGCAGATGGATTTTGAAGTGACCAAGATGCGCTCCGGCTTCACGTTCAACAATCCGAACCAGACCTCGGCGTGCGGCTGCGGCGAATCTGTCGAGTTGAAGGCGGCAGACCTCACAGCACTGGCCAAGCAGCGTGAGGCAGCAGCAAGCGCCTGATTACCGCTTAATGGCGTTGCGGTGCTTGCCATCAAGCACCGCGTTATTCATTGTCCGGAAAAGTATTTAGGCGGATTGCCGCTCTAAGAGCGCTTCCTGCGTGGCAATCTGAGCCATTGTCATTGCGGCCTCTCGTGTCTTTGCAGCAGCGATGAAGCGGCCATTGTGACAGAAGGTTGCGCCTTCGACACCGCTTGCCCGCTCCAGGTCACTATTGGTCAAACCGGCCCAGGAAACAGGCAGGTCGGCGCGAAGTTCGAAGCCTTCTTCGGCACGGCGGATGCCTGTGACGCACCAATCCTTGTCCCGCGGATGCACGACGAAGAGCAGATGGTCGGCGCCGGCCTTTACGATTGCGGGGCGGAAGGGCATCCCTATCGGCAACTCAAGAATGCGGCTCTCACCGGTTTGTTCTATGGCTTTCAGAACAAGCGTTTCCGCCCTGAGCTTTGCGGCCTTCTTCTCGATCCCCGCTTCTACAAAGGCGCGAGCAATCGCGAGCGCACCATGGAAGGCGGCGTCGTCGGCCCCTTGTTGACGATTGTCGAACGACGGTTTCAGCGTTTCCAAGAGCGACGGCAGCGTCAGGCCCGCGAGCTCTCCAGCAATTGCCGGGCTCAGCGCGCCATTATCCGTGAGGTCGATCGGCAGCACGAAGCTTTTGTCGAAGGACGCGTGAACGGCTTCGACATCGGCTGCAGGAAGCGCTAGCGCGGCGAGATATTCATGGCCGTAATGTTTCCACACAAGTCCGAATGAACTGTAGGGCTGGCCGTCCTCGCGCAGCGGCGCGCCGCGCTGGTGGTGATCGAATATCTGCGCCTCGGCATCATAGGCGCCGCCGACATCATAGATGATACGGTCTTGTGCAGGGGTGATCCACTCCGGCGCGCGGCTGCGAACGATCTTGGCCGTCGGGTAAAGCCGGGTGAGAATGACGCTGGAGAGCAATTCATCGGCATGGAAGCCGCCGGAGTGAGTGACGAGGAATTCCACCGCCATGCGCAATAAGCCTTTTGCTAAAAGTCAAGTTAGCGGGCAGTTACCCGTTATTTCAACCTGCTGCAACTGGCGGCCTACTGAATGTCGGTAATTTCCAACTCTTGCCCGCCAACCATAGCGACATCACCAACGGCCTTGCCGTTTAGAGCACGTGCGACAGGCGACACATAGGAAATAGACCCGGCCTTTGGGTCGGCCTCATCTTCGCCGACGATGCGGTAAGATTGCACACGGCCATCTTCACGGGTAAATGTAACGGTGCTTCCGAACGATACAATGTCATTCGTCTCGGGTGCTGGAATCAACTGCGCCGTGCGCAAGCGTTCTGCTAGATAACGGATATCGCGCAGATGTGGGGCGGTTTGGCGTCTGCGTTCGTTCACATCCTCGACTGCGCTGGCAAGCTCGTGTGCGGTACGGGCAGCCTTCATCTGCTCTTCAAGAGCCTTGAGACCCGCTTCGGTGACGAGATTGGGATGTTGAGATACGGGGCGGTCTGGCAACTGGGTTTCCGCTGCGGTTTCCGCACTTTCTTCCTTCACAAACGCGACGCTCACGGCCCAACTCCCTCAAATAACGCTCTTTTTCATATGGAGAGCGCCGGGCGCTTTAGCAAGTTCGGCAGATGGGTTACTCGTGGCGCAATGCCTCGATTGGGCTAAGGCTTGCTGCGCGGCGAGCGGGGAAATAGCCGAATACCACGCCGATAGCGGCTGAGAAGGCGAAGGCAATCGCGATGATCGCCGGGCTGGTGACGAAGGGAACGCCGAGGAAGCTGACGACCGCATAAGCCAGTGCAAGCCCCGTCAAGATACCCGCAGTCCCACCAAAAGCCGAAAGCATGACGGCCTCGACGAGGAACTGTGTCAGGACCTGTTTTTCCAGAGCGCCGATGGCCAGCCGGATGCCGATCTCGCGCGTTCGTTCTGTGACCGAAACCAGCATGATGTTCATGATGCCGATGCCCCCCACCAGAAGACTGACGGCCGCAACAGCGCCAAGCAAGCCGGTCAGTAGCGTCGTGGTGCCGGTCATGGCAGAAGCGATCTGCGCCATGTCGTTGACGGTGAAATCGTCCTGCCGGCCGAGCCCAATGCGTCGGCGTTCGCGCAGCAGATTTTCCAGGTCTGACTGCACCTTCGCGGTCGAGACTCCATCCTGAGCGGAGACCATGATGGAGGAAATGGTGGTCGTGCCGCCAATGCGGCGCTGGTGAATTTTAAGCGGCATGATGACGGTGTCATCCTGATCATCGCCGAGACCTGATTGACCCTTTCGCCCCAGAACCGCAATGACCGGGCAAGATATGTTGCTGACGCGGATTGTCTGGCCTACCGGATCGGATGATCCAAACAGCTCCTGCCGGACGGTTTCGCCGATGATGCAGCCGATTTGCCCGCCGCGATCTTCTGCCGGCAGAAACTCCCGCCCAAGCGCGATCGTCCAGTCCTGCGCGATCAGATAGTCGTTGGTGGTTCCCACGACGCTTGTCTGGTGGTTCTTGCCGCCATAGATGACCGTTGCTGCCGAGGACCGGTTCAATGGCGCCACAGCCCGCACTCCGCTGATCTGGTCGCGGATTGCCTGCACGTCGCTATCGGTGAAGCGTTTGGCATCGACGCTTGCGCGCCCGGGGCCGAATTGCCCGGGCCTTACGAAAAGCATGTTGGTGCCGAGGCGCGAAAGCTCGGACTTCACCTGTGCCGTCGTGCCATTGCCGATGGTCACCATGGCGATGACTGCCGCCACGCCGATGACTACGCCAAGCACGGTGAGGAAGGAGCGCAGCATGTTGCGGCTGATGGCGCGCATGGCAAGCCTTACGGTCTCAAAGAACATCAGCGCCCTCCCTTGCGTGCCCGGAGGCGCTGTCCGCATCCAGATGGCCATCGACGAAGCGCAACAAACGTTTGGCGTGGGCGGCGATATCCTCTTCATGCGTCACCATCACGACGGTGATGCCGCGATCGCGATTGAGCGAGGTGATCAGGTCCATGATCTCGATACTGGTTCTGGTATCCAGATTGCCCGTCGGCTCGTCCGCAAGAAGCAAGGCAGGCTTGGTGACGATGGCGCGCGCAATCGCCACACGCTGTTGCTGGCCGCCGGAAAGCTCCTGCGTCGTATGGTGCTCTCGCCCCTTCAGCCCGACCTGCGCCAAGGCCTCCATGGCAAGTGCGCGCCGTTCACCGGACTTCATGCCGCGATAGATTAAAGGCAACTCGACATTTTCGACGGCCGAGGTGCGCGATAGCAGGTTGAAGCCCTGAAACACAAAGCCCAGCATGTGGCGGCGAAGCAGTGTCAGGTGCTCATTGTCAAAGCCGCTGGTGGGCACGCCTTGAAAAAGATATTCGCCCGATGTCGGCGTATCCAGACAGCCGATAATGTTCATCGAGGTCGACTTGCCGGAACCGGACGGTCCCATTATGGCAACGAAGTCGTGTTCATTGATCGACAGGCTGACGCCGTCCAGCGCCCGAATGGCCGCTTCCCCTTTGCCATATTGCTTCACGACATCGCGGAATTCGATCAGAGGCGGTGTGCTCATGCTTCCACTCCCGCCTAGCTGCTGCGTTGCGTTGCGTCGGTAATCACCTGATCGCCAGGCTTCAGGTCGTCAGAGGTCACGGCGGTGAACTGGCCGTCGGTGGAGCCTGTCTGGACCGAGACGCTGACTGGCGTGCCGTTGCGCAGAACCCAAACCTGACGCTTGCCCGCTGCTGCCTGCTCGGCACCGCTGCCGCGTGAGCGGTTCATGCGCGGAGGACGGAAAAGGCCCATCAGCCCGCCGCCGCGCGACGCGTTCTCTCGCGGGGGCGTGTAACGCAGCGCAGCGTTGGGCACCAGCAGCGCGTCCTTCACATGTTCGACTACGATATTTGCTGTCGCCGTCATGCCAGGTCGAAGCAAAAGTTCGGCATTATCGACGGTGAGAATACCCTTATAGGTCACGACGTTAGAGACGGTTTCTGAAGCAAAGCGCACGGTCTCGATTTTCGCTGGGAAACGTCGCTCTGGATAAGCATCCACATTGAAGGTCGCCTCTTGATTGGCCTCCACTTTGCCGACATCCGCCTCATCGATCGACACCTGCAGCTCCATGCGGCGCAAATCCCCGGCGATGGTGAAAAGCACCGGCGCATTCAACGAGGACGCCACGGTCGCCCCCGGATCGACATCGCGCGTCAGGATCACGCCATCGATGGGAGACACGATCTTCGCCTTGCTGAGATTGACCTCCGCAAGCCGCAGATCCGCCTCAGAGGAGAGGACCGTTGCTTCGTTAACTTCCAGCGTCGCCGCAGCCGCATCGCGGTTGAACTGCGCCGCATCGAGATCCTGCTGGCTGGAGACGCGGTTCTGAACCAGCGATCTCAGCCGCTCCAGCGATGTATTGGTCGAGCCGAGATCAGCCTTTGCTTTTGCGACATTGGCCTTGGCCGATGCAAGCTTGGCACGCGCACTCTGCACATCCGCTTCGAGTTTGTTTGTGTCGAGTTCAGCCAGAACGTCTCCCGCTTTGACGGGACTATTGTAAGTCACATTGACCTTGCGGATCGTGCCCGAGAGCTCGCTTGATATATCCACCTGGTCGGTGGGCTGTACCGAGCCGGTGGAGGTGACGATGACGGAGAGATCGCCGCGCTTTGCTTCCTGAGTTGTGTAGCTATAGGCGACCCGCGCACCAGCGAAGGCAAAATAGTATGTCGCTGCGCCAGCAATCATCAACAGCACGAGGATGACATAGAGCGAACGCCTGGATTTCTTCTTCCCGGTTTTCGAAGACGCCAGAATATCGCGAAGATCGGGCTTCGCATCCTGCCTGGCCTGTTTGTCGGTGTTGGTGTCCAAGTCGTTCATTCCCATCGTGTGAGCGATTGCAGAAGTCTTTGCCCTGATAGGTGGCTATCTGAGGAAGCTACTGCAACTGCTAAAATACGCCTGCCTGACCGCTTGGCACAGCCGGCGGGGTGGGTGAAGTGAAAACTTCGTAATCTTCCTGCCACGCGCATTCCGCATTACAGTCAGGGATACCGAAGCCGATTGAGAAAAAACAAACGAAAAGGTGATTTTAGCTGTTGCAGGGTGTGCGGTAACCGTGTATCTCCCCGCTCACGACATCGGCGGAGTGTAGCGCAGTCTGGTAGCGCATCTGGTTTGGGACCAGAGGGTCGGGAGTTCGAATCTCTCCACTCCGACCATTCGACAAATTCTTGATTTGTCTCGATATTGTCGTTTTCCTCAAGTTCACCGAAAATCAGTGTTGTGAGAGCCGAGCTGCGTTGGTCATGCTCACTGTTTTCCACCACCTTCAATCCACTGCTCTGCAGCTTGGAACGAGTTCATCGACTGCGCTTTTGGGTCGCGAGCTTAAGCATTTGTGGGGTCAACTGCCTCTAACGGTGTCCGGCTCCAGAACGATTTGCTTCCGCCTCCGATCCGCAAACTCTCGTGTTTTACACTCCGTATTGAAAGTGTACCCAGATTAAAGCGCAGAGCGCGATACCGCCGATAATGACCGCCACGAGCTTGCTCTGGCCCGGACGTGGCTTCTTAGGCGGTTGTGGCTTGCGGAATTTGATGACGTTGTCGTTCACTATGTGTGTCTCCTCATCGATGCCGCGATAGAATATGCTTCGTGCGTCCCATTCAAGCGGTCTGATAGCTTTTTATGTTGGTGAAGGGCATCATGTTCCAGGCGAGCGGCACGCGTTCTTTCAGATGCAGAAAGGATACCCATGTCCCTTGAACCTCGACATCGTGCTTTTCGAAAATCGGTTACGATTTTCGAACCTATGCTATAGCATCTAGCGAGCAAGCGGCTTGACTTCGCGCATGAGTCGGTCCAAGTGAAAATCTGATGCCGACCGTAATAAAATGGTTACGGGAGGCCGCGTAGAAAGAGCGTCATCGCGCTTGAGCGCAAGACTGGAGCAGTTGAAATGTCTGCAAAAATTTATCGTCCGGCAAAGACCGCCATGCAGTCTGGCAAAGCCAAGACGAATATCTGGGTGCTGGAATTCGACGCCGAGGTTCCGCGCAAGATTGACCCTATCATGGGCTACACGTCCTCGTCTGATATGAAGCAGCAGGTCAAGCTCAATTTCGACACGCAGGAACAGGCCGAAGCCTACGCGCAGCGCAAGGGCATCGAGTACCGCGTCATTCAGCCGAAGGAAGCAGAGCGCCAGACGGTTTCCTACACGGACAACTTCCGCTATACGCGCACGCAGCCTTGGACGCACTAACCGTTTTCGGCGCCTCCACGGCGCCGCGAGTGGCCCCTTAGCTCAACTGGATAGAGCAACTGCCTTCTAAGCAGTAGGTCGCAGGTTCGAGTCCTGCAGGGGTCGCCATTTTGCTACTTTGCAAACTGCATACATGTAGCACTCTGACACCCACATCATAGTCGTCGATCAATAAGACGATATAGAGAGCCTATTCGGGTTATATTAAGCTATTAAATCTGCAGGCTTTTGGTGTCCACGAGAGGATTCGAACCTCCGACCCCAGGATTCATACCACTTCGGCTTTAGCCGCCGCTCGAAAGCGTTCGTGGTCTGGACTGTCCCTTCACCATGGGCTTGGAAGCCTTTAGGTGCTGCCCATCCAGTCTCTACACCTTCAACGGATTTCTCCGAAGCTTGGCTCGGGATTGGCATGCTGGAAGTCCAGCGAAGCGTTCCCCGACTTTGAGCAGATCGATCGCGTCGTTTCCGGGCGCGACCCCCAATTTCATTTAGGAATCCTGTGCTCTATCCTACTGAGCTACGTGGACACACATTGACGTTTTTAAACCACTGGAGTTTTGGGATCAACCGCGTTCTGAGAACGCACCGCGCTGTGCCCAGAAATTTTCTAGCCTCCGGCTTGCAGCCGCTGCTCGGCGAGCTTCACCCAGTAGGAAATGCCGTAGGCAAGCGCCTCGTCGTTGAAGTCGTAGCTTGGATTATGAAGCCCGGCCGTATCGCCATTGCCGATGAAGATGAACGCGCCTGGGCGTTCCTTCAGCATGTAGGAGAAATCCTCGCCCGCCATGGATGGGTCGACATCTGCGTCGACATTGTTCGCGCCGACGACGTCGCGGGCGGTTTGCGCCGCATAGTCGGTTTCGGCTGGATGGTTGACAGTTACGGGACAGTAGCGGTGATAATCCGCTTCCGCTTCTGCACCGTTCGCAAGAGCGATGCCCTCTGCAATTTGGCGGATCCGCACCTCCGCCATGTCGCGCACGTCCTCATCCAGCGTCCGTACTGTACCGGCGATCAGCGCCTCGTTGGGGATGATGTTGTGGCTGGTCCCAGCCTGGAAGCGGGTAACCGATACCACCACCGAACGCACCGGGTCGGCATTGCGGGATGCGATCAATTGTAGATTGGTAACGATCTGTGCCCCGATGGCGATGGGATCTACTGTGCGGTGCGGCTGAGCGGCATGGCCGCCGCGGCCCTTAACGGTAATGGTGAACTTGTCAGGGGCGGCCATGATGCCGCCCTTGCGAATGGCGAATTGGCCAAGCGGAATGCCCGGCATGTTGTGCATGCCATAGACCTCGTCCACACTGAAACGATCCATCAGCCGGTCTTCCACCATGGCGAGCGCACCAGCACCGCCTTCTTCGGCGGGCTGGAAAATGACCACAACCGAGCCATCGAAGTTGCGCGTTTCACAAAGATATTTGGCGGCACCCAGCAGCATGGCCATGTGTCCATCATGGCCGCAGGCATGCATATTGCCGGGAGTGAGCGAGGTCCAGGGTTTGCCGGTTTCCTCAACGATCGGCAGGGCATCCATATCGGAGCGAAGGCCGATCGTTCGGCCGTTCTTGCTGCGCCCGTGGATAACGCCAACGACACCCGTTCTACCGATACCATTGACGATCTCGTCGACACCGAACGCCGTCAGCTTCTCGGTAACGAAGCGCGCGGTCTCTTCCACGTCATAGAGAATTTCCGGGTTCTGATGAAGATGGCGGCGCCATTGCGTCGCTTCTTCCTGCAACTCGGCGGCTCTATTCAAGATGGGCATTCTCTTGGGTCCTGACTTTACAAAAGGGCATGCATGAATCGTGCTGCGGCTTGTCTCGATATTGCGCCGCATAATTGACGCAATCAATCTAGTTTGCCATTGCTAGGCCATATATGGTGAATATTGCCATTCCCGCAAAGAAGACGGGAATTTGAGGACAAGCCTTGCAAGACGATCGCAGAACACGCCGCGCCGCCGGGCGGCTTTCGAAAACCGTTGCCGCCGCGGCTGCCGGTATACTGGCAATGACATCATTGGCTGAGGCCAATCCCAAGATGGTGGTGGATGTCAAAACCGGTCGGGTGATCGCGCATCAGGAGGCTTTTCGCAAATGGTACCCGGCATCGCTGACCAAGCTGATGACGGCCTATATTGCTTTCAGCGCCATGAAGTCCGGAAAGCTCAGCCCCGATACGCCCGTTGTTTTCAGCAAGCATGCCTCCGATCAGCCGGCCAGCAAGATGTATTTCAAGCCGGGTTCGAAGCTTACGCTCGATAGCGCGCTGAAGCTGCTGCTGATCAAATCGGCCAACGATGTCGCTGTCGCAATTGCCGAAACCGTCGGCGGTACCGAAGGCAATTTTGTCGCGCAAATGAATGCTCAAGCCGCGCGTCTGGGCATGTCGTCGACGCATTTCATCAATCCGAACGGCCTTCCCGGCGCTGGACAATACACGACGGCGCGCGATCTGGCGCTCTTGGCGCTCATCATCAAGCGGGAGTTTCCTGATTATGCGGGGTATTTCTCGCTGGAAGGTGTGACGACAGGCAAGAAGAACTACGCCAATTACAACATGTTGGTTGGTCGCTTCGAGGGTGCAGATGGCATGAAGACCGGCTTTATCTGTGCGTCCGGCTTTAATCAGGTATCTTCCGCCAAGCGGGACGGACGGCAGGTCATTTCCGTGGTTCTCGGCTCCGACAGCCTTGCCGGTCGGACCGATGAATCCGCCGAGTTGCTGCAGCTTGGCCTGACGTCGCCAGCGGGGCAGGGCGTGTCTCTTGCCTCTCTCGCCCCTTACGGCGATACACTTGCGGTGAACGACATCAGCAAGGAAATCTGCAACCCGAAGGCCGCCAAAGTTCGCAGCGAAAGCCGCGATGAGGCAGGCCGTATGATCATCAAGTCGCCCTATGTTCGCGAAATGACGCGCCCGCCTGTCTACTCTTTCGCGGGATTAATTCCCGGCACGGAACCCGTGGCGGTGGCTGATACCAAGGGCAAAGGCACAAGCGAAATGGCCAATGTGCCAATTCCCACCCCGCGTCCAGCTTTCTAACGCTTTGGATCTGTCTGGAAACGGCAAAGCCGTTGAGGCTATACCCGGCTTTCCCAACCTGCGTTTGGTGCTATAAGTGCTCATCGTAACATTATAACGAAAAGGTGCCTTATGGCATTCGAACGGATCCCCGTGTCCATTCTCACCGGCTTTCTTGGTGCCGGCAAATCGACCTTGCTGAACCGGTTGTTGAAGGACCCGGACATGGCGGATGCGGCGATCATCATCAACGAGTTCGGCGATGTCAGCATCGATCACCTGCTGGTGGAGCGTTCGGGCGATGGCATCATCGAGCTTGCCGAGGGCTGCCTTTGCTGCACGGTGCGCGGGGAATTGGTCGATACGCTGGCCGAGTTGATGGATGGCATCCAGACGGGACGGTTGAAGCCGGTCAAGCGGGTGGTGATCGAAACCACTGGGCTTGCCGATCCGGCGCCAGTGATGCAGTCGATCATGGGAAATCCAGTCATTGCGCAGAACTTCATGTTGAACGGCGTGATCACGGTGGTCGATGGGGTCAACGGTGCCTCGACGCTTGATCATCACGAGGAGGCCGTGAAGCAGGTGGCCGTTGCCGATCGTCTGGTACTGACGAAGCGAAAGCTTGGCTCTGCGGATGCGGTTGGCACACTCGTTGCTCGTCTGACCGATCTCAATCCCCGTGCGGCGATTGAAGATGGCGATCAGGAAAATTGGAGCGCAGCCGTTCTTTTGGACAATGGTTTTTACGACTTCGCCAGCAAGAGCGCCGACGTCAGCCGTTGGCTGGGTGAAGAGGCAGCGCTTGACGAAGACCATCATCATCACGATGACCACAACCACAACCACGATCATGCGCACCATGATCATCATCACGGCCACCATCATCACCACCACGATGTAAACCGGCACAGCGCTTCGATCCGGTCTTTCTCGATCATGCATGATCGGCCCATCGATCCGATGGCGATCGAGATGTTTGTGGATTTGTTGCGCTCTGCTCATGGGGAAAAGCTCCTGCGCATGAAGGCGATCGTTGCGCTGTCGGACAATCCGGATCGACCGCTCGTTCTGCATGGCGTGCAGTCGATCTTCCATCCGCCGCAGCGCCTGCAAGCCTGGCCCGACCCTCAAGATCGCCGCACGCGCATGGTGCTCATCACCAAGGACTTGAGTGAGGAGTTCGTCAAGGATCTGTTTGCGGCCTTTACGGGCGCGGCAACAATCGACAGGCCGGATCGCCAGGCGATGACAGATAATCCACTCGCCGTCCCGGGCATGACGTTCTAGCGCCGAAACCGACGAGCTCACGAGCATTTCACGCATCGTGCAGCGTATTGTATCTCGTCCCATGAATGGTGATGAGACTAGACCATGATTTCTTGTGCTTGAATCAAATACATTCGTGCCTACTAATTAATAGGCAGTTGACTTGGTTCTAGGAGAAGATTTTGCACAGAGGAGCGCAGTGGCTGAGAGAGAATGCGCAAGCCCGCTTGGCGCTTTTCGACTTCGCTTTCGAACACGCCCCCGTGGGCATTGTCTTTCACGATGTCACCGGCCGCATTCGCCGGGCGAACCAAGCTTTCTCCAGACTTGTCGGAATTCCTCTCGAGATGCTTCCGGGCATGTCCTTTACGGATTTTGCTCATCCTGACGACATCGACGCAGACGAGACGCTGTTCAACGCTGTCATCGCCGGTGCGCAAGATGGCTACTCCATCGAAAAGCGCTACATCAATCAAGGCGGCACGGTCGTCCATGTGGTGATCCATCTGACGGCAATGCGGGATGCGGCTGGAAACGTCGTGCAGCTATTGTCCCAGGTGCAGGATATCTCAGCGCAGAAGGAAAGTGAGCGCCAATTGGCCGAAAAGGCGGCCCAACTGGAACTTGCCATGGAAGCGGTGCGCGGCGGGTTCTGGCACATGGATGTGTCAGCTGGCCGTTTCGAAACTTCCGAACGGTTGGCCCAGTTTATTGGTGGACCGGAGGCGGCACGGCTCGATCTTGAGCTTTATCTGGCTCGGGTCAATCCAAACGACATGGCTTCCGCCGATCTGACGCCTCTCCTGTCTGGCGAAGTCGATCACTCCTGTGCGGAGTATCGTCTCAACACGGTCTCTGGCGAGAGATGGATGCGCTGCGACCGCCGTCTCCTGCGCAACCCGGATGGCACGCCCCGAAGGATTGTCGGTGTCGCCATCGATTTTACCGACGAGCACCTGCGGCTCAAGGAATTCGAGCGCCGCTCGGAAACTGACGCCCTTACCGGTCTTCTCAATCGTCGTGGTCTTGCCATGCGCTATCCGCTGCTCCCATCGTCATCTGGATGGACGGTGTTGCTAATGGACCTTGACGGCTTCAAGACCGTGAACGACGTCCACGGTCACTCCGCGGGCGACAAGGTGCTGCTGGAAACCGCTAAACGCCTGGAGCAGGACGTTCGCGCCGACGATTTGGTCTGTCGAACGGGCGGCGATGAGTTTGTGATCGTCGTTGCGGGAGATCTCAGCGTCGCGGATCAAGTCGCAGCCCGTGTCGTAGAAGGAATGCGCGCACCAGTCGCGATCGGTGGAGCAACTGTCGACGTTCGCGCCACGATCGGTGGCGTCTGGACACCCGCCAAGATATCCCTCGACGAACTGCTAGCCGATGCCGATGCTCTGCTTTACAAGGCAAAAGCTGCCGGCAAAGACCAGTGGAACTTGCAAGCTAAGAGTCTTCTTGCCGCCACGCAATGACCTGCGACGTCTGTGAGTGGAAATAGCTCGATTGAGCGAGTTCTGCCTCTTTTTGAAAAGCCGTTGCATACGGTTGCAGGAAGCAAGAGCGCGCCGTAGCAGACGCGCCCTTCATGATCCGCTTTTCAATTATTCCGCTTTAGCCTGGATATCGACCTTGTCGAGGAGAACGAGAGGATCCTGCGATGCTGCGGCGAGATCGAAAATTCCCAGTCCGTTCGGGTTCTTCGCCTTGACGGTGACGGTGAGGGTGCCTGGCTTGAGGACGAAGGCGGCAAGTGCATCGGTCGCGCCTCTTAACTGTGGTCGCTCGGCGGCAACCTGTTGCAGCAAGAAGCTTGCACCCAGCGTCAAGGTCGTGCGCGCTTGTGCTTCGCTGATATCATTTTCCAAGGCGTAGAGCTTGGTCAGGAGTGCTACCCCACCTTCATCCTTCCAGGTGAACTTGATCTCACGACCCATCACGCTGAAAAGCGCTGCGTAAGCATTGGCGACGTCATATGAGAAGAAGTTTTTGGTGATCCCGCTCAACAGGCCTGAGAGTTCGATTCGGCCAAAATCCTTGCCGCTGACAGAGATTTGACGAATTGCCAGGCTGCTGTTTTTTTCATCCCATGCGCTTGAAAGCGCATAGGAGAGTGTCAATTCCTTCAAGCCGAGAGCGCGCGCCTCGACAAATTCCGAGGAACCTTCCGGGATCGGGATAACCAGATCTTCCATCTTGTTTTCGAAATCGGTCGGGATGCCGTTGATCGGATTCTTCAACACTGTTTCAAAGTTCTTGAGCGTGAACTTGATCCGCTCGGGATTGCCGGTCGCGGGCTCGTCGGTCTTCTCGGGTGCCGAGGTATCGATATCCAAACCGCCAATGCGGAGCCGTTCGAATGTCGGCAGGAACTGTCTGTACGGGAAAGTCGCTAACTCGTCAGGTTCAAGCGCAGCGGCTTTAGAAAGTCCCTCTGCGGGTAAGGTCCAATCAAATCCCTTGATGCTCGCCTCTTCCATCAAGACCTTGTCTTCACCATTGACGATCGACAGTCCGTGCAGGCCAAAATCTGTCTTGTAGCCCTCGATCTGCATCTCAATGCGATCAATAGTCGAGATCGATGGCTTGTCTGGCTTTCCTTCAACCTTCTCCGGCGTGTCGATCTTGAGACCAATCAACTGGATGTTGCTCTTACCGATCATACCAAAGATCGAAAGGACCTTGCCGAAATATTCCTGGCGTTGCTGCGGTGTGAGATCGTCGATGTTTTGTACTGCCGTGATTGCCGCAAGCGTTTCGACAAGTGGTTGAGCCGGCATTTTAGCGCTGAAACCGTCGCTTCGCAGTTCCTCATAGCTAAATCCGCCTGAGCGATCCGATATAGACACCTTACTAACGGAGAGAGGGCCGTAGACCTGTTTCGCCTCCGTTTCGTTCGGACCAGCTACATCCGTGTAGAGCCTTGCGGCGTAAGCGACGTCGATGTCCTGGCCTTTTATCGCGCCGGTCGACATCGTCATTGGCTTTGGTTGAGACGCGCCGTTGCTGCCGCTTGCAGCTAAACTAGTATCGATATTTGACTTGTCGATGGTGTATTGAGCGATCCGCCCCTGAGCGACATCCGAAAGGACGGCGTTGGTGTAAACGATCTTCTGCTCAATGTTTGCGATGGATTGCGAGAGCGTCAACTCAGGGATGGAGATGCGCTTTGCTGAGAGGCGTTCGATGCGCTTTGATAGCGAAATATCGGCAACTTTTCCTTCTTCCGATGAAGGGCGTTGGATTTCCGCATTCTCGATGCGAGCGTTGGGGATGACAATGTTGGTCTTCGGAAAATCAAGAGAAATATTGCTCAGTTCCAACACGCCGTCCAAGAAGGGTAGCTTCGGTCGTCCGTCCACCGCAGCGACCCGGATTTTGTCACCCGTCTCCAAAGGTAGAGCCAACTCCCGAATGTGCAGCTTACCTAGAAAATCGACCTCGACGGAGGATGCCGTCGCGCCTCTTTCGGCGATCATCTTTTCGACCTGCTTCTGGTAGTACATCTTGGCACCGACCGCGCCCGCGCCAATGATGACGATGATCGCTGTTGCCGCCCACAGAGCTTTTTTCATTCCGCTGCCGGTCTTGGTGTTTGCTTCTTCCACGTTGCCTGTCCTCTCCGGCGTAAATTGCGATCCACGACTTCTTAGGTACGTCAAAGTAGCGAGGCAAGGGGCAAAAGCCTTGCTGTGACAACATATTGCGCGAGTGCCAGTGTCGTTGGCGGTAGCTTCGGATCAAAGCGCGTGGTCGCTGTTTTGATCGCTGAGGCGGATTGGAAATGTGAGCGCCACGCGAACACCTTGCTCAGGCTTTGAGGTGATCTTCGCATCGCCGCCGCTCTGGCGCATGAAGCCGTAAACCATAGCCAGACCAAGGCCTGTACCGCCCTGCTGGGTGCGCGTTGTGAAGTAAGGTTCGAAAGCCCTATCGATCGCGTCCTGATCCATGCCGTGGCCATTGTCTTCGACCGACACTTCCAAGTCTTGATCCAACATCCGCGCCGAGATGAGGATCGAGCCGCCATTGGGCAAAGCGGCAGCCGCGTTAAGGCAGAGGTTGAGAATGGATTGTTCGAAGAGGGCGGCGTCCAGTGCGAGCTTGGGCAAACCGTCTTCGATTTCAAGCGTAATCTCGTTGTTGGGGCCAACAGCAATTTCAAGCACATCCATCATGGCGCGCAGAAGAGCACCAATGTCGACCGAGGCTGGACGAATGGGTTGCTGACTGCCGATTGAGAGCATGCTGCTGGCAAGTTCACGCCCACGATTGGCTGCCTTGCGGATCCGGTTGATGTTGCGCTGTTGACGCTCGCTAAACCCCGTTTCGCGCTCCAGAAGTCCAAGGCTTCCGGTAATGATGCCGATCATGTTGCCGACTTCATGGCTCAGTTGATGGGTCATACGCATGATGCCATCAAGCCTTTGCGCCTTCGCTGCTTCAGCCTCCTGCCGATCAAATGCTGTGACATCACGCGCCAGGATGACAATGCCACCATCTGGCTGGCGGGAGAGGGCAATTTCCGTGACCTGCTGATCATCGGTGCGATGACGCGCGATGATCCGATTTGCAAGCGTTCCAGGATCCGAACCATGTGGCAACAGTTGCGGATCTATCGAGGGGATCGTGTCGACAAATCTGCGCAGCGACAACCTTCGTGACGATCCACCCCGTCTGCCGACAAGCTCAATGACGCGCCTGTTCATGGTGATGGGTTGCCCTGTCGGGTCGAAGAGCGCGATACCCTCATTCATCGTGCGGAACGTCGAGCGGATCGTTCTAGCAGCCGCTTCAGCCGTGCGGCGCAGACGCGAGACGCGATCGACACTGTCCTTGAAGGCGTGGAATGCATCCGACAGACGCACTAGCTCGGTTTCCGAGCCTCTATAAGCGGGAAGGGCGACATCCTGCTCACCTTTGGCAAGCGAGTTCATGCCGGTTGAGAGTGCGGTAATGCCGCTCGATACCCGCATGACAGATCGGATCGATAAGGTGGAGAGAATGACGACGATGAGAAACGCGATCGCGACCATGATGATCAACCGCGTCAGCGCCGCCGATGCGGAAGCAAGCCCATCGGTCAGTCTCTGGGCGACCGCGCCGCTTTGCGTTTCGGTCGCGTGAGACAGTTTACGGGACACTGTGTGGAGTTTTGACACGGACGACTGAATGGAGAACATCTCCAGAAGATACTGCGTCTGCGCGTCGAAGACGCTTTTGTAAGGCGCAAGTCCTTCATTGCCGACCTGCTGAGCCGCTGCCGGATCATTGATAAAATAGCCGGTTTCTGCTGTGAAACGGCGCTGCAATTCGCCCAATTGGAACAGGCTCGCAGAGTTCGCAGCGGCCTGCACCAGGGCGTTAAGGCGCTGGCGAAGCGCGTCTTCGCTAACCGTTTGCCGGGTCGCAATCTGGCCAAGCGCTGCAGCCGCCTCCGCCTTGTGTTGTTGTGCAGCGTCGGCATCCGCTGCAATCGACATGGTCTGTTGGCGAATGGACTGCAGGAGGTTGACGATGTCGTTATTGGGAAGACTGTTCTGGCTTTCTCCGTGCTTGTACTGCGCAATCGTCTGAAGAAGCGCATCGACTTGTGCTACGACCGCTCGGCTCTCGCTGGAGACCCGGTATGGGGACGTGGCGTTCATCAGGAGAGGTGCACTGGACACCAGATCGGCAACCTGGCGAGAAACCAGCGATGCTCTGGCGAGACTGGAAAAAGCCTGCAGGCTATAGGCCGCCATCTCAGTCTTGGCTTTATGCAGACCGTAAATCGCCACGGCCGAGAGAAGGAAGACCGATGAACAAATGAAGACGATGGCGAAGGGTAGCCGGAACGCAATGGACTGGAGGAAGCGCCGGTCGATCACAATGGTGGCTCTGCGGTTTCGGTGTGCAGGACATATCCCTTCCCCCGCCGTGTCTGAATATGCTGGGGCAGGTCTGGGTTGCGTTCGATCTTGCGGCGCAGGCGTAGCACGAGCACATCGACATTGCGATCGATAAAGCGATCACTTTCCGCACCGAGACGATCCAGAATCTGCGACCGGCTTACCGGTTTGTTCGGCGTCTGTGCCAATATTTCCAGAAGAGCGAATTCAGCGCTGGTTAACGTCTTGCTGCGATCGGCAAGGCAGAGCGCGCGTCGCGCCGCCAGATCGATCGCCCAGTCACCAAGGCGCAAAGAACTTGCCTCATGTTCGCGCTCCGGTTCCCGTTCCACCTTTAGCGATGGTGCGATGCGGCGAAGGACTGCCTTGATGCGGGCGGTCAGTTCGATCGGCTCAAAGGGTTTGACGACATAATCGTCAGCCGCTGTCTCGAGCCCGAGAACCCGTTCGGTGGCGCTGCCGGCTGCGGTTACCATGAGGATGCCGACATTGAGCCCCAGGGTCGTGCGGATGCGTTGTGCAAATGTCCTTCCGGAAATGCCGGGCAAATTGTGGTCGAGCAGAACGATATGAAACTGCCCGTGCTCTATGGTTGTGGTTGCGTCTTCGGCAGAATGGACGACGGTCGGTAACCACCCCTCGGCTTCGATAAGATCCTCAATCAATTCTGCCATATCCGGATCGTCCTCGACGATCAGAATCTTGATCCGATTGTTTTGCAAATTGAAGTCCTCCCGGCACCGATCATAGGCAAGAGCGCAGGATTATTCAAAAGGTCGATGATGACCGAGCCTGTCAGATTTGTAACATTCGTAACGGAATTTCCCGGAAGGGTCCGATCGTTGAAAAATCGGTAACCATTCTGCGATTGCGCAGGCGCCCGGTTGTGCCATTCTTGTCGGCAAGAATGGAACGGGGAGGTTCCAGGGAGGATCAATTGAAATCACTGCTTGCGGCACTTAGCGCCGGGCTGATCCTTTGGGTTGGCGGCGCTGCCTTGGCACAGGACGGCGAAAAGCTGAGCGTCCTTTGCGCCGCCGACGAAGCTTGGTGTGCTGCAATGCAGGGCGCCTACGAGCTTAAAAGTGGCGTGCAGACCGTCATGGTGCGCAAGAGCACGGGCGAAGTTCTCGATCAGATCAGAAGAGAAAAGGATGCGCCGACAGTTGATGTGTGGTGGGGCGGCACCGGAGACACGCATCTGCAGGCAGCGTCCGAGAATCTGCTTGAGGCTTATGCATCGGCAAATGAGAGGGAGGTGCTACCCTGGGCTCAGAACTTCTTTGCCATGTCGGGAGGACAGGCAGCGGGAATTTATGCCGGCGCGCTCGGCTTTGCCTACAATGGTGAACTCTTACAGAAGCAGGGGCTTCCGGCACCAACCTGCTGGAAGGACCTAATCAGCGAGGCTTATCGCGGTAAGGTCGTCATGCCCAATCCCAACTATTCGGGAACGGCCTTCACCATGCTTGCCACGCTCGTGCAACTCTTCGGTGAGGACGAGGCGTTCAGCTACATGGCGGCGCTTAATCGCAATGTCATCGATTATACCAGGGCCGGATCCGCACCGGTAAAGGCCGCTGCACGTGGAGAGGCATTGATCGGGATATCCTTCATGCACGATGCAGTGACACAGAAGGAAGCAGGCGCCCCGCTCGTCATTGTCGCCCCTTGCGAGGGCACAGGATATGAGATCGGCGCAGTCAGCATTGTTCGTGGTGCGAAGAACAGGGACGCGGCAAGGCGTTTCGTGGATTTCGCACTGAGCCCAGAAGGGCAGGCGACGGGTGCTGCTGCCGGACAAAACCAGGTGCCCTCCAACGCAAAGGCCGTCTTGCCGCCGGGAGCACCCGACCTCTCGCTCATCAAGATGGTCGATTACGACTTTGCGACATTTGGCACTGTGGAGGAAAGAGGCAGGCTTCTTTCGAGGTTCGATACGGAAGTCCATCCGCCCAGCCAATAACCGAGCGAATTTAATAGGGACAGACGGCAGCGACAGCACGCCGAACGGCGAAGCCTTGTCCAATAGATCGGAATTCAGACGCAAATCATGGAGGAAAACATGCGACTGACTCTTATTTCAAGCCTGCTTCTGGCAGGAACCACTCTGATGAGCGTGCCCGCCCATGCGGCCGGTGACCTCAACCTCATTTGCGCTGCAGATGTGGTCATCTGTGAGCAGATGAAAGGCGACTTCGAAAAGAGCCACGACATCAAGGTCAACATGGTACGCATGTCATCTGGCGAAGCATACGCCAAAATCCGTGCCGAGGCGCGCAATCCGAAGACTGATGTCTGGTGGGCCGGTACCGGCGATCCGCATTTGCAGGCAGCATCGGAAAACCTGACGCTTGAATACAAATCAAAGATGTTGGACCAACTCCAGGATTGGGCAAAGAACCAAGCAGAAAGCGCCGGCTTCAAGACGGTCGGCGTCTATGCCGGTGCTCTCGGCTGGGGTTACAACACCGACATCTTCAAGAAGAAGGGTTTCAAGGAGCCGAAGTGCTGGGCAGACCTGCTCGATCCACAGCTGAAGGGTGAAATCCAGATCGCGAACCCGAACTCTTCAGGAACGGCTTACACGGCACTCGCTTCGCTCGTGCAGATCATGGGAGAAGATCAGGCTTTCGATTACCTGAAGAAGCTGAACGGCAACATCTCCCAGTACACCAAGTCCGGTTCGGCGCCGGTGAAGGCTGCTGCACGCGGTGAGACAGCGCTTGGTATCGTCTTCATGCATGATGCTGTTGCGCAAACGGCGGAAGGTTTCCCAGTCAAGTCAATCGCTCCTTGCGAAGGCACCGGCTACGAGATCGGCTCGATGTCGATCGTCAAGGGCGCGCGTAATATGGAGAATGCCAAGATTTGGTACGACTGGGCGCTGCAGGCCGATGTGCAGTCTCGAATGAAGGATGCCAAGTCATTCCAGCTACCATCCAACAAGAATGCTGAAATTCCGAAGGAAGCTCCGCGCTTTGAAGATATCAAGCTGATCAACTACGACTTCAAGACCTATGGCGATCCTGCAAAGCGCAAGGCCTTGCTGGAACGCTGGGACAAGGAGGTCGGCGCAGCCGCCAACTGATCATTCCCTCTTGCCGCCTTCATCTCGTCTCCGATAATCGGTAGATGAAGGCGGCCACTTTCCGACACACTCAAATTTGTGAGGTTGACCATGACCCATGGCAATCGCAGGCTGGACATTGTTCTGGTCTTGGGACTGGCGGCGCTTGTGCTTGTTCCCTGGTACCGCATCGAAAGCGGCTTCTTCGGCCTCGGTTGGCTGGCGGACTTCCCGCTGTCCAGCGCGGTTGCCCCTGGCATTCTGCAGATGATTTCGGAAGGTCGCGTCTGGTTGTTCGGCGTGCTTGCGTTTTTCCTTTTGGGAGCAACAGCACGGGCCATCCCAGACATCGAAAAGCGCGGCGCCTTGTTGGTGATCGCGGGCAACCTCGGGCTTGGTTTTCTTATTCTTCAGGGCCTGGCAATCGGGTTCTCCGGCTGGACGTGGCAAGCGACTGAAGGTGTCTTCGGCGCTCTATCGGACGGCCAGCCTTCCATGGGCGCAGGTGCTGTGACGATGGCTTTCGTCTTCGTCCTGTTTATTTCCTTCGGGCTTGCCGAGCGGGGATTCATGAAGGGCGATGCCTTCATCGTTTCCTGCATCTCGCTGCTGATTTTTCTCGTCGGCGTTTTCGTCTTCTATCCCATCGGCAGTATGATGGTCGGTGCCCTTCAGGACTTTGACGGCTCCTTCAATCCGGACGGCTTCATCCGCAACATGCGCGATCCGGGGATTTGGAGCCTGGACTGCGTCATGGGCGGCAATCGTTGCGGTGTGGCATGGAGAACCCTGTTTCTGGCGATCATGACGGCAGCTGGCTCCACCGTACTCGGTCTTGCCTTCGCGCTGGTAGCGACAAGAACACGCTTTCCTTTCAAGAAGGGTTTGCGTCTTCTGACGGTGTTGCCAATCATCACGCCGCCCTTCGTCATCGGTCTTGCACTGACGTTGCTTTTCGGGCGTGCCGGTGTGGTCACGGAATTCATGTCCAGCGTCTTCGGGGTGGAGCCTGGTCGATGGCTCTATGGTATGACGGGGATCTGGATCGCCCAGGTGCTCTCGTTCACGCCCATCTCCTTCCTCGTCCTCATTGGCGTTGTCGAAGGGGTAAGCCCTTCCATGGAAGAGGCGTCTCAGACGCTCCGCGCCGACCGTTGGCGGACCTTCTGGCGGGTGTCGCTGCCGCTGATGAAACCTGGCCTCGCCAATGCGTTTCTGATCGGCTTCATCGAAAGCATGGCCGATTTCGGCAACCCGCTGGTTCTGGGTGGGAGCCATGGCGTTCTCTCGACCGAAATCTTCTTTGCAGTGGTTGGGTCACAAAACGATCCATCGCGCGCAGCCGTGCTTGCGATCGTGCTGCTCTGCTTCACGCTCTCCGCCTTCCTGGCGCAGCGTCTCTGGCTATCCGGCAAGAACTTTGCCACGGTGACGGGCAAGGGAGATAGTGGTGCGCATGTCGCTTTGCCGAAGTCGATGTCGATTGCGGTTCATGCACTCGTCGTTCCATGGATGATCTTTACTGTCGTCATCTACGGCATGATCCTCGTCGGTGGTTTCGTGAAAACCTGGGGCTTGGATAACACGCTGACGATCGATCACTATGTTCGCGCTTTTTCCGTCAGCATCAGCAACGGCTCGATCGCGTGGACGGGCGTTGCCTGGAACTCCTTCTGGACGACGATGGAAATCGCACTCATTGCCGCACCCCTGACAGCAGCGGTCGGCTTGCTGACAGCCTATATCATCGTCAGGCAGAAATTTGCTGGGCGCAATCTCTTCGAATTTGCCTTGATGATGAGCTTTGCCATTCCCGGAACGGTCATCGGCGTCAGCTACATCATGGCGTTCAACCTGCCGCCGCTCGAAATGACGGGCTCGGCACTGATCCTGATCATGTGCTTCGTCTTCCGCAACATGCCGGTTGGCGTGCGCGGTGGCATCGCGGCCATGAGCCAGTTGGATAAGAGCCTGGATGAAGCCTCGATGACGCTGCGCGCAAACAGCTTCCGCACCATACGGCTCGTGGTGTTGCCGCTGCTTCGTCCGGCCATACGGGCAGCACTCGTCTATTCCTTCGTGCGCGCCATCACCTCCATCAGCGCTGTGATCTTCCTTGTCAGCGCCCAGTACAACATGGCGACATCCTACATCGTCGGCCTTGTCGAAAACGGGGAGTACGGCGTGGCGATTGCCTACTCGTCCATGCTGATTGTGGTCATGATCACCGTCATCGCTGGTTTCCAACTTGCCGTTGGGGAAAGACGCCTTCGCCGTGAAAACCGCGTGGCTGGCGTTCCCCAAGCACCATCCCTACCCAATCCTCAGGAGAAAGCCGCATGATCACCGTCAAACCCGGCTCAGTCGTTTTTCAGAATGTTCGCAAGACCTTCGGCGCTTTTACTGCCATACCGGATCTATCTCTAACCATCGAGCCGGGCACGCTCGTCACGCTTCTCGGTCCGTCCGGTTGCGGGAAAACGACGACGCTTCGAATGCTTGCTGGCCTCGAACATCCGAACTCCGGCCGTATCCTGATCGGCGGCAAGGATGTCACCATGCTGCCCGCCAATGAGCGTGATGTGTCGATGGTGTTCCAGTCCTACGCACTGTTTCCTCATATGAGCGCGCTGGACAACGTCGCCTACGGCCTGCAGTCGTCCGGGCTGAAAAAGAAGGAGGCGCGCGACAAGGCGGAAGAAGGGCTACGCCTCGTCGGACTCGCGGGCATGGGACACCGGTTGCCGGCAGAACTTTCTGGCGGTCAGCAGCAGCGCGTGGCGGTTGCGCGAGCACTTGTGTTGGAGCCACAGGTGCTTCTGCTCGACGAGCCATTGTCCAACCTTGACGCGCGCCTGCGCCGACGGGTCCGTACCGATATTCGCGAGCTGCAACAGCGTATCGGCTTTACCGCAGTCTATGTCACGCACGATCAGGATGAGGCACTGGCGGTCTCCGATCGCATCATCGTCATGAAGGAGGGTCAGATCGCCCAATCAGGAGCACCGCGCGAGCTTTACGAAGCGCCAGCATCATCCTTCATTGCAGATTTCATGGGTGAGGCGAATGTTGTGCCCTGCGAAGTGGTTTCACAAGCGGGCGAGGAAGCGATCGTTCGGATTGGCAAGACGGAACATCGCATTCCAAGCAGGCAGCCGCGGGCGGGCGCAGCAAAGCTTGCCGTTCGTCCAGGGGCTATCCGGATCGGTGGGCCGGGCGAGGCCGGGATGCCGGGACGCGTGTTGCACACTGCTTATCTTGGCGGGCACTTGGAATATGAAGTCGAAACGGAAGTTGGCACTCTTTTCATCGTCGATCACGAGATGAACCAGATGGTGAACGAAACCAGCGACGTCACACTGAGTTTTAAAAACCGTGGCATAGCGCTCATAGACGCGTAAACATCGCAGATTGATCAAGGACACTGGAAATGACAGAACGGAATGATGGCCTCGAAGAGCGCTTTGCGTTGGCAAAAGAATTGGCGGCCGAGGCTGGCGCAATGGCACTCGACTATTTTAACAAGCGCGACAGCCTGGTGATCGAGACCAAAAGGGACCTGCAGGACGTGGTGTCAATCGCAGATCGCAATGTTGAAACCATGTTGCGGGACCGTGTAGCTGCCGCCTTCTCCGGAGACGGTTTTCTTGGCGAAGAGCATGGATACGACGATGGCGTCTCTGGCTACACCTGGGTGGTTGACCCGATCGATGGGACCGCTCCGTTCGTCAATGGCATGCCAAGCTGGTGTGTTTCGATTGCCGTGGTTCGGGACGGTGAGCCGGTCATTGGCGTTATCCGGGTCCCGTGTGCCGACGAGACATATGCGTCCGCTCAAGGACATGGCGCGACCTTGAACGGCAAGCAATTAACGCTCGACCCGTCCAGGAACATCCAGAACGCTCTGACCGGTATCGGCTGCAATAACTACGTGACGCCAGAGCGAGTTGGTCGCATCATTGCCGACGTCATGGCGCGGGGCGGCAATTTCATCCGCAACGGCTCCGGTGCACTGATGCTGGCCTATGTGGCTGCTGGTCGCCTGGTTGGCTATTACGAGCCTCACATGAGGGCTTGGGATTGCATGGCGGGTTTTTGCCTGGTGAAAGAGGCGGGTGGCCAGTTCATGCCTTTCTCTTTGGTGGGCGAAAAGCTCTTCGAAGGCCAGCCGGTTCTTGCCGGTAATATCTCATGTTTCCAAGAGCTTGTCGACGTTCATCAATCCAGTTTGACGGTTTGATATCGCTTCGGCGTGATAGTTGTTCGGAGTCTAAAGGAAGCAGCGATCGTCATCACGACGGCGCTGCTTTTTACTTTCCCGTCTTCGGGAAATCCGCTAGCACGTCATCTTTTCTGCATAAAATTTTCGCGTGAGCAAATTTTGAGCTTGACGAAAGGCCGGGTTGCGCATTCATTGAACCAATATGCAATTGGTACGAACCAATGAACGAGAAATCTCACATTGCAGCCCCCGACAATGCCAATTATGCGCTTGAACGGCTACGTGAGCTTATTGCGGTAAGTGCCTTCGGACGCGATGGAAAATTGCCAACAGAGCGTACGCTGAGCGAGCGCCTTGGTGCGGGCCGCCGAGAAATTCGGCGGGCGTTGGAAGTGCTCGAAGCGGAAGGTTTGATCTGGCGTCGGCAGGGTGCTGGTACCTTTCTCGGACAGAAGCCTGATAGCTGGGGCGATCATGCTGCAAGCCTCGTTCCAGGGACCAACTTCATGGAGATCATGGAGGTACGGCTTCGCATCGAACCGCAACTGGCGCAGCTTGCAGCCATGCGTGCCAAACCCTCCGACATCCTTCGCATGCGAGAGACCTCCGCCAAGATCTACGAGCGCACCGATGCCGATTGGCGAGAGCTTTGGGACGGCTCCCTCCATCGCCTGATCGCGCAAAGCGCGGGCAATCAGCTTTTTCTGTCACTGTTCGATGTCGTCAATCGCGTGCGCCAAGATCCGTCGTGGCAGGCTGTGCGCGACCGTGCACGCCGACTTGATGACACGCTGATGGAATCGCGCGACCAGCATGACGAAATCATCGACTCGATCGCGGCTCGCGATCCGTCCAGGGCTGGTGAAGCCATGCGTAATCACCTCCTGACACTGCAGGAGCGCCTTATTCGCCAGACATCGATGGATCATCTCGATCACGGATCAAAGGGAGAGATCTGACACCAATCACCGGGGCATGAACCGGAACACCGGCTGCCTGAACACCATCCAGAGGAAGAACGACATGAGACAGATCACCAAATTCTCCGCCGCTTTGCTGACCGCAGCGTTGCTCTCCACGTCGGCTTTCGCCGCGGATATTCGAATTGGCTTGCAGGACGATGCCGACGTGCTCGATCCAGCCCAGTCGCGCACCTTTGTCGGCCGCCTCGTCTATACCAGCATGTGCGATAAGCTGGTAGATCTCGACAACAACCTTGCCGTGGTGCCGCAGCTTGCTACGAAATGGGCATGGGGCGACAATGGCGGCACGCTCTCAATGGATCTGCGTGAAGGCGTCGTTTTCCACGACGGCACGCCATTTAACGCCGAGGCAGCCGTCTATACGATCGAACGCAACATGACGATGCCGGAATCGCGGCGCAAAAGCGAGCTCGCGTCCGTTGCCAAGGTTGAAGCCACCGGCGAGTATCAGATCAAGTTCACATTGAAGAAGCCTGATGCCAGCCTGCTGGCCCAGCTCTCTGACCGCGCGGGGATGATGATTTCGCCCAAGGCCGGCAAGGAGCTTGGCGCAAACTTCGGATCCAAGCCGGTATGCGCCGGACCTTTCAAGTTCGTTGAGCGCGTTCAGCAGGATCGTATCGTGCTGGAAAAATTCGCTGACTACTGGAACAAGGATAACATCTTTCTTGACAAGGTGACGTTCCTGCCGATCCCAGACACGACGGTTCGCCTGGCAAATCTTCGCGCTGGCGATCTCGACCTCGCAGAACGTATCTCCGCCTCCGACGCCGCCTCGGTGAAGGAAGATCCGAAGCTGACCTATGGCGAAGTCGTTGGCCCCGGCTATCTTGCTCTCTACGCCAACATCGCCAACGGTGCGCGTGCTGATAACCCGTTTGGCAAAGACAAGCGTCTTCGCCAGGCCTTCTCGCTTGCCATCGATCGCGAGGCGATCAACCAGGTCGTCTTCGAAGGCACCGCCATGGCCGGCAATCAGGCATGGCCGCCGACGAGCCCTTGGTACAACAAGGATGTTCCGGTGCCGGCGCGCGACGTGGAGAAGGCCAAGGCCTTGATAAAGGAAGCTGGCTTCGAGCGCTATGAAATCGAATTGCAGCACGCCAACAACACCACCCAGACGCAGATGATGCAGGTCATCCAGGCCATGGTGGCGGAAGCAGGCTTCGATGTGAAGCTCAAAGCGACCGAGTTCGCGACGCTGCTTTCGGAACAGACGGCGGGCAACTACGTGCTGTCGCGTTCCGACTGGTCGGGTCGCTCCGATCCGGATGGCAATATCCATCAGTTCGTCACCTGCAAGGGCGGCATCAACGATACCAAATACTGCAATCCTGAAGTCGACAAGCTTTTGGACGAAGCGCGCGCCTCCACTGACGACGCGGTCCGCAAGCAGAAGTACGATGCGGCCACCAAGATCCTCGATGATGATCTGCCGATCATCTATCTGGGCCACCAGGCCTATCTCTACGCCACATCGAAAGCTGTGACTGGCTTCACACCATCGTCTGACGGCATGATCCGTCTGACAGGCGTGAAGAAAGGCTCTTAAGCCCTTGATAATTCGGGTGCAGGCACCGCGCGTTGTGGCTGCACCACTCTCCGGTCTTCCCGGCTTTCGAGGATTTTCACCATGCACATTTATATCGGCAAGCGGCTGTTGGTTGCGATACCGACACTATTGATCATTTCGATTTTTGTCTTTTCGCTGCAAAAGCTTTTGCCGGGTGATCCAATTCTGGCGATGGCGGGTGAAGAACGTGACCCGGCGGTCATTGAGTTGCTGCGTGAACGATATCGGATGAACGATCCTGTCGTGTACCAGTATTTTTATTGGCTGGGCTCCGTCGTTCAGGGCGATTTCGGCGTTTCGCTCAGGACCAATCAGCCCGTTCTTGAGCTTATTGGACAAAAGCTTCCAGTGACGATCCAGCTTGCTGTCATGTCTATGTTCTTTGCCCTGATCATCGGCGTTCCGATCGGCATTCTTGCGGCGGTCAAGCAGAACACGTGGATCGACTACGTATCGAACATCGTCGCGCTCTCCGGTCTCTCCATTCCGAATTTCTGGCTCGGCATCATGCTGATCCTTCTCGTGTCAGTGCAACTTGGCTGGCTCCCGGCATCGGGATATGAGTCGATCTTCGTTGATCCCCTGCGCTCGATCCAGACCATGATCATGCCTTCCTTCGTTCTCGGCAATGCGCTGGCCGCAACACTCATGCGCCACACGCGCTCGGCGATGCTTTCGGTGATGAAATCGGACTATATCCGCACCGCCAGAGCCAAGGGCCTTTCAAACTGGCAGGTGGTTCTCAGCCACTCTTTTAGGAATGCGCTTCTGCCCATCATCACTCTTGCAGCGCTGCTGTTCGGTGAATTGCTAGCGGGTGCGGTCCTGACCGAGCAGATATTTACAATTCCTGGCTTCGGAAAGCTCATCGTCGATGCTGTCTTCACCCGAGACTATGCCGTGGTGCAGGGCGTAGTGCTGTGCACTGCGATCGGCTTTATCCTCATGAACCTTCTGGCGGATGTCGTCACGGTTCTCCTCAATCCACGCATGAGGACTGCGATATGAGTATGACGGCCCAGACAACTGCCCCAGTTGCCCAGCGCTCCCAAAACCGCGCCTGGAAAAAGATGAAGCGCAACAAAAGCGCCATCGCCGGTCTCGTCATCATCGTGTTCTTCGGACTGGTGGCCCTGCTTGCACCCATTCTGCCGATCGCAGATCCTTACGCGACGAGTTGGAGCGCCATCCGAAAGGCGCCGTCCGCGGCTCATTGGCTTGGCACAGACGATATTGGCCGCGACATACTCTCGCGGATGATCTGGGGCGCGCAGGCCTCGCTGATGGCGGGCGTCGTCTCTGTCTTCATCGCCGTCATCACGGGCGTGCCGCTCGGCTTGGTTTCCGGCTATTTCGGCGGCTGGCTCGATCAGATAATCTCGCGCATCACCGAAGCTTTTCTGGCGATGCCGTTCCTGATCACGGCGATCGCGCTTGCTGCCTTCCTCGGCCCAAGCCTGACCAACGCGATGATTGCCATTGGTCTCTCTGCCATGCCGATCTTCATCCGACTGACGCGCGCTCAGGTGTTGGCGGTCAAGACCGAGGACTACATCGAAGGAGCGCGCTCCATCGGGCTCGGTCACCATGATATCATGCTGCGCTACATCCTGCCCAACATCGTGCCGCCCATCATCGTCCAGGCGACATTGACGGTGGCCACCGCGATCATTGCGGAGGCCAGCCTGTCTTTCCTCGGCCTTGGGCAGCAGGCGCCAGCGGCTAGCTGGGGCTCAATGCTGAACGTTGCGAAAAACTATCTTTCGCAAGCACCATGGATGGCCATGTGGCCCGGTGCTGCAATCTTCCTCGTTGTGATCGGTTTCAATCTCCTGGGCGATGGCCTGCGGGATGCGCTCGATCCGCGCGAACACTGACATTCCCGAAGGACTGATCTCATGACTGCATTCACAACTCGCCCAGAAATTCTCGGTACCTTCGGTGTCGTCACCTCGACGCACTGGATTGCGTCGTCTGTCGGCATGAGCATTCTCGAAAAGGGCGGAAACGCTTTCGACGCTGCCGTGGCAACGGGCTTCGTACTCCAGGTTCTCGAGCCACATCTGAACGGTCCCGGCGGCGATATGCCCGCGGTGATCTATTCGAAGAAGAAGGACAAGGTCGAGGTCATCTGTGCGCAGGGCCCGGCACCTGCCGGCGCAACCATCGAGCACTACAAGGGAGAGGGCATCGACATCATCCCTGGCGATGGCCTACTGGCAACCGTCATTCCCGGTGCCTTCGACGGCTGGATGCTGATGCTTCGCGATTACGGCACGATGAGTGTTCGCGAGGTGCTGGAGCCTGCCATTCACTATCTGGAAAACGGCCATCCACTTCTGCCGCGTGTCTCTGCCTCGATTGCAGGCCTGGCGCATTTCTTCGAAACCGAATGGCCAACGTCTTACGAGACATGGGTGCCTGGAGGTGCCGTGCCGCAGCCGCTGTCGAGCTTCAAGAATCCGGTGCTTGCCGAAACTTGGAAGCGGATCGTCAAGGAGTCTGAAGCCAAAGGTGACCGTGAAGCCGGTATCGAGGCGGCGCGCGATGCATTCTATCGCGGCTTTGTTGCCGAGAAGATTGCCGATTACCTGGCTGACGCCGAGGTGATGGATGCGAGCGGATCTAGACACAAGGGTGTTTTGACCGCCGATGACATGGCGGGCTACCAGGCGACCATCGATGCGCCGACGACCTATGATTATCATGGCTGGACGATTGCCAAGACCGGCGCGTGGGGGCAGGGTCCGGTCCTGTTGCAATCGCTTGCGCTGTTGAAAGGCCTCGATATCGGCAAGATGGACCCGGCTGGTCCGGATTTCGTCCACACCGTCGTCGAGGCAATGAAACTCGCCTATGCCGACCGCGAGGTTTACTACGGAGACCCGGACTTTGCGCAGGTGCCGGTGCAGACCTTGCTGTCGGACGCTTACAATGATGAGCGCCGAAAACTCATCTCGGACGCAGCATCTATGGACTTGCGTCCGGGACTGGTGCCGGGATTTGAGAACCAGCGCGATCTGACGCTTTCGATGCTCAACTCCATGCAAGGGATCGGTGCGGTCTATGAACCGACCATGTCGCATCTGACAGAAAAGCGTGGTGATACGGTTCATATCGATGTCATCGACCGTGAGGGCAACATGGTCTCGGTCACACCGTCCGGCGGCTGGCTGCAAAGCTCGCCCATCGTTCCGGGACTCGGCTTCTGCCTGAATTCACGCGCGCAGATGTTCTGGCTGAAGCCGGGTCTTCCGACGTCACTTGCGCCCGGCAAGCGCCCCCGCACGACGTTGACGCCGTCGCTCGCCCTCTTCGAGGGTCGCCCGACGCTCGCATTCGGAACGCCCGGTGGCGACCAGCAGGACCAGTGGCAGCTTTCCTTCTTCCTTCGCTATGCCCATTTCGGTTTGAACCTGCAGGAAGCGATCGATCTACCGCTCTTCCATACATCGCACTTCCCGGGATCTTTCTATCCACGCACTCGCCAGCCGGGCAACGTGATGATCGAGACCAGCGTCGGTGAAGACGCGCTGCGCGAGTTGCGCAGCCGCGGCCATGACGTGACGCCTGCCCAGCCCTGGACCGTTGGTCGTCTGACGGCAGCGCGACGCGATCAGGATGGGCTGCTGCGCGCGGCGGCAACACCACGCCTGATGCAGGCCTATGCTGTGGGGAGATGAGCCATGAGTATCAATGGGCAGATCTCTAAAGAAACAGTACTGCGGGTCAAAAATCTGACGACCTCGTTTAAGGTCGATGACGAATGGAAGACAGTGGTCCGCGGACTTTCCTTCGAAGTGAAAGCGGGTGAGACGGTCGCCATTGTCGGAGAAAGTGGTTCGGGCAAAAGCGTTACCTCGCTGTCGCTGATGCGGCTACTCGATCCCTTGGTGAGCCGGATCGAAGGTGAGGTGGAACTTAACGGCAAGGCCATTCTTTCGCTTTCCGAGCAGGAGATGCGTCATGTGCGCGGCAACGATGTCGCGATGATCTTCCAGGAGCCGATGACCTCGCTCAATCCGGTCTTCACCATCGGGCGGCAAATTTCTGAGGTGCTGATCCGGCATAAAGGGATGACCAAGGGGCAGGCTAGGCAAGAGACGATACGGCTTTTGGAAAAGGTGCGCATTCCCAATGCTGCGGGCCGTTTCGACGAGTATCCGCACCAGTTCTCCGGCGGTATGCGTCAGCGCGTGATGATCGCCATGGCGCTCGCGTCGAAACCGAAGCTTCTCATCGCCGACGAGCCGACAACCGCTCTCGACGTGACGATCCAAGGCCAAATCCTCGATCTGATCAAGACCTTGCAGGAAGAGGAGGGCATGGCGGTCCTCTTTATCACGCATGATATGGGCGTCGTCGCCGAAATTGCCGATCGCACCATCGTGATGTTCCGTGGCGATCAGGTTGAGACCGGCGACACTGCTGATATCTTCCACCGCGGACAGCATCCCTACACACGCGCGCTGTTGGCCGCAGTGCCGAAACTTGGTTCGATGGATGGGCATGGCAGACCTTTACGCTTCCCCAAGGTCGATATGCAAACGGGGGACGTAGGCGAGAGCGTCGAGGTCGCGGACACTGTAGAGGGTGGTCTCACGCCGGTTCTCTCGGTCAAGAACCTTGTCACGCGCTTTGCCATTCGCTCCGGTCTTTTTGGACGCGTGACGGGCGCGGTGCACGCTGTAGAGAATATCAGCTTCGACCTTTTTCAAGGAGAGACGCTGTCCTTGGTGGGCGAGTCTGGCTGTGGCAAGTCCACGACGGGTCGCTCAATCACACGTTTGGTGGAGCCCTACTCCGGTCAGGTCTCTCTCGACGGTTACGATGTGCTGAAGCTCGGTCCGACGGACCTGCGTGCTTTACGTCGAAGCGTGCAGATGATCTTCCAGGACCCATTCTCGAGTCTCAATCCGCGCATGACGGTGGGTTCGGCCGTGGCAGAGCCGATGATCAAGCACGGCATCGCATCGCCATCAGATGCGCGTCGAAAGGCCGCCGATCTTCTGGAGCGGGTCGGGTTGTCATCAACGATGATGGATCGCTACCCGCACGAATTTTCAGGAGGGCAGCGTCAGCGGGTGGCCATTGCCCGCGCTCTGGCGCTCAATCCAAAGGTCATCGTTGCCGACGAAAGCGTTTCCGCCCTTGATGTTTCGATCAAGGCGCAGGTCTGCAATCTGCTGATGGATCTGCAGGAGCAGTTCAAAATCGCCTTCCTCTTCATCAGCCATGACATGGCGGTTGTTGAACGCGTCAGCCACCGGGTGGCGGTGATGTATCTTGGAGAGATCGTCGAAATTGGCCCGCGCACGGAAATCTTTGCCAACCCACAACACGCCTACACCAAGAAGCTGATGGCAGCGGTGCCCGTGCCAGACCCAGCCCGCCGCGGCATTCGGCGCAATGCCGGTGTCGAAGAGCTGAAAAGCCCGGTTCGCAATGTCGGTTATGTCGCACCGACGCGAGAGTATCGTGAAGTTTCGCCAGGGCATCTCGTGCTCGCTTGACCTGGCTATGATGAACAAGAGAATGAGCGTGACATGACGAGGGGTCACGCTTGCACTTTTGATGATTTGTGAAGGGACAGTTGTCGGGCTGACGCCGGCATCACCTCCTGCCACAGCGAGAACTATCCTTGGCTGACTCCGTTGTGGCATTATGCTGCTCAACCTCGGAGGAGTTTCAGGGATGAGTGATCGATCGCTACCGGATTTCCTAAGTTACAGCCCCGCTGCAAGAATTCTGCACTGGGTCGTTGCCATCCTGGTCTTCCTCACATGGCCGCTGGGATTGATGATCGGCTTCGTCAAGGACGAGGTGAAGCTCGACTTTTACCTCATCCATGAAAGCCTTGGATTTCTTGTGCTTTGGGTGATGTTGTTGAGGGTTGGCGTGAGGCTATACAAACCGGCGCCGAAGATAGAAGGACCGGCGTTGGAGCGGATAGCGGCCCACTCGGTCCATGGTCTGCTCTATCTTTTCCTCATCATCATGCCGGTGTCGGGTTTTCTTGCCACGAATGCCCATGGCTTTCCCCTGCAGTGGTTCGGACTGGTGCCGGTCTGGAGCCCGATTGGAAAATCTCCAGACGTCGCGCCGACATTTTCGGCAATCCACGAGTGGAGCGCGTGGATCATTTTGGCGTTGCTAGCGTTACACATGCTGGCTGTGATCTTTCACCACCTGATCCGCCGGGACGCCACGCTTTACCGCATTCTTTAAAGGGACGTCGATGCGCAACCTTCACATGACCGACAGGCTCTGGACCAAGCTTCTTTCCATTCGCGATGGGAAGGATATGCTTCGCCGAAAGGAAGCCGATCCGGCGCTGATGCTCTATGGCCCGATCGCGGCAGGGAGGGACGGTTTCGTCATCGCGCAGGTGGGGCAGTCGCTTGACGGGCGCGTCGCAACGCCCACTGGCGATGCCCGCGACATCTCAGGGCCCGACGGTCTGGCGCATCTCCATCGGTGTCGTGCCCTTGTGGACGCGGTCATCGTTGGCGTCGGCACGGTTCAAAACGACAATCCGCGCCTATCGGTTCGCGAAGTCAAAGGACCGAGCCCCACGCGTGTCATAATCGATTGCAAGGGCGAGCTCACCGGCGACGAAGTCCTTTTCAATGATGACGGCGCTCCCGTGATCGTCATTCAAGGGCATGATGCCCCTTCGCCGTCTCATTGCGCCGAGGTGGTAAAGCTAGAGCGCGGCGTCGGCGGTCTTGAGGCGCGCGATATTCTCGATTGTCTTGCAGAGCGTGGCCTCAAGCGCGTTCTGGTCGAAGGCGGCGCGCGCACGATTGCCCGCTTTATCGATGCGGGACTGGTGGACCGTCTGCATGTGGCAATTGCGCCTTTGATCATCGGTTCTGGCCCGTGCGGCATTTCGCTACCGCCGATCGCACAGCTTTGCAATGCTCACCGCCCTCAGGCCGATATTTACGGCCTCGGGAGCGATGTGCTTTTCGATTGCTGCCTTAAGCCGCAAACAGATTCAAGCGTTCGGAAGGGCCAGGAAGTCCGTGTGGCCGACGGTGCACCGGCTTCCATCTACGCTCACGCGTGACAGCCGAAACTCCAGCCACTGCTTGAACTCTGTGAGATCGAGCTTTCCGATTTCCTCGATGGGCGCGGCAAGCCCGGAGAGGAACTCGATCTGAAGCGCCTCGGACTCCGGTCCAAGCTCCCATGGGCTGGAGGCCGTCGCCACCGCAAATCCCGCGTCTTCGCACAACTTTGATAAATAGTCGGAGGCATCTGGTCCGAGAGCGTGTCCAAAGCCTTTGTCCGTGCGTTGATGTTCGTTAAAACTGGCAACAACAGCGCCATCCAGAGGATGCTTTATCGACCATTCCATAACGCCATCATAATTCAGCGCTGCATAAAGCCCGATCTTTTTGCGGGCCAGTCGCTCGACAAATCGGCTGCAGAAATCCTCCGAACAAAGGTCGAAGAGAGCAGACGCGGTGACGACCGCAACATTGTCGAGCAAAGTCTCGTCCAGCGTGTTTAGGTCGGCGCAATGAAACGACACGTCGTCCCGCGGTCCGATCTGGCGTTTTGCTTCGTCAAGCAACACAGTCTCATAATCGAGTAGCTTCCACTCCACATCGGGCAAAAGCGGTGAGAGGGTCCGGAAAGTCGATCCGGTGCCGCAGCCGATATCCATGACGACGTGCTGGGAGTGGGACCCTATGTATGCTTTCACTGTGTCAACGAGAGCGGATGATCGTGCCGCACGATCTGCCGGTTCCCGAAGGCGAAGCCATTCCTTGTCAAAGCCGCTCATATCAATTCTTTCAATCCGTTGGAAAGGATGGTGGACGTTTCAGTCCAAGTCGGAAGCTTCGCACCCGCAGAGGCGGCAGCCTCGGCGCGACGAGCGCGTTGGCCGGGATCGGTCAGCAGCATTCTAAGCGCTGAGGCCACAGCCTCGTGATCATCCACCGCGACGAGGTAACCGGCATCGCTCGGTACAACCTCCGGCACCGCACCGGAACGGCATGCGACTATCGGCAGGCCGTAAGAAAGGGCTTCTGCAAATACCATGCCGTAGCCCTCGTACCGGCTGGCGAGAGCGAAGATATCGGCGCTGGTGTAGGCAGCGGTGAGATCCTCGCATTCACCCGCAAGTGTTACGCGGTCGCTGAGGTCAAGCGCCTTTATCTGATCCTCCAGAGCTGCGGCGACAGAAGGGTCGAGATGCGGACTGCCAACAATCGTGGCCGTCCACGAGAGGTCGACGATCTTCGCAAGTGAGGCGATGAGAACATCGTGGCCTTTTCGTCTCGTCAGCGAGCCAACGGAAAGGATGTGCGGGATCTCATTTTGAGCTTTATCGCTGTTAGGTGGTTTTGCTGTGCCGGGTACAGCGATGCTGATCTTGGCTTTTGGAACAGCAAAGTTCTCTGTCAGTTCGCGTGCCGTCATCGGCGAGGTGACGAAGACATGCCGCGTGGCGGCAAGTGCGTTTGTTTCGGTGTGTCGCAAGCGAATTTGATCGTTCTCGCTGACGCCGGTTTCGAGCGCCAGGGGATGATGAACGAGTGCCACGATCTTGAGGCGCTTTTCCTCCCGCTTTGCCCACTTATCCATCACACCGAAAGCAAGCCCGTCGATTATCACAAGCATGCCGTCGGGAAGCGCCGAAAGCCGTGTTTCAGCCTCTTCGAGAGTTGTTGGGGAAGGAGAGGGGAAGCCCTCTCCAAGTGGGATGAGATCAGTGACCCATCCAAGCTGCTTCAGACCAGCGATTATTTCGCGGTCATAGCCATACCCCCCGGTCTTCAGCTCAAGATTGCCGGGGTAGGCAAAAGCCAGCCGTGGGGTCAAAGGTCGGCCTCGTACCAGCCGCGCGCGGCGTGCGATTCATGCAGCAATACCCGAATGCGGCAAATCCGATGACTGCCGGGACCAAGCCGCTTGGCGGCAACTGCCTGTGCCAACTGATCGAAAATGTGTTTTGCGATGACTTCGGTGGTGCTGACCTTACCCTTGAAGACATCGAGCTCGTCGAGGTTCTTGTAATTCAGAGGCTTTAGCGTCTCGGAGAGGACACTCGTCGCGGCACCGATGTCGACTGCAAGACCGTCATCGTCCACATCTTTCGTGAAGAATGCCGCATCGACGACGAAGGTAGCGCCATGCATGCCCTGTGCCGGTCCGAATACAGGACGGGCTAGGCTGTGGGCGATCATGATGTGGTCTCTGACTTCGACTGCGAACATGGTCTCTCTTTCGTTAGTAGCGGATGCGGTGGCAGAGCGTGGTCTGCGATGAAAGGATACGTGGGTAATCGTCGGCCAGATCAGCGAAACCTGTCTCGCCGGAAATCAGGTGATCGAGGCTATCGTCTTGCAGCAATTCCAGGGCTTTCGCCATGCGTCGGCCAAAACTCCAGCGCGCTCTGCGGCAGGCAGGAACGGCGCCAACCTGTGAACTGATGAGACGCAGGCGCTTGGAGTGGAAGGCGCCACCGAGCTGGATGGAAATGCTCTTGTCGCCATACCAGCTTGCCTCGATGATGCGCGCTTCGGTGCCAGCATGTTCGATGGCCTCACAGAGCGCAGCCCCTGCTGCCGATGCGTTGATCAATACGTCAAATTCGCCCTTGAGCGTGCCAGACTCTGTGAAGGAGATGCCCATGGCGGCTGCATGGGCGCGGCGCTCGGCGTTGGTGTCCACCAAAACCGTCTCTGTGCTTGCGATTCGGGTAGAAAGATTTGCGATCAATGTACCGACAACCCCGGCGCCGAAGACAGCAACTCGGTCACCAGGTTGGATCATCGCATCCCAGACGATGTTGAGGGCGGTTTCCATGTTGGCGGCGAGAACACCTCGCTCAGGGGGAAGGCCTTCCGGCAGTAGGGCAATCATGTCCTTGGTGGTTACGAAACAGTCCTGATGCGGATGGAGGCAAAATACCCTCTTGCCGATCAGATCATCCGGGCCCGCTTCAACCGTCCCGACTGTCGAGTAGCCATACTTCACCGGGAAAGAGAAGCTGCCCTCCATGTGGGGCCCACGCATTCTCCCAAACTCGCTCTGCGGGACTTTGCCCGCAAGCACCAAAGATTCGGTTCCACGGCTGATCCCACTGTAGAGCGTGCGAACAAGAACCTGATCCGCTTGGATGGGTCCGATGCTCTCTTGCCTGATGGAGCAACTATTAGCGATTTCGATCCACAGCGCTCGGCAAGTTGTGTTTCCGCTACTCAAAGACTCGGCCGATGCTGATGCCAAAAGGGTGATCCTAATAAATGCGAATTCAATGGAGCGTATTGCCGGGACGCGCGTTTTGTTCCGTACCGGTTGCTAAAATAAATTCCGTGTCTGCGAGAAATCCGACCATGATCTTCTCCGTAGAGAACAAAAACATCTAGGGAGAGTATGTCACATGTCGTCTGCCACCCACGCTGCTTTTCAGTTTTCCACTCCTGAGATCGAGGTCGAGCGCGCCGTCTCCGAGCTTCGCTACGGTCGTCCCATCCTCTTCTCCTCGAACGAGCGACGTCTCGCGGTGCTCGCACTCGATGCCGTAGCACCTTCGATCTATGACCAATTTGCCATGGCGACTGAGAACGCCCATTCGCTGCTTCTCACCGCACCACGTGCAACGCGTCTGGGAATCTTTGGGAATGGAGACGTGCTGACACCGCTCTCAGGTGTCAGCTTCGAAGAAGCGTCGAAGTTCTCCTACGTTTTGGGCGCCGAGCGGCCACAGCATTGGACGAAAGCCGACGAGCTTGCATCGCAGACGGCGGAACTGGCTCGTGTGGCTCTGCTCCTACCCGCGATGGTCATGGCCGATGTCTCGTCGTCACCTGAACGTTTTGCCGGATGCTGCGAGCTTTCTGCGTCGCGCTTGCTGAATACGGAAATGGCGCTTCAGCGCTTCGAAAAAGTGGTGAGAACGCGCGTACCACTCAAAGACCTCGGCGATTCCGAATTCGTCGTGTTCCGTGGTGGCCTTGCGCAGAAGGACCAGGTTGCGATTGTCGTCGGCAATCCGGATGTGTCGCGCACCGTTCCGATCCGCATCCATTCGTCCTGCATCACGGGTGACCTCTGCAGTTCCCTGAAATGTGACTGTGGCGATCAGCTGCGCAATGGTCTCGCTTTATTGAAACAGGCCGGCGGTGGCGTCCTCCTTTATCTCGATCAAGAAGGTCGCGGTACCGGCATTGGCGCGAAAATGCGCGCCTATGGGTACCAGCATCTTGGCCTCGACACGATCGACGCCGATGCCGAACTTGGCCTTTCGGAGGACCACCGCCGCTACGAAGCGGCTGTCGCGATGCTGGGTCATATGAACATCAAGAAAGTCGCCGTCTATACGAACAATCCGACCAAGATCAACGGCCTTCGTGCCGGAGGTATCGAGGTGGAGGCACGCGCTCCGGTCACGGGTACGGTCACCGCCGAGAACCAGAACTACCTTCGCACCAAGACCGTCCGCGCCGGGCATCTGATGGACCTTGAAACGCTGGTCGCAGCCGAATAAGTCCAGGATCCCGGGAGGATAGACATGGCATTGATACAGGGCGAGTCGCTTGCAATCTTGAGAGACCGAAAGCCTCTCTTGCAAAACACGTTGGCAAACCTCGCCTGCCTGTTGTTCGCTACAATCGCCGTCGCTGTGCTAGTGCGCGTTGAAATGTCGCTGGGTTGGGATTTTGTCGTTGCGGCAACGCTGTCCCTCTCAGCAATATTCGCCTTTGTGCTGTATCTCCTTCCACAATATCCCCATCGGCAGTTTGGTTACGCCAATACGGTGACGGCCGTCCGGGCGTCGCTTGTGAGCTTGACCGCAGCGACCGTGCTCTGTTTCGAAAGTCTTCAGCAGGCAGACACGGTCTTGTGGATCCTCGTAGGCGTTGTGCTGGTGGCGCTGGCGCTCGACGGAATAGATGGCTATCTCGCGCGGCGTTATCGGCAGGAGTCCGAGCTTGGTGCGCGGTTCGACATGGAGGTCGACGCCTTCCTGATCCTCATCCTTTCCGTCGCGGCGGCTCTGCTGGACAAGGCGGGTGCGTGGGTACTGCTGATCGGGCTGATGCGATATTTCTTTGTGGCGGCGGGCTGGATCGCTCCTGCTCTCGCAGCGGATCTTCCGTCATCGATGAGGCGCAAATTCGTATGTGTGGTACAGGTGTCAATCCTGTGCCTTATCCTCGTGCCGGCAGTCATCGCGCCCTTTTCGAACTACCTGGCCGCGGCGGCGCTTTCGGCGCTCCTCTACTCGTTTGCCGCAGACATCTTCTATCTTGTGCGCAAGCGGGTAAGCGCATGACGGTGGCCAGGACGCTGTCGTCATCGCTCGGTCTTGCTCGGTCGCTCATCGTCTATTACGGTCAGCCGTGGCGACGTCTTGGGTTGAAGCGCTTTTATCGCTCGCTCATTTCTCCCGGACAGCTTGTTTTCGACATAGGCGCGCACGTCGGAAGCCGCAGTCGAACTTTGATCCAGATCGGAGCCCAAGTCGTTGCGATCGAGCCTCAGCCCCTTTTCGCAGACTTTGTGGAAAAGCATCTTGGAACGCAGCTTGAAGGCTTCGAGAGGGTGGCTGTGGGTGCTGCTCCCGGAAGTGTCGAACTGCTTATCTCCAGCCGCCACCCAACAGTCACCAGTGTCTCGTCCAGCTTTGTCGAATCGGTGAAGAAAAATGCGGGGTTCTCACACGTTCAGTGGGACGGGAAAGTCACTGTCCCTATGGTCAGACTGGATGATCTTATCGAAAAGTACGGGCTTCCGGCTTTCATCAAGATCGATGTGGAAGGGGCCGAAGCTGCTGTCCTGGCAGGCCTGAGCCAGCCCATCGACCTCATTGCGTTTGAGTACATTCCTGCCATGCCGTCGGTTGCCAATGATGCGATCGCAAAACTTGCCTCCCTCGGTGACTACCGTTTCAATCGCGTCGAAGGCGAAACGCATCGTTTCGTGTCGCAAGGGTGGAAAACGGCAAGCCAGATGCTGACGGATCTCGCGGCCATGCCGGCCGATGCAAAATCAGGCGACGTCTATGCGCGGATCGACCGTCGGTGAAACAAGTGTCAGGCGTGACGCGGTTGTCTCTTCAGTGCGCCGACGACAAGAAAGATGGCGCCCGGCGCAGTGCCAAGGAGCGACAGCCATCCATACGTAATGCTCGCCGCCAGTCCATCGAGTGGTGCAGCTCCCAACAAGGGCCAGAGCGCCATGGCAGCGGCCTCACGAGTGCCCCAGCCGCCGAAGCCTGTCGGAATGAGCATTGCCACGAGACAGAATGGGATGATCGTCAAACAGGCGACCCATGGCAGCTGCGAGCCCGTCGCGACAGCGGCTATGAAGAATATAATCACATAAGTCGAGACCACACCGGCACTCGTGGTGGATTGAACGACCCATGCGCCTCGTCGCACGAACGCCTCAGCGAGGCTGTGCCGCAACGTACTTTCTTCGGCCCACTTGGGCTTGAAGAGATAAAGCGCGACCACCGCAGTCAGGATCAAAGCCGCAACGACCAAAAAATAGTGTCGGAGTTGTTGCCCCAAATCCGACTGCGTGATCAGAGGCCAGATACTCAGTCCGACGAGCGCCAGAATGAAGAAGGCGATCTGTCCCGACAATCTTTCGAATATCACCGCCTTTGCAGGTTGCCGCCAGCCGCCGGGCTCGTCCACGCGCATTCTCCACGCCCTGATCGCATCTCCCCCCACGCCGCCGGGGAGTGTCTGGTTGAGAAAACTCGCGACATAATATTCAGCTATTGCCTTGAGCGGCGCGATGTCCTGGCCGAGACGGCGGGATGTGAAACGCCAGCGAAGCGCGGAGAGAACGATTTGCACCTGGACCAGCCCAAGGCACGCTGCGACAACAATCCACGAGGTTCGAGAGAGCGATTGTCCCAAAGCACTCAGATCCGTCCTCAAGAGGATCACGGCCAGAAAGGCAAGCGTGATGAAGGAGACGACGATTCGCAGTTTATTCAAGCGGGAAGACCTCTGCAATTTGACTGCTTTTCCAGCTCATTGATACGCGCTGAAGTGAAAGTGGATTGAAGTGAACGGGAAAATCGGGCTCAGCCGCAAACACATTAACTTGAAAGCCACGATCGGCGCAGTGCTTTTCTCTCTTGCAGCGCTGTTCGCGTTCAATCTGCCTGACCATCCCGGCGCGTTCAGCGTCGATACATTTGCGAGGCTACCGCTCGAGTGGGTGTTCATCGGCCTTCTAACTCTTCTCACGAGAGGCTGGCTTAGGCGCATCGTGATTTTCTTATGCGGCTTGATCGTCTTCCTCGTGCTTTTCTTGAAGCTTGCGGATATCGGCGTCCAGTCCGCCTTTCAACGTCCATTCAATCCGTATCTTGATCTGAAAATGCTTAAGGACGGCTGGAACCTGATTTCAGGTACGATCGGAACGCCAGCAGCACTTGCAGCGCTGATCGGCGGTTGTCTGTTCTTTCTCCTTGTCGCAAGCGTCTTTCTGAGGGCGCTGACGTGGATGGGGAAGGCTGACGGCTCGACGCGACGGGTTCTGACCACGGCGTTCGCGGCACTTGCGGTCATCGGGGCAGGGCTGATGTGGCTGGGCTTGCCGTGGATAGATTTCCGGACGCCGGCCTATTTGGCGAACAGACTGAGCCTTGTTGTCCGCTCAGCGGAGGACATGCAAGCTTTCGAAAAGGAACTTGCGACCGGAGTTGGCCCAACGGATGGACACGATCTTTTCCAGAGGATCAAGGGTAAGGACGTTGTTGTGATCTTCGTGGAATCCTACGGGCTGTCCGCAGTTGAAGACCCCCAATATGCCGGTACAACACGGCCGCGGCTCGTCGCGATCGACAATCAGATTGAAGCCGCAGGCTTACACGCGGCCAGTGGCTGGGTCACGTCTCCGACGGTTGGCGGCCTGAGCTGGCTTGCTCACGGCACCTTGCTGTCCGGGCTCTGGGTCGATAGTCAGGCGCGCTACGATCGGCTGATGATCAGTCGCCAACCAAGCTTGAACCGGCTATTTTCTGAAGCTGGATGGCACAGCGTAGCTGTGATGCCGGCGATCACCATGGCTTGGCCGGAAGCGGACTATTTCGGCTACGACCAGATTCTGTCGGCATCCGGCCTTGAATATCGTGGCAAACCTTTCAACTGGGTCACGATGCCGGATCAGTACACCCTGTCTGCTTTCGATCGCTTGGCGCTGAGGCCTGCCCATGATCGAGGACAAAACATCATGGCCGAGATCGCACTCATATCCAGCCACGCTCCTTGGACACCCGTGCCGACCCTCATCGATTGGGACAAGGTCGGCGATGGTTCAGCCTTTAACGATCAGGCTGTCGCCGGTGATCCGCCGTCCGTCGTCTGGGCTGATCCCAACCGCGTTCGTCGCCAATATATTCAGACGATCGATTATTCACTGGCGACGCTTGGGGAGTTCATGGCAAGGCAGCGCCGGGATGTGGTCTATATCATTCTCGGCGATCACCAGCCGGCGTCTATCATCACAGGACAGGGTGCTTCACGTGTTGTACCGGTGCATATCGTCAGCGATGATGCAGGCCTTGTTGCTTACTTCGAGGCCAAGGGGTTTGCTGGCGGCATGATGCCTGCCGATACGAGGCGAGAGCGACCGATGAGCGAGCTTCGCCAAACTCTGATCGATGCCTTCAGTGGCGCGCCTTGAGGCAAGGCGCGCCTGCCCGTATCAGGCAGATGCGCGTCCGCGCATGATGTCTTGCCAGGCATCATAGGCCGATAGAACCGTTTCCATCTGCGCCGTATGGCCCGTGATGAAATCGTCGCCGTAGATCGTTTCGTCCGGATATTCGGTAATCAAGGTCATTGGAACCGTGTGTCGATCATCGACGGATGAAAGGCAGGGGAAGCCGTTGATGATCTGAAAGCCGGTTTCGCCAGCGTGGATTTCATAAAGCGCGATTTGGCGATTGTTGTAATCGAGAAGCCCAGGGATCGCCCCGAGATGACGGGTGACTTTGTCCAGCAGCGCGTGAGCTTCGTGTTCCCAATCCGGGTGATGGCGGATGATGAGGAAAAAGCCCTTCGGCAATGTCCACATGGCGAAGTTGCGTGGGACATAACCGGAAAGCGGTCTCGTCCATTCATGCGATGGGTAGCCGTGCAGGTTCACGTGCAGCTTCGCGTTGCTTTTGTCTTCAGCCTTGAAACGGATTTCCTTCTCGAACAGGTTGGTACCCGCATTCTCGGAGGTCCGATATTCGAGGTCGTCGCCAAGCGCGGTATAACGGGCGGCATGGTGCATGTGGCGCGGGTTGTCGAGGCGAAGTCGCTGGTGGATGGCATAGCCATCTGGGTTCTCCAGCGGCGATATCGTAAAGTGAGACTGCTTTCTCTGGCCAAGCTTTTGGGCCGCACGAAGTGCGCCGACAATGCCGGTCGTTTCATTCGGATGTTGCCCGCCGCTGATCATCACGGCGGCATCGTCGCCGGACTTGTAGCGGGCGGAAAGGACGCGTCCTGAACGGGACCGTGCTTCGAAAACGTCTCCGCCGACTTCGGTCAGGAGCTTCCTCACCTGGCTTTCCGCGATCGGCTCGCGGGCGGTGTCGATCGTCTGCTCATGTCCGTCATAAAAACCTGTAGTGAGCGCGCGCGTCTCGATGACGATCGAAATCTCGCCGCCGCTCTTAACGATCTCCGGCACGATCTGTCCGGGTCTCAGACCTCGATCACCCAGTGGGCGGCCTGACTTCTTCTGGAAAAATTCGAGAAGTGAAAAATAAAAATCCTCGTGCAGCGCCTCGCGGAGGCTAACGACCTCATCGCCAACCGGCAACGAGATGTCTTGTGCGGGGTGAACAGCGTGGATGTTCAGCTCTTCGAAATAGGGCTCCTGATCACCCCAGGGATGATCGGCTATGGCTTTGATACCTGCGTCGAATAGCTTCTCGTAATCCGTCGCCAGTCGCTCGCCCGGCTGCTCGCCAAGCTTCAACCAGCCTGTGGGCGAGACATTGATTTCGCCGACGATCTCCGTATGCACCCGGTTCGGCGCAAGAACGGTCACGCTCTCGATCTGCTGCCCGCGCTTCAGCGAGACATCATAGCGAAAGTCACCATCGTTACGGGCGACGAAGTCAATCTTCGCCTCACCAACCAGAGCTGCGAGCGGATAGGCCTCCAGGCGGAAGCGGTTTGCCGGGGCGTTGGCATGGACCGGATAGTGCACTTCGATCGCGTCGACACCATCGAGGTCAATCTCTTCCAGGAAGGCGAAGAGAAGAGGTTTGTAAGCGCTGCGAATGCGGGCAGTCACGCCCTTCTCCTGCAACCGTCGTTCGGCCTCTCTCCGGCTTTCCGTGTCGTCGAAGGTCCAGGCTTCCAGCGGCTGGCCCGCAATGGCGAGCTCGACAATAGCGTCCAGTGTTCGAGTGAAAGTCTGTTTGAAGAATTGGGTCATCCGCTTACCTCGATGTTCTGCCGGTCGGATCGAGGCTATCGCGCAGCCAGTCGCCGAGGAGGTTGAGACCAAGAACGGTCAGAAGGATGGCAAGGCCGGGAAAGACGCTGACCCACCAAGCCGTCTGCAGATAAGTCCGCCCGTCTGCCAGCATACCGCCCCAGCTTGGGATCGTCGGATCGACGCCAAGGCCGAGGAAGGTGAGGCTGCTTTCGAGCAGGATGTTGGTAGCAATGTTCAGTGTCATCAGCACGATGACGGGACCAATGAGGTTCGGTAGAAGGTGCTGGAGAATGATGCGCCAGTCCTTTACGCCGATGGCGCGGGCGGACAGGATGAATTCGCGCTCCCTCAGTGTCAGTACCGAGCCGCGCACGAGACGCGCATATTGCACCCACTGCGATACGATCAGCAAGATGATTGTGTTCGTCAGGCTACCGCCGACGATCGCGATAAAGGTGATCGCCAGCAGGATGAATGGCATGGCAAGCTGGATGTCGGCAAAGCGCATTACCAGCATGTCCCAGAAACCGCGGTAGTAACCCGCTACCAGCCCGACCGCGACGCCGAAGATCACTGCACCGATGACAGAGGTGAAGCCAACGAGAAGCGAAATTTTGCCGCCGGCGACAACGCGGGCCAGCACGTCACGGCCGAGCGGGTCAGTGCCGAATGGATGGGCTGCATTCGCAAACGGCTTCGCCAGCCGCGCCATCAGATCGATTTTTTCCGCGCCACCTGGAAAGAGGAAATCGGAAAAAACGACGGCAAGGCAGATGACGACCGTAAGCGTTGCGCCAAGGATGAACTCAAGACTGTTGAAGCGCGAGAGGCGCGAGGTTTTTGCAGCCATCGTCTCTTACTCCGTGCGGATGCGCGGATCGACAAGCCCATAGGCAATATCGACCAAAAGGTTGATGCCGACGATCATCAGCGACAGAACAGTGATAACGGCCTGGAGAACGGGATAATCACGCGCGCCCACTGCATCGAAGGCAAGCGTGCCGAGCCCTGGCCAGTTGAAGACACGCTCGATGACGACGATGCCTCCGAGCAGGCCACCAAATTGAAGGCCGAAATAGGTTATGAGAGGAATGGCGCAGTTGCGCAATGCGTGCTTGTAGAGCACCTTGTTTTCGCTCAAGCCTTTGGCGCGCGCCACCATTACATATTGCGAGCGCAAGGTGTCGAGCATGGCCGTGCGAACCAGACGGACATTGGTGGCTGTCAGGATGACGCCCATTGTAACGGCCGGCATGATATAGCTTGCGAATCCGCCCATGCCGCTTGGCGGCAACCAGCCGAGCGTGATCGAAAATAGCAGCACCAGCATGGTGGCGAGCCAGAAATTTGGAAACGACAGGCCGATGAGCGAGAAGATGCGGATCACCTGATCCGCCGTCTTGCCGCGTGACGTGGCGGCCTTGATCCCAAGTGGAATGGAAAGCGCGATCGATACGGCCATCGAGATGAAAGCGAGGAGCAGTGTGGCTGGAAGTGCGTCCGCAATCAGTCGGGAAACCGGAGTGCTGCCCGTGAAGCTGCGCCCAAAATCGAGCGTCACGAGGCCCTTCAGAAAGTTGAGATATTGAACGAAGAAGGGTTGATCGGTGCCAAGCGCTGCACGGATGCGCGCAAGATCTTCCTCCGTCATGCTGCCGCCGCCCTGGAACATGGTGACTGCGGGATCGCCCGTCAGGCGGATTGCGAAGGAGACGAGAAGGGTGATGGCAATGACGACGAAAATCGCCTGCAGCAATCGCTTGATGAGAAAACCGGCCACGTACTTTTCCTTGAGAAATGTCCTGCCTTGCCCGCGAGAAGCGGGCAAGACGGTGTGTCAAATGGTCGGGAAGCTTATTCGACGGTGACGTCGGTCAGCTTCAGACGGTTGTCAGGCGGTGCGACAAAGCCCTTTACCCGCTTGTTCATGCCGTAGATGGCATTGGTGTTGTAAAGCGGAAGTTCGAGTGCACGATCGGCGGTATAGCTGCCGATTTCCTTCAGGATCTTCTCCCGCTCGGCACGGTCGGTCAGCGGACGCTGGGATTCCAGCATCTTGTCCAGCTTCTCGTCCTTGTCATAAGGGTTCCACTTCTCACCGGAGTGGTACATGGAATAGGCCGTATTGTCGTAGTCGAACGTCCAGCCGCCCCACTTCTGCTGGAACATCGCACCGGTCTTGCCCTGTGGGATGATGTCGTTCAGCAGCACGTTTGTTTCATAGGGCTTGATCGTGGCGGTGATGCCGACCATGGACAGGTAGCTGGAAATGACCTGAGCCACTTCGTTCATCGTTGCGTCATTGCCGCGAATGTCGATCTGGAGCGTCGTGCCCGGCTTCACACCGGCTTCGGCCAACAGCTTCTTGGCAGCTTCCGGATCGTAGGGCAGGGGCTTCAGTTCAGGATCGTAGCCAAAGGACAGGGCGCTCTGGAAGCTTGCGATTTCCGACGCCTGCCCCGCGAGGATCGACTTTACGATCGTGCCGCGGTCGACGGCCATGATGATCGCCTTACGCACCTTCGGATCGGCAGTGATGCCATCACGCGTGTTGAAGCGCAGTGCGTCCACGGTTGGGCCTGGAACGCTGACGATCTCAAGTTTGGAGTCGCCTTCGATCACAGGGATCATGCCGATTGGAATAGTCGGCGGAATGACCAGATCGACCCGGCCTGCCTGAAGTTCCGCCACTGCGGTGGCAGGCTCGGCGATAAAGCGGTATTCCAGTTCGGAAAGCTTCGGAGCCCCGCCCCAGTAATCCGGGTTGGCTTCCAGCTTGATGTTGTTTTTCGGAGCATAGGACACGAACTTGAACGCGCCGGTCCCGACAGGATTAAGGTTGAAGTTGTCCTCGCCCTTTTCCTGAATGTACTTCGGCGGAACAATCATTGCACCGTAGCCGGCCAACTTTGTCAGAAGCACGGGATCGGGTGCCTTCAGCTTCATATCGACCGTATAGTCGTCGATAACCTCGACGCTTTCGATCGACACGTAGTTGGACCGCTGTGGGCCCTTTGCACCCTGCTCGCCGAGAAGGCGCTCGAAGGTGAACTTGACTGCGGCCGCGTTGAAGGGCTCGCCATTATGGAACTTGACGTTCTGGCGCAGCTTGAAGCGGATGCGCTTGCCATCATCCAGCTCTTCCCAGGACTCAGCGAGGCCCGGCACCAGTTTCAAATCCGGGCCGCGATAGGTCAGACCGTCAAAGATGTTGGTAGCAACCGCCGCCCACTGAACCAGAAAGGTGTCGATCGGGTCCCAGCTACCCGGGTCCTGCGGGCTGGAAATGGTCATTTTGCCAGCGGCAAGCGCGGGTGACGCGGCGAATGCAACGCTGGCCAAGGCCAGTGATGTCAGAGCAGCGGATATTCCCCTTTTGATTTTTCTCATCTTCTGTTTCCTCTTCAGATGGTGTGTTGGATCGGTCAGGCACTTTGAGCGATGAAGTGACCTGGATTGATTTCCCGATGGGCAAGAATTGGTGGCTCGTCGCCAACGCGGCGCACCGGATTGGGGATCTCGCCCTCAATCATGGCGATGCGACGCTCTATCGTCGGGTCGGCGACCGGCACGGCGGAGAGCAGGCGGCGGGTGTAATCATGCGTCGGTGTCTCGAACACCTGACGACGGCTTCCCATCTCCATGATCTGACCGAGATAGAGAACCGCCACACGGTGGCTCATCTTTTCGACCACGGCCATGTCATGGCTGATGAAAAGATAGGCGAGGCCACGTTCGGCCTGCAGATCCATGAACAGATTGATGATCTGGGCTTGAATGGAAACGTCGAGCGCTGACAATGCCTCGTCAGCAATGATAAGCTTGGGGTCGGACGCGAGGGCGCGGGCGATACACACACGCTGCCGCTGCCCCCCGGAAAACTCGTGCGGATAGCGGGAAGCATGTTCGGACATTAAACCAACGCGTTCCAGCAATTCATCAACACGTCGTTTGACGGCTTTGTTATCGTTGATCAATCCATGAGTGTTGATCGGCTCGGCGATCGAGAATCCGATTGTCTTGCGTGGATCGAGCGAGGCGAAAGGATCCTGAAATATGTACTGAACTTCCTGGCGCATGCGGAAGCGCTCGGAGGCGGACATCTGCGAAAAGCTGCGCCCATTGAATGATATCTCGCCCGAGACGGCGTTCTGCAATTGCTGGATGGTGCGGCCGATGGTGGACTTCCCGGAGCCGGACTCCCCGACCAGCGCAAGCGTTTCACCCGGATGAATGTCGAAGCTCACCTTCTGCACCGCGCTCAAGCGATGCGTGGGCTTGCCGAAGAGGTTCTTACGGATGTCGAAGCGAACGAAAAGATCTTTGACGGAAAGAAGCGGCTTCTCATCGTATTTCGCCGTATCCTGAATGCGCTCTTCACCCACGGTTACCGGCTCACCATTCTGCAAGACCGTCAGTGGCAGGCGTTTGGGATAGTCTTCGCCGTGCATGCTGCCGAGGCGAGGAACAGCAGAAAGAAGCGCGCGCGTATAAGGATGTTTTGGATTGGCAAAGACGTCTTTGACCGAACCTTCCTCCACTTTTTTACCCTTCCACATCACCACGACGTCATCGGCCATTTCTGCCACCACGCCCATGTCGTGGGTGATAAACACCATGCCCATGCCGAGCTTCTTCTGCAGGTCACGCATGATGTTAAGGATCTGCGCCTGTATGGTGACGTCGAGCGCTGTTGTCGGCTCGTCGGCAATCAGCAGCTTCGGCCGGCAAGCGAGCGCCATGGCGATCATCACGCGCTGGCGCATGCCCCCTGAAAGCTGATGGGGATAGCGAGTGACAAGTTCGGCCGCATCCGGCAGGCGCACCATGTCAAGAAGCGATTTGGCTTGCGCCATCGCCGCCTGCTTGCTGACCTTTTCATGCAAAATCAGCACTTCGCAGATCTGATCGCCTATCGTGAACACCGGGTTTAGAGACGTCATCGGCTCTTGGAAGATCATGGCGATCTCCTTGCCGCGAATGGACCGCATCTCTTTCTGAGAGGTTTTTAACAAATCCCTGTTTTCGAACAGGATTTTTCCTGTTGGATAAGTCGCGCCCATCATGTCTGCGAGACGCATTGTCGAAAGGGACGTGACCGACTTGCCCGATCCAGATTCTCCGACGACTGCCACCGTCCGGCCCGCTTCCACCGTGAAAGACAGATCGTCCACGACGCGGCTGTCACCAAACTCAACGCTCAGACCTTCGACGGAAAGAAGCGGTGTGCTATCGCCCATGTGGGTAGTTTCCTTTGCAATGGTCGTATAAGCGCTCATGTAGCAAGGACCGTGCCAGGGGCGTCCAACTTAAGGACAAAACTGGTGAGCCTGCTTGTGGCGCAGACGCATAGATTGTCCAAAAGGTCGCTATTGGGGCCGATGATGAGCATCGTACTGTTTTCCTCCACAATACGAAGTGACGCTAACAAAGGCGAACAATCCTGTCCATCGTGTTGAACAATTTTTGCATATTGCCCTACAAATAGTCACATGCTTTTGTTTTGAGCCGGTCCACCAAGGGAGCCTTATACGCTCAAATTGAGGTGTCGATCGCGTTGTGACTGAGCGTCAGCCCGGAATTCCGTTCAAGTCAAAGCTGCTGATCGAGCTCCCTCAGCAACCGCTTTCGCTCTCTTTTTTTTGTGATTTGCCGCGTCAATGCCGTTGTGGCCCTGATCTCGACGGGCGTCTTCGTGTGGTCGAACTCAAACACCCGTGAGGCTCCGACTAATAGATCTTCCGTGCCGTAAATCCCAAGGATGGTGATCTCAAGTGAGAGAGCCTGAGTTTCCAGCTTTGAACCCAGAAAGCGATCGTCTTCAGAGCATGACCGGGTCGCGTAGTCGAGGATGCAGGCGAAGGTCCCCATGTCAACCATTGTCCCAGCGGCCAACGGTCCTTGTCTTGTCATGCGCTGCCAGCCGGTCGTCGTGCCGGAACTTCGAATGTCTTCCGCGTCGGTAATGTGAGCGGCATGTGTGTCGCTGGCAGTTCTGACGGTTGCGACGACACTTTGCACGTGGACCGGTTCACGGCTCATGTTTGTCACGAGGCACCTCGCGTCAAGCGTTCTGCTTTCACTGCGATTGATGACGAGCATCGGCTTGATCTGCCGCTGATGCCCGCCAACAAAAATATGAAGATAGACGGCCCAGATGCACAACGTGCCAATGCTTGCAGCTGCTGACACAATAGGAGCGTTGTCTTGAAGAAATGCCAGCATGATCTCGTGTGTTGTTCATCGCCACCTGGTTATATGAGCAATGGCGGCGTCAGCTATACGCTATGACAAGCTCAGAATGCGCCCCTAACAAAGCCGTCCGAACCATGTTCCGAGAAACGATAATGGGAGCACGACATACGGCTGCGACATCGGGCCCGATTTTCGGGAGACGCGCCGCTTCGATCAGAAATCGATACCGGGGACGCAAGTCGCTCTAGTTGCCACTGACTGGCTTGCCTCTAGAAAGCTGCGAAAACCAAGTCGCGTAGACGGTGCTCTTCACAAGGTGCCGATTGAGATCCGGCTCCCCATCATCCCACCACACCTTGCCCCTCTCACCAAGGGCGATCTTGGCGTCATCGACCCGCGCCCGTGCCTGCGCCAATGCCGCTTGATCGCCCTTCGCTTGCCGAACAGCGCGCCTCGCAGCCATCAGTTCCTTGACCAACCGTATCCTGGTGTCCTCGTCCAACGCAGGGTCGCTTTTGCGCCAGAGGCGTCCACGAACCACAAAGTATCGACCGTCCGGGGTGTCGGGATAAGAGGAGGACTTCGCGCGAGTGCTCACAACAACGACCCCTGTGCCGGCTCGATATCCTGATGAACCTCAGTTTCTCCGCGCTTGTTCAACTCGGTTTGGGCGCTGAACCGGACATCGCTGTCGCGATCTTGCAGATATCCGATCAGTGCTTCTGTGGACAGCCGATCCCAACCTTTGCCGCGATCTGGTCCGGCGGGCACGCGCGGTAGCAATCCCGGCTCAGCACTCCATGCGAGTAAGTCTTCTAGCGATGCAGCATTCAGCATGTCACGCAGATGATGAGCGGTGACATAGGCGTCTGGCATAGCGCGATGTGCTGGTAAGCCGATCTCATGCACCAAACCTTCCGGCATGCGCAAATATCGCAACATCTGATTGGAAAAGCGCGGAAGCTCGGGCCAAATCCTCAACGCGCATTTCCAAGTACATATCCAGGGCAATCCTCCTGTAAGCCGGGTAGTGCAATATCTTTGTTCGAAAGCTGCGCGGTGGGCGGCCAGTGCCGCTACTCCGCCGTCAGGACGCAGAACACTTGGTGCCACATCTTTCCAGAAGGGGGCACCCGCCACTTGCTCATCTAGAATGTGATGGATAGCCATGGTGTCGGCTGTAATAGGGCGACCAGGGTTGACGAAGAGCGCGCCGCGCTCGCTCGTTAGCGCCCAGCACCCTTCGTTCGTCAGCGCGACATCCTGCCAGCCAATCTCACAGACGTCACTCGCACCGTTGCCAGCGGTTTCCAGATCAATCACGCGTATGCGATTTGGCGACACCCTCAGTTCCTCTCCAGCCTCTTTCATCGATCATAAATCGAAGCCAAGCTGAGGTTGTTCCCCATCTTCTGCCAGGCTTTCGTTGGTAAGAGAGGAAAGAGTGACACCGAGCAAGCGAACGGAGCGTTTGAACGGATAGACGGTCGCGAGCAGCCCTGCGGCGGTTTCGAGTATCGCGTTGCCGTTGGCGAAAGGGACCGCGCTACTCCTGCTACGGGTCGCTTGCGTGAAGTCGGAATACTTGATCTTTACGGTGACGGTTTTGCCGCTGAAACCCTCGGCTTGGCAGTAGCTCCAGACCTTCTCGGCAAGTGGCTTCAACTCGTCGGTGGCCAAGTCGAGGTCATCGATATCCTTCATGAAAGTGTCTTCCGCACCGACTGATTTTCGTACGCGATCGGGCCGGACTTGGCGTTCGTCGATGCCGCGCGCGATACCATGGAAGTATGGCCCGGACTTCCCAAAATGCTGCGTGAGAAATTGTAGTGTTTGGGCCTTGAGATCAGCACCAGTCTCGATTCCCAATCGACGCATCTTCTCAGCGGTCGCCGGTCCCACGCCGTGAAACTTCTTCACCGCGAGTGCCTCAACGAATGCAGGCCCGCGCTTGGGCGTGATCACCGCCTGACCGTTAGGTTTGTTGAGGTCCGACGCCATCTTCGCAAGGAACTTGTTATAGGAAATCCCGGCGGATGCATTGAGGCCAGTCACCTTTTTTATCTTTTCGCGGATTTCCAGCGCAATCTCCGTCGCGATCGGCATATCCTTCAAATTTTCAGTGACATCCAGATAGGCTTCATCAAGCGATAGCGGTTCGATCAGTGGCGTGTATTCGGCAAATATCTCTCGGATTTGCTGCGACACGGCGCGGTAGACTTCAAAGCGTGGTCTGACGAAGATGAGATCGGGGCACTTTCGTGCCGCGGTTACCGAGGGCATGGCCGAATGCACGCCGAAGGCGCGCGCCTCATAGCTCGCGGCCGCAACGACGCCACGCGCAGCAGCGCCACCAACGGCGAGGGGCTTTCCGCGGAGATCTGGATTATCCCGCTGCTCGACAGACGCGTAGAATGCATCCATGTCCACATGGATGATCTTGCGAAGCGGTGAGGGGTCGAGAGAGTTCATAATGGCCAGAATAGCGGTTTCGAACAAAAGAAGAACACAACATGGGCGACGGCTTGCGCCAAGACATCGTGACTGGAAGTTTGCTGTGCTGATGAAACCAGCGGACCCATGGGGAGTTTGATCTCCTCAACATGTCTGAGGAGATCCATTATGGCTGACAACGCCACCAGCACCATTCGCGCCACATTCGAAACCCGCGAGGCGGCCGACCTAGCGGTGGAACATTTGGTGCAGCAGCACGGCATTGCTCGCCCGGATATCTTCATTCAGTCGGCTTCCGACGAAAACACCACAGGAACGGAATCGTCACGCGGCGACGTGAAGCGCGCCGACGCTCCCCACGAAGGTGAGATCGAAGTGTCCGTCGATATTGCAGCCGACCAGCTGCAGGCAGTTCAGCGCAGTTTTGGTGATGCCGGAGCGATCCGCGTTTCAGGCCGTTGAAGCAAACCGTCAAGCTTAGGTGGCGACCGGTGGGTTCTTGCAAGTGAGCTTGCCGCCTAAGTCAATAACGACGTTGATGATCCTGCGTTGTGGATGTATTTGATCCGGCAACGTCAGGATCAAAATGCAGACCTTTTCTAGATTGCCGCCGCTTGAAGCGCTCGTTGTTTTCGAAGCGGCATCGCGTCTCGGTAGCTTTTCCCGTGCAGGCGTCGAACTCGGCCTGACCCAAAGCGCGGTCAGCCGCCAGATCGGCAAGCTGGAAGCATTCATCGGCTCTAAACTGTTTGAACGTGTCCCGACAGGCGTGCGGTTGACGACGGTGGGCGAGAATTATTCGATCGATGTTTCCCGCCTGATCCTCGATATCGCGAGTGTTACGGATGGTGTTCGCTCGTGGACGGGTGCCAGCCAGATCACGATTGCCTGTTCCAGAGGCATCGCCGATCAGTGGTTTATGCCTCGCCTCAAGAAACTGAAGAACGATATTGCAGGGCTTGAACTCAGGCTGCGCGTTACCGACGATGTTGCACATTTGCGGCTCGACGAATTCGATCTTGCAATCTTCTACCGCAAGGAAAGACCGATCGGGGTTTGGCTCTCTGAGCTTGGCCAGGAAGAGGTGGTCCCGGTCTCTGGCGCTGGCGCATTGTTGCTGGAAGAGCAGAAGGCGCCGGTCCTCATTTCCATTGAAGACTCCATGCGCGAGTGGCAGGATTGGGGAGATTGGTTGCGATCATCAAAGATGTCCCCGCCGCAGGATGCAGTGCACTGGAAACTCGGAGATTACGGTCTGTGCGTCGCGGCTGCCTCCCAGAGTCTCGGCACGACGCTGGGCTGGACATGGCTCATACGCGATCAACTGGACAGCGGTGTCCTCGTTCCGGTGCATAGCCACACGATGCGATCCGAAGGACGATTTTATCTCATGCGGCCTGCTGACCGACATCAGCGAAAGATCGTGCGCGAAGTGGCGGACTGGCTGATTGCAAACAACAAGCAAACCGCGCGCTGATCATCGTTACGCTTGCACCAGACGCGCTCTGCGCCGACGATCCAGCATGAAACGTGCGTAACCGATCAAAGTGAATATCAGCCAAGCCACCTGCGAAATCAGGGAGCCAAGATTGAAATTCCATATCAGCGAATAGATCAGGAGAACTCCGCCTAGGATGTTGAGAATGGTGTAGCGACCGTCTTCAACGCTCAGAATGCGCAATTGCAGCAGGGCATATGCAATGAGATAGAAAATTGCTCCTGCAAGGCCAACAATGTCCGCAAGCCCCATTTATACGCACTCCGTAACCGCCTAGTATAGACGCCTGGCCACGCCGGCTCATTCCGGCGACGCTCGTGTACTCCGCTTCGCAAACAAGCGGATACGCTTTGATTTCATGACCCCATGCGCAAAAATCATACCCCAGCTTATGGCTCCGTCTCTAGTGCCGAACCGCTGAGTACGATAGGCCAAGCCCCCGAGAGCCGTCCCATGAACGGCGATGATAAAAACAGGGAACTGCACAATGACACACTCCCCATCTTCCTTTTCGCTCGACCGACGTAGCTTCCTCATCGGCGCTGCCGGTCTGACGGCGCTTTCTGCTGGCTTCATCACGCATGCCAGCGCGCAAGACGCTCAAACTCCGAAAAAAGGGGGCGTGCTGAAACTTGGTATCGGCGGCGGTAGCACGACAGACAATCTCGATCCCCGCATCTTGAAGGACTGGGTTCCCGTCAATCAGGCCTTCATGATCATGAATGGTCTTGTCGAGATTGACGCCAACAATCACGCGGTTCCAGAATTGCTCGAAAGCTGGGAAGCGCAGCCGGGTGCCAAGGAGTGGGTGTTCAAGCTGCGCCAAGGGGTGACCTTCCATAACGGCAAGGCGCTGACGGTCGAAGATGTGATTTACTCGATCAATCTCCACCGCGGCGAGACCACCTCTGCAGCCCGTTCGATCGCGTCTGCGCTGAAAAGCGTCGAGAAAGTCTCAGACAGCGAAATCAAGATCGTCCTTGAAAGCGGCAACGCCGACCTTCCTTACATTCTCTCCGACTACCACTTCCTTGTCGTTCCCGAAGGATGGACGGATTTCAACAAACCCGTCGGGACCGGGCCGTTCGTGTTCGAAAGCTACGACCCCGGCGTCCGGTCGCGTTTCACGCGTAACCCCAACTATTGGAAGCCGAACGCCGCGCATGTCGACGCCGTAGAAGTGATCGTCATCAATGATATCGCTGCGCGCACCAACGCCATGATGTCCGGCCAGGTTCATGCGATCAACCAGCTCGACTTCAAGACGGTCGATCTCCTGCGTCGCAACCCTAACCTCAACATCGTCCAGTCGGCGGGTGGCCAGCATTTCACATTCCTGATGGATTGCACGCAGGCTCCTTATAAGGACAACAATGTCCGCCTCGCCATCAAGCACGCAATCGATCGCGAGCAGCTTTTGAAGACCGCCCTGCGTGGCTATGGCCGCCTCGGCAACGATCATCCGATCCCGAGTTCCGATCGCTTTTATGCAGCCGATCTGCCGCAGCGCCCTTACGACCCCGAGAAGTCCAAGTTCTATTTGAAGCAGGCTGGGCTCAATACGTTGAAGGTCGAGATATCGGCCTCGGACGCGGCTTTCTCCGGCGCGGTCGATGCAGCAGCGATTTTCCGCACCAGCGCTGCCAAGAGCGGAATCGACGTTTCGATCAAGCGTGAGCCTGCGGATGGCTACTGGGACAACGTCTGGATGAAGGCGCCGTTCTGCGTGTCCTATTGGGGCGGACGTCCGACTGCCGACCAGATGCTTACCATTGCATACCAGTCCACCTCGGCACAAAACGATACGCACTGGAAAAACGAGACCTTCGACAAGAAGCTGATTGAAGCCCGCGCACTTCTGGACGATGCCAAGCGCAAGGAAATCTATGTCGAGCTTCAGGCGCTGATCTCGAACGAGGGCGGCGCGATGATCCCGATGTTCGGCGATTATCTCGACGCTACGTCCAAGAAGCTCAAGGGCGTCACCACGCACCCGATGTTCAACTTCATGGGTGCTCGTCTTGCTGAAAAGGTATGGTTGGACGCGTAATGACTATTCTTATCCTAAAGCGCATCGCTTTGGGTATTCTGACGCTACTGCTCGTGTCGGCGCTTATTTTCGCCGGCACGCAGCTTCTTCCTGGTGACGTGGCGTCGGCAATACTCGGACAGAATGCAACGCCCGAGTCTCTCGCTGTGCTGCGTACGGACCTCGGTCTCGACCAACCGCTGCTGCATAGATATTTTGCCTGGCTCGGCGGGTTTGTAACCGGTGACCTGGGCAATTCTCTCGCCAACCGGCAGCCCGTCGCGGATCTTTTGTGGCCACGGTTCTGGAACACCATGGCACTTGCGTTCTACGCTGCCGTGATCTCCGTGCCGGTCGCCGTTCTTCTGGGGCTGCTGAGCGCGATCTGGAGAGGCACTCTCTTTGACCGCGCCGTCAATATCGTTGCCCTCGCCTTTGTGTCGCTTCCCGAGTACTTCCTCGGCCTGCTACTGATCCTGTTCGTTTCCGTGCAATATAATCTCCTGCCGAGCCTTGCGGATACCTATCCGGGAATGAGCATGGGAGACTGGCTGAAGGCGACGACGCTTCCCGCTCTGACCCTTGTTCTGGTAACGGTTGCCCAAATGCTGCGAATGACCCGGACGGCGGTCTTGGCCGTCATGGATCAGGCCTATGTGGAGACCGCTTATCTGAAGGGTCTACGCACGAAGCGTGCGGTTCTCCGCCACGCGCTTCCCAATGCCGCGGCCCCGATCGTCAATGTCGTATCCTTCAATATCGCCTATCTCATCACCGGCGTCGTTCTGGTCGAGGCTGTGTTTAATTACAACGGGCTTGGTCGCTTCATGGTCGATGCTGTTTCGAAACGCGATCTACCGCTGGTGCAAGCGGCGGCGCTCGTGTTTGGCACCGCCTACGTCATCTTGAACATTATTGCCGACGTTACGGCCATCGCGCTCAATCCGCGCCTGAGGCACGCCCGATGAAATTCCTGCGTACTATTTCACCGACGGCATGGATCGGTCTGTTCATCATTTCACTCAACATTATCCTGTTCTTGGCCGGCCCCCATATCGCGCCTTTCGGGCAGGAGGAGATCGTTGGATCGCCATTCGATCCGCCTTCGGCTGCCCACTGGTTCGGTCTCGATCAGAATGGTCGGGACATGCTGTCGCGCATTCTCGCTGGCGCGCAGATGTCCATTGGCGTTTCGCTCGCCGCATCTTTGTTGTCTTTTACAATCGGCATCACGCTTGGTTTCATCGCCGCTATTTTCGGCGGCTGGCTCGACACCATCCTCTCGCGCATCGTCGATACCGTCATGTGCATTCCGGTGTTGATCTCGGCCTTGGTCGTCTTGCAAGCGTTGGGATCGTCAATCCCAGTTCTCATCGTCACCATTGCGCTGCTGGACTCGACCCGCGTGTTTCGTCTGGCACGTATCATTGCGCAAGGGATCAATGTTCTCGAATATGCCGAAACGGCGCGTCTGCGGGGAGAAGGTCTGTTGTGGCTGGTTTTCAGGGAAATCCTGCCGAATGCGCTGCCGCCGCTGATTGCGGAATTCGGTCTGCGTTTCTGCTTCACCTTTCTCTTCGTTGCCGGCCTGTCGTTTCTTGGCCTCGGTATTCAGCCGCCTTTCGCAGACTGGGGCGGTATGGTGAAAGATAATCAGCAGGCTATTCTCTACGGCCTTTATGCGCCGCTTTATCCCGCTGCCGCAATCGCCATCCTGACCATCGGCATCAATCTTGTGGTCGACTGGTTGCTGGCGGGACGTAGTGCTATTCAAGGAGCGGATCGATGAGCGAAGACAAGGTCCTTCAAATCCGTGGCCTGAAGGTTGCAGCCCCCAACGGCACCATTCTGGTCGATGGCATCGATCTCGACCTGGCACGCGGTGAGGTCAAAGGCCTTATTGGTGAATCGGGGGCGGGGAAATCCACGATAGGCCTCGCCGCCATGGGCTACGGTCGAAATGGCTGCCGCATCGTTGACGGCGAGATCGTCGTTGATGGAATCTCTTTGATGAAGATCGGCCGTACGGGACGCGAGGCGGTGCGTGGCGCGCGTATCGCCTATGTCGCACAGAGTGCTGCTGCGGCCTTTAATCCCGCGATGAAAATAGGCCATCAGATCATCGAGGGGCCTCTCTATCACGGCATCATGAACCGGCAAGAGGCGCAAGCCTGGATGCTGGAGCTGCTTGAGGCGCTGCAACTGCCGGATTTTTGCAATTTCGGCAATCGCTACCCGCATCAGGTTTCCGGTGGTCAGTTGCAGCGCGCCATGGTTGCCATGGCGATGTCATGCCGCCCAGACATCCTCGTGCTGGATGAGCCGACCACGGCTCTGGACGTCACGACGCAGATCGAAGTTCTCGCGCTGTTGCGCGATCTTATCCAGCGGTACAAGACTGCAGCACTCTATATCACGCACGACCTGGCGGTGGTGGCGCAGGTGGCCGATAGCATCACGGTCTTGCGTCATGGAAAGCGGGTAGAGGAGGGGAGCGCCGAGCAGATCCTCGAGCATCCTCAAGAAGAGTACACTAAGCGTCTTGTCTCGGAACGCGAAACGAGCATGGCGGGGCAAGGCGTTCACCACGAGAGTGGCGAGGTCTTGCTGGATGTGCGTGACGTGACGGCTCATTACGGGCGCAAAAACGTATTGGACAATGTCCATCTAACGCTGCGCCGCGGTGAAACGCTGGCCATCGTCGGGGAATCCGGGTCGGGCAAGTCCACGCTCGCACGCGTTATCGCGGGTCTGCCGCCTCATTCTTCGGGAGTGATCTCACTTGCCGGACACAGGCTGGCAGATAGCTACAAGAACCGCAGCAGGGAAGAGTTGCGCCGTATCCAACTCGTCTATCAGCTACCAGATGTGGCCCTCAATCCGCGACAGACAATAGGCGACATCATCGGTCGTCCTATGTCGTTTTATTTCAATATGAAAGAGGATCAGCGCGTTTCCGAGGTTGGACGGTTGCTCGATCTTGTCGGACTACCGCGAGACTTCGCCGAGCGACTTCCAAAAGCGCTTTCGGGCGGTCAGAAGCAGCGCGTCTGTATTGCCCGCGCTCTTGCAGCGCGTCCCGATCTCATCATCTGTGATGAAGTCACGTCTGCGCTCGACCCCCTCGTGGCGGAAGAAATCTTGCGATTGCTGCGCTCGTTGCAGGATGAATTGTCTGTCTCCTATCTGTTCATAACCCATGATCTGGGTGTCGTTCGCCGACTGGCGGACCGGACGATGGTGATGCAGCATGGCGTGATCGTTGAAACGGGCATAACCGCAGATGTTTTTGCCCCGCCTTACAAGCCCTACACCGAGCAGCTCATCACTTCAGTGCCGGAACTGCGACGAGACTGGCTCGATGGGGTGCTGGCAAAACGCAGAATTCCCGCTGCGTGAGAACAATGGCGATCTCGGATCGCCGTTTAAAAATTTTATTGTCGCCGCTGAGACCTGCAGGGCGCATGATCTGACTGGAATAGTTGAAATGACAGTGCATGTCCAAGAACACATCTGGATACCGTTGAGCGATGGTACGCGCCTTGGGGCGCGTCTCTGGTTGCCGGAAGACGCAGAACAATCGCCGGTCCCGGCAATCCTTGAATATATCCCCTACCGCAAGCGCGACGGTACGCGTGGGCGCGACGAGCCGATGCACGGCTATTTCGCAAGCCAGGGCTACGCGGCCATTCGCGTCGATATGCGTGGGACGGGCGAGTCCGATGGACATATGGCGGATGAATATCTGAAGCAGGAGCAGGATGACGCGCTTGAAGTGATTGACTGGATTTCCCGCCAAGCCTGGTGCAGCGGCAATGTTGGGATGATGGGAAAAAGCTGGGGCGGCTTCAACAGTTTGCAGGTGGCGGCGCGCAGACCTCCCGCGCTGAAGGCGATCATCACCGCCTACTCGACAGATAATCGTTATACGGACGACATCCATTACATGGGCGGTTTGCTGCTCAATGATAATTTGTGGTGGGGCACAATCATGCTGGCTTACCAGAGCCGGCCTCTTGATCCAAAGATCGTCGGCGACGTGTGGAGAGAGCAGTGGCTGGAACGGCTCGACAAGATCCCTTTCTTCCCCGCTCTTTGGCTCGAACATCAGCGTTATGACGACTATTGGAAACACGGATCCGTTTGTGAAGACTGGAGCGCCATTGAGTGCCCGGTGCTGGCAATCGGGGCATGGGCCGACAGCTATACCAATCCGGTGTCCCGACTACTGGAAAACCTTCAAGTTCCACGTCGCGGGATCATAGGCCCCTGGGGGCACATTTACCCTCAGGATGGTGTTCCAGGTCCTGCCATCGGCTTCCTTCAGGAGGCAACCCGCTGGTGGGATCAGTGGCTGAAAGGTGAAGAGACAGGCGTCATGGACGAGCCCATGCTGCGTGCCTTTGTCTGTGACACGATCGAACCCACGGGCACGCGCACGGCAACTCAAGGCCGGTGGGTTGGTGAAGCAAAGTGGCCATCGCCTGAGATAACTGTAAAGCAGTTCGATCTTGGCGCTGATCGTCGCCTTGGCGGAATCGCATCGCAGGCAGCAATCCTGCAAATCCGTTCTCCGCAAAGCCACGGAAAAGCAGGTGGCGAATGGATGGCAACGGGTTGCCCAGGCGAACACCCGACAGACCAGCGGCTTGATAATGGGGGCGCGCTCGTTTTCGAAACGGAGATACTGGAACAGGATCTCGATGTGTTGGGTGCACCTTCGGTTCGCCTTCGCGTCGCTGCAGATTGCCCGGTAGCGCAAATCTCGCTGCGGTTGAACGATGTTCTGCCGGATGGCCGCGTGACGCGGGTGAGCTATCAGGTCTTCAACCTGACCCATCGTGATAGCCATGAAGAGCCGGAAGCACTGGAGGAGGGCAAATTCTACGATGTAGCGATCAAGCTCAACGATTGCGGCTATCGCTTTGCCAGAGGTCATCGCGTTCAAATCGCCATAGCTACTGCCTATTGGCCAATGGTTTGGACGTCTCCATACAATGCGACGCTCAGCATCTCCGTAGCGGAGAGCAGACTTGAGCTCCCTGTTCGTGCGCCATCACAGGAGACGAAAGTGCGTTTCGATGCACCCGCTCACGGGCCGTCGACTCCGATGACGCAGGTCGATGCTGGCACGGTCAGGCGCTGGACCGAACAGGACCATGAGACGGGAATCAATACCTACATCACGGAAGGCGTGGGCGGCTTGTTCGGAGAGGGCGTCATCCGCTTCGACGAGATCGATACTCAACTTAGTCACAGTCTTCGCCGTGAGTTGACCATCAAGGACGACGACCCGCTCTCGGCGAAATACGTGCTGACCCAGAGCTATGAAATGGGGCGTGACGGCTGGCGGATAAAAATCGAAAGCCGAACAGAAATGCGCTCGGACGAGAACAAATTCTACCTGGCCGGAGCGTTGTCAGCATTCGAGAATGGAACGCTGGTCAAGACGCGCCAATGGGACGAGCGCTTTGAGCGCGATCTGATCTGAGCCCCATATCGGATGACCAGCAAGAGCGAATGGTGCTGAGTGCACCCTTCGCTCAATCGCTTGAGGCATGGCAGAAAAAGTGCGTCTCAGTTTCCCATTGGTGCTTTTGGCCAAGCGAAATGAGCCTTCGAGGTCGCTCCTATTCTCCTACGGCAATGCCTTCGCGACGCGGATCGGCGCTCCCGGCCAAGCCCTTGTCGGTGATCTCGATGGCGTGCAGGCCGGAATTCATCTCGCCCGACTTGACGTCGTACCCGAGTGATTTAAGAGGTTCTGCCATCTCTTCCGCCTTGGTGCCTGCCTCGATATCGTAGGTCCCGAAGCGATTGATGAGATGCGGCTGGGCCACGATCTGCTCCACGGGCATGCCCCAGTCGATATAGGCGATCAGCGCCTGCGCCACATACCCGATGATCTGGCTGCCACCTGGCGAGCCGATGGCGAGCAGTGGTTTGCCGTCCTTCATCACGATGGTCGGCGCCATCGAGGAGCGAGGCCGCTTTCCAGGCTCGACCCGATTGGCAATCGGCAGGCCGCCGTCATGAGTCTTGAAGGAAAAGTCCGTCAACTCGTTGTTGAGGAGAAAGCCGTTTGTCATCAGACGTGAGCCAAAGCCATTTTCGATCGTTGTCGTCATTGAAACGACGTTGCCTTCCTTGTCGACGATGACGAAGTGGCTGGTGGAGGGCAACTCCAGTGCCGCATCCCGGCCGAAGAGGAGCGCGTGATCCCAACCCGGTTCACCAGCTTGGACCGCATCTTTGGTCAACGCCTTATCGCCATCCAGCAGCCTCGACCGATCACTCAGGTAGGACTTGTCAAGCAATCCCTTGATCGGCAATGGCACGAAGTTCGGATCGGCCACGTAGCGTTCACGGTCGGCGAAGGCAAGACGTTGGGCATCGCCGATGATGCGCCAGCTTTCCACATTCTTTGGTCCCAAAGCCTTCAAATCGAAGTGTTCCGAGAGGCCAAGGATTTGGCCGACGGCAACGGCCCCTGACGATGGTGGCCCCATACCGCACACATCGAGAGCGCGGTAGGTGAAACAGACCGGCGCTCGCTCGATGATCCGATAACTGGAAAGATCGGCGAGCGAAAGAACGCCAGGATTGCCGGCGGCTTCCCGCACGGTCTTGACGATGTCCTCAGCTATTTTTCCTTTGTAGAACGCATCTGCACCATCTTTCGCAAGCACCGCAAGCGTGTCTGCATAAGGCTGGTTTTTTAAGAGGGTGCCTGCTTTCAAGGCCGCGCCTGCGCTAGCGAAGAAATAGGACGTGGTTTCCTTGTACGTCTTCAACCGGTCACCCTCGGAAGCAACGAGGGAGGCGAGGCGCGGCGAAACCTGAAATCCTTGCGTTGCCAAAGTCTGAGCCGGCTTCAGCAGACTTGCCCATTCGGCTTTGCCGAAGCGTTTGTGGACGTCCTCAAGCAGGCGGACCGTTCCCGGCGTTCCAACGGAGCGACCGCCAACCACAGCGTCCATAAACTTCAACGGTTGACCTTTGGCGTCGAGAAAGAGTGTCGGGATGGCCTCCATGGGCGCCGTCTCCCGGCCATCGAAGGTGGTCAGCTTTCCGCTCTTTCCATCGTAATAGACGAGAAACGATCCACCACCGAGACCGGAACTTTGCGGTTCGACGAGACCAAGTACGGTCTGCACCGTAACCATCGCATCAATCGCGTTCCCGCCATTGGCAATCACATCACGCCCCGCCTCAGCCGCGAGCGGATTGGCCGCCGCCACCATGAAGTTTTTGGCTTCCACGCGTTGAGCTGTCGCAACCGCAGTTGCTTTTTCCGGGGCGACGGTGTCGGACGCCTGCTGTGCCGAAGTCACGGACGCGGAGAGCGTCAGGGCGAGAAAAGTGCGGCTAAGAAGTTTCAATCGCATTCGTCCAATCCTTTCAGGTGGCATAACGACCAACGGCAGCGGGGCGCTTATCCGCAGGCCTCAAGCGGGTGCAGCGCGAAGCGGTTTGGTGGCACTATGAGGGCTGCCTCACAGCCTGTCCACTACGACTGATGACAGATGCGCGACATTCAGACAGGAGCTTGCGATGATAGTTCACCATTTAGCAGCTGATGATTTTCCGATGAATAACCACCACCGGATGTGTGAAAAAGTATAAGCCAGAGACCATTGCGGTTGCCTCATGAAGCTCAAGACTTCTCGGCGTAAGGCATGCTGCCGCCCTGATTTCCAGCATATCACGCAAAGTTGTTGATCAAAATCAGTAGGTGATCGATGTTGATCGTCAAACCCAATGTGCTTCTATTACGATTTCCGCATACACACGTCAAAAAAGTATCAGCAATTTCGACGGCGTGATGTGGAGCAAGCACGTATGTCGCGCCTATGCTCCACATCAACGCCTGGGACGAGCCATACGAGGAATGGTCTCGCTCCGACTTGAGGCGGACGTGCGTGAGGGAGGAACCATGATGCAGCCCGATCTGGAACTGGTGCATATTCGCAAGGGCGAGTCCTTCGCCGCTTGGCGGCATGGTTACCCGTTCCGCACGGTCCGCTGGCACTACCACCCTGAATATGAGATTCATCTGGTCGTAGCCACCTCTGGCACTTTCTATATCGGCGACTTCGTTGGACGCTTCGACCCCGGTCAGCTGATCATGACCGGACCTAACCTCCCCCAGAACTGGATCAGCGAGATAGAGCCCGAGGAAATCGTTCCGACGCGCTCTCTCGTGATCCAGTTTCCGGAAGCGTTCATAGAAGAAGCTAGCACCTGCATGTCGGAGATGGCGCCGGTTCGCAGCCTCTTGGAACGCAGCCGTCGCGGTATTCTGTTCGACGATGAAACGAGCAACAGCGTCCAGCCTCTGATTGAAAGGTTGATAGAAGCACAGGGACTTACGCGCCTCGCGCTCTTCTGGGAAATTCTCGACCTTCTGGTCAAGGCGCCATCGCCGGAGGTTCTGGCCAGCCTGAGCTATGAGTTGGATTTGGCAGGAACTGGAGAGAGTGGCATTAATCGCGCGCTGTCGCATCTGCGCCAGCACCTTACGGCGCAGGTGGATGAAATCGATCTGGCCGAGATCGTAGGTCAGAGCCCGAGCACATTTTCACGAGCTTTCAAGCGCCATACAGGAACGACGCTTGTCCGTTATCGCAATCAGTTAAAGATCGATCTCGCCTGCCAGATGCTGCTGGCGGATCAGGACGTTAAGGTCGCCGAAGTCTGCTACGACGTCGGCTTCTCCAACCTGTCGAATTTCAACCGGCATTTTCTGAAACTGAAGGGAATGTCGCCCTCGAGGTTCCGAACCATATTTGCAGCCCAGAAGGCAGCGGTCATGGCGGATTAAGCCACCGACACATCACAGATTTCATGAATTCGGACAGACGACTGTCCGGAAACGGGTAGTTGCTGCCCAAATTCCAACGGGAGGAAGAGTAATATGAAAATGAAGTCAAAGTTTCTGATGGCGACAGCCGCGCTTGCACTCATGGCCGCTCCGGCTCTGGCACAGGAAAAGCTGAAGATCGGCATGACGTTTCAGGAGTTGAACAACCCTTACTTCGTGTCCATGCAGGAAGCGCTGAAGGAAGCCGCAGCGAGCATTGGTGCAGATGTCGTCGTGACCGATGCCGGCCATGATGTTGCAAAGCAAATCTCCGACGTGGAAGATATGCTCCAGCAGAAGATCGACATCCTGCTTTTGAACCCGACCGACAGCGCGGGCATCGAAGCCGCCGTTCATGCGGCCAAGGCCGCAGGCGTTATCGTTGTCGCCGTGGATGCCAATGCGAATGGCCCGGTTGACACCTTCGTGGGTTCGAAGAACCGCGATGCGGGCTACATGTCTTGCAAGCATCTCGGTGAAGCCGTTGGCGGCAAGGGCGAGGTCGCGATCCTCGACGGTATTCCGGTTGTGCCGATCCTGCAACGCGTCGAAGGCTGCAAGGCCGCACTGGCGGAATTCAAGGACATCAAGCTCGTCGACACGCAGAACGGTCGTCAGGATCGCTCCGTGGCTCTTGGCGTCGTCGAGAACATGATCCAGTCGCACCCGAACCTCGTGGGTATCTTCTCCGTGAATGACGGCGGTGCGATGGGTGCGCTTTCGGCAATCCAAGGTTCCGGCAAGGACATCAAGCTGACTTCCGTAGACGGCGCTCCAGAAGCGGTGAAGGCCATCGCCGACGGCACACCGTTCATCGAGACCACGGCGCAGTTCCCGCGTGACCAGGTCCGTGTCGGACTTGCCATGGCTCTTGCCCAGAAGTGGGGCGCTCGCGTTGTGCCGAAGGAAGTCCCGATCGACGTCATGGTCGTGGACAGCAAGAACGCTGGCGAATTCAGCTGGTAATAACTCCTCCCAGGCCGCGTCCCCGCTTAGGCGGGGGCGGGACCTGGATTGAAAGAAATTGGAGCGTCCTTCGCGCGTCCGAAGCGACCGCACGGCGCTCCAAATCCCGACCATTGAGGAGGGTTAAGATGCTGGAACTGAACGGAATAAGAAAAAGCTTCGGCAAGATCGAGGTCCTGCGCGGCGTCGACCTTCAGGCACGCCCCGGTGAGGTGCACGCGCTTCTCGGCGAAAACGGCGCCGGCAAGTCGACCTTGATGAAAATTCTTTGCGGCATTTTGCAGCCCTCCGAAGGGACGATCCGCATCCATGGAACGGAGCGGCAATTCGCCAATTACGATGAGGCGATTGCCGCCGGGATTGGCATCGTCTTTCAGGAATTCAGCCTGATCCCCTATCTCAACGCTGTCGAGAACATGTTCCTCGCCCGCGAGATCCGCGGGCCGTTTCGCCTGTTGAATAAGAGCGCCATGCGCAAGCGGGCAGCCGAGATCATGAGCCGTCTGGCGGTGGATGTTCCGCTCGACGTGCCGATCAAACGGCTTTCGGTTGCGCAACAACAGTTCGTCGAAATCGCCAAGGCGCTATCGCTGGATGCGCGTATTCTTGTGCTCGACGAGCCAACGGCGACCCTGACACCGTCCGAGACCGAACACCTGTTCAACGTCATGCGGGAACTGCGTCGTCAGGGTGTGGCGATTATCTTCATTTCGCATCATCTCGAGGAAATTTTCGAAATCTGTGACCGCATCACCGTTCTTCGTGACGGCGAGCTCATCGGCTCTTGCCTGACATCCGAGGTGGATAACGATCGGTTGGTAGAAATGATGGTGGGCCGGCGCATAGAGGCGAGCTTCCCGCTGAAACCGAAGCTTGATCCATCGGCAGACGTGGTCATCGATGTCGAAGAGCTTCAGCTGAAGAAGGGCGGGCCCGTCTCTCGCTTTTCGTTGCGCAAGGGCGAGATTCTCGGCTTCGCCGGACTGGTCGGCTCGGGCCGATCGGAAACGGTTCTTGCGATGCTTGGCGCGCACTCTGCTTCCCGACGCAAGATAAAGCTCGATGGCTCAGAGACGCGGTTCTCCGGTCCTGACGATGCGCTGATCCGCGGCATCGGCCTGCTACCGGAAAGCCGGAAGGAAGAAGGGCTGATCACCAGCTTCTCCATCCTGCAAAACATTTCGCTGAACAATTACCGCAAATACCGCAAGGCCCATTGGTTCCTCGACCTCAAGAAGGAACTGGAGCACACGACGAAGGCCATGGCGCAGGTGCAGGTCAAGGCGCAAGGACCCTATGCCCGCGTTGACACGCTATCCGGTGGCAACCAGCAGAAGATCGTGATTGCCCGCTGGCTGAACCATGACATGCGGGTGCTAATCTTCGATGAGCCAACGCGCGGCATCGACGTCGGCGCTAAGGCGGAAATCTACGCGCTGATGCGGGCGTTCGCGGCAAGCGGCCACTCGATCATCATGATCTCGTCGGAACTGCCTGAGGTGATCGGCATGTCCGACAGGGTCTGCGTCTTCCGCTCCGGCGGCATCGTCGCCACGCTTGAGGGCGAATATATCAATTCCGAAACAATAATGACAAACGCTACCACCGGGAGAGTTGAACATGTCGCTTGATGCTAACACCGGCGTTGCCGCGGAGACGGGCGGCTTCAAACTGAGCGGCCTGCTGCATTCACCCCTGGCATTGCCGCTCGCAGGTCTGATCGTCGTCTCGATCCTGATGGGTCTTGCGAGCGACAACTTCTTCAGCCTCAACAACATCATGAACGTGCTTCGGCAGGTATCGGTCGTTGGTATTCTTGCGGTCGGCATGACATTCGTAATCCTGACGGGTGGCATCGACTTGTCTGTCGGCGCGGTCATGGCGCTCGTCGGAACGCTGTCGGCCGGATTGATGGTCAATACGGGGTTGCCGGCTTCGGTGGCACTGCCCGCGGGACTCTTCATCGGGCTTGGTATCGGCATCTTCAATGGCGCGCTTGTCGCCTGGGGAAAGATGCCAGCCATTATCGTCACACTTGCGACAATGGGAATGGCACGCGGTCTTGGTCTTATCTACTCAGGTGGCTATCCGGTAAGCGGTATTCCAAGCTGGATTTCCTGGTTTGGCGTCGGCCGCATTGGTGTCGTTCCAGTCCCCGTTGTCATCATGGTCGTCATCTACGCCATCGCCTGGGTCCTTCTGCAACGAACCGCCTTCGGGCGTCACGTCTATGCCCTTGGCGGCAACGAACTCGCAGCCCGGCTTTCGGGAGTGAAGACGCAGCGCGTCAAGCTTGCCGTCTACGGCATCTCGGGGGTTACAGCGGCGCTTGCGGCGCTCATCTTGACCGGTCGCCTGATGAGCGGTCAGCCCAATGCCGGTGTCGGCTTCGAGCTGGATGCGATCGCTGCGGTGGTGCTTGGTGGTACGGCGATTGCCGGCGGCCGCGGACTTATCCTCGGCACTCTGATCGGCGCCGTGCTGCTTGGCATTCTCAATAACGGCCTCAACCTGATGGGCATCAACCCCTATCTGCAGGACGTCATCAAGGGCTTCATCATTCTGCTGGCCATCTATATCGGGCGCGAGTGGCGCTAGGTCAGCCGACAACTTTTCCATAACGCAGGAGAACTAAATGTCTGAATCGCTGCAAGGCAAGATCGCGGTCATCACCGGTGCCGCCTCCGGTATCGGGCTTGCCACCACCGAGGCGCTCTTGGAGCAGGGCGCCACCGTGGTCATGGTTGACTGGAACGAGAAGGCCTTGAATGAGCTTGTCGCAAAGCTTGGAGACCGCGCCATTGCGCAGGTCACCAACCTTCTGGATACCGACAGCTGTAACGCCATGATCCCCGAAATCCTGGAAAAGGTCGATCACATCGACATTCTCTATTGCAACGCCGGCACCTATATCGGCGGCGATCTGACGGAGACGACGCCTGAAGCCATCGACAAGATGTTGAACCTCAACGTCAATGCCGTCATGAAGAATGTCCACGCCGTGGTTCCGCACATGTCTGAGCGCAAGACCGGCGACATCATCGTCACCTGCTCGATTGCCGGCCACTTCCCGACCTACTGGGAGCCTGTCTATTCGGGCTCGAAGTGGGCGATCACCAGCTTCGTACAGGGGATGCGCCGCCAGATGATCCCACACGGCGTGCGTGTTGCTCAGGTCTCGCCAGGCCCCGTAGTTTCGGCGCTTCTGGCAGACTGGCCGGAGGAAAACCTCCGCAAGGCCAAAGAATCGGGTAGCCTCATCGACGCGAGCGAAGTGGCCGATGCGATCGTGTACATGCTGACACGCAAGCGCACCGTTACCATCCGCGATATGCTGGTTTTGCCGACAAACTTCGATCGCGTCTAAGACATCGAGGAGCGTTTGAAATCAAGGACTTCAGACGCTCCTATTAAAGCATCGATTCACGCGCTCGAGGAGTATTGCGAATGGCTTCCTACCTGATTGGTGTCGATGTCGGCACCGGATCTGCTCGTGCTGGCGTGTTCGATGTCGCGGGCAAACTCCTTGCCACGGCCAAGCGATCGATCACGATGCACCGGGAAGACGGTGGCATCGCGGAACAGTCGAGCGCTGAAGTCTGGCAGGCGGTCTGCGAGAGCGTGCGAGAGAGCGTCACAAGCGCCGACATCGTTCCAGCCGACGTGATGGGCGTCGGTTTTGATGCCACGTGTTCGCTCGTCGTGCGCGGCTCGGGCGATGAGACTTTGCCAGTTGGTGCCTCCGATCATCCGGAGCGCGATATTATCGTCTGGATGGATCACCGGGCAGTTTCGCAGGCTGAGCGTATCAATGCTGGCGGTCACGCCGTCTTGCAGTATGTCGGCGGGCGCATCTCGCCGGAGATGCAGACACCGAAGCTTCTATGGCTGAAGGAGAACAGGCCGGACGTCTACGCACGGGCGGACCATTTCTTCGATCTGACGGACTTTCTGACTTGGAAGGCCTCAGGGGCGCTTGATCGTTCCGCCTGCACGGTAACGTGCAAATGGACCTATCTGGCTCATGAGGACCGATGGGACGCGCAGTATTTCAATGCCATCGGCCTTGGTGATCTGGCGGAGCAGGGCTTTCGCCGCATCGGCAAAAGCGTCGTTCATCCGGGAACGGCGCTCGGCTCTGGCCTGACTCAGGGTGCGGCCGAAGCTATGGGATTGCGTGCGGGCACCGCGGTTGCGGCCGGCCTGATCGACGCGCACGCAGGCGGCGTGGGGACGGTAGCGGCAGGCGGTGACGCCTCCCGGTGCCTCGGCTACGTTTTCGGCACGTCATCCTGCACCATGACCACCACTGCCGAGCCCGCCTTCGTGCCGGGTGTTTGGGGTCCATACTACTCCGTCATGGTTCCTGGGGCCTGGCTGAATGAGGGTGGTCAATCCGCTGCCGGTGCCGCTATCGATTATCTCGTGCAATTGCACCCGGCGTTTGCCGAGGCAAAGACGATGGCCGACAGGGAAGGTAAGGGCTTGCCGGTCTGGCTCGCCGATCGCGCTATGAGCCTCGCCGCGTCGGCATCTGCTGCTGCGAATATCGCGAAGGATTTCCATGTGGTGCCGGAATTTCTCGGCAATCGCGCTCCATTTGCCGATCCGCATGCCCGCGCTGTAATTGCCGGTTACGGCATGGAGATAGGCGTCGATTCACTCGTCGCGCTCTATGTTGCCGGGCTTCTTGGCCTTGGCTACGGCCTTCGCCAGATCATCGAAACACAGGCCAAGCACGGTGCGCCGGTAGAAACCATCAGCGTCAGCGGCGGGGCAGGTGCCCATCCGCTTGCCCGGCAATTGCTGGCAGATGCCGCAGGCATGCCTGTCGAGTTGACCGAATGTGAAGAACCCGTTCTTCTTGGGTCTGCCATGCTAGGCGCAGTTGCCGCAGGGGTGTTCCCGGATCTGTCGTCCGCCATGCCGGCAATGTCGAGGGTAGCGAGCCTTGCCTCTCCCGAACCTGCTTTTGAAAAGGTGCATGATGCGCGCTACGAGGCGTTCCTGGCGCTGCAGAATGCAGCTCGCGCCATTCGGTCCAACAGCCGTTCTTGAACACCGCTAGACGCAAAGATTACCAGGCCTGCGCGGCCGCCATTTTACGAGGATACGATGCAGTTTTCTGGAAAGTCCGTCATCATCACCGGCGCCGGCAAGGGAATTGGACGCGCCTGCGCCCGCCTCATGGCAGCCCGTGGCGCGGAAGTCGTGGCGATAAGCCGTACTCAGTCCGATCTCGATAGCCTGAAAGAAGAAATCGGCGGTCGCTCGATCCGCGCCGATCTTGCAGATGCCGCTGCTACGCGGGCTGCGATGGCGCAGGCAGGCACCTGCGATTTTCTGATCAATAGTGCCGGGATAAACGTGCTGGAAAGCGTGTTGGACATGACCGATGCAGGCTATGACGCCGTGCTCGGCATCAATCTGCGCGCCGCCATCATTACCTGCCAGGAGTTTGCGCGGGTACGTGTGGCAAACGGCGGAGGCGGCGCGATCGTCAATATCACGTCGATTGCCGGTCATCGGGGGTTTCAGGATCATCTGTGTTACGCCGCGTCCAAGGCGGGGCTTGAGGGCGCGACACGGGTGCTCGCCAAGGAGCTTGGTCCTCATGGCATCCGCGTCAATGCGGTCGCACCCACCATCACGCTGACCGAACTTGCTGCGGAAGCCTGGAACGACCCTGTCAAAAGTCAGCCGATGATGGTTCGCCATCCGCTCAATCGTTTCGCGGAAGCGGAGGAAGTGGCGGAGAGCATCGCGCTGCTCTTGTCTGACGACAGCAAGATGATTACCGGAGCGATATTGCCGATCGACGGCGGCTTCCTCGCTGTTTGACCAGCGGTTCTGCGGCACCGATCCAGGGGGAACTCCCTGCTCGGCCCTTGGCGAATAAGGCGTGGCTATCGCTCCGCCTGCTTCGGCGAGACCGGTATCGCTAGCGGTTCGGCTTCGACGAATGTGGCGAAGGATTGAGCGATGTCCCCGATGTCGCCATCGACAATAAAGACGAGAACGCTTGTGCGGTCGCCTGCGGGCCAGGCGGCCATGTGCACGGGTTGATGGATTAGATGTTGAACGCCGTGGATGACAACGGGCGTATCATATCCGTCCACGCCGATGATGCCCTTTATGCGCAGGAGCTTTTCACCATGCCTGTTGACCAGTAGGGAGAGCCAGGTGGAAAACCTGGGCCACGAGATCGTGTTGGACGTGGTCACGGATATGGCGCGGATCGCGCCATGCGCATTGACGTCTTGCAGCTGCGCATGTGCGTGATCATGGTAACGTTCCGCTGCGACCCAGCGCCGAGCCTCGGCCGGTCGGGCGGACAGGTCGTGGATATCCTCCGTCAGGATCAGGCTGGCAGCAGGATTGGCAGGGCCAGATACTTCGATGCTGGCTGTCGGATTCATGGTCGATAGTTTGGCGATGAGCGCTGCTATCGAGCCGGGCTCTGCAAGGTCCGTTTTGGTGATGATCAAGCGATCGGCGACGGCGACCTGCCGCGCGCTCTCGGTGTAAGTTTCAATGTTATGTTGGCCATTGGGGACCTCGACAACGGTGACGATGTTGCCCATCGAAAAATGATATTTCAACATCAGATCAGCCGTCAGCGTGGAGACGATCGGTGCTGGATCGGCAAGTCCTGTGGTCTCGATGATGAGCCGGTTGAAAGACCCTATACGACCCGCCTTGCGCTTTTCGAAGAGCGACAGGATCGCCTGCTTCAGATCGCCGCGGATGGTGCAGCAGATGCACCCACTCTGCAGAAGGACCGTATCCTCTTCGATTGTCTCAACCAGCAGATGATCGAGACCGATGCTGCCGAATTCGTTGATGATCACGGCGGTATTGGAAAGATCAGGCCCCGACAGCAAGGCATTAAGCAGGGTCGTCTTGCCTGAGCCCAGGAAGCCGGTGAGGACGTTGACGATGATGGCTGGTTGAGCGCCCGATGCCATCACGCCTCTCGCATCTTCGACAGGAGCATTGGATCGAGAGGGTCGATCGCCGCGCCGGCAAAAGCCTCTGCCAATGGCCACAATTGGCCCAGATGGTCTACGACCGCACTCTTTCCCGTGCGGCCGGTGAGAACATATCGATCATTCCAGACCTTCAACCGCAGGCCATAATGGCTGAGGACAGCATTGACGGCACTGGCCTGGCGGTAGCGCTCGGCGGCTGGCGTCATCGACGCAACGCCTTTGCCGCCGCTGCTCCAATGATCTGCCGCGCCAAGCGCACCGCACAGGCCGCACATCCGCCTTCTCCCTTACGACTGTGGACGCGCCGTGCCGCTGCGCGGGTAACGCTTGGCAAAGTCAGCGGCAATCTCTTCCATGGTGACGAACTTCACGCCCTCAAACTGACGGATGTGGTCGAAGATGCGCTCGTGCATCTTGAGGACGTGGGGTTTGCCGGAAACATCCGGGTGGATGGTGAGCGGGAAGACGGCATAATCATAATTTTCATAGACCCACTCGAACTGGTCGATCCACATTTGCTCGAGGTCGCGGGGGTTGACGAAGCCGTGGCTATTCGGCGCGGCCTTGATGAACATCATCGGCGGGAGGTCGTCGAGGTTCCAGGAGGCAGGGATTTCGATCAGGTCGGTTTCGGGACCTTGGATAAAGGGTTTCATCCAATGCGACGGATGCTTGGAATAATCGATCTTCGTCCATTCGTCACCGACGGTGACGTAATATGGGTGGTGGTCATTGTGCATCAGGGAGTGATCGTAAAGAATACCCTTTTGCTTCAGCAACTCGTTGGTCTTGGAGCCAAATTCCCACCAGGGGGCCACATAACCGCGCGGCGGTTTGCCGGAAAGCTTGGTGATGAGATCGACGCATTTGTCGAAGATCGCTTCTTCCTGTTCGGGCGTCATGGCAATCGGGTTTTCATGGCTGTAGCCATGCATGCCGATTTCGTGACCGGCGTCGGCAACCTGCTTCATCTCATCCCAGAATGTCTCGATCGAATGTCCGGGGATGAACCAGGTGGTCTTGATGCCCCACTTTTCGAAAAGACGGAGCAGACGGACAGAACCGACCTTGCCTGCAAAGACACCACGGGAAATATCGCAAGGGCTGTCTTCACCACCGTAAGAGCCAAGCCAGCCCGCGACGGCATCGACGTCGATACCATAGGACACCAATATTTCCTTCGCCATGATCGCTTCCTTCTGTAATGGCCGGATAGGCCTGATTGAATTCAAGGCAGTTCGGTTGGGGAGAGGCCCGAGCGGCTGCCTCCCATGCTGATATGTTTGCGCATGTAATAGTGGGCGCCATCCGGATCGCCGCGTTCGATGGCCTCCAGGATCAACTCATGCTCCTTGACCGCAGGCCAGAGATCGCCAGGGTACAGGACCGGCATGCGCTGGCTCTCCTGCATGACGCCAGCGAATGTTCGATGCATATCGACGAGAAGGCGGTTGCCGGAGATGGCCAGGATCTGGCGGTGAAACTCGGCATCTGCCTCCACGTAACCGCCCAGATCTGCTTCCTGTGCCGCGCGGCGGAAGGCGACCATGGCGCTTCGCAGGCCGGCAAGATCGTCCTCCGTGCGCGACATCGCAGCAAGTTGCGCAGCGTAGCTTTCGACGACATGCCGCAACTGGTAAACCTCGCGGAGAGAGTAGGGGGCGGCTTGCGGCCAGGCACCGTTTCTCTCATCGCTGCCATCGGTGATAACGAAGCCGCGACCATTGTCTTGAGCTTTGATTTTGCCGGTGGTCAACAGAACGGAGGTGGCCTCGCGGAGCGTCGCCCGGCTGATGTCGAGCAGCCTTGCGAGTTCGCGCTGCGGCGGTAGCGCAGCACCCTGCGGCCACCGGCCCTCGGCAATCATCGAAGCCAAGGTTTTGACGGTGGCCGCGACAGCTCCACCCCTAGTCCTCACGTCGGCTGTGTTCTTGATCATCGTTTCAACCAAGTTCGTTACTCCGTCCTGGCCTGACCAAGAGCTTCGTTGAGCCAGAAGAACGGATTTCGGTCAGGCCGTCAACGTCAAAGAATAGGCACTATCTGCCCTATTTCTCGCCATTTGACATTTTTGGTCAGACCAAGTTAGCTGCCACAAAGACCCGAGGGAAAGCCATGACGAAAACCGTTTGCCTCATCACGACGGGCGGAACGATAGCCTCACAGAAAAATGCGAGCACAGGCCATGTGACGGCGAAGGTCAGTGGAAACGACCTTCGGGCATCGTTGGGAAGCCGTCTCAACGGCGTTGAGCTGGAGGTCGATGAATTCATGACTGTCGGGAGTTTCGCGCTCTCGCTCGAGGACGCCTTCAATCTCGCTTGCAGGATAAGGGACCGCCTTGCAGACCCCAAGATCGACGGCGTGGTTGTAACTCATGGAACCGACACGATGGAGGAGAGCGCCTATATGGCCGATCTTCTCATAGACTGCGAAAAACCGGTCGTCTTTACAGGTGCGCAGCGCGCAGCCGATGAGCCGGATGGAGATGGTCCCCGCAACATTGCGGACGCGGCTCGTATCGCCGCATGTGAGACCGCCCGAGGCTTGGGTGTGCTGCTTTGTTTCGAGCAGGAGTTTCATGCGGCCCGCGACGTGACGAAGTCACATACCTCCCGTACCGATACGTTCATCTCCGGCGAACATGGCAAACTAGGCGAAGTCGATGGCGACTTGGTCATCGTGCACAGGCGTCCGATCAGCTCGGGCAAGATTTCCCCAGCGCGCGTCGAGACGGATATCGAGATCGTCAAACTCGGAATCGGCACAAGCGATCGGTTCCTCCGCTTCGCCGCTTCCGAGGGAATGCGGGGCGTCGTCATCGAGGGCTTTGGTCGCGGCAATGCGACGCCGGCCGTGACGGCTGCTGCTATCGATCTCGTCAAGAGTGGCGTTCCCGTCATCATGACGAGCCGATGCCAACGGGGTCGCGTCAAACCGATCTACGGAAATGGCGGCGGCAAGACCCTTGCCGAAGGCGGCGTTATCTTTGCAGGCGATCTCAGTTCGCAGAAGGCGCGCGTTCTTCTTGCGATGCTTCTCGGATTCGGTTTGGGGATCGAAGAGATACGCCGCGAGGTTGAGCGCTTCGGTCTTTAAGCGGTGTTTCGGCGTTTCAAATAGGTGAAGCGGGACATTCGGAGGTCCCGCTTCATTTTTGCAGTCAGTCGATACGAGCGCCGCTGGCATTGAAGAAGTGCAGGTCCGCAGCCTTTGCGCCGATCTGAACAACGTCATCCATCTCGATACGCGAGCGTCCCGCCACGCGGAACACGATATCGCTTCCATCTGCCAGAATTCCGTGGACGTAGCTTTCGGCGCCCACAAGCTCCACAGCAGCCACCTTGACGGAGGCGCTAAAAGCCTCACTTTCGGAACCGTCGCTCGTCAGATGAAGGTCTTCGGGACGAATACCCAAAGTCGCTGCCGCGGCAGGAGTTGCTGCAGTTTGCGCCATCGACCAATTGCCGGACGCCGTCGGGATCGCCAGCAGGTTCATCGAGGGAGAGCCGATAAAGGTGGCGACAAAGGTCGTCGCCGGACGCTCATAGAGTTCGATCGGCGTGCCGACCTGCTCGATACGTCCTGCATTCAGGACCACCAGCCTATCGGCCAGCGTCATCGCTTCCATCTGATCATGCGTGACATAGACGCTTGTCGTGGCGAGCGAACGCTGGAGCCGCTTGATTTCGACACGCATCTGGACGCGAAGCTTGGCATCAAGGTTCGATAGAGGTTCGTCGAAAAGATAGGCGGCAGGTTCGCGCACGATCGCGCGGCCCATCGCAACGCGTTGACGCTGGCCGCCGGAGAGCTGCCGCGGTTTGCGCTCGAGGAACTGTTCGATTTCCAGCGCCTTTGCCGCCTGCTCGATACGGCGATCAATCTCGTCTTTCGGCGTGTTGCGGTTTTTGAGTCCGTAAGCAAGGTTCTGTCGCACCGTCATGTGCGGATAGAGCGCGTAGTTCTGGAACACCATGGCAATATCGCGCTCGGATGGTTCCAAGTCATTGACGACCCGGTTGCCGATTGAAATTTCCCCGCCTGAAATACTTTCGAGGCCAGCAATCATGCGCAGCAGGGTAGATTTGCCGCAGCCGGATGGGCCGACGAGGACAACCAGTTCTCCATCGGCGATTTGCAGCGACACGCCTTTGATGGCTTCGACATTGCCATACATCTTGCGGACATCGTTCAAAACAATCTGGGCCATTACTTTTCTGTCTCCACAAGACCTTTAACGAACCACCGCTGCATCACAACGACAACGATGATGGGTGGGATGATAGCGAGGATCGCTGTGACCATGACGTAGTTCCAAGGGGTGGAGGCGTCAGTGAAGTCGACCATGCGGCGCAGGCCAATGATGATCGTGTTCATCTTGGCGTCGTTCGTGACCAGGAGAGGCCAGAGATATTGTGTCCAACCGTAGATGAACAGGATCACGAAGAGAGCCGCGATATTGGTGCTCGACAGCGGCAGAAGGATATCTTTCATGAAGCGGAACGGCCCGGCATTGTCGATGCGTGCCGCTTCGACCAGTTCTCCCGGTATCGTCAAGAAGAACTGCCGAAACAGGAAGGTGGCCGTAGCCGACGCCATCAACGGCAACGTCAAGCCCGCGTATGTGTCGATCAAACCGAGATCAACGATCACCTTGTAAGTTGGCAGGATGCGTACCTCGACCGGCAGCATCAAGGTGATGAAGATCATCCAGAAGAAAAACATCCGAAAGCGGAAGCGAAAGAAGACGATCGCAAAGGCGGAAAGGAAAGAGATGATGATCTTGCCGACTGCAATCGCCATCGCCACGACGAAGGAGTTGAAGAGCAAGCGCTCAAGACTGACACCGACGACCCGTTCAACACCGCCCGACAAGGCTTCCCGGTAATTTTCGACTAAGTGCCCGCCCGGAAGCAGCGACATGGGCGGGCGGATGATGTCTTGCGATGTCATCGAGGAGGCGATGAACGTGTAATAGATCGGGAAGGCGACGATAATAATGCCGATGATGAGGATGAGATGGCCGATGCCATTCGCTATTGGGCGTTTTTCAATCATGTCTGGTCCTCACCCGTAATGAACCCGCTTCTCAACGAAGCGGAACTGGAATGCAGTCAGGGCGATCACGATGATCATCAGGATCACGGACTGTGCCGCGGATGAGCCGAGGTTCAGGTTGACGAAGCCATCATTGTAGACCTTGTAGACCAGCGTTTCCGTAGCCTTGGCAGGTCCACCGCCGGTGACGGCGTGAATGATACCGAACGTGTCGAAGAAGGCGTAGACCGTATTGACCACGAGCAGGAAGAACGTGGTTGGCGCCAGAAGCGGGAAGATGATCGTCCAGAAACGCCGGCTCCCCCGAGCGCCATCAATAGACGCGGCCTCAATGAGCGATTTCGGGATGGCCTGAAGACCGGCCACGAAAAAGAGGAAGTTGTAGCTGATCTGCTTCCAGGCAGCAGCGAAGACGATCAGCGCCATGGCTTGATCGCCCTTCAGCAGCGGGTCCCACTGGAAGCCTGTGGAGCGCAGCAGATAGGCGAGCGTCCCCATCGCCGGGTTGAACATGAAGAGCCACAGCATGCCTGCGACCGCTGGTGCCACGGCATAAGGCCAGATGAGCAGGGTGCGGTAGAAGGTCTTTCCACGCACGACCTTGTCGGCCGCCGTTGCCAAAAGCAATGCCACTGCCATCGACACTAAGGCTGTCAACGCGCTGAAGACGATCGTGACCTGAAGCGCGTGGAGATAATTGGGGTCCGACAGTGTCTCGGAGAAATTGGCAAGACCGACGAACGTCGTCTTCAGGCCAAAAGCATCCTCTTGCAGCACCGACTGATAAATCGCCTGGCTCGCGGGCCAGAAGAAGAAAATAGCCGTCAGAATAATCTGGGGTGCCAACAGGAGGTAGGGCAGGATTTTGTTCGGGAAGTGAACCGTGTGCAAGAGTGATGCTCCTCAGCCGGCCGGGGAAAAAGCATTGCCCGCATCATAGGATACGGGCAATGATTTCAGCTTACGATGATTACTTGGATGCTGCCGCAATAGCCGCATTGCCGCGTTCGACGATCTGATTGAGCGTCGTCTTGGCATCCTGCTTACCAGCCAGCATGGCTTCGAACTGCTCGTTCATGATGTCGCGGACCTGTGGAAGGTTTGGCAGGCGAACACCCTTGGAGTTTTCGGTCGGTGCCTTGCCCATCATCTGGAGGATCGGCGTCTCGCGCGCCGGGTTCTTCTCGTAGAAGCCAGAAGCCTTCGTGGCTTCGTAAGCGGCATTGGTCACAGGCAGATATCCGGAAACCTGATGCAGGCGTGCCTGGATCGGGGTTTGCGAGAGGAAGTGGAAGAACTGAGCGATGCCCTTATACTCCTCGTCGCTCTTGCCGCCGAACACCCAAAGGCTTGCGCCGCCTGGAATGGTGTTCTGTGGCCCATGACCTTCGTAATAAGGAAGCTGGCCGATACCGTAATTCATGCCCGACTTTACGATGTCGCCGAGACCACCGGACGATTCCGTCAAGATCGCGCATTCACCAGATAGGAAAAGCTGTTTCGCTTCGGATGTGCGGCCGCCATAACGGAAGGTCCCATCTTTCGCCATATCGGCGATCGACTGGAAATGTTCGACGAAGAGCGGTGCATTGATCTTCAATTCCACCTTGCCGCCACCAAGGCCGTTTTCATTCGTACCGTAGGAGACATTGTTCCAGGCGGCGAAGTTTTCGGTCTGGATCCAGGTGAGCCAGGTCGAGGTGAAGCCGCAGGGTGCAGCACCGCTTTCCTTGATCTTACGAGCGGCTTCGAACACAGCCGGCCAGGTCTTCGGCGGGTTTTCCGTGTCGAGACCTGCCTTCTTGAATGCGTCCTTGTTGTAATAGAGGATCGGCGAAGACGAGTTGTATGGGAAGGACAGCATCGTGCCGTCCGGCTTTGAGTAATAGGCAACGATCCCCGCAAGATAGTCAGCTTTGTTAAACTCAAAGCCGCCTTTCTTGAGAACGTCGGCGACCGGCATGATGGCACCTTCTGCACCCATCATGACGCCAGAACCGGCATCGAACACCTGAATGATTGCTGGTGGCTGCTTAGAGCGAAATGCGGCGATACCGGCATTGAGTGTTTCAGGATATGTGCCCTTGAACACCGGGGTGATCTTATATTCGCTCTGGCTTTCGTTGAACTCCTTCGCCAGTTGATCGACCACCTCGTTGTTGGCACCGGTCATGGCATGCCACCATTGCAGTTCCGTCGCTGCAAAGGCCGAGGTGCCGAAAGAAAGCGAAATAGCAAGTGCCGCCGCGGATGCAGCGAGACGTTTCATGGACATGATGCCTCCCTAAAAATTTACGCATGGTCCAGCAACAAGCTGCCCAGGATTTTTTGCGCTGGAACCTCCCAGAACCAGCGTCAGCGTGCTTCATTCGAAGCATGTCATATTCAAAACGAAAACAAGTGAACGTGCAACGAAATTATGACAGTCGGTTGTCCGGGTTGTGTAAAACCGCAGGACCAACACGTTGAACGGCACTCAGCGGATATGCCGGGACACGCCAGAACGTAAAAAGAAGCCCCGGGAGCAAGAGCTCCCGAGGCTTTCGGTTGCATGACAAAGTGATTGCCGTCACACGGCTTCACTCATCTTGTAGTCCGTATTGGCAGGCTCCTGCTTATGCTGAACAAGCGGACGGTTGCCGGAGAGTTTGCGCACGAGTACGTAGAAGACCGGCGTCATGAAGATGCCGAAGATCGTGACCCCGATCATGCCGGAGAAGACGGCGACGCCCATCGCGGCACGCATCTCGGCTCCGGCGCCGGTGGAGATGACGAGCGGCACGACGCCCATGATGAAGGCCAGTGACGTCATCAGGATGGGTCGCAGGCGAAGACGACTGGCTTCGATGGCTGCAGCGATGGGGGAGCGTCCTTCGAACTCCAGTTCACGTGCGAACTCCACGATCAGGATGGCATTTTTCGCCGAGAGCCCGACAAGGACGATGAGGCCGATCTGGGTGAAGATGTTGTTATCTCCACCCGTCAACCAGACGCCGGTCATGGCCGCAAGCACACCCATAGGCACGATCATGATGATCGCGAGCGGCAGTGTGAGGCTTTCATACTGCGCCGCAAGGACGAGATAGACCAGCAGCAGAGCCAGCGGGAAGACCAGGAAGCCTGAGCTTCCGGCAAGAATCTGCTGATAGGTCAGATCGGTCCACTCGAAGGATATCCCCGCAGGTAATGTCTCATTGGCGATGCGTTCGATGGCTGCCTGAGCTTCCCCAGATGAGAAGCCGGGCGCAGGGCCGCCATTGATATCAGCCGCGAGGAAGCCATTATACCTCGTCGTGCGTTCTGGGCCTGTCGTTGCATCCACCTTCAACAGTGCGGAGAGCGGGATCATCTGGCCCTTCGATGACCTCACCTTCAACTGACCGATGTCTTCAGCCTGTGAGCGGAACTTGGCATCGGCCTGCACACGCACGCTGTACGTACGACCGAAGGCGTTGAAGTCGTTGACGTAGAGAGAGCCAAGATAGATCTGCAGCGTCTCGAACACGTCCGTCACCGAGACACCCAGTTGCTCCGCCTTGGCACGATCGAGATCGGCGTAGAGCTGAGGCACATTGATCTGGAAGCTTGAAAACAGGCCTGCCAGTTCAGGCGTCTGGTAGGCCTTGCCGAGAAATGCCTTGGTGACCTCATCGAGTGTCTGGTAACCGAAGCCTGCACGGTCTTCGATCTGCATCTTGAAGCCGCCGGTGGTGCCAAGGCCGTTGACGGGCGGTGGCGGGAACATAGCTATAAAGGCATCCTGAACCGCACCGAATTTCTGGTTGAGCGCCATGGCAATAGCGCCGCCTGAGAGCTCCGGCGTGGTCCGCTCTTCGAACGGGCTCAAGCCAACGAAGACGACGCCTGCATTCGAACTGTTGGTAAAGCCATTGATGGAGAGGCCGGGAAACGCGATCGCATGTTCGACACCTGGCTGCTGCATGGCGATATCGCTCATGCGCTTGATGACGTCTTCTGTCCGGTCAAGACTTGCTGCATCCGGCAACTGGGCAAAGCCGATCAGATATTGCTTGTCCTGCGCAGGCACGAAGCCGCCGGGCACGGCATTGAACATGCCATAGGTCGCACCAGCGAGCAGCATGTACACGAACATCACGATGCTCTTGCGATTGAGCAATCCGCCAACGCTTTTGCCGTAGCCATTCGATGCTGCGCCAAAGGCCCGGTTGAAGCCCCGGAAGAAGCCGCCCAACACCTTGTCCATGCCGCGAGTGAGCCAATCCTTCGGCGCATGGTGGTCCTTGAGAAGCAGAGCCGCGAGGGCTGGTGACAACGTCAATGAGTTGATGGCAGAGATGACGGTCGAGATCGCGATCGTTAACGCGAACTGGCGGTAAAACTGCCCCGAGAGGCCGGAAATGAAGGCCAGTGGTACAAAGACGGCCACGAGGACCAGCGCGATCGCGATGATCGGACCGGACACTTCTTTCATGGCGCGGTAGGTCGCATCACGCGGAGACAAGCCGTTCTCGATATTGCGCTCGACGTTTTCAACCACGACGATGGCGTCGTCCACCACGATACCAATGGCGAGCACAAGGCCGAACAGGCTGAGCGCGTTGATCGAGAAGCCGAAGATATACATGACGGCGAACGTGCCGATGATCGACACCGGGACGGCGATCAGCGGGATAATGGATGCACGCCATGTCTGCAGGAACAGGATGACGACGATCACGACGAGAGCGATGGCCTCCAGCAGCGTGTCGATGACCTTGTCAATCGAGGCGCGGACAAACTCGGTCGTGTCATAGACGATTTCGTATTTGACGCCATCCGGCATCGCTTTTTGCAGGTCCTGCATGGTCGCCGTAACCTGGTCGGAGATGGTGATGGCGTTGGAGCCGGGAGCCTGAAAGACAGGAATAGCCACGGCGGATTCGCCATCGAGCAGCGAGCGCAAGGCGTAGTCTGCCGCACCGAGTTCGACCCGCGCGACATCACGCAAGCGCGTAATCTCGCCATTCGAACCGCTCTTCACGATGATGTTGCCGAATTCTTCCGGGGTAGAAAGGCGACCCTGTGCATTGACGTTGAGCTGAAGATCGACGCCGTTCGGGCTTGGCGAAGCACCGATCGTGCCCGCTGCGGCCTGCACATTCTGTTCGCGAATGGCGTTACTGATATCGCTGGCCGCAAGGTCGTGTTCGGCGGCCTTCTGCGGATCGATCCACACGCGCATGGAGTAGTCCCCGGCGCCGAAGATCTGCACTTGGCCAACGCCCTCGATGCGCGCCAGCCGGTCCTTGATGTTAAGGACGGCGTAATTGCGCAGGTAGGTGAGGTCATACCGATTGCCGGGAGAGACGAGATGCACGACCATCATCAGGTCAGGAGAACTCTTGACGGTGGAAACGCCAAGGCTCCGGACTTCGGCGGGAAGGCGCGGCTCGGCCTGCGACACGCGGTTCTGCACGAGCTGCTGCGCCTTGTCCGGATCCGTCCCCAGCTTAAAGGTAACCGTCAGCGTCATGACGCCGTCGGAGGTCGCCTGGCTGGACATGTAGAGCATGTCCTCGACACCATTAATCTGCTCTTCAAGCGGTGTCGCCACTGTCTCGGCAATGACCTTCGGGTTAGCGCCTGGATAAGTGGCACGAACGACGATGGAGGGTGGCACGACTTCCGGATACTCGGAAATCGGCAAGGCGCGCATGCCAATTAGCCCTGCTACGACGATGAGGACCGATAGGACGCCAGCAAAGACTGGCCGGTCTACGAAAAATCGGGAGATGTTCATGGGTTAGCCCTCTCCGGGTGAATTCAGAACGCAAGGAATCGCACCGGTGGCGTGTTGCCACCGGCAGGAGGATCTCTGCTTGGATTGCGGAAGACGGGCCGGGTGAGCCCGTCGGAATTGTTATTGTGCTGCTGCGACCTTGTCTTCGGTCTGCGGAGCGACGATCGCGCCTGGGCGGATGCGCTGCAGGCCGTTGACGACGATCTTGTCTCCGACGGAAAGGCCGCTTTCGACGACGCGCATTCCTTCAGCGGATGGACCAGGCTTAATCTGGCGGTAGTTCACTTTGTTGTCTTTATCGACAACGAAGACAAACTTTTTGTCCTGATCAGTGCCGATTGCGCGGTCCGAAATAACAATGCGCTTTTCAGACTTCGGCTCACCCAGACGGACACGAACGAACTGACCGGGAATTAGGTGCCCATTGGTGTTGGCGAATACCGCGCGCACACCAATGGTGCCGCTTGCGCCGTCCACCTGATTGTCGATCAAATGCAGCGTTCCCTTGATCGGAGTGCCTTCATCGGCAAGCGTGCCGACTTCGACAGGGATTTGCTCCAGCGCCTGAAGCGCTCCATTCGAGTTTGGAAGCTGCGACAGTGCTTTGGTAACGATCTCCTCGCTTGCATTGAAGCTTGCATAGATCGGATCGACCGACACGAGCGTGGTGAGAGCAGGGGACGCGGATCCGGCGGCAACCAGATTGCCAACCGTCACATCAAGCTTGCCGACCCGCCCGGAAATCGGTGCGCGCAGTTCCGTGTAGCTGAGATCGAGCTGTGCGGTGGTCAAGGCTGCACGCGCCGCCCGCAGTTGTGCTTCAGCCTCCGCAACATTGCTCTGGCGTTGATCGAGATCGCTTTGCGAGATGGTGCGGTTGTCGGAAAGTCGCCGGCCCCGTTCCAGCTCGGTTTTGGCCAGACCGACCTTCGCCTGCGCTGAAGCCACCTGTGCTTCCGCGCCGGCAACGGTTGCTTGATACGGGGCTGGATCGATGGTGAAGAGCGGATCGCCAGCTTTCACCAGTGCGCCTTCACGAAAGTGAACCGCTTGGATCTGGCCCGCAACGCGAGAACGGACCTGGACACGCTCGACAGCTTCGAGCCGGCCGGAAAATTGCTCCCAGTGCGTGACGTCTCGGCTCTCAACGGGCGCGACCGTCACTGGAATTGCAGGCGCTTCCGCTTGTGGGGCCGCAGCGACGGCACCCGTCGTGATGGGAAGATCAAATAGCAGCGCTCCGGCTGCAACGGACATGGCAAGGCCTATGCCGACACCCGCAAGGGCACGGCGCTTGTTCTTGAGCGTCATGGGATACTCCTTGGCTTCGTGAGGAAGCCGATCATTGATTGTCTTAAATGCTAATGCTTGAGGTCTTGAACAAAACCCGAAAATTCATTGCAAACGGTTGGAAGCCATTTGCCACCTTCGCCTCGATAAAGTCCCGTCCAGCCGGAGCCAGCAGGGAAAACATGCAGCCGAACCTGTATTCCAGCATCGCGCAGGCGCTCGGCATAACTCACTGTTTCGTCACGCAGAGGATCGTCCTCGGCGGTAAAAATCAAAGCCGGAGCCACACGGTCGAGCCTTGTGCACTGGCACGGTGCCGCATAAGGGTGCGCGACCCCACAGGCCTTGGCCAAGTACCGGCTCCAACCTTCGGCCCAACGTTGTCGCATGCCGATCTTGTCGGCATCGCGGAAAGACATCGACGCCATCAACGGATCAATCATTGGCGAAAGCAAAATCTGTCCCGCCAGTTTGCCCGGCATCCTGTCGCGCGCCTTTAATGCGAGGCCAGCGGCGACATTACCGCCAGCCTCTTCGCCCGCCACAAACAGCAGGGACTTTGCGCTCCCGTACTGCTTGCGACTATTGCTGAGGCAATCGAGCGCATCGAAAGCCCTATCAATCACTGCCGGAAACTCATTGCACGAGCCTGTGCTGTAATCCGTTTCAACGACCACCGCTCCGCTTTCGGCGAGCGCCTTCGCGACTGGAAGTTGCGCACATTGCGCTCCCTCTTCTAGAAAAGAGCCACCTCTTAAATAGAGGACAAGCGGCGGCGTACGGCTTTGTTTTTCGGCGCTATAGACACGCACGGAGAGAGGCGTGCACGTCGTGCCGCTGGTCTCTAATGTGTGCCACAGGGTGTCCATCTTCGTTTCCTTGCGAGACCACAGAATGTGTCTCTTGTAGTGGTTTCTAATATGGATATATTGTTCGGGATAAGTTCCACAAGTTTCGAAATTCGAAAACACTATTCCAAATTGGTGGACAATCGAGCGAGGCGAACCAATGGACCAGTTGGCAGCGATGCGGGTATTCGCACGGGTTGTTGAGACCGGGAACTTCACCAAGGCTGCAAACGCCTTGAACATTCCCAAGACAACCGTGACGAACATGGTGCAAGGGCTTGAGGCACATCTGCGCACGACCTTACTCAACCGGACAACGCGCCGCGTAATGGTGACCACAGACGGCGCTCTTTACTATGAGCGTGCAACGCAAATCCTGGCGGAAATAGATGAGCTGGATGGGAGTGTTTCGAGTGCGAACGTCCAGCCTTCCGGTCGCCTGCGTGTGGAAATGGCCGGGATGTTCGCTGACGAGATTATTATTCCCAACCTTTGCGATTTCCACCAACGCTTTCCGCAGATACGCCTGGACATCGGGGTCGGAGACCGTCTTGTCGACTATATCGCCGAGAACGTGGATTGCGCTTTGCGGGTGGGAACGCTGCGCGACCAGTCGCTGATCGCCCGCAAAGTCTCGGAGCTTGATTTTCTTACCGTTGCCTCTCCAGCTTACATCGAGCGCTTTGGTATGCCGAAGACGCCGGAAGATCTTGAGATCGACCATCACTGTGTCGGCTATTTGAATGCCAATGCAGGCCAGGTGATGAGCATGGCTTTCGACAATGGCACCCGTTCAGTCGAGATTAGCCCGCGCTATATCGTGTCGGCAAACGATGCGAGAACCTACCAGCATGCCGTCGTTGCCGGAATGGGTGTCGGACAATTGGTGCCGTTCTCGATCAGAGACGAGATGAATGAGGGAAGGCTGGTTCGCGTTCTGCCCGAATGGAAGAGCGAGCCCATGCCGATCTACATTGTCTATCCGCAGACAAGGCACGTGACAAACAAGGTTCGCGTTTTCGTAGATTGGGTGGCAAAGCTGTTGAACAGAAGCGCTTTAGGAGCTCTTTGATCTACTTCTGAAAAATATGACAACGTCCTGAAATCTATGCGACTTGTGTAGCCTGCATTCCTTCGTTGCTTGAAGGGGCAATTTACTGTCGTATAACGGCGTTCACAAAGGCGATCGCGATTATCTTCGTCATGGCCGTCGATCGTGACGCACGAAGGTCTTATGAGGAGGCAAGACATGACAAAACGTATCGTTTTCACAGGTGGCACAGGCAAGGCTGGGCGTCACGCTGTCCTTAAGCTTCTGGAAAAGGGATACTCCGTCCTGAACATCGATCTGAAGCCTCTGGACCTGCCAGGAGTGAATACGCTGATTGCGGATATCACCGATAGCGGCCAGGTCTTCAATGCGTTGACAACACATTTCGGTTTCGCCGGTTTCGAAAACGGCGCCCCGCCTTCGCCGCCCGATGCCGTCGTTCACTTCGCGGCGATCCCGCGCGTGTTGATCGAGCCGGATAACAACACATTCCAGGCCAACGTTGTCGGAACCTACAACGTCATCGAAGCTGCGATGAAACTAGGCGTCCGAAAAGTCATCATCGCCTCTAGTGAGACGACCTACGGGGTGTGTTTTGCCGAAGGTGACAAGGACTTCCATTCCTTTCCTCTGGAAGAGGATTACGACATCGATCCGATGGACAGCTACGGCCTTTCAAAGCTCGTGAATGAGAAAACTGCCCGCGCCTTCGCCATGCGATACAAAGCTGATATCTACGCTCTGCGCATTGGCAATGTGATTGAACCGCATGAATACAGCAACTTCCCAGCCTTCATCGACAACCCGATGTCTCGCAAACGCAACGCCTGGAGCTATATCGACGCACGGGATCTCGGGGAGATTGTTCATCTCTGTATCGAGAAAGACGGCTTGGGCTTCCAGGTGTTCAACGCGGTGAACGACACGATCACGGCCGATCTGCCGACGGCAGAGTTTCTCGCGAAGTACGCACCCAACACCCCGATTACCCGTGAGATGGGGAAGGATGAGGCGCCCCTTTCCAATCGCAAGGCGCGAGAGGTTCTGGGGTTCAGAGAAGAGCACCCCTGGAAGCGTTACGTCGAGAGATAAGTTGCGCTCGTTTCAGCGTTTCACACCGCAATGAGGAAAGACGGCGGATTCGCACGGATCCGCCGTCGCCACTTACTCTGCGGTTCGAAGGCCGAGCTTTGAGCTCGGAGTTAGGTTCCGCTTCTCATCCTCGCAGGCACATCGTTGTCACCTCACACCTGGGCCTGGCCGCCATCGGCAAAGAGTTCTGCACCGTTTACAAAGCTGGCGTCATCGGAAGCAAGAAAGAGGCTGGCTTTCGCAATCTCTTCAGGATTGCCAACGCGGCCGAGCGGGATGCGGGTGGCCAGAAAATCGAGAAGCCCCTGCTGTTGGTCCTTGTCATCGCCGGCCAGTTCAACCAGCCCGGGTGTGTGGGTAGCCCCTGGCGAGACGACATTGACGCGGATACCGGTGCCCTTGAGATCAAGAGCCCACGATCGTGCAAGGTTGCGCACTGCTGCCTTGGATGCGGAATAGACCGAAAATGCTGCCGTCCCCTCTATCCCGGCGGTCGAGCCCGTTAGGACAATCGATGACACCTTGGACATCAGGGGCAAAGCCTTCTGCACCGTGAAGATGACGGATTTGACGTTGCGATTGAATGTATCGTCGATCTGCTCCTCGGTGATCTGGCCCAGAGGGAGCATGCTGCCTCCGCCTGCATTGACAACCAGGACGTCCAAATGGCCCTGTTCGCTTTTGATTTTCGCAAAGAGTGAGTCAAGGTCTGTATTGCGTCCCGAGTCAGCCTGAACGCCAATAGCGTCATGACCGATTTCAACGATTGCGCTATCAAGTGCATCCTGACGGCGTCCCGTTATGTAAAGGCGAGCGCCTTCGCTGGCGAAAAGCTTTGCCGTTGCTAGGCCAATACCGCTTGTGGCGCCTGTTACGAGGGCAACCTTGTTATGAAGTCTGTTTGACATTTTGATCTCCTGTCGTCAGCCGTGCGCAGTCGCTCAGCGAGAGCGCCGACGGCCTGTTTAAACGTCGAATTTTCGGGAGGAGGCGAGGCTCGAAGCCCGTCGTCGCCGTCCGATGAGCAGAAGGTAATTTGTCAGCAGGAGATCGAGAAGTCGCCCGCAATGGAAGGATTATCCATCTCTATGGATAGTGCCTCCGCCGTCAACGGGCGTCGACCTGCTGGAAGACGTCTGTCACCCAGTCGATGAAGGCACGCAATCGCGCATTTGGAAACCGATCGGACGGGTAGACAAGGTGAAGCGGGCGCAGCGCAGGCTTCCATTCCGGAAGAAGTTCCACCAACGAGCCGTTTTCAAAATGCGGCCTTGTCAGAAAGCCAAAGGTCTGGCCGATCCCAAGACCCGCGATGATCGCATTGAGGTGAGCAGTGCTCTCGTTGACAGAAATTCCAGAGACGCCTGGCGCGTATTCATAGTGCTCCGCGCCCCGTTTGAGCAAAAGAGGAAATGGTTTTCCCGAAGAAGCAGAAAAATAGCTGGCGATCCTGTGTTGCCGAAGATCGTCTGGATGCTCCGGTCGCTCTCTGTCTGCAAGATAAGAGGGGGCAGCGCAGACAACGAAATCCAGTTCGCACAGCTTGCGAGCTTTCAGAGACGAGTCCGCCAGTGGGCCGCCGCGAATGACGCAGTCAATTCCTTCACCTACCAAATCCGCAGAGCGGTCATTTACGCCTAGATGGAGGTCGATATCTGGATACTGGCTTTGAAATTCCGGGAGGCGCGGTATGATGATCTGATTGGCCATGACGGAGCCAATGTCCACCCGCAGTCGGCCTTTGGGGGACCGGCGCGCACCTCCAACCGTCCCGTCCATCTCATCAAGATCGGCGAGTAGCCGAAGCGCTTTGTCGCGGTAGGCCAGTCCCTCTGCTGTCATTGTGAGTGAGCGGGTGGTGCGTTCAACAAGCTTCGAGCCGAGATGCGACTCCAGATCCTGGACCATCTTACTAACAGAGGATCGCGGCAGATTCATTTGGTCTGCCGCTTTGGCGAAAGACCCCGCTTCGACAACGCGGACAAAAGTTCTGATTGCGAGGAGTTGATCCAAGGGGTGCCTGCGTCTGGGTAAACGGTCGCGAAGGGGGTGAGTGGTCAATCACTGAGACCGCCACCTCTCTACGCAAGTTTATAGTACCAGCCCCGGAATCTGAATTGTTTTCCGAAGGCCAAGCGGGCGTTCAGAAAACGCAAGCAGGCGTGCCGGCAGCAAGGCTCTCCATCAAGATGCCCGTCAGTCTTGGCTTTGTGTAACTTTACCGCGGCATCCGCGCAAATCCTTTCGCCAAGATCGGTCCCGTCGGCCGCCCTGTCGGCGATCCACCTGCCTGTTCAAGCGTCAACTCATAGAGTTGATCGGCACGGGGTTTTGGGAGGGCTGGTCCCTGCAGGCGAGCCGAACGGACCCCCTCAATTAGCCCAAGCGAGACGGGCCCCACGTCACGGGAAGGCAGGGTCCAAACCTGAATCGTCTTGTCGCGTGGGACGGCGAAATCGGCCAGTAGCCGAACAGACGCTTCGTCATTGCCGAAATCCTCGACGACCGCCTGGACTTCGCCCGCGTCATTGACCAGCACCGCGATGACCAGTGGTTCTACCGTGCGGGTGAGGCTGTAGACGAGGCCAATTGCGAGAAGCAGCGAGGCCGCAAGCGAGGTAAGCGCGGCGAATTTCCAGCGCCGTACGCCATTGTCGTTTGCGACTGGCAGAGCCATGGTGGGCTTCTCTTGCTGGGGGAGGGCAGACTCGATGCGCCGCCAGAGGTCTTGACTGACCGATTGAGGGGCCAAGCTCGTGTCTAGTGGCAGGAACCGATCCCTGCTCGCCGCGACCGCAGCCTTGAGTTCAGGATCACGCTTCATCGCATCCTCAATCTCTCTGGCCTCAACCGGGTCAAGCAAGCCCAACACATACTCGTCGGCGAGATTTGGCACGTCCTTGGGGTCATAGTTCATGCCAGGCACTCCCGCAGCGCCGACAGTCCACGTCTGATCCATGATTTGGTGGTGCCGAGCGGTATCCGCAGCCTTCCTGCTATTTCTCCATGTGAGTAACCACCGACATAGGCCATCAGGATGCCTTGCCGCTTTGTATCGTCCAGCGAGCCAAGACACGCATAAAGGCGTGAATTGCGATCCAGGCGATGCCAGGCTGCCATGATCTCGTCCGATTGCTGATCATCGCGCAGTGTTTCAACGTCTTCCACTGCATGTTCCCGTTTGCCGTCACGAAGCAGATTAAGCGCTCTATTGCGGACGATGGCATAGATCCAGCCGCGCGCCGAACCGCTATCGGAGCGATACTGGTGGGCGTGCGTCCAGATGCGGATGAAGGCGTCCTGCACCACCTCTTCTGCAAGCTCACGACGCCGGACGATGCGCTGGGCGACGGCGATAAGCCTGCCCGCCTCTTGATCGAATATCTGACGCAATGCCAGCCGGTCGCCATTGGCGCAGCCATCGAGCGCCTTTTCTAGATCAACTGGCAAAGAGCCCATCATCGTCAAACTCATCTCCTCGGATCGAAAAGTTAAATCCGGTGTCTTTGACATCTATACCCGGGTCGATGGTCCTTAGATGCAAGTTTCAAAAAAAAATTTTCACCTCCTGCATCCAATCGCATCACCCGTGGTGTCTTCAAGATGGAAGGTTGAAAGCCATGTGGCGAAACCTTCTTTGATTTTAAACGCACGGGAGAAGAATATGCAGACCATTCGTTTTGCTTTGGCAGCCTCCATATCCGTTATCGCGACTGCAACATCCGCGCTCGCGGCGCCAGTATTGGGCTTAAGCGGCGACAAGACGCTCGTCATGTTTGACACGGAAAAGCCCACGGTGTCGAAGACGATGGAGATCACAGGCGTCGATAAGCTTGTCGGCATCGATTACCGCCCAGGCAACAAGACCGTTGTAGGTGTTACGCCCGATCATCGCATCGTCAGCATTAATCTGGAAACGGGCGCCGCAACCGACGTCGCGAAAATGGATAAGATGCTGACGATCACCGACGCTCCGGTGGTGGTCGATTTCAACCCGATGGCGGATCGTCTGCGCTTTATGACCGGCACCACCAACCATCGCGTTCACCCGGACACGGGTGCAGTGACGGTCGATGGCAAGCTCGCCTTCGAAGAAAGCGATATGCACAAGGGAGAGACGCCGAACATCGTCGCAGCAGCCTACACGAACTCGATTGGAAAACCGGAAAAGACGGCGATGTACAATATCGACGCCACCATCGGCGCATTGATCCAGCAAACGAAGCCCAATGATGGGACGCTGAAGGCGATCGGTAAGCTTGGCCTCAAGGATAAGCCCGCGACGTACGCGTTTGATATTCAGGGCATGGAAGGCGGCAAGAATGCCGCCTATCTCGTTGCAAACAAGATGCTCTACACTGTCAATCTCGAAACCGGCAAAGCCACTGAAGTCGGCGTAATCACCGGCCTCGACAATGATGTAAGAGACATTGCCGTCACGCCCGCAATGTAAGCAAAAGAGGAGGTGGTTGGCCAAAGTCGACTGCCTCCTTCCTTCTCGTAAAGTGGTTGCTTCACGCGAGACACTGCTGAGCGTCGACTAAAATCCGCTGCCGATTGAGCTTGCCCGATGAGGGGGTGTTCACGCTAATCTGCTGCTCAAGGCGATTCTGGCAGGAGGAAACGATGAGCCGCAACATCATTCTGGTCGATCCGCTCCCGAGAACGCTGGACCTGATCATGGAGCCCGCCGTCCGCGCCCGTCTTGAGGCGCTTGGCGAGGTGATCGTGTCCGAGGACCGCCAGATGTCCGCCGAGGAGGTGGAGCGCTACCTGCCCGATACGGTATTAATTTTCGGGCAGACCGACATGCCCAGAGAACGCTTGGATCGCGCGCCGCGATTGAAGGCGATCATTAATGTTGAATCGAATTTTCTGCCCAATATCGACTATCAGGCCTGTGTCGAGAGAGGCATCTGGGTGATCACACCGGCGTCTGCCTTCGCGTCGCCGGTTGCGGAGGCGTCGCTTGCCATGGCGCTGGATTTGGCCCGAGGTATCACTGTCGCCGATCACGCGTTCAGGCAAGGCACCGAGCGTTATGGCCTGGAGGGTAACACGGAGACATTCCGCTTTGCTGGAGCTCCGGTCGGCATTATTGGTTTTGGCGATCTCGGCCGTGAACTGCGCGAACTCATCCGTCCGTTCAGAAACACTGTTCGCGTGTTCGATCCCTGGCTGCCAAAGGAGATCATCGAGCGGCTCGACTGTGTACCATCGACACTTGATGAGGTCCTGCGCGAAAGTCAGGTCGTTTTCGTCTTCGCCAGCGTTACAAGCGAAAACGAAGGGTTTCTCGGCAAGAAGGAATTCGCCTTGATGAAGACGGGCTCAGCGTTTCTGTTGATGAGCCGCGCCGCCGTCGTCGACTTCTCCGCTATGATTGAGGCCGCAGCGTCCGGGCATATAAAGGTCGCGACAGACGTGTTTCCGGAAGAGCCGGTCCCGGCTAGCGATCCTGTTCGCCAAGCGCCGGGCATTCTTCTTTCTGCTCACAGGACCGGCGGCACGCGCGATGCCTTTTATGCCTTGGGTTCGATGGCCGTGGCGGATGCTGAGCTCATTATGAAGGGGCTACCGCCCAGGCTCTGCCGTCGCGCAGATCCGGCGACTGCCAGCATGATGAGGTCGAAGCCGGTGTCGGTATCCTAAAAAGCGTCGCGATCTTTCAGACTTGCTCGTACGCTTTAGGTCCTCGTTATCGAATGTCGTTCTCGCGAAACGGCCACACACCGTTGTGCGACGTGTTTCAGTCGTTGAGCAGCATGCGCTTAGCTCTTGCTCAACTTTTTTTTCGCCTCCGCAAGAATCTGCTCGAACTCATTCAAGCGCTCACCAGGTTTGTCGCTTGAACACTGGAAGATCAACCTATCGTCTCGGCGGGCCCCTCCGCCGGTCTTTGTCAGATAGGAGAGAAGTTTTGCTGGCGTCTTTGCTGTAAAGGTAAGCGCAAGAGCTTTCGGTCCCGCTTCAATCTTCGAAATGCCGAGCCTCGCTGCGCTCACCTGAAGGCGGCTAGTCCGTAACAATGTCAGCACCTCTTGCGGAACGTCGCCGAACCTGTCCTCGAACTCTTCTTCAAGATCGTTTATGGCAGATCGATCGGAGGCTCGATAAAGCTTGGCGTAGAGGTTCAGCCTGGTGGCAGGATCGGACACATAGGTGGCGGGTATCGTGCCCAATTCGTCGAGTTGCAGGACCGTCCGTGGGGGGAACGGCGAAGGCTTCTTGGCCAGCTCTGCTACGGCCCCAGCCAAGAGCTTTTGATACAGTCCAACGCCGATCACACTCATATGGCCAGCCTGATCGTCGCCGGTTATGTCCCCTCCGCCGCGCAGGTCGAGGTCTCGCATACTGATCGTCAAGCCTGATCCGAGCCTGTCGCTCTCAACAAGAGTTGAAAGTCTCGACAACGTCTCGTCGCCGAGATCCGCACCTTCTTCCAATATAAGGGTCACTCTACCCTGCGAGCCAGAACGACCAACCCGTCCTCGCAGTTGGTGAAGTTGGGCAAGCCCAAAACGCTCTGGGTGCCAAATGAACATGGTGTTGGCGCGCGGAACGTCGAGCCCATTCTCGATAATGTTGGTAGCAAGCAGGATATCTCCATCACCGGCTGCAAAACCTACGATCGTCTCATCAATCGTTGCTGCCGGCATCTTGCCATGCGCCACTCTGACAGACAGTTCTGGAACGATCGTCTCGAGTATCTTTTCGACACCCTCAATGTCCTCGATACGAGGGACGACGACGAAACTCTGTCCGCCTCGGCGATATTCGCGCATCAGGCCGGTTCTCATCGAGGTGCGATCAAGAGTGGCAAGTGAGGTACGCACCGGCCGTCTGCGCGATGGCGCGGTTGTGAGAAGGCTGACCTCCTGAACGCCAGCCATCGCCGATTGAAGCGTTCGCGGGATCGGCGTTGCCGACATCGTGAGAGTGTGAAGAGACGGAGCGAGCCTGCTCATCGCACTCTTTTCCTTCAATCCGAAGCGATGTTCCTCGTCCACGATCAGTAAGCCGAGGCCAGCAAAGCGCACATCCTTCGCAAAGATCGCCTGCGTCGCCACGACAACACCAATCGTGCCATCCTCAAGTGCTTCTTTCGTCTGCTTGGCTTCGGCTGGCTTGACGAGCCGCGACAACATCCCGATCGAAATGCCTGTCCCCTCAAAGCGTTGCTTGAAGGTTTCAAAGTGCTGTCGAGCCAAAACGGTTGTGGGAGCGATGACAGCAACCTGTCCGCCGGCGAGGGCCACGGCCGCTGCAGCGCGCAGAGCGACTTCCGTCTTGCCAAAGCCGACATCTCCGCAGACGAGACGGTTCATCACCTTTCCAGATGCGAGATCGGATAAAACGTCATTGATCGCGTTTGCTTGATCGCGGGTTTCGGCAAAAGGGAACCGACGGGTAAAGGCCGAGAATTGAGCACGAGGAGGGACAAATACAAGCGCCTTTGCGGATTGCCGTTGCTTGGCGATTTTCGAAAGATGACGGGCGGTAGAAACAATGTCTTCCGCGATCTTTTGCCTCTTTTTGCTCCAAGCCTCCGTATGGAGACGATCAAGCGAAACAGCATCGGGTTCTGAACCATAGCGCCAGAGCTTGTCGAATTCTTGCATCGGAACGAGGATCGAATCTCCATCACGATACTGCAATCGTGCCGCGGCACGCGCGACGTTTTCAACAATGATTGTCTCCAGGTCCTTGAGAACCCCAACGCCGTGATCTTCGTGCACAACCACATCACCGATCCGAAGCTCAGGTTCGGTTAGCAGTTGATGAGAGTGGGTGTCGGCTACCGGTCCATCGGGGACAGCAACGACGATGATACCCTCACTCGTATCGACAAAGCCCTCCTGGAGGTTACAGGCAATCTTCATGAGACTGCCACGCTTGGCTCTCAAAACGTCATCCCATCGGGCAACGGTACCGCTGGAAGCATCCGCTCCCTTTTCCAGTCGCCGATAAAGGGCTTCGGCGCGCTTGCCGTTGCCCGCGATCAGAACCTTCCTATGCTCTTTGAGAGAGTCTTGGGCGAACTTCGTCACCGCCTTTCGGTAATCAGCGTCATATGGCTTCGTCGGCAGATGGTCACCATCATCGAGGTGCAGGGTCTCCAACCGCATACGACCTGCCTGCTCGTCCCATTCGCCGAGGTCGAGATAGAGCGACTGCCGCGCCGGTGCATCCGCAGCGCCGAAATCAAGATGGGCCTGCTGCGCGTCTTCGATGATATCCAGATAGTGTTGGAGCCGCTGATTAATGCCCTGTCCCAGGACCACGGTCGTGTCACCTAGGAGATCAAACAGGCTCGGGGTGAGGTGGTATTGGCGAACGAGCGAGGTTTCGATGGTACCAGGAGATGGACCGTCGTCATGAGATGTTTCATCATCCCATATAACCTCCGAAGCCGGACCAATCGACACGTTCTGCAACGAGCTTTCCGTGCGCTGCGACAGGCGGTCGAAGCCGTGCAACTCCAGAACCTTGTCATCCTCATCGAGGACAATCCGCATTGGCCCCGGAGCACCGGCGGGGTAGATGTCGATGACACCGTCACGGACAGCCAATTCGCCCGGATCGTCGGCAACGCCTTCTTCTGTGTATCCTGTGCGTCGAATGAAATCCATGAAGGCTTGACGGTTGAGTGATATGCCGACACCCAGTTCGAAAACGCTCTTCGTGATCACGTCTGCTGGCGGGACACGTTGAAGGATTGCTTCCAATGACGTTAGCATCAGGCGGCGGCTATACCGTCCATCAAGCCATAGTCGCAGCGCGTCCATTCTCCTGCCCATGCAGTGGCGGGACGGAAGAACGCGATCGTATGGAAGGCAATCCCAAGGAGGAAATACAATGTGGTTTATCTCTGGGAAAAGAGCAGTGATGGCCTCCGCTATCCGGTCAGCTTCTCCCTCACTTGGTGCAACATAGCAGAGCGACGTTTCGGATCGGGCGAGCAAAGCGGCAAGCCTCGTTGCAACGAATCCCGGCGGAAGCCTTGGTGTCTCGATCGGGAGAGGGGAGCTGGTAGATGCGGCGGCACTTTTGTCTTTGGGTCTAGACGCGCTCACATCCATTCGCATTTCTTTCATCAGCAATTTCACCAGCCACCGAAAACAAAGTTTCCAGCAGCTTGTTCCTTGCCAGTGTCATCTATGCAGCGCGTGAGGCCTTGCGATGCACGATCGCGACGGCTCCTTAGTGAGCCGTCGAGGATGCGTGCTTGTTCGATTTGGTTGGAATTGAATGATCAGAGATCCTTTGCAATACGCAGACCGTCGTAGATTGCGGCGTGGGTGTTACGCGCTGCGACCGCATCGCCAATCCTGAAAAGCTGGAACGTGCCATTCTCGTTTCGCGTCACGGATTGGGCCTCGCCTGCAATCAGCTGATCGTGGGAGACTTCACCGCCGTTGATCGATCGAGGCTTGAGTTCAAAGTAGAGTTCATCCAGCGGCCGTGTCCCGTGGTTGACCACCACCTGGTCGAAAAGCTTGCGTTTGTCGACGCCGCCATAGTCGCTGCCGATGTGGGCCAGCAACTGGTTTCCGCTTCGCTCCACTGCAGTCAGCGTGTAGGTCACGGTGAACGTGGTTTCGAGCTTCTGCAGTGCTCTGATGTAAGGCACGAGATTCATTCCCATGACTTCAGGCGCAAAAGCGCGGTCGCGTGTCATGATCTCGACCTTCGCTCCGGCCTTTGCGGCAATCTCGGCAGCCTGAAGGGCTGCATGGTCGCCAGCATCGTCATAGATGAGGACATTCGTGCCGGGTTTGACGTCGCCCGATATGATGTCCCATGAGGAAACCACGAGGTCGTTGCCAGTTGCCAAGACATCGGTATGGGGAAGTCCGCCTGTGGCGATAATCACCACGTTCGGCTTTTCAGCCTCTACGGTCTCGATATCCGCCCAAGTGTTGAAGTGGAACTGGACACCGAGCTTTTCACACTGGCTCATTCGCCAGTCGATAATGCTGATCATCTCCCGGCGGCGTTCGCTTTGAGCGGTCAGACGAATCTGCCCGCCAGCATTGTTAGCGGCCTCGAAGACGACGACCGAATGTCCACGTTCGGCAGACACGCGAGCAGCTTCAAGCCCTGCCGGTCCCGCACCGACGATAACCACTTTTTTACGTTGCGTGGCCTTCGGTATGGTATGAGGAATCTCGATTTCTCGTCCGGTTGCAGCGTTATGAATACAGAAGGCCATACCGCCCTGATAGATGCGATCGAGACAATAGTTTGCCCCGACGCAGGGTCTGATGTCGTCCTCGCGTTTTTCCATAATCTTACGGACGATGTGAGGGTCTGTCATATGGGCTCGGGTCATGCCGACCATATCGACCTTGCCGGATGCGATCGCGTGGCGAGCGGTAGCAACGTCGGGAATCTTCGCGGCGTGGAATGTGGGGAAATTGGTCGCGGCTCTTATCTCTCCGGCAAAATCGAGGTGCGGCGAGTTGGCCATGCCTTGAATGGGAATGACATCGGTCAGTCCCGGGTCGGTATCGATATGACCTCGGATGACATTGAGATAGTCGATGAGGCCGCTGTCCTTGAGACGCCGGGATATCTCAAGACCCTCTTGCGAGCCCGTGCCGCCTGAGAGCCGTTCATCCGCAGTATACCGAATGCCCAGGATGAAATCGTCCCCCACGCGCCCTCTGATGGCGCTTAGCACGTCAAGACAGAAGCGCATGCGGTTATCGAGCGAGCCGCCGTAAGGCCCTTCCAGTTCGTTGGTGCGCGGCGAGGTGAACTGCTCGAGGAGATGGCCATATGCCTCAAGCTCCACGCCATCCATCCCGCCCGCCTTCATCCGCTCTGCGGCATCAGCAAAGTCCTTGATGATCCGCTCGATATCCCAATCTTCAATCTTTTTGGGAAAAGCGCGATGCGCGACCTCGCGATGATGCGAAGGGGCCACGACCGGAAGCCAGTCGCCCTTGTCCCAGCGAGTGCGACGGCCAAGATGCGTCAGCTGCACCATGATCGCCGCCCCTTGCTCATGCACGGCGTCCGTCATTTCGCGGATCCACGGAACGATCTCGTCCTTGTAGGCCAGCAGGTTGTTGAAAACCGGCGGGCTGTCTTTCGATACGGCCGCTGATCCGGCGGTCATGGTCAGTGCAATGCCGCCCTTCGCCCGCTCGACCGTGTAGGCCCGATATCGCTCCTTCGGCATGCCGTCCTCTGGATAGGCGGGTTCGTGCGCAGTGACGATGATGCGATTGCGGAGCGTCAGATGCTTGAGTTGAAAAGGCTGGAGGAGGGGATCGTTCGACATCGGCTATCTCCGCAAGATGGGTTGTAGAGCAGGCTAGAAAAAATGTACATTAGTGTCAATATTAAGAACATAGGAGTACATAAAGCGTTCGGCGACGACTTACGCGATTGTTCGCGGGCCATTGGTTTGCTAGGAACCGACAATGACGGAAAATTCGAACGACAGTGGTTGGCGCGGATCGCAAGAGGTTTGGCTGCAGGCTGCCTATGAAGCCTTACTCGAGACAGGCGTGGAATCCGTCAAAATCCTGCCGCTAGGGAAAAAGCTGAACTTGTCTCGGACAAGCTTCTACTGGTTCTTCAGGGACAGGGAAGAGCTTCTGGCTGCGCTGCTGGCTCGCTGGAGAGACAAGAACACAGGCAATCTAGTCAGGCAGTGCGATGCTTACGCGGAAGGCCTCGTCGAGGCGATGTTCAATGTTTTTGATTGCTGGATCGACCCTAACCTGTTCGATCCACGCTTTGAATTCGCGGTCCGCAGTTGGGCACTGCAATCGGAGGACATTTCGGCAGAGATAGAGGCCGCGGACCGTGTGAGGCTCTCTGCGCTACAACACATGTTCATGCGGTTCGGCCATACCAAGCTTGATGCGGATGTTCGGGCTCGCACGACTTATCTCGTCCAGATCGGTTACGTTTCTATGCGCACGACAGAAGATATCGCGCTGCGTATGAAACGCATACCTCACTACGTCGAAGTCTATACAGGCATTGCCCCCCAGCAGCGTGATCTCGACCGTTTTTTTGCCCGTCATGGCTTTAAGGCTGCAGAATTCAAGTGATGCTAATTCCTCCACGGCGACGCGATCGGAAGTTCACGTTCACTATCCAAACCTCTTAAGAGAAGTCGGTTCTGCTTCGAGAGCGAGCCTCAATACAGAAACTTCGGCAGTCAAAGGCCTGTCGAATAGATAGCCTTGCCCTAAATGGCTTCCTGCGGCACGCACAATTTCGCGGTGCTCCTCGGTTTCGATGCCTTCGGCGACGATCGTCAATTTAAGCCGATGAGCAAGATCACATGTGCCGGCAATGATTGCAGCCGCTTCGTCGCTGTGAGATGCGCCGCGCAGGAATGACTGGTCGATCTTGATCTTATCGAAGGGGAAGCGACGGAGATAGGAGAGGGACGCGTAACCGGTGCCGAAGTCATCCAGGGAAATTCGGCAGCCCATCAGCCGTAGTTCATGAAGAACGGCGAGCGCGCGCTCATCATTTTCGATCAACGTACTTTCCGTGATCTCGATTTCGAGGCGGTCTGGTGCCACCCCGTGTTTGGTCAAACAGGCGCGCGTGTGGAGCACAAGGGACGGATTGGTCAGCTGAGCTGCGGAGACGTTGACCGCAATAAACGTTTTGGTTGGAAGCTGGGCGGCATGCTGGCATGCGGCTTCGATGACCCATGATCCGATTGGCCCGATCTGGCCGCTCTCCTCGGCGATCGGGATAAACTCGGCAGGGGAGATGAGGCCAAGTTCACGATGTTGCCAGCGCAACAAAGCCTCGAAACCCTGCGTGGTATTGGTAGCGAGATCGACGATCGGCTGAAAAAGCAGGAAAAGCTCCTGCCTTTCGATCGCCGCCGCCAAATCGTTCCGCAGGAGTTGCCGACGGGTGAGGTGCTGGTTCATGTCGGAGTGAAACGTGATGAAGCGACCACGTCCGGCCTTCTTTGCTTCGTAAAGCGCAATGTCGGCGTGTCTGAACAAGGTGGATCCTTGATCGAAATTCACGTTGCTCGAACTCACGCCGAGACTAACGCTCGAGGTAACCAATCTTCCATCGATTTCAAATGGTGCGCGCACTTGCTGCAAGATGCGCTTGCTGCATTCGACAGCGTCATTCTCGGCGCCAGAACCCGTGTAGAGGATCCCGAATTCGTCACCGCCAATGCGTGCAATGACGCTGGCGCCCGCGCAAGACGAGCTCAACCTCTTCGAAAGTTCGACAAGCAATTGATCCCCCGAGGCGTGGCCCAGCGTGTCGTTGATCATCTTGAAGTGGTCGACATCCAGAATAATCAGTGCCTGCTCGATGTTCTGTTTGTCCGAAATCGAAGCGTGGAAGCCGATACGGTTTGCGATACCGGTGAGGGAGTCTATCCTTACGACGCGGTCCAATTTCGCGTTCTGGCGGAAGACGAAAACCAACAGGACCGCGCCGAAGGCTACGAATGTCATCGTAACGAAACAGATCGTGGCGAAGATGATACTGAGTTGGCTTTGGTTTTGCTGGATCTCATCGCCGACATTTGCGTGTGAAAGCGATCCGAGCCTTAGTACGGGTGCGATGAAGGGTTGAAGCTTCGATACGCCTTCGCGCATTGCGACCGGTGAGTGGGGCTCGGTGACGAGCGGTGCCAACGCAGAAACGACCTTCTTCAGGTCCTCCAGCATCGCCTTTTGCTTGGGGTCAGTGGTAGACGAACTGGATGAAAGAATTTTCAGACGGTTATTGATGATGCTGAGGCGAAACGAGACATCGGTAATGTCGCCTGACGTCTGGCTTTGCTGAAGGGCAAATTGGAGACGCAGCAACTCTACCGCGGTTTGACCGAGATCGAAGGTGCGATTGTAGCGGGACGCCTCCACGATGTGGCGTTGGTAGCTAAATGCGAGGACAGAACTCGCAACAGCTAACAGCGCAAGAACGGCCGTCACCAGCGTCAAGGTGAGCTTGAGACGCCGGTAACGAATTGGAAGGTCGATCGTGTCTCCAACCGCTCTCACAGGACGTTTATTTCCGCAATTTGCCACACGGCACGACTATAGTAGGTTTGATGCTGCAACTCTGGCCGACTGTCGAATGGGAAAACGAGGAAGACGGGTCCTTTATCGCTAACGGGCATAATGGCACCGTTCTGGCGGGTCGCTAGAAGCGCGCCGGCTTCGAGCAGTTCGGATAAGTCCGCTTCCACTTCATAATCGTTCAGCGCGATGATTTGTAGTTTCGTGCCCTTCAACCGTGTTGCAGTAAGAAAATCCTTCAACAGTACACCACTGAACTCCGTGACACCGTTGTGCCAAGGCGTTTTCGTGGAGAACGTCGTTTGGGGCATCTTGTCCATTGTGGGCAGATCAAGCGCGATCGAAGTTTGCTGTCCAGAGGACAGACCCTGGACCTTCAAGATGGGTTCGGATGAGTGTGCATTGCTGCTTGCGACGACACCGGCGAGCGCAAGTCCGGTCAAACAACGCATGAATAGTCGGCGAGTTGGCATCGATCGTCCCCAGTTGGATCGCCAAGCCATACCTTAAGTATCGTTGTGATCAATCTTATTCGATTGCGGTATTATGTTATGTGTAATAATGATTTAATGCCGCTTCGAGGAAAGGTCGCATTTTAACGATTACGGGCGAAGCGCTTATGTTTTCAATTCAAATTGACTTCGGGAGGCGTCCGCCTTGCAGCTTGCTGCTTTCATACCGCAGCTTCTTTCCGACCCAGCAGCCAAAGGAGATAGGGCCCTCCAATCAACGCGGCGAAAAGGCCAACCGGAACCTGGTACGGGTAGATGACGATCCGCGCCAGCCAGTCGGCAGACACCAAAATACCGGCCCCCAGCATTGTTGTCGCGACCAGTTGGTGTTGCGGTGTGCGGAACCCCAGAAGCCGAGCGAGGTGTGGTGCAACAAGACCCGTCAGGCTCAAAGGTCCGACCCATAGGGAAGCAACCGCAGTCATCGATGCGGCAATGATCGCCAAGATGATACGAGGTCGGAGAATGCCGAGGCCGAGACTTTGCGACAATCCGATACCCAAAGGCAGTATCGCCAACCAACGCATCATAAATAACAGTGGCGCGGTCAGGACGGTTAGCGAAACAAGGGACGCCCAGGCTTCGGCGTATCCAGCACCACTGGTCGATCCCGACATCCAGTTGAGCAAGACATAGCTGCGCATGTCTCCTTGGGCCAACATGATGCTGACGATCGCCATGCAAAAGGCGCTGACAGCGATCCCTGCGAGCAATAGTCGTTCCGACGAAAAACCCGCTTTGCCTGCGATCGCCATCATTAACAGGAAGGCGAGCAAAGAGCCCGACGCGGTGCTGACGAGCATCGCGGAGGGCGATAGCGTCCCGGTAAAAAGGAGTGCAAGCGTCAACCCAGCGCCACCTCCGCTGGAGACCCCTAGTACCTCTGGGCTGGCAATCGGATTGCCGGTCATCCGCTGAATGATGAAGCCGGCTGCGCCAAGCATAGCGCCTGCACCCCCCGCCACCACTATACGCGGGAGGCGAAAAGGTAGAAGCTCTGCGAGCACTTCGCCAGTCGCGACGGTCCATCCATTCCCTGATGGACTGACGGTCAGTGCGAGGCCGGTGACGAGCATGAGACCGGCTGCGATCATCCAAAGCTTTATAATAGGGTTTTGGAGAGGTGTAATAACAGCCGCCGCTTTCTGGGTCATCGTCGAGAAGCCCTGAACGCGTGGCAGGAGAGCGAGCAGCAGCGGTCCGCCAAGCAAAGCAATCGCCGCGCCGGTCGGTGCGAGATCGGAAAAGCCCGGCCCCAGAATTTGCGTCAAGCAATCGCCGATCAAGAGAACCGCGGCGCCCGTGACTGGAGCCGCCATCATGATCTGGCCGGTGGTGCGCGCACCGCAGATTCTAGCGACGGCGGGGGCTGCGAGACCTAGAAAGTCGATAATGCCAACGGCGGCCGTGACGGAGGCGGAAAGCCACACGCTTAAGAGGAGGATTGAGACGCGGACCCATAGCAAGGCGATGCCAAGACTTCGAGCGCTTGCATCTTCCAATGCAAGGACAGTCAGCGGCCTCGTAAGAAGCGCAGCTACTATGACACCCGCAAGAAGCCTCGGCGCAAGCGACATCGCCACGCTCCAATCCTGCTGATTAAGCGCGCCGGCGCCCCATATGTGAATCGATAGCGCGTATTCACCACGCGCAAGGATCAGCGTCACGCTCAGCGAAGCTGCGATGAGGCCGACGATCATCCCGGAAACGGCGACCGTGACTGGATCAAGCCCGCGCCGCCAACTTAAGGCCAATACGATCGCCACAGCAACAAAGCCACCGGCAAATGCCAGGAGTTCGCGGGGTACTCCGGCCATGAACGGCGAGAAGGTTATCGCCAAGGTCAGCGCCAATTGAGCACCGGACGCAATACCGAGTGTTGAGGCGTCGGCAATAGGGTTGCGCAAGACACGTTGTAGAAGGGCCCCGGCAAGGCCAAGCGCGGCACCAGCAATCACCGCGACCGCAGCACGTGGTAACAAACTGTGCCACAACAATATTTCATCCAGCGACGCCGTCAAAGGCCCACCGCCTGGGATGTGGGGGCGAAGCACCAGAAGCGCCAGGAACGAGAGGATGCAAGCAAGGCCCAAACCAAGGCCGGACCAGATCGGACGCTCGGCGGTCGTCATCCGGGAGAACATCTCAGGGGCTTTGGACATTTGATAAACCTTGCGCAAGAAGTTCGGCGAAGCGACTTGCTGCCGGTAAGGCGCCATAGGGATTGATCGACTCGAGCGTTAGAACTCGCCCCTGACGCACGGCGGGTAGCGCCTTCCAAAACGCGCTGTTGATCAGCTCCTCAAAGGTATCCTGCGGGTGAGGCGGAATGAGAACGATCGTGGCATCGGGCATGGATGTGAGCGTTTCTATGCCTAAAGGCGCAGTTGCGGAATAGCTTGTTGTGCCCTGCCATGCACTGATCAGTCCTAGCCGCTTCAGTACCTCTCCGAACATGCTGTCTGAACCAAAGACCCGGTAGTGGCGCGCATCACCGAGATTGATCGGAAGGATGGTGCTTCGGTAATCCGCGGTAATCGTACGTTTTAGAGCCTCAAGGCGCACAGCCAGTGCGTTCACCATTTTGCTCGCGGCTGGCAGGTCCAGCCGCGCGCCGATGGCGATCGTTGCTCGTTCCGCAAGTGTGTAGGGGTCTTCGCCGGCCATGTAGATCGAATGACTTTCGACGGGCGCTATGCGGCTCATGAGTGGGTCAGCCCAGGCATAGAAGTTCGAGTTCAGGATTAGGTCTGGCTGGGCAAATCGTAGTGCTTCGAAGTTGGGCGTGCCGCGCAATCCGATGTCGGCCACGCCTTTTGGCAGAGCTGGTGCGACTACAACCTCTTTGAACTGGCGCAGCTCCGCTGCCGCGACCACATTGGCCCCGATAGCGACGAGCGTTTCCAGCAGGGCCCAATCGAGTGTTGCCACTCTTGGTGTGCGCGTTGACGTTGGTGTTGTCGCTCCTACGCTTCCTGTCGCCGCAAGTACCGCTGCGCCGGAAAGCAAAGTTCTGCGGGTCATGTGCACGTTCGATGTGGCTCCTGTCGCAAATGCCCTCGACTGAGAGCGCCGCGCGTCTTTTTAAACGCTCGATGCTGTCGAAGCCGGGAGCCTTCTGCAAAACATGCGTTAATGTGTCAACTTACCAGGCCTTGCTGATTTTAAACATCACCGTACGGGCATCGCCGTATCCGCAGGCACCTTCGCCGCGGCATGCCTCTACATAGGTCTTATCGAAGAGGTTGGTGACGTTCAGCGAGGCTGTCCAATCGTCCTTCTTGTAACGGATTGCCGCATCGACGACAGTTGATTCAGGGACCCTTTTCGTATTGGCTTCGTCTGCCCAGGACCTGCCCTTGTAGCGCAGGCCTGCACCAATGCTGACACCCTCAAGCAGTCCGGATGTCACGGTGTAGTCAGCCCAAAGAGAAGCTGAATGGTCCGGCACAACATAAAGCGACTTGCCGACGAGACCTGGGTTGGGATCATTTTTCGTCACTTCGGTGTCGGTATAGGCATAGGAGGCAAGCAGCTTCCAATTTTCATCGACGTTGACCCTGCCTTCGATTTCAAAACCTCGCGACTGTGCCGCGCCCAGCTGATCTGTAAATGGCGCTGAAGCGACTGAAACTGTGGCATTGCGCTTGTTGATGTGGAAGACGGAAGCAGTGATCGAGGCGTCCATAAACTCCGGCACATACTTGACCCCTGCTTCATACTGCTCGCCTTCCTCCGGTTTTAGCGGGCCTTGCAGGCCGCGTCCGACGAGCGGGTTGAAGAAGGTTGCGGCACTTATGTAGGGCGTCACTCCGTTGTCGAACTCGTAGGCGAGACCTGCACGACCACTCCAGGCGTCGTCCGTGTCGGTAAAGCTGCCTGCCGGCGTCAGTTTGTTGTCGAAATCTGTGTGAACAAAGTCATAGCGGCCATTTAGTGTTACTAGCCAGCCGCCACCGAAGCGGATTTGATCCTGGGCGTAGAGCCCAAGCTGATTCATCGTCACTGTCTCGTTGTAAAGCGGCGCAGGCGACAGTTGGGGCTGCCCGTAAACAGGGTAGTTAACGTCAATCGACCCGGATCCAAATATCGAGTTTTGAACATTATCAATGCGGTAGAGTCGGTAATCTACACCGACCATTACCTTATGCTCAGCGCCCACGAGGTCGAAGGAGTTCTCGATGCGATTATCCCATCCCAGAGTGTCCGCGCTGGTATCACCCTCGAAGTTGATGCGCTGAAGAGACGTCTGCCCCGACCACAAGAATGGATAAACGAAGTGCTCGTACTTGTTCAGGTGGCCGTAACGGAGATTGGAGGTTAACTCCCAGCCATTATCGAACGTGTGCTCCAGTTCATAACCGGCCATGGTCTGGCTGTAGCGGCCTGTATCGATGTCGGGCTCGCCGGGAAAGAAGCGGCGCGAAATCTTGCCGACGCCTGGGCGATCTATGACGGTGCCTTCATAGGGCAAGAAACCATTGCCGGTATGCAATTGATCAAGACCGGAATAGGACGCCCACAAGGTCAGCTTCGTATCCTCGTCAGGCGAGATCGTCAGCTGCGGCATGATAAAGCCGCGAAAGTCGTGCGTGTAATCCGTATAACCGTCACCGCCGCCGAGCTTACCGGTCAGACGATACCGCATTGTGCCGTCTGCATTGGCCTTGTCGGAAATATCGAAGGCGCCATAGCCGTTGCCGTTACTGTTGATCCCGGCTTCCGTGTAGTAGTAGGGGGCATCGGTTGGTCGCTTGCTCGTCATGTTGACGATGCCGCCGGCATTCGCGCCGCCGTAGAGAACTGAAGCGGGACCCTTTAGAACCTCGACGCGATCAAGAGCGAATGCATCGATTTGGAAATTGCCGAAACCATAGGAAAACAGGCTGAGGCCATCGAGATAGACGCCGGTCTGGCTCGCATCAAAACCGCGGATGTAATACCAATCCGTGTCCGGATCGTTGCCGAAGGGCTGAGTGGTCACGCCCGGCGTGTAGCGCAACGCCTCATCCACCTTGTTGACCACGCCTCGATCATTTAGTTCCTCGCGGCCAATAACCGAAACCGCCTGCGGGATCTCCTGAATGGGGGTATCGCTCTTCGAACCGGTGGAGGATTGCTTCGCCACGTAACCCTTGACGGAGACTTCCCCGCTTTGTTCGCCGCTGATAACGATGGGAGCGAGCGTCGTCGCTGCGTCCTGCGCATGCGCCCACGTACTTGAAATGGCGATTGTCGCCACCCCGCACAGGCCAAGTCTCGCACCAAACCCTCTTTCAGTCTTGTTCATTCTGTGCCCCACTACACCAGCTCTCCGCGTCACGGCTCGATGCGGTTCTTCGATAGGTGAGCAATTAACTCATCTTTAAGCTGATGGATTGGTTCGATCTGCAGCAATTGAATGTTTTTGGGCGATTTCCAAAACAAGCCGGCGAATAGTTGCGAAAATAAGCTGACCTTGGTCACTGCGAACCGGGCCGGCTTGCTGGTCACTGGAGATTGGTCATGATTGCCAAGTTTTGCGCCAGCGAGCAGGTGTCGTCCCCAGATGCTTGCGGAATACTTTGGTAAAATGCGCTTGGTCGGAAAAACCTGTTTCCGCGGCTATCTCGGATAAAGCGTAGGTATTCAACGAGAGTAATTCTTTTGCCTTATCCAGTCGTGTCTTCATCTGCCAATCATGGGGAGCAAGACCAGTCGATGCCTTGAATGAGTGGCTGAAATGCGATTGCGACATTCGTGTCAGTTCAGCGAGTTCCTGCAGTCGAATATTGCGTGTGCAGTTCTCAGTGATGAAATCGGTGGCTCGGCGTAGTTGCCATCCCGCAAGCGTGCTGCGCTGACGCGGTGAGGCTTTTTCCAATTTCAGAACGTCAATCAGCAGCGCCAGTGCAAGGCTATCTCCGTAAAGATCGTGTAGCGGCGTATTGCTTGTCAATTCGGTTGCGATCAGCCCTGCAAGCGACATCGCACGTTGGTCGTAGAAGAGCAGTTGTGGATCCTGCAGCTTCTTCGGATCGATCTCTTCTGAAAGCCGCTGGACCAGAACATCGGCATCGAAATGGATGTCGAGGTGGCGAACATATTGAACATCGGCAAAATCGACCCATAGATCCATCTCAGCGGGAATGTAGGAGATCGGGCTGTAACGGTCTTGTGGTGCGCCGGAGGACTTTGGAGACAACTTTACATTCGGGCGTCCGCGTCCCCGTTGGTCTAACAGAATAAAGAGGCGTGGATCGCGCGCCGTGTAGTGGCCGCCCGCGTAGGAGGCGCACTCAACATCCCACAAATCGGCGGTGATCCCATTCCAGTAGCGCCGCCTCAGCCCACCAATGACCGAGAAACCTTCGATCCTGTTCGCCATTCGCGGCTGGAAGTTCATGATAATACGCCCCAAGGTAAAACTTGCTTCTAATTATCAAGTTCTTTAACTAGCGGCAATCCTAGACTGGGCGAGCATGCATCATACCAGCGGGACGATGCGGGAACCAAGGCGTTCCGGTGTCGCGAAGTGCACAAGCCATAGACGCGCTAAACCGAGATACTGCTACACGGGTGAGTTAACATGTCGATGATCGCTCTTACTCCTCGCACGGTAGAGGCAGTTCAGCCCGCCTTTTCTCTTAAGGATGTCGCGTTCGCTGTTGACGGTCGCGTTTTGCTAGAGGCGCTGACGCTTGATATTCCCGCGGGTATCTCCGTCGCTCTGATAGGCCACAATGGCTCTGGCAAGTCGACCCTCCTGAAGATGATCGGCCGACAGCAAACCCCGAGCGGAGGTTCGATCTACTTCCACGGAAAGCAGATTGAGGAATGGGGTTCGCGGGAATTTGCTCGTAAACTAGCTTACCTCCCGCAGCAAATACCTGTTGCGCCTAGCATGCTCGTGAAGGAATTAGTCGCACTTGGTCGCTATCCCTGGCACGGCGCACTCGGACGTTTTGGAATTTCTGATCAAGCAAAAGTCGATGAGGCGATCGCGCTTACGGGTATCGGCTCGTTCGCTGAGCGCATGGTTGATAGTTTGTCCGGCGGTGAGCGCCAACGGGTCTGGCTCGCTATGCTTGTGGCTCAGGATGCCAGCTGCCTCTTACTCGACGAGCCGATCTCGGCTCTCGACATCGGCCAGCAACTGGAAGTCCTGTCACTCACGCAGGAGCTTTGCCGATCGAAAGGCATCACTATCATCACGGTCCTGCACGATATCAACATGGCGGCGCGCTACTGTGATCAAGTGATCGCGTTGCACTCAGGCAAGCTCATCGCTCAAGGTACGCCCGATGAGATCATGACTGTCGAGCAGCTTGCCCGCATTTTTGATGTTCGCATGGATATTCTGAGGCAGCCATCGAACGGCCGATTGTTAGCTTTTGCCCGATAACGTCAAGCAGCAGTTCGCAGCCGTCTGGCGCTTAAAGACGCGCGTGTGGGCAAGGGTGTAATGTCGCAAAAAGGCTATGTATCCTGGTTTCTTAGTTGCCGCTGGAGATCACCAGAGAAGGTTATGCCCGCGTATTTTGGTCGCCAAACTGCAGCAAAAGCCCATGCGGTCTGTACCCTAAGAGCCCATCCGTGACCATATCGCAGAAAATATTTAAGGTTTTTTTGTGGACTTTGGAAAAATATTGCCGTAGAAGGCGCGTATCGTTGAGTTCGATGCTCGGCGTTACACATTTCGGCTCTTATCAAAAGGGTCACTCTGCGCAGACGCCAACGCAGTCTTAAACCTCATTCCTGAGGCTGTCGCAGCGCCGATGTCGCAAACAAGATGTAATCATACCCCGGGCCGCCCGGCCACGCAGAGCTGCGAGCTGTTTGGGTTTACCGCAATGAAAGAAGGAGATGCCCTTGCTCTATGCTGGGCTGATTTGAATTTATGAATTCTCAAACTGAAAATGACGCACCGGCTTTACCGGTTTCGACCAAAATCAGTCTCGATAACGTCTACAAGATATTCGGTGAGGACACCGACAAGGCGCTGGATATGGTTCGCGCCGGTAAGACGAAATCTGAAATTCACACGGAGACGGGGTGTTCCGTCGGCGTCAACAACGCCAGCTTCGATATCAAATCCGGCGAGATTTTTGTCATCATGGGCCTTTCAGGCTCGGGCAAATCCACCCTTCTGCGCTTACTCAACCGGTTGATCGAGCCTACGGCAGGTTCAATCAAAATCGATGGAGACGACATTACAAAAATGTCCCGTCGCGACCTGATAGAAGTACGTCGGCGCGATATCAGTATGGTATTTCAGTCCTTTGCTCTTCTGCCTAATCGAACAGTTATCAACAATGCCGCGTTTGGCCTCGAGGTTGCTGGTATGGGAGAGGCAGAGCGTAAAGCAAAGGCGCTCTCGGCGCTAGAAGCGGTCGGCCTTGCAGGTTACGAAGACAGTATGCCTGATCAGCTTTCAGGCGGAATGAAACAGCGTGTTGGTTTAGCTCGCGCGCTCGCAAGCGAACCCACAATCCTGCTCATGGACGAGGCATTTTCCGCTCTCGATCCATTAATTCGCACGGAAATGCAGGATGAGCTTGTCCGCCTCCAGGCTGAGCACAGCCGAACTATCGTGTTTGTCAGCCATGATCTCGACGAAGCCATGCGCATCGGCGATCGAATCTGCATCATGCAGAACGGAAATGTCATTCAGGTCGGCACACCTGACGAGATAGTCATGAACCCGGCAAACGACTACGTTCGCTCGTTCTTTCGAAACGTAGATGTCAGTCACGTTTTCAAAGCCGGCGACGTCGCGCGGAAGACGCAAGTGACAATCATAGATCGGCAGGGTGTTACCGCTGTCGCTGCGCTTGAACGCATGAAGACGTTCGATCGCGAATACGCGATTATTTTAGGTCGTGACAAAACCTATCACGGCGTCGTCAGCCAAACCACGCTTGTCGAGAATATGCGCTCAGGACATTCGGACCCCTACAGGGCGGCTTTTCTGTCGGAGATCGAACCCATCCCAGCTGATGAGCCTCTTTCGAACGTTCTCGGGCGTGTAGCCGCAAGTCCGTGGCCGGTTCCGGTCGTCGACAGCGCCAAGCGCTACCTCGGTTCCATCAGCAAATCCACCCTGCTTGAAACGCTCGATCGCGCTAGCTGAGTTTTCGCATTTCCCCCAACCGGCCAACAACCGGAGTTTGACTATGAATTTCGATATCGGGGACGGCGTCGATGCCGTCGTCAATTATGTTCTGGACAATTTTTCGCCATTCTTGGACTTCGTCGCCACTGTCATCGGGTTCGTGACCAATACGATCCAGGACACGTTGACCGCCATCCCGATGCCTCTCGGCGTTCTCATTTTCGTTGTCCTGTCGTTTTGGCGGGTCGGTGTTGGTTTTGGAGTGCTGGCAGGACTTGCGCTTTGGCTCGTTGATCATATGGGACTGTGGACGGCGATGATGGAAACGCTGTCGCTCGTCATCGCTTCAACCCTCATGGCAATGCTTATCGGTCTTCCTCTTGGGATCGCCATGGCGAGGAAGGATTCGGTTGCTGGAGGTGTAAGACCCGTCCTCGACCTCATGCAGACCATGCCGGCATTCGTCTACCTCATTCCTGCGGCTATGTTCTTTGGTCTTGGAGCCGTGCCGGGTGCCATCGCGACTGTGATATTTGCCATGCCGCCGGTGGTTCGCCTCACCAACCTTGGCATTCGTCAGGTGCACGTCGAATTTATCGAAGCTGGAAATGCCTTCGGCTGCACCTCCGCGCAGCTACTATTCAAGGTGCAGCTCCCAAACGCGATGCCCTCGATTATGGCGGGTATCAACCAGACGATTATGCTGTCGCTTTCCATGGTGGTTATCGCATCCATGATTGGCGCAGGCGGCATTGGGAACACGGTGCTTACCGGGATACAGCGTCTCGATGTAGGGACCGGTTTTGAAGGCGGTCTCGCTGTCGTCATTCTTGCAGTGATCCTCGATCGCCTTACCCAAAGTCTTGGAAAGCCTCATGCGGCCATTTGGTCGGGGCTCTTCACGAGAAAGAGCCAGCCAAAGGAATTATCGCCGGTAACCGCCTGAGCCCTTATGCCACTCAACCATGCGGATGCTGAATCCGCGAATTCAAAACTCCCAAAAGGAGAACATATGTTAAAGATACTTTCCACCACTCGCCGGGCTACTCTTAGTGTCGGTATCGGCTTTGCTGTCGCTTTGATCTTCGGTTCAGCAGCGCCGAGCATGGCGCAAGATACCAAGACCGTGAAGCTCGGATTTGCCCCATGGTCCGACGCTGAGTTTGTCACTAAACTTGCTGCCAAGCTGATCAAAGAGAAGCTTGGGCAGAACGTGGAACTCGTGCAGACAGATGTCGCGCCGCTCTACCAGGGAGTAAGCCGCGGTGACATTGATGCGATGATGATGGCTTGGTTGCCTGCCACTCATGCGGACTATTTCGCTAAGATAAAGGACAAGGTCGAGACGCTAGGGACGGTGTATGATGGCGCGAAGCTGGGTTGGGTGGTGCCGGCCTATGTTCCTGAAAACGAGGTTTCCTCCATCGAGGATCTGAAGAAACCTGAGGTGCAGAAAAAGCTGTCCGCCACGATACAGGGGATCGATCCGGGTGCCGGGTTGACCCGGCTGTCCCAGCAGGCAGTCAAGGATTACGACCTCGATCAATACAAGCTCCAAATCTCCAGCGAAGCAGGCATGTTGACGACAGTCGACAGGGCGATGCGGAGTGAAAAGTGGTTCGTCGCCACATCATGGAGCCCGCACTGGATGTTTGGAAAGTACAAGCTCCGCTACCTCACCGATCCGAAGGAATCCTTGGGCCAGGCCGAGCATGTCGACGTTCTTGCTTCGAAGAAATTTAAGGCAGAAAACCCCAAAGCTGCCGAATTTCTTGCACGCATGAAGGTGCCGCTCAACGACTTGGAGGCTGCTATGTTCACAGCTCAGGAGACGTCCTACGAGGCAGCCATCGAGAAATACATCAACGACCACCCGGATCAGGTGAAGGCCTGGGTCGGAGAAGATAGCTGACGCTGTCCAGCGTTCTTACGTGATGCTCTACAGTATCGACGCGAAAATCAGGCTCGATTTTCCGAGATGAGCGACACGTAGACTGAGACGAACACAAAGCGCCGCGCCACCGAATGGATGTGCGGCGCTCAAGCAGGTCAGCTTATCAAAGGAGGGTAGGGGTGTATCGACGACCCGACCATATGGCGTTCACCTCTGCAGATACGCTCGGAGGACGCATTTCACTGGCGCGCGATGCATCGACGCTGTCGCTGGAAAACGCTGCGAAATTGGTTGGCGTCGAGAGCTCGGTTTGGAGTGCTTGGGAAAACGACCGGAGCGATCCTGGTACTCACTACATAGAGGCGATCGGCGCTTCTCTTCGGGTGAGCGGGGTGTGGCTTTCGACAGGTTTCGGCCTGGGGCCGAGATGGCCAAACGACGAGACGCTTTTTTAGATTTGGTATGCAAGGTCTGACAATCCGTTCTTTTGACTTTCTGTGCTAGCGAAATCTCACGTCACGACCGGTGCAGCACCTGCGGATTGGTATGAGTAGTGTCGAATGGATGCCGGATCAGGTCCGATTAAGAAAATCGGGCTTCGCCAGCGACTGATAATCAGCTCCAAACCAATTTCAGTCATGAAAAGTTTGGGCTCATAAGTGTTCTGAAACGTTCTGTTGATATCGTCATGACCCAATGAGGGGTCATTCATGACGCAAGTGCAAATCCGTTTGGCTGAGATCATCGAAGCCCTTAGCAAGGCGCTCGATATGACCGAGGGGCAGCCGGATGGCCATTGTATTCGCTGCTGTTACATTGGAACGCGCATTGGACGAGAAATCGGCCTGGGTGAATCAGAGCTTCACGATCTTTACTACACACTTTTATTGAAAGACCTCGGTTGCAGCAGCAACGCCGCGCGGATATGCGAGCTTTATCTGGCCGATGACATCAGCTTCAAAAATGATTTCAAGGTTGTGGATGGAAGCTTGGGGCAGGTGCTGAAGTTCGTCATCAGTCACACTGGAACGAAGGCCGGCCTTACTGAACGTTTTCGTAGCCTGCTCAATATCCTTAAAAACGGTGGTGAGATCTCTACCGCCCTTATTCAGACGAGGTGTCAGCGCGGCGCTGAGATTGCTCGACAGATGCGTTTTTCAGAGACAGTTGCGCAGGGCATCATCGGTTTGGACGAGCATTGGAGTGGGCGCGGCAAACCAAGCGGGTTTGCTGGAGAAGACATTCCGCTTTTTTCGAGGATAGCGCTTCTATCGCAGGTGATTGATGTATTTCAGGCTAGCGGAAGCCCGCAAGCCGCTCTTGAGGAGATTGGCAAGCGCAAGGGCGATTGGTTTGATCCTGCTCTTGTCGATGTGTTCACAAAACTTGCATCCCAACAGGAGTTTTGGGAAAGGCTTTGGTCTCCCGACCTGGAACGGATTGTTCTGGATGACGAGCCGGGTCAGCACCGGGTTATGGCGGATGACGACTACCTCGACGATATCGCTGCTGGCTTTGCGAAGGTCATCGATGCGAAGAGCCCTTACACTTCAGGACATAGCGAACGCGTCGCGCTTTACACCGATCTGATAGCAGAAGAAATGTCGATCGATTTCGAAACGCGGCGTGTTTTGAAGAGAGCGGCTTTGCTGCACGATATCGGAAAACTGGGTGTCAGTAACAGCGTTTTAGACAAAGCTGGAAAACTTGATGAAGAAGAGTGGAGCCAAATGAAGCGACATTCGGAGTTCTCAGAGCAGATCCTGTCTTCAATCGAAGCGTTTGATAACGCCGCACTTATCGGCGGCGCTCACCATGAGCGCCTCGACGGGAAAGGTTACCCAAGGGGCCTGAGAGCAGAGCAGATACCGATGGAGGTACGGATCGTCTCCACCGCAGATGTTTTCGACGCTCTCACTGCCGATCGACCCTACAGGCAGGCGATGCCACTGCGTGAAGCATTCGCGATGCTTTGGGAAGGAGCTGGTCTCTCGCATGATCCAATCTGCATCCGAGCGCTTGAACGTGCCATAGCACGAACTCCTCTCATCAAAGGTGACGAGGTGACGTCCCAGGACACGATCGCCGCGTCAGATCAGCCCGCGAAAGTCGCCTGAAGGCCTTAAGAGCCGGACGCTGGTCGCATCGACCTTCCCAAACCAGTTGGGGCCGGCGATTTGGCGCCAAAGAGTCCTGTCGGGCCATTCGATCCGGACAATCGATCCACCCTGAAGCGTATGCTCTTATCTATGGCGCTATCAAAGCGCGTCGCAAAAGTTCAGATTGGCGTTTGCACGACATGCTTGTTGGCATTTTTTCTATCGCCGCCGAGCTTCCGCACGCGGCGGGTGGCTAGGCAGATTGATCGCTGCATAATGTGCCTTCTTATCGGCATACATCAACGCATCCGCACGCCTGACGACGGACTCGATCGCCTCGTCTGCTTCGCTGGTTGCAACGCCATAGGACATGCTCAGCGGAGCCGTTGAGTAGAACTGGTTGTTTATCCTCAAAAGTTCTATGATGGTTTCCATGATCGCCGAGGCAGATTTAGCGTCCGCCCCTGGAAGTAGAACGGCAAATTCATCTCCACCTATTCGGCAAGCATGGTTCGGCGCCGAGACTGCGCCATTGAGGATCTCACCGAAGCGGCGCAAGAGACCGTCGCCAGCGTCGTGTCCAAGTTGGTCATTCGCCTCTTTCAATCCATTGAGGTCGATGATGACGGCAGAGACGGGGCGCAGCGATTTTCTCTCCAGACGGTTCAGTTCATCGGCGTAGAAGGCGCGATTATAAAGCTTGGTGAGGACGTCATGCTTTCCAAGATACTCGAGATAGGCCTCTGCTTTCTTCCGCGCCGTGATGTCGGCAAGCGCCACCTGTACGCGAGACCAATCGCTTTCGTGGCCCGGAAATACAGAGAAATGCAAAAGGATGTGACGCATTGAACCATCCAGAGCGTAGTTTACGACTTCGCGGTGATGGAAAAGATTGCCGTTCCACAGTTCCATCAACTGTTCTCGGAAGGGCTTCTCCATGTCGTCACGAAAAATTTCGCCCAGTCGCTGCAAAAGATCGGTCTGATCTTTCGCTCCGAACAGATCAAGTGTGGCCTGGTTGACATCAATGACCCTGATTTCGCTCATACACTGGCGTACAAATTCGGGGTGAACGTCCATAAATGTGCGGAAGTCCGTTATGCCGCGGCCCCGGATGTCTTCGATCAGCACCCGGATACGACTGAAATCCTCGATCCACAGCGACACCGGTGAATGCTCGAAAATGCCTTCAGCCTGACGCCTCTGTTCTGCTTCGGCTCGACGAGCGTCTTCGCGATCGGTGATATCCTCGGTCGTCAAAAGAATCTTGCTCAGCGATTTTTCATGACCCGGTAGCACGGTTCCGCGCAGCCGGATATCGAGCCTGCGTCCGGAGATCGTGTAGTTGACAGTCGTGCTGGAAAACGACGACTCTCCATCGAAAAGTGCCGACAACTCGTTGATGTGGGTATCCAGCATGTCGTCACGGAAGACCGCCGTGATATTGGCTATCAGATGCTCGAGGCTTTCAGCCTCAAACAACTCCAGCGTCTTGGCGTTGACGCTCGACACCCGGATCCGTGTGGAGCAAGCGTAGACCCGACTGCGATCCTCTCTCAGGAATGCCCTGATATCGGTCACTCCGTCTGAACGCCAGTCATCGAACAGTGCTTGTACGCCGCTGAAATCTTCGATCCACATTGCGATCGGCGCGAGGTTGAAGATGTCTGACTCTAGAGCGTCGACCATAGGATTTCCTGGAGTAGTTAAGTTTGTGTGATGGCATTGACCGGTTTGGCCGCACAGTATGATTAATAGGTAAGCGCTGCTTTAATAGTCCTGAAAATGCACGATCAAAAAAGGGGCGGATGTCTGAACGCGAAAGAAGAAATACCTTTGATGCCTCGTGGGAAAGTGTCTCTTCTCAAGCAATCTGGGCGATGACCGTAACGGTCACTCGCCCAGTCGTCCTGTTTCAAGCAGGGTAGAGTGACGGTAGCTTCGATGGCTTGTTGCTTTGCGTCGTGCCGATCTTTCGATCCTCCCTTGCAAGGACGTTGAGCCAGTCATGGGCCTTGCCCTCTGAGGCTTGAGCCACAGGCGCGAAGGCTGCTTTTTCTAAAGTGGCAATTGCCTCTCTGGCCGCATCCGTCATGGCCGGCTCACCACCGGCCAGCCGGCGCCAGGCGATAACACAGCCATAGGAGCCGCGCAGGTCGCCTGATTTTCCCTTGCTGATTGCTTGAGCCAACTGCTTACGACGTTCTGAAGATGTGTCTGGACGGTCTTCCGGCTTGGACGTATTCGCCGCAACGGGTTTTCTCAGGGCATTATCGCCACGCTGCTTTCGTCTGAAATAGAGCGCCGCACCGCCGAGTGCGGCCAGAATTGCGGCGGCCCCCAGACCGGCAATCATATAGGCGGGTGATACCTCACTGCTATTCTCCTGATGTCCTTGCGGCTTGACCGAAGAGGCAGGTGCGGTTTTCGGTGTCGCTGCAGTTGGGTTGGCAGGTGCCATCGTACCCTCTGCCTTGATGACCTCGCTTGGCAAATTGGCAGTCTTCGCCTCTCCCGAGACACTGTCCGTCCAGTTCACCTTTATTTCCGGAAGCGTTATCTCGCCACCACGTGTGGGCACCACGGATACGAGAAAATCCTTTCTGGCAACGGTGCCGTCAGCGGTTTGATCCTCACCAGTCTGGGTGTCATCAAGATAGATCCGCGCGCCATCGGTGTTTGTGAAAGACAGGTCGGGAAGCTGAACCGTGCTGGCACCGAGCGCCAGAAGGCTGACGCGCCGGGTCACGGCTTCTCCTTCCTTGAACACCGGATGCTCGGGAGACCATTTGGCGGTCAGCCTGACGTTCTTGGCTGGCAGGAACCACTGGTGCTGACCAGAGCCGGCGTTGGGATCGGCGCGTACTGTCACTTTGATCGGTTCTGAGCGAACGGCAAATGGTTTGCCGCTATCGAACATGTCGTTGAACATTGACGACGGGAAGCCTGGGAACCCCTGGAAATCCGCGAAGGGATCCTGGCCTCTGGCCGAAGGGTCCGCGACAGAGCCGCGCAGGACGAAGGGCGGGATTTCGATTGGGCCCTTCTCCTGAGGTTTGAGCATGTAGGTGCGTTCGATGACGTTTACCGTCTGCCCATTTCGCGTGGCCTGGCTCACCTTGTCCTCTCCACGTTGAACGAGTTCGAATGCGCTCGATTGCGGCGCGATCAACTCGGCGCTCTTTATCGGCGCGCTCGTCTCGATCCGCACGGTCAGTGGCGTTTCCTGAAACAGAAAGGGGCTGCCGTCCTTGAGGGTCGCAGAAAGATCGATCGCCGACGTGCCGGTGGCTTTGGGCATGGAGCCAGCATCCACCACCTTGACGGCGATGGGCGAACTGCTTGCGCTTCCCGCAGTAATTGCGGGTATTTCCAATGTGCCAGTTGACTTCGGCGATAGGGACACGATCCAGCTCTCGCTTTGAGACCGTCTCCCGTTGATGATTTGCGTCGAAGAGGACTGCGACGTGCCCAGAACGTCAAAATCCTTCTGCAGCGGCGTGAGATCCGGGTTTGCATCCGCATGGCCGTTGGTCGTCAGGATCAACTTAAATGCTTCCCCTTGCGCCACCGTGCCGCTATCCACGCGGGCGGAAAGCCCCGCTGCGAAGGCCGGAACGGCAAGCGCGATCGAAAGAGCAGCAGCGCTGACTGTGGTCTTGAGGCTATTGAAATTCATGATTCTGCTTCCTCTCAGTTAGAGCCAGACCGAAGCTGGGCGTAATGTTGACGAATACGGGCACGCAGCAGGCCGGAAGGATCGTCAGGGACTTCGCGCAACTGTTGCTCGACTGCCTGATCGACGACCGGAGCGCCGGGGACGGAGGCCTTCACTTTCTCGCCGCCCTTGTCTGTGCCATTGCCTTCCAGAACACTGGACAGCATTCTCGACAGGGCGTTTTCGCTCTTCTTACCGGCCTGGTCACTTTCGTTGCCCGCAGCACTTGCCTGCTGACGGGCCTTGGCAGCCTCCTGTGCCGCTTTGTCCGCCTGGGCGAGGCCTTCTAGACCGCTCTTGTCTTGTTGCTGGCCTGCCTGCTCGTTGCCACCGTCCTTACCCTTCGGCTCGGTTGTAGAGGCATCCTGCATCTGTTGCTCGCCAGCACCGGCATTTTGATCCTTGGCCTTTTCTGCTTCCGCCTTCGGAGACTGGCCGGCCTTTGCCTGATCGGAGGGTTTTGAAGTTTCGGCCGTTGCTTGGTCTTTGGACTTTTCACCTTTCGACGCGTTTTGCTGGTCGGAACCTTGCTGCGAGCTGTTTTTCTGACCCGGCTGAGGGGCAGACTGCTGTTGATCGCCCGATTGGCCGGATTGTCCGCCTTTCTGTTTCTGCGAATTGTCAGAAGCCTGCTGCTGGTCCTGTTGGCCACCTGCGTTTTGTTGTTTCTGCTGGCCTTGAGAGCCAGACTGCTGGTTCTGCTGATCCTGCTTGCCGGAATGACCTTGAGATTGTTGCTGATCCTGCTTTTGACCGTTGCTAGCGGATTGCTGTTGCTGGTCCTTATTGCCGGAACTACCGGCTTGCTGTTGTTGGTCCTTTTTATCGTTCTGGCCCGACTGTCCGCCGTTCTGCTTCTGCGAATTTTCGGAGGCCTGATTCTGGTCCTGTTGACCACCTGCATTCTGCTGCTTCTGCTGGCCCTGCGAACCGGACTGCTGATCTTTTTGATCCTGCTTGCCGGACTGACCCTGAGATTGCTGCTGGTCCTGCTTTTGACCGTTGCTGCCGGACTGCTGCTGTTGGTCCTTCTTATCGCTCTGGCCAGACTGCTGCTGTTGCTGCTGCTTGTTTTTCTCCTGTTCCTGCTTTTTCTGATCGTCGAGCAGTTTCTGGACGAGATCTCGATTGTGCTTCGTGTCCGCATCATGAGAGTTGGCTGCCAGCGCCTGGTCGTATGCGCCGAGCGCCTCCTTCAGCTGGCCGGATTTCGCAAGCGCATTACCGCGGTTATAGGCACTATCGGAAAAGTCATGAGCTGCTGCCGCGTAATTACCCGCGCGGTAGGCGGCAGTGCCACGCCATGAGGGTGTCTCGAATTTGCCGGACGCCGTGTTGAAATCCCCAGAGGCGAAAGCCTTCTTGCCTTGCTGGTCGGAGGTCGACCACAGGTCCTGCCAGGTTCCCGCGTGGGCTTGCCGCGTCGCAACGCCAGGTACGAAATTCATGCACACGAACAGTCCAGTGGCGAAGACCAGACCGCGCCGGAAGGCGAAAGGCAGAAGCAGGACAGGCAAGATCAGGAGCCAGTAGCCCATATCGACCCAGCTGTCGGCTTTGAAGTCCTGGGCCTTGCCTGCTGTTTCGGCCTTGTCGGTCTTCGGCAGGATGCGGTCCAGATCGGCGCTGTTTGCGGTTACGCTGGAGTAGGTACCGCCACCGGCCTTGGCAACCGCGCCAAGAGCTTGCGTATCAAGCGATGTCGTCACTTTTTCGCCGGAGCGATCGGTAATGGCTTGACCGCTTGCTGTCTGCAACGTAGCTCCCTTTTCGGTGCCGACGCCGAGAACCGAGACGGTATAACCGGCTTTGCGTGCATCTGCCGCTGCCTGTTCCGTTGCCACCGCATCACCGGCGCTGTCGGCAAGCAATACGATTTTGCCTCGCGTCGCATTCGCGCCTTTCAAGACAGACACCGCCTCGGATATGGCGAGATCAGGCCGATCGCCCAGTACGGGCATCAGTTTGGCGGAAAGGTCGGGAATCATCTGCGAGATCACCTTGTTGTCGCTTGTCAGAGGAGCGGCGACAAAGGGGATATCCGAATAGATGACCAGTGCGCGCTCATCACCTTCCGTACGGTCAAGGACGTCGCGCAACTTGTGGACTGCGCTGCGCAAGCGGCTTGGCTGCAAATCGTCTGAATTCATCGATTGTGCCAGACTGAGAACCGCAACCACGGGCTCTCCACCATTAAAGGAGGGCACCTCAGCCTTTTCCCATGTGGGGCCAACAAGTGCCGTCACCAGGACTACCAGCGTGGCGGCTACCACCGATGGCAGGAAGCGCGATGCGCGGGCTGTTGCGCCGCTGATGGCCAGATGCCGCAGCAGATGCGCGTCGACATACTTGCCCCAGTTGCAGCCTGTGACGCTTTTGCGGGACCGCACGACGAGCCATAGAAGAAGGCTCGCCGGGATCAATGCCCAGAACCATTCCGGGCGCATGAAGTGGAACAGATTGGTTTCCATGTCAGGCTTCCTTGTCTACGGGACCCTTGTACAAAGGGCGGTTTGTGATGAGGGCCGGAGCCGTAGCGATTAGTACGGAAAGCGCGGCTATGAGCAGGGCTAGACCCGCCGGCCAGAAATAGAGGGCGATTTCCGGGCGCACATGCACCGGGTCGGCGCTGATGGGCTCAAGCTTGTCGATGGACCGGTAGACCTGAGCCAACCCGTTCACGTCTGTCGCCCGGAAATATTGCCCGCCAGTCAGGTCGGCAATCTTGCGCAGAGCGCCTTCGTCGAGGTCAGAAGATGTGACCATCTGGCGACCCATCGCGGTGTCAACGGCCATCGGAGCTCCGCCAACGCCGATCGTGTAGATGCGGATTCCCAGTTTCTTGGCGAGTTCAGCTGCCCGGATTGGGTCCATCTCGCCTCTGTTGTTGGCGCCGTCCGTCAGGAGAACGAGAACACGTCCTTCGGCCGGCCTGTCCTTCAGGCGGTTCAATGATACGGCGATGGCATCGCCAATTGCCGTCTGTTGACCGGTCAACCCGACTTGGGCCTCATTGAGAAGCTTGCGAACGGCTTCCCGATCAAAGGTCAGGGGTGCTTGCAGATAGGCACGATCCGAAAAGAGGACGAGGCCAACCCGGTCACCCTTGCGGCTTTTGATGAAAGCATCAGCCGCATCCTTGACCACGTTGAGGCGGGTGGTCGGTCTGCCGCCCACGGCGAAATCCTGCTCGGCCATGGAACCGGAAAGGTCGATAGCCATCATGATGTCGCGTCCTTCGGCGGGCAGCGGCACTTCCGGCCCGACATAGGCTGGACGGGCGAGCGCTGTCACCATCAGCAACCAGATAAGCGAAGCAGTAGCGAGCTTCCACCAGGATGTAGAAGTGCGGTCGGCCCGACCTCCCAGGTCCCGCGACAGGCTGGCAAAGAACGGCACTTTCAATGCACCGCCCAATCCCTTGTCAGCGGGTTTGAGGAAATAGCGCAGCACAAAAGGCAGCGGCAGCAGTAGAAAGGCAAATGCCCAGAGAAAGGTAATCATCCGTTCCTCCTGATCCAGGTGGCGGTCTCGGCGCGCAGCGCCTCCGGTTCGAAATTCTCATTGGCCGGTGGACCATAGGGACCGGTGGCCAGAAGCGTCGCACTGTTGCTGCTCATTCCGTTTTTGCCTTCCATCAGAAACGCGCTCCACGCCTCGCCCGTCAAAACATCGGCTCCGGCCGAGCGGCGGCGGGCCACCCGTCGCAGTAGGGAAGATATCTGCGCAAGAAATTCGTCCGGCTTCTCCGGCTTGATCGCCTCAAGCTCTCGAAGCGCCAGAAAGCGTGCACTTCTGCGGCGCATCCGGCTCCAGACGAACCCGACGACGCTGAGGATGCAGATTAGGGCGATGAGAGCCCACCACCCCGGCGCAAGCGGCCACCAGCCGATGGGCTGAGGCAGATGAATGTCGCGAAGCTGGGCGAGCTGCGTCTGCATTTGTGGAGTGAGTTGCGTGCTCATGCTGCCATACTCCGGTTGAGATGCGGATGGAGGACCCAGGAGGGATCGTCCGGTGTCTGCAAGAAGTGGCAGACCATTCCGTGGTGACGGCTCAACGTCTCCAACCGCTCCTTTCGCGCCTCGAATTCACGCGCGTAGCGTTCGAGTTTGCGTCCGCCAAGGGCTGAGACAGCCAAGGCATGTTCGCCGTCGGTCAGGCGTCCGCCGCGCGGCGGAAGTGCTGCATCGAAGGGATCGCTGACCTGGATGTTGGTGACATGGGCGTTCACCGCCAGATGCCGAAGCTCTTTCTCCGCTTCGTCACCGAAATCGTAGAAGTCACTGATAACGAAGGCCAGAGTTCCTGGCCGGTTGCGGTGACGCAGGCGGCGCAGCGCGTGCGCCAGCGTCGCCTCCGTGCCGATTGGCCGTTCGAGCCGCGTTTCTTCCGAAAGCGCTTCCAGAAGGCCAAGCACCGAGCGCCGCGTTCTGGCCGCAGGAAAGTCCCGCAGACCGTCGCGCGTCATGACAAGTCCGCCGACACGGTCGCCACCGTCATGTCCGGTCCAGGCCATCATGGCAGCCAATTCGGCTGCCAGATTGGATTTGAAACGGTTTCTGGTGCCGAACTGCATCATCGCGCGCATGTCGGTCAGAATGACGATGGGACGTTCCCGCTCCTCCTGGAAGAGCTTGGTATGGGTTTGGCCCGTGCGGGCCGTGACCCGCCAGTCGATGGATTTTACGTCGTCGCCCGGCTGATACAGACGGCTTTCGGCAAATTCCATACCGCGACCGCGATAAACGGAACGGTTGGCACCCCATTGATGGGTCGCGACACGGCCGGATGGTGCAAAGCCGGTCAAGCCGCGTTGCGGTCGCACCCGAACGAGTTCGGGCAGGGTCGCGACAATGCCTTTGAGGTCTTGGTCTGTCATGACGGTCTCCCGACTGTTTAAGCAACAGGAACCCTGTCGATCAGGGCATCGATGAAGGCGTCGGCGGTTTTGCCTTCCGCTTCAGCTTCGAAACTCAGGATGATACGGTGGCGAAGCACGTCATGCAGGACGGCCTGCACGTCGGACGGAGTTGCAAAATCCTGACCGTTCATCCAGGCATGCACCCGCGCGCAACGGTCCAGAGCGATGGTCGAGCGCGGCGATGCGCCATAGGAAATCTGATGCGCGAGATCGGCGCCATACATCTGGGGACGGCGGGTCGCCTGGATCAGCTGAATGATGTAGTCGGTCAGCGCATCCGAGACATGGGTTCTCAGGGCCGCCTGCCGGGCCTCGAAGATGTCACGCTGGGACACCCGGAAGGTAGACTTCACGGTTTCGGCCATGGCCTCGCCGCGTACGATACGCAGCACTTCTCGTTCGGCTTCAGGCGAAGGAAAGTCGATCTTCACATGCAGCATGAAACGGTCGAGCTGGGCTTCCGGTAGCGGATATGTGCCTTCCTGTTCGATCGGATTCTGGGTTGCCATAACCATGAAGAGTTCCGGTAGCCGGTAGGTCTTCCCCGCGACGGTGACTTGCCGTTCGGCCATAGCCTCCAGGAGGGCCGACTGCACCTTGGCGGGCGCACGGTTGATCTCGTCGGCAAGGATCAGATTGTGAAACAGAGGACCGGGATGAAATTCGAAGGTTGCCTTTTCCGGGCGATAGATCTCGGTTCCGGTCAGGTCGCTTGGAAGCAGGTCCGGGGTAAACTGGACACGGCACGGCTCGCCCTCGATGAGCTCCGCCAAGGTGTTAACCGCCTTGGTCTTGGCAAGACCCGGCGCGCCTTCCAGCAGAATGTGTCCATCACCGAACAGGCCGAGAAGCAAACTGTCGATGAAGGTCTCCTGGCCGACGATCCGTTTATTCATATGATCGCGGAGCGCATCGACAAGCGCGTTGTTCGAGCGGGCTGCGGTTCGAAGTGTATTCATGGTCATCAGAGTGCCTCGCAATCGGGCCTGGCGTTTTGCCGAGGCGCCGCGGTTTCAGGGTCAATACTTCGATGGAAGCAAGAAACCGGCGGGGGGCACAACGCGTCGGTCCGCCACTTTGGCGGCTCCGGCTTGCAGTGCAGTCTCCGCGGCATATGCTGAAAAGGGAGCAGTTCCTCCAGCACGGACGGCCCCGATCGGCTCTTGCTTTCACGGTTCATTTCCCGAAGTCGATGAACAGCTACGACACTAGGCGACGCAGTTTGAGGCAGCTTGCCGCGTTCTTTAATTATTGTTGAAGTTGGCGCTTGGGGAAGGAGACGGTGACGCGCAAGCCCTGATGCTCCACGGAGCCGGGAGTGGTCGCGGAAAGCGTGATGACGGCTTGATGGTGGTCGGCAACCGCCTTGACGAGCGCAAGGCCAAGACCGCTCCCCGGCTTGCTACGGGCGTTGTCGAGCCGTTTGAACAGCTCGAAGACCTCATCGCGTTGACTGTCGGGGATGCCGCCGCCGGTATCCTCAACGATGATGTCGATCGTCTCGGGATGGTCGAGGAGACGAACGTCTATCGAAATGCCGGAGCCTCCATGCACGATGGCATTTCCGATGATGTTGGCGAGCATCTGCTGCACCATGCTCTTATCGCACAAAAGCAGATATTCTTCGGTCTTCTTAGAGCGAAATTCGAGCGTTTGCCCGTTCTCTTGTGCGAGTGGTGCGAAGAATTCGAGCGTATTCTCAACCAGACCTCCAAGGTCGTTCACCTGCATGTCCTTGCGCGGCGAGCCGGCGCGGATGCGGGTGATGCGCAGAATGGTGTCGATAATGTCGTTGAGCGAGCCGGTCTCGTTAAGTGCCCGCTCGACTTGTGGGTGCGGATCGCGTCCGGCCTCGATTGCGTCTAGGGCATCGTTCAGCAAGAGCCCAACGCGTGCGAGCGGTGTTTTCAGATCATGTGCGATCGCAGTCGTTGTTGCGCGCATGCTGTCTATCAGGCGAGAGAGCACATCAAGGTTTGCGTTGATCTGGATCGAGATGCGGTCAATTTGATCTTTTCTTTCTACGATCGGCACGCGCGCATCGGACTCGCCGCTTGCGACGCGCCCAAGAACGCCTTCGATCGCCCTCAATTTCGAAAAACTCCTACCACTCGCCAAGAGACCCAGAACCAGTGTTCCGAAGGTCAACAGCAAGGTCATGATCACCAAGCCGGCAATCATGTAGATTCGCATCTCGTCGACGGCCTTGAGGTTTCGGCCGACAACAAGTGTTGCGTCGCTAAACTTCTGGACCGATAGCACAAAGTGGCCATCGCTTCCCGTCGCCGAGATGGACTGCAGTGTGGTGTCGCGCACACCGATGAAGTCCGGCATGGTCAGGTTGGCGCCCGCGAGGTTGACACCATGTTCGTCGTAGACTGCGGAGATGCGGTCCCGGCTACTCACGAGGTTGCTCAGCGTACCGATTGCCTTCACCAAACCGTCGCGTCTTTCCGCGGCGTAAACGTCGCTCAACAGAACAGCTTCCTCCAGCGTCTGCTGCTCGGTGGTGTTGCGAAGGGTCTTGGTAACCGCCCCTATGAAGAGCGTGCCGCCAAGGCTCATGAGAACAAGAACGCCTGTCGCAACCTTGGCCGAGGTCCGAAAGGAGCTGCCCGACATAAGATCAATGAGGCGCACGAATCCGGTATCCCATGTTGCGGACGGTTTGAATCAAAGCTGTATCGAATGGCTTGTCGATCTTCTGGCGCAGCTTGCTGATATGCGTCTCTACGACGGTTGTGCCTGGATCAAAGGAGAAGTCCCAGATTTTCTCCAGGATCATCGTCTTGCTCACGACCCGGCCCTCGGCTTCCATCAGCAGTTCCAGCAGTGCGAATTCCTTGTTCTGCAGATCGATAACTTGACCCTGGCGAACCGCAACGCGTTTGAGAAGGTCAAGTCTGAGATCGTGGCAAATGAGCTCGGTCTTCTGGATATTCTCTTTAGGGCGGCGCGAGAGGGCGTGAATGCGGGCGAGCAACTCAGAGAAGTGAAACGGCTTGACGATGTAGTCGTCGCCGCCCGCCATCAGCCCCTCTACCTTGTCCTCAAGGCCGGAGACCGCTGTCAGAAAGATGACAGGCAGTGAACTTTTTGACGCTCTCAGCGCCTTAACGAGAGATAGGCCGTCGAGACCGGGCATCATTCTGTCGACGATGGCGAGATCGCAGGTATTGTATAGGCAATAGGTCAGCGCTTCGCGACCGTCACTCACCCAGTCGACCGAGAAACCCTGTTCGATGAGACCTTTGCGGATATAGCCCGCCATCGTCTCATCGTCTTCCGCGACTAGAATCTTCACTGCTTAAACTTCCGGTTTGCGTCGTTTAAACAGCATCCTTCCGGTCGAGTTCCCCGTCAATCCTCTTTGCTCCAATACCAAGCGACGTATTGATGCTTCCGGTCACGCTCCTTATCAGCAAGATGACGCTTTATAGCGCGGACATCCGATTTTTCGGCCGCGAACCAAACGAATGTCTCCCGAGGGCTTTCATCTATCTCTGCCTTCAACCGCTCGACAAGGTGGTTGCTGCTGCTCTGGGGATAGGTGGAGCGATGCAGCCATTCAACCGAAACCAGTTCATCGTGGTGGATCGCTTGCTCTTCCGCTGCATCCTCTACTTCGATGATTGCTTTTATCGCGGTGCCAGGCGGCGCTTCCTCCACCATGCGCGCGATGGCCGGTAAAGACGTTTCGTCTCCTGCGAACAGGATGGATTTTGCTTCAGGCAAATGGCCACTCCCGGGACCCATGAGCGCCACTTGCTGCCCAGCTTGCGCGTCCCGCGCGAAGTCTGCGCCGGGGGTCGCGGTGCCGGGTTTCGGATGCTGGAGAAAGTCTATGCTGACGAGCTTGGCCTTTTCATCCACTGAACGGATGGTATAGGCGCGCACGAGCAGTTCGTCCTCTCCTTCTGGCCAGCCAATACGGCCGCTTTCCTTCAGCTTTGGCCAGACAGGCGTTCGATGGCGCGGCGGAACAAGCAAACGCACGTGCATGTCGCCGCCGATAAACGGCTTTACATCTGCGACGGCGAGGGTGACCCTACGCATTCGCGGTGTCACGTTCGCGGAACTGACGACTGTCGCCTCGTAAAAACCTGGAGGGCGAACCATCGGCGCAGGTGTTGACCATTCAAGGCTAAATGGTTCATCGCCTGCGAAATAGAACAGATGCTCGGCAAACATCATGCGTGTGGTTGCGAGCATATTTTCGGTATCGGTCCGAATTTCGATCATCAGCCGCTCATTGTCGGTCCTTACATCAATCGACCAATCCTCTGATCTAAGGGAGGCACCTCGTTCCAATGAAATCACGTCAGAGTGCTCAACGAAGTGCTCGCAAATTTCAGCAAGCATTGCGTTCACGTCAGCCGGGTAGGCGACACCGGAGAGGGTGGAGAGCTGCGGTGCGTTCATGATCTTGCCTCTGTAAGTGGAGCGTAGCGGGCTTGCATGTGATGGCGGCCGATCGGGAGCATCATCGGGCGGCCTGATGTTGGATCGAGAAGGATCTGGCTCTCTAGTCCGAATACCTTCCGAACCAGATCCTGCGTCAGCACAGTTTGTGGCGGGCCTGCCACAAAAGGCCGCCCTTCCAGCATGGCAACGAGATGGTCCGCGTAACGGGCAGCGAGGTTCAGATCGTGAAGGACCATCACAATGGTTGTGCAACGCGTCTGGTTCAGGTCGGTCAAGAGGTCAAGGACGTCGATCTGATGGCTCACATCCAGAAATGTGGTCGGCTCATCAAGCAGCAGGACTTCGGTTTGCTGCGCGAGTGCCATCGCTATCCAGACACGCTGCCTCTGGCCGCCGGACAGTTCATCGACGGGTCGTTCAGCCAAATCCATGGTTTGCGTTGCCGCAAGCGCATCGGCGACAGCGCGGTCGTCCTCCGTGGTCCAGGACGCGAAAAGACCGTGATGGGGATGCCGTCCCCGGCTGACCAAATCCATGACCGTGATGCCTTCGGGAGTAATGGGCGATTGCGGCAAAAGCCCTAGCCGTCGTGCAAGCTCTTTCGTCGGCAGCCGGTGAATGGCACGCCCGTCGAGAAGGACATCGCCCTTTTGCGGCGCAATCAGGCGCGCAAGAGCCTTGAGCAGAGTGGACTTCCCGCAGGCGTTGGCCCCAACGACCGCCGTGATCTGGCCGGGAGGAATGACGAGGTCCAGATCCCTCAATATCTGCTTCTCGTCGTAACCTGCGAACAGGTTTTTGGCCTCAAGGCGGGGATCAGTCATGAGGCATTTCCTTGGCGGTTGCTTCGAATGATCAGGATGATGAGGTAGGGCGCGCCGAGTGCTCCAGTCACCACGCCGACGGGATAGCGGCTGGGCAGAAGAAACTGCCCGACGAAGTCTCCCGCCAGAACCAGCGTCGCGCCGACCAGTCCGGCAGGGAGGAGGATCGAATGGCGGCGTCCAAATATGCCGGAAGCAATCGGACCTGCGAGAAAGGCGACGAAAGCGATCGGTCCGGTTATGGCGGTCGCTGTCGCAATTAGTCCCACCGCAGCAACGATTACGATAAGCCGGGTCGATGCTACATTGACACCAAGTGCGGTGGCCGTGTCTTCACCCGTCCGCATCACCTCAAGATCACGCGCCTTAACCAGAAGAACGCTGCCACAAATGAGGAGGGCGAGAATCAGGGGAGCTGCCATTTCAAGCTTCGCGCCATTTACGCTTCCGGTAAGCCATCGCATGGCCTCTTGAAGGCTGAAGGCAGGCGCGCGCGAGAGCATATAGACGATCATGCTCTCAAGCATGGCAGAGACACCGATACCAACGAGAATGAGCCGGGCTCCCGAGACGCCATTGCGGTTCGAGAGGCCATGAACAAGCAACGCCACGGCGAGGCCTGCGAGCACAGCAAACACAGAAGCGGCCGGGCCACTGATGCCAATAATGATAATGCAGAAGACAGCCGCCGCGCTTGCGCCAGACGTAATTCCGATGATGTCCGGACTTGCGAGCGGATTGCGCAATAGAGTTTGGAAGGCCGCTCCGCCCAGCCCGAAACTCGCACCTGCTGCCAGAGCAAGCACTGCGCGCGGCAGGCGCAACTGGCCGACAGTGAAGTCTGCACCGCGTACACTCTCGCCCACTAGGACGCGGATGACATTCGAAAAAGGAACATATGTTTGGCCGAAGGCAAGGGAGCAGCAAAACCCGCTGAGGAGGACCACCGCCATGACTGCCACCAGCGTGTGACGACTTTGAAGGTGGCGGTTCCTGCTCTTTCGGACCGATCCCATGGACGTTGATTGGGTCGACACATGGCTCATAGCTGCTTCACCTTCTGCCGACGGACGATGAAGATAAAAAACGGCGCGCCAACCAAAGCGGTTACGACCCCTACTTCCAGTTCTGAAGGACGCGCAGCCAAACGACCCACAATATCGCTGATCGTCAGCAGGATCGCGCCGCCAAGTGCGGAAAAGGGAAGGAGCCAGCGGTGATCCACTCCGACCAAAAGCCGGCAGACATGTGGCACTACCAAGCCGACAAAACCTATAGGCCCACATATGGCTGTAGTTGCGCCGCAAAGTGTCACTGCGCCGATTGTCGTGACAATTCGCGCAATGGCAACGTTTTCTCCGAGGCCAGCAGCAAGTTCATCCCCAAGCGCTAGCACGTTCAGTTTTCTCGCAGAGAGCAGGCAAAGTGCGAAGCCCACGATCAGAAAGCCGTAAATCGGTTCCATGCGCTCGAAGGTGGCTCCGCCGACCCCGCCGATTTGCCAAGACCGAATCCCACCCGCAATATCTGCCCGGGGGAGAACAATGGCGATAACGAGGGAAGAAAATGCGATGGCGGTCGCCGTGCCTGCCAGTGCCAATTTCAAGGGCGTGGCGCCTCCGCTCCCCATCGAGCCGATGGTGTAAACGAAAATGGAGGTTGCTGCTGCCCCGAAGATTGCCAGCCATATGAAACTTTGCGCGGAGCTTATTCCGAACCAAGCAACCCCAACGACGACAGCAAGAGAAGCGCCCGTGTTGATCCCCAGGATGCCGGGATCGGCCAAGGGGTTGCGGGTTATACCCTGCATCGCAGCGCCGGCCAACCCGAGTGCGGCGCCGGCAATCAGTGCCAGCACTGTTCGCGGTATCCGCGTTGCCACGACTGCCCGATCCAGAGTGGATGTGTCGCCTGCAACCGTAGCCATCACCTCCGAAGGCGCCACATCGCGCGTCCCTATCATAAGCGAAAGGATGGCAATAATGGTTGCGACCACCACAGCGGCGACAAGACATAGCAGCCTGGCGCGCGCAGCCAGGGTGAAGTTGGTTCGCTGTGCCAAATGTGGCACGTGGCGCGTATTCATTCCGTTTTTCTCGCCGCTTCCGCCAGCTTGGCCACATATGCTGGCAACACCCAGGCGATGGAAAGAGGCGTTGGATTGGCAGCGGTGCCGACCGGATCGCGACCCAAAGTCACGATGGCATCGTGTTTTACAGCGGGCATTTGCGCGAAGAGAGGGTTGGCCTTCAATGCTTCGACAAGTTGTTTGTTGCCGTAGGTGACCACTATGTCGACATCATCGAACATGTCGATCTGCTCAGCGCTGATCGAGCCGGCGAAGCTGCCATTGGACGATGCTTCGACCACGCTCTTGGGCATGGAAAGACCAAGATCCTTAAAGAAGCGAACTCGGGTATCCTGTGCCGTATAGAAATTGACGATGCTGAGATCGTTAGCGTCGAGATGCGTCACAAACATCGCGGACTTGCCCTTCAACTCCGGGTACTTCGCGACCTCCGCGGCGATCTTCTTCTCAATGTCGGAAATAAGTGTCTCGCCTTCAGTGGCCATTCCCAGGCCGGCGCTATCGAAACGGATTGTCTCACGCCAATCTGTCGACCAGGGGGCCAAGGGGTAAGCGACGACGGGCGCGATCTGGCTGAGTGTCTCGTAGTCGCTCTTGTTCAAACCGGAGTAGGCGGCCAGGATGACGTCTGGCTGTGTTTCTGCCACCGCCTCGAAATCAATGCCATCGCCTTCATCGAATAACCGGGGTGGTTCGCCATTAAGTTCCTTAAGGCGCTCTGAAACCCAGGGCAGTAGGCCGTCGCCGTCGTCATCGCCGAAATTGGCGGCTGCCATGCCGACCGGGACAATTCCCAGCGCGAGCGGAACTTCGTGATTGGCCCAAGCAACGGTCGCCACGCGAAGCGGTTTTTTCGCTATCGTCGTTGTGCCAAGCGCGTGTTTGATGTCCAGCGGAAAGTGAGCTGCGTCATCAGCTGCGGTCTGCGATGCGGTCATGCTCAGGAGTAGGGTCGCAAGTGGCATGAGTTGGTGAAGCTTGATCCGCATGATCCTGTCCTGCCTTATTAAGTTGACCGTCAGTCTCAGCTTAAAGTCGGGAGGTCAAGCAATTTAGAGCCTCACGCGAGCCCGCATGCTTGATTTTCCGGGGAATTTTACAAAAGAGAGATATATACAATACTGGATTTAAATTATCCAGTTAAAGAGCCGTTGACCGGTGACAGCTCGCCTCGCACTCGAAGTGAGAGGAGCTTATGCCCGTCGGCTCCAGACGATGACGAGGTCATTGGCGGGAGTGTTCGAACGCCAATTTCTGGATGAAAGCATGATCAGCGCCATTCCCGCCCCAAGCAAAACCCGAGCCCTTCTGCGATATCGCACCGGAACCCTTCTTGGCTGCACGGCAGTCATCACATTGCTGCCGGCATTCGCTTTAGCGCAGGATACGAACGGGGACGCCACAGTACTGGAGACTATTACCATTCAGGGAAGTGGCCAGTCGGACAATGACTCCAAGTCAATCGTGGCGGAACGATCAAGCGCGGTAGGCAAGATGCCGGGCGAAATCTTCACGACGCCCGCGACTGTCTCGGTCGTGACGTCTAAGGAAATCGAGCAGCGCAAGGCGGACAGCATCGAGCAGGTGGTGCAGTACACCGCCGGCGTGACCACTGACTACTACGGCTCCGACGAGCGCTATGATTACGTCAAGATCCGCGGCTTTACGCCCTTCACTTACCGCGATGGCTTGATGGTGGGGCGCACCTGGACTGGCGTGAAGGAAGAGCCTTATGGGTTTGAGCGGGTTGAGGTGCTGAAGGGTGCCAATTCCACCGGCTTTGGCGTTTCTGATCCGGGTGGTGCGATAAACTATGTGACGAAGAAGCCGCGCAGTGAGCGCTTTGGCGAAGTATACGGTACTACGGGCTCTTACGCCCACAAGGAGGCAGGCTTCGATTTCGGTGACAACCTGACCGAAGACGATACGCTTTCCTACCGCCTGACGGGGAAATTTGAGCGCTCGGACGGTGAGTTCGACTTCTCGAACAATGATGAAAACTTTGTCCAAGGTGGCCTGACATGGCGGCCGAGCGATGTGACATCACTGACCTTCGTGTTTGATCATCTGGATCGTGATGGCACTCCGAGCAGCGGCGGTCACCCACTTTTCACCGACTTCAACCGCGATCGTTTCTTCGGTGAGCCTTCTTATAACTACGATACCATGAACCGGAACACCTACTCCGTGATGTTGGAGCACGATTTCGGCAATGGTCTGTCGTTCGGCTCCAACACTCGCTACAGCAAGTCGAGAAATGGCTTTGGCTATACCTACATCTATGATGCGCTCGGTGCAGGAGATCCCGCAGATACGCGGGTGAATCGCAACTACTTTGGTAGCAAGGGTTCGGCCGAGCATTTCATTACAGATGCCCATTTCCTTTACGAAACGGAGTTCGAACAGATCGAAAGCCGCACTCTTGTGGGCGCCGATTACAGCAACTTTAATTCCAACGGCGCGAACTACTATACCGCTGCGCCACAGATTGATTTCTTAAATCCCGTTTTTGCTGGCGGCCCGGGTCCCCTTTCGCCCTATAGCAGTTCGAAGAAGGATCAGATTAACGGAGGTATCTACCTCCAGCAGGACCTGGTTTTCAGCGATCGCGTCACAGCTAGCCTCGGATTGCGAAATGATTGGCTGGATCTTGAGGATAAGAACCTCAACACCGGCACGACTGCCAGCGGCACATATAGTGAACTAAGCAAGCGCTTCGGACTGAGCTACAAGCTCACAGACGAGCTTGCTGCCTATGTCAGCTACGCAGAATCGGTGGCACCGCCGACGTCCGGAAAAGAACCGACCTATGGCAAGCAGTATGAGGCGGGGATCAAGTATCGGCCGGATGCAATTCCAGCCCTGATCACGGCTTCCATCTATGATCTGACGCTGGAGAACATCACCACCTATGAGGCTCCCGTCTACCTGCCGAATACCGTGAAAGAGGTCCGTCATCGGGGCTTCGATCTCGAAGGCAAGCTTGAGCTTACGTCCAACGTCAACTTAATCGGTGCTTATTCCTACATCGACTCGAAGATTGTGGACACTGCACCGGCTTATAACGGCAAGAGGTTTGCTCAGGTGCCGGAGCACATGGCGTCTCTATGGACCACGTACACGCTGGAAGGAAGCGGCGAGCGCGGTGACATGACCTTTGGAGCCGGAGCGCGCTTCACAGGCTCCTACTACTTCGAAAACGCCAATACGCGCAAATCGAAGGGAGCGGTCGTTTTCGACGCATCCTTCTCTTACAACATTCGGGAGAACACCACCTTCCAGCTGAATGTTAACAACGTCTTTGATGAGAAGCACATCGCCAACAACGATGGCGGTGCACTCTACTATAATCCTGGACGCGCGATCTATGCGACGCTCCGTCAGACCTGGTAGACGCGTCGTCAGACCTGGTAAGAAGTATAGCGTCCCGGCGGAAATCACCGGGACATCTTCACGCCGATGGATTTTTACGTCGCCACGCGGCCGGCGTCTCGCCGGTCAGGCTGCGAAAGACCTTGGTCAGATGCGCCTGATCGGAAAAACCAAGTTGAGCGCTGATATCCGCGATGCTTACGCTGGTGTCGCTCAACAAATGTCTGGCACGATCGATACGCCGAGAAAGCTGCCACTGCAGAGGAGTCATATCTGTGGATTGCTTGAAAACCGTCGCAAACCAGCTCTCGGACAGCCCGACAACATCTGCCATTTCTCGTACGCTCAGACGTCGGCCACCACAACTTTCGAAATAGGCTGAAAGGCGGTTCAATTGAGCTTGGGTCAGACGTCCGCTCGTAACGGCCTTTTCATCATCAGCCGCGTTCAGATCGAGGAGGCCGGTTACGATGCTGCCGACCAAGTTTTCTGCGAACGCGGGATGTCTGGCACTGTCGTTCAGCTCATCGACAACCAGATTGGCGAGACTGATCAATGGTCCGGGCTGCTTTAGCTCAACCGGCTTCTTAGAGACGGTACGAGCTAAAGAAGATCCAACGATCGGCGAGATATAACGCATCAATCGATCATGGTGCAGGTGTAAATCAAGGTGTGCGAAGCGATGATGGCGCGTAAACTTTGTCCATAACGGTACGCCAGCAGGCACAAAGACTGCAGCCGCTAAACCTCGTTCGAAACGATCAAAGCGCGATGGTTGATCGGAAACGCGTATGTGGCTGCTCACATCTTTGAAAAACAGCATGATGCGGGGATCGGGTGAAAGATAGTATCCACTCGCGCCCGCGTGACCTTCCGCCTCCCAATGAACCCCAACAATGCCATCCAGCGACCGCCAAGTTGGAGGTGAAACGGCTTGTATACCCTGGATCTCGGTTTGCATCGCGTGAAGGTATGTCACCACGTCCGCCTTTCAGCCTGTCAAACGTCTCAGATCAGGACAAGTGGTCACTTCTGTATGGAAAAGTGCGATTGGTCAACAAAGATGATTATCATTGTCATCATTTGATCGAAGCGTGTTGGTCGGCATTTCACGATCAGTCCTCGAAGAGTGTGCCCGATCAGGACGCATCGCTAGGGTGCCTCCTATCCCAGTCGATACCTCCCAATTCCGACGGTATCCGTCGCATTTTAGCGGCCGTTTAACTGTCACGAGGAATGGTCGGCTTGCTGACGGTAGTAGAACGAAGGATCATCCGTAAGAATTTCGCCATTCGTTTCGAAATCGCTAGATATCATCAATTTAGAGGCAGACTGTAGCAACGGCTGAAGTAGAGGAACTTTGAAGCGCATCCCATGTTCGGTGGTCAAAGCCTTCGGAGGATCTCAATGTTTTACCGTATTGTCGGCGCCGCATCTGTTGTGGCTGCTTCATTTACTTGCAGCATATCTTATGCCCAACAGGGTGATGGAACTGAAGTTCAAATTACCACAAATGTCTTCAAACCCAACAAAGTCGCGGCGACGAGCGAGCGGGTAGGGCAGTTGAAAGTGCCTGAAGGCTTTTCGGTGCAACCCTTTGCTCAAGGGTTGGGCAACAGCCGCATCATCGCTGTGTCTGACGAAGGGTTCATCTATGTTAGCCGGCGGGAAGAAGGCGACGTGCTTCTTCTCAAGGATGAGAATGCGGACGGCAAGGCCGACGGCGCGCCCGTACAGGTTCTGGCCAGAGCACAGGCCCATGGATTGGCGATTAAGGGCAACAAGCTCTACCTCGCAACCGTGAAAGAAATCTTTGTATCGGACATCAGAAAAGATGGAACGCTTGGCGAACCGAAGATGATTATCGGCGATTTGCCCGATGCGGGTCAGCATCCAAACCGTGTTCTGGCCTTCGGCCCCGATGGGATGCTTTACATCAGCGTCGGTTCCACCTGCAACGCTTGCAACGAAAGCAATCCGGAAAATGCGACCATCATTCGGGCAACGCCAGATGGAAAGAGCCGCACCATCTTTGCTTCTGGCCTGCGCAACACGATCGGATATGACTGGCAGCCGCAGACTGGAGAGCTATGGGGACTGGATCATGGCATCGATCTCTTAGGAGACGAGGTGCAGGCTGAGGAGCTAAACAAGATCGAGCAGGGCAAGCAGTACGGTTGGCCGCACGTCTACGGCGCTGGCGACATCTACCCTCAGTCCACCCCAGTCGGAGGAGTGACGAAAGAGCAGTGGCGCGACCAGAGCCAACCGATGACGATCGGTTATACGGCCCATGCTGCCCCGATGCAGATGAAATTTTATCAAGCTTCCGCTTTCCCTACCGAGTACCGGGGCGACGCCTTTGCAACGATGCGCGGCTCATGGAACCGCAATCCGGCCTCCGGCTACGAAATCGTCCGCATTCACTTCGAGGACGGCAAGCCCAAATCGATCGAGCCTTTCTTGACCGGCTTCCTGACGGATGAGGGGAAGACGCATTTTGCCCGTCCAGTTGGCCTTGCAGTTGGCAAAGATGGGTCGTTGCTGATGGCGGATGACGCCAACGGCGTCATTTACCGCATCGCCTATAAAGGCGATACGAAAGCATCGGACGTTAAGACCACCGTGCCGTCTGGGGTGATGGAAGCGCAGGCAAAAAAGGGTGCGGATGTGCCTCTAGCGCTAAAGCGACCGGAGACGGAGACCAAGGGCAAGATCAACGTTGCCAGCAAGGCATTCTCAAACAATCAGACCATTCCAGCAAAGCATAGTGAATACGCCGATGGTGTTTCACCAGCGCTGAACTGGAGTGCCGTACCAGACGCGGCATCTTATGCGATCATAATGGAAGATCCGGATTCCTCACCGCTGAAGCCGTTCGTCCATTGGCTCGCCTGGAATATTCCAGCTACCGTTACGTCTCTGCCGGAAGGGCTGCAAGAGCAGCTTCGTCTTGTGGAGCCTGAGGGAGTGCTCCAGGGTCGCAACACCTCCGGTACACACGGGTATTTCGGACCCAAGCCACCTCCAGGCGACCAACCGCATCGCTATCATATTCAGGTCGTGGCGCTCGATTCCATGATCGATCTGCCCCCGACGTCAGATCGCGATGCACTCTTGGCAGCGATCTCCGGTCACGTGATCGGGAAGGGGGAACTCGTGGGAACCTACCAGCAGAAGACTGAGCTGCCGAAGCAATAATGCGATCGCAAGCCGGTCTTTTTTTAAAAGGAAATCCTTATGCCAATTGTACGTCACATGGTGGGCGCTGCCACTCTTTCTTTCGTGTTCCTTTCGACATCAGCAGGTGTATGGGCGCAACAGCCAGCACCGGCCGCATCGGCTCAAGAAAAGCAAGAGACTCTGCAAGCTCAGCCCGACCCCCAAATGCAGACCGTTCTTGACGCTCTGAAAGCGTTGGATGCCAAGCCGTTTTCGAGCTTGGCCGTTCCTCAGGCCAGGACACAGGCGAGTGCCGCTGACGCAGCACGAACGATCCAGAGGGACAAGAAGATTTCGCCGATGCCCGAAGCCGGGATTGCAACGAAAGATATTGCCATACCGACCGCTGGAGGCGCGCTGCCTGCGCGCGTCTACATTCCCGAGGGCAAAGGGCCATTCCCTGTCGTGCTCTACTTCCATGGCGGCGGATGGGTTGTGGCGGACATCAATACCTACGATGCGACGCCGCGAGCCTTAGCGGTTGGAGCCAAAGCCATAATCGTGTCTGCGGACTATCATCACGCACCGGAAAGCGAGTTTCCGGCTCAACATGATGATGCCTGGGCTGCCTATATTTGGACGGTTGAAAACATCCACACGCTGAATGGCGATGCTAAACGGATCGCTGTCGCAGGTGAATCTGCCGGTGGCAACCTAGCTGCGAACGTTGCTTTGATGGCGAAGGAGAAAAAGACAACGATGCCGGTGCATCAATTATTGGTCTACCCAATCGCCGGCAACGACATGGATATGCAGTCTTATAAAGAAAACGCAAATGCGGCACCTCTTGGTAAGGCCGACATGGAGTGGTTCGTGTCTCACGTATTCACGTCGAAGGATCAGATGGCTGATGCGCGCATCAACCTTGTTGGACGCGATGATCTGGCTGGACTGCCGCCCGCAACTGTTATCACCGCCCAGATCGATCCGCTGCGGTCCGAAGGTCAGGCCTATGCTGATAAGCTCAAGGCTGCAGGCGTGACAGTGAATGCGCTCAACTACGAAGGCGTTACGCACGAATTCTTTGGGATGGGCAAGGTGGTGGATAAGGCCAAGGATGCCGTCAATGCTGCCAATGCTGACCTGATTAAAGCATTCTCTAACGCCAAGTGATCGCCTCCTGGAGGAGCAAGAGCATGAAATATTCTAATTTAACCTATCTGGCATTGTCGGTCGCTTTGCTTACCCAACCCGCCATCGCGCAGGAACAGAAGCCTAAACCTGCTGGCGATGCGGCACCCATGATGGTCATCGATCGACCCACTTTTGTCAGCGTGGTGTCGAGCTCAAATGAATTTGAGATCAAATCCAGCGAGATGGCTTTGCAGAATGCGGGGTCAGCTAAGCTCAAGGATGTCGCCAAGATGATCATCGCTGACCACCAGAAGGCTGACGAGAAGCTGAAGAACATTTTGGATAAGAAGGGTGCGCCCTTGTCGTCACCAATCGTCCTTTCGCCCAAACACCAGAAAATGATGGATCAGTTGGAAGGAGCAAAGGGCAAGGACTTCGACACGCTCTACGTCGACATACAGGCGCAGGCCCATGCGGAGGCGGTTGCGTTGTTCAGAACCTATGCCGGGTCCGGAGACGACCAGACGATCGTCGGTTTCGCGCGAGAAACCTTACCTAATCTTGAGACGCACCTGTCCCACGTGAAGTCGCTCCAAGGCGAGCCGTGAAGGCGGGCGAGCTGTCACCCTCAATCGTCTTGAAGTGGCGGCGACCCATTTGATGAGCGGCGTCTCACAATCGGCTTCCGTCAGGTAGGGTGCGGCATCTTTGCTGGAGGCCGTCTATCTACAGCTTAGTGCTGAGTCTTGCAGGCGGAGGTGCCTTTGCGTCCCATCTCCATGGCTTACGGCTCAAAAATGATTTGATTGTATCGGGCACGCGTAGAGCGTAGACCAGCCCGCGCTAAACGGGATACTGCGAATGAATGTACTGATTGTTGAAGACGAACTGTTGATAGCCGCCGATTTGGCAGGGATTGTGGAAGATATTGGTTTTAGGGTCGTTGCTATAGCCTCTTCTTTGGAGCAGGCGCTTGCCCATGCACCTCGGGCGACCGTGGCTCTTGTCGATCTAAAGCTCGCAGACGGGGCGAGCGGCGCTCAACTTGCTCGTCGATTGATAGACAGATACGGAATGCAGGTGATAATTGTAACCGGCAACCCGGGGGCGATCGGAGCGGGCTTCGATGGTGCACTGGACGTTATTTCAAAACCATTTGCGAGTGAGCGATTGGTCAAAGCGTTGCGCAAAGCACAGGCGTTGGCTCGCTAGCTGGTGCGGGTGATGTAGCCGGTTTGATATGTTTTATGGGCTGCGCTGTGAACTTCATTTCTCGGCTGTACTGCCGACTCATTTGATTTCGACCTTTCAAGTGTCGTAAATCTTCCCACGAAGTTCAATTATTTCCGCCTTCGAAACCTGTGCTCCTATCCTGATCACGGTCTCACGCAGTTAGAGGCGCTCATTCACTATCGTCGTGTGAAGGCACGAGGAGAGGGTGCGTTTGGACGGCTCGAATTCGTTAGACAGGTCTCATTGATGTTTGGGTTGCTAGAGATCGGCTAAAAGGCTGCTCCCCTTTCAACGATATTGCAGGGAGCTCAAAACGGAGCGCTGCGCGACGACGTATTGAAAAGCGAGAGACGACTTTGCGGGTGTGAGTATATCGAAAATTTCTAATGTAAAAGGCTTGCGGTTTGTCAACTCGTGAGACTGTTGATGATGACGAAGATGTGATGTATCCGGTTCAGCCGAACGATCCAGATCTCCACTCCGCCAGGCGGCTACGCCTCCCACGACAATAAGGACAAGCCATATGACCCAGAATGCGATCGTGTGGGGTATCGCGGGTTTGACAGCCGTTGGCGTCATCACCAGACCTTTTCGGTGGCCAGAAGCAGTCTGGGCGGTCGTCGGAGCTCTTCTCCTTCTTGCATTCCAACTGATCGCGCCGACCGATGCGATGGCTGGGGTTGCCAAGGGGATCGACGTCTACCTCTTCCTTATTGGTATGATGCTACTGTCTGAGCTTGCGCGCAGAGAGGGGCTCTTCGATTGGGTAGCTGCCATCGCGACGTCTTATGCGAAGGGTTCTCCCAAGCGCCTCTTCATGCTCGTTTATCTGGTTGGACTTGTCGTGACGGTATTTCTATCAAACGACGCGACCGCGGTTGTTTTGACACCTGCTGTTTATGCAGCTTGCCGGGCCAGCCGTGTTCGTGATCCGATGCCGTACCTTTTGATCTGCGCGTTCATCGCAAACGCTGCAAGCTTTGTGTTGCCGATCTCTAATCCTGCGAACCTGGTTATATTCGCAGGCGGCGAAATGCCGCCTCTATCCCGTTGGCTTGGGACGTTCCTCCTGCCATCAATTGTGTCTATCATCGTCACATTCGTCTGCCTGTACTTTACGCAACGGCGCGCCTTGTCGGAAGAAACCCTCGCTTCCGGTGAGGAGCGACCGGTGCTTAGCCGTAGCGCCAGCCTTGCGGGATGGGGCATTGTGATCACGGCGATCATTCTCATAGTTGCGTCCGCGTTGCATGCTGATCTTGGAGTTCCTACGTTCATTGCGGGAACTATCACGACCATTCTTGTCCTCTTGCTGACGCGGCAGAGCCCTATTGAGACTGTAAAAGGTATAAGCTGGAGCGTTCTGCCGTTGGTTGCAGGATTGTTCGTTATTGTAGAAGCGCTTGATCGGACAGGTGTAACAACCATCCTGGCGCATCAACTGGTTTCGTTGGCTTCGGTTTCGGAAGGTTACGCTGTTGGTGTCGCGGGGACGTTTGTTGCTCTCATATGCAATCTCGTGAACAATCTTCCAGCTGGGTTGCTCGCCGGGAGCGTCGTCCAGGCGGCGCACGTTTCGGATAAGGTTGCAGGCGCCGTTCTGATCGGCGTCGATCTCGGCCCCAATCTATCTGTTACTGGCTCGCTGGCTACGATCCTGTGGCTGTCGGCGCTGCGCCGGGAAGGGCTAGATATCAGCAGCTGGAGGTTCCTGAAGCTCGGCGCAGTCGTGATGTTTCCCGCGCTGTTACTGTCACTGGCGGCGCTAGTTCTGGTTTGATCGGACTACGTTGAAATTGCCTGTCGTGATCAATCGATCTGACTTTGAGTAAGACAAATGTTGCTCATAGCCTTTCAGAGAAAGACGGTTCGGCACAGATCCTGCCCAAGTCCAGAGAACGACGTTGAGGTCTATACCGTTCACACCTTTCTCGCCCTAGATCCCGCTCACGCCCCTGTGCCAGCGGATCACCGGGAAACATTGAGGCGGCTTGCGCGAGGTTAAACATCCTTAGCTCTTATGAGATCTTCTGCTTCTGCAAAGAACACGGCGCCGTTTAATAGGGGTTGGGGAAAAGTAGCTGGCAGAGATAAATCGTTAGCTCTTGATCGTATGATGCAGTTTGCGAATGAGCATGCTGGAGAAATCGATGAACGACGACACTGAGGGCGACCGAGGCCGGGAAGCCGATGCACCAGGCGATATTCCGCCTAAGGGTCTAAGAGATGTATTCTGGCGCGTCGTTGGAGCAATAATTGCCGATCGCGTGACATTGATTGCTGCTGGTGTAACCTACTTCATGTTGCTGTCGCTTTTTCCAGCGCTCGGAGCGTTGGTGGCGCTCTATGGGTTTGTCGCCGATCCTACCGCCATCATGTCTCACATCAGCTTCTTGGCTGGTGTCTTTCCGCCAGGATCGTTCGATTTGATTTTGAACCAGCTGACGTCTCTCACGCAGCAGGCGACGTCGACAAGAAGTTTGGCTTTCTTTGGTGGTTTGCTCGTCGCGATCTGGAGTGCCAATAGTGGTATGAAGGCCTTATTCGATGCGATGAATGTTGCATATCGCGAAGACGAGAAGCGTAGTCTCGTTCGACTGAACCTGCTGTCGCTGGGTTTCACCTTTTGCGCCCTTGTCGTTGCGATCGTCCTCATCGCAGCGATTGGCGTTCTGCCAGCAGTTTTAAAGTACCTCTGGCTTGATGAATGGCAGGAGCTTCTCGCCCGTCTGGCGCGGTGGCCCTTCATAATTCTTGTCTTCGGGTGTGGAATCTCGATGATCTACCGGTACGGGCCAAGCCGCGAAGAGGCAAAGATCAAGTGGCTAAGTTGGGGTGTGATATTCAGCACAGCGCTTTGGCTGCTCGCATCCGTGTTGTTCTCGTTCTATCTTGAGAACTTCGCCAACTATAACGCGACCTACGGCACCCTGGGAGCTCTGATCGGATTGATGGTCTGGGTCTGGATTTCGGTCATCATCCTGATCATCGGTGCAGAAATCAATGCCGAGCTCGAACATCAAACGCGCAAGGATTCCACGACTGGCGCACCAAGGCCGATGGGGCAACGAGGCGCTTTCGTTGCTGACACTCTTGGCGAAGCCGTTAAGGAAGACCGTTGAAAACAAGATTTTTTGCGACGTTGCGCGGTAACTTTGCGCAGCTGCGCAAATCTCGTTCAATGGGGAAAATAAGCTCGCCGACACTTATAGAGTGGGGCTCATTCCGCTTCAGTGGTCGTGTCAGCCGCTCATAGGGGAGGGCTTGAGTGGCCCCGCCAATAGTGGCAGGGCCATCATGCTATTACAGAACGGTGACGTTCTCAGCCTTTGCCTTGCCAGTCTTGCGGTCCTGGCCAACATCGTAGCTGACCTTCTGTCCATCGGTCAGCGAGCCGCCGAAGCCTACGGCCGAGATATGAACGAAGACGTCTGGGCCGCCGTTATCCGGAGTAATGAAGCCGAAGCCCTTATCCTGTGCGAAAAATTTAACTGTACCGGTTGCCATGTTGTCCTCGTTTTTAGATTGGAGGTTATCGCAATATCGTCTGTTAGGCCGAACTGCAACTTTTTTTCGGGTGCCATCGTCCCAACGAAGTGCAGTTCAATTGAAATAAGGGTAGTTTTTCTCCTGGCAGCTCGTCACGTCATGCGGGTGTGCGTCGTGGGATTCGGCAACTCACCCTGAGCTTTGAAAAACTTATTGCTTAGTTTGTCTCTAATCGGTTGCGGATGGCCTGGCGAAGTTCGTCATCGCGATCCGCTGGCGCTTTCAAGACACAGGTGGAGCAATATGCGCCACCGTCCACGTGGTAAAACCGGCAGCAGCCGCCACGCTGGACAAAGGTTTCACACTTCTCATGATGATGCCTGTCTGCGACTGCGAGGTCAAAGTAACGAAGCTCGCGATTAGCAAACGGCGAGCCATGAACTTTGAGAATCCGCATCGCCGCGGCTTTTGCTGTCTCAGCGGTGTCAAACCGGCGTCCCGAGTCCAGGAAGAGGTACGCAATCGCGTCGCCTGCAAGACGCCAAAGGGCGGCACGCGAAAGGCTTGTGCGTGCGTGGATCTGCTCGACAACGGGGCTGAAGTGCTTTTCAAGCTGGCTTCTAAGCCACTCGCCATCGGAGGGATTGTCTAGCTGACCATACCCAAAGAGGTTTTCGGCGAAATGTACATGGGCACGTCGAGCTCGATATATCTTCCCGTCAACCAGCTTTTTCGTCGTGTAAAAACGGAGTCCGACCGATGCGAGTGAGAGGTCGGCAATGAGGCCAAAACCAGTAAACAGCGGAACCGTCGCAGCAGCTATTATATAGCTGTAGTCGTTCATCATCAGCGCTCCGGCTGTCTTGAGATCGACACCGTCGTATCGCGATTGCTCGAAAAAGATAAACTCGTCGATGGCTATCTGATCGGAGAAAAATGTTTGGGCACTGATCCATTCCGCGCTTTGCGAGCCGATGTCGGCGCGGACCTCGGGAAGATATGCCGCCTGCGCGTCGAGCGCACGGCGGAGCAACGCTTCCCTTGTGTCGTTGGTCGACGCCTGCGTGATCTTCTTCGACGGTCCATAGCGGTCCACCATCAGACGGAGGTTCCCTTTCGTCTAAATAGCCGGGGAAGACAGACTCTTTTGATATTCGCGGCAAACAAATCAAGCTGTCTCTATTGGGGATAGATATCGGCCCGCACAAGCCGGTCTACTGGGACCATATGCCAGCCCCGCAGTAACGAAAACGCGGTTCACCACGTCAGAGAAACCTTCGATTCTGTTTTCAGCACTCGGATTGCGCTCCGCATGAAACTTGTGCCGTAGTATCAAGTTCTAGGTTTTGCAGCAATCTCCAATTCGTGGGGGCGGGCTACGGTGCCCTGCAATGAACTCGGACGCGAGTGAGAAGCGCACAGCGAAATCCGTGAAGCACGACCTCACTTAATCGGGAGACGAGCCTGACTGACGGCGCTCATCTGGTGATAAGCTGAGGGTTTTGAACCGTGTGCTTGGGTCCGACGCAGCGAGACGCGTTCGTAATTGTCCTAAACAAGTTCGTTCATCTCCAAGCATTTCCTCGTAGGTGGTATAAAGATGATAAGAATACTCCTGTTTAATGCTTCGGAACAGACCGGCGCTTGAAGCGCTGAAAACCTTCAACTTGTTTGCGGCGTTCCTGGCTCATCAGAGCGGTTCTTGCATGGCCCAAATCGACGACGCGATCTCCGGAGACGCCGCCCCGACCTCGACCTTCGAACGGCGGTTAATGGTTGTGCTGGGAGGGCTTTACCTCGCTCAGGGCATTCCGACCTATTTGCTCCTCGTGGCACTGCCTCCGATCATGCGTGAAAGCGGGGCATCGCGTACGGCTATTGGTCTGTTTTCGTTGTTGATGTTGCCGCTTATCCTAAAATTTGCGGTCGCGCCCCTGGTGGATCGATGGTCTCCCTTTCCCAAACTCGGCCATCGCCGCGGCTGGGTGGTCCCGACACAGCTTCTGGTGAGCGCGGGGATTGCCTCGATGGCGTTGGTGGAGCCGAGCGACGCCGCCGTCCTGTTTGCGATCTGCATATCGATTACGCTTGTGTCTTCCGTGCAGGACATCGCAACGGATGGTTACGCTGTCAGACGCCTGACCGACAGGACGCGCTCGATGGGCAACGCCGTGCAGGCCGGGGCAGTTGCGCTCGGCGTCATCATCGGAGGTACGGCGGCGCTCGTGGTATTTCATGTTGCGGGATGGCACACGATGATCCTGCTCGTCGCCGCGCTATCGTTATTGCCGCTGATAGCTGCGCTGGCGATGCAGCCGGAGGCCTCCACGGGGAAAGAGAAAACCCGCGCCAGCCTTGCCGGATTCTTCCGGCGCCCCAATGCCTGGTTGATCCTCGGTTTTGCGCTGACATACCGGGCGAGTGAAGGTCTCGTTCGCGGTATGGAAGGTACATATCTGGTAGACAGCCAGGTCCCAACCGACTGGATCGGTTACCTTTCCGGCGGGGCGGCCGCGACGGCTGGTCTCGTGGGGGTGGCGATTGCTGCATTCATTATCCGCAAGTCTGGACTGACCGCAACGCTTATCATGCTGGGTGGCCTTAGAAGCCTCTGCTTCTTCGCCTTTGCCTTGAATGCGTTTAGCATTTGGCCTGGTATGTGGGTGGCAATGTCGGCCTCGGCATTCCAGACGCTGATCCGTTACATGGAACTGGTGGCCATCTATTCCTTCTTCATGAAGAACTCGTCGGATGATCAACCGGGGACGGATTTCACCATTCTCACCTGTGCTGAGTTGATCGTTTACATGGCGGGAGCCTCGGTCGCTGGTTTTGTCGCGGACCGGATGGGCTACTCGGCGCTGTTTTCGACGGCGACGTTGCTCTCGCTTGCCGGAATGGGGCTATCGGTGTGGTTCCTTCGAAGGATCGGGCGCTGTCCGAGGGCGCCTGTTACGGCAGGTGCCTGATACGGACGCGAATCCACAACAATTCCATTGGAGTTGATAAAATGGACCCGTTCCCACGGCACGATAACGATTATTACCTCAAGCGTCAGGCCCGTCGTGAATCTAATGCGCGCAGCTATCCGAGACGGTTTCCTCTTGCGCTGAAATCAGCGTCGGGGTGCCTTGTCACCGATGTGGAAGGGCGCACCTATCTCGATTGCCTCGCCGGCGCCGGGACGCTTGCGCTGGGACACAACCATCCTGAAGTCATTGCCAGCCTTCAGGACGTACTGGCCTCCGGCCTACCGCTCCACACGCTCGATCTCGTGACCCCTATCAAGGATAAGTTCGTTTCCGATATTTTCGAAACCCTGCCGTCCGGCCTTAGAGAACAGGCAAAGATCCAGTTCTGCTCACCGAGCGGAACAGATGCGGTGGAAGCGGCGATCAAACTTGCCAAGACCGCGACGGGGCGCACGGATGTCATAGCGTTTCGTGGCGCCTATCACGGTATGTCCCAAGGGTCGCTCTCCTTGATGGGCTCGCTTGGACCAAAGGCCGCGGTCGGCCAACTGGTGCCGGGAACGCACTTCTTTCCCTATCCCTATGCTTATCGATGCCCCTTTGGACGTGGCGGCGATGAGACCGCGACGCTTGCGGCGGACTACTTCGAGAAGGCGCTACGCGACCCCGAAGGTGGCATAAATATTCCCGCAGCGGTTATTCTCGAGGCCGTTCAGGGCGAAGGCGGCGTTATCCCGGCACCTGCCGAATGGCTGAGCAGGATCCGCACTGTGACGAGCGAACTTGGCATTCCGCTCATTCTAGACGAAGTGCAGAGTGGCGTCGGGCGCACCGGCACATTCTACGCCTTCCAGAAAGCGGGGATCGTGCCCGATGTCATCGTCCTGTCCAAGGCGATAGGCGGCGGTCTGCCGATGTCGGTTATGATCTATCGCGAAGGGCTCGATCTGTGGAAACCGGGTGCGCATGCCGGCACATTCCGTGGCAATCAACTTGCCATGGCGGCGGGATCAAAAACGCTGGAAATCATCAAGCGCGATGGGCTGGTGGAACGCGCAGCGATTGCAGGCCGCAGGCTGCGGTCCAACCTGGAACGCATCCAGAGCCATACGCCCTATATTGGCGATGTTCGTGGCGAAGGCCTGATGCTTGGCGTCGAGGTCATCGACCCGACCCGCAAAGGGGACAGCTTCGGCTATCCATCGCATGGCGGCGATACTGCCAAGGCGATTCAGAGCGCCGCATTCCGTGATGGTTTGATCCTGGAAACCGGTGGTCGTTACGGAAGCGTTCTCAGATTGCTGCCTCCCTTGACCATTTCCGACGCGCAGATCGATCAGGCCTCCAATATCCTGTCCGACGCCTTCCTGCGACTTGGACGCAACGCGGCATGAATCTCACCTTGTTGCATAGTAAATCGGTCGAGGCGGCGGACGACGCTTTGTCCGCTACGATCCTTGGCCCGGGCATCACCGCACGTGCGGCTTATCGGAAAGCGATGATGGCTGCAGTGGCAATGGTTGGCGATAACGCGATCCGGAGCGAAATTCACTCCGGTGTCGATGCTGATGGGATGCGCGAATTCCTGGCGGCGCTTGATGTCTGCCCGGAGCAGGGAACCGGCGTATTGGCAGCGCTCGAGGACGTCGGCGTTCCGGCGGTGCAGCATGCGCTGGACGTTGGCAATCCCGCGACCATGGCACATCTTCATTGCCCGGTGGCGGTGCCGGCACTTGCAGCGGAAGTGCTGATTTCCGCCACCAACCAGTCGCTCGATTCCTGGGACCAATCGCCGTTTGCGACCCTGGTCGAAGAACGGGTGCTCTCATGGCTGACAGGTTTTACCGGAATGCCGGACACAGCGAGCGGCAGTTTCACCAGTGGCGGCAGCCAGTCGAATATGACTGCTCTTTATCTCGCTGCCGAAAAAGCGGGCCTCTCGGTGCGAGGAAAAGGCGTCATCTTCACCTCAGAGCAGTCGCATTTCAGTATCCAAAAAAGTGCGTCCTTCCTCGGTTTCGCCAAGGATGCCGTTGTGACAATCGCAACGGATGAGGCAGGCCGCATGTCTGTATGTGCCTTGCAAGACGCGATTGCGGACGCGAGGGCGAAGGACCGGCCACTCGTCGCTGTCGTGGCTACAGCCGGCACTACGGACCTCGGCGCCATCGATCCACTGACGGATGTCGCCGATCTGGCGAAGCTGCATGGATTGTGGCTGCACGTGGATGCGGCCTATGGCGGCGGCCTGTTGTTTTCGAAGCATCGTCATCGCCTGCGCGGAATAGAGCGAGCAGATTCCATAGCGCTCGATTTTCACAAGATGCTGTTCCAGCCGATCAGCTGTGGCGCTTTGCTTCTTGGTGATCGCAGCCACTTCTCACCGCTTGCGATGAAGGCGGATTACCTCAATCCGGAAGTTTCGATCTTCGGTGATGTACCCAACTACGTGGAATCATCGATCCAGACGACGCGACGCAGTGATGCGCTGAAAGTGCTGATGACGTTACGCGCGATCGGACGTGACGGTCTCGATGCCCTAATTTCCAGGACACTCGAGAATGCGAAGGCGGCGGCTGGGGCCGTGCGGAGGCGTGATTATCTGCATCTGGCGCAAGTGCCGGAGTTATCGACGGTTCTGTTTCGCTATGTTTCCCCACAGGGACCGGAACGATCTGACGAACTGACGCTTGCCATTCGCGCTGAACTTTTCCGACGCGGCATTGCCGCGTTAGCAACCACCGTCCTTGGCGGACGGCTCCACTTTAAACTGACGCTTCTCAACCCTCATTCCACACCTGACGTCATCGACCGTGTTCTTGATGCGGTCGGAGAGATGGCACGTCAACTGGAGGACGACCATGTACGCTCGTAAAGCTGCAACGCTTGCACTTCGATCGCTGCTTAATTGCGTGGCCCGCGAATATGCGGAGCTGTGCGCCTGGGGGCACGATGCCAGCCGGCAAAAACTGACGCTGAATTTTCCGGAAAATGGCGGCAGCCTGAGGGTGCCGGTGCTTTATCGGTCCGCGACCGGGCATCATCTGTTCGGTGAGCCCTTGGTGCTGAGCGATGACGCCGGTACCAATACGATCAGCCCGGAAAATGCAATCGACCTCATCATCCAGCGCGTCGAGGCAGCCGCATCCAACCATGGCCGCAATGATCTTCAAGCCCGCGCTCATTCGAGCCGTCTCCTGGTGGAGGCTGCCCTTCAGGCCCGCGAGAACGATCTTCCGGCACTGGTTGGTGAGGAAGTTTCCTTCATTGAAGCGGAGCAAGGGCTGATTGCGGGTCATGGTATACACCCTTGCCCGAAAAGCCGGGAGGGCATGACGGAAGACGAGGGCAGACGTTACTCGCCGGAATTTGCCGCAAGTTTCCCGCTGCGCTGGTTCGCCGTCTCGCGAGAGATTTACCACACAGGCCATTCCGAGTGCTCTCCCGCTGCTGAGGAGTGGCTTGAGGACGTGGAGAGCGAAAGCTTACGTGCCCTTCGCAAGGGGCTCCCCGACAATGACTTCGCCTTCCTCCCGGTACACCCCTGGCAGGCGGATGCCGTGCTGAGACAGCCGGTTATTGCAAATCTGGTTGCTGCGGGGAAAATTGTTGATTGCGGAGAAGCAGGCAAGCCTTGGTTTCCCACATCCTCCGTGCGCACGCTTTACCGGCCAGATGCACCCTTTATGCTGAAGCTATCGCTCGGTATCGGCATCACAAATTCCGTTCGCATCAATCTTGCCCGCGAACTCTTGCGGGGCGATGACATGTATCGCTTCCGGGCAAGTCGTTTATGGCAGGATCTCGGTAGGGAATACCCCGGCCTGACATTGATGCCAGACCCGGCCTACATGGGTGTGGCGGTCGGCGGCAACGTGATTGACGGTCTTTCCGTTACCATGCGCGAGAACCCGTTTCATGGGGCTGACGCCGACCGCAACGTCACACTCATCGCTGCCCTTTGCGAACACTTGCCGGAGCGTGGCAGCAGGCTAGGCGCGCTGATCAGGGCGCAGGCTGACAGAGAGGGCCGCTCGGTCGACGCCGTCGCCGCGGACTGGTTCTCACGATTCCTGACGGTTTTCGTGACCCCAGTATTTGCTCTTTACCTGCGGCACGGCATCGCAATGGAAGCGCACCAGCAGAATATCCTGATCGAACTTGCCGATGGGTATCCGGTCGCTGCCTTCTATCGTGACAATCAGGGCTTCTTCCACCACGAGCGTGGTCATCCGGCCCTGAATAAAGCTGTTCCCGGGATCGGCATCCGAAGCGAATCCGTCTTCGGTGAAGAGGCGGTCGATGAGCGGGTTCTCTATTACGCTTTCATCAACTCCGTCCTGGGCACGATCGGTGCGTTGGGTCGCGAGGGTCTTGTAGCGGAAGAAACGTTGATTTCGCAGCTGCGTGCAACGCTTATCGACCTCAAAGCAAAAGAGGGTGGACAATCGGTTTTGGTCGAGAAGATGCTCGGTCCTGTTCTGCGGTGCAAGGCGAACCTCAAAACGCGACTGGCACAGATGGACGAGCTGGTCGGGCCGCTTGAAACGCAATCGGTCTATCTTCAGATCGAAAATCCACTGTTCCAGCATGCGCGGGCGCAGGCTCATGGATAACCTGACCACGATCGGCACCGATTTTGCCCATTCCCGTTACGACCCGGACATCGGCAAGACGATCAGCTTCCGGCTGCTGGATAAAGAGCGTGATCTCGATCTCCTGTGGCGCTGGATGAACCAGGCCCATGTTGTGCCGCAATGGAAGATGGCAAAGCCGAGAGAGCATATCGCCGCCTATATCGATGCCAATCTGGCTGACCCACATCAGGATCCGTATATCGGCTTCATCGATGGCACACCGATGAGCTACTGGGAGGCCTATTGGGCAAAGGACGATATCCTTGGGCGCCATTATCCCGCTGCCGACAAGGATCGCGGCTGGCATATGCTCGTGGGCGAGCCGTCGTTCTTTGGCAAAGGGATCGCTCCAGCGGTGATCAGGGCGTTCACCCGCTTTCTGTTTCTCGACGATCCCGCAACGGAGAAGGTGGTGGGTGAACCAAGTGTCGAGGCGCGACGCCTGCTGCGTTATGCGCCGGTCTGCGCCTTTGAGGAGCAGGGGGAAATAGACCTGCCAGACAAACGCGCGAAACTGATGTTCTGCCATCGACAGCGCTTCATCGAACAATTTGGACTTTGATCATGACCACACTCGATCTCGCCGGAATCGGTATCGGGCCATTCAATCTTGGCCTCGCCTCGCTTCTATCGTCCCATCCCCAGGTTTCCGCCGCTTTTCTGGAGCGTAAACCTGGATTCCGTTGGCATGAAGGCCTCATCTTGCCGGGAACGACGCTGCAGGTCCCGTTTCTTGCTGACCTCGTTTCAATGGCGGATCCGACGCACCGCCTGAGCTTCCTCAATTATCTGGCCGCTCACGACCGTCTCTACAAATTCTATTTCTATGAGAATTTCCTGATCCCCCGCCAGGAATATGATGATTATTGCCGCTGGGCCTCGCAGCAGCTCGAGAGCTGCCGGTTCGGCGAAACCGTTGTGGACGTGGAGCATGATGCTGCGACCGACACTTTTCTCACCAAAACCTGCTCTGCAAGCGGCGCCACACGTAGCTATCGCAGCCGAAATATTGCGGTGGGGATCGGAACGTCGCCCTACCTGCCGAAATGGCAATGCTTAGAAACCAATGCCCCTGTCTTCCACTCCGCCGAATTTGCCAAGCGCAAAGCGGAGTTGACGAAAGCCCGTCGTGTAACGGTAATCGGGTCCGGCCAGAGTGCAGCTGAATGCGTGCTTGCGCTCTTTAGCGAATTGACACCGCAAAAGGTGGCGGCAGGTGCATCCATTCGCTGGATCACTCGCTCCTCGGGCTTCTTCCCCATGGAATACTCCAAGCTCGGTTTGGAATATTTCACCCCCGATTATATGCGCGAATTCCACAAGCTGCCGCGCGTGAAACGGCGGCAAACCGTTGCCGATCAGGGATTGCTCTACAAGGGTATCAGCTTTTCGACGATCGGGGACATCTTCGATCTACTCTATGAGCGCTCGATCGGCGGTCGTGATCCGGGCCTGACACTGGCACCCAACTGCGATGTCACCGATGTCCAATCTGCTGGATTTGCTGGCGGACTGAACATCGGCCTGCGGCACAATCTCTCTGGTGAGGAAAGCATCGTTGAGGCCGACGCGGTCGTCTCGGCTACGGGCTATCGCCATGCGTGGCCACAATGGCTCGACACCTTGAAGGAACAAATACTGGAAACGTGCGAGCATGGCGACTTAATCGTTGACGCGGACTTCCGCGCCAGACGTCGCGACGGCGGCGCGGGCGCAATCTTCGTGCAAAATGCCGAAACCTTCCAACACGGTGTCGGTGCGCCAGACCTCGGTCTCGGTGCTTTCCGTAACGCTGTCATCATCAATCAATTGCTCGAAACAGAACATTACCGGGTCAATGCGCGATCCGCCTTCCAGGATTTCGGGATTCCGCAGGACCGCGTCCCTTCCTCAACATTCGCAGGAGATTTCTATGCCCGCGCCGTTTGAAAATCTTTATGAAGCCGCCTTTGCGCCAGCCCTTTGGAAAGAGACGTCCCTCCGGCTGCTGGCCAAGGTGATCGAGGAGTTCGCCTATGAACGTGTTTTCCCGATAACGCTGGAGAAGCCGGACCATTACCGCATCGACTTTTCTGCCGCGTCCTACAGTTTCAGGGCTCGGAGATACGTGTTCGACAATCTCTCTGTCGAGCCGGAGAGTATCGTAAGGCACGCTGACCACGTCAGCACGCCGGTTCACGATCCGCTAGCCTTCTGCGCGGAAATACTGCCCGAGCTTGGCGTCAAACCGATGACAGTCGCCCACTTCATCCGGGAGCTTGGCAACACCCTTGTCTCAGATGCTCACACCGCCGCGAGAGCACGCAAGACTGGTGCGGAGCTCGCTGAACTCGACGATATCCAGATGGAAGGGGAGATGACCGGGCACCCTTGGGTCACGGTGAGCAAAGGGCGTATTGGCCTTGGTTACACGGATTATCTTGCCTACACCCCGGAAAGCCAATCGGCGTTGAAAATTGTCTGGATCGGGGTCAGTCGCGAGCGGGCAACGTTCGTTGGCGAAGCGGGACTTACAAATGCGCAACTGGTCGCCGAGGCTCTCGGTGAGCGGCGTTATCCGTCGTTTGTCGGCAAGCTCTCTGCCGCCGGCTTCTCAGCCGAAACACACCACATCATGCCAGTCCATCCTTGGCAGTGGGACCAAATGATTGTGCCGCACTTTGCCGCAGACATTTCTTCCGGGCATATCGTATTCCTGGGAGAGGGCGAAGACCTGTATCTTCCACAGCAATCTGTCCGCACCCTCTCCAATGTCAGCAACCCGGCAAAGTCGACGCTGAAACTGTGCATGACGATCCTCAATACCGCAGTGTATCGCGGTATTCCCGGGAAGCGCGCGCTCACGGCAGCACCGTTCACGAGCTGGCTGGACGACCTTTTAAGGAATGACACCTTCCTCTCGAAAGAGTGCGACCTGGCCCTTCTGGGAGAGCGTGCAGGCATGCACTATGTACATCCACAGTTCTCCAAGGTTCCCGGCGCGCCCTATCAGTTCAACGAGATGCTTGGATGCCTGTGGCGCGATAGCCTCGCAGGACATCTGAAGCCCGGTGAAACTGGCATGCCGCTTGCCGCATTCATGCATGCCGGTAGCGATGGCAAGCCCGTGTTGCAGGCGCTGGCGGAAAAAGCAGGTGTCAGCGTAGAAGGCTGGCTGGCTCGGTTCTTCGATGCCGTCCTGCCTCCCGTCTATCACCTTCTCGCCCGTCACGGTCTGGCGTTTTCCGCCCACGGGCAGAATGCGACCGTGATCCTGAAGCATGGTTTACCGGTGCGGTTGGCTCTGCGCGACTTCATCGACGATGTGATCGTCTGCGACCTCAATTTCCCGGAGAGCGAAAGCTTGCCGACGGAGGTTCAAGGTGTGCTGCTGCGCCTGCCTGCAGACTTCCTGATGCACTTCATCCAGACGACTCTTTTCATCTGCGTTTTCCGTTACATGTCAGTGCTGTTGGACAAGCGGTCGGGCGTGTCTGAGACCGTATTCTGGACTTTGGCAGGGGAAAGCATTCGACGCTATCAGGCGCGGTTCCCCGCCATGGCAGAGCGGTTTGCGATCTTCGATCTCTTCGCTGACGAGTATCCCCGGCTTTGCCTAAACCGCGTGCGCCTATTCACGCACGGTTATGCTGACGATGACGAGCGGCCGGTGCCGGATTTCCAAGGCATGGTCGACAATCCTCTCGTTTGCTTCGACCGGAAGAAAGACGCGGCCTGAGAAGCCGCGTGACCTCCACCGATCCTTGGATCGGCAATGATCATTGGATTTGCGCCGACATTCGGCGCAAATCCGTGGGGCGTATACCGTAGCGGCTGCGGAATGTGCGGTTGAAATAGGACAGATCGTTGAAGCCGACGCTATAAACGATCTGGCTGATCGGCGTTGTGGCCTGGTCGGCAAGAATGAGGTTCTTGGCCAGCATCAGCCGCCGCTCCAGAACGTAGCGTGAGAATGTGGTTCCCGCCCGGCTGAAAAGCTTCTGGATTGCTCGCGGTGTGATCCCTTCAGTCTGTGCCACATCTGCGATGGAAAACGAGCCATCGGCCAGGTTTTCCTCGATCATTGCCTTGATCGATTCAAGACGACCTTGCGGGAGCGCTGAAGTGGCGCCATTCGCGACATATTGCGCCAGAACGGGCAGCAAGGCGTAGAAGTGCGCGACCATCATGCTGGCGTGCTCCTTGTCCTGTTGTTCCTGCCGCAGAAGGTAACCTGCGTAGTTTGTGAGGAGTTGTAATGGCAGGCACTCCGCCGAAAAGGGGTGTAACAAAATCTGCTCGACGGACTTTCTCGCAAGGGTGATGGCCGTGTGTGGCAGGTGGGCGCAGTCGAGACGCCCGCCCACCGGCAGAACGATTTCTGACATCGTATCGGAGGGTAAAAGGATAACGTCGCGCGGCGCCATCTCGAAGCTCTGCTTTCGATGATGAACGAGTAGTGGCCCGTCAGCGGCCCTCAGCATCACGATATCAGGCGTACCGACCCCGTGTGCGGTCAGTCGCAGAGGTGTCCTCGGCATGTAGACGGTGGCGAGTGACAAGTCTTGATGTTTCCAGACGAGACCGGTGACGCCAGAAAGATCACCCTCCTCAACATTAATCGTTGCTTCTCCCAGCATATCCAGAAGGATCGTTCGGCACATCAGCCTGCTTTCTGAATCGGCCAAGGACAGGGTCCCAAGTTTCAGGGGTCGGATCACTTCCATGAAAAATCAAACCTCCCTTTTCTGTTGATGTTCGCATCTATCCAAATCGGGTTCGTCATCATCCAAGCCCGGTCGCCTCATAACGCATAAAACATGATAAAAATAGTCTTGTATTTATCCGGTTGGGCGAACCGGCAGATTATTGCGCATTGGGGGCGACATGATTGGAAAATGGAATGCTGGCGTTAGTCTTGTGGCTATCGTTGTCGCAATAGGGGGCGGCTATAGCGCAGCGCAGGCACAGGATGCGTCACAGAACGCTCAGTCCGGCAGTGGTCCAACGGTGTTGGAGCCAATTGTGATAACCGGCAGCCGTATACCTCAGGAGATATCCCGAACAGCGCGAACGATCTATGTCGTTGATGCGGAGGCTATCGAAGCGGAAGCCCGCTCCGGCAAGTCGCTGCAGCAAATTCTCGCGGAGAAGATTCCCAGTTTCGATCCGGCCAGCGAGGGCGCCCGCACATCTTACGGCCAGAACTTGCGGGGACGCACCGCGCTTGTTCTCATCGATGGTGTTTCGATGAACTCGGCGCGCGGGCTCAGCCGCCAGTTTGATTCCATCGATCCGTTCAATATCGAGCGCGTCGAGGTCTTGTCCGGCGCGACAGCGATCTACGGTGGTAATGCTACAGGCGGTGTCATCAACATCATCACGAAGAAGGGCAGGGATGCGCCTGAAGGTCTGCATGGCGAGGTGACGGCTGGACTTGGCAGCGGCTTTGGCCACACCCGCGATATTGACCGCAACGGCGCGGGCGCGGTGACCTATAACAGTGAAAACTGGGACGCGCGTTTCGCCATTGCCGGAAACCAGACCGGCGCTTATTACGACGGCTCCGGCACGATGCTCACTCCTGATATCACTCAGACCTCGACAGCCTTCAACAAGCGTGTTGATTTCATGGGAAGCATCGGCCTGCAGATTGACGCCAACAGGCGCCTGGAGCTTACGGGCCAATTTTATGACAGTGCGCAGGATTCGCCCTTCGGGCTTTATCTTGGCGCTGGCCTTGCGGGTATCCGCAACCCAGGTCTGCTCGAAACGCGGGATGGCTACCGGTCGGATTTCAACCCACGTACGCGCCGCACCATGGTCAACGCGACCTACACCGACGATGATTTTCTGGGACAGGAGCTCCTTCTGCAGGGCAGCTTCCGCAGGGAAGAGATTCGCTTCCACCCGTTCCCCGTCACCTCGCCCTTCCTCTATTTTGGCGGTAGCTCCCAAGACACTGATTATTACAGCCTGAAAGCCTCAATGATCTCGGAGCCACTGGATGGGCTGAAGATCACCTATGGGATTGATGCAGACCGGGATTCCCTTAGTTCAAAGCAGAATGTCTTCGATCTCCTGACTGTCTCGACAACAGGCGCAATGGACTTCAAGACGATTGGCATTACCGGCCTGTACCCCGAAATCGATGTCTCGACCTTGGCCGGATTCATTCAAGGATCCTACGAGGCGACGGACCGGCTGACGGTCAACGGTGGTGTGCGGTATCAATATGTTACAACCGAAGTTTCGAGTTTCGCCGGTGCAGCGCAGCAGGTCGCGGTTCTGAATGGCGTTGGGTCCTCTATCGACACCATCCCCGGCGGGGACGTCAGCTACGATGCGGCCCTCTTCAATGCAGGGGCCACCTACGAGCTGACTGACACCCAGCAAGTCTACGCCAATTTCAGTCAAGGCTTCGAACTTCCCGACCCGGCAAAATATTATGGGGTCGGGCGCTATAGCCTAGTCGGTGGACGTTATGTGCTGCTGGACAGCGTTAATGTTGCCGACTCCGCACTTCAGGCGATCATGACAAACTCGTTTGAAGTCGGTTACCGCTTCAACGATGATACATACAGCTTCGAGACTGCGGGCTATTACTCGCTCTCCGACCGGTCCATCGTGTTTAACAACACAACCCTTGCAGTCGATGTCGTCAATCGTGAGCGACGCGTCTATGGCATCGAAGCCAGCGCCAGTGCCAAGCTGGATTATGGTTTTGATGTCGGCACTTCGGCTCATTGGGTGAAGTCCGAGATCAAGTCAGATGGAAGTTGGAAACAGGAAAGCGTTGGCACGGCCAGTGTGTCCAAGCTCGGGGGATATGTCGGCTGGACGAAGGATAACTTCAACGTCAAGCTCGCCGGGCAACATGTTTTCAATCTCAGCGACGACAGTAGCCGCGAGATCGATGGTTACACGCTGTTTGATCTGACCGGTGCCTACCGGTTCGAGGCGCAGGACACCACGCTTCGGTTCGGGGTGATGAACCTGTTCGACAAGGATTACACAACGATATGGGGCGCACGCGCGAAGGCTCTTTACGGGGCTTTGGCAAATGATGCCGTGTTCGATTACAAGGGACGCGGACGAACATTCGCCGTGTCGCTGACGAAAGTGTTCTGATGGATCAACAGGGCGATATGCGGAAGGAAATTTTCGCTGCTGCCGCACCGTACCGACTAGCCGGAAAGTCCGCGCCTGACCTTTATCGCGCCTTTAATCTCCATGAAAGCGGCCCGGTCGAGGTTCACCGCCAAGACATGCAGCTTTTGGTTTCCGATGCTGACGGGGACACGGCGGTTTTCGATTTTTCCGCTGACGGTGCCGGTGGGAAAATTGAAGTTGCCGATCTGGCGACCCGGTTGGCGGGTCGCTGGCGGCTCGCAGCGGCAGCGTTCGAGTATCTGTTCGCCAGCTTACCAACCGTTCGATCCTTAACCCTATCGGGCAATCGCTGGCCGGAGCTGGCAGACGAGCTGGCGGCCCACGGGCTTTACATGCAGGTGGTATCCACCTCCCTCCATCCTGTCGTGTCCGCAGATATGGTCTGGCAGACCTCCGGTCTCTGGAGTGCGCCTGCTCGCGGTGTTTTCCCTCGTCACAATGTTCATGACGGACGGGTGTCGCACCCCCTGCGTGCGCCGAAACCGGTGGGAACGGTTTACGCCCGTTACATTCCCTGGCTCGGTGGTGTTGTCTCTCTGGATGTGGCGACCTTCGACGACCTGCCAGAGGTGCATCGCTGGATGAATAGCCCCCGTGTGGACGAGTTCTGGCACGAAGCCGGCGATGAAGACAGACACAAGCGTTACCTGGAGGGCATGTTCGCCGACGCGCATATCATGCCGCTGATAGGCCGCTTCGATGGCAGAGCATTTTCCTATTTCGAGGTCTACTGGGCTAAGGAAGATATTGTCGGCAGCTTTTGCGATGCGGACGACTATGACCGCGGTTGCCACGTAATCGTGGGTGACGAAGCATGCCGTGGCCGCGATTGGTTTACAGCCTGGTTGCCTTCGCTTCTACATTACATGTTTCTCGATGATCCGCGCACAGAGCGCATAGTGCAGGAACCGAGCAGTAACCATCACCGGCAACTGAGAAATCTGCAAAAGTCTGGCTTCTCACATATCAAAAGTGTCGATCTCCCCATGAAGAATGCTGCGATCATGACTATAAACAGACAGCGTTTCTTTTCTGACCGTCTATGGCATCCGACTGCGTGATGGCCACTTGGGGAGCACCCCTTTGAACATTAGCAATCTCTGCTCGCAATCCGACAAGTCGATTGTGCGCTATCTCCTCGGGGGGGGAGCGCAGTGCGGAAGCACCTTGAGTAGGCATGCATTTGCGGAAGGATGGCGGCGCATCAATCTTTCGGCGTGCCACGACCGACGAACAATGGAACCGGCTCCAGCAAAGGTGGTTAGTCCTGTCTTATCGGAGTTCGGTTCATGAAGACATTGAGCATAGCGATCGGCGTGGTATCCGTAATCGTTCTTAGCGGCTGCGTAGATGGTCGTGGCTATCAAGACCGTGCGTTCTATGTAGGCGTCAACAATAGATCGTGTGGCAACGGTGAAAATGACGTCTCCCACCCCTATGCTGGTATTTGCGACTGGCGGCGCGAAAACGGTCGAGACTGGGCTGATAGCGGCGCCAACAATAACATCTACCGCCGCAACAGGTAACGCTAATTGAACGCGTATTCCCTGCTGCGGTCGATTTAAGCTTGGTTAGCCTTTTGATAATCTCGTGTTAAAGTGTCTGCACGTTCTCTCAAGGACTCTCCAGAAATCAGATCGAGACATTCATTGGCGGCACGCGTCACGAGGAGCGCTGATATAAGAAGTGACGGTGATCCCGACGCTTACCTTAGCGTTAAGCGTTACGGAACGACCGCGATCTTTCTGAAGAAGCAAGCCGTCACTTTTGTTGCACTCGCGGTCGTCAAGTTTAATCAGGGCCGGCCATAAGCTTGTCTAAGGTGATGGGGAGGTCGCGGACGCGCACGCCTGTGGCATTGTAGACAGCATTCGCAATTGCCCCACCAACTCCGGTAATTCCGATTTCTCCAATGCCACGTGCCCCCATAGGAGCCTGAGGATCGGGCTTGTTTGTGTAAATGACTTCTATTGTAGGGACGTCCATCTGCACCGGGACGTGGTAGTCCGCTAGGGACGCATTGACGATGCGTCCCGTTCGCTCGTCAAAGTTGGTTTCTTCAGTGAGAGCCAGACCGATACCCATGATGATCCCGCCTTTGAATTGGCTGGTCGCCATCTTGTGGTTCAATATTTGCCCAGCATCGAAGGAACCCAAAAAGCGAGAGACGCGCGTTTCGCCCGTGACTGCGCTGACGCGCACCTCGCAAAACTGCGCACCGTAAGAATGCATGGAAAAAGCCTCCATTTCCGCCGGTGCGGGTGCCTCCGCCTCGCAGACAAGTTCGTCTCGCCCAGCCCGTTTGAGGATGGACCGGTAACTCTCGAAGCGGTTGTTGTCGCTGACATGCGCTAAACCGCCATCTCTTGTTTCAACGTCGGAGAGCGAAAGACCAGCCAGTGGAGAGTCGTTTCCGGCAAGTTTGATCAATTCTTCAACGAAGACTTCAGTTGCCGCGATGACCGCGCCACCGATGGAGGCGGTTTGCGTCGAGCCTCCGGCAATTACACTCCTTGGGAGTTTGCTATCGCCATATTCGAAGGTCACACGATCGAGCGGCAAGCCTAACCGTGCAGCAAGGTGTTGAACCTGCGCCGTCGCGGTTCCCATCCCCATATCGTGGACGGCGGTTGAAACCGTGACGTGGCCGTCTGCTGTCAGCTTGATGCGTGCGGCGCCGCCGGGGAACCGGTGGTAGGGGTAGGTCGCCGTTGCGCACCCCATGCCGATCAGCCATTCGCCTTCACGCTTCTGGCGCGGCGTCTGGCTGCGCTTGTCCCAACCGAACTTTTCGGCTCCCTTCTCGTAGGCTTCGATGAGATAGCGAGAAGAGAATGGCTTGCCGGTCGTCGGATCCGTTTCCGGCTCGATACGCCGGCGCAGTTCGATCGGGTCCAGTCCAAGTTTTTCGGCAAGTTCATCGAGCGCGCATTCCAGTGCGAAGGTTCCGACCGACTCGCCTGGTGCTCGCATGAAGGTGTTTGCCATCATATCCAAATCGGCCACATCCTGGCCGAGGCGGAACGTTCTGGCGGCGTAGAGGTGGCGCGCGGGAAAGGTGAATTGTTCGGGGCAGGAATTATGCAGCGTCATAGCCGCCGTTCCCGTGTGGATCAAGGCATCGAGGGTTCCGTCTGCCCTTGCGCCCAAGGCTACACGCTGTTCCGTGACCGTGCGACCGCCGACGATCCTGAAGACCCCTTCGCGAGACAGCATGATGCGCACCGGGCGGCTTGCCAGTTTGGCTGCAGCGCAAGCCAGGATCTGATGATCCCAGAGACATTTCCCGCCAAAGCCGCCACCGACATAGGGCGAAGTCACATGGACCTTGCTGACGTCGAGATCGAAAATATCCGCAAGCTGGCCCGTTGTCAGGTCGAGCAACTGGCTGGCATCATGTACGCGCAGTTCGTCATCACTCCAGATAACCGTTGCCGCATGCAGTTCGATGGCGTTGTGATTGTGGCGCGGCGTTCTATAAACCAGGTCAACCTTGACGTCGGCATTGGCAAGTGCGGCTTCGGCATCGCCGATCTCGACGAGAGGTGGCTGGCCGAGCAGGCTTTCGAGTTGTCGCGGAGACTTTTTGGCTTCATCGAAAGACGTAACAGCCGTCAACACATCGTATTTTGCCGTGACCAGCGATGCGGCATAATCCGCCTGCTCTTGCGTCTCGGCCAAGACGACGGCGATAGGCTGCCCATTCCAATGGATTTCGTCGTTCTGCATCACCGGAAGGTCGGTGGCGCCTGCAGCTGTGGGTGAAGACATCATCAGCGATGGCGCCTTCATCATTGGCGCGTTCTTATAGGTCATGACGAGAATGACGCCCGGTGCGGCTTCCGCCGCGCTGACGTTCAGTTCGACGATGCGACCGCGTGCGATGGTGCTGAAGGCCAGCGCTGCATAGCTGATGTTGTCATAGGGAAACTCCGCCGCAAATTTCGTCTTGCCCTGTACCTTCATTGGTCCTTCAATGCGTGACACGGATTGCCCAAGTGAACCATGCTTTCGCAAAAGTGGGTCGTTTGTTACGGCCGGTTGCCAGCGACCGAGCTTGGCCGTTTCCGGCAGCATGTGGGTTTCTGCGCTCATGCGTTTTCTCCCTTCAATTCTTCTAAAACCGAGACGATCGTGCGCTTGGCGAGTTCAATTTTGAACGTGTTGTCTCGCAAGCCGATGGCGTCAGCGAGTTCGGCTTCGGCCGCTGCCGCAAAAGTCTCCGCATCTGCTTTCTGGCCTTTAAGGCGCGCTTCCGCCTTCAGTGCTCGCCACGGCTTGTGTGCGACACCACCAAGCGCGAGCCTCACATCCGTCACATGACCAGTACCGTCGATCTCAAGCGCTGCGGCAACGGAAATGAGAGCGAAAGCGTAACTCGCGCGATCCCTGACTTTCCGGTAGGCGGAGCGGCTTGCAAGCGGAAGGGCCGGGATTTCGATGGCTGTGATGAGATCGTCCGGATGAAGTTCAGTTTCGATCTCGGGTGTGGTGCCCGGCAGGCGGTGAAGCTCGCGCAATGGCAGCATCCGCGTGCCCGACGAGCCGTGAAGATGAACCGTTGCGTCCAGTGCGACCAATGCAACGCACATGTCGGACGGATGTGTGGCAACGCAGCTTTCAGATGCGCCGAGGATTGCGTGGTATCGGTTGAAACCGTCCAGCGCATCGCAGCCGGAATTGGGCTGACGCTTGTTGCAGCGGGCAGCGTTGTCGTAGAAATAGCGACAGCGCGTGCGTTGGAGGATGTTTCCGCCGACTGTTGCAACATTTCGGATTTGCGCGCTGGCGCCCGCCAAGATGGCACGCGACAGAAGAGGAAACTGCGATCTCACGGCACCATGGGCTGCAAGTGCCGTATTCTTCACGCCTGCACCGATCAGCAGGCTGCCATCTGTGCGGTGCTCGATGGTGCTGGAGAGATGGGTGACATCGATTAGTGTTTCCGGTCTCTCCACGGTTTCGCGCATAAGATCGACGAGATTGGTTCCGCCGCCCAGATATTTCGCGGTGGGACCCGCCTGCTTGAGACTGAAGGCGGAGGCAGCATCTGACGCCTGATGGTAGGAAAAGATGTTCATGCGCGTGCCCTCTCATCGGCCCGGACTTTCGTTTCATGAGCAAGCGTCTCGGAGATGGCCTCGACAATGCCGTTATAGGCACCGCAACGACAGAGGTTGCCGCTCATACGCTCGCGAATTTCGGTCTCATCGACAGTCAAACTGTCGCTCGAAAGATCGGCAGTGACGACGCTCGGGACATTGCGCTCGAGTTCGCCCGCCATACCCACGGCGGAACAGAGTTGGCCCGGCGTGCAGTAGCCGCATTGGAAGCCATCGTACTCTATGAAGGCTTGTTGCAGAGGGTGAAGAGTGCCGTTTGCGGCAAGACCTTCAACGGTCGTTATGCTGCGACCCTGATATTGAACGGCAAGCGCGAGGCAGGAATTGATACGTTCGCCGTCGACCAGCACGGTGCACGCCCCACAGGCGCCTTGATCGCACCCCTTCTTCGTGCCGGTGAGCCCCAGATAGTTGCGCATGAGATCAAGCAGCGAGGTGCGGATATCCGCCTCTACCTCCACTGCCGTTCCGTTTATGGTGAATCGCATTGGATATCTCCCTCATCTGAAAGTCCGCGCCGGAAATGCCATCGCGGCATGTGTGGAACGTCTGGTGATGTTTATCCTTGGCTGGCCGTCGGGATCATTGAAGCAGCGACTTTCCGCCATGGCTCAGTGTTTTGAAGCTCTTCAGAAGACAGCTTTGCTGAGAATACCTTAGCTGCAAACGACATCAGTTTGCCGCGAGGAGGCAATGTCGGCGATGACGGAGAGCGCTAGAGACTGGGCGTCTCTTGCTCTTCCGAAAACGCCGATGGGCGCCTTGATCCGACCGATTGTCTCCTCCGAATGGCCGCGCTGGCGCAATCGCTCGACCCGTCTCTCATGCGTGCGGGAACTGCCAAGAGCTCCGATGTAAAATGGCGATGCGGCAAGCGCGGCTTCAAGGACCGGCATTTCCTGGTCTAGATCATGCTGAAGAAGAGCCACTGCCGTGTCGACGTCGACCAGCGAGTGATTGATGTCGGAGATGGCGGGGTCGTCCAGGCAAATGACCTCATATCCAGCAGCCTCAGCAACTCGGGCGGTCGTCTCCACCTCAAGGGAGCGCCCAGACAAAATCATGCGCACACTCGGCCGGTAGCAGGTGACGAATACACCGCCATCCCAGCCGGCTTTTGCGACCTTGGGACCAAGCGAAAGTTGGCGAGGGCCCGGCAAATAGCAAAGGGACGCGCGCTGGCGATTATCCACCAGCCTGTTGATGGAACAGAGCGGTTCGATGTGCTTGAGGAGGTGAATGGAAACCGTAATCCCGCCTCCGCAGGGAAGAACGATATCGAAGAAGGGCGATCCTTCGCCGAGCATAACGAACCGATCGTGACCGCTCCTCATCGCCTGCAAGGCTTCAGCAGCAATAGCCGCCTCCGTACACCCTCCGGAAACATAGCCGCAATAACGTCCGTCTTCGCTGACTGCCATATGCGCGCCGATTGGACGTGAGGAACCGCCGCGGATCTCCACCAATGTGCATAGGGCCACTTGGCGTCCTGCCGCCGTCTTTTCGATGGCAAAGTTCAGGATGTCGTAAGCTCTGTCGGTCGAGAAAGCCTTTTGAGGCGCAGGCGAAATGGAAATGTTGCCATCGCGAGGCAACCAATGAGGGGCACTATCATTATTCACGTTGGTATTCGCCAATTGAGTCATGGGTGCCTCCGGGATTGCGATATCGGTATGAGCCGCGGACGGTTGAGCTCCTGAAGAACGATAGGGCCGCCGGCCATCATCGTCATTTTTCTGATTTTGGCATGACATCCGCCTCTCAATTGATTTAAGGAGACGAACGGCGCGTCCATAAACGGAGGCGCCTCCGTTTAACTTAGTGGCTTACGATCTTTCGTCAAGTCATTTCTTATGGAGCGTCCCCTTAAGTGCCCGAGGAACCAACGCCAAAGGTTGACCAGCCGCCTTTGCGGGCAGACGCCCGGCGAAACCGCGAGAAACTGATCGAGATCGCCGCTCAGGCATTTTCCGAGCAGGGAGCATCCGCGTCGCTTGAAGACATCGCCAGGCGTGCGGGTGTAGGCATCGGTACGCTCTATCGGCATTTTCCGACCCGCGAACATCTGGTGGAGAGCGTGTACCGGCGTGAGTTAGAGCTTCTTGCCACGGCAGCGCACGCGTTCATGGCAGAAGAAGAACCCGAGATGGCTGTCGAAAAATGGATGTATCGGTTCGTCGATTACATGGCGACCAAGCGCGGTATGGCGAACAGCTTGAAACTGCTGTTCACGTCCAACTCTGCTCTGTTTTCAGAAGGCTCGAAAATATTGCATAGCGCCTTTGAAGAGCTCCTGGCCCACGCTCGAGAGGCACAAGCTGTCAAAGGAGATATTGACGCCGCAGACGTCCTCAACGCGCTCTTCGGAGTGTACTCTGTACCGGAAGGACCCGACTGGCGTCCACGCGCTCATAGGATCGTTCGGTTGATCATGGACGGGTTGCGCACCCGCCCAGCCAACACATAGGTTTGCTACCTATGTCTGTCACGGGCGCTCGCATCGACATGGAGAAATAGGTCGTCCGGTGCTGCGGTAATGCTGCACGTGCCATGGGTGATCAGCATTTTATCCAGCAATCCCTCTATCATGACTACTCGTCTCGCAACCGTTCGCTGGTGGATTGCGTTGAAGTCGTCACCCGGTTGGAGGAAAGCACATGATGAGCATTCCCACTATCGCATGCAGTTTGTCGCTTCTCTTTTTGTCTGCTTTTGTTCTCTTAGCATGAAATGACGTTTTCAGTGCGAAGGGGGGTAGATTGGCTGAAGTGCGAAATTGGCAACCGACTATACAGCCGATTGAAGTACTAGCTCCGGCATTCAGATTGCTGCGGGGCGAACGACACGCTGGGTAAGTTGCACTTGTTACCTACGCAATGACATCGCGATATCGACAGCCAGTATAAGTGCGTCAACGCACGACCTACATGTGCGTCCGCGGTCAATGATTTGAGTTTGTCGGCCATTTGGATGATCATTTCGCAAGAAAACCTTGTCCTGGTTTTACGAACCGTTCGATCACTCTTTAGTTGACGTTGGTGAAGGTGTTCTGACCTCTCCGTTCGCGGCAGATCCGCCGGGGGCTGGGTCCGGACCCGGGCGCTGTAGCAGCGACCAGCCGACTATTAGCGAGAGGAAGACGAGCGCGATGCAGACAGCCCACATCGATTTCCAATAATCTACAATCGACCCCGGCTTGCGGTGATCTTGATATGCTGTCGTATCTTCTGTCGATCCGTAAGAAACTTTGTCCGCCGGCTTCATTAAATGGCTCCTTTTTGAAGCGAACCCTTGGGTGCTTAGACGGTTCCCGATGCGCCTGCGCGCCCAGTTGTGAGTGGGCCAATGACGTTACAAATGAAAGACTGTCTTTAAGGCTTCTATCCGGATCACGGTCACACACTTTCTCTCTGTATCCGAAACAGCGATCGCGTCGGGAAGAGGGCTGCGGTCGTGACCGTGTTGTACCCATAACTCCATGAGAGCCAGGGAAGCCTCGTCTCGAGCGGCGGCGGCATCGCGGAACGTCTGGCCTTCTTCATCAAGGAGGGAGTGATCATCGTAGATGAGGTGAAGGTGATATTTCTGCATGCTCGCTCCCTTGATGCCAATGTGCAGTCTAACTGCAGGTTGATGAGATTGTTGCTGAAAGCATCGGACCACAACGTAGCGGGAAATGACGGCTGAGTGGGATAGGGTGACAAGGTCAGGATTGAGATGAAGTTTGTCAGGGATGGCGGTACAGACAGTGTCTGTCGATCCCCTGAGCCATTGTTCATCAAAGCGCGACGGAAATCATTGCTTTAGACATTCGGACGCAAACGCAGCCGCCACGAAATTCTCAGATGAACTAGATGTGCGCCACCTTCTCATGCAGAGCTAGGACTCCGCGAATTGCTCTCAGTTACAATGGGACATTACCGGTCCGGAATCATGTGATGAGGCATGCGAGAGTTGGTGCTAAATCATTAGCGTAGAATACTGACCGCGCGGAAACACCCGCTGGAGCCGCTAAGGGGCTTTGCAGCTTCCTCCGAGGCTGTATTTCTTAACGCTTTGTTCTAAGGGTCCTAGACGGCGGCTCCTCAGCGTCATTTCTACGTGCCGTGGTCCGGTGAACGATCTGGTGAAATCAGCGTTCTGGCCAAGCCCACCCCGGAGATATTACGTTCGCGACGACTGTTTCGCCGTTCTCCTTCTCCAGCGCCAACATCTGAGCGCCATGCTTGGAGAGAGTTTCTACAAGTGCCTGAGCGTGACTCACGATGATGACCTGGCTGCGTTCGCTGGCTGCTGCGATCATGCGCGAGAGTGGTGCCAGCAAATCTGGGTGCAGGCTCCCCTCCGGCTCGTTCAGTACCATCAATTCCGGCGGGCGCGGCGTATGAAGTGCGGTGGCGAGGGCAATATATCGCAATGTCCCATCCGAAAGTTCGGACGCCTCAAGAGGGCGATTTAGTCCGTTTTGTTGCATCGACAGACGAAACAATCCGTCTCTTGCGTCTATCTCAAGCGATGATCCTGGGAAGGCATCCTCAATCGCTTTGTCAAACGCTGGTCCATCGCCGATTTCCCGCACCGTCTGAACAGCGGGTGCCAAATCTGAACCATCGGAAGCAAGGGCTACTGTACGCGTCCCGATCCGCGGACTGCGTGCGGGCGCGTCGCGATCGATGCGGAAGAGATCGTAAAATCGCCAAGCGCGCATACGTTCACGAAGAACAAGCAGTTCAACCGCATTCGTCGGGTCGGCTGCGCGCATCATCATGGTCTCGAAAGGAGCAAGGTCGGAAACGACGGGTCGTAGACGACCGCTTCCATCCTGCACCAGAACCGACGCGTTGCTGCGCCGAGCGATAGCGTTGTGACGCGATAATCTCTCTCCGACCCAGACGGCTTCTGCCTTTACGACCGGATCATCGCCGAACAGAGAAGCTTCTTCCCTACTGGCGCCAGGGCCGGGAGTGGGAAGCCCTAGATCGATGGCGTAGCCGTAATCTTCGGAGGCAAAGCCCAGCCGAAGGGAAATGGGGCCGCGACCGACGTTTCCCTGCATCGGCGATCGTCCTGAACGCATGGCGGTTGAATAACCTGAACCACCAGCCCACATCGTCGACCGCAAGCCTCCCTCAGCGGCGAGCGATGCAATGGCTTGACCTTGAGCCACGTCGGCTAGGAGGCGCAATGAGCGATAAAGGCTCGACTTCCCGCTGCCATTCGCACCCGTGACAACATTCAACCGTTCGAGCGGGAGCACGAGGCTGCGGAGAGAGCGGTAGCCGGATACAGCCAATGTGATGAGCGCCATAGCCTGTTTGTAGCACGGTGAGACATCAAGTACACGCGCGACCGCTGATTTTGGTTCCGCGAATAATTTTGTTACCGGGGCCGAAAGACGCACCTTCCAGAAGCTTGGTACTCGTCTGTATTAAAAACGACAGACTCCGGTACTCCTGCCTTATGAGAGGCCAAAAGCTCGGCTTGGTTCTGAGCGGTGCTAGATAGTGGCGGGTTGACTGCTTCTGTCTACTCCACACCCTAAATTTTTAGCGCCCAGCGTTGGCCGACCGTTTCTAACGTTTCGGGGCAACACCCGACTAGCGCCGCTTGACGTAGATGTCTCACCTCCATCCGTGGCCAGCGTGGCAGAAGCTGGTCGTGGGACAACTGAAATGCGGTAGCTTCCCGTTCGGGATGATTGTCGTTCTTACAACAAGCTTCTTCCTGCCAGGTACGTTTTCATTTTCACAAATAGTTTTTCTTGCCCTCTCTCTAGAGCGCTGTCGTTACTTGCGAGGACGTTCTCCTAAGGGCTCTCCGCATCATGCAAAGATGTAACGGCTGGCGGTTGTCTCATAAGTAAGCAGGAGAGTGTCTACTGAATGCGCATAGCATCACGTTTTGCCGAAGAATGCGAGTTCAGACTTGAGGGGAAAGACGACCAGATACTCGACCTCGTAGTCAGTGCGATGACCCGGAGATGACGCTAGGAGTGTAATCGCCATCATCGTTGCCTTCAGTATTATCCACTCCACGTTTTCTGATCTCTTCGACCAGCGAACCTAAAGCCAAATCGAGGCAGTAGGTCGAGAATTCAAGGTCGAGATCCTTGGCGCTGTTGCGCGCATAGGTCACAAGCCGTGCAATCGAAGCCAGCTCTGGTGCGATATCGTCGTTCTGGTCGGCGTTTTTCTCACGAGCGTCTAGTGCCATCATCAATCCCTCATTCCAAATCAGTGTCTAGGTGAAGGATAAATTAGAAGTTATGGAATTGCGCGTGACACAGGCGTGACACAGCTTTGAGTGCCGAGCAGGATCGGACTACAACCGGCGTCGCTAGAAGATCTTTCGCCACTGCCTTGTCGAAGCGAAGGTCCATTCCGTAGATACTTCTACTCGCCTGTCGTCAGCCGTCGCTATCGCGTCCAGCAATTCTAAAGCATCGCGCCGCTTCTGATTGATAGCGTTCTCCCGCAGGAGCATTTGTAAGCTTTCTCGAGATGAGTTGTTTGGTAGATCGGCATTGGCAACGATTGCTCGGTAAGTTCGCTCTTTAAAGAACATTCGTTCGGCGCTTGTCCTCAGGCCCGCATATTCCGCGTGATCAAGTTCGTACCGCAACAACAGGTCTTCAAGAGTTGCCAATACGTTCACTAAGGGCTCGGACAGGGACACGTAGTTCATCTCCCTTGGGCCATGGATTTGCGCGACATCGGAATCGTCAACGAGTTCGCCACTTTCATAAAGGCTGTAAATCTTGCCAACCCCGGTCATCCCAAATGCTGCACATTCCGCAGCCCTCAAAGCGCCCATGCTGCTTGAGCCATAGACGCGAACGCCCTGAGCGAGAGCGAATAAGATTTCCTTATGCCAGATGGGGGCTACATCTTCGAAATATCCGTCGATCAAACCGATCACCGTGGCACCGTCGGTGACGGCTGCCACAATATCTCTGTGCTTGGCCGGGCCGCGAATTTCGACATCCGTCGATACCAGATCTACTGCATCCGGAAGCGTCGGGCCGGTAAAGACAACCTTCATAGCGAAAACAACGCCTTCGATATGCCTCTCACTCCAAACCGTCTTTTTCGCTCTCCAGGTGGGTTCTCGAGGTCAGGCACCAAGACTTTGACAACCGAGAAGGGAAAGTCCGTTGGTGTCAGCGGAACGACGATGACGGAATCGATCGCTGCAGTTCTAAGATGCTCGAGCACGCTATGCAGCATGTCTTCCAGAGATCCATGGCCTATCATCTTGCGGTGAGGTAGGGGCTTCGGATCGGCACTGAAATAGTCGCGAATTTCTTGAGGTAGGAGCCGTTCGAATGTTTCTGGATACATGTCATCCCTCGCGCCGCTGATATAAGTCAGGCGGGATTGAACTGCTTCCGTGACTGCCCGGATTGCCGCTCGCGCAGGATCAAGATGCGCACCGCTTCCCTTGGTCACATCGATAAAGCGCAAGTTGCTTCTTGATGCGATAGAGGTGGGGCCCAGAAACGCTACGAAACAGGCGATGCCGATGTCGCTCGTCATGTCAAACAGCCGGAGTTCCAGGCCTGCGTTTTCAATCTTGTTAATGAGTCCATCTATGACTGGATCCAGAAAGCTGCGAGGGTCAAGGCAGGTCGTGAGGCGCTGTTGCGCGCTCGCGATGTTCCATAAAGTTTCCGCATCGCGTTCGATGCGCTCCAGCAGCCCATGCAGGCTTGCTTCCAGGAGCGTATTGCCAGATGCAAGGCCATCCGAAGATTGCCAGTACCGGATCACCTCTGCGGTACGATCCAGAATGACAGCTTCATAGGGTACCCAGGTTTCAGCTTCGGACAAAACATCTCGTCCCTGGACCCATGTTAGCATCTCGTCGTCTGCTATGTCGTCCTGACCTTGAGCGATGAGCACCATGAGGTTATCAACAACCCGCCCTTGTAGTTTGAGAATGGCTTGTGTTGTAGTGACCGTGCAGATCGACGGACTACCGGCGACGGCGCGCTCAAGCGCCTCCATCGTGGCAGATACTTTAGCATCAGCATCAGTGATGCCTTTGCCGTGATGGATGACGATCGAGCGAGCGTTAGGCGTGACCGCGCTCCAGACGGGAATCCCGATATTATCGAGACCGGTCAACCGAGATACGCGAGTGATCCCGTAGCGTGGCAGGAAGGCTTCGACGCGTTCGAGGGTCTCTTCTGGCGTGCAGAGACGGGCCGAATAAGTGGAGGAGGCGGCCTCAGGAAGTTTCGGCATCTGATCGTTAAACAACACTCTCTTCCCGAGGCCGCGTCATTGGCTGGATTATCCGTCCAGGTGACCAGAGAACGCGTCGTCTGCTGATTTCACAGTGACAGCGAAATCCACGCCTTTGATGATCGTAGCTCCGCTAGCCCGGAGTTTACCCGCGGCCTCAAGCGCGCTCCCTGCCGGGGGCTGAAACGGCTTGACAGTGCCTGCATCAAGATCTGCAACCCACAGGCCAGACTCTCCTGGAGCTCCGATGACGACGATTCTTGCCATGCTGAAAATCCTTCTCTTGGCACATTTGCTTCAAAACCCTGCTTTTCGCAGGCCATCACGGTAGTGATCTTTCTGCCATTGCTCCTTGAATGGCACGGCGCTCAGCCAAGTCTCCACGTCGAAGTCGGGATTGGTTTCCCGCGCTTTGCGCACGAAGCTCTTCGCCCGCTTCTGGTCGCCAAGCATCGCCCAGCTTGCGGCGGAGAGGCGGTTAGCGAGCCCCCTGTCGGCCATCCGCTCAATATAGGATATGGCTTGCTCGTACTCTTCGAGGCAGTAGTTCGCGCCGGCTGCCGTCCAAAGGTAGACATCCGGGCTCAAGGGGTTGAGGTCGATGGCTTTTTCGATTTTATCAAGTGCCAGGCCGGGCTTGGACGCATGGACAAGTGTGTCGGCGTAGTCGGCGGCGACATCGGCATAATGCGGGCTCAAAGTTTCGGCCAGCTCTAAGGCCTCAACACTTTCATCAATGCTGCCTAAGAGCATCTTAGCAACACCGAGTTCTCTATAGCCGCCGACCATGTCCTGACCGGCCCCGATCGCCTTGTTGGCATGTTTTTCGGCTTCTTTCAGGAGTTGAGCGTCTCCACGCGCCGTTATCAACCATTCCCTTGAATATGTTCGGGCGATACCGCTCAATGCTGGCGCAAAATAGGGAGCGTGATTGAGCGCTGCTCGAAATTCTTTGCGTGCACGGCGAATATCCGGAAGGCCAAGGCTCTTGAGATGTCGCTGTCCGAGAAGGTAATGATGGTACGCGGCCGGGCTTTGCTCGAAATATTCCCTTGCCAGCTCGTTGCGCTCTATCTCCCCGGTGATCGCCGTGGAAATTCGGCGGGCGATCTGACGACGCTGGGCGGCCAGACTGTCTTTCTCCATGTCGTAGCGGTCCGCCCAGATGACCTCATCGTTTGCAAAGTAAACTAGTTGCACGAAGAGGCTGCGTTGAGCGCCACGGCCTGAAAGCCTGGTATCCAGCACGTATGAGATGGAATGCTGCGCGATTGTGTTGGCCTTGTCCGAATGCCGCCCGATCTGGGCGGCCGTGTAAGGAGCGACCACAGACACTGAAGTCAACGCACACAGCGCGATGGTGACGTCCTCAATAAGTGCGTCGGCGAAAGGGAAGAGAGGTTGGCTACCCGGGATGCTCTCTGCCGGTGGCAGGAGTACAAGCCTCGGAATAGGTCGCTTGAGACCTGTTTGTGTGTTTGCAGCCAGCGAGTCTCCGATCCCTCTCTTCGGGATTGGGAAGAGAGTGCGCTGCTTCTCGAAGACCTTCTTGACGACGTTCAGGGCATGGACGTCGGGGCTGAGGGTAAGGTTGCCCCACAGCTTTTGTTTGTGGCCATCATAGATGTTTCGGATGGCCTCTACCTTTCCCTCTGTGGAATAGGTCTCCGCAAGCAAGCTGACGATCAATTCGTCATCCGGGTCGTGCTGGAATACCCGAAGGGCCGCTTCCTTGACGAGCGCGATTTCTTGTGTGGTTTTTGCGATCGGTATCACAGTGATCAACGCTTCCCGTAATCGGGACAGGTGTTGCGCCCTTCGCTGTTCAATCCAGGTTGAAAGTGCGGCTCCTGTGCTGTCAACGTTTTCGAGAAAAACGTGACTGAAAAGTTCGACCAGCGCGCGCAGGTCAGTGAGCGCGTCCGAGTAAGGCGGGGTTTGCAAACCCGCGATGTCGCAATCGATCGTCTCGGGATTGAGCTTCAGATCGGAAGCAGTAATTTGGACAAATTGGTGACCCAACTCCTGCTGCCGGCTGTCTATCCTCGAGAGTGACTTGCGCATGTTGGCATATGCCTGCGCTGGCTCGATTGCGTCCCATAACAGCTTAGACAACGCCGCCCGCGATTGAGCGCGTTGCGGGTGGACAAACAGGTAGGCAAGGATGATCAAACCCTTTTCGGAGAAGGCAACAGCATTCCCCACAGGGTCAACGAGCCGCAGTTCACCAAGTGTTAGCAGCCTGAACGTCATTGCTCCCCACTACATTTTGGTGATGGTAGTCCAAAAAAACCGGATCTAAAATTTAGATGTGCAACCTGACTTCTTCCGATGAACGCTCACCAGGAGGAACAGGAAGAATCTCATCCATCTCGGCCATAGCTTTGACGAGTGCCACAATCTTCTGGCGTACGTTTGCGTCGGGAATTTTCAAAAAGGACTGGTTCAGGGCCAGTCCCTCGCGGGATTGAAGAAATTGCGAAACGTAGCTCATCGCCGAAAAGTCTCCGATACCTGCAGTGGTGACCGGTTCTTCACTCTCTTGATTGAAGAAGAAGCTTGGTGGGACGCCGAGAACATTTGCGATCTTTTGCAAGCGGCTTGCGCCAACACGGTTCGTGCCCTTTTCGTATTTTTGGACCTGTTGGAACGTTACTCCGAGCTCGTCTGCCAACTGCGTCTGACTCAACTTCAGCATCAAACGACGCATGCGGATACGACTGCCTACAAACACGTCGATCGCATCGGGACTTCTTTTGGTGGTCATGGATGAGCTCCTAACACGACTGGCGTTATGTTGCGTTGAAACGTGCCCGGCATAGGTCGGGGTTGCGCACTTAATCTGCAGCTTGTATTGAAATTTAGTACAATATCAATCTTTAGTAAGTGCGCATTCGGCAATTCAACAGGATTACTTGTGCTTAGCTCTGACCCTCCTGAATGAGAGCGGAGGCGTTGAGGTGCTAGTCCTGGCCACGGTCAAGCTACATTTGGGAATGGAGGCTCAGGGCAACCGGGCGCGACCGCAACTTCGCCAAATAGCAACCAGGCTTGAGGATTGGTTGAAACGCCATCGCAGAATGAGGGGCAGGGAGCTGGCGCATCAAGGCGCTCTTTTCACTGAGCACAATATGGTGTCACGAAGCCCCGACCGAGACCAATCGCAGCTGATGATGCAAGGAACCGGCCGAGGGATGCGGCAGCAACTCGTTTGACCGTGCGGTCTCAACTCGATTCCGCCCAAGGGCTTTTGCTCGATAAAGCGCGCTGTCAGCGCTCGCAAGCATGGCGGCAAGGTCGTTGCAGTCCGGTGCCGAAAGGCCAACACTGACGGTAGCCCGCATGTTCAAGCCCTCTGTTCGAGCGGCTGCTTCGGCGAATCGACGTGCGATCGCCGAGCCGCGACTAAGAGCTTGGGAATGGTCGCACCGTGGCAGAAGTGCTGCGAATTCCTCGCCGCCCAACCGGACAAGAAGTGCGTCGGGCCCCGCTTCTTCGCGGGCAGTTTTGGCGAACAGCTGCAAAACCTTATCTCCAGTCGGATGTCCATGACTGTCGTTGATCGCCTTGAAGTGGTCGAGGTCGAAGGCCAGCAGTGAGACGGGGTCGCCATGCCGCTCCCGTAGCATCTGAGCAGCCTGCTCGAAGAAGGCGTGACGGTTTGCAAGCCCGGTTAACTGGTCGGTTTGTGACATGCGGAGCAGGTTCAGCTTTTCCTCCTCTCGAATAATCATCAGAAGGGACATTGGCATCGCCACCGAGTACAAGACGGCCTCGTACATGGTCACCTTCGCGACGATAGAAACAATATCCTGCCCGTAGCGCTCAATCACAACAGGGGCAATGAACGCTCGGCCAAAATAGAACACGGCATGGAAGGCCGAGACCAATACTGCGATTGGACGCGAGCGCAACTGCCGTACCGTGCGGCTGCGCAGCAGTACTCTTGCTGTCAGGCCGCAGGTCAGCGCGATGGGTACAGACGAGACGTGGTTCCAGAAAGCAGCCGGAAAGTGCGCGCCAGCGATCGCCCAGACGATGCCTAGGAAGCTTAGCGCCGCGACGGACCACCTGAAAAATCGATGACCGTCGAGACCGGCAACTGCGTTGAGGACCAGGAGGTATCCTGACATCATCAGGATGTTGGTCGCTGCCATACCCAGCGCGGCCGGAAAGTGGCTGCGGTTCATTGCGAGGATGCAACCGAGAACGAAGGCGAAAAGTGCTCCGGCGAGAACACCGAGCACACGTGCGCGACCTGGATGTCCCTGCATTTCCCAAAGGAGAAGCAACGCTGACACCAGCAGTGTTCCGACGGTCAAGTACCAAAGGGTTTGTAAATCGATCTGCATTGCTCTGCCTGCCTTACGTCAAAGCCTACAGGGTGGTCTCTATAAGATTCCTTACGTCGTCTCGTATATCGCGGATATGGTTGGCGTAACGTTAAGCGTGCTGGGTGCTAAAATTAAATCTAGTGATGTGTTCAGGCGGAAGGGTTTGGCGGCTGATTGAATGCGACCGTCGACGGGCCTGCCTGGCGAGAGTAGATGGTCAGTCAGATCTCGCAACGGTCCATATCGCAATGTTTCGCGGCTCCACCAACAAAGTAGCTAGGTTGCCATGCCAAGCCGCTCGATAGGGTCGATTTAGCTAGACGTTGAGAAAGTTCTCCCCATCTGTGCATGTTTCATGAAGCTGGAAGACGTTGCCCGCGAAGCACTCGCGGTACCTTTACACGTGCTTAAACAATCGTTGCCGGCACGTGCCGTGAACAACTACTCATCCGATAAATAATCCCACTTTAGCGGTTTGATCCCAGGCAAGCGGTCTTGGTTCAGATCACGCCATCCGCCCAATAGTCGCAGCCCTGCGAATTGCCTCGATCATGAGGGCGAGCGAGGTAAACACTGCAGTATCCGTCCGCATTGTCAGCCCTACGGGGCCGCTAGTATCGGAGGTGTTGAAGGGCAGAATCGCAAGTGCGCCCGCTGCGACGTCGTCGACGACTACACCTTCTGAAATGATCCAGATGGCGTCGCTCATGCGGACATAGGCGCGTCCAAACGAGTCTGAGACTGTGTCGATCTGCGTCTTCGGCATCGCCACGCCCTGTGCGATCAAAAACTGTTCGACGATCGGGCGGATCACCGAATTGCGGGTCGGCATCAAAATTGGGTAATTTGAAAGTTCGGTGAAGAGATCGGCCTTGCCTGACAGCAGTCGATGGCCGGGACGAACGACGAAGACAACCTGCTCCGAGTAGAGGTGCTCGAAGCTGAGGCCCGTCATTTTCTCCGGTGTGGCAAGCCTACCGACGACAAGATCAAGGTCACCCTGGCGCAATTGCTCAAGCAGGATAGCGTTTTCTCCAGTGACAATCTTAATGGGAGCCTGCGCTGCTTCAGCGAGAAAGTGCGTCATGGCCTCGGGCATGATGCGCGCTGATACCGTCGGCAGTGCGCCGATGCGCACCGGCGGGTCGGTATGCGCCGCTTCCCGTGACACAGCGTCTACCGCCTGGCGAAGGGCGGCCATCGTGGCGCCCGCATGGCGCAGGAAGATATCGCCGAGACGCGTCGGACGAATACCGCGACCTTCGCGTTCGAAGAGTGCGACGCCTAACACATCCTCGAGTTCTCGCACCGTCTTGGTGACTGCCGGCTGGCTGATATGCAGCACGTTGGCAGCTCGCATGACGCTCTTTTGTCGCGCCACCTCGATAAAGGCTTGCAGATGCCGGAGCTTGATACGTGGATCGATGAGAGAAGCCATAACCACCAAGTTATGAGAAATGCCGAAAATCTCATTTTACTTAACCAGCGCGATCTTGCAATCTCCGCATAAGAGGAGTGAGAGATGAATTTTCTTCAGGTCGGCGATGCCGCGATTCACTACCGGACCAAGGGTCTGTCGGCTGGCAAACCGGTCATCGCGTTCGTCAACTCGCTTGGCACGGATTTCCGTATATGGGATACCGTCATCGACGAGCTTGGCGATGCTTATGCCTATCTGCTTCACGACAAGCGCGGCCACGGCCTTTCCAGCGTCGGAACGCCGCCCTATACGATAGAGACTCATGCGGACGATCTTATCGCCCTTCTCGATCATCTGAAGATCGGCGAGGTCATCGTCTGGGGGCTTTCGGTCGGTGGCCTCATCGCGCAGTCGGTTGCGATAACACATCCCGAGCGCGTTGCGGCCCTGGTCCTTTCAAACACAGCGCAGAAAATCGGCACGGCCGAGATGTGGAATGCGCGTATCGACGCCGTCCGCGCAAACGGGCTTGAGAGCCTTGTCGATCCCGTGATGGAGCGTTGGTTTACCCCTGCATTTCGCCGCGACGACAATCCGCTTTACGCGGGCGCTCGCGCCATGCTGCTTCGCCAGTCGGCCGAGGGCTACTGCGGCACCTGCGCGGCGATCCGCGATGCCGATTACACCGATGCTCTTGCTCGTCTCGTTGTCCCAACACTTTGCGTCGCTGGCGATCAGGATGGATCGACTCCATCTGAACTCGTAGAGTCGCTGGCCGGTCTCGTTGCCAACAGCTACTTTGTTAGGGTCTGCAACAACGGACACATCCCGCCGCTTGAGCAGCCGACTGCCTACGCAGCTGCGGTCTCGGACTTCCTGAAGGCGCTTCCGCCAGGCGATACCGAACCACTATCCGTCGACCGCCACAGCCGCGGCATGGCCACGCGCCGCGCGGTGCTGGGCGACGCCCATGTGGACCGAGCGAGCGCGCAGGCGACATCCTTCGATCAGCCATTTCAGACATTGATCACCGAAAGTGCCTGGGGCACGGTCTGGTCCAGCGATCGCTGGACAAAGAGAGAGCGCTCAAACGTGACCATCGCGCTTCTTGCAGCACTTGGGCAATATGAGGAGATGGCGATGCATGTCCGGGCGACCGCCAATACCGGTTCCAGTGAGGACGATATTCGCGAGGCGCTGATGCATGTGGCGATCTATGCTGGAGTGCCTGCCGCCAATCATGGCTTCAAGATTGCCAAGCAGGTGCTGGCAAACCGAAACGCATCCTCCCCGCTGAAGGAGCAGACGACGTGAGCAATCAACCACCGGAAACCGGCCCCTTCTTTGCCCGTGATCGGGAGATGCAGCCGCAAGCCTACACGCCCTGGTACAAGACCTCCGTTTTGCGCTCGCCACAGCGTGCGCTGATTTCGCTTGAGGGCACCAAGAGCGAAATCAGCGGCCCGGTTTTCGGTCATGGGTTGCTGAACCCGCTCGATAACGACCTGATCCTCAACTATGCCAAGCCCGGCGAAATGCCGATCGGGCCGCGCATTCTCGTGCATGGCCGCGTGCTCGATCAGTGCGGTGCGGGTGTCGCCGGTGCGCTTTTAGAGTTCTGGCAGGCCAATGCCGGCGGGCGCTATCGGCACAAGAAGGAAAGCTATCTCGCCGCCGTCGATCCAAATTTTGGCGGTGTCGGTCGCACCATCACCGACGAGAATGGCTATTACTGGTTCAAGACCATTCAGCCCGGTCCCTATCCATGGCCGAATGGCGTGAATGACTGGCGCCCGGCCCATATCCATTTCTCGGTCTTCGGTCATGGTTTTCAGCAGCGGTTGATTACCCAGATGTATTTCGAGGGCGATCCGCTCATCTGGCGGTGTCCGATTGTCAAGACGATCCCTGACGTGGATGCCATCCGTCGATTGATCGCGCCGCTCGACATGAATGCGACCATTCCCATGGATATGCGCGCCTACAAGTTCGACATCGTGTTGCGTGGTCGCCGCTCCACCTTCTTCGAGAACCGCCCGGAGGGGAACTGACATGGTGCAGCCGCTCGATTATCTGAAGGAAAGCGCCTCCCAGACGGCGGGACCCTACGTCCATATTGGCTGCACACCGAACTTCGTTGGCATCAACGGCGTCTTCAAGCAAGATCTCGGCGCGGGAAAACTCTATGACGACCAGGCCACCGGCACCCGCATCACCATTCGTGGCACCGTCTTCGACGGCGGCGGCTATGCGCTGAAGGATGCGCTGGTGGAAATCTGGCAGGCCGATGCTCAAGGACTCTATAACAGCCCGAGCGAAACGGCCGGCGCTCCCGACCCCCATTTCGCCGGCTGGGGCCGGTCGCCTGGCGATATGGATACCGGTGAGTTCCTCTTCGAAACGATCAAGCCCGGCCGCGTTCCATTCAAGGATGGACGCTTCATGGCGCCGCACATCACCTTCTGGATTGTCGCGCGCGGCATCAATATCGGTCTACATACGAGAATGTATTTTCCGGAGGAGGACGCGGCAAACGTGGCTGATCCGGTGCTGGCCCGCATCGAACACAAGGACCGCGTTCCGACGCTGATCGCAAAGCCGGATGGCGAGAATGCCTATCGCTTCGACATCCGCCTGCAAGGCGATGGCGAAACCGTCTTCTTCGATATATGACCGCGATGACCCTCTCGCCCTTTGATCATCCTTTCCTCTCCGGCCTCTTCGGCGATGCCGAGATCGCCTCGCTGTTTTCTGCAGAGGCCGATATTGCCGCTATGATCCGCTTCGAGAGGGCTCTGGCACTTGCCGAGGCAGATTGCGGTATACTCGCCGTCGATATTGCGGAAACGATCGACGCCGCGCTTGGCACCTTCGTGCCGGATATGGCCGGGCTTGCGGATGGAATGGCGCGTGATGGCGTCGTCGTTCCTGCGTTCATTCGACAGATGCGCGCGGCAGTCGGTGGGGTGGCTGCGGAGAAGGTGCATTTCGGTGCAACTAGCCAGGATGTAATCGATACCAGCCTGGTGTTGAGACTGAAAGTAGCGAACGACATCATCCAGGCTCGGTTGGATGCGCTGATCGGCGATCTCGACGGACTTCTGGAACGCGACGGCAACAAGCTGTTGATGGCGCATACGCGGATGCAGGCTGCAATCGAGATCAAGGCTGCCGACCGGATCGGTGCCTGGCGATCACCCCTAGAACGGACGCGATCCCGGCTCGCCCATTTTGCCGTCGACGGGTTTGCCTTGCAGTTCGGCGGTGCGGCGGGAACGCTCGAACGCTTCGGTGATGATGGTCCGGCTTTGCGGGCTGCACTCGCCGTTCGCCTCGGTCTTCACGATCAGGCCCAATGGCACAGCCAGCGTGACATGATCACGGAGTTCGGGGGGCTGCTGTCGCTTGTCACCGGCAGCCTCGGAAAGATCGGCCAGGACATCTCTTTACTTGCCGAGGTAGGGGCCGAGATAAGCCTCGCAGGTGGCGGCGGGTCTTCCGCCATGCCGCACAAGCAGAACCCCGTTGCAGCAGAACTGCTGGTCACGCTGGCGCGCTTCAACGCAACACAGGTTTCGGCGCTTCATCAGTCGCTTGTTCATGAGCAGGAACGGTCGGGTGCCGCCTGGATGCTTGAGTGGATGACGCTGCCACCCACGGTATTGGCGACCGCCTCCGCACTCCGGACTGCGCGCCGACTGCTAGGCGACATCAGACGGATCGGGCGAGAGCCTGAAGAATGTGGCGGTCATCACACTTAGGAAATGACCTGCGAGAGAGGGTGTTGAAACATGATCGCTGCTTGCCGCGTGATGTTTCCTTATGCGTTGAAATAATTGGATAAATATGAATAAAGTCGCTCCGAAAATCAGTCGCAAAAGCTGCATTTTCACCCTTCCTGAGCGTTGACTTTAAAATGAACTAACTGGTACAAACATTCAGAGGTCGGATATGGAGGGGCTTAGGAGAGCTCTTCTTGAAACACAGTCCGGCAAGAACAAGGGAGCGTTCGAAGCCTGAGTGCGGAGAACGGGGAGACGACCCAACGGCGGGCTGATGCCTTAACCGGAAGGTTGTGGAGGAACCATGTCATACAGTCTCGACTTCTCGGCGGTCATCGATCGCCTTCCCGAGTTGCTCGTCGCGTGTCTCGCCACCATAGGCCTGGCGCTTGCCGGCATGTCGCTGGCGACCGTCATCGGGATTCTGGGCGTCGTAGCACGTCGGTCACGCTTCAAGCCGTTGCGCGGCTTTGTCATCGGCTTCGTAGAGCTGATCCGCAATACGCCCTTTCTGGTCCAGATATTTTTTATCTTCTTCGCGCTGCCGCAGCTCGGTCTGCGTCTTAATCCGACAGTGACTGCTATCGTCGCGCTGGCGCTTAATGGTGGCGCCTATGCGATCGAAATCATTCGCGGGGGTGTGGATGCCGTCCCAAAGGGGCAGGTGGAAGCAGGGCTCGCGCTTGGCCTCGGTCGCGCGCAAATCTTCCGGCACATCATTCTCAAGCCTGCGCTGCGGGCAGTCTACCCCTCGCTCACCAGCCAGTTCATCATGCTGACGCTGACGACCTCCGTTTGCACGTCGATCGCCGCTTACGAACTCACCTCGGTGGCGCAGAAGATCGAGGCGGATACCTTCCGCTCCTTCGAAGTATATTTTTCCATCACGCTGCTCTACCTCGTGATTTCCTCGCTGATGATGGGCGTCTTTGGTCTCATCTCGCGCATCTCTTTCAGCTACCCGGTCAAGTGAGGAGACGATCATGGCAAGCATAGGCCCCAACGAACTATTCTTCCTCATGCAAGGCCTGAAGTGGACCATCGCATTGACCTTGATCGGCTTTGCTGGTGGTGGTGTCTTCGGCCTTCTCGTGGCATTGGCCCGCAGTGCCGAAGTCCCATCCATCCGTCGCGCAACGGCTGGCTATATCGCGGTCTTTCAGGGTACACCGCTCCTCATGCAGCTCTTCGTGGTTTATTACGGCGTAGCTCTGCTCGGCTTCAACATCGATGCGTGGATCGCTGTCGCCATCGCTTTCACACTGCATGCCAGCGCCTTTCTTGGTGAAATCTGGCGCGGTGGTATACAGGCTGTTCCGAAGGGGCAGACGGAAGCGGCTCGTGCGCTCGGCCTGCATTACAGGTCGATCATGAAGGATGTTGTCCTGCCGCAGGCATTGCGCATTTCGTTGCCGGCCACCATCGGTTTCCTGGTGCAGCTCATCAAGGGCACGTCGCTCGCTGCCATCGTCGGCTTTGTCGAATTGTCGCGCGCCGGCCAGATCGTCTCCAATCAGACGTTCCGTCCGCTTACCGTTTTCGCCATCGTTGGCCTCATCTATTTCCTGATCTGCTGGCCGCTCTCTCTTTGGGGTGCCGGCGTTGAGAAACGCCTTCAGACCGCCGCTCGATAGAGCGTCGTGGAAAGACCCGTCGGCTTTTCGAAAATCGGCTTCGATTTTCCGGACGATGGTGGAGGAGATCTACTTTCGTGACCATGCATTCATCAGTTTACAAGGAGGATAATATGATGAAATCCAGCATGACTTTCGGTCGCCGCAGCGTACTTGGGCTAATAGCCGCCGCTGCCGCTCTGCCCTTCATGGCCCCGGTCGATGCCGCGGCCGGCACGCTTGAGGAGGCGAAGGCCAAGGGCAAGGTTATTATTGGCATTCAGGGCGACAACTCGCCTTGGGGCTTCGTCAATTCTAGCGGGGTCCAGGATGGCCTCGACGCGGATATTGGCAAAGCCTTCGCCAAAAGCCTCGGTCTTGAAGCCGAGTTCGTACCGCTCGCCGTTGCCAACCGTATTCCGGCGCTCATGACCGGTAAGGTGGACGTACTTTTTGCAACGATGGGCATGACGCCGGAGCGCGCCAAGACGATCCAGTATTCGCAGCCCTATGCCGGCAACGTTCTGTCGGTCTATGGGCCCAAGGACAAGAAGATTGCCGGTTTTGACGATCTGAAGGGACTGAATGTTGGGGTACCGAAGTCGAGTGCCATGGACACCGCCATCACGGCGGGCGCAGGCAACAAGGCAAGCATTCTGCGCTTCGACGACGATGCCGCCAATATTCAGGCGATCGTCTCCGGTCAGGTCGAGGCCGTAGGGGGCAACCAGTTTTATGGTGATCGCCTGAACGCTGCGGCCCCCGGCAAGTATGAGTCCAAGTTCGACCTGACGACCCTTTACAATGGCGCGGGCACCCGTCCGGGAGAGAAGGACTGGAACAAGGCCATCAACACCTTCCTCGAAAAGATCAAGGCCGATGGTGAGTTGCAGGCGATTTACACCAAGTGGATGAAGCGCGAGGTTCCGAAGTTCCCGGAATCGATGCCTGACGTCCCCTTCACCGTGGAGTAAGGGAGGTTTCCATGCCGCAATCCGCCGTCCAGGCTCCGCTGATTGCCCTCGAGGGCGTCGGAAAGTGGTATGGAGCCTACCATGCACTTAGGGATATCAATCTGACGGTTCGCAAAGGCGAGAAGATCGTTCTTTGCGGCCCGTCCGGCTCTGGGAAATCGACACTGATCCGCTGCATCAACCATCTGGAGGAAATCCAGGAGGGGACGATCACCGTCGAAGGCACCAAGCTCACCGATTCCGTCCGCGCCATCGATGCCGTGCGTCGGGAGGTGGGCATGGTGTTTCAGAGCTTCAACCTTTTCCCGCACAAGACCATCATGGAAAACTGTACGCTTGCGCCGATGCGGGTGAAGGGGTTGTCAAAAGCGGATGCTGAGGAAACCGCACGCAAATATCTCGCTCGCGTGCGCATCCTCGATCAGGCCGACAAGTATCCCGCCCAGCTCTCCGGCGGCCAGCAGCAGCGTGCGGCAATCGCGAGGGCGCTGTGCATGGAGCCGAAGGCGATGCTCTTCGACGAGCCGACCTCGGCGCTCGACCCGGAAATGGTCAAGGAAGTGCTGGATACGATGATCGGCCTTGCCCGCGACGGGATGACCATGATCTGCGTGACCCACGAAATGGGCTTTGCCCGTCAGGTGGCGGATCGCGTGGTGTTCATGGCGTCGGGCGAGATCATCGAGGAGGGGCCGCCGGAAGAATTCTTCCGCGATCCCAAACACCAGCGCACGCGCACCTTTCTCGGCGAAATCTTGGCGCACCACTGAAGCAAGCGGCGGGGTGACCCGCCGCGCCTTTCACGCCGCATAAACGGTCCATATCCATGACAGAACGAACCGCCTATCAGGTCGGCCTTATTGGCGCCGACATCCAGCTTTCGAAATCGCCGGCGCTCCACATGCGCGAGGGTCGCGCACACGGACTCGACTATTCTTACGAACTCGTGGACATCAATGTCCGCAACGTGCCGGAGACCGCGCTGCCCGACCTTCTCGCGGAATTGGAAGCCCGCGGCTTTGCCGGAACCAATATTACGCATCCATTCAAACAGGCGGTAATCTCCCATCTGGACGAGCTTTCCGAGGACGCCCGCATGCTGGGCGCCGTCAACACGGTCGTCTTCCGAGATGGCAAGCGCATCGGTCACAATACCGACTGGTACGGTTTTTACGAAAGCTTTCAGCGCGGTCTACCCGATGCCTGGCGCGATCGGGCGCTTCTCATTGGTGCAGGTGGCGCCGGTGTCGCGGTTGCCCATGCCGCATTGAAACTCGGCATCGGCAGGCTGGATATTTTCGACCAGGACGCGGACCGTTCGGCACGGCTTGCGCGTGAACTCAACATCCGCTTTGGAGAGGGGCGGGCGACGCCAGCCAAAACGCCCGCAGCCGTGCTCGGCGATGCTGATGGTCTCATCCACGCGACACCTGTTGGCATGCCGGCCCATCCCGGCATCCCCGTCGATCCCGATCTGATTATGCCGCGCCACTGGGTTGCCGATATCGTCTACATGCCCCTCATCACCAGGCTGATCGAGACCGCTGCGGCGAAGGGTTGTCAGACATTACCGGGCGGCGGCATGGCGATTTTCCAGGCTGTCGGTGCATTCAGGCTATTCTGCGGACGTGAGCCGGATGCGGGGCGGATGAGCGCACACTTTGCGGAGATGTTTCAAGCGGAGGCGGCCGCATGAGCCTATTTTTCGTTCTGAACGGACCGAACCTCAACCTGCTCGGACAGCGCCAGCCGGAAATCTACGGTCGCGAGAGTCTTGCCGATGTCGAAGCAACGTGTCGCGAGGTAGCGATGGCCTCAGGTCATGAACTCTTCTTCGCCCAAAGCAATCGGGAATACGAGTTGATCGACTGGATCCACGAGGCACGCGGCAAGGCCGCAGGCATCGTCATCAATCCTGGTGCTTTCAGTCACACGTCGATTGCCATCCTTGATGCGTTGAACGCATATGAGGCGCCAGTGGTCGAGGTCCATATTTCCAACATCCACAAGCGGGAGGTCTTTCGCCACCACTCCTATGTATCGATGCGAGCCGACGGCGTTATCGCGGGTCTCGGTATCGACGGCTACTGCGTGGCGCTTCGCCATCTTATCGCTCGTCAGACCCTATAGCGTCGATATGTTCGGGCCGCACCACATAGCGCAGGACCATTACAGCCACGTGGCGGGCCAGCGTTTGTTGCGCTTGCGGCGTGAAAAGGTCTTCGCCGAAGATGGAAGAGAAGGTCGGAGCGTTAGAGACGTTGAAGAAAGAGAGCGCACTGATCTGCCAGTGGAGCTCCAGTGCCTCGATGCCTTCACGAAAGACACCGCTATCCTGACCGCGCTTCAGCACCGCCTCGAGCGCGGCAATGGCGGGACGGTTGAGGCTTCGGATGGACTTCGACATCTGCACATGCCGGCCGTGATGGATATTTTCGATCATGACCATGCGGATGAAGGCCGGACTGCGGCGGTGATGCTCGAAAGTGTAGCGACAGAGTGCGTCGAGCGCAGCCATCGGGTCAAGATGGTCCAGTGCCAGATCGCTTTCGCCACCGCGCACCTTACTGTAGGCTTCTTCCAGAACATGCTGGTACAGGCCTTCCTTGTCGCCAAAATAATAATAGATCATGCGTTTGGACGTTTTCGTCCGTGCCGCGATTTCGTCTATCCGCGCCCCGGAAAGACCGTTCTGGGAAAATTCCTCCATCGCGACCGCCAGGATGTCGCGCCGCACGCCTTCCGGATCGCGCTTTGCCGGACGCGCCTTTTTACCCTCAGTGGTCGTCGCGGTGCTCGTCATGTTTCCCCCGGATGCTTTGCATCCGCGTTTTTCCACGTTCCATATTAACCAACTCGTACATAAACACGAAAGGTAAGGCAATATGGCCCAGTACCAGACAGACAAGCAAAGCGTGATGATGCGCACGTCGATGGCGACAGTGTCGATCAGCGGCGAGTTTCCTGAAAAGCTGGCAGCGATTGCCCGTGCTGGCTTTGACGGCGTCGAGATATTCGAGAACGACTTTCTGACCTACGATGCCTCACCACGCGAGGTGGCAAAGATCGTCCGTGATCATGGTCTGGACATCACGCTTTTCCAGCCGTTTCGAGATTTCGAAGGCATGCCGGAGCCTCACCGCAGCCGCGCCTTCGAGCGGGCGGAACGCAAGTTCGAGATCATGCAGGAACTTGGCACGGATCTCATGCTGATTTGCTCGAACGTATCGCCGATCTCCCTCGGCGGGATAGATCGGGCGGCAGCTGATTTCCACGAGCTCGGGGACATGGCTCTTCGACATGGCATGCGTGTGGGTTATGAAGCACTGGCTTGGGGACGCCACATCAACGACCATCGCGACGCATGGGAAATCGTGCGGCGGACTGATCACCCGAATGTCGGCATCATCCTGGACAGTTTCCATACCTTGTCCCGCAAGATCGATCGCAATTCGATCCGCTCTATTCCCGGCGACAAGATCTTCATCGTGCAGCTTGCCGATGCGCCACTCTTCGACATGGATTTGCTCTACTGGAGCCGCCATTTCCGCAATATGCCTGGAGAGGGCGAACTGCCAGTCGTCGATTTCATGCGCGCTGTGGCGGCTACCGGCTATACCGGCCCGCTCTCCCTTGAAATCTTCAACGACCAGTTCCGTGGCGGATCAGCGCGGGCCTTGGCCGAGGACGGGCATCGTTCCCTCGTAAATCTGATGGACCGCGTCCGGCGCCACGAGCCCGATATCCGTCTTTCCATGCCGGAGATGCCGGACCGTATCGAGGCGAAAGGGGTGGAGTTCGTTGAGTTCACCTCGGCACCCGGCGAACAACAGACCCTCATCGATCTTCTGCAAACGCTGGGCTTTAGATGCACCGCCCGGCACCGCAACCGCGCCGTCGATCTCTATACCCAGGGCGATATCCGTATCCTGATTAATACGGATGAGAGTGGCGATAGCTTTGCCGGCGCTTCCTATGCCGTACATGGCACCAATGCCTATGCATTTGGCCTCAGGGTCGATAATGCCGAGCAAGCGCTCGCCCGCGCGCGCGCACTCGGTGCGCCTGTCTTTTCCGAGCCCCGGCAGCCCGGCGAAGTCGCGGTGCCCGGCATTCAGGGCGTCGGCAACGGTGTCATCTACTTCCTCGACGATAATGCGCCGCTTGGCAGTATCTGGGAGAGCGAATTCGAGGCTTTGGTCGACGAGGGCGGGTCGCCCACAGCGCGTCTTACCCGTATCGACCATCTTGCCCAGACAACCCATTATGACGAGATGCTGACGTGGCTTCTATTCTACACATCGATCTTCTCGACCCGGCGCACACCGATGGTCGATGTCGTTGATCCCGGCGGACTGGTCAGGAGCCAAGCCATCGAAAGCGAGCCGGAACCGCTTTTCCGCCTCACCATGAACGGTGCTGAAAATCGCAAGACCTTTGCCGGCAAATTCCTGGCAGAAGGCTTCGGCACCAGCATCCAGCACATCGCATTTGCGAGCGACGACATCTTTGCGACTGCCGAGGCGCTGAAGGCCACCGGCTTTCAGGCGCTGCCGATCTCGCGAAACTATTACGATGACCTCGAGGCACGCTTCGGTCTTGAACCGGATTTCTCCGATGCACTGCGTGCGGCCAGTATCCTCTACGACCGCGACGAACACGGCGAGTACTTCCAAATTTATAGCCGCACTTTCGGTGAAGGATTCTTCTTCGAAATCATCGAGCGACGCGGCGTCTATAACGGATATGGTGCCATGAACGCGCCTTTCCGGATTGCCGCCCAGCGTCGGTTGTTGCGACCGGAGGGCCTGCCGAAGTTATAGTCGTTCTGTGTCGGAAACACACAGGCACCAGTTTGTCAGCGGTGGTCTACACGGTGGTGTATGGCACCGGAGGTGGCAAAGAACGGTATCGCGGCATGGAACAGTGCTTGGACGTGGGAGTGCTATCGAGGGTGTTGCGCGGCAAATCCAATGAGGAGCAAATCTCTCGCAAGACCACGCTCCTCATCAAGGCAAGACTTTTCTGTTTGCCTAAGCACGCCAACCTCTACGCGGCAAGGTCGGCGATCCGTTCAAGCCTAGCCCAGGCTTCTTGACACTGCCTGTCGTGTTTTCCCGTTACGGTGCAGGATGAGGATCACGGTGGTAGTGCCGCAGATCGCCGCGATGGGCAGCAGCGTGTATAGAAGTTGCTGCGGTCCCATGCCGCTTGCCAGGAGCCAGCCAGCGACGAGAGGTCCGACGATTGAGCCAAGCCGACCGACCGAAACTGCGAGGCCGACGCCTGTGCCGCGCACTTCGGTTGGATAGCATTGTGGGGCAATACCATAGAGCAGCGCCTGCACGCCGATGACTGTCGCGCCTACAAAGGTGCCCGCCGCCAGCGCCGCCGCGACATTGCCCGCGGGCAACATGGCAAGGGACGTGATCGCCAGCATCAGCCCGATAAAGCAGAGCGCTGCGGAAAAGGCAGGCCTGTTGCCGTCCAGCAGCCGCCCGCCAAGGATGGCGCCAGCTGCGCCGCCGATATTGAAAACGATCTGCACGGTCGACGCCGTTTCACGCGCAAAGCCCAGTGACACGAGAATCTGCGGCAGCCAGTTGAGAAGCAGATATACGACGATGAGGCCGAAGAAGAAGGCGGCCCAGAGCAGCAGCGTCTGTGGCAGTGCACCCGGCGCCATCAGCACGTCGCGGCGACGGGCAGGTGCCCTTGCATCGCGTGTCACGCGGAACGGTCCCATCATGAGTTGGAGCGGCAGGGCCAGCAGCAATGGCAAGATGCCGCCTACCAGGAATATCGAGCCCCAGTCGTCATGCAGGCCAAGCAGGGCGATGAGGCTGGCGAGTGCGCCACCAAGCGGCACGCCGGCATACATGATCGCAACTGCCCTGCCGCGCCGCTCAGGCGCAACGGATTCAGCGGCAATTGCGATGAGATTAGGCAGCGCGCCCCCAAGGCCGACGCCGGTCAGAAACCGCATCGCAACCAAATGCTCGAACGTGTCGGAGAAAGCCGTGCCGATCGAAAACAGGCCGAAGACGATCAGCGAAAGGGCAAGCCCGTTGCGCCGTCCAAAGCGATCAGCGATAACGCCGCCGCACAGCGCGCCGAGCACCAGTCCGAAGGTCGCCGATGAGAGGAAAACGCCCAGCTGTGACGGTGAGAGCCCAAAGGCGGAAACAAGTTTCGGCACAGCAACACCCGCTGCCTGAAGGTCGAAGCCTTCGATAATCGCGGCGAGAAACACAAGCACGAGTGCGCGCGTTCCCGTCCCCGCATGAATATGCGTGGCTTTAGTCATGATATTCTCCTCCCAAAGGCCGCCTCAGCGGCAATCATGCTTTCATTTGGCCTACGTCTGACGGAGCCTCAGCGATGTCTCCCGCAGTCCTCCCGAGCCTATCCTCTGCGAGTAAGGGCTCCCTCTCTTCAACGCCGCCGCTCGAAGGCGATGGCTAAAACTGTAACCGTGCTTTCTGCCCGTTCAGATGACGTCACGCGCCCTTCCAGATGCGCGACAACAATTGGCGCAGCACCTCGCGTTCTCTTGGCGTCAGCGCACTAAATGTACGTTCCTCCTGCGCCATGACACGCGCGCGCCATTCGGCCACGGCCTCAGCACCCGTCTCACTCAAGTGCAGATGCTGAATGCGCTGGTCCTCATCATCGGCGAGACGTTCAATCCATCCCTGAGTGTCGAAGTGCGCGAGGATTGGTGCGAGATTGGCCCGCTGCAGCCGCGCCTGCCGGCCGATCTCGGCGGCCGTGATGCCAGGCGTCTCATCGATCAGGCAGAGAACCGTGAAAGGAATGGGCTTGATCTCGTCGCCGAGCGCCTCGGCAAAACCCGCCAGATCGAGGATCGAGGCCCGACGCAGATGGTAACCGAGGAGATCGTCCATTACAGGCGCTCTTAACCCTTCAATGTCCCGCATTCTCGCCTTCACGCGTCGCCCTTTTCAAAAATAGTAAAATTGACCCTTGTCAGTTTTGTATCGCTATGTGATATAGCAGTCAATCGCTATTTCACATAGCAATGTTTGAGGTCGGGAGCCTCGGACGCTCTAGGGAGGAGAAACCATGACATCGACATCGAACCTGTTTCGACGCGTGAATCCGATTAGCGGCGAGGTGGCGAGCGAAGCGCCGGCGCAAACGCCTGATGAGGCGATAGCTGCAGTCGATGCGGCCGCTCGCGCCATGCCGGCCTGGGCCGCACAAGGGCCGAATGCGCGCCGCGCCGCGCTTCTGAAAGCGGCTGATGCCGTCAGTTCAAAGGGCGACGCCTTTGTGACTGCGATGATGGCCGAGATCGGTGCGACCGAAGCCTGGGCGCGCTTCAACGTCATGCTTGCAGCGTCGATGCTGCGCGAGGCCGCGTCACTCACCACTCAAGTTGCTGGCGAAGTTATCCCTTCCGACAAGCCGGGCTGTCTTGCCATGGCCATTCGCGAACCAGCGGGCGTCGTGCTTGGCATCGCGCCCTGGAATGCGCCGGTCATCCTAGGTGTGCGGGCGTTGGCCACTCCTCTGGCTTGCGGCAATGCAGTGGTGTTCAAAGCAAGTGAACTGTGCCCTAAAACCCATGGCCTTATCGTCGAGGCCCTGGCGGAGGCCGGATTGCCCGAGGGTCTCGTCCAGCTTGTCACCAATGCGCCGAAGGATGCGGCAGACGTCGTCGGTGCCTTGATCGATCATCCGGCTATCCGACGTGTCAATTTTACCGGCTCTACGGCCGTCGGGCGAATTGTCGCGATGCGTGCGGCACAAAACCTCAAGCCCTGTGTTCTGGAACTTGGCGGCAAAGCGCCGCTTGTAGTGTTGGACGATGCGGATCTCGACGAGACAGTGAAGGCAGCTGCCTTTGGCGCTTTTTTCAACCAGGGCCAGATCTGCATGTCGACGGAACGGATTATCGTCGTCGATGCTGTGGCGGATGCCTTCCTTGAAAAATTTGCCGCCAAAGTGCGGATGCTCACCGCTGGAGATCCGCGCCAGGGTGCGGCACCGCTTGGCGCTGTTGTGGATATCAAAACCGCCGATAAGCTTAAGGGCCTGATCGACGACGCCGTCGCCAAGGGTGCAAAGGTGATTGCGGCGGGCGAGCCGAACGGCGTGCTCGTTCCTGCCCATGTCGTCGCGGATGTCAGCGCTGGAATGCGCCTCTATTCCGAGGAGAGCTTCGGGCCTGTCGTCGCGGTGATCCGGGCGAAGGACGAGGCCGACGCCATCCGCATTGCCAATGACAGCGAATACGGTCTTTCGGCTGCCGTCTTCACAGGAGATGCGGCCCGCGGCCTGAAGGTCGCTCGACAGATTCGCTCTGGGATTTGCCATGTTAATGGCCCCACGGTGCATGACGAAGCGCAGATGCCTTTCGGCGGCGTCGGGGCTTCGGGGTACGGGCGCTTTGGCGGTAAGGCCGGTATTGCGGAATTCACCGAGCTTCGCTGGATCACGGTCGAGACCGAAGCCGGACGCTTCCCGATCTGATCTTACGTCGAGCCTGTGCTCGCCTTCAAATCATTTAAAAGGAAACCAATTTCATGACCGAGAATAGCAGCAAGGCGGACGTCGTCGCCGTCGATATTGCCGAAGGCATCGCCTGGGTCCGTTTCAACCGGCCGGAAAAGCGCAATGCGATGAGCCCCGAGCTGAACCGCCGGATGATGGACGTGCTGGACGAGCTGGAGTTCCGCGAGGATGTCGGCGTTCTTGTCCTTAGCGGCGAAGGCACGGCCTGGACGGCTGGCATGGATCTCAAGGAATATTTCCGTGAAACCGAGGCCAAGGGTCTGGCTGGCGTGCGCCAGAGCCAGCGCGAGAGCTATGGCTGGTGGCGTCGTCTGCGCTGGTACCAGAAGCCGACTATTGCGATGGTCAATGGATGGTGCTTCGGTGGCGGTTACGGTCCGCTCTTCGCCTGCGATCTGGCCTTTGCAGCGGATGAGGCTAAGTTTGGTCTCTCCGAGATCAACTGGGGTATTCTGCCAGGTGGTGGCGCAACGAAGGTAGCAGTAGAGCTGATGCCCTTCCGTCAGGCCATGTATCACGCCATGCTTGGTGAGCCGATCGACGGTCAAAAGGCCGCTGCCTGGGGCCTCGTCAACGAAAGCCTGCCGCTTGCCTCGCTAAAGGGCCGGGTGACCGAGGTTGCCAAGGTTCTGCTGGCCAAGAACCCCGTAGCCCTTAAGGCGACCAAGGATGCGGTGCGCCGCGTCGGCGTCATGACCTATGACGAGGCTGAGGATTATCTTGTGCGCGCTCAGGAAGCCGCCAATTCCTACGACAGTGAAGGTCGCAAGGAGGGCATTCGCCAGTTTATCGACGAGAAGACCTACAAACCGGGTCTCGGCTCTTACGACAAAAGTAAAATCCACAGCTGATAGAGGTTTTACTGGGAGGAGGACCAACATCATGCATAACTGGCTAGCCCCCGATCCGGTGGGCCTGCATGCGCAAGCGCGCCCGGAAAAACTCGCCCTTGTCGATCTGGCGTCCGGGAGGCGCTGGACCTATCGGGGCCTCGACCGGGCGATCGAGCAGGCAAGAGCGGCAATCGACACGCTCGGCCTTGGGCCGGGTGACAGGCTCGCGTCGATTGCACGCAACTCCGCCGATCTTGTGATTGCGCAGCAGGCCTGTCTGCGGTCCGGCCTTATCTTCACGCCACTGAACTGGCGGCTCGCGGCTGCCGAGATCGGTGCTATTCTCATCGACTGTACCCCCGCACTGATCCTCGTCGACGGATCGTCGGCAGGTTTCGCGGTGCCGGACGGCGCAAGACTGCTTGATATCGCAGCGTTTACTGCGCGTTGCGAAAGTGCGGCGGCAGGCGAACGAGGCTCTCCGCATGATGCCAACCGGCCTTGCGTCCTTCTCTACACTTCCGGAACGTCCGGCGTGCCGAAGGGCGTCATTCTAACTCCCCAGACACTGTTCTTCACCGGCGTCAATTTCGGCGTGCTGGGGCAGGTGACATCTCAGTCTGTCTTTCTCGCGGAATCGCCGTTCTTCCATGTTATCGGCCTGGTAACCTCAGTCTGGCCGCCATTGGTTCAGGGCGGTACGGTGCTGGTCTCATCCGGCTTCGATCCGGTCGTTACCAATTCCCGGCTTGCGGACCGTGCGCTCGGCATCACCCATTACTTCTGCGTCCCGCAGATGGCGACGGCGTTGAAGGACGCCGATGGTTTCCAGCCGGAGAACTGGTCGCTCGCTGCGCTTTTCACCGGCGGCGCTCCGAACCCGCCTGCCAATATCCGTTGGTGGCTGGAGCGTGGCGTTGCCATGGTGGATGGCTACGGAATGACCGAGGCTGGAACGATCCTTGGCATGCCGCTTGATCCAGCGCTGATCTCCAATCATGCGGGCGCCGTTGGCCAGGCGGGACCGGCCACGGCCATTCGCATCGTAGATGCCGAGGGCCGGGAGGTGCAGGACGGGACCGCTGGCGAGATCATCGTCAAAGGGCCGCATGTCACGCCCGGTTACTGGAACCGACCCGAAGAGCGCGATGCCGCCTTCACGCCGGATGGCTGGCTGCGCACCGGCGACATTGGACTTCGGGATGCCGATGGGTTCGTGACCGTTGTCGATCGCCGAAAGGACATGTTCATTTCGGGCGGTGAGAACGTCTATCCGGTAGAAATCGAAAGCGTCCTTGCCGAACATCCAGCGGTCCTCCAGGTGGCGGTTATTGGTGTGCCGGACCCGCGCTGGGGCGAGGCGGGGCATGCCTTCGTTATCCTGTCACCAGGATGGGAAGACGCGGAGGGAGAACTTCGTGCCCATTGCGAGGCGCGGCTTGCCCGCTTCAAGGTGCCGAAACATTTCCGGATCGTCACGGAACTGCCCCGTACCAGCACCGGCAAAATCCGCAAGAACAAGCTCCGGGAGAGTCTTTCCGCCTGACCGTCCCGTACCCCGCATCCAGCAGCGCCGCCAAACGACGCAAAGCCAGTTAGGAGAAATCATGCGCACGCAAGTCGCTATCGTCGGAGCCGGTCCCGCCGGACTTATCCTTGCTCATCTCCTCCATGCCTCTGGCATCGAGACAGTGGTGATCGAGCGGCAGACACGCGCCTATGTGGAGGGACGGGTGCGGGCAGGGGTGCTGGAGATGGGAACGGTGGACTGCCTGTCCCGCCTTGGGTTGGACCGGCGCTTGCGCGAGGAAGGGCTGCGCCATTCCGGCACGCATCTGTCCGCCGACGGCGATGATTTTCGCATCGATCTCGAACAGGCGTCGGGTGGTGCTTGCGTTACGGTCTATGGCCAGCAGGAGGTGACGCGCGACCTTTTCGAAGCCGCCGAGGCGCGGGGTCTGACGATCCTCTTCGAAGCGAGCGACGTCGGTCTCCACGATATAGAGACGGAAAAACCCTTCGTTACCTTGCGCACGCCGTCCGGGGAGGTCCGGGTCGACTGCGATTTCGTGGTCGGCTGCGACGGGTTCCATGGCGTCAGCCGCCAGGCGATCCCCAGCCATGTTTTGCGCATCTTCGAGCGTGTCTATTCGTTCGGCTGGCTCGGCATTCTCACCGAGCGTCCGCCTGTCAGCGAGGAACTCGTCTATGCCAGTCACGAGCGCGGCTTCGCGCTTGCCTCGATGCGTTCCATGACGCGCAGCCGCTATTATATCCAGTGCGACATGGGCGAGCGGCTGGAAGACTGGCCGGACGGACGTATCTGGGATGAACTGGCCGTGCGGCTTGGACCCAATCTCGGAGCGCGGCTCCAGCGCGGGCCGTCCTTCGAAAAAAGCATTGCGCCGCTGCGCAGCTTTGTTGCCGAGCCGATGCGCTATGGCCGACTGTTCCTTGCCGGAGATTCTGCCCATATCGTGCCGCCGACTGGAGCGAAGGGCCTCAATCTCGCAGTCTCCGACGTGGCCATGTTGGGTCAAGCGCTGGCGGAATTCTACAGTGAGCGCTCGGGCGCGGGGATCGACACCTATTCGGCGCGAGCGCTGGGGCGCGTCTGGAAGGCTGAGCGCTTTTCCTGGTGGTTCACCACCCTTACGCATCGTTTCCCCGAAACGGGGGCTTTTGAGCGACGAATGCAGGTGGCAGAACTCAGCTATCTACGAAGCTCACCACTTGCGCAGGCAAGTTTTGCCGAAAACTACGTCGGCTTGCCCTTATAACGGGTGACGGCGCGCTTAAACCAGAAGCCCTTTCAACTCCGCCTGTACTGCACCCAGCGCAGGCAGATAGCGCTCGACCAAATCCTGCATGGAAGCTGCGGAGGCGGCGACACCGACATTGAGGGCGGCGATCGTCTTGCCCCGGGCGCTCTTCAGCGGCACGGCCAGCGAGCGCAGGCCGATCTCGACTTCCTGATCGATCATCGCATGACCACGAGCGGCGGTCGCTTCGATTTCAGCCATGAGAGCATCGATATCGGTAAGCGTCATCGGCGTGCGTGCAACGATGTCGGAGCGCTCCAGAGAGGCGCGGCGGTCTTCTAGGGACAGGGAAGCCAGAAGGACCCGCCCCATGGAAGTGCAATAGGCGGGCAGCCGCGACCCTGGCATCAGCGCAATCGACATGACGCGACGCTGGGCGGCACGTGCGACATAGACGATTTCGGTATCATCGAGGATTGAAACGGATGTGCTTTGTCCGATGTCTTCCGACAGTTGATCGAGAAAGGGCTGCACGATGCGTGGCAGTGGCATTGAAGCAAGGCACCCCGTTCCAAGTCGAAGTACCTTTGGTGTGACCGTGAAGAATTTTCCATCATAGGCGGCGTAGCCGAGCTCGGCCAGCGTCAAAAGACAGCGTCTTGCTGTCGCACGATCCAGTTGGGCGATCTCCGCCGCCTCGGAAATAGACAGTTTCGGCCGTTCGGCGCTGAAGGCTTCGATAATGCTCAGCCCTTTGGCGAGGCCACCCATCATGTCGCGTCCACTCACAGCCATGTGCCGCCTCCTTCAATATTGTGCGATAATCGAACAAATATACTATATCGCACAAATAGGCTTGATGTCGATCCGAGTTGGGATTTACCTGAATCTTGAGCGGGCCAAATGACAGGTCGCTGGAGGACAACGGTATGGACAAGAGGATACACAGCCTGGCGGATGCTGTGGCTGATATCGAAGATGGCGCAACGTTAATGATCGGCGGCTTTGGTGGCTCGGGCGCGCCCATCGAGCTCATTCACGCTCTTATCGATCGCTTCAAGGAAACGGGTAAGCCCTCGGGGCTCACGGTTATCAACAACAATGCCGGCAATGGCCGTATCGGCATCGCGGCGATGATCGATGCTGGCATGGTCAAGAAGATGATCTGCTCCTTTCCGCGTTCATCCGATCCGCGGGCCTTCAAAGATCGCTACCTCGCAGGCGAAATCGAGTTGGAACTGGTGCCGCAGGGTACGCTTGCCGAGCGCATTCGCGCCGGCGGTGCCGGCATTCCCGCCTTCTACACGCCGACCGGTTTCGGTACCGAACTTGCTGACGGCAAGGTGATCGCCGAATTCGACGGTCGCAAATATGTGCAGGAGCGCTGGTTGAAGGCCGATATAGCGCTGGTCAAGGGGCATCTCGGCGACACCCACGGCAATCTCACCTACCGTCTGGCCGGGCGCAATTTCAATCCGCTGATGTGCATGGCGGCCAAAAGGACCGTCGCGCAGGTGTCGAAAATCGTGACGCCAGGAGAGATCGATCCGGAGCAGGTGATCACGCCAGGCATTTTTGTCGATGGGGTCGTTGAAGTGGCTGATCCGCAACAGGAAGAAGCGCTGATCCGAGCAGGAGTGGCATACGCATGAGTGACGCACCCATGATTGATACTCGCGACGACATCAAGCTTTCCAACGCCCAGATTGCCTGGCGGGCCGCTCAGGATATTGCCGACGGCGCCTATGTAAACCTCGGCATCGGCTTCCCGGAAATGGTCGCAAAGTTCCAGCCCAAGGGCCGCGAGGCGATCTTCCATACGGAGAACGGCGTCCTGAATTTCGGTGAAGCGCCGCCCCCTGGTGAAGAGGATTGGGATCTCATCAATGCCGGGAAAAAGGCCATCACGCTGAAGCCCGGTGCGGCCTTCTTCCACCACGCCGACAGCTTCGCCATGGTGCGGGGCGGGCATCTGGATGTGGCGATCCTTGGGGCCTATCAGGTCGCTGAAAATGGTGATCTTGCCAATTGGCGTGTCGGCTCCAAGGGCGTGCCTGCCGTGGGTGGCGCGATGGATCTTGTCCATGGCGCAAAACAGGTGGTGGTCATCACCGAGCATGTCACCAAGGACGGCAAGCCGAAACTGGTCGAGCGTTGCACCTTTCCCCTCACTGGCGTCGGCTGCATCACGCGCGTCTATACCAGCCATGCAGTGATCGACATTGTGAATGGCAAATTCGTCTTACGAGAGAAGCTTGCAGCCATGACTATGGATGAGCTTCAAGCCATGACGGGCGCGAAGCTCCATATCGATGGCCATGTCGACGACCTCGTGGTTCCGGCGCTGTAAGGAGTAAATCAATGACCGAAGCCTTTATCTGCGCTTATATTCGCACGCCCATCGGCCGTTTCGGCGGATCCTTGTCATCTATTCGTGCTGACGATCTCGGCGCAGTGCCGCTCAAGGCGCTGATGGCACGTTATCCGACCGTCGATTTCGGTGCCGTCGATGACGTCGTCTATGGCTGCGCCAACCAGGCGGGGGAGGATAATCGCAACGTTGCGCGCATGTCGTTGCTGCTGGCTGGTTTGTCGGTTTCGGTTACAGGCACCACGATCAACCGCCTGTGCGGTTCCGGCATGGATGCTGTCATTACCGCCGCTCGGTCGATCAAGTCGGGCGAAGCTGAATTGATGATTGCGGGCGGCGTGGAATCTATGAGCCGCGCGCCCTTCGTTCTGCCAAAGGCGGAGTCTGCATTTTCGCGCAACGTGGAAATCTATGACACCACCATCGGCTGGCGCTTCATCAACCCGATGATGAAGAAGCAATATGGCGTCGACTCGATGCCTGAAACTGGCGATAATGTCGCGATTGACTTCAATATCGCCCGTGAGGATCAGGACGCCTTTGCCTTGGGAAGCCAAGCGAAGGCCGCTGAAGCCCAGGCCAATGGCCGCCTTGCTAAAGAAATCACGCCGGTGAGCGTGCCGCAGAAAAAGGGTGAACCGCTAATCGTTGATCGCGACGAGCATCCGCGTGCGACATCGATGGAAGCGCTCGCCAAGTTGAAGCCAGTCAATAAAATCGAAGGTGGCACGGTTACAGCGGGTAATGCGTCCGGCGTCAATGACGGCGCGGCAGCGCTCATCATCGCTTCCGAAGCTGCTGCCAGAAAGCACGGCCTGACCCCCATCGCCCGCATTCTGGGTGGCGCGACGGCAGGCGTTCCCCCGCGCATCATGGGCTTTGGTCCCGCACCGGCAACCAAGAAGCTTCTTGCCCGCCTCGGCCTCGCTCAGGAGCAGATCGACGTCATCGAACTCAACGAAGCGTTCGCCTCGCAAGGCCTAGCGACGCTGCGGGATCTCGGCATTGCCGATGACGACCCGCGCGTTAACATCAATGGTGGAGCCATCGCGCTCGGCCATCCACTCGGCATGTCCGGCGCCCGCATCACCGGCACGGCAGCGCTTGAGCTTTCCATGTCCGGCGCGCGTTACTCGCTTTCCACTATGTGTATCGGCGTGGGGCAGGGCATCGCGGTCGCGCTGGAGCGGGTGTAGGCTGGGTTCAATCCTGAAGTGCGTCTTGCGGATGATATCAGTGGATTATCAGCCACAAGGAAGATGTAGTGGGACGGTAAATACTTCCATGGTGGGTCGAGAAGCAGCCTTGGCGATCGCTTCAGCATCGACGGCATCATTTTTCTGACGCTTCACTACAGGCTTGATGTGCTCAGGGGCCTTAAGACGCACATCCTGGCCCAGCTTTCTAATCTCGCGACACCAGTGATGGGCCCCGGCGCAGGCCTCCCGTGGGAGGGGGGCCACAGGCCTGCCTTGCGAGAGTAGATGGTCAGGCAGACCTCGCAACGGTCCATATTGCAATATGTCGCGGCTCCACCAACAGAGCATCGATGTTCTCATGGAAAGCCGCTCGATAGGGCCGATTTAGCTGAACCTTGAGCACGTCCGCCCGATCTGTCCATGTTTCATGAAGCTGGAAGACGTTGCTCCGCTCCGGATCGACGTGCAGCGTGTATCGCACAAACGTCTGCTCATGGCGCATTGCGTCTAGTACCGGGTCGAGAAGGGCGAGGAACCGGCCAACTTGCTCAGGTAAAACATGAAAGGTGATGACGTAGGTTTCAGGCTGTGTGTGCGAGGTCATCTTAGCGCCTCCGGAAACAGGACGGTAATTTTTGTGGCGCCTTGCAAAGTATATCTGCGTGACACTCTTCGGATCGGAATCCGTGAGGGCGCTGATAGTTGATACCTCCCGGGTGCTCGATCAAAGGTCGACTTGATCATGCCAACACCCGGCCGCTAATGTCGTTGGCAAGCCTTGAAGCGTGCGTGACCATAATTCCATGTGCCACCCCTTCGTAAACGACAAGTTCCGCGCCGGGTATCGTGGCAGCGTACCCGCGCCCACTGGACTCCAGCGGCGCGGAAACGTCGCAGTCGCCGTGGATTATCGTGACTGGCAGTTTCAAGTCGTGGGCTTCCGCCGAAAGGTTACTCAGCGCGATCGTCTGTTGGAAAGCGACCAAAGCCCGGCGAGAGCAATCCATAGCCATTGAGCCCATCCAGTCCTTGACGCGTCTATGGGCGCCGGGAGCGAAGGGGTCGATGTTGGCGTCGATCCAGCCCGACAGGTTGGAGGTGAGTTCTCCGCACAGCCTTTCCACCATTTCCGGAGTTACTCCACCGACGCCAACGACTCTAGGCCCGGTTGCACCCACTAGAATGAGCCTTTTGATCTGGTTGCCATTGTACCGCGAAAGGTAGCGTATTGCTTCGCCGCCAGCGCCGGAGTGCGCCACAAGCGTCACATTCGAAAGGTGGAGAGACCTCATCACCTCAGCGAGATCGTCGGCCAAGTCGTCGTAAGAGTAGGTCGCCCGATCGGTAGAACGACCGTGTCCGTTTCGGTCGTAAGCGATGGTCCTGAGACCTGCGTCATTGAGACGAAGCCTAGTTTCACCCCAAATTCGGCTGTCCATAGCCCATCCAGCCAAGAAGAGTACGGGCGGACCATCACCCCAATCGCTGACGTGAAGAAAATGCCCGTCGCCGCGTGAAACAAATGCCGGCATCATACGAACTCCTTGTCGAGGAACCCGATGACCTCTTCGATTTGACCGTCCTGCGTTGTGCGGATGATGTCGGTCCCCGTGGCGATCAGCCTTCCGTCCTCGCCTGAGAGCGTCCAGGAGAACCGCGCAAATGAGCCATGCCCGTCAGGTTCGCCCCGAAGTGTAAAGGTGTGGCCAGGGAGTTGGGCCCGGACACCTGCGATCATTGTAGAGATGCCCTCCCAACCTTCGCTTGCCATTATCGGGTCGGCGTAGCGAGCTCCCGGTGTCCAGGCGTTGGCCAGTCTCTGGTCGCGTGATGTGGCGTCAGGATCATTCCAGAGCGCGAGATACTCACTGGCCAGCAATTCGGGATTTGTCATTGTCCGCCTCCATATTAGATGACGAACCAAGAATGCCGCAGCCGCTGGACGAAGACGATTACCTCCGAGGTAATGACTTCGACGAGCCAGACCGTTAGTCTCCGCCAAATGAGCGCAATATCGACGACCCTTGGTGAGGCATTGAGAATGTGGCGGGCAAGACGCCGACTTAGCCAGCTTGATCTCGCGGGCGAAGCGGAGGTCTCTACTCGCCATCTCAGTTTCATTGAAAGCGGCCGTGCGTCTCCTAGCCGCCATGTGCTATTGCGTCTTGCGGAGGCACTTCGCTTACCGCTGAGAGAGCAAAATCAACTACTGCGTACCGCGGGCTTCGCCCCGATCTATGAAGAGCGTGCATTCTCCTCTCCAGACATGGAAAACGCTTTGGTTGCCGTGGAAGCAGTGTTGCGAGCGCATGCGCCCTTTCCGGCGCTGGCCGTCGATCGGCACTGGAACTTAGTGCTTGCCAATGATACCGCGCGGCAGATGCTGATCGGCATCGATGAGAGGCTGCTGAGGCCTCCCGTAAATGTGTTGAGAGCGACGTTCCACCCACAGGGGCTGGCGCCTCGCATTTTGAACCTCGCCGAATGGCGTCACCATGTTTTGTCACGACTTCGAAGAGACATCGATCAATCTGCTGACCCGGTACTAGAAGCGCTCCACACCGAACTCTCCGGCTTTCCTTTTCCCGCTAGTCGCCGCCCGCCAAGCTCTACCGAGCGCATTGCCGTGACCCTTTCCATTCGCAGCGAAGCAAATCGTGGCGTGATGTCGTTTCTGTCCACAACGACCGTGTTCGGCACTGCGGTGGACGTTACGCTCGCGGAACTGACGCTGGAATGCTTTTACCCGGCAGACGAGAAGACGCGACAATCTCTAATGGAGGGAATGACCAAGCCATTATGAGCCGTTTGTTCAGCAGTCCGAGCGTTCTTAGACCAGCTTCACCGCACGAACATGTTAGTCATCTTGCCATGCAATGGCGGCAATGCGCCAAGCATTCTCAGTCCGCACCAACTGAATGAGCTTTGCGCCGCTTCCATCGTAGGGTTCGCCCGAGAAGATTCCGCTCTTCGCGTAGGTCGAATGGCGGCAGGCTATGCCACGCAATACCTGAGTGGTCGCTGAAGTCTCCCACTCATGAAAGTCGATAAGCGAGCCGTCACTGAGCATCCGCTCGCGCGGTACGATGAACGTATCCACGTTCATCGTTTCAACCTCAGCAGCATTGGCTCGTACGATGACTGCCTCAGGAAGAAACATTTCCCGCAGCCCTCGCACGTTCATGACCCGTCCGCTGCGGTTGTCGAACGCGGCATAAAATCTGCCGACCAATTCGTTGATTGCTGCGTGCAAATCAGGATTATCCCGTTCGGTGGTCATAGAAGCCTCGGTATTCCTATCTATGGAATTTACACCTACCTTAATAAGGCATCGTGGTTCAACGATAGCGCTATGTGACGTCTACGAGGGACACTGATGAGGGGAGCGCATGAATGCGTTCCGCAGGCGAACGGATAGCTGCCAAAAGACTGTAACTGCTCGCCAACTTCTCTGACGTCAGCTCGGTTCCTCTTCGCGGCTGCCGGATCACTCCGTCGATCGCAGATTGTCTGGAACTCTGGTCATATTCCACCAAGGCGCCGTTGACGTTCCGATCCGTGCAAGCGTCTCTTCCAATATGTTCGGTATCAACTTAGTTTGACGCGACCAGATAATGTAAGAGATGACGACGGCTGAGGTTCGATGGACGCACTTGCCACGCAAAATGAAGCCCTGAATGTCATTTTGACCGATCGTCTTACGATGCGGTTGCCTGAAGTGTCTGATTTTGAGGACATGGTTCAGCTCTGGAGTGATCCCGATGTCGTCCGCTATATCGGAGGCCGTACTTCCACTGACGATGAGGTTTGGCAGCGCCTTTTACGTTATAGAGGCCTCTGGGCGCTGGTTGGTTATGGCTATTGGACTATTCGTGTGACCAAGACCGGTGATTTCGTAGGGGAGATGGGTTTCGCGGATTGGCACCGCGCCGGCCTTCCTCAACTGAAGGGCGTCCCTGAAGGTGGATGGGTTCTTACCTCCGCAATGCAGGGAAAAGGTTATGCCAGAGAGGCATTGAACGCTGCGCTACGATGGCTTGATAGATCCATTACACCACGTACGTCTGCGTGCATCATTGCACCTGAAAACAAGCGATCCCTCCGCCTTGCCGAGCAATGTGGCTACCGGGAGGTATCACGAACCGCCCACCGGCAAACCGATACGCTAGTTATGGTGCGCGATCATTTGACTAGGGGCCATGATTGCGGCGCTGATTGAATTTTGGTTGAAAATTCGCTCAAAATGGCTTGGCTGGGAAACCTTGAATTTCAGAAATTGCTTGTTGGAAAAGTCTTGAAATCCCATCTGTTATTCCATCGCGAGCGACATTGGTTGCTAGCTTGCGCATTGGGTTTGGGCTTAGTCAAGCGGGCGTGGGAGCACGAATAATTTTCGCTTCATGCCTCAAGCTGGCACATAGGGGATAATTTAACTTCAAGACAAACTAAAAAATTGTTGCAACGTATCATCGCAGACGGTCCTCACGCTCTTTCCGGAGCAAATTGCTTTCAATTCGGAGTGGGTGATAAGCGCCCTGGAATGTCCTGCCAACCGCAAGCAATCTTCAAGTTTTGCAAGCTTCTGCCCGCCACTTAAAGGTGCGACTATAGAGCCGTTGGCGTGAAGGCGCTCGGTGGAGAACCTCCGGCCATCCATTAACGAGATATGGACTTGGTGCGGTAGGCGCTCAACGCCGCGCTCTTCTTCTGCGCTGTAAGAAGTAATACTGATCTTCGCCATGTGGGCTCGGAAACTTTGCCGCGTAGCAGCTTGAGGAGTGAAATCACGGAGCGATAGTCCTCCGCCCGAGAGCGCGACAGCCAAGCAGTAATGCATGGAAAACCTCGCCTGCATTTCATCGATAGGATCGTCATAGGGAAGGTTGTCAAATGCAGATCTTCCAACTTTCGTATCGATCCGTTCGATGTCATCAAGCGAAAATCCGTATTTCTTTTGAAGGTCCAACGCCGCGTCAATGGCTCTGTGAGTGGATGCGCAGCATGGATGAAGTTTCGTGACCAGACCGCGGGTTTCGATGATGTGCTCCTCGTTCCATGTGAGGTCCGCCCACCCCGTCGCTTCGTTGCCTCCGAAGAGATCGAGAAAGCCTTGCGATCGTTCGAGGATATCGAGCCTGCCGCCCAAACCCGATCGGGCAAGTAACGCGGCCTCGATCGCATTTCGCGCCGCGATGCCTGCGTGCAAGGGTTTTGCTCCGGTGCCAAATTGTCCTTTTGGACCCGAAGCCATGCTTGTGGCGAGGCTCATTGCGTTTGCTATCTTAGCTTCGTCAAGTCCAAGAAGGACGGCCACACCTGCGGCGGCTCCGACGCAGCCGATTGTCGAGGTTCCGTGCCAGCCCCGATTATAGTGCGAGGGGATGACGCCGAAGCCAATGGATGCCTGCGCTTCCAGCCCGGCAAGATATGCTCTGACCATCATGTGGCCCGAAAACTCGTCGCTGCTTGTCGCGACGGAGAGAAGCGCTGGCACCAGGACTGCTGATGCGTGGGCGCGTGCGGGATGAAAATTGTCATCGAAATCGAGGCAGTGGGCGGCAGTGCCGTTGATGAGGGCAGCGATGGAGCGCGATGCGCGGCCTCCCGTAAACACCAGCGATGCGCCCATTTCATTGATCTCGTCGCGAAAAGCTGCGGCCACAGACCGTGGTGCAGCGTCATACATGCCCGCAATCATGCAGCCGATAGTATCCACAATCGCGTCTTCCGCCCGCTCTATTGCGATAGCCGAAAAGGATGTTCTTGCAATGACCTGTCGGGCAATATTTTCGAGAACGGTTGTCATTAACGCGCTTCCTTGCAAATCTCAGAGGGAGCGGCATTGATGAATGGGCAGGTCTATCGGCGCAATCTTATGCAAAAGACGGGTGACGTTATCCGGGAGAATGAGAATGAAAAAATCGGGCGACGTCCAGATCAGCATCAAGCATATTCAGGCCTTCGACGCGATTGCGGCCACAGGCTCAACCATTGCCGCTGCCGTTGATCTCGGTATTTCTCAATCCAACACCAGCCGACTTCTGCATCAGTTGGAGATCTACCTCGGTGTTCGGTTGTTCGACAGGGATAAGAACCGACTTTCGATGACGCGTGAGGGGTTGAAGCTAGGACCGGAAATCCGCGCCATTGCGGACAAGCTCACGACCCTGAAAATAACGGCGCAGGAACTGGAGGAGGGACGTTCAACGGAGATCCCACTGAGAATAGCTTTTCCTGCAAGCCTTTCCGCAACGCTGGTGCCGCGCCTAGTCAAGAGCTTTCTGGCGGAAGCCGGTCCTATCAGAATCGAAATAGCATCTGGAAATTATCTTGCGATAGAACGAATGGTGGCGGAAGGGGCAGTCGATCTCGGTTTCACGCGCCTGCCCTCGCCAACGCCGGGGCTTCGCGAAGAGCATGTCATGCCGACGCGCAATATTTGCATTCTCCATAAAGATCATCCGCTTGCCGGTCAGGGGAAGATCAACGTTGAACAATTGAAGACCGAGGATCTGATACTTCTCAATCGGGAGCGGGCCGTCCGTCATGAACTGGAAGCGATCTTTTATCGCGCAGGACTTCGCCGCCGCCCGGCAATCGAAGTGCATTCCGTCGGTTGCGGCTGCGCTCTTGCGGCGGAAGGGCTGGGCATCGCAATCGTCAGCGAATTGCTGGCGCTTGAATATCAGGCCTTGCCACTAGCATTCGTTCCGCTTGAACCGACCATCTCCGTCGATTACGCCATCGTCAGTTCCGAACTCTCCCCGCTTCCGAAAATCGCTCTGCCGTTCTTGAACTACATCCGGGAATGGGCTTAAGCGTTTTCATATCGGCGGGAGAGGGAGTGGCGAAAGCATGATCAATTTCAGACAGCTTGAGGTTCTGAAAACCCTGCTCGCGACAGGGTCTACCATCGCTACCGCCAAGAGCATGGGGCTCAGCCAGTCTGGCGTCAGCCGTCTTCTTCAGCAGTTAGAGACCGATCTGGAATTGAGGCTTTTTGATCGGGATAAGGGCAGACTTATTCCAACGCCTGAGGCCAGTATTCTGGCGCGGGATGCCGAAACGATCCTGCTTGGATTGAACAGGTTTTCAGGACTGGCGGAAGATCTCCGCAGCGGTGCAAAAGGGCCAGAACTGGTGCGGGTAGGGCTTCCCAGCAGCATGTGGGAAAATTTCGCGCCCGCGATGATGAAGGAATTCGTGCGTGATTACCCTTCGGTCCGGATCGAAACTTTTTTCGAGACGACATCCAACATCGCACGTCTGGTTGAGCAGAAGGTCATCGATTTCGGCTTTCTGCGCAACGAACATCCCGCATTACCTGGGATCGATATGGAAATCGTGGCATCAGGCACCAGCGTTTGCGTTCTGCCCGAAGGTCACGAACTGGCGTCGATGAAGGAAATTAGTGCACGGGACCTGCGTGGGGTGCCGCTCATTCTCATCGGTCGGCAAAGGCCGACACGTATGCTGCTCGATCAGACCTTTGCGCGCGAAGCCGTGAGGCAGAACGTGAAAATCGAGACTCATACCAACAGTTCGGCCTGCTCCTATGTGGCTCACGGTTTGGGAGTTGCCATATTGAGCAGCTTTTTTGCAAATCTCTACCAAAACCTTCCCATCGTGCAGCGCCCATTCGTTCCGGTCACCACGCAGGAATTTGCGCTCGCAACCCCCTCTGGGACGTCTGCCTCTCTGGCAGCAAAAGCCTTGATGGACGCGCTCAAGCGCCAAATCAAAATCTCACAAAAGCATTGCCCTAGCGATTAAGCACCGCGTCACAGATCAAACTCAACGCGCACCTGCGTCTGCAAAATATGCATTAGCCTATGAAGATAATGCATAATATTGCGCTCATTTTTTTGATCCGTCATAGTTTCAAACATAACAGCCGGTGACTTTGTAGATCCGGTCCCGACAATCGCGTTCAGGGGAACCGATGATAAGATTCATATTCCATCGATTGCTGATGGCGATCCCGACATTGGTGATCGTCGCAATCACAGTCTTCGCTCTTATTCGTTTCATCCCAGGTGATCCGGCAGCTCTGATGCTGGGAGACATGGCAACACCGGATCAGATTGCCGAGATGCGCACTGAACTTGGCCTCGATACGTCACTGCCGCAGCAGTTTCTCGTCTGGGCGGGCAATGTGCTGAGCGGTGATTTCGGCCAGTCTATCGTGAACAAGGAGCCGGTGCTTCCGCTGGTTGTTTCGCGCTTCATGGTTTCAGCCGAGATCGTCGTGGTCGCGGTTATCCTGGCAAGCCTCATCGCAGTGCCAGCTGGTGTCATAGCGGCGTGGCGGCAGAACAGCGCCACGGACCTCGTACTGATCGGCACGGCGACAGTGTTGCTTTCGATCCCGACTTTCTGGCTGGGATTGCTTTTGCTTCTTTTCTTCGGACTGAAGCTCGGCTGGCTGCCGGTGCTGGGATATGTGTCCCTCTCGGATAATTTCGTGTCCGGCCTGTTGTATCTGGTCTTGCCCATCATGACGCTCGTCATCCATGAGGCCGGGGTTCTGATCCGCATGGCCCGCGCCTCCACGCTGGAAGTGCTGCGGCTCGACTACATTACCCATGCCCGTGCCAAGGGACTCTCGGAGCAGGCGGTTCTCTGGAAGCACGCTTTCAAGAATGCCTTCGGTCCAACATGGACGATGATCGGCTTGATCCTTGGAAATCTGCTTGGCGGCATCGCCGTTATCGAAACGGTGTTCACCATTCCGGGCCTCGGTCGCCTGATGGTCGATAGCATCTTCCAGCGCGATTACCCTGTCATTCAGGGCTGCCTTCTCTTCGTCGCCATGTCTTATGTGGTCGTCAACCTGATTGTCGATCTCCTATATCCCCTCTTTGATCCGCGCGTGGTGGCCGAATGAAACACGTTGCTCTTAACGGCTTGATCGGCGGCGTTCTCATCGCTGCTCTGCTCATCGTCGCAGCCCTGAGCCTCTTCTGGACGCCTTTCGATCCCATGAAGCTGAGCTTCACGGCAAGACTGGCTGCTCCCGGCTCACTCCATCTCCTCGGCACTGATGAATTCGGGCGAGATGTACTCAGCCGCCTTATGGTAGGCGCACGAGCAAGTGTCTGGATCGGCTGCCTTACGGTCGGTTTTGCGGTGGTCGCTGGTACATTGATCGGTCTGATCAGTGGGTATGCCCGTGGCTGGATCGATGGCCTGATCATGGCTGTAAACAATGCACTGCTGGCATTTCCCGGCATCCTGCTGGCACTCGGACTTCTCGCAGTGTTTGGCGCAAATCAATATGGCATCATCTTCGCTCTGGGCATCGCCTACACACCATCTATGGCGCGTGTCGTTCGGGGAGCAGTCCTGTCGTTGCGGGAGCGTGAATTCGTTGAAGCGTCCCGCGTGATGGGCAACGGGGAAATCTTCACGATGTTCAGACACATCCTGCCTAATTGCCTTGCCCCAATTACCGTTCTCGCAACCTCGATGTTCGGCTGGGCCATTCTTTCGGAAAGTGCCTTGAGCTTCCTCGGTCTCGGTGTTCCGCCACCAGCACCGACATGGGGCAACATGCTGGCTGCAGGTCGGCCTTTCATCGAACAGGCTGTCTGGCTCGGACTCTTCCCAGGCCTCTGCATCGCACTCACATTGCTTGGCATCAACCTTCTCGGAGATGCTCTGCGCGATAAACTCGATCCACGCATGAGAGGTTTGAAATGACTGAAGGAAAGCTTCTCAGCGTCCGCAATCTTTCGCTGGAAATCGTCCGTCGCGATGTTGGCGTGGTGAAGGATGTCACCTTCGATGTCGCGCCGGGTGAAATCTTCGGCATCGTCGGCGAAAGCGGTTCGGGAAAATCGCTCGCGACGAGAGCGATTGTTTCTCTGCTGCCGCCCGTCATCCGCAAGACGGCAGGTACAGTCATCTTCAAGGGCCGCGACATCACCGCAATAAGTGAAAAGGACTTGCGCACGCTGCGTGGTGCGGAGATCGGATTGGTATTTCAGGAGCCCATGACCTCGCTCAACCCGTCGATGACCATTGGACGGCAACTGGAGGAGGGGCTGGCGCTGCACACGCAGGATCAAGCCTCCACAAGGCGCGAGAAAATTCTCTCCATGCTGCAACGTGTCGGCATACGCGATCCTGAGCGAGCACTGACGTCCTATCCACATGAGTTCTCCGGCGGCATGCGCCAACGCATCATGCTCGCATCAGTCATGCTTTTGAAACCGGCATTGCTGATTGCCGATGAGCCGACGACAGCGCTGGATGCTGTCATTCAGCGCGACGTCATGGAACTGATGGTGGAACTGACGAAGGCAGAAGGCACGGCAGTCCTTCTCATCAGCCATGACCTACCGATGGTGGCCCGCTACACAGACCGGATCGTCGTGATGGAAAAGGGCTCCATCGTTGAAGCCGGTACGACTGAGCAGATATTGGAGCGCCCGCAGCACCCTTACACGCGCAAGCTTCTGTCATCCTTGCCAGTGCGCGGCGACGTCAGGCCTATCGATACGACTTCGGCACCGATGATTTCGGCCCGCAACATCGTCGTGGATTATCCTGGACGGAAATCGTTTCTCAAGAAGGGCGAGCCAAAACGCGCACTGCACGGTGTCTCGATTGACGTTCATGAAGGCGAAGTCGTGGCTCTGGTGGGTGGTTCAGGCTCCGGCAAGACGACCTTGGGGCGAACCATTGCCGGACTCGTCAAGGAAACCGAGGGCGAGGTTTTCTTCCAGGGCCGCACGCGTGATCAGGACTGGCGCGACTATCGTCTCAATTGCCAAATGGTTTTTCAGGATCCCTATTCCTCGCTTGATCCTCGCATGACAATCCTCGCTCTCGTTGAAGAAGCGCTGCGTCTCGTTCCCGGAATAGACCGGGTGGCGAAGATGAAGCGCGCCTACGAAACGTTGGAAGAAGTTGGTCTCAACGCCGAATTCGCCCTTCGCTATCCGCATGAACTTTCGGGCGGACAGCGGCAGAGAGTGGCCATTGCCAGGGCGATTGCGCGACGACCACGCTTCCTCATTGCCGACGAGCCCGTTTCGGCGCTGGACGTGACCGTTCGCGCGCAGGTGCTCTCGCTCTTTTCCGATTTGCAGAAACGATATGGCTTCTCCTGCCTGTTTATCAGCCACGATCTCGGCGTCGTTGAACAGGTTGCTGATCGCGTCATCGTCATGCAGGACGGCAGGATCATCGAGGAAGGTGACCGCAACACGATCTTCGACATGCCGAAGCAGGCCTACACCCGGCGCCTTCTCTCGGCAATTCCCGCGCTCGATCTCAACGAGACCGGCGGCGTGAAACTCAAGTGGCGCTTGGAGGCGTGACGATGAATACAGCACCCATGACATCCGGCAACCTCGGATCAACCGCCGAAAGGCTGAACGCGATCTGTAACGGACAGCCATTCGTCACGCGCTTCAGCATTAAGAACCTGCGCAATGGCGAGATATTTGAACGCGGAGCGGATGAGGAAACTCCGTCTGCCAGCACCCGCAAGACCTCGATCATGATGGCTGCCCTGAGCGCGGTCCAAGAAGGCAGGCTCGATCTGGATGAGCAGATTGTCTACGAGGCGCGCTTTGCCGAAGAAGTCGCAAGCGGAATGTTTCGCTATCTTACGCCGGGCATCGTGATCTCGCTTCGCGATGCCATCACCGGCATGATGGTGCTTTCCGACAATGTCTGCACCAAGATGGTCTTCGAGCGCCTGACGCTGGAGGAAGTGAACAGCTATTGCAGGGCAATCGGCATGGAAGGCACGCATCACCGCTTTCTGATCCCGCCGCTCGCTCTGTCTCCCGATCATTCCTTGAAGTCCGTTACGACGACAACGGCGCGCGATCAAATGTTCCTGCTCCAGTCGATTCTCGATGCTCAGGGTTCCGAAGAGGCTTCGAAGCGGCTGGGCGTTTCTCAAGAATTGAGTGCCTACGCCTTGCAGACGCTGAAAAATCAGATTCTGCGATACGCTATCCCTTCACGTCTGCCGTTCGGCACGGTCGTCGCTCATAAGGGCGGCACAGGAAAGCGCGGGAGGATGAATGCAGGCATCGTCTACAGCGATGGTCAACCGCTCTACATCATCACCGCTTTTACGGACCAGGTGCCGCAGGAAATGCCGGATGGAACACCGGGATACACCATGTCTCTTGAAACCATCGGACGCCTTTCGCGCGTCTGCTGGGATGATTTTCGAGCTTGAGCCAACAGCATTAAAACCAACAATAACAGAGGGTAGAACATGAAAAGCTTACTTCTTGCTGGAACTATATTGATGGCGCTTTCAGGCGCGACCCACGCGCGCGATATCGTGATTGCGCAGAGCTCGGATCTTCGCAGCAACATCCCCGGCGTTAACCGGGATGGGAATACGGATGGCGTCATCCTTCATATCGTCGAAGGGCTCGTGGGCTACGCCAACAACGGCGAAGTAAAGCCTTTGCTGGCGGAAAGTGTTGAAACCTCGAGCGATGGTCTGACATACACATTCAAGCTTCGCCAGAACGTCAAGTTTCACAATGGCAAGCCGCTGACCGCGGATGACGTCGTTTGGAACTGGAACCGATACATGGACCCCGCCACGAAGTGGACGTGCATCAATGATTTCGACGGCGGTACGGTGAAGGTGACAGCGATCAAGGCTGTCGATGCGCATACCGTCACGATGTCGCTCGATAAGCCCTCCGCGGTTTTCCTCGGCCTGATGGCGCGGCCGGAGTGCGGCTACACAGGCATGATCTCGAAAGACTCCCTCAACGCTGAAGGTGCATTCGATAAGCCAATCGGAACTGGTCCGTTCAAATGGGATGGGTGGAAGAAGGGCGAATACATCCACTTGGCCAAGTTCGATGAGTACCAGTCTCCGGCCAATGACGGCAAACCGGATGGCATGGTCGGCTCGAAGCGACCACTGGTGGATGGCATCAAGTTCATGGTCATCCCCGATGCATCCACTGTGAAGGCAGGTCTCCAATCGGGTGTGCTCGACACTGCGGAAATCTCGCCTGATCTCATTCCGGAGTTTGAGAAGAGCGAAAAGGCCAAGGTCATTATTTCGCAGAACAACGGCAAAAACCTCTTCTACATCCAGACCCGCGACCCCGTCATGAGCAAACCCGGGGTTCGCCGTGCAATCGCGATGGCGCTTGACATGGACGAGCTTGTTGCTGCGGCCTCCAATGGTACCGGAAAGGCCAACGGCTCGATGGTGGCGTCGGACTCTATCTACTTCAGCGAGACACAGAAGAAGCGTCTTCCTTACGATCTTGATGCGGCGAAAAAGGAACTCGAAGCATCCGGCTACAAGGGTGAGCAAATCAACATCATCGCCAACAAGCGTGGCAATGTACCCAGCTTCCCGGCAGCCGTCATCGCTCAGGCGATGTTGCAGCAGATCGGTCTGAACGTGCAGATCGAAGTTCTGGACTATGCAACGCAGGTTGATCGCCGCCGCTCTGGCAATTACCAGATCATTTCGCAATCCGTCGCACCCCGTCTCGATCCTGCGTTGATGTACAGCTTCTATGTGGGCGATAAGGACAAGAACGCTTCGCTCATGTGGGATAATCCGAAGGCGATCGAACTGATGAAGGCTGCTTATGCGGAAATCGACCAGCAGAAGCGTCAGGCAATCTTCGACCAGTTCCACGAGCTCATGTTGCAGGATATGCCAGGCATCTTCCTCTACGACATGATCGACGTTTGGGGAGCGACCAAGTCGCTTGAGGGTCAGCCGGTCTGGCAATCCAACGCGCGGCTTTGGGAAGTGTCGGTCGGTAAATAATCCAGTCATTAGGCACCGCGAATAAGCGGTGCCTTTCATATGCACAGAAGCCCTCTGCCATCATCGATGCGCGGTGCCGGTTTCGCTTTGTCTCGAGGAACAGCATGCCAGATCAATCAGCCCTGAAATCACTAACGCAATCGATCGACGACCTAGCTCCTAATTTTACATCCATAAGTGATCAAATATGGGATCTGGCAGAACTGAAGTACGACGAATATAAATCAGCCAAACTTCTTGTTGAGACATTGAAGCAACATGGTTTCTCCGTTGAGGAAGGCATCGCGGGAATGGAAACCGCATTTGTCGGCCAATACGGGCATGGAAAACCTGTCATCGCATTCCTTGGCGAATATGATGCTCTTGCAGGCATGAGCCAGCTTGCGGACATCGATGAGCAACGGGAAGGTGAGCCGGGCGCCAGCGGTCACGGCTGCGGCCATAACCTATTAGGAGTCGGGTCTCTCATCGCGGCAATCTCGCTGGCAAGACATTTGGAGGCTAACGGTCTGCCGGGGACAATTCGATATTATGGTTGCCCTGGAGAGGAGGGCGGTTCCGGAAAAACCTTCATGGTGCGGGCAGGTGCCTTCGACGATGTGGACGCCGCACTGACCTGGCACCCAGCCCCATTCAATGGCGTCAGATCGACAAATAACCTCGCGGTACTTGAGTATTACTATAGGTTCAAAGGCACTGCCGCGCATGCCGCCAATGCGGCTCATCTTGGGCGGTCGGCTCTCGATGCCGTCGAACTGATGAATGTCGGTGTCAACTTCCTTCGCGAGCACATGCCGCAGGATTGCCGCGTGCATTATGCCATCACCGATGCAGGCGGACGTGCCGCTAACGTGGTTCAGGCAAAAGCAGAGGTGCTTTATCTCGTTCGCGCGCCCGAAATGTCCCAGGCTCTGGCACTGGCCGAGCGCGTGGATCAGGTAGCGCGCGGTGCCGCCATGATGACCGGAACTGAGGTGGAGATCGTGTTCGACACCGCCGCCACAAACTTGCTGCCGAACCTCACGCTTGAAAACGCAATCCACGAAAATCTGATGGCGATTGGGCCGGTGCCGTTTGATGAGGCAGACATGGAGTTCGCCCGTAAAATCCAAGCCACATTTACGCAGGAAGCTATCAAGAGCAGCATCAAACTTTATCAGATCAAGGATGATGTCTTCTCCAACGAGAAGATTGACGGATCGACGCCGCTACATTTGGGATTGCGTGCTTTCGAAGGGCACTCCCATTTTCGAGCAGGATCTACCGATGTGGGCGACGTCAGCCGTGTGACACCTACCGCACAGTGTTGGGCGCCAACTTGGGCGATAGGAACAAACCCTCATACATGGCAAGTCGTGGCGCAGGGCAGAAGCCGTGCAGCCCATAAGGCAATGGTGCATGCTGCTAAAGCTCTTGCTTCGACGGGCCTTGATTTGGCAACATCTCCGAGCCTGTTGGCCAAGGCAACAGCAGAATGGAAAGCTGCGAGGGGCGACGACCCTTATGTCTGCCCAATACCTGAAAACGTCATGCCTGGTGCTTTGCATTCCAGTAAGGAGCAATCGCTGGGGTAACGGATGAATATCAAACAGACGCTAAAGCGCCCCAGTCAATAAGGAGCGAGCGTTAAAGCGAGCTTCCAGAGGTGGATGCTGTTGCGCCTTCTGGGCGTCAGCGCGCCTCAATTCGCGTTCTGGAAGCGCGTGCCGGAGGGCATTGTGAGTCCGCCTACTTGCCGATCTGACGTTGTACCGCATGGTTGTCAGACAGATACTCTATGCTTTGGGTATGTTGGTTTCAGATCGGCCACTTTGCCAGGCGGCTTGAAGATTGTTGCTTATTTTAGAAGAATTACGGAACTAAATTCTCACGAAGCGGCAGCCGAACGATTTTTGTTCTAAGTGAACTTGCGCTGATTCCGCTGCGACGATAAACCGCAGCGGCCCACCTGACTCATTTCCCGATGGATCGAAACAACAATTTTCAAGTGACGCCCCGTCACAAAGCGAGTTGCCTATGAGAGACCTTCCAGGCCGTCCTTCACGTCGAAATTTTCTTAAAGCGTCTGCTGCAAGTGCTGCAGTCGCTGGACTCGCGGCCGTGCCGCTTAAGGCTGAGGAGCAACTAGAGCCGGTCGCGCTGGATGCGTACACGCCTATCTGTCTCAAGCCCAGCGAGTGGGCCTTTGTAGTGGCAGCGGTAGCAAGATTGATCCCTTCCGAGGGCGAGGGCCCCGGCGCCTTAGAAACCTGTGTGCCGGTCTTTATCGATATGCAATTGGCTGGCGAATTCGGTCGCGCTGCCGACTGGTATATGGAAGGTCCTCATGAGGCCGACGCAAGTCCGTTGCGTGGCTGGCAGACACCGCTGACACCGCTTCAGATTTACCAACAAGCGATCCCGGTATTTGACGAATGGTGTCGCACGACACATAGGAAGATTTTCGCGGAGCTGGATGATGCGACGCAGGATCTGGCGCTTACCTCGCTTCAGAAAGACGAAGTGAAGCTTGATCCGGAAATGCGCGATTTCTTCTCCATTCTGCTTAGTAACACCAAAGAGGGTTATTTCGCCGATCCACTGTACGGCGGAAACCACAAGATGCAGGCGTGGACCTACATCGGGTTCCCCGGCGCGCGTGGATCCTACAAGGAATGGGTTCTCAAACATAACGTCAAGTATCCGCTGGGACCGGTCTCGATCTCTGGCGAGAGGGCATAAACGATGGCTAGAACTGAAAAGAAAAAAGATGTGGTCATCGTCGGTCTTGGTTGGACCGGATCGATCCTAGGCATGGAGCTTGCGCAGGACGGGCTCGAGATCGTCGCGCTCGAGCGCGGTCATGACCAGAATACCGTACCCGATTTCCAATATCCTGAGATGATCGACGAGCTGAAATACGGGGTACGTCTCGGCATGATGCAAAAGCCGCGCAACTCGACAGTGACAATCCGTCGGAGCGAGACAGAGGTGGCATTGCCATATCGCAGCCTTGGCTCCTTCCTTCCGGGTATCGGCGTCGGCGGGGCCGGAACGCACTGGAACGGGCTTAACTGGCGTCCTATGACGTCGGAATATCGTCTTCGCTCCTATGTCGAGGAACGTTGGGGCGCGTCCATCATCCCTGAAGATATGACCATTCAAGATTATCCGGTCACGTATGACGAGCTCGAGCCCTATTTCGACCGTTTTGAACGGGTTGCGGGCATCTCGGGCAAGGCTGGTAACATCAAGGGTGAGAAGATTGAAGGCGGTAATCCGTTCGAGGCCCCACGATCCCGCGATTATCCCATGCCGCCTATGCCGACGACCTGGGACGGAGCCAAGTTCGGTGAAGTCACGAAATCCATGGGCTACCATCCGTTTCCGCGCCCCGGTGGTATAGCGTCGCAAGCCTATGTCAACGAATACGGCATGCAGATGGGCCCGTGTAATCATTGCGGCTTCTGCGAGCGCTATGGTTGTTATAACTATTCGAAATCTTCGCCGCAGACCGCCATTCTTGACGCCCTGAAGCGCAAGCCGAATTTCGAATATCGGACCGAATGCGAAGTGTTGCGCATCGAAATGGCGCCGGATGGCAAGACCGCGACCGGCGTGACCTATTTCGACGAAAAGGCGCAGGAAGAAGTCTTCCAGCCTGCCGATCTGGTAATACTGGCTGCCTATCAGCTGCACAACGTTCACCTGATGCTGCTATCCGGCATCGGACAGCCCTATGATCCCAATACGGGAGAAGGCGTTACCGGACGCAATTACGCCTATCAAATGAATGGTGGCTACACGCTGTTTTTTAAGGACGAGGTCTTCAATCCGTTCATCGGCACTGGTGCCAATGGTATGACCATCGATGATTTCGGTATCGATAACATCGATTTCGGTCGGGAAGGCTTCATCGGCGGCTCCTACATCTCCGCCGGGCAATCGAATGGTCAACCGATCCGCTCCATGGCGCTTCCAGCAGGCACCCCAAGCTGGGGCGCAAAGTGGAAGCAGGCCGTGGGTGAATGGTACGGGCACTCCATGTCCATCGGTTCGCATGGGTCGCACATGGCCTATCGTGGCAATCACCTCGATCTCGATCCGACCTACAAGGACCGGCACGGGCGACCCTTGATGCGGATGACGTTCAACTGGAATGCCAATGACATTCGCATGACCCAATTCATGAAGTCTAAGATCGAGCCAATTGCGAAGGCTCTCAACCCGACATCCATGCAGGAAGGCTTCAAGAAAGAAGGTGCCATGTATGATGTCAGGCCCTATCAAACCACGCACAACGTCGGCGGCTCCGTAATGGGCGACGATCCCAAGACATCGGCGGTCAACCGGTATCTTCAGGCCTGGGACAAGCACAATATCTTCGTTCTTGGTGCCGGGGCATTTCCGCAGAATACGCAGTATAACCCCACCGGCATGGTGGGTGGTCTCGCCTATTGGGCAGCGGAGCATATCCGCAAGAACTACCTTCCCAACCCACGGCCACTAGTTTGAGGAGTGCCACCATGAAAACGCTTCTCAAAGTTCTCGCCGCTCTCGTCCTCGTTTGCGTCGCCTGTCTTCTCGCCTTCATTTTAGTGCCCATTCAGCGCACGGAAGCGACTGCTCAACTGGCTGCGGATTTCAAGCCGGCAGAAGGTCGCGGGGAATATCTCATGCGCGCCAGCGATTGCATGGCCTGTCACACGAATGAGGGTGGAACACCCTTTGCAGGCGGTCGTGCGATCCAGAGCCCGATGGGAACAATCTGGACGACCAACATCACGCCGGACAAGGAAACCGGTATCGGAAGCTATACCCTCGATGACTTTCGTGCCGTTCTCTATGATGGTGTGACGCCGAACGGCACACATCTTTATCCTGCGATGCCATATGAAAATTACAGGAAGCTGACTGAAGAGGACATCGCGTCACTCTACGACTACTTCATGAATGAAGTGAAGCCGGTCCAGAACCACGTAGAGGCGACGAAGCTCGCGTTTCCCTTCAACATGCGCTTCGGCCTACGCGCGTGGAATTGGATAGCTTTGCGCGGCGAAGCCGGGTTTAAGCCCAACGCCGCAGAGGATGAGATGTTCAACCGCGGCAAATATCTGGTTGAAGGACCGGGGCACTGTGCGGCGTGCCATAGTCCGCGTTCGATGTTGATGACGCAGGACGGCATCGACGACTCTTCAGAGAGCTTTCTGTCAGGTGGCGAAATCGATAACTACACGGCCCCGGATTTGAGAGGCCCTAGCAGCGGTCCGCAAAAATGGGGCGTCGATGAGACGGCTGCTTATCTTGCCACGGCTCGCAATGCTCATTCCACGGCAACCGGCGAAATGATGCTGGTGGTGCGAGATTCCACTCAGTACCTGACGCAAGATGACAATCGGGCGATAGCAAGCTTCCTGACGAAGATCGGGACGCCAGAACAACCGGCCGCAAAATCGCCCGATGCGCCAACGCAGACCGAAGAACTCTTGTCGAGCGCTAGACCTGACATGCCGCTAGGAGCGCGGCTCTATCTGGACAATTGCGGTGGATGTCACCTCGTGAACGGTAAGGGTGCGCCGGAAATATTCCCGGAACTCGACGGAAACTCCCTGGTGACAGCGAAGTCTAGTAAAGGCCTGATTAGCGTGATCCTTCATGGTGCAGAGCTTCCTTCAACTGAAAAACGCCCAATGAAGGTGAGAATGCAGGGCTACGAGGATCGCCTGTCCGACGATGAGATCGCAACGCTCGCCACCTTCCTGCGCAACGCGTGGACGAACAAGGCTTCTGCAGTCACCACGCAAGACGTAGAAGCGATCAGAAAGCTCGGCAACGCCCACTGATGGCCGTAAGAAAGTACGAAAGAGCCCTCCGCCATCGCAGCGGGCTCTTTCGTAACCGTATTTGATGATCACCATGCTTGGGCGGAACACCGTGCATTTGGCTCTGTTCCTGAGAAGCGGTCCTTGTAAGGGAGTGAAGTCCTGCTGCATTTGGGCTGGCTTTGCGGGCTCTTCATCGCCCACGACCTAGAAGGAAAATCGAATCAACACAATTGCCATCTGTCTGGCTAGCAATCCGCTGCCGTTATCTTGCCGGTACGTGGCTAGTGTCGATCGCTATTCATCGACAGAGATTCGGGATCGGGTACGACTGATAATGTGTGTTTGAGACATTTAAGTGCGAAACAGGATCGAGAGTGGCGTACACCATCAATCTTGTAGAGTTTCCGGCGTAAAAACTGCTCGTAGCCGAGGGTTCCTGCCACTGCGACCTTGATGAGATAATCATACTCACCTGTCGTCAGATACACTTCCAGCACTTCCGGAAGAGCGGCCATCGCTTCCCCGAAACGTTCTAGAACCTCGTCGTCGTGGCGCTCCAGCATCACCTCGATGACAACAGTTTCGGTCAGTCCGAGTTTGGACTGGTCGAGTATCGCAGTGTAGCCACGAATGACCCCGTCGTCTTCCAGCCGCTTTACACGCTGCCAGCAGGGACTAGGCGACAGCCCCACCTTTTCCGAAAGCTCCGCATTGCTCAGGCTGCCATCCTGCAGCAGGGCGCGTAATATCTTGCGGTCAATTCTGTCTAGCGGTTTTGTCATCCCGTTCTCCCCCACAATGCGCAGCAAAATATCTGCCGTGGCTGCGGCAGCCTACGAAAGAAATGTTTTTCGACGGGCGTTTTGGCGGCCACATTCGAAAGCACCTTCCGCTGATTTTTACGTACCGTACTGCAAGTTACAGACAGCAGGGAGGAGCAGGCGTGGCACGCGTGGAACAACATCATTTTCCAAGACCGAGAACGTTGATCCATCCCGGCATTGCCTCGCCGGTGCGCATCAACAGCCTGCGCTCGCCATCCGCACGCCACGTGCGGCTGTTCATTGCGGAAGGACGCAGTCTTTACGACGGAATCGTGCAGCCGCTTTTCGAAAACGGCATTGAGAATGCCTCGCTTACCATTCTTGGCGGCTATTTCGACATATTGTCCTATTGCGTCGCGCCGCCCGACCCTTCCGGCAATGCTGTCATTGCCTATACTAAACCCATCGACGCCGGTGCGGCTTGGCTTGTCTTCGGCAATGCTACGCTCGGGCGCAGCATGAACGGCGAGCCGATCGTCCATTGTCATGGCGCGATGCGCACCGCGGCAGGTGTAATCAAGGGCGGCCATCTACTGACTGAATCCTGTGTTGTCGGCGAGCGTGGCGTTTCTGCACTTGTGACCTCACTCGACAGTTTCGTGCTGCAGCAGTCCTTCGACGCTGAAACCAACATTCCCCTTCTTCAACCTAGGAACCGTACGGAGCACGCCGATGAACACGCATAGCACTGTCGAAATCGGATCCATGGGGCGTGTGGCCTATGCCCGCATCGCACCCAATGAGGACCTTGTGCTGGGTGTCGAAAAGCTGTGCCTTGCCGAAGGCTTTAGAAATGCATTCGTGCGCGGTGCCCTTGGAAGTCTCGTTGATGCCTGCCTCGGCACCCGCTGTGGCGCGTGCTTGCAAGTAAGCGGTCCGGCCGTTGAAATCGTCTCCATCGCAGGCGAAGTGCGTGCCCAGCCCGACGGTACGCTGCGGGCCTCGCTGACTGGCGTTGTCGCTGACACCGAAGGTTCGGTTTATGGGGGCCCTTTCATCGCCGGAGCTAACCCCGTTTGCATGACTTTTGAAGTGACGCTGGAAGAGTGGTTGCCTGCGGAAGAGCCACCCGCAGCATGAGCCGCAATCAGGCGGGCCGGTGAGTTGCGCATCGCAGCTCATGCGGCATTCCGTTGTATTTCGGTCAGAAGCAGCTCAAAGGTGACGCAGACCGGGTTCGTGCCGCGCACCAGCCGCCCGCCAGTGATACGTGTGGTGAGATCCACCATCGCAATATCCAGCATCGCCTTCCGGCATCCGGGAACGGCCGCGTCGATGCGGCCTACTTTCACTAAGATTTCGCTCGCGTAGGCGCTAAGGCTTGTTCCGTCTTCATAATCCGCGCCGATCAGGCTGCCGATCCCGTTGACCTCGGCTTCTCGCAGACCAAACTTGGCAGACACCTCTTCGAGTGTCGTGCATATATCGGTGTTGGGGCGCACTGTGCATAAAAGCGCACGAAAACCCGACACGTTTTTGCGGCGCTGTTGAGCGATGGGTGTGAAAAGGGGAAAATTGGTTTCCTCATCCTTTTGCACATCGAGGATCGCTCCATCCAGTGCAAGAGCCTCAAGCGATGTCTCTACAGCAAATTCGCTCTCGAAAGGCAGGAGATGCCCCATGGAGATTACGCTTTCGGCACTCTTCCAAGAACCATGGCAGTGCGAAAACGGAACGCTATCTCGTCGGCCCATATGCAGGCCTGCATCGATGATTGTGCCCCCAGGCATGGAAAAGGTTTCGCTATACCACGCAGCATGGGCGTCATCCGGCGCGGCTGCTGGCATGACATAATGCAGCCGTTTCATCGGGACGTCTTTTAATCTGACGTAACCACCTTCGAAACCCAACTCCGCAAAAGCATCGGCAATCGCTTTGTTCGCGCTTGTGCCGGGCCTTACCGTCAGCGTAACAGGATAGGCTCGACAACCAACAGCGCGAAAGCGCTCAGGCGTTATCGGTCCGGGATGTGCGATGCGGCGGGGAAGTACTCGCGTGGCTGTCCCCGTCATACCGCAAGCCCTGCGGTAATGAATCCTCCATCAACGGCGAGGACCTGTCCATTGATATAGCTTGCATCATCCGACACAAGGAAAGCAACGGCTGAGGCGATCTCGTCGGTGCTGCCATAGCGATGCATCGGAACGCGGCTATGCCACTGATTGCGAACATTCTCAGTATGTACTGCCTGGGTGAGGGGGGTGTCTACCGGACCGGGAGCAACCGCATTGACACGAATGCCCGATTGCCCCAGTTCGTTCGCCATCACCATCGTCAGAAGATTGACGCCACCTTTCGAAGCGCCATAGGCGCTGCGGCCTCGATTTCCGCACATACCGGAAACAGAGCTGATATTCACAATCGAACCAGCAATATCGCGCTCCAGCCAGTGACGTGCGGCAGTGCGCGCTACCGCGAAGCTGCCGACGAGATTGATATCAAGGATATGCCGGAATTCCTCAACGCTTGTGTCGACAGACAGCTTGTCGATACCGATGCCGGCACTGTTGACAACAGCCACAAGATCAACCGAATGGTCGGCATCGCCCGCGGTCAAGGCGGCAAATGCCTTCTCTACCGACACCTCGTCTGCAACATTGCAGAGGAGGCCGCGCGCGAGATCGATACCAAGCTTTTCGCATGCAATATCCAGAGCCTCGCGCTTGAGATCCAGTAACCATGGCTGCCAGCCGCGCGCTAACAGGAGCTGCGCAGTGGAAAAACCGATGCCGGATGCACCGCCAGTGATCGCCACGGCTCCTTTCTTTCCTGACCTCTTTTGTGTCATACCGTCTCCTCTCGATTAAACGCCTGTCAGCCTGTCTGCTTTTCTTCGAAAGCCGGCATTTGACCGCGTTTCTCCAGTTCCTCGCGGATCATTTTCTTGGTGATCTTGCCGTATGCGGATTTCGGCAGCGCATTCCAGAACAACACAGTCTTTGGCAGCTTGTAGCGGGCCATTTTGCCTTCGAGATAGGCCCTGAGGTCGATGGAAGAGATATCCGCGCCCTCACGGGCCACGCAAACAGCCACACCGACCTCGCCCCACATCGCATCTGGCACACCCAGAACAGCAGTCTCGCTTATGTCCGGATGCATGAGGATTTTTTCCTCGATTTCGCGCGGATAGATGTTCGAGCCGCCGGAAATATACATGTCGGAGGCTCGCCCGGTGATGTACAGGAAGCCGTTCTCATCGCGGTGACCAAGGTCGCCCGTGCGGAACCAACCGTCGCGGAAAGCTTTGGCATTGGCCTCAGGATTATCGTAGTAGCCAGCGAAAACCGCAGGACCAATCACGCAGATTTCGCCGGTTTCACCGGCGCCAACCTCTTCGCCCGCATCGTTTTGAATCTGCACTTCCATGCCGGTGCGGTCGAAGCCGCAAGTGCCAATCCGTGTTTCTGGACCGTCCTCGGCGTTGTGAAAAGATGGCGGCAGCACGGTGATGTTCCCAGTGACTTCACCCAGCCCAAAATATTGCACCAGCACGGGGCCGAGCTTTGCGAGTGCCCGCTTCTGGTCGGCGCGGTACATCGGTGCGCCGGCATAGATTACATAGCGCAGCGAGGAATGATCGAATCTATCTACAGAGGGGTCTTCGACGAGCATTTTCAGGATAGTCGGCACGGTGAACGCATTGGTGACACGCCATTTCTCGATCAGCTCCCAGACGGCGGGCACATCAAGCTTTTCCGCTGCTGGGAGCACGGTCTTCGCGCCATGAGCCACCTGCACCAATTGGTGAATGCCCGCTCCATGTGAAAGTGGGGCAACGACGATTGAGGCGTCGCCCGGCCCGGTTCCGGGCATCAAATCGCACAGATGATTGGTGATAACGAAAGCCATCTGCCCATGGGTGAGAACCGCAGCCTTGGGGCGGCCAGTGGTGCCGGAGGTGAAGAAGAACCAACACGGATCATCTCGATCGACCGCCTGGCTTTTGACTTTTTGCCCCTTATGACGGGCAACGATGACATCGTAATCTGTACCGAACTCAGCCGGGCCAATTGCGATGATGAAATCGATAGTGGTCGCTTTCTGGCTGGCTTTTGCATGATCGGGAAAGGCACTGGCGCAGATCATCCCGCGTGCACCGCTGGCCTTGGCTAGATATGCAACTTCATCGGGCGATTGACGGTAATTGGTTGGCACCCACACCGCACCTACGCGAAAGCATGCGAACATGGATTCGAACATTTGGTTGTTGTTGGAGGACTGCACGAGAATGCGGTCTCCCTTTTTGACGCCGAATTCACTCTGCAGCGCGTGAGCCATTGCGTCGACGCGCTCTTCCATTTGAGCCCAGGTCCATGTCTGTTCACCCCAGACGAAGCCTATATGGTCCGGGTTGCGGCGTGCGGCCTGGGCCAGGAAATGCGACAGATTCATCACCCGTGTGGTGGATGGCGCGACCCCGCCCGCGGGGTGCTGTAAGGCACTGTGCATTGTCATTTCACGCGCTCCATGATTGAGACGTAATTTGCAACCGCCGTGCCCCCCATGTTGAATACACCAGCCAGGGAGGCATTGGGAATTTGCATGTCGCCTGCCTCGCCCATTAACTGCATCGCCGCCATGACATGCATGGAAACACCGGTTGCTCCGACGGGATGACCTTTCGATTTCAGGCCTCCTGATGGGTTGATGGGCAGGCGGCCGGACTTCAGCGCCGTTCCATCCCGGACAACGCGATATCCTTCGCCAGGCTTCGCAAGCCCCATGGCCTCATATTCGATCAATTCGGCAATGGTGAAGCAGTCGTGCGTCTCAACGAAGGAGAGGTCGCCCAGCGTTGCGCCGGAAAGTTCCAGCGAGCCTGCCCAGGCGCGGCGCGCGCCCTCGAAGGCCAACGGATCACGGCGGCTCAACGCCATGATGTCATTGACATGCTTGCGGCTCCGGAAACCGATGGCGCGATCGAGTGTCGCGGCGATTTCCTCATCGGCCAAAATGATCGCGGCAGCGCCGTCGGAAATCAGCGAGCAGTCGGTGCGGCGGAGGGGGGCTGCGACGTAGGGGTTCTTATCCGAAACAGTATTGCAGAAGTCGAACCCGAAATCCTTGCGCAAATGGGCGTAGGGATTGACTGCGCCATTGGCGTGATTCTTTGCAGCGATCATCGCCAGCTCTTCCGAGCGGTCGCCATAGCGCTGAAAATATGCCTGGGCGATGCGGCCGAATTGACCGGCAAACCCGCCGGGAATATTGGCCTCTTCCGCACGATAACATGCAGAGAGTAGGATTTCTCCCACCTCCGCGGTTGGCAGCGACGTCATCTTTTCGGCCCCGACAACGAGTGCGATGCGGCCGCGCCCGCACTCAATGAAGTCCATGGCGCTATAGAGGGCGGCTGATCCTGTTGAGCAGGCATTTTCGAAACGCACCGCAGGCGTATAGGCGAGGCGCTCATCCCCCATTGCTACTAGGGCACCCTGAAAATCCTGTTTCGAAAAGCCATTGTTCATCACGCCGACGAAAATGCCGTCGATATCGCCGACATCGATGCCCGCGTGATCTATTGCCGGCGTCACGACTGAAGCCATCAGTTGCTCGGTATTTTCAAGGGGGGACTTGCCGAAAGGTGAATGCGCCCAGCCGACGATCTGCGCTTTGCTCATTTGCTCGTTCTCCTAGGTTGCCGTTTCGTGTCGCCTTCACCGCGCGTGCGGGAGCGACTGGCCATCATTTCCACAATGCGTGTCTCGATGCGGGTGACTTCCTCGCGCAGTAGTGCTGCAAGTTCAGGCTGGCGCTCCGGTCGCATCCGGCTGTCCACAGCGGCAATGCTCAACGCTCCTGCCACCGCACCATCGGGCGCACAGATGGCAACTCCAATACCCCAGGAATTAGATAGGATCAGACCTGGGTTGAGCGAATATCCATTGGCTCTTGTCAACTCGACGTCGCGGCGCAGGCCGTCAAGCGTGATCCCGGGATAATTGGCAGCAATGAGCCCGCTATTGGCCGCAATAATGCTATCCACCTCGGCGTCTGGCAGCGCCGCCAGCATGGCGAGCGAACCTGCACCAATACCCAATGGGTGTTCAAAGCCGGCTTGAAGCGCGTGGGTGCGCACCGGCCAGGTGCCTTCCTCACGGTAAAGGCACAGCGCAAATGTATCACGGCGCACGGACAGGAAGCTCGAATCCTCCGAGCGGCGAGAAATGCGCGTCAGGCCGTCCTGCGCCATTTGAAGAAGGCCAAACCGGCGCGATGACAGGCTGCCCAGCACGTAAGTTTCTTCGCCCAGATAATAACGCCGCGTTTCCTCATCCTGCTCCACAAGGCCAGCACGGATCAGAGCTAGCAGCAGGCGGCGGGCCGTGGGTTTGTTCAGTCCGCTTTCTGTCACTATGACCGAAAGCGCTACGCCCCGTTCCGCGTGCCTGCCGACCATGGAAAGAAGCGCGAGAGCCCTGTCCACCGCGCGCGCGCCCGTCAGATCGTTTTCTACCGGTATCGTTGTTGTTGCTGCCATCTCAGGAGAATGCTCCCACCGCGCAGCTTTGCCCGCCGTCTACTGGTAAACAGACGCCGGTGATGAACTTAGCCTCATCAGATGCGAGAAAAACGGCGGCGCGGGCAATGTCGAAGGCATTGCCCATGCGACCCACCGGAACAGCCTCATTGCGCGCTGCCACCATCTCGTCGACAGACGCGTACTGATTGCTTATCTGCTTATAGATCAGCGGGGTGTCTATTAGTCCAGGAAGAATGCAATTGGCGCGAATGCCCTGCCGGGCATATTGCATGGCGAGTGCCACCGTCGCCTGATTCACCGCTGCCTTCATAGCGTAATAGGCAAAATAGGGGTAGCCGGTCCAGCGAATGGAGGCGAGCGACGAGATATTGACGATGGCCCCGCTGCCCTGTGCCAGCATCACCGGTAACACAGCTTTGGTGGTGCGATAGACCGAGCCGATATTGAGATCGACCGAGGCGCGAAACCTCTCTTCATCCAACTCGACTGGCCCGCCCATATGGGTCACGCCGACATTATTGTGCAAAATATCGATGCCACCAAAGGCCTCGCAGGTGCGGGCAACGGTGGCCGAGATGGATTGTAGTTGAGTAACATCGGCGGCAACGGCAATGGCCTCCAAACCTTCGCCGCGAATGATCTCTGCGGTCTCCTGAGCCGAGTCAGCGGAGAGATCGACACAGGCTACAGACGCGCCTTCGCGGGCAAATTGCAACGCCGCAGCCTTGCCGTTGCCGAAACCCGGCCCCGATGATCCTGCGCCAAACACAAGCGCGCGTTTTCCCGTCAGGCGACCTGTCAAAGCAGTCTCCATTCCAATCGTCAGACATAGTCGGGTCGGCCCCGCTCCCGGCGGGGCCAATTATTCAAAAGACCGGTCAGGTCAGGCTTGCACCAACGGCCTTTTCAAGGATGGTCCAGGCCTCATCGCCATATTTGCCTTTCCACTCGGAATAGAAACCTGCCTCTTTCAACGCGGCGCGGAAGTGTGTCGCATCCGTGTCGTTGAAGGTCATTCCCTTGGAAATCAGATCTTCCTTTACCGAGGCATTGAGCTTGGCGACATCGGCGCGTTCGTCCTTGCCGGATTGATTGAGGTTTTTGGCGACGATAGCGCGCAGGTCATCGGGCAGGCGCTCCCACGCGCGCTTATTAGCCAGGAACCAGAACCCATCCCACATATGATTAGTGACTGAGCAAAATTTTTGCACTTCGAACAGCTTTGCTGTGGAAATGATGGCGAGTGGGTTTTCCTGGCCATCGACCACGCCGGTTTGCAGCGCTGTATAGACCTCGGCGAAATTGATTGAGGCAGGGGCCGACTTGAACGCCTTGAACATGGAAGTCCAGAGCGGGCTCACTGGCACGCGGATTTTGAAGCCTTCGAGATCGGCCGGCGTGGCGATGGGCTTCGATGCGCTTGTGATCTGGCGGAAGCCGTTATCCCAGATGGTGTCCATGGCAACGAGGTTCTGCTTCGCAATTTCGCCACGGACATACTTGCCGAGATCGCCATCCATGGCCGCCCATACCGAGTCGTAATTCGGAAAGGCGAAGCCGATACCGCTGATAGATGCGTTCGGTACCAACGTTGACAGGATCAGCGGCGAAAGTGTGAAGAATTCGACACCTCCAGAGCGTACCTGGCTCAAAACATCTGTGTCGGCACCCAGCTGGCTGCTGGGGAAGATGTTGATATTGACCTGCCCATCGGTCTCCTTGGCAATACGCTCAGCCGCCTCCTTGGCGCGAATGTTCATCGGGTGCGCCGCTGGCAGATTGTTGGCATATTTATAATTGTATTGGGCAGCGCGAGCGCGCGACACGAAGGCTGTGGCCAGTACGGCGGAGCCGGCGCCGGCGAGCATGGTACGTCTATTGATGTTCATTGTTTCTCCTCCCAAAAATAGTCAGTTATCTTCCATCGTCGTCGCGGGCTGACCCGCCGCGGTCTTAGAGCAAAATGGTCGAAATTCCGGGTATTGCAGCGATCAAGAGCAAGCCGATAATCATGGCTGCGAGATAGGGCCAGATGGCACCCATGGCCTCGTCCGGCGACACGTTGCCGATCTTGCAGGCGATGTAGAAGCCAATACCGATAGGCGGCGCCATCAGGCCGATATTCATGGCGACCACCACGACCATTGAATAGTGGATGTCATTAATGCCAAGAGTGCGGGCGATCGGGAACATGATCGGTGCAAGCAGAACGATCGCCGGCAAACCTTCCAGGACGCAGCCCAAGATCATGAAAATTAGGATCGACACAACCATGTATGTCATCCAGCCGCCCGGAAGATCGGTTATCATTGCGGTTAGTTGGAAAGCAAAGCCGCTTTGCGTTAGCCCCCAAGCCATGGCCGATGCACAGCCGAGGATCAGCAGTATCGCACCAGAAAGGGCTGCTGTCTCAACCAGCATCGAATAGAGCTTCCTGAGGCTGATCCCGCCATAAAGTACTGCGCCTACGATCATGGCATAGAGCACGGCAATAGTGGATACTTCGGTTGCCGTGGCGACACCGCCGCCCACCAAGCTGCGGATGAGGAAGGGTAGAACGAGCGCCGGTGCTGCAATCAGGGCTGCCTTGCCTACCAATGGCCATGGCGTGCGCGTTGCGCCTTCCATGTTTTCATTTCGAGCCTTCCAGCGGGCCAGAACAGCCAGCACCAGAAGCAGCACCATTGCAATCATGAAACCGGATGTGAAGAGGCCGGCAATCGAGACACCTGCCGCTGAACCAAGAACGATCAGCACAATGGAGGGCGGAACCGTATCGGCCATAGCGGCGCCGGTCGCCAGAAGCGCGATCATCTCCTTGGGTTTGTGGCCACGGCGCTTCATTTCAGGAAACAGCGCAGGTGCGACAGTTGCCATATCAGAAACCTTGGAGCCGGAAATGCCGGAGACAAGAAAGAGCGAACCGAGCAGAACATAGGACATGCCCGCGCGAATATGGCCAAACATCGAGGACAGGAGCTCGACAATCGCCCTACCCATGCCTGTGGCATCGAGAACACAGCCCAGCAGCACGAACACCGGCACTGACAGAAGAATGATGCTGGACATGCCCTCATCCATGCGCCCGATCATCACAATGGTCGGAACCCAGGTGGTAAAGGTCAAGTATGCGAGGGTTCCAAGACCGAAGCAGAAGGCAATCGGAACACCCAGCACTAGAAAAAGCGCAACGAATAGACCGAGGAAGATCGCCAGATTGTAATTGCCGAGGGATTCCAGTGTCGGTGATGCCAGATAGAGCAGGCCGGAGACAATAGCGACGGTCGCAATGGCTGTGATGATATCTCGCAGTTTTTCCCGACGAAAGAGATTGTTGATCACCAAAAGCAGCATAAGGCAGGCGCCGGCGGGCAGCGCCGCGGCGCGAAACGACATCGGGATATTTAAGGCAGCTGATGTGACCACCCATTCCTCGATTGCATACTCCATGGCGGGCGTAATGATTGCTGCAAGAAATGTCGCCACCAGCACCAGCGCTAGCGAATTGATGTAGCCCAGAACACGATCCGGAAACATGTTGAGAAACAGCGTCAGGCGAAGATGTTCACTGCGATCAATGGCGATTGCTGCGCCCAGCATGGCAAACCACAGAAAGCACAAGGATGCCGTTTCATCGATCCAAACGATCGGTAGATGCAGGGCATATCGCGACACCACGCCCAGCAGAAGCAGGGCGATCATCGCCGCCAGCAGCATCGCTGCCACGCCTTCGATTGGGCGCATGAACCAAGACCCTGTTACCTGTCCGGTGTGCAACAGTTCGTCATCGAGTACGAATACGTCGTCATTCGCGTTTGCGGTCATGGTCATCGGGGCCTCCTCTCCCACAGAACAACCTTCGCAAGGAACATGTCTGCAACAGAGAGTCCGCGCCACGCCCGTGACGTCTGGATAGCTGTTGTTGCCAGACAGGCCAGACCCCTCCAAAGGTCTGAATGTATCGGAATATTGCCTCCACAATATGGACCGCTACAAAATTGTGTATTTGGGATACACATGAAAACGCGCGAAATCAACAGCAAATAAGGCTATTTATGCGGCTAAATTGCGAGTCCTTTAGGTCTATATCGTGGACCATGATTTAGTATGCTTCAGTTCTTCCGGTTGCCCCTGCAGAGTCGCTCGGCGTTGAAACGAGCAGCTAATCCAAATCGCGGCAGCTGAGACGGGCAGGTTGCCGGACATCCGGAAGGCCGGCGTTGCACAGGAAAGACCCCATGGGCGTCGAATTTGTCCTGTTTGGTTGTGCTGAGGCTACATTTTCGGCTTTTCGGAAAATCCAAGCGTCGTAGGTTTTGTGAGATCAAAATACGCGCGGAGTCCACGCCGCGCTCATCTGGCGACACCGAAAACAGATGAGAGCTGTTTGATATCCCTGGCGTAAGCTTTTCCGCGTTTGCTGTAATGCTATCGCCTTGACGAGCAATTTCATCGCGATCGGCTTACTTCCTCTGGCGACTGTGAATGCCCTAGGCTTTTCGCGCCCATTTGTGACAATGCGCTTGCTGTTACCTTGCTTGGCGAGAGCGTAAACCGGTGCCGGTGGGCTGGAGCCTGTCTTGCTTTTATAGGTGTGGTCGTTGTTATCAATCTCTTAGGTGGAGAGGTGAATGCAGGCATTCTTGTCGTCCTTATCTCCGTTGTTTTCGGTGCGCTTGAAGTTATACAGGCCCGTGCTTTGCGGGCGGAAAACACGACGGTCATGATGGTCTTCTATACCGTCGGCCTTGTCGTAATCACCGCGGTTCCGGCGGCCTGGACTTGGAAGCCGGTTGCTCCGATCGACTGGGTTCCTCTCCTTGGGATCGGACTGTTGGCTCAAATCGGGCAATACTGTTTTTTGCAGGCCTATCGAAAGGCGGATGCCAGCATTCTTGCACCCGTAAGCTATCTGTCGCTTCTGGTCGTTACTGCCGCTGGATATTTCTTATTCAACGAGGTGCCAGACCCAAGGGTAATGCTCGGGATTGCGATCATCCTGATTTCGCTACTGTCCACCGCGGTCCTTGAACAGTTGGACGAGCTCCGAGAGCAGGGTTGGTCTACACCTGTGCAGATTCGAGAGGATAGAGGACCGAACCCGCAGCGCACGCGGCTTACGCGGTAGGGCAGCTTGATACTAACCTCCGATGAGTTTCCCACAAAAACGGATATCGTATGTGAAAAGAAGCGCATGCTTTGCGCGCTCCTTCAGTTCAATCATTATCGTTTGGGATGTTCAGCAAATGCCCGCAAGCTTTGCAGTGAACGGCGTCGACCTCATGTCTTTGCAATCCACATTTCTCACAAGGGTAAGCAACCTTGTTGGGTCGCACGATCGACTGCGCGAGCCTGACAAAGAGAGAGATGCCGACAATCATGGTGACGACGGACGTGAGTTTCCCAAGCGGGCCAGGTAGCGTGATGTCACCAAAGCCCGTCGTGGTCATCGTCGCAACCGTAAAATAGAGCGCGTCGACGAAGCCGACGAGCCCGCTCTGGTGATAGAAGAACGTCGTGTAGACAAATCCTGTTACCATAAAGAGGAAAACCAGGAAGTTGAGCGATGCACGTGCAACATCCTTGTAATGATGACAGCCGAGCCGCTTCAAAATGACGGCAAAGAGCGGACTCTCGCCGACAGCCCATAGCCGCATGGCTCGCAGGAATGCGAAATTGAACAAGGCGTTCGGAAAAAGCAGTGTCGCAAGGATGGCGAAGTCAATCCAGGTCATCGGCTTCTTGAGAAACAGACCCATTGACCCCATCGCAAATGCGCGCGCTAGCAACTCCGCGGTTATCCAGACCGCAATCATGTAATCAATGATCAGGTAAGACGGCCCGTTGCGCAGAAATGGACCGAATATAAAAAATGAAATGATGCTGACATCGATGACGGCCAAAATGGCTTGCCAACGCAGCGCCCAAGCGTCACGCCCACGCTCGATGCGGCGCAGCTTCATTTGTAGAATCTCGAGGCGGGACGGGACCGATCTCTTACTTAGTGTCTTAGGTGTCATTTACACTGGATAGGGGCGAGTGCCAGCCTGGTCAACATCACGGAGCCGACACGCCTCCGGAACGGGCGACCAGTGACGCAGACGCAGATGGAGCCAATTCCAAACTCATGCATTTCCCTTACCGAAAGATGTCCAATCTGTGACGATCTTTTGTTGAAACCGGTACCGGACTCAAAGAGAATATTTGAAAATCGATTTGAGCAATTGCATGAGGGGGCAAGATCAAACGCATGAAATCGTTCATAATTAACCCGCCCGTATTCTACGGATCTGTCATTATCATAGCCTTGTTCGTAGCAGTTGGCATCGCGCTTCCTGGTCAAGCAGAAGCCCTTTTCAGCGCCATTCAAAGCTCCATACTTGGCACCTTCGGATGGTTCTACCTGCTATCCGTCGGCATATTTCTCGTAGCCATGCTGCTTTTGTGCTTCGGAAAGTTTGGCAATCTTAAACTGGGGCCGGATGATTCTGTTCCAGAGTTTAGGTTTTTGTCATGGATCGCGATGCTTTTTGCCGCAGGCATGGGCATTGGACTGATGTTCTACGCTGTCGGCGAACCCATGACGCATTACATGGCACCACCGACCGCCGAACCGAAAACTGTGGCAGCCATGCGTGAAGCCATGACGGTGACCTTCTTTCACTGGGGCATCCACGCCTGGGCAATTTATGCCGTCGTTGGCCTGTCTCTTGCCTACTTCGGTTACCGCTATAATCTCCCACTGACGGTTCGTTCTGGCCTCTATCCACTGCTCAAGAACAAGATCAACGGTCCGATTGGACACGCGGTCGATATTTTTGCCATCGTTGGCACGATGTTCGGTATCGCTACGTCGCTTGGACTTGGCGTCGCACAGATCAATGCAGGCCTCAATCACCTGCTGGGTCTTCCGATTAGCGCTACTGTCCAGCTTGTCCTGATCGTCCTCGTCACTGCGATGGCGACCGTTTCTGTGGTGACCGGCCTGGATAAGGGTGTGCGCATTCTCTCGGAGACCAACCTTGTCGTCGCCGTTCTTCTGATGCTGTTTGTCCTCGCCACAGGACCGACGACGCAGCTCTTCCGGGATTTCGTTCAGAATCTTGGTTTGTATTTCGACACGCTCGTGTTGAGAACGTTCAACATCTACGCCTACGAGCCAACACCTTGGATCGATTCCTGGACGCTGTTTTACTGGGCCTGGTGGATATCCTGGTCACCGTTCGTCGGTATGTTTATTGCCCGCATCTCGCGGGGCAGAACGGTTCGTGAATTCATCGCCGCCGTGCTATTTATCCCAGCAGGATTCACCTTCTTCTGGATGACGGTATTCGGTAATACTGCAATGTTCATCGACACGGGTGTGGCGTCGGGCGCGTTGGGCGCTGCGATTTCAAACGACGTATCGGTGGGCCTTTTCCGCTTCTTCGAGTATCTGCCTTTTTCCGGAATCACCTCGACACTGGCTGTCCTCCTCGTTTGCATCTTCTTCATCACGTCTGCAGACTCTGGTGCGCTTGTTGTCGATTCGATTGCGGCCGGCGGAGAAACCGAAACGACCACCGCGCAACGCGTCTTTTGGTGCTCAATGGAAGGCGTGGTTGCAGCTTGCCTGCTCATGGCAGGTGGACTGAGTGCACTTCAATCTGCGACAGTCGCGAGTGCTCTACCGTTTACTTTTGTCATGTTGGCGCTCGTCGTTTCTCTTTATCTCGGGATGCGGCAAGATCTGGCGCAGATGGAGGTTCATAGCGCCCGCAATGCCGTACCGGCAGAGCCAGCGTCGGGGCAAACCTGGCAGCGTCGCCTTGCTTTGATGCTTGCAACGACGACCGAGAAGGAAGTCGTTCGTTTTATCGACGATAAGGTGGCACCCGCCTTGGACAAGGTAGCAGCAGAACTGCAATCGAGAGGCCGCCCGACAGAAGTCGAGCGTGAAGCTCCTGGTCTTGTTACGCTTCGATGCCCCGCCTCGGACGTTCGTGACTTCATCTACGGTGTCTCGGTGCAGAAACATCGCGTTGCGAGTTTCACAACCATCAGAGCAGGAAAGGCGGAGTACCGCTATGAAGCAAGAACGTTCTTTTCAAGCGGAAATAGCGGTTACGATCTGGTGGGTATGACGCAGGATCAGATCATCAGCGATGTTCTGATTCAGTTCGAACGTTACCTCCACCTCGTGCAGTCGCCAGAATTCCAGCTTGTGCACGGGGCTCCCGAGCACACCGTCTGACGGCTCAGCCCTATGGTAATCATCACCCACGCGACAGACAATCTGCGCGTGGGTGGCGTTGGCGGCTTCGGCTGGTCCGGCGAATTTGGTTCATCGCTACCTTTTTTTGTGATTGCGGACCTCGGCTTGATAAAAATTTTTCTGTCTCCATCCTCTGCTAGGTCAGAAACAATCGGATCAGAAGCCCGATGACCGCAACGCTTCCTACGCCAGCCAGCCACAGAACGACAAACCAAATCGTCTTTCGGAGACCATCGCTCAGATTGTCGCAGCGCAGTTGAGATGTGTGTATCTATGAGGCCTTGATGCGTTCGGCACAGGGGTTACCTAAGGTAAGCTTTTTCGGAAGGATATAACAATTCACGAACGTCTGGATATAAGGCATTGGTGGGCAGAACTGCTGAGAACGATCCCACCACGCAGCAGCGACGACAACTAACAGATCACACGCTTCGGCTTGTTTACAAACATGCAGCGAATACCTAGCAGAGATCGGCCCCATAACTTTCAATCAAGACGGCGTGTCCGGTCCTAGTTTTCGCGTGAGAATATCCAGGACAGATTTCGACTTTCTATGCCGGCATGGATTCGAGGTTTGCGAGGTCACGCTCGCGAAATATGATTTACTTTGAGGAGGTTGCAGGGCGAGCCCGCGACCGTGTGGAGTGCCGGCGCTGACCTCTGTTTGGAGGCGGCGCTTGTCTAAACTCGACTCGGACCATGATTTGGAATCTCACTCTGTGAAACGATCCGATTTGCCGTTTGAGCTTGGAGGGTGAGACCGGTGTTTGGGACAACGCCTGCGTGCTAGACTGCACTGTCGGCGCTGTGATGTGAAAGGGATCGTGATCGCTGGTTCTAGCGATTTTCGTTATTCGCTACATTTAGCTATCCTACTGGTTGTAGTATGCTAACGTTATAAGTGCTGGACGGAAGATGAAGTCATAGGCATCGCTATTGGATGACTCGCGCATTAGTGGAGGCCAAGGGGGGATATTTGGCTAAAGGCAAGGTTTTGAAGAAGTCCCCGGCGGCGGTCACCGCAATCGAGACACAGCCTGATGCGCTAGTATTCGAAGCTAAAGGCGATGGGCCTCGAACCCATGTCTTGATCGTTGGCGTCGGCCACTATCCGTTCTTTCGGGCCGGCGGGCCGAACGCAGATGAAAGTTCGCGCCTCGGTCAGTTGGCCTCTTCGACGGTTTCGGCTCGCATGCTGGCTCGTTGGTTCATCGAGAAATATAGTTATCCACCGGCTGAGCTCGGCAGCCTTGCCCTTCTGCTCTCGGAGATCGAGCCGAGGCCTTTTGAGACTGCGTCGGGCAAATGCAACGTACCTCAAGCCACCTACGATACATTCGCGGCAGCGGCGAGGGCTTGGCACTCACGCGGCGCTTGTGACGAGGGGAACCGCCTGATTTTCCTCTTTTTCGGCCATGGTTTCGGCTACGGCGTCTTGACGTCGCTGCTTTTCGCCGATTTTGATTTTCGCAGGCTGGATGCGTGGGAGAGCGCTCTTGATCTCGGGAAATTTCTCGGTGGAATGGAAACCTGTGCTGCAGCCGAGCAGATCTACTTCATTGACGCCTGTCGCCGTCCCCATGGTGATCTGCTTCCGCCAGGAGCCGCCATCGGGCGCTCTCCGGTCCATGCTAAAGCCCTTCCTCGGGAAGGTTTTTCCACTGTCCGAAACGCGCCGTTGATCTTCTCGACCGGGGACGAGCAACCTGCTCGTGGTCGCAAGGATGGTGCCAGCGTCTTTACCGATGCTTTCATGAAGACCATGAACGGGATGGGTGCGCGCGATGATAACGGTGACTGGCGGGTCAACAATTACTCGCTGCTCGAGGCCATGTCGCACGTTTCGCTGCGATTGACTCAAAATTTCTTTCCTGAGCCCCAGCAACCGCAGGGCGGTCAATCGCGAGGTTTCGATTTCCACTATCTTGCCGAGGATCCTATTTCGCCGATTTATCTCATGCGAAACCACGGCGCCTGTGGTCCTGGCGAACTCCATTACAGTGTGTGTGGAAAGCCGATGGTCCGAACTTGCGGGAACGAGGAATATGAAGTGGAATTGAGCCTGCCGTTCGGGGGGTACGATTTTACCCTTAAGATCGGCGACGTTGAGCTGGCGCGTGCACGTCAGCGTGCCGCTCCGACTTTCAAGAAGGCGAGGCTGGAATGATGGCGGAGGAAGCTCGGGTTACGGTGCGAGTCCATAAGGACCTTGACGGCGATCAAGTGGATTTTGGTGTTCCTGTTCGATTTCGTCCGGTGATCGAGGACTCGCGGACTGAAGCACGGCGCCTAGACAGATCGCGGAAGATCGTGACGATCGTCGCTCCCATTTCTCGCAGTCCGACTCGTGTCGCGACCATCTTCCTTCCTTGGGGCGACTATGACATCGAGGCGGTGATGCCTTCGGGAGTGCCTTTAGAAATACAAGAGCCTTCGGGAACGCAGGGGCGCATCGAGCTGACTGTGAACCCCGACGTGCAAAATATGGACAACAATGAGATCGTTGTTGTTCTTCGAGGGGAGAACTCCCCAAACGCATGGAGAAGTTGGGCGAACTTTGCCGGTGCACAGCTCGCCTCCGGGCGTCAGGCAATGCTTGAGTCGAGCAGACGAAAGGCCTTTGGTTCCCTTCCGGATAGCCGCTTCCAGGTGACGGTTGGCAGTCTTGCTCGCTCGGAGATTATTCCTCGTTTCGATCCCAAGAGGTGGGACCACTGGTTCGAATTTCTCGATCGGCGGTTCAACCGCGGTCACGATCTCTCTCCCGATATCGAACTGGATCAAGATGCATCAGGCTTAAAGGTCGAATTAGAAGGCGGGTCCAACGGGACCCCCCTTCGTATTCAGTTCGTCCAACGAGACCCGCCCGACATTAGCTTCGATCCGCAACATATCGGCGAAAGGCGTACGTACGCCGCGATTTCGGGTTTGAGCGGGACGCGGCTAGTAGCCATCCCTTGGCCTTGGGATGACAGCGCCCGCGTCGAGGGTCATGTTCCTTTCGAACTATTGGCCCTTGAGGAGAGCGGCGAACTCCGCTGCGAGCCGGTTCTGCGGGACGCGCGATGGTCTGGGATTGTCGCATACTTGAACAGTGGCCGAATAGATCTTGCCGGCGAAATTCTCAATCAGGCCAGCGATGCACTTTTCGAGAAGTTCGAGAACCCTCTCGCCGCCGCTGCGGGTGGCTATGTCCTTCTATCTTCCGAAAAGGTCGACGCCGAGAGCCGCTGGCCCGATTGGTTGAACAATCTGGCCGAGCGTTTTCCCCACTTGCCTGATGGCCTGATCCTGCGAGCGCGATGGCTGCTGGCTCAGAATAAAGCGGAGTATCTCGGCGAAGCGCATCGACTACTCTACGACTCGTACGAGCGGGGCATTCCGTATTTCACAACAGGCGTTGTGTGGCTGATGGAGGGCCTTGAGCAAACATCGGTCGATTGCGGTGTCTGCAAGGAATTCCTGCGAACGGTCCGGGGGGTTGCTCGATCCATGGACTTAAGCCAGGCTTTCACCTCCTTTTCAATCGCGAAGCCGCGGACCCGCGAAATGGAGGAGACGAGCCCCGAGGTTGATACGCTGCCCGGGCAAGCGCTGTTCGAACCGAACCTTCAGCAGTTTCTTCGTGGTCGCCAAGCAGAGACGGTCGGGTTTGTCATATCGCAATGGGAGGCGCCAGCGACGAACCAGCTCCTTACTTACCAGAACCAAGAGGCCTCTAAGACCCGACTTCTCCTTACACATCGTGAACAGCTTACGCCGAAGAAGAACTGATGTTTCAACTCGAGATGCTTCCCGCCCGCGAAGGCGACTGCCTCGTTCTGAGCTGGGGCGATCCAACGGAGCCTTTCCGGCTTATCATCGATGCCGGCCGGGATTCGACGGCAGACGCCGTACAATCCTATACCGCACGACATGGTCGAACGAATGGAATGTTCGAGCTCTTCATTGTCACGCACATCGATAGGGATCATATCGAGGGCGCCGTAAAGCTCTTGCGTGACGAAATCTTCCGACCTCTTGTCAAGGAGGTTTGGTTCAATGATCGCGGCAATCTCACTTACGCGCCGCCTGCTTCCGATTTTGAGGAATACGGGGCACTCGATGGGGAGAGGTTGGCGACCCTCATTTCGAAACACGCCATCAATACCAACATGCAGTTCAAGCCTGCACCGGTTGCCGTCGAGGGCGAATGGCTACGAACTATCACGCTCCAGGGCGGATTGCAGTTGACGGTGTTATCGCCTGATCACCAGCAACTGGCAAATCTGGCGAAACCTTGGGACGATACGGTGCGAGAGGCCCCCGACGGATGGGAGGAATATGGGGAACCTGAATCGATCGATATTGATTTTCTCGCCAGCCGTCCCTTCAAGAGTGATAGGGCTAAGCCGAATGGATCGAGCATCGCCGTAGTTGCGAGCTACAGGGGTTCATCCGTGCTCTTAACAGGTGACGCTCACGTCGAGCGACTCCTCGCCTCCCTCGAGCTTTACAGCAAACAGAATCCACAGCACGAGCGTTTCACACTCGTGAAAGCATCTCATCATGGCAGCCGCGGAAACGTCTCGCTAAGTTTAGTCAAGGCAGTTAAATGTGAGATGTGGGCGATCTCAACTAACGGCGATCATTTCAAGCATCCTGATCGCGAGGCAATCGCACGAATTATAGCCGGCTCGCCTAACCCCGTCCAATTGTTCTTCAACTACGATACCGAATTCACGAAATTTTGGCGTAAACAGTCCAAGCAACCCTATGTCTTTACATCGACCTATGGGACTAGCGGCTATCTCGCGATCGCCATCCCACAGACAGTCTCACGCTACAAGATCTAAGCGTCTACGCCCGCTCACGTTATCGTTGCTAGAAGATCGAGACGTCACAGAAAGAGATCCTCGTTGGTTGAGCAAGCCTAGAGTTGCCAAAACCGGTCGAAATCGCTGATCACTTCGCAGGAAAATGGAAGCGTTGGTCGGAAGGTGCCTATGCGACGCTATGCAAGCGCATGTCAAGATACAGACCAACCTTGATGGCTCGAGCGAAACATACTGACCGAATTCACACGCAATTAAGCTTGTGCCATCTATCCTCGCTCAAGGCGAATCGAATATCTTGTAGATGCACGCTTAGCGTTAGGTATATTAATGTCAACTCTCACTCCGAGTGTAATCAAAGACCCATTGTGTCGGTTCTACACAATGCCCCACGTGGGTAATTTGCTCGTTGATTTCATTTTCGATGAAAAGGTGAAGTCGATTGTCGATCTCGGGTGCGGGAGTGGATCGCTAACAGTCCCGGCATCGTTAAGGTGGCCTGACGCTGAAATAACTACCGTTGACATTGATGGCGACTGCGAGATTTGCAGAAGCGATCTACTTCCGACGTCCCGGCATCAACATCTACAGATGAACGTCCTTACGCCGGACTTACGAACGCGGTTGCCTGCCGATTTCGATCTTGCTTTGTGTAACCCACCATTCATTAAGCTTCCATGGATCCCTTGGTACGCTCAAATAGTCGAAGGCACCCCATTTGAAAAATTGGTGGAAAGCAAGTCGCTAGTCTCTGCCGAAGTGATGTTTATCGCTCAGAATATTGAGCTTCTAAAAGAACGAGGGCTCCTTGCTCTCATACTGCCTGACACGCTCGTTTCAGGACTAAAATCGAGGGAATTCAGAAAAACTCTCCTCGAAAACTTTGGTATCGATGCAGTTGTTCAATTGCCGAGAGGTTCTTTCTCAAAGACGGAAGCGCGTTCATTTCTTTTAGTTGTGCGAAAGCTAAAAAGTAAAGAACCGACTGTTCCACTCTATAATTACGACGCCGTGACCGGGAAGTCAGACGCAATAATTATTAGCAAAGCTGAAGGTGTCCACAGGCTTGATTACAGGTATTACACCAATAGCCCAAGAGAAAAAAGCGCCAGGACCCTTTCTGATATCGGGGCGGTCGTAAACAGAGGAAATATAACTGCAGCTTCTGCTCGCGATCGTGGGGTAAAGGTTTTCCATACTACTGATTTCGCGTCCGATCTCCTCAACTTTGATGAGGCTGAACAAGCGCTAGGGTGTGAAGCAGCCACGGCTGGCGACATTCTTCTTGCCCGAGTTGGCCGCTCTCTTCACCTGAAAGTTGCGAAAATTGTAAGCGGAAGCGTTTTGGTAACGGATTGCGTTTATATCATTCGTACTCCGAAGACTTATCAAGACGCAGTCTTTCGAAGATTGCGATCCGACGAGGGGGCGATGAAATTAAAAAACCTCAGTCGTGGTGTTGGGGCGGCCCATCTACCGAAGTCGGAGCTTATGAGTTTTCCAATTTTATAGAAGAGCGGATATGGCGGGGCAGGACGCGCAGACTTTTGAGGAAAGAGCGGATCAGATTGACGATCATGCTCTTCTAAATGAAACCGTTGCTGAAGATCACTTCGATACAGTCCATAGAGCCCTTGTGTCGAAGGGGTTGGTCCTGATCGAGGGCCCGCGAGGGTCTGGTAAAACGCATCTTATGCGCTTTACCGCCGTACGCTGCCGGCAGGAGAACAAACTACCGCTTGCGCTCTATGTAAGCTTTAATCGATATCTCCGTTTGGAACCGCTGCTACGCAAGAAGTCCGACGCGCTCGTGACGTTTCAAGCCTGGATCCTGGCAAACATACTCATTGAGGCTTCCGCGGTCGATGAGCAGCTCCGACACCCGTCAAGCGATAGCTTTCTCGAAGAGGTTTTCGGATTTACAGCAGATTCGTTACAAAGGTTGGTTGACAGCCTAGAGCGGCAACTGATGCCAGATGAGGAAGAAGAAGACCTTATAAGATTTCTGTCAATTGATAAGGTTAAAGACTTTCTACTGGCTCTGTGTGATCGACATAAACGCAAAAGAGTGGTCGTTTTGCTTGATGACGCGGCTCTTACTCTTACGCCCGAATATTTAGTTGAGCTGTTTGACGTGGTGCGCGTTTTAAAACATTCACGGATCGCACCGAAGGCTTCAGTGTACCCTGGCTCCACAGAATACGGGCCACGCTTTCATGCTGACCACGAAGGTAGAACAGTCTCAGCTTGGCTGCCGGTTGATACTGAAAACTATGAACAGACAATGCGAGAGATTGCATCAAAAAGGTTCAGTAGTGTCCAGCTTCCTCGCGCTGACATTAATGAGCTGTTCATGTTTGCGTCGTTTGGCATACCCCGCGCCTATCTAAACATGCTGCGCGCCTACAGGGATGCATCGGGGTCTGAGCAACAGCGCGTGAACACTATTATCCAAGAGCATCACAAACTCCGGTTACAAGAATTCCGTTCAATTGCGCAAAAAGTCCCTAAACTTGGTATTCTGGTTAAAACAGGGGAGCATTTTTTTAGTAGATGCATCGAGGCAATAAGACAGGCCAACCACGGAATGGACCGAGATGAGAAGCAGCTCGTCTTAGGGATTGAAACGTCTGGTCTAACGCCGATGATTAACAGGATGATCAATCTGCTGATCGAGGCTGGCCTTCTTTACGAATACAAGTCGGAGGTTTCTCACGGTGGTGCCGATCGAACCTATAGGCGGTTTACTCCTCACATCTCTTCTCTGATCGCGTCACGGTCCCTCGGTAGTCCATCGCGAGGTAGCTCTTCTAAACACTCACTCGAGGTCCTTAAGCTTCGACAAACTAAGCATCCAGTTCGTCGGAAGATTGACACTATCCTTGATGATAGTGAGATCCACGAGATCAGATTCGACCTTCCCGCGTGCGACAACTGTCAAACAAGGCGCCTGAGTGACTCACAGCTCTTTTGTCACGCGTGTGGCGAGAGGCTGGTGACAGCGTCTACCTATGAAACATGCATGAAAACACCGATATCTCACGTCCCAGGACTGACTGGGTGGCAAATCGAGTCATTAGCTACCGAAGCGATCAACGTAGTGGGGGACTTCGTCGCTATACAAGACAGTGGAACCAAGTTGCGACAGATCTGGCAGTTCGGACCAAAGAGGTCAGTCGCTGTTGCTGAAAAAATCCACACGTATGTCGACGAGTTCATGTCATGAGAGCACCATTATTGCTTCACAAAGAAGTAGTTTCTGTTGAGGGTTTTAATGGGTCAGTTGAAACTTCAACGATGTTCAGAGGAAACCAACCTCTGAGTGATACGAGCCCCTACGATCAGTTTATCGATAATACTAAGGCCATTAACCGGATATATTTAGGCCAAGCTGTTACTGGCGAGAATACCTTGCAGTCCACTCTTGAGCCTGAATTGGCAGCGCTTGTTGTGCTTGGCTACATGTCTGCGGTTGAAAGCTACATCAGGGCGCTAGTCAGGCGTTTGATTGAAGTAGACGACATGGTTCATACATTGGTGGAGCCTATGACAGTCAGTTTTGGTGCTGCACGTCATCACTCGCGTCAGCTTCTCCCAGAAGCTTTGACCGAACATGTATCTTTTGCCGGGAGCAGTGGCCTCACCACATTTTCTACAATGGTTGGGATTCAAAACTTTCCTCAGGACATGCAAAAAATTCGTGGTGACTTCTTGAAGATTTGCGAAATTAGGCACTGTTGCGTACATCGGTTCGGGAGGCTTGGATCAAAGACGGCGTTTGCCTTGGGGACGGCCGCTCATAAAGATTTGTTGGAAAAGCCGTTTCATCCTTCAATCGACGAACTGCAAACCATATCTGCAGCGTTGCTTCATTTTGTTCAGAAGCTAAACAATTTTCTGTACCAGACCCTTCTCGAACGAATTCCCGTTCAAGAAGCAGCTTTAGAGAACAGCAAATACACTTGGTACTGGGAGAATATGTGGGCAAAAGACAAAAAGAAGTTCACCGCATACTACAATATTTTTTCCACGCAGACGGGTGCTGGTAGCAGTAGGCCGGCCAAAGAAGTCTATCAAACCTTCCAGCACTACCTCACATCGAAGAAAAACCCACGTTCAGGTAATCAGCAAGGTGGCCGTCGGCGGTCTTCCGGCGCTGAGCAAAATCAGGCACAGTAAATTCCGTCAGTTGCCTTTATGATTTGAGTCCGGCGTCGATGGTCTCTTTGCGATCTGAAGGTCAATTTCCGAGGGCGGGAAATCGAACGTAGCATCAACCGCAACGGAACCTTCTCAGCCACGCCAGCTATGTTCCCGTCCCTCTCGAGCAGGAGGACGCGGTCGCCGTCAACTCTTACTTCGACGGCTTAAGTCTTCTAATTCATCTCTGTGGGGAAGAGGTTTGCGCAGCGCGCGGCACCAAAGCTCTACGGCGCGCTCGATGAGGAGGTCGGAAACAGGGGTAGATAATCTCGGTATGCTCAATACTCCCCATACTCTAGGGAGGGATTAAGCTCATCTATGATGAGCTTCGAACCCTGGGCGTATGCCGAGACGACCATCCTCTGGTAGGACCTGTAGGGCGCTACTCCCACGACCTTCGTCACGTCGCGGTGGCTAACGGTCAGGCGAGAATTACGTGTCGCATTCGTATCTCTTGTTGATGTCGCTGTCGTGATCGAGACCGACGTGATAGGTGACCTTGCCCCCAAGTTTTATTCAGTTTTGAGTTCGCTCCAGCGGTTTTGGGTTGCTGTATTTGGGGCGGTAGCGGCGGGTTGCGGTGCGGAGCCATTCCGGCTGCGCAGCACCGCATCACGTCGCGGGTTGATTGTCTGAGCGAACTCGGCAGGTGTCAGCCAGCCCAGGCCAGAATGCGGTCGATGATCGTTGTAATCGCTGCGCCAGTTTGAAAGCGCTGATCGAGCATGGGGCAGTGACGAGAAGAGCGTTTCATTCAGGAACTCGTCTCTCAGCCGCCCATTGAAGCTTTCGATGAAGGCGTTCTGGATCGGTTTGCCCGGTGCGATGTAGTGCCATTCCACCTTGGTCCGATCCGTCCATTGCAGGATGGCGTTGCTGGTGAACTCACTGCCATTGTCGCTGACGATCATCTTCGGCTTGCCTCGTCTCTCGATGATCCGATCCAGCTCACGGGCAACCCGCAGGCCGGAAAGAGACGTATCGGCGACGAGGCCCAGGCATTCCCTGGTGCAATCGTCGACGACGGTCAGCACCCGAAACCTGCGACCATCGGTGAACTGATCCGATACGAAGTCCAGTGACCAGCGATCATTGGCGGCAAGCGGGATCAGCATCGGTGCTCGTGTGCCTATCGCTCGTTTCCGACCGCCGCGCTTGCGCACCGTCAGTTTCTCTTCCCGATAGAGCCGGAAGAGCCGCTTGTGGTTCACAAGGTGACCCTCACGCCTGAGCAGCACGTGAAGGCGTCGATATCCAAAGCGGCGACGTTCATGCGCCAGCGCCTTCATCCGCTCACGAAGATCATAGTCATCGCTGCGCTTGGTTTTGTAACGGATCGTCATCCGGCAAAAGCCGATGGCTTTACACGCCCGCCGTTCGCTCATCTCGTGGTGATCCATCAGATGAGCGACAGCTTTTCGCCTTGCTGCGGGCGTCACCACTTCTTTCCCAAAAGGTCTTTCAAAGCCGCATTGTCCAGCATCGCATCTGCCAGGAGCCGTTTCAGCTTCGTGTTCTCGTCTTCCAGCGTCTTCAAGCGCTTGGCTTCGGATACGTCCATGCCGCCGAACTTGGCCTTCCATTTATATATGCTGGCATCGCTGACGCCGTGCTTGCGGCAAAGCTCCGAGACCGGCGTGCCAGCCTCGTGCTCCTTCAGAATGCCGATGATCTGCTCGTCCGTAAAACGATTGCGCTTCATTCTCTGGTCCTCTCGATGGGCCAGAGCTTACTTCAAAATGGATTAGTTCAACGGGGCAAGGTCATCCTGTTGGCTGAGTCCAATCATCGTCCGGTAAGAGAGATCATGACGACGCAGCACACCAATACGCTGAATCTCTTGGACTGATCCGCGCTTTAGTGGAGAGACTTCCCGTTGGTAGCGTTCTAGAAGCTGCCCAAGCGTGGTGCTTTCGAGAATTTTCGTGTCCGGCGCAGCACCAAACTTGTCTATCTGTGATTCCAGATTACGCGCCCACTTCTCGGCTTCGAGCTTCGTGTCGAACGATTTGCAACGGGGCTTGATGCCACGACGGCGAACTTGAGCTTGCCATCGTCCTCTGAGTTTGCGGATCGTCGCCATCGTGATTTCCAATAGATATTGAATCTCACACGTAGGATGCCCCGACATCGGAGCCAAGGATTATACCGACGAGCACCGCGAATACTGAGCAGGCAACTAGGACTTTCCGATCATCCTTGTGCGCCTTAGTCGCGGTCGGAGAAATACTCGTTAGGATAAAATTTACAACCGTAAATATACTGATTCAAGATGAAGGTGGGAGCGAAATCGAATGAACACTGCTCAATATTCTGGCTTGCTCTTAAGCTCAGCCGAAATTGCCGATCAATTTTGCGCCTGGCAGCAAGCTCTGGTGGAAATGTCGAAAAAAATTGGGGCAAGAACTTATAATTTAGACGGAAATGATCAGATTTATTTTAAGTTCTCAAAGGCTAAAATTGGACCTGCGCACAGCATAGTCACCTTTGCGAACAATGAACAGTTCAATCCCGCGATTGTCAAAATCAATGTTCCCAGAACTGCAGACAGCACTAACGGTTTATCCCATGTGTTGATCGATAACGATGTCAAAATAATCATTCGGCAGGGCAGGCTTCATCACAACCCTACGAACCCTCAAAACATTTTGCCGGATCAGTTCGACGCTGTCTGTGAAGCGGATCCCGTATTTAAAAGCCAACTGGGCAAGAAGGCGCCTCGCAACTGGTTTCAAGTGTGCGAACTTCGCGGGACCTCTGAGGAAATCTGCGCTCAGACGGTGGCATTTGTAATAATGTGCAAGGAGGTGCGTGAGGCGTTAGCCCGAGCGCCTCAGGATGAACCGCAGCCGAAGCACTTCCGATGGATCGCTGACGAGTTGATTTTGGCATTGAGCCTTTATTTGAATCATGGTGGATCGCCCCCGAACCAATACTCACTTGAGACGATTAGTCTTTCCAATGAACTGCGTGTTCTCGGATCACTGATGGGGAGACGCCGACGAGCGAACTACCGCAGTCCTAGTAGCGTCTATATGAAAGCAATGAATTTCCGCCGTCTTGATCCGAAATTCATTAATTCGGGAACCGTAGGTCTAAAAAACGGCTCTCAAGCCGAGCAGCGGATATGGGATTTATACGGCAATAAACCGGAAGAATTGGGCCAGATCGCAAGTGCAATTAGAGCAGCAATCGCGTCGCAGGAGCTGCTTCAAATTACAATCGCTGATGAAGACTACGATGCTGCTGAAGGAGTTGAGGGGCGCGTGCTAGTTGGTTTACATCGTTCGAAAGAGAGAGATCGAGCGATAGTCGAGAAAAAAAAGCGGCATGCGATCAAGAAGTATGGTTGCTTAAGGTGCGAAGGATGCCGAATCGTTTTCGGTGAGAAATACGGAGCCCATGGTGATGGCTTCATCGAAGCGCACCATCTGTTTCCGGTGAGGGATATGCTTCCCAACCATCGGACTAAAATCGGAGACTTAGCTCTTCTTTGCGCGAACTGCCACCGCATGGTCCATAAACGTGTTCCTTGGTTAACCATTCATGAACTGAAAGACATAGTTGTTGCTCAGCTCTGATCTCCGGCCATGCCATCAGCGAAAAAGTAGGGTAACCAAGCGTGACAGTTTTCTGCACATTTCGTATGCTGGTGCATCAGGGAGTGACGGTATCGGATCAGTGGTGACGAGGTCGAAAAGCGAACATAGAGTTTGTATCTTGGAGAGCGCGGTAAGCGGGTCACCAACCCAGATTATGTCCAAAATTCTATCTGCTTGTGGCGATGTTGATGGATAGGCCGACACTCAGCCAGGTCCAAATCATCCAGTCGCTCGCTGAAACACTTTCTTGGTTCGAAAAAGAAATCAGCTGGGGCGTTAGTTCAGGGGAGCTCAACCACCTGACCGGACGCATCGGTGAGCTTTATGCCGCAATGATTACTCGCGGACAGATGGCTTTAGACATCAATCAGCAAGGCTATGATGTAGTGTCGGCGTCGAATGAACGGATTTCAGTTAAAACAATCACCACGTCGACGCATGTCAGCTTCAATCATAGCACCTTTCACCATGTCGACCGGGTTATGATCCTCCGGATCAACATAGATGATGAGAAAGGTGTCTCCGTCGAGGAGCTTTTGGATGCGCCGTCAGGGGAAGTCCGTCAACTATTGCGGGAACAAGCCGGCAAGCTTGTCTACCCAATCAGACGTGGTGTTCGGACGGAGCGTCCGGTCGAATCTTTACAGGTGACTGCGAAGGCGTCCTATTCTGAATTCGAGATCGTAAAATACGAAAGCGGTGCCATCCGCATCCTTAAAAATAGAGTAGTTCAGGCGGTGATTGTAAAAGAAACCCTGCGATCCATCGCGACGGAAGTAGGGGTCGATTTGTTCAATTCTAAAGGCGGATTAAAAAACACGCAACAGCTTGGGGCTGATGTTATCCGCGCGCTAAATGCAGCGGCGGGTCTGTCGTAAGGCGCTCCCCAACGACACATTCGTGCTTGCCAGCGGCCTCTGAGCCTCTGAACCATAGCGATGGTGATCCGCCCCGGATTATTGCCAAGATGAACGGCATGCAAATGAAGCCATAATTATGCTTGGATCTGGTCTTTGCTCCGGTGCTCGCAGCAAGTGTGTTTTAGAATGATCGAAGCAATGGAAAATAAGCGCGTATCTTACCACTAGAACATTTTTGCGAGGCTCGCGTTGACACGTGGCATGTATGCGTGGTTTCTCACGTTATACGCGTGTTTAGTGAGACCTAGGAATGAGCCTAACCAAAATTTTGACCGCAGATGATTTGGCCGCTTTCGTGGAGGAGCGCTGTTCGCGGCATTGGAACAATACCCGGCAAGCTCTTCTACTTACTACACTTGGAACTGAGGCGCTGGCCTCAATGGATGATAAAACATTACTGAAGCGCCTCGGGGGTATTAAGTCGTTCATTGACAACAACGTAAAATCTCTACGAGTTATTACCCACAAATCGTCGGTAGGAAAGCATGGCGTTGTGCCAGCGGATGCGGATATTCCGGAAAATACAGATTTTCTATTTACGGCCAATTCAGGTCCGTTGAATCATCAGAGTAGCGTTCAACTCAGCTACCACCCTGGTTTATGGAAGGCATTCAAAAACCCGGTTAAGCCGGGATGTGCTAGAGTGTGGTCGTTCTCCACCCCGCACTCTTACACCGACATACCTATGGGCCAGCCTATACCTGAAAAGTCGATCGAAATCCCTGAGAGATTTGTAATCGGCATCGACGGGCCGCTAGGGCCAGTGAATGCCGCAACCCTGCGGGATAATATCCGGAAGTTTATCGCAGAGCGCGATCTGGAGGAGTCTTCATTGATTTCAAAGCCTACTCCGAGGTCGGACGGCTCTGAAGCATCTTTAGAGTCCACTGGGCAGAGCGTAGATTTTGCGACTGCGCTGGCGAGATTATCGAAATTGGATCAGTCTCGCATATCCATTCCTTTGGACATTGTTATGGAAATGTTCAGGGCCCGGTAAACTGACGTGCAATATTTTATCCTAGCAGGTTTGGGGGGGGAGCTTTTTGAAGCGGTAAGAAAGGTTGTCGCGAAAGAATTCCGCTCAAGTCCCATCATTGGAAGGCCAGTCAAGACAAATCAATCTTATTCATATTCTCTTGAAGACATTACGGTAATTGCGAGGCTTGCTCGTGACATGCTCGCAAGTAATATCGAGAAGGGTTCAAGTTGTTTCCTCTCGCTGATATACGCGCAGCACGCAAATTCAGAAGTTCTACTCGATAACTTTACGCCAGCTACGCTTAATTTCAGTTTGCCATCTAATATTAATTACATTGAAAAAGACCAGGCGTTGCCTTTGATCATGCGTGCGGTGCGGAATGCGCAGAGCTTAGGTCGAACCCTAAATACGATTTTTGAATCTGAGATTCGGCGAAGCCCTCTTGCGCTTCCATTCGCAAACTACAAGATCGACACTTTTCCGACCCAGTTAACGCAGGCTTCTACTTTCCACCATGATGATGATCCGGCCAGCATCGGCGAAATAGTCAATTTGCCCACTGCACTCACAGTTAGTCCTAAGACGACTGTCTTCTCGGATAATAGGAACCTACTATTTGTTCCCGCAAAACGCCGTGAATTTCATGGTCACGAGGTATCCGGTGATTTGCCTTTTACATGGTTGAGGGGCGCTTTCAGGGTCGGGCGTAGCCTCCCTGTAGGTTTTCACTATGATGTGAGGCCGGACAAACCTCCGCTCAGTCGCTTTGACTTTGAGGATTGCGAAAAGGGTTTGGTGTCTCCAAAAAGTGAACATACGTATATCAACATTACGCCAAACGACCGGATACGCCTAGGAAAGAAAGGATAGATAGAAACAACAAAGGGTGGACTAGCCACCCTTGTGTATTCTTCTAGCAGAACGTCAACTTCGATCTTACCACCATTGCCCTTAACGTCGTCCGGCATAAACCGCCGAGTCAGTAACAAGATGGGTGGGGCCACATCCGTATAGTGTCGCCCATCGACGCGGTAGTGTGCTGCAAGCCTTTTAGCAATGCTGCTACTACCATGGCACGGTCCCAAACTATGAGTTCGGTTAGGTGCTCGCAGATGTGCTCTGCAAGCACATTATCTAGAGACATTAAATATTTTGTCAATAGCCTTGATAAATGAACCCGAACCGCAGGCTTTTGATCAGAAAGTGGCTCAAACGCGCCTCTACTTGAATCAGCGTCAGAACCAGCAATAAGCCATATTACACCAAAAGTGCGAATTTGACGTTTAAATAAATGACTTAGAATGGCGGAGAGGGTGGGATTCGAACCCACGATACCCTTGCAGGTATGCCGCATTTCGAGTGCGGTCTAGCGGGGCTTATGGTTTTCGTCGATCAAAGCCCCAGGCTCAAACTCTTTTTTAACGACTGCCAGAGCTCATACATCTTTCTCTGCTCAGCTGTATGCGCCCGCTCAACCAGCCGCGCGACGTTCCTGATGCGATCTACCTGCTGAAGCTGATCCTTGCCCAGCCGCAGATCCATCTTTTCCAGCTCCAGCCTGCTGGTCGTCCCAAACCGCTTCTCCAGCGCGTTGGCGATCGCGGCTGCCTCGACAAGCGCCTGCTTGCCGTCCGGCGTCTCCATCATCCGCTCAAGGAACTGCGGCCTCTGCTCGCTGCCAAGCTGATCAAAGGCCTTGAGGATCGCCTCGCTCTTCGGTGTCAAACCCGGCACTTCAACGATATCCCGTTTCTGGCGTTGCCACTCTTCCGACCCGCGCGCGTCGTCCAATCGGCGCTCCCAGGTTTCTGCCGCATGACCGACATGGCTTGAGAGGCCTTGCGCTCTGCTCAGTGCCTGCTTGCGCTCGGCATTGTCGCCGAACAGACCAGTCTTGCCACGCAGAGCTCCAAACTGTTCCGGCCGCTCCTGGACAGCTTTGACCAGTTCGGCTTTGTCGATTTTGTCATCGAGGATGAGGCCCTTGAAGGTGAGCGCAACGGTAAAGGTGTCCTGATAAACTGAGCCCGCCATCGATCGTAGGTGCTCGATCTCACGCTCCAGATGCGGCATGGCATTGTCCCGCGCCACCTCGTTGATGGTACGGTCATATTGGGTGATGGCGGCAACGAGCGGGGCAGGAATGTCCTGGCTCTGTGAGCGGGTCTGTTCCGGCGTTCCGACGACACGTTCCTGCTGACGCGTTTTCGCTCCGACCCTGGCGACCTCCAGCTCCTCCGTTCCGCTTGCTCTCGCCTGCAATCCGCGCCGCTCGGCAAACACCTGCTCATAATCGAGCGTGGTTTCCTTGACGCCTGAGCGCCCCATGCTGGCAACCATGTCCTTCATATCTTTCAGCTCATTACGACCGGCATAGAGTGTCACAGCGTCGCGGTGGCGGGTCATGGCCACATAGGTTAGATGCCGGTCCATTCTCGAGGATGCCATGACGAAGGCGCGGTCGACGGTGGCCCCTTGGGCTTTGTGGATGGTGGTGGCGTAGCCGTGATCAAAGGATTGGTAATCTTTGACCGGTAGAGCGAGATGGCGGGCATCGTTTGGTCCGCCCGAAGATCCGTCGAGCCGCAGATGTAGTGCGTTCGGCTCGACGGCTTCCACCGTTCCCAGCATGCCATTCTTGACGTCAAGGTCGCAATTGTTCTCGAGAAGGACGATGCGGTCACCAGGCGCAAAGGCACGCTTGCCGTTGACCGTCTGGTAGACGAGCTCGCGGTTTGTCAGGCCATCTCCGTATCCTTGTTCACTGCGAGCTTGACCATCACCTTTTGCCAGCAATCCTTCCGCCTGCAGCCGCTCTCGGATGCCATCATTGATGGCACGCACATTCACCCGCCGATGGGCCAATGCAATGCGTGACCCCTCCGGGTTCTGCGCCCGATCGGCAAGATAATCGCCGATCAATTCGGCGCAGGCCTGCTCCCGATCTTTGGCGAACCGAATGCTGTTTCGCTCCGCATACTGCTGCAATCCTTCCGCCGTGCGATGCGTGGCAAAAGCGACGGACGCTTCTCTCTGCCAGTCGTGCTTCTGCCGGCGGATATCGGTGAGCTCCACCGAGCCGATGCGCTCGGCAATGGCGCGGAAGGGCGAGCCTGCACCGATCGCCTGAAGCTGTTCATGATCACCGACGAGCACAAGCTTGGCGCCACGCTTTTCGGCCTCTGCAACGAAGCGCGCCAGCTGACGGCTTGCCACCATGCCAGCCTCATCGATGACGAGAATGTCGTTGCGGCCAAGCTCATTTCTGCCACGGCTCCAGCCATACTCCCATGACGCCAGCGTGCGCGCTGGAATACCCGATGACGTCGTCAAACCTTCGGCCGCCTTGCCGGCAAGGGCGGCTCCATGAACACGATAGCCTTGCGCTTCCCAGGCTTCCCTTGCCGCGGACAGCATCGTCGATTTGCCAGCCCCGGCAAAGCCGATGACAGCTGCAATCTGTGTCGGTGAAGTGATGTGGCGAACAGCAGTGCGCTGCTCATCTGTCAGACCCGAGCCACCCAGTATCGCGTCCTGCCGATCGAGTGCCTGTTCAATCGTGGTTGCGCTTACGCCATGACTGTTTCGCTCCGTCATGCGCAGACTGCTCGCTGCCATCGCGTGCTCGACACCGATCATCTCGCGCGTCGAGTATTTCGCTAGTTTGCTGTTTTGCGCAGGCAAAAGCTCGACGAGCTGGGGTGACGCCATGACGGCGGCAAAGGCGCACTGGAAACCGTGGCTGTCGTTGATGTAGCGATGGATGGTACGGGCAATGTCATGACGATCGAAGACGCTTTTCTCGTCGGTCAGGATCCGCAAAACCTCTTCCGGCTTCCTGCGGATCAGATCGGCGTTCTTCTTCGCGGCTTGCTCTTCGAGGCGAGTCCTGGATACGGCGAGCCCACGCCGCTCCATCTGGCTGGCGTGGACGCCCATATGCTCGGTCGGTGAAAGCTCCAGACCGCGATCAAGATGCGATCGATGATCGACACGGATACCGAGACCGGCCTCCAGCAGATGACGATTGGCGAGATCGGCAAAGGCCTTGCGGATGTCGCGCATCTGCATGTGCGAGGTGGGCAGACCGTTTGCCAGCAACCACCTGTTCTCACGCTCGATCATGGTCTTCTCGCCAAGACCGTCTGGAGTGACTTCCCTTGTGGTCATCATCACATGCGCATGGACATTGCGGATGTCGCTCTTGCCCTGAGGAACGTGAATGGCGAAGTCGACCGCAGCGCCGTAACGATCGGCCAGATCCTGGGCAAAGGCGCGGGCAAGCGACAGGCGGGCGTCTGCACTCAGCTCATGCGGAAGAGCGATCTCGAACTCCCGGGCAACGCGGGAATCCTTTCGGCGCTCTGCCCTCTCTGCGGCGTTCCACAGCGCTGAACGATCGAGCGCCCAGTCTGCCTCGACATCGTCGGGTAGAACGATCTCGGAATGAATCACGCCCTTCTTGGCGGTAAAGTCATGGGTGAGGCCATCGCGCTCGTTGGTCAGCAGGCTTGCTGTCCGGTAGGCGATGGCTGCGACGGCACTTCGGCCTCCCGACCGGCTAACCGGCTTTGCGCTGCAATGATAGATCGCCATCATTCCCCCGCGATAGACAGATCCGACAGGCAGACAGTCTCCAACTGTCGCTTGTTCCCTGGACAAAGGGCGCAAACCACGCGCCAAAACGTGCTCAACTCGTAAGTGCGCCCTTGTGCCTTAACTGGGGGTAGCTCTCGGGAGGTCAGTATTCAACTAGCACAAATGCCAGTGGCCAATTCGAAAGGGGTTTCCTTGAATGCCGGGCTTTGACCCACAACCAGGAGGGAGAGCAGGGATGCGCAAACCCATCGAGCAACGGATCAGGGAGCTGGAAGAACAGAAGAAGGCGCTGCAATCGCGGCTGGAGAAGCAGCAGCGGGCAGAGACGACACGGCGCAGGATGCTGCTCGGATCGTTCGTTCTGGAGCGGCTGGAGCAGGACGAACCTCCCGCCCATCAACAAGGACGGATGGACGGCAAGCAGTTGAGGCAATGGCTGGCTCGCGAGTTTCCGGCTTACCTCAGCCGCGATACAGACCGGCTGCTGTTCGTCGATCTCCTATGGCCGCAGAACGAGCCCAATCATTCGACGCAGGCCGGGCAAGGGATAGGCGTCGACGGCAAGGACAATGAGGCTCCAGTGACGCATCGAGATCACGCGCAACGCTCCACGGGCGAGGACGGAGGGACCGTGCAGTCATGACGGTCTGGGGCTTTGTGAAGGCGGTTGTGACGGCACCCTTCCTGGCAGTCATCTGTGCAGCAATTGGCTGGGTGAACGCAGGCACCATCATCTTCCTCGACTTCGTGGTCCATTGGGCCTTGGGCCTGGAGCAGGGGCTGATCAGTCAGCTCCTGCTGGTCGTGGCAAAACATCTGCCGCTTGTGTTCGGAGTGTTCGGATTCATGGGGGCATTCGTCTCCGATGTGCCGGTGCAATCCGTGTTCGGCACGGCACGCTGGGCAAGTGCAAAAGACATCGCATCGATGAAAGGAAAGGATCGTGCCGGTCTCATCATCGGACGCGATCCGCAGAAAAAGGCGTTGCTGCGCTATGACGGTCCATCGCATCTGATGACGATAGCGCCGACCCGCACCGGCAAAGGTGTCGGTACGATCATTCCAAACCTGCTGACGGGCGAGCGCTCGGTCATCTGCATCGATCCGAAAGGCGAGAATGCCAGGATCACGGCGCGGGCAAGGGAAGGTTTTGGAGCACTGCATGTGCTCGACCCGTTCGGGGTGACGGATCGGCCATCATCCTGCTTCAATCCATTCGCTCATCTGGACGCAAACGATCTCGATATTGCCGAGCATGCCGGCACGCTTGCCGATGCTCTGGTCTATGACGAACCGGGGAGTTCTGGTGACGCGCACTGGAACGAGGAAGCCAAGGCACTGATTGCCGGTTTGATCATGATGGTGGTCGCCAGCGAACCGCCGCATCTTCGTCATCCGGCAACGTTGCGCGACTATCTGACCAGACCGCCAAAGGCATTTGCCGACCTGCTGACACGGATGCAGGAGAGCACATCCTGTGAGGGTCTGATAGCACGCGCCGCCAACCGGCATTTGGGCAAGTCCGATAGCGAGGCATCGGGCGTTCTGTCATCGGCGCAACGGCATACTCACTTCCTCGATAGTCCACGCATGAAGCGGCTGATGGAGCGATCGGATTTTCAGTTCATCGATCTGAAGCAAAGAACGCAGAGCGTCTTCCTGGTGCTGCCACCGGACAGGCTTGGCACCTATGCACGGTGACTGCGATTGATGATCAGCCAGAGCCTGACGGAGATGGTGACGACGCGCAACGGTGCATCGCCATCCCAAAGCATTACCGCGTCAGAAGTGACCGCGACAACATTCGGCAAGCAGAAGAGAGCCGTTCCCGCAAACAAGTCCGTGCTGTTCCTGCTCGACGAGTTTGCGAGCCTGGGACGGTTAGATGCTGTCGAGCGTGCCATGGGGCTGATGGCAGGCTACGGCGTGCAGCTCTGGCCGATCCTTCAGGACATGCATCAACTGCGGAGTCTCTACGTCAAAGGCGCCAACACCTTCCTCGCCAATGCCGGCGTACTGCAGGTGTTTGGTGTGAACGACATCGAGACGGCAGAGCTTGTTGCGCGCTCGATTGGCAAGCGCGATGCGTGTTACATGACGGCCTCTTACGGTGAAGGTAAGCAGACGAACTCGGAGCATATCGCTGCCCGCGACCTCATCAATGCCGACGAGATCATGCGACTGCCAGACGACAGAATGATCCTTCTGCGCCAGGGGCACTATCCGGCAAAGCTCACCAAGATCCGGTACTACGAGGACAAGGAGTTCAAAGGAATGTTCGAGGGGATCTGAGAGCGATGCGAGCGACAGGCAAATCGCTGACCTAGCCATCGACATCGAACGTCAACGTGGTTCAGCAAGCAACGAGAGTGGGCACTCACTGCGACGGAAGATAGAGGGCGATGATCGAGCCTGGCCTGACGGGAACGCGCTCCCAGATAGCGCCGAAGTGAGCGGCAGGACAGGCGCGCCCCGTGCTCTGAAGGTAGAGATGGAAACGCCGGTAAGGCTATCAGCGGGCAAGGCTTCAGACACTAAGACGAAAGCCGCCTGGATGAGGCCAGGCGGCTTTCGTTGAGCAAGGACAAGAGATAATCAGCCCTTGCGATCGAGCTCGTGTTCGACCTTGTCGCGGCTGTTGCCAACCGACTTGATCGCACTCGTTACAGCGTCCTTTGAAACGTGCTCCTTGTTGGCCTCGTAGCGGACTTCATGATCCTGCCCGCCAGCCACGCGCTCGCGATCCTGGTTACGGCCTCGGGTTGTCTCCGACATCGTTCTTCTCCTCATGTTGAGGAAGACTAACCCGGCGGGGTTCTGCTGGTTCCTGACAGCGAACGGCGATGCAATTGTCTTCGTGTCAGTTCGTTTGGTTGAACGGCCTTAAGCTTACGCATGGGTCGTTCTTACAAGAGGCGAGGACCGCAGATGGAGATTGCATCTGCGATAGACGACATCAGGAACAAGCGTGGGTACCAGCCACATCTGGACCTCCAGAAATCGACTAGCACTTTTGCCATTTGATGAATGTTACGAAGCGTATAAGGTCCATGGATACCACCAGCGCGATAAGATCGCGGCATAATTAGAAGTCAGTCAGACCCCGTTCCCATGATGAAATCCTCCCTCGATCATATCCCGCATAGAAAGCAGCGAGAGCTCGCCCGTGCGCTTGAGATCCTGCACGAGGAGTTCGAGGATGCGCTGAACGAAGGCACCGCCGACTTCAAGAAGCGCGGACGCATTCTCAAGATCATCCTCTTCGGTTCTTATGCACGCGGCACCTTTGTCGACGAGCCGCACACGATGAAGGGCTATCGCTCGGATTTCGATTTGCTGGTGATCGTCAACAATCGCAAGCTGACGGATCATGCCACCTATTGGTACAAGGCGGCAGACCGGATTATCCGCGACAGCTTCATCGAAACGCCGACGCAGTTCATCGTCCACTCGCTGCGCGAGGTGAACACGGAGCTGAAGAAGGGGCACTACTTCTTCTCCGACATCCGCAAGGAAGGCATTGTTCTCTACGAGCTTGATGACGAGCCGTTGGCTGAGCCGAAGCCGTTAAATGCGGAGGAGCGGTTAGCGGTCGCACGGGAGCATTTCAATGAGAGGCATGGACTTGCTCTTTCATTCATGAAAGTCGCGCGCTTTTGTATCAGCGAAAAAGATCTTCGGCTCGGCGCTTTCGAATTGCATCAGTGCATCGAGCAAGCGTACTCCTGTATTATCCTGACCCTGACCAACTACGCGCCTGCCTCACACAACATTAAGTTCCTGCGCTCACTTGCCGAAGAGCAGGATCTGCGGCTGGTGGAAGCGTTTCCACGGTATCACCACCGGCAAAGAGCCTGGTTTAACACAATCAACGAAGCCTATGTTAAGGCTCGGTATTCGAAACATTTCGAGATCAGCGAAGAGACGCTGGTCTGGCTAGGGGAGCGAACTGCCCATCTCCTGGAATTGGTGAAGGTCGTGTGCGACGAGCATATCCAGAAGCTGGAGCAGGATGTCTCGCGGGAAAACACGTAACGCCAGATTCCGATCAGAATTCTGGCTTATCAGTTTTAGTAGTCAGAGCCGGCGATCCGCCGGCAGTTACATTTCGTGCCGATGACAGTATGCAGTGAACGTGACGTAATCTCCGGTGGTCGTACGAACGCGTAAGTATCGTCGAGAAATCGTGGGGTCTGCTGTCGAAGGCTGCCCTGTCCGTCCCCCGGGCGGCAGCCTTCCGTCGCCATCTCAAGCGCCGGGTGCCGCGGGATTGGGATTTAGTAGCTTTGCAGGAAGTTGGAAAAAATACGAATATCCTCCTTGCCCGCCGCAGCGGTCGGATGACTGATGTGCATTAAACAGGTTTCGGAACCCAAGTTGGGCGAGCGCGTGTCAAGAAATATTGGGAATGTTATCAAATGCAACGAATCAGGATGCGAAAAAAAACAGCGTATTTCGTTTTTGTAGCATTATTTGCAGCGCTGTTTTCAAGCGCGTGGATTGTGTTCGGCCCATTTTCATTAGGTGCTTTCGTTGCGTTTATCGTTCTGCTGTTCGGCATGAGACTGATTTTGCGAAGGTGCTTTGAATTTTACGAGCGTTGAAAGAACTCGTGAAGTGATTGGTTGGATGAGTATGGTGATCATGAGGAAGCGCCTGAAAAATATGTTAAAGCAAGGGAAGTGAATCCTGCCAGGTTTCTGTGTCGGTCCGGGCTCCGACTATATGATTAGCAGGGGAGAAGCGACACCCTATGAAAGTGCGGTTGTTGCTGAAGTCTGTCAGGCTGCTGCACATCGCAGGGTACGCGCATGACGACGCCTGTTGCTGGCGCGCTGCTGGTGGGGGCCGATTGGCTGGGTGACGCATGATGTTCTTTCGGCAGTAACAATCATCGGCGACGCTTATATCATCAGTCAGCAGATCTCGAAGGCGGACGACCGCACAACACTTCGCAAGACAACGATGCGTCCGACTGCGCGAAGGAGAAGAAAGAGAAGGAAAAGATCGGGCAGATGGATGCGGATTCTACCCATAAGCTAGGCGACAAGGACTTTAACAGAGACAGACCGGGCACGGTCGACGATGCGAACAAGGATTTTGACGACCTCGTTGGAGGCAATGCGATCGATAAAAGGAAATGGTATTAGGATAGGCAAGCTGTCTGACGGCCGGACCGTAACGGTGCGACCTGAAAGTAAAAGCAATGGGCCAACACTTGATATTATCAAGCCGAACGGACGGCCTTTCCGAAAATACAGATATCCTGGCAGCCCATCGACATGAGGCCAAAGATGAAATCCGATCGATATGGAATAGACAAGGAAGTTTGCCGTAGGAACGGTTGCAGGATTTTCTTTGGCGTGGACTGGCTGGATGACGCCGAATTTGAAGCCTTCGAGGCATTTTTTGGCTCGCGTCAGTTGTTCGTTTCAAGCGGCGATAATCCACTCGAGGGTTCATCCGCCTCTTCGTTTTCCGAAGCGGTTAAACTGGAAAGTGAGTTTGTCGACGAAGAGAAGTATATTCTGTCGCCGAACGACGCGCTCATTTATGTGAGCGATGGCCGAGATGTTTTCCTTGTCGCCGCACCAAGCGAGCGTCTTGCAGAGTTAAGGGCCGAGATTTCGGCGCGAGGCGGGAGCACATATTCCTCCCTCGTGCGCACAGGCACCATTGAACCCAAGAAGCAGGTCAGGGCGTATTTCGATTATTGGGCGGATATGAACTTTGAGATCGATTGACATCTCGGCAGAATGTCGGTCCAACCTTCTTCGAGTACCATAGTCAGGAAAAATCAAGGTTCAAACTGTCCGTCGTCGAAGAAGATGAGAACATCAAGATGACGTCAGCAAAGGTAGAGCTGAATTAGGCATGTTTCGCGCCCTTTTTAGAGCAATGATATTAGCGGGTGCATTGACGCCTTTCCTCGAGACGCATGTGGCGGCGGCGAACATGGAGGTGATAAAACCAGTAAAAACTCATATTACGATAATCGTCGATGATCCTGTTCTCAGAACCGGAGGAACGGTTCTCGTGGTGCCGCATGAGGTCTCCCAGGACGTTTGGCATAAACTTCGCAATCGACCGGAGAAATCTGTGCTTCAGGATAATCCGAAGGCTAGGGAAATCAGGGACGAGGACAAGTTGCTGGAGGTAGTGGTTTCCAGCAAGGTTTCCGTTGTCGAGTTCGACTATCCAGCTGACGGGACTTACGGGTTCAATCTGGTTTCCGGGGATAACTCCAGGCAGTCTGCCCTGAGCACAAAACGCGTTTTGGTGGGCAGCGGATATTACACCGATCAAAAGACAGGAACGCGAGTCGACTGGGACGAGGTTTCAACGATCCACATCTTTGGGCCTGACGTTGATGAGAGTTTTAGCCGATCGGTGAGAATCTCATCTAACGAAATAATGAATAGTGGCGCCCACAAAGTTGCGGGTGAGGGATTTGTAGTTTATCGGCTCAACGATGAGCAGATAAACCGGGCAGTGATCAAAGAGCCGAAATAGGAGCAACTATGTCGAGGTTCACACTTTATACGAGCTTTTTCACATAAATGTAGCCCATAGGATGCTTGCAGACAGTGCGTGAGAGACGATGTGCCGTTGCCGCAAAGTGCATGGTTCGATGACGCCATCAACATAATCCTGAGAGGTCCATTTCGACGTGTTCGGCCGCTTTGACCTAACCCGCTTCCTTCACTACACGAGTTTAATTCGCAATCGCGAACTCTGACAGATGAAGCATGGTCAAGTTTTCAAAACCCATTGACGCCAAGCGGTCCGCCTTCCAAAAGCAGGGGCTCTGCTGGATGATGTTGACCTCGTCGATATCATCGTCGTTGTACGCACTTGGATTGTAACGCCGGCCAGCGAGATGTGGGATATTTCGTTCTACGGACCGCACGCGACGCCCTACTTTATGAGTGAGCGCGACCAGCGTGATGTGCAGGAGCGTGAGACATTGTGATCAGATTTATGGTCTATACTAGAATTTGTGTTTTCACGATCAAGAACCGTCCGCTGTAGCGCAGCAATCAGCAATCAGGATGAGACGCTCATTGAGATTGCCGCTAAACAGGTCGCGATTGATGATCAGTCAGAGCCTGAAGTAGATGGTGAGCGCGCGCAGAGGCACATCACCATCCGAAAGCGTCACCACGCTAGACGGGGCCGCTACGACATGGTCAACGCCAGGTCCTTGACTGCGCGCGTCGAAATAGATAATTAAACGTGTCATTTTGTCATTTGAAGATATGTTTAGGTATCATATGTCAATAGAGACGACTATATTGGTTGAGATCGGCGGTCTCTTGAAGGCAGCGCGTAAAGGCTTGGATCTGACACAAGAGCAGGTCGCCGAGATGGCTGGCATATCGCGGCCACGCTATCGCGAGATTGAGAGCGGAAAGAGCGCTGCCCGCACGACCACGCTGATCAATATCGCACGTGCGCTTGGTCTTGAACTGATGTTCATCCCGCAACCGATGGTGCCAGCTGTCAATGCGCTGCTTCAGCCGCATGGCAGCGACGACGATTTGCCCGCGTTCGTTTCCAGTTCCAACGGTGATGACGATGCCTGATGCGTATCTCGATCCAAAGTCCATCTCCTCGCTTGAGGTGCTGCTGAACAACCTTAAGGTCGGCACAATTGTCCGGACGCCTGGTGACTTCAATGCATTTAGTTTCGAGGAAAGCTATCGCGCGACTGGTGGCTCTCCTGTGTTGAGCCTGTCCTTTCGGGCGGCAAGCGGAGGCTTGCGTAAAGACCCGAAGCCTGTCGCCAGGGCCTTGCCAGCTTTTTTTGCCAATCTGCTTCCAGAAGACAAACTGCGCGAGGCGATGGAGAAGCACCATGCCGGCAGCGTTCGGCCCGGCAATGATTTCGATCTTCTTGCGGCGCTCGGTGCGGATTTGCCAGGAGCTGTCCGCATCGTACCGAGCGAAGGCGCGATCGCTCTGCTCAATGCCACCTCACGTCCTGAACCGAAAGCCCGGTTTTCTCTTGCTGGGGTGCAGATGAAGCTCTCTGTTATCAAGAATACCGGCAAGGGCGGTGGTCTCACCTTGCCCTTGGGCGACGAGCAGGGTTCGTATATTGCAAAATTTCCGTGGACATCGTTTCCAGGTGTTTCCGAAAACGAATATGCCAATCTGGCTCTAGCCGAAGCAATCGGCATGGATGTACCGGAACGAGAACTTGTCGATCAATCGGAATTCGAAGATATTCCGAAAGAATTTGAGACGCTTTCGGATGGAAAGGTCTTGCTCATCAAACGCTTTGATCGCGGCACGGGAGCGACGCGGATCCACATCGAGGACTTTGCGCAGGTGTTTGGCATTTATCCATCGCGTAAGTATGAAGGGGCCGCCTATCACGATATCGCTGCGGCTCTGAACGTTGCTGTTTCCCCAGCCGCGGCGCTGGAATTCGTCCGCCGGTTGGCTCTGGCTGCGGTAACGGGAAATGGTGACATGCATTTAAAAAATTGGTCGCTAATTTATCGCGGAGCAGGAGACAAACCCGAGCTTGCGCCGGTTTACGATGTCCTTTCGACGATTCCCTACATTCCGACAGATGCCATGGCGTTATCCGTCTTGGGCGATCGGTCCTTCAAAGCACTGAGTGCCCAGCGCTGGAAAGCGTTCGCAAGGCGTGCGCGATTGCCGGAGGCTGCTGTTCTGAGAGCGGTGGTCGATACCGTCGAGCGCGTCAACCAAATCTGGTGGTCGATGCCGCAGCGCGAGGTCGTGCCGATAAAAGTGCTCGAACGGATTGATACCCATGTCAAACTCATGACGCCAATTCTAAGTACCCCAGGCGACTAGCTTGCTCTTGCCAGATATGAATACGTTTCGATCGAGGTTGCAGTTTGTCCAACTGTCGAATAGCGGACGCAAAGAGCTGCAGGTTTGGGTGGCAAGCGTCGTCATTGATCTGCCTGTTTTGAGTCGCGATTATCATGATAGAGATTGCATATGGGATTCGGCGTATTCATCCACCGCACAGACACGATCTACGATGATAGCCCGGCTGAGCAGTATCAGTTCCCTGGCCAGTATCTCGGTCGCGTTCAAAGCTGTGCCGGAGATTGGATCATCTACTATGAACCTCGAAAGGTCGCTGCAACGCGTGGATATTTCGCTGTCGCCAAGGTCGCTGAGGTTATTCCAGATCCCAAAGCGCCAGGCATGTATGTGGCGCTAATCGAACCTGGCAGCTATCTCGATTTCGTAAACCCAGTTGCGTTTAGTGGGCAGGATGGTGTTGTTGAGCGAGGTGTACTGAACGAAGCGGGGCGGATTTCAGGCCGTGCACAGGCTGCGGTCCGATCATTATCTGCTGCCGATTTCAATCGGATTCTGTCGTTGGGATTGGCGGAAGATCAACTCGAATTGCCGCGTACGGGCAAGTCGCTGGAAACGTCACCGCTGAACGATCTGTCCGATAGGGTTCAGGAGCCCTTCCTATTCGAGAACGATAGGGAGCGGATCATGCAGCTGTCGTCTCGAGTTGTCAGAGATCGGCTGTTTCGGCGTCTCGTCCTACAAGCCTACGACAAACGATGCGCGATAACTGGACTCAAGCTGATTAACGGTGGTGGTCGTGCCGAGGTAGACGCGGCTCATATCCGGCCGGTCGAGAAAAATGGGCCTGATATCCTAGTGAACGGAATCGCGCTCTCTGGAACCGCTCACTGGATGTTCGACCGGGGGATTATCTCTCTGTCGGATGAACTCGAGATCCTGATTTCGCGTCACGCGAACGATCGCGATAGCATTCTAGGGCTAATCAACAAGACGGGAAGAGCGATTGTCCCGAGCGGTGTTTACCAACGGCCGCATCCCCAGTTTTTAAGTTGGCATCGCGAAAACACCTTCAAGCATTGAGGTTGACCGACGAGTTTATCCAATGCCCTCGGGCGCGCGGATCAAGCGCAGCGCGGATCTACGACTACATGGTCCCTATTTATGACGATTGAGCCAGTTCTACTACGTATACCGCTCTGGCAGATCCCGCAGCGATGGCGACATTAGGTTTACTTGCAACAGGGATATGACGAGATGGAGCAGCTCTCAGGTTTCGGGACCAATTGTAGTCAAGCTTTCCGCCAACCGAAAGCAGTCGCTCTGCTGGTTGCGATATGCTCGGACCATTTCTAAAGGGCTCTGGTAACTGGTACCATATGATCAACAGGTCGGATGGTGTGGCAATGTATCTCGAAGTTGGTTCTCGCAATTGAGACAATCTAATCATCTGTTCCGACATAGACGTGATGAGCGACAATGCCGGTGGACAGTTCAGGCACAAGGACGGCATGCTCTTTGGCGCTCGATCGCAATTACGCCGGTGCACAGCATCTAGCCGATTCCAATGTCGGGTTTTGGCCCAAACCGGTCATGCGCTCAGCTTTCTCACAATCTCCGCCACACTATCTTCGACAGACAGAAGGGAGGTGTCTAGGCGCAAATCGGCTTTCCAAGGCTTGTAGTTCGTGGTCTGGATTGCCGCCCAAGAGGGTGGCGACAGTCCTTCGACAGAGGGTGATCTTGTCTCGGCGCGCTGGCGATGGACCGCGGCATCAGAGCAAACTATTTCGATCTCGATGAAGTTACTGCCGGACTCAGCCGCGACATTTCGAAATGCACTCCTGGTTACAGGCAAGGGGTTCACGGAATCTGCGATGACCCTGTGCCCAAGCCGCAGATTATCGGTCGCCAATCGATATAGTGTCACATACCCACTCGGACCAACATCCATTCCCTCCGCTAATGGTGCGGATGTACGAATTGCCTGCTCGACTGTGTCCACTCTCAGATAAAGCGCCCCTATCCTCAGTGCCAGCGCCTGCGCAACCGTGCTTTTTCCCGACCCAGGGAGTCCGCCGAAAATAATAAGCATCATTCAACCTCGTTCCACGAGGCCAACTTAACGGACTTGTCTTTCAATGTCTCCTGTCGGCGCATCCCTGCTAAAGCAGCAGTAGGCCCAAAGCCGTCGTCTGTCACTCCCGTGAGAAGACCGCAATGGATGTGGAAAGCCGCGGATGGCTACTCCAAGTCTTCTTGAGCAAATTCATCGGTCACATGAATGTCGGTCATCTCAAGACGGCCCGGACCCATGTTAATATATTTGTGTGGTAAGTTGGCCGGACCGAACACGATCTGACCTTCCCTAGCCTCCAGCTGCTGTTCACCGACGGTAAAAAGCGCCCGTCCTTGCCGCACTATAAAGACCTCGTCATAGGGATGTTTGTGTAGCCTGGGGCCGGAGCCGGTTTCGTCCGTGGTATAAAACATGACCGAAACGTTAGTGCCAAATACGCTTCCTTGGAATTCGCCGTGCCATGCGCTGTCCTTTTCGGCCCATTGAGCGCGCTCGAGGAGCACTGCTTTGTTTCGCATCGAAATTACCCTTCCGTCAGGACTGCAGCTCCCGCCAAACTAAACACCAAACATGCAGCAGTGCAAATTTCAGCGACACGCCGATTGCGGTCGCAGAACAAGTTTCGCCGCAAGTCCGCTTCTGGCGCAAAGCGGCAGCACAGGCAGCAGTTGCCCCAGAGCGGTCATTCGCTCTTCGGAGCAATATTGGTGAAATCCTGACTTCCGATCCCCGCAAGGTGCCGCAAAGAGGTCGCAAAAGTCAGACATTTGCTCCTGACTTTCGCGACGGAAATTTCCCCTCAAATTCAGGGGCGGATGATCTGTGGCGAAATTTAGGAATTTCGTGACAGCCCGAGCCACGACAGGGCAGGATGCTCACCTTGCACGACGCGCTCGACAATGCTGGGAACGATATTTAGCCCTAAGTCGCTATTCATGAATACGACGAAGGCGGCGCGTTTTGCGGGTACTGCCAAAACGAAAGCAGTCATCCCTGGGTTCGCGCCCCAATGGAAGAACGCCTTGGCGTCTGGTTCCAATCCCCAGCCTAGGCCCCAATATACCCCGGTTTCTGTTTCGGGCGGGGTGCTCTCCAATGCTTCGAAGCGTCCCTTTGGCGTTGGTATCTGTGGCTCCGTCCATAGACGAGCGGCCTTCTCCGACAACAGGACCCCATCCATCGCCGCAACAACGAACCTTCCATAATCGATGGCTGTCGTGTGGAGGGAAAAGGCGGCGTTCGCTCGATCCGGCTTAAACTTCGCTTCTGCTTTTCCCGCGCTATCGTGGCCGAATGCAGCGTCGTCATCGAAGCTGTCTCGCCAGATGAAACTTGAATTGTTCATCCCAAGGGGATCGAAGACGCACCGCTCAATGACGTTAGCCAGAGGTTCGCCGGTCAGCCGTTCGAGGGCCGATTGGAGGTATACGAATCCCTCACCCGAATAACTGAACCGAGAGCCGGGAGGGAAATAGGTTTGTAGAGGAACATCGTTTCGACGCCAGTTTGGCAGTCCGGTGGTGTGGGAGAGGACATGGCGCGCTGTGATGGTTGCCGAGGCAGGATCGTGGGGCACCAATGGGCCAGCAAATCGGGAAAGCGGCTCATCCAAATCAAGCTTGCCATCATCCACGAGTTGGAGTGCAGCGTGTGCGACGACCGGTTTGCTCAGAGAAGCGGCTTCAAACACGGTCTGGCTGGCAACCGGCGCGCCTGTCTCTGTATTTCGAACCCCGAAGGCGCGAATGTCCTCCGATCCGTCTTCCGCAATGAATATCGACAGGCCCGGAACGCGAGCGGATTTCATCAACTCCGAAATGTGAGTTTCGAAATTTTTCTTCTCTGATCTCAAATTAAGCCTACTCCTTATCGCGAAAATTCCGATTAAGGCGACACTTGTTTTCCTGACTTTTGCGACATCGCAGAATAGGGAGTTTTGCGGCAGCCGCAACGTCCGGTGTTGGCCCAAAGCAGTCATTGGCCGTTTCACAAGTCGGTCGCGAAACTCTGATTTTTGCACGTGAGGTTACGACAAAAATTCCCTTTTAATATTCAAGTGCGGTCGATCTGTCGCGGAGTTAGAAGTTCCGCGGGATAGTGATATCGGCAAGGTATTGATCGAGGTGATCTCTCCATAGCGTAGGCTTGAACATCAACGCATGGCCCATAGGAGCAGCAACAAACTTCCCCAGACCTCCGGATGACAGAAACCGTTCGAAGTTGTCTTTGCAATGCCCGATCCGGTAATACTGGTCGTAACTACCGTGCAGCCAAAGCGTCGAAATCCCGCTACGTGCACCACGTTCGAAGATCAGCGGATTGACGGTTTCATGGCTTGGGCAGCCTTTTCCCAGCCAGCCGCCATTGAAATTAACGGCACCTCGGAATGTATTCGGCCGCATCCCCGCATATGCTATCGCCAAGATGCCGCCGCGAGAAACACCACCGACAGCAAGTTGGTCCTGATCCACGTCAGGCCGCTCTCGCACATGACGTACGACGGCATCCACATCCTCTACAGCCCGTTCGAAGCCGGCAATCGCAACCTCAAGATTGCAGGAATAGCCCGAGCCATCGGCAGCAAGCCCTTCTCCCTCGGCGTTGTGGAAACAACGCCATCCAGCCCCGATCAACGAAGTAGTCTCCTACGACAGCCGGACATATCGTCCTCGAATAGAGGGCCTTGTTTTGGCCTCGTCCGGTAGAGCCATGGTTGAAAATGATCGTCGGATATGGGCCGTCATGTCGAGGTTTGGTTGCAACGACTTCCAAACTAACACCGGCATCGCCGGATGGTATGAAAAATTTCTGATACTTCATTGGGCCTCGTACCGATTGTCTGTCGCAAACTCCAAAGATCTTAAGCGTAGTGAATTTTAGATTTCGCAATCCTACGCCATGTAACCGCCATCCATGACGAGCGGACTACCGAGCATGAAGGAAGCGGCCTCTGAGCAAAGCCAGAGAACCCCGTTAGCGACCTCGTCGGGTGTTCCAAGTCGGCCTATGGGCTCTTGTCCTAGGATTTGAGCGCCGACTTGCTCATTTTTTTTCATAAAATTCTCGACTGGCGACGTGCCAATCCAACCGGGGCAGATCGCGGTAATCCGAACGCCGTCCTTGGCGTGTTCAAGCGCCGCACTCCGCGTCAGGCCCAGTACTCCGTGCTTGGCGGCGGCATATGCGGCCCCTCCTGGTAGGGGATAACCTCTAAGTCCGTCGACAGATGAGTTATTTACGATGACACCGCGTCCGGCTTTGACCATGGCGGGCAATTGGTAGCGCATACAGAGGAAGACCGATGTAAGATAACCGTTGATCGTCTTGCCCCATGCGTCCTCGCTCATGCTCGTTATTGGAGACATTTTTCCCCCGCTGCCAGCGTTGTTGAAGGCATAGTCAATCTTTCCATGTTCATTTAGTATCGAAGATATAAGCCTTTCGACGTCGCGACCGTCCGTCACATCGCATTGAGTCCAGCTTCCACTTCCCTCGTTCGCGAGTGTGGTCAGGGCTTGCTTCGCACGTTTCTCATTGCGGCTGGTAATGATGACGGTTGCGCCCTCGCGAGCGAAAGCTCGTGCTGTCGCCAGCCCAATTCCCGTGCTGCCGCCTGTGACGAGAGCGATCTTGCGATTCATTTCTGGGTATCTTTTTGGCGGCAGTTCATGCGGCATAGATCAGTCTCCTCGTGTCGCGAAGATCTCAAATTGAATCGAACTTTGCTTTCCTGATTTTTGCGACGTCGCAGAATAAGAAGTTTTGGTGCATCCGCAATGTCTGCAATTGGCGCAATCCCGCCGAACAGTTCTCTCCTTGGCACCTCAAAAACGCCGAACGAATTTTTCGTTACAGGCGTCTGTGTCTGGTCTCTGCACCACATCGGCGTCATCCGTGAGATTCTCATGCAGGACGCCGGGGACCGTGTGGGGTTCGGAGACTGCCAACCAGTCCCTAAGGGAAGGGCAGCAGTTTGCGTTGCTGTCGCTGATTAGGCCGCGGCCCTGAGATCGAAATTTGCATGGATCACGTCGTAAGTGACGTGAATTTTTCCGTCTCCAGTTTGCTCGAATATACCCCATTTTAACAACGCGGACGTGTCCTCGTGTAAGCGCTTGACGTCACGTTCGACGGCTCTGGCAAGATCGCGTATACTCGATGGGCCGATTTTCTGAAGATGCTCAATCAATTCCCATCTTTTGGGGCTAATGACGGAAAAAAGCTGCGCCGGCGACGAGAAGGTGAAGACTGCGACAGGCTCAGAGGAGTTGCCTGAGCGCATTGCGTTCGTTGCTCTGACAAACGCCTCATCAAGGGCAGCTTCACTGCCTGCTCGGATTTGAATTAAGGCTTCTCTCATGGTTTCTGCCTCCTCTTGATTATTTCCTTCCGAAAATCGGATAGGAGTGGATCGGTCGTCGTGAACAAGTAAGGATGTTCGGCTCCGTTAAGGTGACGATGATCGCCTTTGCCATGTTCGTTATCGAACCGACAATGCGGCGACCGTCCTTTCCGCAAAACAGTCGATACTTGAACAGGTGGGTGCTACCAGGAACGGGCTCCGGCATTTTTTAGACAACGATCTCGACGATCGCACCGTCTAGCAAAACAGTTTTGGAACCCTCGATAAGGATCGCCACAATCATGTTGTCATTTACGCCATCGGTTCGGTTTGTTGTCAACGGCGGCGAGAGAGAGCTTTATGGTATATTATACCTATATATAATAAGTTAATACATACGTTATCTATTTTATACTATGTAAACGGAATAATTTACTCTGAAGCGGGTCGGCGTGCGTGATTTGCGAGCGACGCGAGTTCGCAAGTGGCAGGGATTGGCCACTTAAAGCGTGGATTTTCTGAGATGGAAAAATATAAATTGGTGAAAGCTATCTTGGGGGAAGGGATTTAGCGTAGATTGGTTGGGGTGCATTTGTTTGCGAGGACTGATAATTCTGACTGTTATAAATAGATGATTTTATAGGTTTTATGGTTGCGCGAAATCAAAATGATAGTGAATCCTAGGGCACACAGGTGGGAAGGCAGATTGGAAAGGGCGGTGATAATTGGTGGCGATCAATCGTAATAACAATATCATGATATTGTTATTACGATTGATCGCCACCAATTCTCAGCGCCCTTCCAATCTGCCTTCTCATCCATATACCCCTAGGATTCGCCCATCATTTTGATTTCTCACAATCAGAAAACCTATAAAATCATCTATCTATAACAGTCAGAATTATCAGTCCCCGCAAACAAATGCACCCTAACTAATCCACGCTAAATCCCCTCCCCAAGATAGCTTCAATTAATTTATATTTTTTGCCTCGGCCAATCTACACTTTAAGTGCCAATCCCTACCACTGGTGAACTCGCGTCGCTCGTAAATCACGCGAGCCAACCCATTTCGGGGTAAATTATTCCATTTACATAGTATAAAATATAGAATATGTGTATTAATTTAGTATATATAGGTAAAATATACCATAAAGCCCTCTCTCGGACCTTTGCCGCCGTTGACAACAAACCGAACCGATGGCGTAAATGACAACATGATTGCGGCGGTCCTTACCGAGCGTTCCAAAACTATTTTGCCAGACGGTGCGATCGTCGAGATCGTTGTCTGAAAAGTGCCGGAGCCAGTTCCTGGTAGCACGCACCTGTTCAAGTATCGACTGTTTTACGGAACGGACGGTCGCCGCATCGTCGGTTTCGACAACGAACGCGGTAAAGGCAATCATCGTCACCTTGACGGAGCTGAGCATCCTTACTCGTTCACGACGACCGATACCCTCCTGTCGATTTTCGGAAGGAAATAATCAAGAGGAGGCAGAAACAATGAGAGAACCCTTAATTCAAATCCGAGCAGACAGTGAAGCTGCCCTTGATGAGGCGTTTGTCAGGGCAACGAACGCAATGCGCTCAGGTAATTCCTCTGAGCCTGTCGCAGGCTTCACCTTCTCGTCGCCGGCGCAGCTTTTTTCCGTCATTAGCCCCAAAAGATGGGAATTGATTGAGCATCTTCAGAAGATCGGTCCATCGAGTATACGCGGACTTGCCAGGGCCGTCGAACGTGACGTCAAGCGCGTACACGAAGACACGTCCGCGTTGTTGGAGTGGGGTATATTCGAACAAACTGGAGACGGAAAGGTTCATGTCCCCTACGACGTGATCCATGCAAATTACGATCTCAGGGCCGCGGCCTAATCAGCGACAGCAACGCAAACTGCTGCCCTTCCCTTAGGGACTGGTTGGCAGTCTTCGAACCCCACACGGTCCCCGGCGTCCTGCATGAGAATCTCACGGATGACGTCGATTTGGTGCAGAGACCAGACACAGACGCCTGTAACGAAAAATTCGTTCGGCGTTTTTGAGGTGCCAAGGGGAAAACCGTTCGGCGGGATTGCGCCAACTCCGGTCTCGGCGGTTTAGAGCCAATCGCAGACGTCAGCTCTGCGCCAACTGCGGTCATCGCGCCTTTGAAGAATTTGCTTAGCCACCAAGCTTCTGACCGAAGTAGGTGCCCGCGAACCCTCCACATCCCGCAGCAATGCATGATACCCAAAATGTGGCGTCGAAAGCACCCGCAAGCCACACTGATAGGCCAGCGGAGATGCCTCCTAAAACACTTGGCAGATGTTTTGTCATTTGATCCCCAAACCTAAACGCAAGTCGACTTGGATGAGCTTAGCTCAACTTCTTCTCGAAACAACTTATATGTCCGCTTTGGGCCGATTGCAGACGTCGGCTCTGCGCCAATAACTGTCATGTGAGAAAACACCGCGACCATTGCGCCGAATCTGGTGCCGGAAAGCGATCTGCCCAATGTGATTGCTTGGAATTCGTCGTCATGGCAACTGGCGTCCATTCTCTAAGCGCGGGAGACGAAGCGCCCAAGTAGTCCAGACAGTGCAACTTTCACCTCACGTGCTTAGCCGAGGGGTTCGCGAAAGATAAATGTTTCCGTTCCGGTCAGGGACAGAAGAGCGTCGACTATTGTCCAGGCACCATATACTGCGCAGGGAGTTTGAAGAACTTCTGGAATTCCGGCATCCTCGATTTCAGATACGTTGAGTGAAACCGTTGCGCCGCTAATGGGGCTGGCCGAAGCCGGATCAAAACTATGAAGGAAGGTTCGGGTCATAGGGCCAGCGCTCGCTTCAGGTCATCGTGCTCAAAGGCGCTCGACATACGGTTGATCTCCGCGGCACGGGCCCCCGCAGCTTTGGCTATTTCACGCCAAGTCGCCGTTACGGTCGCTACCTCCTTGATGATAGCGCGGGCCTGCCCTAGCGTAAGCGCGAAGTATCCTGAGGCCTCCTCCAGTAGATCGAGCGAACAGGTACCTTCGTCGGGGTCAATGTTGGTCGTCAGCACCCGTTCCTTGACGTCGGTTGGCACAGGGTTGAGGTCATAGGCCGGGGACAGCGACCACCCCGCTTTTCCGAGCCATAGAAAACCATGATTGCGCAGATGATCGTCTACGTTGGAGATGAGTACATTGAACACCACACGGCGATAGAGCGCCTGCGCGTCTGCTTTCCCCTTCGCCCCATGCTCGGCAAGAGCATCGACGATTTCGGGATAGCTGCCACGCTCGCCATCCTTCGCGCCCGTCATGGCCATCGCCGACAAGAACGGAATCCGGACTCCACCGTTGCGGTCGAAACGGCGTGACAGCATCACCTTCTTGCCCGCGACATCAATGAGTTCGTGCTGCGGCGTTGCGATACCAGCGTTTCCGGCCAGACGCAGAGCAATCTCCTCCCAAGTCTCGATGCTGTAGTCGTCGGTTTCCTTCGGAAATTTGGCGATGGAGAGGTGGCCATGCTGGTCGATGACCGATGCCTTTGGTCTGGCACCACCGAGCGAAGAACCAGGCGCGAAGATGAGTTGGAGATCCTCATCGGTTTCTTCATCGCGCAGGATACGTTCGGTTATCTGTAGCAATAGGCCCAGTTCGATAAGGGCGGGGACACCGGCTAGTATTGGCGCCTGAAATTGGTCTTCGCCAACCCGGCGAAAACGGAGCGCACCAAGGCGGGTCTCGTCAGCAACGCCAAGGAGATAATCACTCTCTGCGAGCGTGCGGACAGCTCGGCCATCGCGCTGGGCCGTACGGCGCTCGGATCGTTGCATAAGCCGGCGGCCCCAGGTGTCAGGGGCCGAATCGCCGATGGAACCGAATGTCGTGAGTCCAGAAGGCGGCGCGAAGGCACCACGAGTGAGGGCGAGAGCTGGTTCCAGCGAAAAGCGATCTGGGGCTTTAAGCCACCCACTGTCATATTCGAACAACACGGTCTCAGAACCCCGAACGCGGTTGCTTCTGGCCAGCCCAACCGACCGTGTTTGACCATGGATATCAAGATGGACTTCAAAATCAGCCATCGCGCGACGATCCGATCGGGCGCTTAGGGTGGGCGTGCTTCGGCAAGTCGGAACTGGCTAGTGACTGCCCCACGCTGTCATTTCTGATGTCGGCGATCTGACTAAGGCCATCAAGTAAGCCAAGGGCGTGCAGGACACCGGCATAAATACCGATACTGACGCTCGTGTCGCCGGCTTCAACTCGCTGGAGCGTGGAGCGGGACGTAAAGGCCCGTTCGGCCACAATCGCCATGGGCAACCGTCTCCTGAGGCGGGCATCACGGATGTCCGCTCCAAGCTTCCGCAACGCTCGCCGTACAGCGGCGGGAGGGTTATGAGGAGTAGGCATGTTAGCTTCGCGCTCCAAATCGCCGCGATGTGTAGCACGAAGTTTACATTAACGCGACACAAAAACAACGATGTCAGAAGTCATCGCGGCTGGGGGATTCACAGAACACCTCTGATGCTCCAATCCACGAGGTGGGCACTCAGCTTCACTCGGAAAATGGGAGCACCAAGAACATCATACCCCCGACATACTGTCCGCCAAGTGATCGCGCGCTTGTTGTATGATATCGGCGAATACCCTTTCCATAAGAATGACACGACTGATGATTTTGTCCTCGAAGGTCAGATGGAAATCGATATCGAGGGAGAACCGCCCCGCACAATTAAGGCCGGCGAACTATTCGTCTTCCCAAAAGGGGTTGTGCATCGCCTTCGAGCAAACAAAGAGGCAAGGTTCTACTGATAGAATCGAAGGGCGAGCCGAATTTAGGCGATTCAGATCGCGAACCAGAACCCAACCCGCGCATCTGAAAGAACTTCACCCGTTCTCAAGCCACAGCCAGCAGCGGAGCGGTCTAGGGCGCCAACTAAGCTGCGGTCGTCACGGATGCCTCGATAAGGTGAGCCGCGATTGCTAGCCAAGTTGCAAAACACCTTGGCAAATCAGACGGCGCAACAATCGAAAATAGCCGCTACGGCTGCCCCCGCGAGACATCCTGCTCCAGCTTCTGGATATGCTCGTCGCAGACGACCTTCACCAGTTCAAGGAGATGGGCAGTCCGCTCACCCAGCCAAACGAGGGCCTCTTCGCTGATCTCGAAATGCTTTGAATATCGAGCCTTAACATAGGCTTCGTTAATCGTGTTAAACCAGGCTCTCTGCCGGTGGTGATCCCGTGGAAACGCTTCCACGAGACGCAGGTCCTGCTCCTCGGCAAGAGACCGCAGGAACTTCACGTTGTGCGAAGGCGGACCGTAGTTGGTTAAAGCTAGCAAGACGCAGGAGTAGGCCTGCTCAAGAGTTTGATGTAGCGCGAAAGCAGCGTCTTTCCGCCATTTCGCATCGATCGTAGAGTTCGAAAGCTGGAACGCAGCGGTTTTTAGTGATCGTTCTGCGTTTGGAAGCCTTTCAAGAAAATGCTCTCGCGCCACGTTCAATCGTTCCTCAGCCGTCAGTAACTTTGGCTCTGCCAGCGGCTCGTCATCCAGTTCGTAGAGAACGATGCCTTCCTTGCGGATATCCGAGAAGAAGTAGTGGCCCTTCTTCAGTTCCGTGTTCACCTCCCTCAGCGAGTGCACGATGAACTGCGTCGGCGTTTCGATGAAGCTGTCGCGGATGATCCGGTCTGCCGCCTTGTACCAATAGGCGGCATGGTCCGTCAGCTTGCGATTGTTGACGATCACCAGCAGATCGAAATCCGAGCGATAGCCCTTCATCGTATGCGGCTCATCGACAAACGTGCCGCGGGCATAAGAACCGAACAGGATGATCTTGAGAATGCGTCCGCGCTTCTTGAAGTCGGCCGTGCCTTCGTTCAACGCATCCTCGAACTCCTCGTGCAGGATCTCCAGCGCACGGGCGAGCTCTCGCTGCTTTCTATGCGGGATATGATCGAGGGAGGATTTCATCATGGGAACGGGGTCTGACTGGCTTCCGATTGTCGCTGCGATCTTATCGCGCTGGTGGTATCCATGGACCTTATACGCTTCGCAACATTCATCAAATGGCAAAAGTGCTAGTCGACTTTTGGAGGTCAGGATACGGCTTGGCACCTAGCTCGATCCTCATGTGGCACATCGCACGGGTGATCTCTCTTTGTGTTGCACACCTCTTGGAAGAGAGACCCCGCGTAATGCGCCTTACCGTTCAACCGAACGAACTGATAGGAAGGCAATTGCTTCGCCGCTCGCTGTCTGGAACCAGCAGAATCCAAGCGGGTTAGTCTCCCTCAACATGAGGAGAAGAACGATGTCGGAGACAACACGAGGCCGTAACCAGGATCGCGCACGCGTGGCAGGTGGACAGGATCATGAAGTCCGCTACGAGGCCAACAAGGAACAGGTTTCGAAGGACGATGTGAGGAGTGCGATCAAGTCGGTCGGCAACAGCCGCGACTTGGTCGAAGACGAGCTCGATCGCAAAGGCTGATTGCCACTTGTCCATGATCAACGAACGCCGCCTTGGTGTCATCCAGGCGGCTTTCGTTTGTCGTCGGACGTCTTGCCCGTCGATGGCGTGATCGGTGTTTCCCTCTCTACCTTCAGAGCAAGATGCGCGCCTGTCCTGCCGCTCACTTCGGCGCTATGTGTGAGCGCGTTCCCGTCAGGACAGGCTCGATCATCGCCTTCCATCTTCCGTCGCAGTGAGTGCCCGTTCTCGTTGCTTGCTGAACCGCGTTGACGTGCGATGTCGATGGCTAGGTCAGCGCTTTGCCTGTCGCTTGCATCGCTCTCAAATCCGCTCGAACAATCCTTTGAACTCCTTGTCCTCGTAGTACCGGATCTTACGAAGCTTCGCCGGATAGTGCCCCTGCCGAAGAAGGATCATCCTGTCGTCAGGCAGTCGCATGATCTCATCGGCATTGATGAGGTTGCGGGCAGCGATATGCTCCGAGTTGGTCTGCTTGCCCTCCCCATAGGACGCCGTCATGTAATGCGCATCGCGCTTGCCGATCGAACGCGCAACAAGCTCGGCCGTCTCGATGTCACTGACCCCAAACACCTGCAGCACGGCGGCATTGGCAAGAAAGGTATTGGCACCTTTGCCGTAGAGCGCACGCAGCTGATGAATGTCCTGAAGGATCGGCCAGAGCTGTACGCCATACCCTGCCATCAACCCCATGGCCCGCTCGACAGCCTGAAGCCGTCCAAGGCTTGCAAACTCATCGAGCAGGAACAGAACAGACTTGTTTGCGGGAACGACTGTCTTTCGCTTGCCGAATGTTGTAGCGGCCCCTTCTGGCGGGGTAACGCTTTCGAGTGGTGAAGCGCCTCTGCGCGCGCTGGCCATCTCCGTCAGGCTCTGACTGATCATCAATCGAAGCCATCGTGCATAGCTGCCAAGCCTGTCCGGTGGAAGCACCAGGAACACGCTCTGCGTCCTCTGCTTCAGATCGATGAACTGGAAATCAGATCGCTCCATCACCCGCTTCATTCGTGGACTGTCGAGGAAGTGAGTATGACGCTGCGCCGATGACAAGACGCCCGATGCCTCGCGATCGGATTTGCCCAAATGCCGGTTGGCGGCGCGCGCTATCAAACCATCGCAGCATCTGCTCTCCTGCATCCGCGTCAGAAGGTCGGCAAACGCCTTTGGCGGTCTTGTCAGATAGTCGCGCAGCGTTGCCGGATGACGAAGAGGCGGTGGCTCGCTCGCAACCACCATCATGATCAATCCGGCAATCAGTGCCCTGGCTTCCTCGTTCCAGTGTGCGTCACCTGAACTGCCTGGTTCGTCATAGACCAGAGCATCGGCAAGCGTGCCGGCATGCTCGGCGATATCGAGATCATTGGCATCGAGATGCGCGAACGGATTGAAGCAGGAGGATTGCCGTTCCGTCACCCCGAACGGGTCAAGCACATGCAGTGCGCCAAAGCCTTCCCTTGCTCGCGCCGTGATCCTGGCATTCTCGCCTTTCGGATCGATGCAGATGATCGAGCGTTCCGCCGTTAGCAGGTTTGGAATGATCGTGCCGACACCTTTGCCGGTGCGCGTCGGCGCCATCGTCATCAGATGCGATGGACCGTCATAGCGCAGCAAAGCCTTCTTCTGCGGATCGCGCCCAATGATGAGACCGGCACGATGCTTCCCCGCCATCGATGCGATGTCCTTTGCACTGGCCCAGCGTGCCGTACCGAACACAGATTGAACCGGCACCTCGGAGACGAAGGCCCCCATGAATCCGAACACTCCGAAGACAAGCGGCAGGTGTTTTGCCACGACCAGCAGGACCTGACTGATCAGCCCCTGCTCCAGCCCGAATGCCCAATGCACCACGAAGTCGAGGAAGATAATGGTGCCCGCATTTACCCAGCCGATCGCTGCACAGATGGCTCCCAGAAATGGTGCTGTCACAACCGCCTTCACAAAGCCCCAGACCGTCATGACTGCACGGTGCCTCCGTCCTCGCTCGTGAAGCGTTGTGTGTCATCTCGAAGCGTCAGTGCAGCCTCATCGATGGCGCTATCCAGTCCAGTGCTTGGCGCCGCCCGGTTCGACGTATCGGTCTCATTCTGCGGCCAGAGCAGATCGACGAACAGCAGCCGGTCTGCATCGCGGCTGAGATAGGCCGGGAACTCGCGTGCCAGCCATTGACGCAGTTGTTTCCCGGTTAGCTCTCCGTGTTGATGTGTGGGATCACCGTCCCGCTCCAGCCGCTCCAGAACGAACGATCCAAGCAGCATCCTGCGCCGTGCCGTCTCTGCCCGCTGCTGCTTCTCCAGCCGCGATTGCAGCGCTTTCTTCTGTTCTTCCAGCTCCCTGATCCGCTGTTCGATGGGTTTGCGCATGCTTGCTCTCCCTCCTGATTGTGGGTCAAAGCCCGGCATTCAAGGAAACCCCTCTCGAATTGGCCACTGGCATTTGTGCTAGTTGAATACTGACCTCCCCAGAGCTACCCCCGGTTGAGGCACAAGGGCGCACTTACGAGTTGAGCGCTTTTTGGCGCGTGGTTTGCGCCTTTGGCCTGAGAACAAGGCGCAGTTGGAGACTGTCTGCCTGTCGGATCTGTCTATCGCGGGGGAATGATGGCGATCTATCATTGCAGCGCAAAGCCGGTCAGCCGATCGGGCGGCAGAAGTGCCGTCGCGGCCATCGCCTATCGGACAGCAAGCCTGCTCACGAACGAACGCGATGGCCTCACCCATGATTTTACCGCCAAGAAGGGTGTCGTTCACTCCGAAATCGTTCTTCCTTCCGATGTCGAGGCAGACTGGGCGCTGGATCGTTCAGCACTCTGGAATGCGGCAGAGAGGGCGGAGCGTCGTCGGGATTCCCGCGTTGCCCGTGAGTTCGAAATTGCTCTTCCGCATGAGCTGAGTGCAGACGCCCGCCTGTCTCTCGCCCGTGCCTTTGCCCAGGATCTTGCCGACCGCTACGGTGCTGCCGTCGACTTCGCCATTCATGTTCCCCAGGGCAAGAGCGACATCCGCAATGTCCACGCCCATGTGATGATGACGACCCGGGAGGTAGCACCAGACCGTCTTGGCGAGAAGACGATGATCGAGCGCGAGAACAGGTGGTTGCTGGCAAACAATCTGCCCACCTCGCACATGCAGATGCGCGATATCCGCAAAGCCTTTGCCGATCATGCCAACCGTCATCTTCTGGAGGCCGGTCTCGATATCCGCGTCGATCATCGATCGCATCTCGATCGCGGTCTGGAGCTCTCACCAACCGAGCATATGGGTGTGCATGCCAGCCAGATGGAACGGCGTGGGCTGGATGTTTCTCGTGCGCGTCTGGAAGACAAGGCAGCAAAGAAGAACGCTGATCTCATTCGCAGAAAGCCGGAAGAGGTTTTGCGGATTCTGACCGACGAGAAAAGCGTCTTCGATCGTCATGACATCGCCCGCACCATTCATCGCTACATCAACGACAATGATGGTTTCCAGCGTGCCTTTGCTGCTGTCATGGCCTCACCGCAGCTCATCGAGCTTCTGCCTGCGCAGAACAGCAAACTGGCGAAATACTCGACGCGCGAGATGATCAATGTCGAGCATGCGATGGCAGCAAGCAGCCTGCGCATGGCAGGGCGAAACAGCCATCGCGTGGGGACAAGCGTGGTCGATCAGGCGCTTCGCCGGCAAGATGCGATGCTGGTTGGTTCAGGTCTTACTGACGAGCAAAGAACCGCTGTTCGTCACATCACCTCACCTTCACAGATTGCAGCTGTCATCGGCTTTGCCGGGGCTGGTAAATCGACGATGCTGTCGGCTGCGCGCGAGGCCTGGGAAGCGCAAGGGTACCGCGTTCATGGGGCTGCCCTTGCCGGAAAGGCAGCCGAAGGTTTGACCACATCATCCGGGATTGCAGCGCGCACGCTTGCATCCTGGGAGTATGGCTGGAGCCGCGGCAGATACGAGCTTGGCAGCAACGATATTCTCGTCATCGACGAGGCTGGCATGGTGGCAAGCCGCCAGCTGGCGCGCTTCGTTGCAGAGGCAGAGAAGCGCGGTGCGAAGCTTGTTCTCGTTGGCGACCATGAGCAGCTTCAGGCGATCGGTGCAGGTTCGCCGTTCCGCGCCATTGTAGAGCGCATCGGCTCGGTCGAACTCACAGACATCCGCCGGCAGAAACATGACTGGCAGAGAGAAGCGTCTGTCGCTTTTGCCACGCATCGCACTGCGGAAGGATTGCAGCGTTATGCGGAGCGCAACAGCATCCGCTTTGCCAAGGATCGAGAGCAGGCCTGTGCTGAGCTGATCCGGGATTATCTTGCCGATCGGGCTCAGAACCCGGAAGGGTCACGCATCGCACTGGCGCATCGGCGGGTCGATGTTCGGGCCATCAATGACGGTATCCGGGAGCGACTTCAGGCGGAAGGATTGCTGGCAAAAAGTGATGGTCAAGCTCGCAGTGAACAAGGATACGGTGAAGGCCAGATAAACCGCGAAATCGTCTATCAGACGGTCAATGGCGAGCGCGCTTTTGCCCCTGGCGATCGCATCGTCCTTCTGGAAAACAACCGTGATCTCGATGTGAAGAACGGCATGTTGGGGACGGTGGAAGCCGTCGAGCCGAACGCACTACATTTGCGGCTCGACGGATCTTCGGGCGGGCAAAACAACGCCCGCTTTCTCGCTCTCCCGGTCAAAGATTACCAATCCTTTGATCATGGTTACGCCACCACCATCCACAAGGCCCAAGGCGCCACCGTCGACCGCACTTTCGTCATGGCATCCTCTACCATGGATCGGCATTTGACCTATGTCGCCATGACGCGCCACCGGGATGCGGTTACCCTCTATTCCGGTCGTGATGATTTGCATGACATGAAGGAGATGGTCGCCAGCATCGGGCGTTCGGGCGTCAAGGAAACCACGCTCGATTATGAGCAGGTGTTTGCCGAAAGGCGCGGCTTGCAGGCGAGAGCAAGCGGAACGGAGGAGCTGGAGGTCGCCAGGGTCGAGGCGAAAACGCATCAACAGGAACGCGGCCTCGCGCCACAGCAACCACTCGAACAACCGCGCTCACAGCAGCAAGACATCCCTGCCCCGCTTGTTGCTGCAATAAGGCATCACGACAGCACCGTCGAAGAGATTGCGCGGAACAACGCCATGCCGCATCTGGAGCGTGAGATCGTGCATCTGCAGTCGATGGCAGGCCCGGTTTACCAGGATTCCTTCTCCGCAACGCTCACCTTCAAGGGCCTCATCCTCGATGAAAAGATCGACAAAGCCGAGTTGGTCAGAGCGGTTCGCGAACGGCCGGAACAGTTTGGGGTTCTGCGTGGCAAGACCGGCCTGTTCGGCGACAATGCAGGGCGCAAGCAGGCGCTGAGCAGAGCGCAGGGCCTCTCCAACCACGTCGGGTATGCTGCAAAGACCTGGGAGCGGCGATTGGACGACGCGCGTCGGTCGGAAGAGTGGCAGCGCGAGAAGCGTGACATCGTCGAAGTGCCAGGTTTGACGCCCAAGAGCGAGGCAATCCTCAAGGCTTTCGATCAACTCGAACATGAGCAGAAGCCGCAGTTCCTTGAGCGGATGACGAAGACACCAGACGGTCAGCAGGCACTGGCCGAAGCAGCCACGATCGCTAGTGCGCTGGAGAAACGGTTTGGGGCGCGTAACAGGTCGGAGCTGGAAAAGATGGATCTACGGCTAGGCAGGGATCAGCTTCAGCAGGTCGATCGCATCAAGGCCGTGGCTAGGCTGGTCGAGAGGACGCACGTCGCAGAACAGACGAGGACGTATAGACTCGAGCAGTCGTTAAAGAAGGGGTTAGGCCTGGGGCTGTGAGCTATCTGGAAACGTTCAGAAGGCGCGACACCATCCTTGGCAACTTGATATTTGTTCGATTTTGAGGGTCTGGCCACTGTTTGCCGACGAAAGCGGAAGAATCCAGGTGCCAATGCGGATCAGTTGTAGGCTTCGATCATCGATCTCGACACGTCGCCAGCAAAGCAGATCGGCGAATAACCTCCCGGTTTCGAATAGGCGCTTCTGCTGCCGCATTTGCGGCCTCGCCGGTCCGTGCTGTAAGGACACGCACACGTTCCGGGATAGCCGGCGATCGACTCTGCGATGATCCTCTGGATGATGATCGAGGGAGAAATCTTCGGCTTGACCTCGACGGTCTGTTTGACCTCCGGCGCTTCTCGCTTCGCAACGGGCTCGTCATCGCTCAGAAATCTGGTCGCAACCGAGCCTTCGCGCCGGGTAAGGTCGTCGCTCACGCGCGACCACTGCCCTTCACGCGCCAGAACCATCACCTGTTTGCCTAGATTCAGCCGATCAAGGACACTGGCTCTTGCATTCGGCGCCTGTCTTAAGGCTACGCTCTTTCCCCGCACGAACCTGGGCTCAGCGCGCTCAGCAAGCTGCCGCTCCAAGCATTGAGCAGTCTTTGCCACAGGGCCTTAAGACGAACCCGATCGACTATTTCACCGATACAATGCTGCGCACTGACACGCCCGCTCCTGGTGCAGATCCGGACGTCGCTAACTTCCAGCGTCAGGCAGGTGGCATCCTGAGCAATCTGCTTTCCACGGGCGAAATATCAGATGGCGACAAGGCGTGGCTGGCCAACTAGATCGTTGCTCGCACGGGTATTCCGCAGGCAGACGCACAGAGTCGGGTGAATCAGACGGTCGAGCGTGTGCAGGCTGTGCGAACGGCAGCACAGCAGAAGGTTGACGAAGCACAGAAGAAACTCGACGAACTGAGAGTGCAGGCTGAGAAGGCGGCCAAGGACGCTAAGACAGCAGCGGCAGACGCCGCGGAGAAGGCTCGCATCACAGGCATTCTCACAGCATTCCTGTTGGCAGCTTCGTCACTCGTGGCCGCAGTTGCAGCCTATATTGGCGGCGTGCACGGCGGACGTCACCGCGACGAAGGTCGCGTGTGGGGTGGTTTGGCGTATAGCAAGTAAATAAACGCAGCGAGGTTCTTTGAAGAGGACCTTTGTGCTGCAGAGAATCGAAAGGCCGGTGCGGTTCGAGCCGGCCTTTTTTGTGTCGCTATTACCCCTTTATGACAGCGCTTGCCATGCATGCAGGCCTATTCCCACCATATGCATCTGTGGCTGTTAGGGAATGCAAATGGGCGATTTAAGAAACGGGCCGCACACCGTCGAGCAGCGAAAACGTCGAATGCGACGCTGATCGTCTCGCGTCTGACGATCCTTACTAGTGTAGAGTGCACGCTCGTCCGTAGATCTTAAAGCCTACCTCCCCGCCGAGTTTGCGTGTATCAAGGCCTCGATCTCTTTACCTATCCCGCCCATTATCCCAGCAGCTTCAACGGACCCAGATGACAGTCGTCGCATCCTATCTCTACCGCAACGGTAAGCGCGCCAATGAGGTCGCACTCTCATCGCAACCTTTCGAGATCACTGTGGGCGACTTTGTCTGGATCGGACTGACCGATCCGACGGTTGAAGAAATGGCGCGCCTCAAGGCGATGTTCGGGCTTCATTCCCTTGCGGTCGAAGATGCACTCAACGGACGGCAGGTGCCCAAAGTCGACATTTATGGGGATCAGCTGTTCGTCGTCGCCAAGACCGCTCATCTCGAGAATGACAAGATCATCTACGGTGAGACCTGTATCTTTGTCGGCCAGCAACACGTCATCACAGTGCGTCACGGATCGGCACGATCCCACCAGAAATTACGCGAGCAACTCGAGCAGGCACCGCAGCTCCTCTCGCACGGTCCCGACTATGTTCTCCACGGCATTCTTGATTTCATCGTCGATGGCTATCTGCCACTCGTCGAAACGATCGAAGACCGGGTGCTGAAGATCGAAAAGCACGTCCTCATTTCTTTCCTCGAACCGGAACAAATCCGCAGGATCTTCCGGATGCGCAGGCAGGTCATCAAGTTTCAGAGGGTAATTGGGCCAATGGCGGAAGTTGCCAGCAAACTCGCCCATCTCGAACTGCCCTGCGTTGACGACAACGCCAGACCGTTTTTCAGGGATGTTCATGATCATGTCCGCCGCGTGGAAAACATGGTGATCGGGCTACGCGACATCGTGACATCCGTCTTCGAAGCCGCAAATCTTCTCGAGCAACAGCGGCAAGGCGCGATCACTCGGCAGCTTGCCGCATGGGCGGCGATCCTCGCCGTGCCAACGGCTATCGCCGGGATATACGGCATGAACTTCGAAAACATGCCTGAGCTAAAAACAGAATACGGCTACTACGTTGTGATAGCCACCATTCTGGTCCTATGCGCTATCCTTTACTACCGGTTCAAGCGTGCGGGTTGGGTCTAGTCGCCAACGGGAAATATCACCCCTCCAATCTTCCGCACTGCGACTAATAATTCAGCTCCGATATACCTGTAGGATGTTGATCTTCTCCAATTGATCGTCTCCCGCGACGGCTTCTTTGCTTGTTCCGCAGCCGCCATCTCGCAACGCGGAGATTTTCAAAAAAGCTGGCGCGTCACATTCTGGTGTCTGTAACGCCGCCGGTCACCGGGGTGACGGACACTGATTTAATTCCTTAAATTGAGTCTCTTACGACCTAATAGCGATTTTCCTCAGAGATTGAAGATCAGCATTGAGTTCATCGCAGTGTGAAACAGAACAGGTAGCAATAGGCGGCCACTAAAGTAGCGTACAGCACCCAAGGAAAGCCCGATAGTCGCGTAATCTGCGAAAGCGGCGAATGAATTTGGGACGTGCGGAAGTACATATAGGAGCGACGTCGCAATTACGATCAGCCCTGCACCATATCCCCGCGCTGAAAGCTTATTCCAAAGATACCCGCGAAAGAATAACTCTTCCAACAACGGCGCTATGAAGCACACTGTTATCAACAACAATATGCCTGCGACAGTCGGATTAAAAGTAGTTGGATTGAATCCATTCCAGGCCGATCGTGAAGCCAGAAGACTCAAGCCTATCGCCACAGCAACCATTGTCGACCGTGCAATCGGGCTTTGTCTCAAAGCCAAGCGAGAACGGATTGCGAAAACACCAAGCACGCTGCTCAGGGTCAAGATAGGGACGAGATATGCGATATCGATACGACTGTCCTGCTCTACGCCAATTGCGGACATAATAAATCCCGACACGTGCGTTGCCAGAAAAGCCACCCCCATCGCGACGAAAATAAAGAAAAGATCAACTCTGCAGTCTAAAAAGACCATTTTAGGGATCGTCTTAGCTCCGGCGGTCGCTCGATTCCAGAATCGCTGCATATTCTATCCCGAAGAAGTTGCTGGCGGAGCTGCGTCTATTTCTTCTGCAGCAGAGGTTTAATAACGAAATCCCAAAAGAGGAACGAAATGAGAGGTGAAAGAAAGGCAAAAACGATAAAGCCCTTCTCGATGGAATGAATACCGAAGGGGAATAAAAATATAAGTAGCGGATTGATTATAAGAAGCGGAATCATCAGATGCAAATGCTTCAATCTCAGCTCCTGATCTAGAGATCATGGGCTGCACTGACTGCAACCCATGTCTAGGGTTTAGATAAAGCTATCTGCCGAACGTACCCGGTCCACCGCTATAATCGCCCATTGCGTTATAGCCACCGTAGTCCGGCGATGAGCCGCTTCTAATCCCGCTTTCAATCGAGTCTCCGATAGCGTATCCAGCAAGGCCACCGCCTGCCGCGCCAACGCGGCCGCCGAAAGGACCGCCTACAGCCGAACCAGCGCTACCTCCTACGACGCTGCCGACCGCAGCGCCTGTTCGACCGCCCCAACCGCTGTTTTGGTTGCCGCTCGAGCTGTTATCAGATGAACCACCCATAAAACTTCTCCCGTTGTTAGGGTTAGAGTTAAGTCTGACTTTTGCAAGAACAAATATCCGGGCGCTCGACATCAAAATCAACCCCAAAGATCATTGGTCGTATTCTAGAGCAACTAAAGATTGAAATTAGTTGTGCGTGATTAACACTCCCCTAAGGTGATTGGGGAGAGTAAGCTGCAGACGGTGGAAAATTACTCGCAGGTTGTTGAATCTTAGTTTTTGCCATTCCAAACAATGGCTTAAAATCCCGAAGGCTTGTTATTACAGTTAAGTTTTAGAAACAGTTGTTTCAAACTTCCGCCGTGTGACCTGTCGTTGAATTTATCCGTTTTTTCTTAAACCGAGGCACATTAGATCAACCAATGCGCGACAATGTGCCGGTTTTTCGCCAAATAATCGTGGCAAAATTGTGCAATCAGTCGGTTGGTATTAACAGGGAGCCTTCTAATGGAGAACACTAAGCAAGTTAAAGTTTTAACAGCCCTCGAGTCCCTAGGGAGCATTATTTTTCTAGCGATGAATTCTCCGGTCCATCGAAACTGGCTGATTTCTGACGTGGAAACAAATTTTCTTCCTGCACTGAGCACTGGCCAGTGCAAAATATATTTCGCCGGTCCCGAACGGCCGATAGCATTTGTTACATGGGCAATCGTCGATGACGCAACACATTCCAAGCTTCTGGAGGACGGTATAACGCCGCACGAGTCCAAGTGGGCGTCGGGCAAGAATCTCTGGTTTATTGACGTCGTCGCTCCCTTTGGCGATTCTGTTATGGTCATCAGGGATATGCGAAAGAACTATTTTTCAGGTCAGAATGCGTACTCAATCCGTCGGAATACCGACGGATCCATCAAAAGGTTTCAACGATGGTTTAATGTTAGGTAACCTTCGGTGATCATCGCTCACCGAAACTGTCTTGCAAAACCTTCACAATCGGCTCGAAGAAGTAGCTAATTAGGCGGCGCTCACCAGTGATGACATCGATTGTTGCCGTCATACCGGGCATGAAGGCCAGTTCTCGGCCAGATGAGAAGATCTTGCTTTGGTCCAACTCAATTCTGACCGCGTAGACCCACTTGCCTGCTGCACCTTCGCGCGCGTCGGCACCGACATTCGCAACCTTGCCGAAAACCATGCCGAATCGCTCGGGAGGAAAAGCGTCGAATTTAATAAAGGCTTTCTGCCCTGGCGAGATAAAACCGACGTCACGGTTCTCGAAGAAAGCTTCGATTTCTATTTTTCCATCGGAAGGAACAATGGACATCAGGTTTTCACCTGCTTCCACAAAACCACCTACCGTATGAACGGTAAGTTTTTCGACCTTGCCATTCGTTGGAGATTTGATGGTAAGACCTTCGAGCTGAATCTCCGCCGCTTTGAGTTCGGCATTGGAGGTCTGAAGTCCAATTTCGGCATCGTTAAGCTGTTTGCGGTAAGTGGATTGCGTTGTCGAAAACAGGCTTGCTTTCTGGCGAACCAAAACAGCCTCTTCTCCATCCAGCTCGCCAAGACGGCCTTCTGCTACGGTTACGTCGCCTTCCGAGGCTTTCAGCTCCCGCTGTCGCGTTCTATAGTCGAACTCGCTAATCGAGCCCTGTTTACGCAGACTATCGCTCGCTTGAAAGGTTGCCTGGACAATTTCTAGATCGGCTTGCGCTTGCGTTAATCTGGCTTCTTGGGCCTTTTGGGTTTTGTGAATTCGATCGATCTGCGCATCGATTTGAAGAACCTGGTCACGTAGGGCTGACAGCACCGTCTGGACAAGGAGTTCAGCTTCCGGCGCAACAACGTTCACTTCTCGACCCTCGTCAGGAAGCTTCTCGGCGGACATAGCCGAGCCTGAGAGGGGGGCGACGATCGCGCGCGCAACCTGTGCGTCACGTTCGTAGCGTTCGATGTCTGCTTCGATCTTCTTAATGGTGCTTTCAGCTGCAGCGGTATCCTGTCTTATTAGGATATCACCGGCCTTCACTGTCTGAGCTTCCGCAACAAGAATTTTGCCGATCTTTCCATCCGTCAACGGCTGGATATTCTGAACGCGTCCCGATGGGATAACGCGTCCAGTTCCTCTAGCGACTATTTCGATGGTCGCTACGAAACTCCCTGTCGCTATGATTAGGAACATTACTACAAAAAGCCACGCCGTTATGCGTATCGTTGGAGATGGTGGTTTGCTTGTCGGCTCCATGGTTTAGGCTCCAGCCTCAATGGGGATGGAGGTTGGCTTACTCTGAGGAGCAAGGATAATTTTGTTGACATCAGGTCCCAGCAGGTCTGGAATATGAGTGATTATGATGAGCGTTTTTTCTTTTGAAAGCCGCTGTAAGGTCTGCGAAATAAAACTAGCAGTCTGCAAATCCAAAGCGCTTGTTGGCTCATCCAGAACCATGGCCGACGGATTGCTCAACAGAGCACGAGCCAAGGCGATCCTTTGACGTTGGCCACCGGAAAGAAATCCTCCGTCTTCACCGACATACGCATCCAGCCCACCGGGCAGCCTAGCAACCACCTGGTCCGAAGCACTATCCTGTAGCGCCTTCATAACTTCTTCTTCAGTTGCATCGGGCTTTGCAAGCAGTAGATTATCACGAACAGTTCCGGAAAATAGAACGGCCTCCTGCGGTAAATAGGCAATCCGCCGGCGAACGGATCCCGGATCGAAATTTTGGATGTCTTCGCTGTTCGCGATTACCCGACCAGACTTGGGCGTGTAGAGACCGGCAATAAGCTTGCCGAGCGTTGACTTGCCGCAACCGGAATCGCCAACAATAATCGTTGGCCTCCTAATTCCAAACTCGGCGTTGAAGTTTTCAAGCACGGGATGATCCGGAATGTAGCTGAACGATACTCCTTCCATTTTGATCGTCAGTGGAGAGGTTGCAGCAATATCGGGTTTCACGACATCCTGTTCGGTGGCGGCATTAAGGAAATCCCCTAATCGGATGCGCGCTACGCGCATTCCTTGCCATTTTTCCCAGATTGAGGCCAATGAGGCAATTGGGCCGAACACGTGATTAGCAAGCAGATGAAACGCGATCAGCTCGCCCAGGGTAATTTCATTCTGAAAAACGAGTTGAGAGCCGAGAAATATGATAATGATCGACGGTGCTTTGCCGAAAATCTGTCCAAAGAAACCGTTCACGATATCGAGCTTGGCGACGCTGAAAGATGCGTCAAGCGCGTGGCCCAACGTATTCTCGAAGCGCGAAACATACCGTTCTTCACTGGCGAGAGCTTTGATAGCAGTAATGTTGCTGAACGCTTCGACCAGGCGCGACTGGTGGTGGGAATTGGCAAGAAATGCCTTCTGCATTCTCTGCCTCAAGAAGGGGCCAATGATCGCGAAAACGATCATCTGCAATGGAACACTTAGCAACACAACGATAGTCAGCGACGGGCTGATGGCCAGTAGCGCGCAGATATAGATGATCGAGAAAACTAGATCTAAAACCGCGGTGGACATAGTCCCTGTAAGGAAGCCCCGAGCAGTATCCGTCTCTCCGATGCGCGCCAACGTTTCCCCGACCGGCCAACGCTGAAGGTTCGGTAGTGGAAGGGAAAGAACATGGCGAAATATCCGCCCAGCAAGGTCGGCAATGAGCCGGTTCGACATGTGGTTGCCGAGATAGGATATCAAAGCAGTCAACGCCGCCACGAACAGCATCGTGACTAGCAGGACGAAGAGTATGACCGTTAGTGACGCTTCACGCTGGAAAGGCAGGACACGGTCGATCAGAGTCTGGAAAACAAATGGCTCAATCAGCCCTAACAGGCGAATAACGACCGCGATAACCATGGTTTCTGCAATGAGAGACGTGTACCTCCTGATCGATGTCGTGAACCAGGACAAAGGGACTGGCCGGGACGAAAATCTGGTCAAACTTCACCTTCGATCAAAATCCATTTCGCCGAAATACCTGCAACCATAACAAGTACATTTCTGACGGCAATTTGCAAGAATGGCTCCCACTCATCTCGGACAGCGCCGCCCCGAGCTGATCAAGGAATTGCGGAAGAGGGCTGAGCATCAAAGCGATGCAAGAGCATTCTTACGAAGCGATAACGCTGATCTGCATAAATGCGGGAAGGAACATTACGCGCTTGAGATACTCTACAAGCTTGCTCCACCGAACAGGGTGTGCTGGAGGACTTTAGCTTGGTGATGCGACAGCAACCGACCCGATATGGCGCTCGTTGTACCAACCGCTCTTCGTGTGTGCCTCGCACTCGAGGCGGATTCGCCAGCCCTGATACCGTGCCCTCCAAAAAGGGATTCCGCGTGACCGGACAACTGAACCCTTGTTGTGTCTTCCTGCAGTGCTTTCGACGCTCGCTTTAATTGCCCGCGGTCTTTTCCGCATCATCAAGGCGCTTCTCACGCGGATATTTCTTGATCGGGCCGTCGCGCACCTTCTCTGTTCAATCTCGCACTCTGCATCAAACTCGTGCCGGGCTTTATGGCATTGTAGAACGGCTCCAGAAATGAAAAGCGTCACAATCACTTCGGGCGGTGCACCATTGACACTATCCGTAGTGACTTGCGTCGCCGTACCTGGTAGGCAAATCGCGGCGGGACGAGGGGGCAAACCCTTGGACGCCGCCGCTTGTATGGTTAGCGCTCCGCTTTAGCCTTCCGCGATTACTAGCCAGAAGTCCCGCGAGGAGCTTTCGAGCACTTATAGCGCTCTTGAAGGGATATGAACCTGCGATCTGCTAGACCCTCTAAGCAACTGAATCTGCGCTTACTTTGCGGATTCGAATCTTTGGTCCGGCGTACAGCCCAACTATGGAACCAGGAAGGGCCCCGATCCGAGTGTACCGAAATTCCCCGTTACGTCAAAATGCCTCGCAAGGTTCGAACCTAGCCAGGCCTCAGTCCCTTCTAGGAGTTCGACCACAGTTGATCGATCAGATCACTATTTTCAATCGCCCTGTCGCACTGTCCGGCGGAAACACACAACCGTAGTCAAACTCGGCCTTCAGATCACCATCGTCCCATACAGCTCAAACGGAACCAGAATCTCGTCCTTCACGACTTTGGCGCGGGTCAATTTCGCCCGCCATGTGGATGTCATTCCTATAGGAAAGATTTCAGGCGGATTATTTGCAAATCCTTCATCCACGGCGCGTATTCCCGCGACGAGAAAATAGGAAGATACAATGGAAACCGCCACTAAAGATTTGCTTCGTTCGCTTAAAACGACAGCAGGATCGCGATTCAATGCTTCCAAGAGGCTTGCGCATGTCGACAAACGACTGACGGCCCTTACAGCTTTCACGTCAGCGCTCGTCATCGCCTCGACTGTTCTGCCGAAATTCGTTGAGCTTCCCAAAACAGGCCAGAACTGGCTGGAGCTAACAACGATCGCTCTATCCGTACTTCTTCTGGCTTCCTCTGTATTACAGTATGCAAGCAATCACGCCGTTCATTGAGATCATGAACCGTAGCGCCCTTGACCTACAGGAGCTGAAAAGAGAGCTTCAGTTCAGAGATGAAGATCTACAACGCGACCAGTTTTTAGAAATATCCAAGCGGTATAACCAGATACTTCAAAAGTATTCCCTGAATCACGATGACGTTGACTTCTGGCGTTACCAACTCGACTACTCAACCGAGTTCAAGCTTAAGTGGTTTGACAGGATCACGAAGCGGATAAAAATCCAAGTAGCATATCAGTACCCGTCAATCGTATTGTTCAGCATAGTGTCATTTCTCGCGCTGGTAATGTACCTTTCTCTCACATGGCCGGAGCCTACTGCGCAGTCGCCTCCTGCTCGGCCTACCCAATCCGTTCCCGGGCGATGAAAACAACATTCGTGATGCCGTTGTAATTGTTTGGGTCGCCGGGAATGATCGCGTACTGGACCCCTTTGCATCGGTGACGATGTCATCCTAGATAGCATTGCGCCTAAAGCTTGAGTTACGCATGGCCCGCCACGTAAGCCGCCGGTGAGGGCCGCCGGTCACGCGCTTGAGCGTCGACGGTCTGCGATATCCAATTCCATGGAAGCAGTTGCTCCAGCCTGGTAGTCGGCGTGTCCGCAATGCGGGAAAAAACGTCGCCAAGCCATGCATGCGGATCAGAGCAGTCCGAATGTTTCTTCCAAGATTCACCGCAAATCATCTACGCCATGACGCATCAATAAGAGCCTTCCAGCATTTCCTCGCTTTCGACTTCGCCTGTTTCCCCGGACCTGTTGGGTCGGAACGTGCGGCCCAATACCCGACGGGCAGGCTGGAGCGAATCGTAGAAATCGTCTGCTGCAAGGCTCAGACTTTCTGGAGCCAGCGCGTGGTTTACCGCGTCGGTGTCCCACTCCTTATTGAGCTGTTTCGCCAGAGCGAATACGACCGCTCTGCCAACACGCAGCATCATGCTTTTCTCAGCTTGGGCTAATGCCGCTTCGCGCATGCCCTCTACATCGGCGACAGAGGCGTAGGAAAGCTCAAGGATATCGCGCATCTCCTTGATGGACGGATAGAGCATGTTTAGGAATAGCTGACCATTGTTGTAGTATCGAGCGGCCCGACCGCGAAGCTGCTTCTCTTCGACCTCTTCGGGTGTCCTTAGAAGGATGATCTCCGGCGCGCGCTCGCGATCTTTCCATAGGTCCGCAGGCTTCGCGCCCTGTGGAGCGAGGCTTAGGTCGATGTGTTTCGTCTTCGGCTTCTCAGACGTTCCGCTCGAACCGTCCAAGGATTTCACAGGTTGATTCCCTATCCCTTGGTTGGGGTCGACCAGCTCGGAACCCGTCAGACCCAGGCGCGGAGCCACACGTCTCACACGGAGTTCGTCAAGCAGCTTCTGAAGCTCGCTCCGAATGTCGTCGTTCGATGTGCTTTCCGGCGCGAGGCTCCGAATTATGTCGATCAACCACTGCGGCCTATGTTGCGCGACGAGGTCTGCGAAATGAGCCGCCTGGACGACATCCTGCTCGCCCGTCCGGTAGCGCAAGAATTGGCGATAGCCTTCCGGTAGGACATTGCTGTTCTCGGGCAATTCGATGTGGACCGAGATGTGTTTCGAGCCGAAGGGAATGCCGAACATTGGCGCGTTGATCGCCCAGGCTCTCCCGGTTTTCACATCATACAGCTCGTCCTTGTAGACAACTCCGGTGAGGCTCAGCGCAGATTGGATGGCGCCGCTGATCGAGCGATTGTGGCTCGGCGACCTCTCGTATGGCGGATCGTAGAAGTATTGGATCTTGACGCCGTCAGCTGCTTCGACCGTTTCCGTGCGCTCGAAGGCACCTGAAGCGGCCCGGGCGGGCAACGTTTCGAAAGCGCGCGAACCCGCACCGAGCTTGTGCGTGCCGGATTGCAGCGTTACCTTTACCCGCGCGGGGATTCTGTAGAAGCGATGGTAAAGGTATGTCGCAAGCCATTGCGCGTCCACGGCCGGGTCGGAGTTATAAGGATCTCGAGCGGTGTGTTGCTCCTCCTGATTGCCAAGAAGGCGAACCTCCGTCCAATCCGCGTCGAGGTTATATCCTTCTTCCAGCGCAAGCGCGGTGACGTCCACTACCTCTGTGAATGTGCCATCCTCATGGATGCGCCGTAACCGACCGTAGCGCCCATCACGCTGGCAGAGTATGACTTCGTGTACACGCCCCGCTGTGCAGGACCTGTACACCATGCCGAGCTTGTTCGACGGGAGCGAAGCGACCTTTGCTCCCATGCCGAAATTTGCGTCGAGGCCTTTGGCTTTGCCGATGGACGACGCAAGGTCGCACATGCGGTAGAGTTGAGACGCATCCATGCCGGGCCCGGTATTCCAGATTGACAACTTGGGCGTTCCGTTAAAGTCCACGACCCTGAAAATGACCTGACGGCTATCTTCCGGAGCACGCGACGCAGCCTCCAGGGCGTTTTTAGTCAACTCGCGGATCATCATGATTTTCGGGCACCGCTCGATCGTAGTCGCAACCAGAAAATCGGTGTCGTCGATTTTTATTGGAGTAATATCGGGTGCGTCCATACCAGTTGCAAATCCAAGTTCTATTGCACTCATTAAGTATTCGCACCCACCGTTCGATATAGCAACTGGATGAGGCAAGCTAATATTCCGTTCAGATAGAAAAGCTTGGCCTAAACTGCTGGCATGATTAATTTTTGACCGAAGAGGGGAGGATGTCGACACTTCGGAACCAGGCATGCGGGCTCCGGTCGCGCTCTGGACAGCGACAAGCGAGAAACAAGCTACATGAAGGTGGAGAGCGACGCATGGGTACTTATGGAAGGCGCCGCGTATCGACTGAGTTACAGCTTTTGACATACCAAAAGGTCAACTATCGACATAAGATGTTATTTACCGGTCGATCAAACTACAGCGCGGTGGTCTACTGCAGCTAGCTCCGCCATAAAGAAGAGTTCATGGACAGATTACCCTCCCCTTCAAAACTTATGCGCGTCAGACGACCGGAGCGATACTCGGACAGCGAACGGGTCGATGCCTACCGCTTGAGCGAAAGCGAGCTCCGTAACCACCTTGATACCCTAACGGATCGAAACCAGCACAAGGACTTTGAGAACTTCTGCAGAAAGTTGTGCGAACGCGAACTCGCGCCGAACCTCAGGCCGCAGACTGGACCTGAAGGTGGTGGTGATGGCAAAGTCGATACCGAGACCTATCCGGTCGCGCTTGACATCGCCGAGCGGTGGTATGCTGCACCGGGCGATATATTATTCTCTTGCGAAGTAATTTATAAGCATATTGGGAATTTATGGCGCCGCAATACGAATTATCAAAGATATACTCTCGGTAGCTAATATATTATCATGTTGCGCGTAACCCTAACGCACTCACGTGAGCTGCCAATGGAGCCTACCTGTAATTTTGAATCTTCAGCTTCAGACTGGCGATCGGCGCACAAATACGAGACAAGTAACTTCGCGATTTTACCGCCGGAAATGTTTTCCCGTCTGACCTGTCTTGCTGATAGCAAGGCGCACATCAGCTAAAGCGCCGCCTCGGCATCTGAGATCAAGTGATGATTGGTACCTGACCTACAGGCCCCGGAAGAGAGACGGCTGAAGGACATTATCCCTAATCCGTGGGGGCAGCCATACTGCGCAAAGATACTCGGACATCGTAACTCTAACCGACTGGCATTCGTCCGCGCGGATCTCGATCCCGTTCGGTCGCCTTGTGGCGAACTTAATTGCCAAGCTCACTATCGACCTGAGGTCGCTGAAGGATACCCACTTCCAGCAAAAAGATAAACTCATCTGCTTCATCCTCAAGAAGAGCACTCGCAGGATGACCGTTCACCATAGCAATCGTGCCATCCGCACGATCTAGAACCGACCAAAAGCTATCGAATTGATTTTTTCTTTTCTGGAACTTCATGCCCACAAGATTACCTCCCTTCCTAGACTTCAGACAACAATAGCTTGGATATGGCTTTGATTTGATCTCAGATGCATGTTTTTTGTCGCGCTGATAACGTGTTATAGAAATGCGACCATGGCTGATGCTAATTCGAAACCTGTTGCGCAAGCATCGTGCTCGAGTAGCGCCGGTCCGCGGTATCGAAACCAGGCTGACATTGTCTTCGTGGACCTGAGAAGGGCTGGTAAGAATTGTCCTCGGCACGGTAGGAGCGATAGCGGCTTATACACCAAGATACGTGGCTGTCGGTTGATGATGCGGCTTGCTTTATGGTTTCGAGCCCGGCGACGCCTGCTGGCGCAGTGCAACGCATTCTCGGCCCACCGCCGAAGGGTTGATAGCTTTTGTCCGCCTTGACGTAGGACCGGTATCGCCTTGAGCACCATTCATCTGCCCGGTCATCGTCGCTGTTGAATTCCCGCGCTTTTACGATCACCTGAACGCGACTTTTGCTGGTACCCGTAATTTGCACAGTGCTGGTCAAAGCTATTAGTTCTGGCGATGCATTCGAATCCGCTGGCAAGCGCTCATAAGCTTGCTTGTTTGGGTCAATGCGTTTCACCTCCGTTGTCCACAATGGCTCCTGAGCCATATTAAGTACAACGGGAGCTTCGCGCTCTTTAGCCAAATCGGAGGCAAATCTCATTCCGCCTCCGATAATGGGCAATGAGCACAACAGCAAAAATGAGCCAACGATAACGTTTTGCATGGGACAACCACCAAGAACATCGATATCCGGGCACTATAAGGAAAACGGTCCTTAATCAGTCGCGCCAGTAGTGTCTGATCAAACTGTCGGTCGCGCGAGGCGACCAACGCTTCGGGCGGCACTGGCTTAGTTCATGATCCGAACAATCTTACGGGTGCCAGGATCGACGATCGCGGTCTTTCCGTTCACGACCACATAGCTGTAGGTAACGTCCGGCGCATCGATCCTGTGTAATTCCACTGTCTCTGGAACGGCGGTACCAACCACCACATCGACGCTTGGCACATCAACAGATGTAACGGTATGGGCCGTCAGATATTTTTCGATGATAACTTCCTGCTCCGGGCTGATTACCACGGTCTGCGCGTGCAGAGCACCTGATGTGCCCATGATGATCATTGCGGCTGTCATTGTGAGAAATCTCGTTTTCATGTCTCTCCACCTTGGTAAGTGTTGCTCTCTGCCTGCTGATCGCAGGTGAGACTTCAAGCGAGTTAGAGAGAGAGCGTTCCACGAGTAGGCCGTAGGTCCAGCGGCTATAGGACTTAGGTCGTAGCACTAGAAAACAGTGGCGCGCTTACTAGGGCACAAAGTCCCATGTCCGGAACGTATGCAGTCCGAAAATATTCTTGAGCCGTGGAAATTTCTGTCAAAGGAGAACACCCATGCAGATGAAACAGCTTTCTTTCCTTGCGTTCGCAGTCTTGGTCGCAGGCGCAGCACAGGCTCAGGAATCGACCGTCACCGGTGCAGCCGGAGGTGCAGTCACCGGAGCAATCGTTGGCGGTCCGGTTGGCGCCGCAGTTGGTGGCGTCGTGGGCGCAGTTGCCGGGACAGCTATCGATCCGCCGCCACCACGCGTCGTTACATATGTCCGTGAGGCTCCGGTGCCCACAGAGACGGTTGTCGTGAAGGAAAAGGTAGTCGTTGGTGAGCCCTTGCCGTCTACCGTCGTTATTCACCAGGTTCCAGACGAGCCTAAATACTCATATGCCATCGTCAATAAGCAGCGAGTGATCGTTGAACCAGCTACGCGCAAAGTCGTGCAGGTTATAAACTGATGGCACTGCCTGCCGGGAAACATACCCGGCAGGCTATTTCATCTGTCAACTGTTCCTATGAAACATTCTCGCCCGTGTGCTCAGCACGCGCTTCCCTTCATCCAAATAGTAAATTACTTTGATCTAACATAGGTTGGACTTAATCTAACTGTGAAGCAATAACGAGTGAACGAGTGGAAATCTTTGGTCGTAAAATTGCTCTTGTTCCCTCTGAGACACTAGGTTCGATGTCCCTAGCCCAGCAGTTTTTTCTAGCTGGGGGTCTCGTTTCGTTGTTCGCGACCGTTTTGATCGGCTTTTTTGTCACCAATCAGATCGTGGAGTCCGTGACGAGAAATGCAGGCTCAACTACGGCTTTATACGTCGATAGTATCATCGCACCGATCCTGCCGGATCTCACCCGCTCAACAAAATTAGACGATTCCATCGAACGAACATTGGATGAGACACTTGGACAAGGTGCGTTGGGAAGTCGTCTCATATCGTTTCGGCTATGGACGAAAGACGGCACCATCATCTACTCCAATGACAAACGTCTGATGAATAAGGTTGTGCCCCCTGGCGAAAATCGGAGAAAAGCATTTACTGGGCAGCTCGTTGCTAATTACGAAGAGGCTGGCGATCCCGAAAGCGACGCTGAGCGAGCGCTGAGCGAGCCGCTTCTAGAGATTTATAATCCAGTTTTGCAGCCATGGTCTGGAGAAGTGGTCGCCGTTGCAGAGTTTTATGAAAGGGCGGTCGATCTTGAGAGGAGTCTCGCGCGAGCGCGCTTAAAAAGCTGGATCGTCGTCATTGCCGTCGCCTCTGCTTTTTTCGCGGTTCTCTCCACAATCGTCCTCAAAGGCAGCAGGATGATAAGGCACCAATTCAGCGAGATCGAGGATCTAGCACATCGTGTACAGAAAGGATCACAACGAACCGTCGCGTTGAACGAGCGGCTGCTTCGCAAGATTGGTGCCGATTTACACGACGGGCCTGCACAACTCATCGCCTTCGCAGCTCTCCGGGTCGACAGTGAAAAGCTCTTGAGCGACCACACAACGAGAAGCGAACGAGAGGCGGAGATAGCGACAATCAAGTCCAGCCTGGATGAAGCTATTAGAGATATCCGCAACATTTGCCGCGGACTTGTTCTGCCGGATATAGAAAATCTGACCATTGAAGATGTGGTGGGTCGAGCGATCGAGCATCACCAATCTCGGACTGGGAGGCGTGTCGCGACTGCTATTGAAGATGTGGAGGTAGAGGTCGGAGTTCCTACCAAGATCTGCGTTTACCGGTTCGTGCAGGAAGGTCTGAATAATGGTTGGCGCCATGCCGCCTCGGCGAGGCAGAGCGTATCACTCAGACAGGATGGCACAGAGATCGTCGCAATGGTCTCAGACAACGGCAGTGGTTTTTCCTTCGAAGAAATTGGACCAGATTGCATCGGACTGTCAGGCCTCAAAGAGCGAATTGAAAGTCTAGGAGGCCGATTCCGAGTTCAGACATCGTCAACCGGAACGCACCTCACGATGAGATTGGACACAATCGATATGAGCGATCAATGACACAGAACATAAAAGTCGTCATCGTTGATGATCACCCAATGTTTCGTTCCGGTGTATCCCAGAGCTTGAAAGAATGCGGTTTCGATATCGTAGGCGAAGGAGGCAACGCCGAAGAGGCGATAGCCCTTGCGACACACTTGACCCCGGATGTCATCCTCCTGGATATCTCGATGCCCGGCAACGGGCTTGCCGCCATTAAGTCGATTCTAAGCATGGCCCCATCCACGCGCATCCTCGTTCTCACGGCATCTGAGTGCGTGGATGATCTTCAAGTAGCAATCCAATCGGGAGCGGCGGGATATGCTCTGAAGGGCGTAGGCTCACGTGAGTTGGTCCAGGTTTTGCGGACAATCGCAGGTGGCGGACGTTACGTTCCAACCGAATTAGGGGCCAAACTGCTAGCTGAACGGAAGGCTGCAGCGGAACTCATCGAGCAGCGTCAAGAACTGAGCAACAGAGAGCGGCAGGTGATGGATCTCATTGCACACGGGATGAGCAACAAGCTCGTCGCTCGCAATCTCGGCCTACATGAAAAGACAGTGAAGCATCACGTTACAAGGATTTTCGCAAAGCTGCAGGTCAGTAATCGCACGGAGGCCGCACTGCTCTGGAGAGAGAGAACCTAGTTAGAGCGAGCGGGCCCAAACCGAGAACGATCCTTCGCGGTCGCAGGACGGTCCACGATCACACGACCCTTGTTGTCGCGCATCGAATAGCGCCCTCCTCTTAGAGTTTCGGTGATTCCGTTCGCGTGGCGCACCTCAAGAGCCCGGCCTGACTGCTGGCCCTCCCTCAGACTGCTGCTAGAATTCGCGGGTGAATCAGCATCTGATGCTCTCCCATCGCCGCTTTTATTGCTTTCGCCTCTGCCATTGCCGCCCCCACTACCGCTATTGCTGCTCCCGCCGCCGTTCCCGGTTCCGCCACCATTCCCATTCCCATTCCCGCCGCCATTGCCGCTGCCACCGCCACCTCCGTTTCCACCGCCACCTCCGTTCCCATTGCCACCTCCGTTTCCATTGCCACCATTCCCACCGCCGTTTCCGTTGCCATTACCTTGAGCAAAAGCGACGCCACTATATGCGGCATGGAAGGTTTGAACGGGGAGCGACCATGACGCAGCTCTGCCTATTCCTGCAAATGTGATGAAGAACTTTAGTACGTGGCGTCTCGTACGCACTGAGATTTCCCTCGCGGCTCTGTAGTTCAACGGCAGTAGATTAAACTGGTAACTGCCGTACAACCTGCCAGAATCTCATTTGAATGAAAACATCTTACGTGGGTGTCGCTTGATTTGGGCTGTACTACCGGCCATTCTTGAACGCCGGGAGCGGGATGCTCTCCTATACAACTGTTCAGCTCCCGCTGCCCAGAATGTCGAAAGGAGAAACGACATCTTTTAGGCGCCAGAGACAACAGCCGCTGTGCGCGACGGTTTTCTATCAACTTCGCCCTGATGCCCGTTGTATCGTTTCATCATCTTATCGATCAAAGCCCTGTCACCACCGCAACGATCCAACAAATCGACTGCCCTTGAGATACTCAAGGAATATCGGTGTTGAAGCTGCTCGACAGTATATGGTTCAGTTAGTTGACTGTCGTCCATTTCAGGCTCCTCACGTCCGGAAAAGATGTAGCATCTAAGACCTCGATCAGAGCGCGGGGAACACCGCCAAGCTGGACAAAATGAGCGCGAAGAAGCCTAACTTGATTGCTTCAGTGGGACCTTGAACAGCCTTTGATCGAAATCATCGTTTCAGATTACAGGTCTTGAACACTCATTTCGCAGACTTGGTTCATCCGTAGGACTTAGGGCCCAATGGGTGTCGAGCCGGCGCAGCCAAGTGCGCTTTTGATAACTGCGATGCACATTTGACGGACGCTGTTAGCGCGCCTGGAGGTTACCTCTCAGGCGGTTACAATTGAAGCGAGCCAAGCTTTTGATGCGGTGAATTTAAAACCAAAGCGACAACAGGACGAGAATTTCGTCACCAAAACTATCCGCCTCCACCGAGCTTAAGAACCGCCAGCCTTTCACATCATGTCCCTCCCGTCCGGCTGACGGCAAGAAGCTTTCTCGTAGTGAACCTGCAACGGAAATTTCAGGACGAAATCGATGCATATGGGAACGTCGTCTGCGACCTTTTCTGAGACATGAGCCACCTGCCATGGTTGGGCGGCAGTCTCTGGAACTGCGTCTGACTGCACCAGCAGCCGGCGACCGCCTTCCCATCGTCATTCTGTCACATGGTTATGGCCCATCCTTCTACGTTGCCGCTTGGGACGGCGACGCTCATATGGCGCAGTTCTGGGCAGAGCGCGGCTTTGCGGCAATTCAACCTACTAACGCGAGTTCGCGCGTCGGCGGGCATCGGGGAGATGCTGAGGGAGCGCCGTTCTTCTGGCGCGAGCATGTGGCGGAGATTCGGACGATCATCGACCGGTTGTCCGAGATCGAGAAGCACGCTCCGGCAGTCTCTGGTCGTCTCGACCATAACGAAATCGCTGTGGTGGGACACTCTCTCGGCGGCCATACGGTGAGCCTGCTGTTGGGCGCCCAACTTCATGGAGAAACATTTAAAGATTCGCGCATAAAGGCCGGGATGCTTCTTATCGCGCCTGGAAGAGCAGGGAAAGACCTGACGAAAGAGAACGCTGAACGCTTTCCATTTTTCGAGGTCGACTTCCCTCATATGGTGACGCCAACCCTGGTTGTATGCGGAGCAGAAGACGATCTTCGCTTCACTTCCCTTGGCCCAGAATGCCATGCCGACGCCTATCATGATGGGCTGGGCGCGCATTCGCTGCTTACGATTCATGGAGTGGACCACGGACTAGGCGGCATTGCCGGTCTCGACGCGAAGGAACCGAAATCGAGGCACCCGATTCACTCGAGGCAACCAAGCGCCTGACACTGGCATGGTTGAGTACTCAGCTTTGCTATGACAATAACGCTTGGTTTTTGACACGTACGGCGTTGGCGGGTCAGGCGAGCAGCCTTGGAACCTTCGTCGAAAAGTAACAGAGGTAGAAATCGCCAGAGGCTACGCTTTGGGCATGCCTGAGGATGATTGGAGACGAAACTTGACGTCGATTCCAGTTTTTCGGTTTCAACCTCGATACTTAGTACAGCGACGAGCGTGCACGGCGCGGCTCGGAAACTCGCCACAATCAGAGACGAGTACTCGCCGCCAACCCTACCTTCGCTTCACCCAATGCGCGGTGCTTGGTACTGTGCGTTAGTAATCGAAACTGCCTTAGCAGAGGTCTCATTCCACCTGGCCCGAGAGCTAGTAGCCATCGATCGCTTCGAAACTGTTACCGCTTACGCCACCTCACCGCTGATCCGTGCCAGAGGCTGACCGGAGTATCGCTCATCCCGCCGGGTAAAGATCAGCTCTACAGCTTCGAAGGGAAACACTTGTGGCATGCTGTTGCGCTCCGCGAGAAATCGTAAGGCCGCCTGATAGCCAGCGAATAATAGGACACAGGTGAGAGCCAACACTGGCCGTGCTGGGCGGCCAGTGTTGGCTCCTCTGCTCGTCTCCCCTACCGCTTCTGGCGTTGCCTGAAGGAAATCACGACAACGTAGAACACCGGAACAAATAATACGGCGAGAATGGTTGCCGAGATCATGCCGCCGAAAAGGCCTGTGCCGATCGCGTTCTGCGTTTCGGAACTTGCACCCTTGGTGATAACCAGCGGTAAGATGCCGAGGGTAAAGGCCAGCGAGGTCATGACGATCGGACGCAGACGCAGACGAGAGGCGGTGATGACAGCTGCTATGAGCTGTTCCCCTTCCTGCTGACGTTTACGCGCGAACTCCACGATCAAAACGGCGTTCTTGGCCGATAGGCCGATGAGTGTGATCAGGCCGACCTTAAAGAAGACGTCGTTTTCCAGCCCGCGCACATGCACGGCGATCACAGCACCGATGATGCCAAGCGGGACGACCAGCATCACGGATAATGGCACCGTCCAGCTTTCGTAAAGCGCCGCCAGAACCAGGAAGACGATCAGGAATGAGAATGCCATCAGCATCGGTGCCTGCGCCCCCGATTGCCTTTCCTGAAGGGACTGGCCGGTCCACTCCACAGCAAAACCCTTCGGCAACTCGGCCGCAAGCCGCTCCATCTCCGCCATCGCTTTACCGCTGGACACACCCGCAGCCGCGGACCCGGAAATGCTTGTGGAAGGATATCCGTTATACCGGGTGAATTGCAAAGGCATGGTAGACCAACGTGGCGTAACGATTTCCGAAAGCCGCACCATCTTGCCGGCATCGCTGCGCACATGAAGGTTCAGTACGTCATCCACCTGCATGCGGCTTGCGGCCTTAGCCTGGACGACGACCTGCTGCAGGCGTCCGTCGCGTGGGAAGTCGTTCACGTAGGTTGAGCCGATCGCCCCGGCAAGAGTGTCACTGAGCGTCAGGAAAGAGACGCCAAGAGCGCTCGCCTTGGCCCGGTCTACGTCAAGTGTAACACTCGGACCACTGGGCAATCCATCGACACGGACACCGGTGACAAGCTTGCTCTGTGCCGCAAGCTCTGTCAGCTTTGCCGCAGCCTCGGCAAGCGCATTCTCGCCTCGATTGGCGCGGTCCTGAAGCCGCAAGGCAAAGCCGGACGTCGTGCCAAGCTCGTCGATCGCCGGGGGCTTGAGGCTCGATACCTCGCCTTCACGGGCAGCGGCCATTGCTGCGGCCGCAGCTGCCAGTTCGGCGTCGATGCTCGTCTTTCGTTCTCCCCAGTCCTTCAGCGTGGTAAAGGACATCGCAGTGTTTGGCCCGGAGCCCGAAAAGCCAAACCCCATGATCGTCAGATTGTTGGCAATGTCCTGTCTGGTCTTGACGTACTCCTCGAATAGATCGACGACGGCACGGGTTCGTTCCGCCGTCGCCTCTGCCGGAAGGGTAAAGGACGTCATGAAGGAGCCTTGATCCTCTTCCGGCACGAACGCCGTGGAGATCGTACCATATCCGTATACAACCGCTGCGATGATCGCGATGTAGACAACCATCGCCCGCCCGGTCCTGCGCACGATACCCTCGACCCAGGAGGCATAGCCTGCGGTCAAACGCTCGAAACTTCGATTGAACCAGCCGAAAATGCCTTTCCGCTGGTGTTGGTCTGCGCTAACCGGCTTCAGGATGGTGGCGCAGAGTGCTGGTGTTAGGCTGAGGGCGAGAAAGGCCGAGAACAGGATCGAAACCGCCATCGACACCGTAAACTGCCGATAAATTGCGCCGACAGAACCGGAAGCAAGGCCCATCGGCAGGAAGACCGCCGTCAGAACGAGCGTGATGCCGATAACCGCGCCGGATATTTCGCTCATCGCCTTGCGAGTGGCCTCGAGCGGCGAAAGCCCCTCCTTCGCCATCAGACGCTCTACGTTTTCAACGACGACAATGGCGTCATCGACGATAATGCCGATGGCGAGAACCATGCCGAACATTGTCAGCGCATTGATCGAATAGCCGATCACCAGCATGACAGCGAATGTTCCAAGCAGAGCAATTGGCGCGACGATGGCGGGTATAAGCGTGTAACGAAGATTTTGCAGGAACAACAGCATGATCAGGAACACCAGGATCATGGCTTCCGCCAGTGTCTGAACCACCTTCTGGATGGAAACCTTTACGAACGGCGCTGTGTCGTAAGAAATTGCGTATTCCAGTCCCTGAGGCATCGTGGTGGACAGCTCGGCAAGACGCTCGCGCACACCGGTCGAGGTGGTCACCGCATTGGCGCCAGGCATCATCTGAATGGCAGCGGCCGTCGCGGGCTTGCCACCATCGAGAATGGAGAAACTTGAACTCTGCGATCCAACCTCGATCGTTGCAACATCGCCGAGCGTCAGTTTGGAACCGTCAGGATTGGAGCGGAGGATGATCTGCGAGAATTGCTCAGGGGTTTGTAATTGCCCGCTGACATTCAGCGGGACAGTAACTTTCTGACCCGGTACAGTCGGCGCTTCACCGATACGTCCCGGAGCAACCTGAATATTCTGCTGCTGGATGGCCTGCGTAGCCTCGGCCATTGAGATTGAGTGGGCAACGAGGCGGATCGGATCGATCCAGATCCGCATCGCGGCTTCGGAGCCGAAGGACTGCACGCGACCGACGCCCGAGACACGCTTCAATTCCGGGGCGATGTTGCGCACGAGATAGTCGTCAAGCGCGAGCGCGTCGAGTGAACCATCCTTCGATTTCAGCGATACGATCATCAAGAAGCCCGATGAAGCGGATTCCACCGTCAAGCCCGCGCGACGAACCTGCTCCGGCAGGCGCGACTCCACTGCTTTCAGGCGGTTCTGAACGTCCACCTGCGCAAGTTCCGGGTTGGTGCCCGGCTTGAACGTGACGGTGATGGTCGTGGAGCCTGAGGAGTCCGCCGAGGAATCGAAATAAAGAATGTTCTTCGCGCTTGAAAGCTCGCGCTCGATCAAGCTTGTGACGCTGTCGTTGATGGTTTGCGGCGTCGCCCCGGAATAGGTGGCGTAGATCGACACGCTCGGCGGAGCGATGACAGGAAACCTCGAAACCGGAAGTTGGGGTATTGAAACAACCCCTGCGATGACGATTAAAATAGCGATAACCCAGGCGAAAACCGGCCTGTTGATGAAAAACTGGGGCATGGTGCGTCCGCTCCTTAGCGTTTTTTCTCTGGTGCGGCAGATGAATAGGGGGAGGTTTCAAGCCTCTGTCCGCTCTGGACACGATCCTGTCCTAGAACGACCACAGTCTCTCCTGCGGCGAGGCCACCTACGACGAGGTATTGGCCGTCGACGATCGGTCCAAGCTCAACCGTTCGACGCGCGCCAGTCCCATCCGCGCCAAGGACGATTATCTGCGACCGGCCAGCCAGGTCGCGGATCACCGCCTCCTGAGGAACGCGGATCGCCTCGCTGTAAACGGCGCGCGGGACCAACGCTCGGATGTACATGCCCGGAAGCATCTGTTCATCCGGATTACTGACAAGAATACGAATGCCGAGGCTGCCTGTGGTGCTATCTACAGAAATGTCGGAGAACTGAATTTTCCCATCGTGGCTGTAGGGTTTGCCGGCAATGGTCATGATCTTGACCGGTAGTTCGTCTGGATTCTGCGAACCCGCCTCGGCAGCGGTGTCGCGCAGCACCTCCAGGCTCATAGCCGACTGACGGACATCGACATAAACCTTGTCGATCTGCTGGATCACGGCAAGTGGTGACGTGGCAGAGGACGACGCAAGTCCGCCCTCGCTCATAAAGGATTGACCAATGACCCCGCTGATGGGGCTACGGATGGTTGCGTAGGAGAGTTCGAGCTTACGACGGGCGAGAATGGCTTTGGCTTCCGCCACATTCGCCTTGGCCTGAGCAAGCGCCGCAGTGGCGTTGTTGAAGGACTCTGCGCTGGTGATCTCTCGGGCCGACAGCGATTTTGCCCGATCATACTTGATCTGCGCGTTCAATAACTCAGCCTCCGCACGCGCAAGCACCGCTGTTGCTGCATCCACGTCAGCGGAGAATGGCGCAGGGTCGATCTGGAAGAGTGGGGTATTAGCCTCAACGAACACGCCCTCGGTGTAGAGCTTTTTCTGAATGATGCCGCTAACCTGCGCGCGGATTTCCGCCGTACGATAGGCAGATACACGGCCCGGCAGTTCATCGTAGACCGTCACCGTTTCCGGCTGGACTTTCATGACACTGACCCGGGCAGGCGCTGCTACCTCGGCATTGTCCTCATTCTTGCTCTTGTCGCTGCATGACAGGAGAATGATCGGCAGGCATAGGACGCCTATTCTCCAGAAGAGTGATCCGCACAGCATGAGTGTCCACCATCCAATTCTATGACAACCTTTTTGACTGGCGACCGTCTAGAATTTCAAAATCGGTGAGATGTGCAGGCTTTGTCGAGATTTCGTGGAGGCCCGAAGACTCGACCAACTTGCCAGGCGGGGCGGATCGAAGATCAGCGTCTCGAAACTCCGTGTTAAATTGCACATCGCTTTGGCGAGCGCACAAACCAGTGCTCAGCACAGCTACTCGGCTTTCTTCGTCTCCATGAAGTCTCCACAATTTCTCCACGAGACCATCAAACCCCGCCGCTAGCGTTAGCGCTTGAGACGTCCTTGAACGCATAGCAGCAGGTCGCGGCGCTCGATTGAATCTGATGGTGAAAATAATGACGCCCCCAGCGGACCGGAAGAACCTAACGCACTCCAGCCCTGTTCATGCGCGGCGATGGAGCATTCTCATCGCGGTTATGTTGGCGTTTCTACCTGTCGTGCTCGATATGACAATCCTGCACATCGCCGTGCCGTCCTTGACGCTCGCGCTGCAGGCATCCACCACGCAGGTCCTGTGGATCATCGATATCTACTCGCTGCTCATGGCGGGGCTGCTCGTTCCTATGGGAACGCTGGCCGACAGGATCGGCCACAGAAAGATTCTGCTCACCGGGCTGGTTGTCTTTGGCATGGCGTCATTTGTGGCAGCATTTTCGACCGGCCCATGGATGCTGATAGGTGGACGCGTCCTGCTTGCCTGCGGCGCTGCAATGATCATGCCCTGCGTGCTGGGGATCATTCGTCGAACCTTTGAGGACGCCGGTGAGCGTGCCATTGCGCTTGGCCTATGGGGCACTGTCGGTGCTGCTGGCGCCGCTATCGGCCCGCTGGTTGGCGGCGCACTGCTGGAGCATTTCTGGTGGGGGTCGGTCTTTCTCATCAATGTTCCAGTGGTCCTGGTCATCATGCCGATCATCGCCCTCATCTTGCCGAAAAGGGAATTGGTATCATCAGGCGGGTGGCAGATAAGCCAGGCGCTGTTGCTGATCGTGGGGATCATCGGCTTGGTGTTTGCCATCAAAAGCGGCTTTGCGGGGAAGCAATCGCTGGTGGTCGTGGCTATAGCCGCCCTGATCGGCTTCGCTGCCCTTGTGATCTTCGTGCGCATCCAGCGTTCTGCCGCAAATCCAATACTTGATGTGACACTCTTTTCACGCCCGGCGATCGTCACCGGTGTCGGCATGGCGATCGTCACGGCTGGCGCGCTGGCTGGCGTCGAGCTTACCATCGCTCAGGAGCTGCAATTTGTGCTCGGCAAATCACCGCTCCAGGCTGGCCTGTTCATGCTGCCCATCATGGTGGCCGCGGCCACCGGGGGGCCGCTCGCGGGCTTCTTGTCAGCCAAGCTTGGTCTTCGCGTCGTCGCCACCACCTCGCTTGCCGTCGCAGCGGCCTGCCTCGTTACGTTGGCAAAGTCCAATTTCCACCATCAAGGCCTTGTCGTTACGGCCTGCCTCACCATGCTTGGCTTATCGCTCAGCATCGGCCTGACTGCATCATCGATCGCGATCATGGGCGCGGTCGAAGCCGACAAGGCGGGCGCGGCAGGGTCTCTGGAGGCGACAGGGTACGAGCTTGGCGCTGGCCTCGGCATTACCTTCTTCGGCGTTGCTCTTTCTGCAATCTACATGGGCGCGATGGCGGTGCCTGCTGGCATCCCCGCGGAGATCGTCGATGCCGCACGCCGCTCCATAGGCGATACCTTCGTCTTGGCCGAGACGCTGCCGGACGAACTCGCAATAGCACTCGTAGCAGCGGGCAAAAATGCCTTTTCTACCGCGCATGCGGTGCTGCTGACGGCAGCGGGTACGCTCATTGGCGTCTTAGCAGGCGCCGTTTTCTTTGCCCTCAAAAATGTCGAGGCTGGTCATTAGAGCGCAGTCGCGTCCTTCGGCCATCCGACCTCTTGAACTCCGCATCAAGCTTTTCTGAAATCGATTTGGGTCTTCGGACCATGCAGACAAAATAAGGATATCGCGATGTCGTCCGTTGAAGCTGAAAATGACAGTATCAAATACCCTCTGCCCATCCGCTGCCTACACTGGGCAAGGGCCGTGCTTATCATGGGGCTGATCGTATCTGGCTGGTATATGACGCGCCTGACCGAGAGCGACATGGCGACCGCCTCGATCCTCTACCCCAATCACAAGCAGTTTGGCCTTCTCGTGTGGTTGCTTGCGATCGTTCACCTGACACTTCGCTGGCGTTACGCTAAGATGATGCCGTCTGCGCCATCAGCGCTGACTTCATGGGAGAGAATTCTTTCGTACGCGGTTCACAAGCTTCTCATCCTTCTTACTCTTCTCGTTCCAATGCTAGGCTATTCGCTCTCCAGCAGCTTCTCCCAGAGCGACGGTGTGCCCTTCTTCATGATACCGCATCTTCCGGAACTGCTTCCCAAGAACGATAGTGCTTTCGTGGTCTTTCAAACATTGCATCGGTACGGCGCCTACACGATTCTGGTGTTGATCGGGCTGCACGTTTTGGGCGCCCTCAAGCACAGGCTCATGGACAAAGGCGGCCCGAAAGATGTGCTTGCCCGCATGATCTGACCCATCAGGTGGATTGCTCCACCCGTTATACGCTCTGATGCAGACGTGAGGTACGAGGTCGCTTCCAAGTCTGAAGCACAGGCAGTTTCACGATATCAAACGGGCAAAGGGTGGGTCCGGCGGTGCGGATTCCTCCCCCCAACGATCCTGTGCTGCGGTCGGGGCTTGGGAAAGCTCCAGATCGTTCAGGTGGTCAAGCGGGTCATCTCCTCGAACCTGAACATGCCTCTCTCATCAATATCGGTACCGTTTTCGTCATGACCATGCGGGCCCAGATGCCGCCTATTGTAGTCTCCGACGATTTAAACCTGCGTTCGTTGACGTAAAAATGAATGTAACGCTTTTCAACAGACGGTTTGTGTGTCGTTCATTTACGATGCCTCGGGCATGCTCGCCGGAATCGACTAAAAAAGGCATGCTCATTCTCATGTAAAACATCGTCTATTGTCACGATGGCACCTCCGACCCACTCCTTATCGACGAGAACGCGAAAGACAAGCGAACCTTCGGTCTGAAACGAACGCTCTATGTCCTCTTCCTAGGGATCCTTTCTCTGGCAGTTTCCAGTTCATTGGCGAGCGCGCCGGATAGGGCGCGCTAAAATGCCTTCTTGAACTATGGCAGATGCTCACCTTAAGCGGCATACAGACGCAGATTGGCTAGCATGGAGGGTCCAGCATATGGCTTCTCCTGTCATCGATGTGGGCAATCGTGATTTCCTGCCGCGGACCTTTATTCAACGCGTCGAGCAGTTCTTGGCATTCGTTACGGGCGAGCGAAAGTAGACTCATCCGCCCTCTCTTCGATAACCTCGACGGCATCTGGCCTCGCGTGCCCTTATTCGGTCGCGACTTGCTCTACAGTCGCTCGTAAGCGATCGTTTATTTGCGGACCGGTCGTATGCCACGCAAGAGCCAGTTCGAGTATAGAGAAGGCAATACAGGCAAGAAGCAGTGTTTTCTCGTTCATGTAGCGTTTGCCGCGAAGAGTCGTAAGCGGGTTTCGCACAGCACTGCGACGAAACGGGTGCCGTATCACCAGCTCGGATCCCAGCCGGGTGGAGGCTCGTCGGCTTCCCAGTTGACATCGTCCCACGCATCGATCTCGTGATAGAAGTCCCGATCCTCATAGTGATCGGACCAATAGCTATTGATACTGAAGGAAACCGTCGGCACCGCGGGCTCACGCACAACACGGACATAGGCTGGCGCGCGAAGCCTTTGGGAGTCGTGCTCTATTTCAACATAAGCGCCCGATACCCAGCCCCGGCGGCCGGAGACTTCGACATCGCACCAACGGTAACCGTTTGTGCAGCCCAACACGTTCAGAGGTATACCTTGGGGAAGAATACCGATTGAAGGATAGCGCGTGCTTGGACCCGCTCGCATGTTGATTTCGGCAGCGGCATAAGAGCCAGCGTGCGCAGCGTTATTGGTAAAGGTTGCTGCGCCAGCAATGGCCGCAGCGAGAATGAGCGCGTTTCGCATCGAAACCTCGTTTAATTAACTCAACCGGTAGGAAGCCCGGCCGCTGAGAGCGGAAAATGCTCTTGAGTATGACTAAGCAAGTCCAAATCCAGATTTCGTGGAGAAAACGTAGATAAACGATGGCGGCGGTTTATTTGTAGGCGAAGTATTCTATCATAAAGCCCCAGCGAAAGAGAGTAATGAGTTGTCGTGCAGACAACATGAGAACGCCGTGCGGAAAACTCTACCCGTGGGCGTGATCCCGGCACGGGAGTTGCAGTTCGATGCTGAAACCCTTGTCTTTTTTGGGAAGGATGATCGCGTCCCCTTGATGAGCCTGCATGATCGCCTTCACGATAGACAGGCCAAGGCCTGATCCCCCAGACACGCGGTTCCGAGACATGTCGGCTCTCCAAAATCTCTCGAAGGCGCGGCTGCGGTTCTCGTCTTCTACACCTGGTCCCGTATCCGTGCATCGGAAATAGACATGATCCTTGTCTTGCCAAGTCTCAAGGTAGATCGTGGAGTTCGGAGCATAACGGCGGCAATTGTCAAGAATCGCGACGATTGCCTGCCGCAGCTTGGACTTGTCCGCAACGGTCACAGCCTGATCCAACCGTCGGACCACGAGGCTGCCTGCGCCGGAGAGCTGATCATCCATCGATGTTGCAGCAGCATCAACCTCGGCGGCGAGATCGATCTGAGAATATTGCAAGTCGAGTTGTCCCGCATTGCTGAGAGCCAGGGTGCGCAACTCTTCGACAATGCCGCCAAGGTCTTCGACATGAGCGATAAGACGGGAATACAGCTCTGGGCTCGGCTCGAACGCGCCGTCCAGCAGTCCCTGCAATCTACCTCTCAAAATCGTCAACGGCGTCCGCAATTCGTGAGCGATGGCCGAATTGGAGTATTTCAACTCTGTCTCAGCTCGTTCCAGCCGCTCCGCCATTAGATTGAAGTCGGCGACGAGTTCGCCAGCTTCACCAAAGCTGCGGCGAGGAAGCACCGCACGTGCGGAAAAATCGCCGTGAGCGATCGTTCTTGCTGCGCTTGCGACCGATTTCAGCGGCTCGGTAACATAGCGCGCGAGGCGCCAACCCACGAAGGATGCGGTCAATATCCCGACTGCAAGCAACAATCCCAACGTTATGGTGTCGCCGAGCTGCCATGCGCTCTCGTAATCCGCTTCAGGATATAGCCAGTCGTAAATGAAGAAAAAATAGGCCACCAGACCGGCATAAACGACGACGAATGCCAGCAGCGTGAGCAACACCATTGCCCGTATCAAGCCTGCATTCAGATTAACGCGTTTAGATGTCATCAATTCGATATCCGACGCCTCGAACACCCGTCAGGACGCCCCCTGCCCCAGCAGCGGTCAGCTTGCGTCTAAGATTGCTGACATGACTGTCAACGGTCCGATCCAGCGCCTCACCCTCTGGAAGACACGCGTCGACGAGTTCGGACCGCTCGAACACCCGGTTCGGCGAAGCTGCCATATGAGCGAGAATCCGAAACTCGGTACGTGTAAGATCAAGGGTGATTGGTTCCGAGCCGGAATTGACAACCGCACGGTGCGCTTGAGGATCTACGCTGAGAGGTCCGACGCGTAAGACGTGATCTGGACTGCGACCCGCCACGCGACGTAGCACTGCTTTGGCGCGTGCGACAACCTCAAGGGGATTGAAGGGCTTTACGACATAGTCATCTGCGCCAATGCGCAGAGCTTGCAGCTTGTCCAGATCATCTGCAAGTGCCGTCACCATGATGACAGGCGTATCAGAACCCCGGCGTATGGCAGCGAGCACCTCATACCCATCTTGACGCGGTAATTTTATGTCAAGCACGACCAGATCAGGCCGCAAACGCTGGTGATGGCTCAAACCAACAGCACCGTCACCGGCAGTAATCACTCTGAATCCCTCACGCGCAAAATAGGTTTCGATGATGTCTGATATTTCCGGATCGTCTTCTATGACGAGGATGAGGGCATTGTTCATAACTGATCTCTCGATACAAAAGGTCTAAAAGCCGGGATCTTGGGCACCTCGCAGATATCCCACCGCTCTACGATGCGCCTCCCGCGATGAGAGCTGCGCAATGACTTGCGAGCTTCGTCGTTCGACCGTCAGTTGGACTGACTTACCGAAGAACGTCAACCGCTGATGTTGGCTGTCGGCCCACGCTCCACTCAACGCGAATATTTTCTCGACGCTTTCTCAACAAACCGAGCGCAGTTGCTTCTCTGCCAGCCACGCACCGGCGTCATGTACCGCTTTGCCGGTCGAGCTGGCGTTCACGGAGAGCCTTTCGCAGATGAAAAATCCCAACTTCAACAGAGAGCAAAGCCCGCTGTGCCTCAAGGCGGTATGCTAATGCACGCCTACTGCGACTTCGATGGCACCATTGCTGAGATCGACGTGACAGACGCTGTCCTTGAGCGGTTTGCGAGTGCCGAATGGCGTCATATCGAGCGAGCATGGGAAGAAGGGCATATCAACGCCCGTCAATGTATGAGCGCACAAGTGGCACTCATACGCGCATCGATGAACGAAATTGACGCATTTCTAGATAGCGTAAAGATCGACCCCGGTTTCCCAGAATTCGTTAATTGGTGCGCGACCAACATGATCCCGGTTACCGTGGTCAGCGATGGAGTTGATCGCTTTATCCGCCGCATACTGGCCAATCACGGTCTCGATCACCTCGACATTATCGCTAATCGGCTTCGTGTCGAAGACACCGGAGGCCGCTTCAACTTCAGTTTGGATGCACCATTCTCCAGATCCACCTGCGGGGCCGGCTCGGGCGTGTGCAAATGCGCCGTTGTGCAATCCGATGCCAGGCAGATCTACGTGGGCGACGGGCGCAGCGACTTTTGCGTGTCCTCGAAAGTGGACCTTCTTTTCGCCAAGCACTCGCTGGCTGTGCATTGCACGAGAAATTTCATCCCGTTCGTTCCCTACACGACATTCAAAGATGTTCAGAACCTAGCAGCCGCTCAACTCCAAAACCTCGTCACTTTTCATGACGCAGGCCTCCTCCTCTCTCAAACTGCCTAATCAGGAAAATAAGTATGCATTCTCTCGCCAAGCCGGCTCACGGCCAAGCAAATATCGGATCCGAAAACGATCTTCGCGTGCTAGAGCAAACCTATTGCTCTCACGGCGACACCGTTCATTACACCGATCACCCCAAGTTTTTCTCGGGTTGTGATGGGTCTTTCATGTATGATGAAGCTGGCACCGCATTCCTTGATCTCCAAATGTGGTACTCAGCAGTCAATTTCGGCTACCGTAACCCGCGCCTCAACGCAGCAGCCCACCGGCAGTTGGATACGCTCCCTCAAGTCGCGTCGCAGTATCTCCACCGTGAAAAGGTCGAGCTGGCGACGATGATTGCCCAGGATGCAGAAAGAAAATTTGGCCAGAAGGGTCGTGTGCACTTCAACGTCGGCGGTGCGCAAGCTGTCGAAGATTCGCTGAAGCTCGTTCGCAACTACTCCGGAGGGAAAAGCCTAATGTTCGCCTTTGAGGGCGGCTATCACGGCCGTACGCTCGGCGCTACGTCCATCACTTCGTCTTATCGTTACCGCCGCCGTTACGGACATTTCGGTGAGCGCGCACAGTTCATCGAGTTTCCTTATCACTTCCGCGGCCCCAAGGGCATGTCGAAAGAAGAATATGGTCACTATTGCGTCCAGAAGTTTGCTCGTCTGTTCGAGAGCGAGTACAATGGCGTGTGGGATCCCAAGGCCGGTAAGTCAGAATACGCGGCGTTCTACATCGAACCCATTCAGGGAACCGGTGGGTACGTCATCCCGCCGATGAACTTCTTCGTAGAGCTGAAGAAGGTGCTGGATGAGCACGGCATTCTTCTCGTCGTCGATGAAATTCAGATGGGCGTATACCGGACGGGCAAGCTCTGGTCGATCGAGCATTTTGGGGTGTCCCCCGATGTTCTGGTATTCGGCAAGGCGATAACCAACGGTCTCAACCCGCTTTCTGGCATTTGGGCACGCGAAGAGATGATCAACCCGACGATCTTCCCTCCCGGCTCCACGCACTCGACCTTCGCCAGCAATCCAATGGGGACGGCTGTCGCCCTCGAAACTCTGAAGATGGCTGAAGAAGAGAATTTCGCCGCGAGCGTCAAGTTGAAAGGCGCGGCCTTCCTGGATGGCTTACGTCAGCTGCAAAAAAAGCATGCCATCGTCGGCGAAGTGGATGGCCTCGGTCTTGCATTGCGGATGGAGATTTGCCGCGACGACAGCTTTACCCCCGACAAGGCGACACTCGACTGGATGTCCGATGAGGGCATGAAGGGCGATATGATCGTTAACGGACGCAAATATGGGCTGGTGCTCGATGTCGGCGGTTACCACAAGAACGTCATTACGTTTGCTCCGAGTCTCAACATCTCCTTCGAAGAGATCAATCTTGCGATTGAGCTGCTCGATCAGCTTTTGACGCGCGCTGAACGGAGGTAATCCCGTGGGAACTCTTCTGCTTCATCTCGACGACGCCTTACATCTGCAACCGACCTTCGTGGATGCCGCACTTTCGGTGGGCGCGCACGAGGTTGACGAGCGACGTTGTGGAAGCGCCGTTCGGCTTTGGAGCAGGAGAGAGTCGCTCGATCTTCTGAAACCCAGCATCGTACGCTCCGCCCGCCTGCGTTCGTGCCCTAGACTGTGTTTTCTTGGATCGGGCGACTTTCACCACGTCTCGGCGTTATTGATCGCCGAGGCAGCAGAAACTTTCGACGGACCTTTGACCGTCATCCATATCGACAACCATCCGGATTGGGTGAACTTTCACAATGGTGTTCATTGCGGCTCCTGGATCAACGAGCTCGCGAAAGAAGCGAGTGTTCAAAAGGTCATCACGCTCGGTGTCTGCAGCGACGATTTGCAATCGCCCGAGCGCAAGGGCGCAAATCTCAATAATTTGGTCAACGGGAAGGTCGAACTCTATCCCTTTGATCATCCACCGAGCCGCGTGAAACGCAGCTATGGCGATTGCGCAAGCTATACCCAGTCGGGCAATCGCCTCGTCTGGTCTACAATGAAGAAGATGGGCTCAACGGCGTTCAACGAATACCTGCTCTCCAGGATTTTCACCTCCAACGTTTACATCACAATAGACAAAGACTCTCTCGCCCTGGATGACGCAATCACGAATTGGGATCAAGGCAAGCTGCGTCTCTCAACTCTCCTCAGGCTCTTGAACGACATCGCCGAACGGCACCGCATCATCGGAGCGGATGTAATCGGTGATTACTCGACACCGATCTACTCCGGTTCCCTCGTCACGCGGTTGTTGAAACACGGTGAGATCTTGATTGACCAGCCACTGTGCGCTCCCGACGCAGCAATGACGCGGGACCGCAACACTGTCACCAATCTCACACTTCTAAGGTCTCTTTCGGAGATGATGAAATGATGGACGGGCTCAATAACACGATGCTCGCTCTGATCCTGTTTTGTGTGATGACAGAGGCTGGCCGGGAAGTCTGCTTCAAACTTGCTTCCGCCAGAGGCGATCACAATCCGTACCTGCACCCTTGGACGTTAACCGGGATCGTATTCTGGGGCATGGAACTGGTGGCGTGGACATATGTCCTTGCCCACGTCCCGCTCTCCATTGCTTTCCCGCTGATGGCCTCAAGTTACGCGGTTGTCAGCGTCGTCAGCGCCTATCTCTTCAAGGAAAAGATTGGCCTGCGGCATTCTATAGGCGTTGCCCTCGTCTCCGGCGGCGTCATTTGCGTGGGAGTATCAGGCCTATGACATTTTCATTCACTGCCCCACAAACACAGTTGTCCCGACCGATCGCACGCTTAACCAGCGAAGGAAAAGCTCAGACTTTTAACCCTTTGAACGACAAGCTTTCGTTTTTTGAAGAGGGCAAGAACGGCAAGGCAATTCTTCTTGTCCATGGGATGAGCGGCGCCCCTGCCGAGATGAGACTGGTCGCAAGGCAATTCAATCGCATGGGCTACTCCGTGCTTGCCCCCTTGCTCGCTGGACACGGACGCGGCGAGAAGGCGCTGCGTGGTTCACGCTTCGAAGACTGGCTGGAAAGCGTTGCAGTTGCAGCCGACTGGCTTTCGACCCGAAGCGATACGGTCTTCGGTGCCGGCATCTGTGTTGGCGGTAAGCTGACACTACTCGCGTCGCATATGAAATCGTCGCCGATTACGTCGGTCGCGCTTTACTCGCCCTGCTTTCATTACGACGGGTGGAACGTCCCGCGCTACTACGCGATCCTGTCGCCGCATATCAGGTGGATCAGGCTGATACCCTTCGTTGATCGCCTTAAATTCAGCGAAACGCCTTCGCTTGGCATCAAAGATGAACGAATGCGGCGCATGATTTCCGGAATGGAGAGTGAAGGCATTCTTAGCCATTTTCCGGGCCGCGGCTTGGTGGAAATGGATCGGCTCGGCCATCACCTCAAAAAGCAATTGTCCAACATTGTTACGCCTTCGCTCATCATCCATTCGACGGAGGATGATCTTAGCGGTCCAGACCACGCTCGTTACATCGCCGCACGACTAGGCGGACCGAAAGCGCTGCATTGGTTGAACGACAGCTATCACATGATCCACGTGGACAAAGAGCATCGCAAAGTAGTCGATCTTTCCACCAGATTTTTCGAGATGAACCATGCTTCTAGAAACGCGATTTGATATCGACCAGGGCCCGAGGTTCAATGCGCAAAATCTCAAATTCGAGATGCATAAGACGCTTGCTACCATAAACAGAGGCGCGTGGGATGCCTGCTTTCAGTCTGACATAGAGCGATACGATTATTTGCTGGCGGTTGAGCAATCGGGACTTGCCGGTTTTGAATGGAGGTATGCGACGGTTACCTACTGTGGAGTGATCGTCGCCGCCGCGCCGGTTTTCCTATGTGATTACCATCTGGAGACAACGCTGGAACGAGGCAGGCTTACTTCGTTGATTGAAAGCATCCGGACGAAGTTTGCGCCATTCTTGTCTCTCAAACTTGCCTGTATCGGCTCTCCCTGCACGGAATGCGCTATCATCGGCATCCATCCCGCTGTACCTGGTTATAGCGAGGCTGATCTCATATCGCTGTTACTCCGTTGCTCGGAACGGTGGGCGCAGAAATCCGGGTACGGATTGTTTGCACTCAAAGACGTGCCAATGCCTCTTGAGCCCGAGATGTTTGAAACAATTCAGTCGCAAGGTTTCGTTGCCATGTCGAGTTTGCCGACAGCGTGGCTGGCCATCGATTTTCCTGATATCGAGACCTACCTGTCGAGGCTGTCCAACTCGACGCGCAAAGACATGCGCCGCAAATGCCGTTCGGCAACCGAGGTGTCTGTCGAAAAGGTCACGGATCTGGGCGACATGCTGCCTCGCTTTCTCGAGCTTTATCACGATACCCGCAACCGAAGCGAGTGGCAGTTCGAAGAACTGACCTCCGCATACTTCGCTGGTGTCCTGTCGCGCTTGCCGGAAAATGCGTTCTGCACAGTCTATCGTGTTGGGGACGACATCCTCGCCTTCAACCTGCTTCTACACGACGGTAATCGGCTGATCGACAAGTTCTTCTGCATGGATGCCGAGCGAGGCAGGCATTACAACCTCTATTATCTCAGCTGGTTCGAGAACCTGCGCTTCTGCCTTACGCACGGACTGAAAATATATCAAAGCGGTCAGGCATACTACCAGAACAAGCTGCGGCTTGGCAGCAAACTCACCATGAACTCGATGTTCTTCAAGCACCAAAATCGAGCTCTGCATACGCTATTGAGCTGGAGTGCGCCGTTCTTCGGCGACAGCGGACTGGAAAAGCAATGAAGGATTTTCATACGCTGTGGCTATCAATCCCGCTGTTGAACACGTTGCAGCAAATTTTTCTCAAGCAGAGCGCTGATGGTCTGTCAGACGACTTTGGTATCCACTGGATCATGTCGCTCGGCTCTTCACCCTGGTTCATCCTCGCCATCACCGCCGAGATTGCCTGTTTTATTTTGTGGATGCGCGTGCTTGCAACGACCGACTTGTCGAAGGCATTTACTCTCTCCGCCATCAGCTATGTTTTTGTGCTTGCAAGCGCATGGTTGTTCTACGCCGAGCCGATCTCCACCCTCCAATTGAGCGGTAGTGGCTTGATTATCCTTGGAGCCTGGTGCGTATCGACGGCGCCGGCGGAACGTGGCGCATCGGCGCCCTCGACCAAATCTGCACAGTGACTGCGCGAAATCTTATGCCGGCGATGATTTTGAAAGCCGGAATGCTTTCCAACGCATCAATCGGAAGAACGACTTCGCCAAAAATAGGGGTGACGGCAATTGTATTGGGTTTCGTATGCCTCATGGTTCAGAGATGAGTAGGATGCAGTTCGCACCCTTCAAGCAAGCGCCCACGGCCTGCGGTTTTATGATGAAATCGCAGCACTGGATCCTCGTCGCTCTGCTTCTTTCGTCCTGTCATCAAGGATCGCTGAACCTGTCAGACATCGCTCCGACGGCATTGCCGGCGCAACCCCAAAGCCCTGCAGTGTGGATTGCGGAACCAAGGAAACCGGAATGGTGGAAAGCACTGAACGACAAGCAACTCGACGCGATCGTGTCGCGCGTTCAGCAATCGAATTTAACTCTCGCCCAAGCACGTGAGCGCAGAGTCGCTGCCTCGGCAATGGAGCGCAGCGCATCTTCCGCTTACCTACCCAATCTCGCGCTCTCAGGGTCTGCAACCGGATCGACCGGCAAGATCAAGATTGACGACATCTCCCGCCGCCCCGCCCAGATCAATTTAGAGACTGGATGGGAAATTGCTCTTTTTGGTCAGAACGAATTGACCCAGAAAGCTGCTTCCTTGGAAGGCAACATGGCCGCGGAAGATGTCGAGGCCGCAAAGCTGTCTGTCACGGCGGAGGCCGCAATCAGCTATGTTCGATTGCGGGCACTGCAACAGCAACGCGGCAATCTCGATGGTCTCTCCTCGGCCTACGCGAAATCTAAAAATGTCGCGGCCGTCCGCTCAAAGAGTGGGCTAGGAACCAGTCTCGAGACGCAGGTCGCTACTGACGAAAGCAGAGCGATCGAACAACAGAAACATGTCCTCGACAACGCAATAGCCGGGGAAATACAGCGGATTGCTATCCTTCAGGGTTTGCCAGATGGCGATGGCGCTCTCGCTGCAAAAGCGTCTCAACCCCTTCCCACCAGAACTTTCGTCGCACGAGTTCCCGCTGAAGTGCTTCGACAACGACCTGACGTTCGACGAGCCGAATGGAACGTATTGAAGGCAGGAGCTGACGTGGGGCTAGCGACTGCCGATCTTTATCCAAAGCTTCACCTCTCTGGGATGATTGGGTTTGGATCACCGGTTTCCGGGTCTCTTTTTGGCGTCATTGGCGGACCCTCGTTGCAGATACCCATTTTCGACTACGGCAAGAGGCACGACATCGTCGAGGCAAGAAGAGCGCAAATGCGAGAAGCGATTTCAGCATACCACCAGGCAATTCTGGTCGCTCACGGCGAAGCCTCATCCGCCTTGCGCGCCCTTTCCGTTGCGCGACAGGAAACGCTTCGTGCGAACGCTGCGTACGCCACTGCCAAGAAGTCTGTTGCCGCCGCTGAGCTTCTGGCTCGCAAGGGTTTGTCGGATCAATCAGTTCTTGCGGCGCGCCAAATCCACGCCGCGGAGACCAGACGCCTCCTGATCGAGGCGATCAAAGATGAGGCTGAAGCGTTGGTCGCACTTGCGCGAGCCACGGGAGGACATCTGACCTCAGCCGCCCAGGGCGCGACGAACAACTCTGATCCGCAACGAAAGAGCCGGTCATGACGATATCCATCGCTCGTAAGACGTTGCTTCACGAGTGGCGCCGGTTTCTGCCCGCGACGATCGCGATTGCATTTTCAGGGGTTCTGATGACGGTTCAGGGTGCGTTGTTGCTGGGCATCGTCGGCGCCAATGGCCTTTACGTCACGCAATCCACGGCGGCGTACTGGGTAGGCTTTCCCGGTACGCAGAGCGTTGACCTTGGACGAGCGATCCCTGCAAGCGTCGCGACAAGTCTCTACGCCCAGCCTGCAATTTCGCATGTCGAGCCGGTCCTTTTTGGGTCCGGTGACTGGAGAGGGATCAACGGCGGTGGCGGTGTGAGCGTCACTGTCCTCGGTATCGAAACGGCAAATAATAGCGAAGCGCTCGCGCGCATTATTCCGCAGACGCTTCGCAACGAATTGAACGAACCAGGTACCGTTCTCGTCGACATTGCAGACGCATCAAAACTGTCGACAAAAAAGGGCGGCGTCGCGGAAGTTAACGGGCGTGCAGTCCGCATCGTCGGTTATATCGATGGGCTGCGAGGCCTCGGAGGTGTCAACGTTGTTACGTCTCAGGAAACGGCGCGCAATCTTGATCATAGCCTCCCTAGTGACGGCGGCGCAACTTACTTCCTCTACGACCTCAAAACAGGCGCGAACGGCCCTGCCGTTCAGGCACGTTTGAACAGTGCAACCGATATCCGTCGCTTCGAGGTATGGTCCGCGCAAGAGCTCGCCTCAATGACAACGATGTATATGCTGCTTGATTCAGGCGCGGGCATCGCCTTCATCTTTGCAACATTGATCGCCGTGATGATCGGTGCTGTTATTACAAGCCAGACCTTGATGGGAGCGGTAGCAGGAACTGTTCCGCAATACGCGACGCTGAGAGCGCTCGGGGTACCTTTCGACCGGTTGAGGATCATCGTCGTCGAGCAGGCCGGGTGGGTCGCGTTCTTCGGCTTCATCATCAGCCTTAATCTGAGCGCCGCAATCGCCTTGGCGGCAGCGATCTACCGTGTCCCGTTCGAATTGCGATTCAGCATTGTAGCCGCAGCCTCGACGGTTGTGCTTCTTGTTGCAGCAGTCGCCTGTCTACTGGCGATACACCGCCTTCGGGATACAGATCCCGCCGTGCTTTTGAGGTGAGCCATGCTGCCTGTCCTTAGCGCACGCCATCTTTGCAAGTCTTTCACCATCCACAATATCCGCATGCAGGCGCTGTCAGATGTCTCGGTGGATATTTTCGCCAGCGAGTTTACGCTGATGATCGGCCCCTCTGGCTGCGGCAAGAGTACTCTTCTTTCGATCCTCAGCGGAATGACGAAAGCGGATGCCGGCTCGGTAAGCTCTGGCACCCTCACGCTTTCCTCATTGAGCGACAAAGAACGAGACGAGTTTCGCTTGAAGAATTGCGGATTTGTCTTTCAGGGCTTCAACCTTTTTCCAGGGCTGAGCGCTGTCGAGCAGGTGCAAGTCCCCTTGGACTATATGTCGGTGCCTTCACCGGTGGCTCGCGAGCGCGCGGTTGAGGCGTTAGCCAGCGTGGGGCTATCGAAGAAAAGCCATCTTCGACCAGCGGAGATGTCCGGCGGCGAAAAGCAGCGCGTAGCGATTGCCAGAGCTATCGTCAAAAGGCCCGCAATCTTGTTCGCCGATGAACCGACAAGCGCTCTGGATAGTGAAAATGGTCGCAATATAGTCGCGATACTTCAGGATATCGCGAAAGAGTCTGGCTCGGCCGTGCTGTGCGTTTCTCACGATATGCGTCTGGTAAAACAGGCTGATCGGGTTCTCCAGATGGAGGACGGACGATTGCTAAGAGATGTACGTCCGGTCTCCGGCAAAAGCACCACAGGATCTTGAGGATATGAAGTTTCTACCCCGCGTTAAACGTCCCACCGTGACAACAATTTCCGCTGGCTTGATTGGTGGTGCGCTTCTCTATTTCACCGCGCTCTCTCCGAGCGCTGAGGAAGATGCTGACAGGCCAGAGCTTGTGGGACCACCCATCATGGCTGCCGCACGGGGTGTGGTGGATATTCCCGGAGGCCTATTAAGGGTCACTTCCCCCAGAGATGGGTCGGTTGCGTCCCTCTTGGTGCACGAAGGCGATCAGGTCAAGGCGGGTGACATCCTGGCGACACTGGACTCCGAACAGGAGTCACTATCAGCCAAGATCGCCGCGGAAGAGGCGGTGCAGGCGCAGGAGCAGTACAAGCTGCTGCAAATGAAGATGAAGAACCTGTCACGCCAGGCGGATCGGGTTAAACGCGCTGCTGCCGGCAATGCTGTCTCAGACCAAGCTCTCGATGATGCGATATCGGCGCGAGACAGCCTCGGCTCTGAACTCAAAGTCGCGGCGTCCATTCTCGCGGCTTCGCAAATGCGGCGCGATATGGCGATCCGCGAAGTCGAGATCAGGACAATTAGGGCTCCCGTCGACGGCTTCATTATTCGGCAAGGCGTTAAAGTTGGCGAGTTTGCCGCTGCAAACGGGGCGACAGAGATGTTTACAATCTTGCCGGAAGGTCAAAAGATCATAAGGGCGGAGATTCCCGAACAGTTTCTCGACAGCGTAAAACCGGGACTGCCGGTTGAAGTCCTTGCCGAAGACAGATCAGGTCAATCATATGAAGGCCGTATCAGCCGTATCTCTCCGGTGTTGATGCAGTCGAACGGAATGCCTGGGGAACGCAACGACATCCGTACCGCAAGCTCTACCATATTGGTAAGTCGCGATGCTCCTTTCCGGGTTGGTCAAAGGGTGATTATACGCGTTTATAAGTGACTTGTATTCCTCGAAAGTTGAGCGGTCGGTACGCTTATTTCCCGCCTGGCTGCGCCCCCAACTAACGACAAGCAGTGAGACCTCACACGCATTCCGGCTGGGTCTGCACGCTTTCTGCACGATACCTCAACATAGCTGTGATGTCTGGGGCGGCAGCGGCTGGGGCATGTTGACGTTCGTCGCCTGCCGTTATGCGTGACACGCTCACGTACAACTATTCAACGCTTTACGCAGGCAACGGGCGCCCCCGTGCCGGCGATCCTTTTACTATGGGACAAGATCATGCGCGAGCCAGACCACGATTTTGCAGACTATGAAACGTCGGCGCAGTTGCACACCCCATGGAGGCGGGTGATTGCGCTGTTTCGCCCGCACCGTGGGGCCCTCCTGATTGTTCTGGGGCTAATTGCAATTGCAGGTATCGCAGGCGCAACAACTCCCTTCATGATGCGCGCCATCATCGACAATGCGCTCCCTGCTCGCGATGCCACACTCCTCATCTGGCTCTGCGTAGGCCTGATAGGCGTTGCGGTTCTCGCCGCCATCACCGGTGTCCTTCAGGCTTATGTATCGACGCACATCGGCCAGCAGCTCATGCATGAGCTCCGTGTCACTCTTTATGAACATCTTCAGTCACTATCGCTCGCCTTCTTTGCGACAGCACGGACGGGAGAAGTGCAGTCGCGCATGTCGAGCGATATTGCGGGCTTGCAATCCCTGTTTACGACGACAGCGACTGATGTCGCTCGGAATGTGAGCGTCGTGCTCACAACTATCGTCGCCATGGTCCTGCTTGACTGGCGTCTTGCACTTGCCTCGCTTGCATTCATGCCTGTGCTGTTATGGCTGAACAATCGCGTGGCAGCGCTGCGCGAACGACTGACTTTCGAGCAGCAAGAGCGAATTGCCGATATGTCTGCGACGGTCACGGAGTCCCTTTCCGCCGGAGGCTTTATCCTTGCTCGCACAATGGGTCGGGCGCGGCATCTCGTTCGACTTTTTCGCGAAACCTCATCCGATGTCGCGCGTCTGGAGCTCAAATCCCATACCGCCGGCCAGTGGGAAGTCGCCATCATCATGTTCGCGCTCGACATTCTGCCCGCCGTGACCTTTCTGATAGGCGGACTGATGCTCGCTCAAGGTTTCGGCGTTTCGATCGGAACGTTGGTCGCACTGATTGCGCTGCAGGAGCAGTTGCTGTGGCCAATGCTCGAATTGTTCGAAGCGCGTGTCGAGTTGCGTAAGGCTAGAGCGCTGTTAACCCGCGTCTTTGGTTATCTCGATACAAAACCCACACTGGTCGAACCTGCGAAGCCAGCCATTGTCGATCTCACCAGTATTCGCGGTGAGATCGTCTTCGATAACGTCTCCTTCTCCTACCCTGCGACAGGCCGACCAACGCTTGATCGCATAAATTTACGCATCGACGCCGGTAAGCATACAGCCATCGTTGGTTCGACTGGATCAGGAAAAAGCACATTGGGCTATCTTCTCGCACGCCTGTACGATCCGGACAGCGGTCGAGTGACGCTCGATGACATCGATCTCAAGGACTTCAGCTTTGAATCACTCTCGCATATACTAGGTGTTGTTACGCAGGATCCATTTCTGCTTAATGCCAGCATTGAAGAGAACCTTCGCTTCGCCAAGGCCGATGCATCCTTTAATGAAATAGAACAGGCCTTGGCGTTGGCGCAGTTGAGCGAAAAAGTCTCACAGCTTCCGAAGGGCATACTCACTGAGGTAGGTGAACGCGGTTACCAGTTTTCCGGCGGTGAGCGGCAGAGGCTGTCGCTCGCCCGCACCATCCTTCGCAACCCAAGGGTGCTTCTACTTGACGAGGCGACCAGCGCGCTTGATCCGGAAACCGAAAACGCATTGTCCGCCGCACTGGCGGCCAGCCGGGATCGGACCGTAGTTTCGATCGCTCATCGTCTGTCGACCGTCCGTCACGCCGACCAGATCGTCGTGCTTGAAGAAGGTCGCATTGTAGAAACTGGCACCCACGATCAGCTGCTAAAAGCGGGTGGCCGCTACCGCAAGCTGGCGACGATTGGCTAGCGCCTACAACGACTGTTTCAGCACACGGGTCAAGAATGACGCCGACATTACAAATGTGCACAGCACTGTTGCAGTGAACTAGCGAACAACGGCTGCAGACTTGGAACCTGCAGCCGTCTTGCATACGCTGCGGCTTCAGTCGCCCGGAACTTGCCATCTGAAACGCTTTCTCGACGCGTCTTTATTGATGTGGCGGCAGCGGCCATCATCTCTTTGAACTCACTCAGAGCAACGCCATCAGCGCGCATTACCGAGAGGATCATCGGATCCCTGTACATCTCAGCGAGGGTCATTTCTCCTGTCGTAATGGTCATAACAGTCTCCTTCCGACGAGTTCCAAATCCAGAAAGCGGTCCGTCACTTGACGATCTCGCCACATGGTGTTACCGGTAAGTAACAAATGCATAGTTACCGACCAGTCACACCCCTGTCAACCGTGCTTCAGGATAAAAACTAAATCTCATGAAATCCCTCAAATCTGATCGCTTACCGGAAGAGAAAATCCCACCTCGCGACAGGATTGTCTCGACGGCCTGTCAACTGTTTCGCGAACATGGGATACGCGGGATTGGCGTCGATGCCATTGCAGAGGCCGCGGCCACAAATAAGATGACCTTGTATCGACATTTCGGCTCCAAGGACGATCTAGTATGCGAAGCGCTCAAGCACAGTTCTCAAGCGCTCGATAAGGCTTGGGAAGATCTTGAGGCAGAGAACCCTGGCGACCCTAGAGCTCAGCTTGCGGCGTGGGTGGAAGCACGCGCTCACTGTCTGTCGAATGAGCCCTATGGATGCGATCTGGCCAATGCCGCCGTGGAGTTAAAAGAGCAGGGTCACCCGGCACACGCGGTTATAGAATCCCTGAAGATGCAACAGCATTCCCGTCTTGCCGATCTTTGTCGTTCGACGGGTGTCAGCGATCCGGAACTTTTGGCTGACACGCTTGCCATGCTTTTGGAAGGCGCGCGCGTCAGCAAGCTTGCAACCGGAAACGAAGGCCCCTCCATGCGGTTCACACGTGCGTGTGAAGCAGCGATGGCCTCGTTCGGCATCGCTCCCAAGGCTTCCTCCTGAGTTCAGCGAAATCGCGAGGAAGCAGGATCGAGACCACCGAGATCGTCCGTTGATCGATGCTTGAGATCACTGCTCCCGATTGGCGAGACTACCAGCACGTGGCAACATTCCGCCCCTCGGTGGCACGGCCTTTCTTCGAAATGATCAGAACCGAGAGCGGGAAATATCACGACATGATCAGACCGCCATCGACGTTGATGGTCTGACCCGTGATATAGGCAGCATCCTCCGAGGCCAGGAACGCCACCAGCGCCGCTACTTCTGCCGGTGTGCCGGCGCGGCGCATTGGAATGTTAGCGACCCATTCGGACATCAGTTCGCCTGGCTTATAGTCCCCAAGCATTTTGCCCCAGACGCGATCGTTGTAATCCCACATTTCCGTGTGGATGATGCCAGGGCATATAGCGTTGACGGTGATACCTTCCGGGGCAAGCTCTTTGGCGAGGCTTTGGGTAAGGCCAACAACACCGAACTTCGATGCTGCATAGTGTGGCGTGTAGATGAAGCCTTGGCGAGCCTGACCGGAGGCGGTGTTGATGAGGCGGCCTCTCGTTCCACTCTGGCGAAAACGGCGGATAGCTTCCTGGCAGCAGAGAAACGCGCCCTTGGTATTGACCTCCATATTGAGGTCCCACTGATCCTCACTCAGATCCTCGACTTTGGAAATGGTGATGACGCCTGCATTTTGGACAGAGACGGAAAGAGCACCAATCGCGGACTCCGCCGCGTCGTAGGCCTCGCGAACAGCTGCAGAATCACGCACATCAAGCGTGACGCCAAAGATTTGAGCGCCGGTTTCGTCGGCAAGCTTCGCTGCGATATCCGCAGTGTCCTTTTCTACAGCAGCGATCGCAACCTTTGCTCCTTCTTCAGCGAAGCGACGAGCGATGCCGTAACCGATACCTTTATTGCCGCCGCTGACAAAGACGGACTGACCTTCGAAACGTTTCATCTCTCCTCCTCAGGAAACTTGGAACTTGCTACAAGCCGACCAGACGTTCGGCGGTGAATTTGTCGGTGACTAGAACATCGATGACGCCGGTTCTAAGAGCGCCGGCAATGGCCTCAGTTTTCTTTGCCCCACCCGCCAACGCGATCACACGGTCGACATTGGCGAGGTTTTCCAGGGGTAATCCGATGACCCGGTCGTCCAGCGGCGTTTTGACCGGAGTGCCCTCCTTGTCGAAGAAACGCAGCGAAATATCGCCAACGGCGCCCGCTTGCGACAGGTCTGCCAGTTCCTTGTCGGAAAATATGTTGCCGGAGCGCGCAAGGAGTTCTGACGGCTCGACTGCGCCGACGCCGACGATTGCAAGCGTGATCGAGCCGAAGAGATCGATCGTATCGCGCACGAAAGGATCTGACAGCATCAAGAGCTTCGCTTCGCGAGAGCTTGCTACACCCGGGACAGCCAGAAGCTTCGGGTCGGCTTCCGTTAGCCGTGCAAGGCGAGTGGTAATCTGCGTTGCGTGGGTCTGTACCGATGGATCGCCCATGCCGCCAAGTGTCTGGACAATGTATTTGGCCTTCGCACCTTTCAACGGATGGATATTTTCGACCATTTTGAAAATGGTCTGGCTCCAACTGGACACGCCGATGATTTCATTTTGTGAAAGGGTGACTTCGAGAAAATGCGCTGCCGCTTCGCCGATCCTCGCCATGATCGCCCCGTCACGGTCCTCGCTGCAATCCACGACGATGACTTCGGGCAATTCGAAACGTTCTCGAAGCTTTGTTTCCAGCTCACTGAAAGTTCCGACAGGCGGGATGATGCTGGTGCGCACAATGCCTTCCGCCTCGGCGCGCTTCAACATGCGTGAAACAGTCGCCTGCGACAAGTGAAGATGTTCGGCAATCTCGGCCTGGCGCTTGTGCTCGCTATAATACATCTGCGCGACACGCGAGATCAGACGAAGTTCGTTTATCCTACCCATGGCACCCCCAATGAATTTTTATTCACTTGTAGCGGACGGGATTCTCAAGGTCGAGCGGGCAATGGCATCCTTCCACGTGGCGAGGTTGTCATTTTTGTTGGAAGTGACCGGGGTAATCTTTGTGCCGCTGGCATTGAGGCTGGCGACCGTCTGGAGGTCAGGCCACATACCGAGGGCAAGTCCTGCGAGGTAGGCGGCACCCAGGGCAGAGGCTTCCGGCGCATCGCGCTGAATAATGGGATGATCCAGCATATCGGCCACGCATTGCATCAGAAAGCGGCTCTGGCTCGGACCGCCATCAACGAACAGACGGCCGAAACCTGTCGGAGACTGTGCACCCATTGCGGCGAAGACGTCGTGGACCTGAAAAGCGATGGAATCGGTTACCGCGCGCGCCATTTGTGCGCGGCTTGTGGAAAAATTGATCTGGGAAAACAGGGCGCGGCAATCGGAATCCCAGTAAGGTGCGCCGAGGCCGACAAAGGCGGGCACGAAACCAGGGCCGCCCGGAGCGGCCGTCGAGGCCAGTTCCACCAGTGCGGCGACATCCGGTAGCCCGAGGATCTCGACCATCCATGGTAGCGAGGAGGCGGAGACCAGAATATTGCCCTCGAATGCGAATGTGGGCTTGCCGCCAAGCCGCCACGCAACAGTCGTGGTAATGCCTCGCTCCGGCGCGATGAAGTGCGGCAAGGTCGTCATGACTGAGGAGCCCGTACCGAAGGTCACTTTGCCGTCACCGGGATCAAATGCGCCGTGGCCAAAGAGTGCAGCATGGCTGTCTCCGATCGCCGCCAGAATAGGCGTCCCGTCCTTAATGCCGGGCACGCTTTTGGTGACCCCAAAATCTCCACTGCTATCGCGAACGTCTGGGAGAGCATCCATATCGATGCCGAAAAGCGTGCAGAGCTCAGCACTCCAGACCTGTCGGTTGAGATCAAGGGCCTGGCTGCGAGCTGCGTTCGAGGCGTCGCAGGCGTGAACTTGGCCGCCGGTCAAGCAGTTGATCAACCAGCTATCAATCGTGCCAAGCCTGACCTTGCGGCCTTTGGGCGCGCGGTCCAGCAGCCATCGCATTTTCGCGCCGGGAAACATCGGGTCGATGGGCAGGCCCGTCAGCGTCATGACACATTCGGCATGGCCACTCTGGATGAGGTCTGCGCACGTGGGCGCGGTGCGGCGGCACTGCCAACTCAAGACCGGTCCAAGTGGCTCACCTGTCTCGGCGTCCCAGACTGTCACGGATTCGCGTTGATTGGAGATAGCGATAGCCTCGACGCAAACAGGCTCCGGCGCGGCTTTGAGGCAGATATCAATGGCCTCTAAAACGGAAGACCAGATGCGTTTCGGGTCTTGCTCCACCCAGCCCGGCTGTGGATAAGCAATACCGACGGGGCACGAGCCTCTGGCAAGAATCTTTCCGTCTTCCGAAACCAGGATGGCTTTGGAGTTTGTCGTACCCTGATCGACGGACAAAATGGCGCGCATCGCTGTGCTTTCTTCCCGGCGGAAATTCATGACGCGTGATACTAGCCGGGATTTTCAGGCAATCTAAGCGCCACGCAGGTGAAGGCAGGATGCCGCCCACGCCATTAACGAGACGTGAGCGGCAGGGAGGAGACTTATTTTCTCTTGATCAGCGCCTCAGCGGCTTCGGCAATTGCATGTGGCGCCATCCCGAACTCATCGAGCAGCCATTCAGCAGGGCCCGTATGGGCAAAGACACCGGGAACGCCGAGGCGTTTCATGGGAACCGGTGCCTGCTCCACAACCACTTCGGCGATGGCCGAACCCAGCCCCCCATAGATCGAGTGTTCTTCCGCCGTCAGGATCGCGCCTGTTTGTGTTGCCGCCGCGACGATCGCCGCTTCATCGATCGGTCGCACGGTTGCCATGTTCAACACGCGCGCTTTGATGCCTCGTGCTGCCAGGATGTCTGCGGCCTTGACCATGCGGTGGGTCAAGGTGCCGTTCGCGATCAAAGTCAAATCCGTGCCGTCGCGCAGGAGATTGGCTTTGCCGAGTTCGAAGACATGCCCTTCCGGCAGCAGATCCGGCACGCCGACACGCGAAAGGCGCAGGAAGCAAGGGCCCGCATACTCAGCAGCCCATTTCACTGCGGCGGCAGTTTCGATGCGATCGCAAGGCGCAATCACCGGCAGATTCGGCAAAACACGCGTCCACGCAAAATCCTCGATGGAGTGGTGGGTCGGTCCAAGCTCGCCGTAAGCCATGCCCGACGAAATGCCGACAAGTTTCACATTGGCATTGGAATAGGCAAGGTCTGCCTTGATCTGCTCCAGAGCGCGGCCTGTCAAGAAGCAGGACGCGCCGCAGACGAAGGGCAACTGGCCGCCATTTGCAAGACCAGCACCGACGCCGACCATGTTCTGTTCGGCAATGCCGACATTGATCAGACGTTCTGGAAACTTTGCCTTGAAGCCGCCGAGCTTTGACGAGCCGACCGAGTCATTGCACACGGCGACAACGCGCGCGTCGTTGGCGGCAAGCATCTCAATTGTCTCGGCGAAGGCATCGCGGCAGTCATAGAGTTTGGGGGCAGATACTGGCGCGTTCATTATAGTGCCTCCGAAAGTTCTCTGACGGCGATGTCGTATTGTTCTTTGCTCGGCACCTTGTGGTGCCAATCCACCTTGTCCTGCATGAAGGATATGCCATGACCCTTGTTGGTATGGGCCACGATGCAGTGCGGGCGATCGCTACGGTGTTCGAGTGCGGGAACGACCTCACCCATCTCGTTACCGTTGATTTCAGAGACGTCCCACCCGAATGCTTCCAGCTTGGGTCGAAGCGGGGCAATATCGTTGGTGTCAGAGAGTGCCGCACCCTGCTGGAAGCGATTGTGATCGATGATCAACGTCAGATTATCGAGACCAAACTGGGCGCCAGCCATGATCGCTTCCCAGTTGGAGCCTTCCTGCATCTCGCCGTCGCCCGTCATCACATAGGTGTGGTAATCGGCACCAGAAAGCTTGGCAGCTTTGGCCATTCCGACCGCGACCGGTAGGCCATGACCAAGTGGCCCAGTGTTGGTCTCGACGCCCGGCACCTTATTGCAGTTGGGATGGCCGTTCAGGCGTGAATTTGGCTGCAGGAAGGTTGAGATTTCATCTTCCGGAATAAAGCCGCGCTTGGCGAGCGTGACATAAAGCGCGCAGGCCGTATGTCCCTTTGATAGGACGAAGCGGTCGCGCGCCGGGTTCTTCGGATCATCCGGCCAAATGCGCAGGACGCGGAAATACAGTGCCGTCATGATATCGATGGCAGACATTTCGCCACCCACATGACCTGCACCGGCTTCGAAAACGGCTTGCACATCGCGCAGGCGGATCTGGCGCGCTACGCGCTCTAGTTCTTTCGGCTCCATGAATTCCTCATCAAGATGCACGCATGAATATTTATACAGATGGCTATATAATTGCATAAGAGGCCAAAGTGTCAAGTTGCAAAAACAGAAGGCGCGCAAATTTCATTTAGCCGGATGCCTGTATCGACGCTATTGACAAGCATCCAAAAACTGAATTATGAATTTTACGCCGACTGTGAATATTTATTCTTATCGGTTTAAAAGTTCTGACGAATGACCAGTGGGAGGAGCCATGACCGTGTTGGAGCGCAAGGACGCGAACGTCCAGATCAAAAATCCGCTCGCCTGGCTGAGTGGCGCCACGGGACCTCTCGTCGGTCTGCTGCTTCTATGTGTGTTTCTCTCTTTCGCCAGCGATAATTTCCTGTCGCTGCGCAACGGCTTGAACATCCTCGATCAAATCACCGTTCTTGGCATCATGGCTGTCGGCATGACATTCGTCATTCTGCTCGGCGGCATCGATCTGTCGGTAGGATCGGTTCTTGCCCTGTCGATGATGATCATGGGATGGACGGCAAATGTGGCCGGGATGCCGATGGGAGCCGCCATCGTGCTGGCTTTGCTGGCATCTGGCGTTTGCGGGCTTGTTGTCGGCATACTCGTAACCGTGTTTCGCGTGCCCGCATTCATCGCCACGCTTGCCATGATGTCGGTTGCGCGTGGTCTTGCCAACATGATCACCGACGGCCAGCAGATCGTTGGTTTTCCTGATTGGTTCATGATGCTCGCGATTGATCGGCATTTCGGCGTGCTGACCGCGACCGTGCTTCTGATGCTGGTTGTCGTCGCCGTTTCCTGGGCATTTTTGCGCTATCGTGCCGAAGGTCGCACTGTCTATGCCGTCGGCGGCAATGCCGAAGTGGCACGCCTGGCAGGCATCAATGTTCAACTAGTGACTATCGGCGTCTATGTCGTTTGCGCCGTTCTCGCAGGTCTTGCCGGTATCGTTCTCGCCGCGCGCCTTGACTCCGTGCAGCCGTCCAGCGGCTTCGGATACGAACTTGATACGATTGCAGCGGTCGTCATTGGCGGCACATCCCTTTCAGGCGGCGCCGGCGGCATCGGCGGCACGCTTATCGGCGTCCTCATCATCGGCGTACTGCGCAACGGCCTCAACCTTCTCAACGTCTCGCCTTTCCTTCAGCAGGTCATCATCGGTGTCGTCATCGTTCTGGCCGTCGGTGCAGAGACCCTGCGCCGTAGAAGAGGCTGACCTTCAAGTTCAGGCGGGGATCAACTCCGCCCTCAACAGACCATCTCCCTTCCTGGAGGGAGAGGAAACCGGCCCGAGGGGAGGAGGCAAAGTCTCCCGAAAGCCATCACCAAAACCGGAGGAAAACAACATGAAACTGTCTCGTATTCTGCTTGCGTCCGCAGCACTTGCCCTCTCACTCGGTCCCGCCAATGCTGCCGAAGTTAAGAAAATCGGCCTTGCTGTCGCAAATCTTCAGGCAAACTTCTTCAACCAGATCAAGCAGTCGGTGGAAGCAGAAGCCAAGACGCGCGGCATCACAGTCGTGACAGTTGACGCCAAGGGTGATGGCCCGACGCAGGTCAACCAGATCCAGGACCTTCTGACCCAGAACATCGATGCGCTGATCTACATCCCTGCCGGTGCTGCTGCCGCGACCGTTCCGGTAAAGCTTGCAAAGGCGGCCGGCGTGCCGGTCATCAACGTTGACCGCAATGCAGACGGTGCGCCCGGCGATACGTTCCTGGCGACTGATTCTGTCGCATCTGCAAAGTCGGTCTGCGACTACATCATCAAGCAGGCTGGCGTTAAGGGCAAGATGGTCATCATTCACGGCCAGAAAGGCACGACGCCTGAAGTGGATCGCACCAAGGGCTGCATGGAATCCGTCAAGGCGAACCCAGATGTGAAAGTCGTTGCTGAGCAGTGGTCGAACATGTGGAGCCAGGACGAAGGCTTCCAGATCATGCAGAACATGCTCCAGGCCAACCCGGATGTCTCCATCGTCTTCGCTCAGGCTGACGGTCTGGCACTTGGCGCAGCGCAGGCCATCAAGGTCGCCAATCCATCGCAGAAGATTGTTGTTGGCGGTTTTGACGGCGACACCGCAGCCCTCGAAGCTCTGAAGAACGGCGTCTTCAATGCAACGGCTACCCAGCAGACGCAGAAGATGGGCCGCACGGCTGTCGAGATGGCCGTGAAGATTGTCGGCGGCGAGAAGGTCCCACCAGTTCAGCTGATGGACGCGACCCTGACCACCAAGGAAAATGTCGACGGCTTTATCGCCAACCATCCTTGATTACACTGGGGTGCCGCCTATCGGCGGCACCCCATCTCTTTGAACCGGACATGGCGCTTTGCGACCATCCGGTTGTCTCGATTGCAAGTTTTGGGAGGTCCCCAGCATGCGTGAGCCGGTTCTTTCGCTGCGTGGCATCAGCAAACGCTACGGTCCGCTTGAGGTCTTGAAGAATGTCGATCTCGACGTCTATGCCGGCGAGGTCGTCGCACTCCTGGGCGAGAACGGCGCGGGTAAATCGACCCTATCTGGCATCATCGCCGGATCGCGCGAACCATCGCAAGGCACTATGACCTGGCTCGGCCAACCCTATGCCCCTGCTTCGCCCCGTGAGGCGATCGACAAGGGCGTCGTGCTGATACACCAGGAACTGAAGCTTCTGCCTGAGCTCTCCATTGCGGAGAATGTTTTCATCGGGCGCTGGCCGATGAGAAATGGCAAGGTCGACCGTGCCGAGATGGTGCGTCGCGCGCAGGAGCAGCTGGCCCGCCTTAATCTCCACATTCCCGCCTCCCGCAAGGTCGCAGGCCTTTCCACCGCAAACCAGCAGCTCATCGAGATCGCCAAGGCGCTGGCACTGGATGCGAAGCTCCTCATCCTCGACGAGCCGACGGCGGCTCTTGGCGGAGCGGAAACGCAGGCGCTGTTCGAACAGGTCCGAAAGCTGCGCGCCGAAGGCGTCGGCATCATCTACATTTCTCACCGCATGGAGGAGATCCGACAGATCACCGACCGGATTGTCGTCTTGCGTGATGGAGAACGGGTCAACGAATTCGCCGATAGTGCGACGCCCGTCCGCACGGTCGTGGAGAGCATGGTCGGCCGTTCGCTGGAACGCATGTTTCCAACGCTCCCCGATGCAAGCGATAAGGTCGTGCTTGAGGTGAAAGGTTTGACAGGCGTCAACAACGCCTTTCGCAATGTTAGCTTCGATGTGCGTGCCGGGGAAATTCTTGGTATTGCAGGTCTCATCGGCGCGGGCCGGACCGAATTGGTGCGGGCAATTGCCGGTGCGGATGCCACCTCGCAGGGACAGATTCTTCTCGATGGCAAACCGCTCAACCTCAAATCACCGTCGGATGCCATCGATCATGGCATCGTCATGGTGCCGGAGGATCGCAAGCTTCAAGGCTTGGTGGTCGAGCATGAAATCGGCGAAAACATTATCTACGCCAATCTCGACTTGCTCGGAACGCGTTGGGTCACACCAGGGCTCAAGCGCCGCTTCGCAAATGCCGCCATTTCGAAGTTTGGCGTCAAGGGCAAAGGCGAACAGCCGGCGTCGGATCTTTCCGGCGGTAATCAGCAAAAGGTCGTTATCGCCAAGTGGCTCGCGCGCAACCCGCGCGTGGTCGTGCTGGATGAGCCAACCCGTGGCATCGATGTCGGCGCACGCGCTGGCATTTACGACATCATCGTCGATCTGGCGAAACAGGGCGTAGCGGTGATCGTGGTCAGCTCCGATCTTGAGGAAGTTCTCGGCGTTTCCAGCCGCATCCTCGTTCTTGCCCAAGGAAATCAGGCCGGTATTCTCAACCGTGACGAAGCCAACGATGTGTCCGTCATGGAACTGGCGACAATTTGAAAAAGGAAACCTGCATGTCCACGATCACGCTCAACGCGCCCAAGCTTTTCGATCTTTCCGGTCAGGTGGCCCTCGTCACGGGTGCGGGTTCTGGTATCGGCCAGCGCATCGCCATGGGTTTGGCACAGGCCGGCGCCGATGTCGCGTTGCTCGACCGCCGCACAGACGACGGCCTTGCACAAACGGCTGACTTCATTGCAAAGGCCGGTCGCAAGTCTGTTCAGATTGCCGCAGATGTCACCAGCAAGCAGGCGCTGGCAGACGCCGTAGCCAAAACCGAGGCGGATCTCGGGGCGCTATCGCTTGCCGTCAACGCTGCAGGCATCGCTAATGCCAATCCTGCCGAGGAAATGGACGAAAGCCAGTTCCAGACGATGATGGATATCAACCTGAAGGGCGTTTTCCTTTCCTGCCAGGCTGAGGCCCAAGCCATGCTGAAGCACGGACGCGGCTCGATCGTCAACATAGCGTCCATGTCCGGTGTGATCGTCAATCGCGGGCTGATGCAGTGCCACTATAACGCCTCCAAGGCGGGCGTCATCCACATGTCGAAATCCATGGCGATGGAGTGGGTTGGACGCGGGCTGCGCGTCAACACGATCTCTCCCGGCTATACGGCGACGCCGATGAATACGCGTCCCGAAATGGTCCACCAAACAAAACTGTTTGAAGAGCAGACGCCGATGCAGCGCATGGCCAATGTCGATGAAATGGTTGGGCCGGCCATCTTCCTGCTGTCTGATGCAGCAAGCTTCGTGACCGGCGTCGATCTTCTGGTCGATGGCGGGTTCTGCTGCTGGTAACGGGCAGTCTTAAATTCAGATTACACAATGAAAATGCGCCCAACGGGGCGCATTTTGCATTGGTGATCTCACGCCTCAAGCAACCTGCTTGCGCTCTTCGCCTTGTCGGGCATTCACATATTCGACCAGATCCTTGATCGTCACGAGCAAAAGACCGTGCCGTTCGGCAAACACCTCGAGATCCGGCAGTCGAGCCATGGTGCCATCGTCATTGGCAACTTCGCAGATGGTGCCGGAGGGTGCCTTTCCTGCGAGTCGGCAGAGATCCACGGCGGCTTCCGTGTGGCCGGCGCGGCCGAGAACGCCTTTCGGATTGGCACGCAACGGAAAGATGTGTCCAGGCCGAGCAAAATCTTCCGGCTTCGTCTCCTTGGTGACCAGCGCCTGCACGGTCTTGGCACGGTCCTGTGCGGAGATGCCGGTGGTAGTGCCAGGAATGTAATCCACCGATACGGTGAAAGCGGTCTTGTGGAACTCCGTATTGCGCGGAACCATCAAAGGAAGCTCCAACTCGTCCAGTCGCTCGCCTTCCATGGCAACACAGATGAGACCACGAGCGTGGTTCATCATGAATGCGATCTGGCCGGGAGTGATGGTCTCCGAAGCGGCGATGATATCGCCTTCGTTTTCACGATCCTCATCATCCACCACGATGACCATGTCACCGCGAGAGATAGCTGCGATCGCATCTTCAATTTTAGAAATCGTCATGTCTTGCCTTTCAAGGGTTATGCCGTTTCCGGCACTTTCGCGTTTGGTCAAACGCCAAATTTCCCTTGGGCGAACAACGTAATTAGGCCCCACTGGATGCGGGTCCTCTTTACCTTGTTCTCTTCCATCCGGACTATACCGTCGGCTCCGGCATCGCACCGGATCTGCTGACCTTCCGGAGACCGGAAGCGCTCGCGGGCTCCGGGATAAATCCCGATACCGCCGGTGGGGAATTGCGCCCCGCCCTGAGAACAAGACAATCATACGGCAAGCAGGAGCGGTATTTCAAGCTGGAAATAATGCATTGATTGGAGGCGATATCGGATAGTTAGATTGCCGCGGCTCTGCGAACAGCTTGAGTTCGTTATCTTCCACTCCCGTCCCTTCAGTTCAGAAGTTTCGTCCTTGTACGGTAGCGAAGGAGATCCGGCGAGGAGCATCTCTCCCCATCCACGGCACGGCCCCTTCACAGGGTGGAACCCGTCGCAACGGCACTTCCCAATAGTCCCCAGGACTGCATGAGAGATCTCAATGCATCTTTGTCAGCAGCATCGAGGACTGGAAGACCTGGCGCACGGACCGGTCCGACATGAAAGCCCTGCATGGCAACGGCTTCCTTCACCACCGTCACGTTGGCACCATTGCGATGTTTTGTTCTCAGCCGTTCGAACAACTCGATCCGCTCGACAACGGAACGGGCAGCGGCAAAATCGCCAGCTGCGAGCGCCGCATGCACCTGTAGCGAAAACTCTGGGGCAACATTGACCAGCCCGGATGTGAAACCCCTCGCGCCCACAGCGGCGAAGGCGGGCGCCCAGCTTTCTGCCAGTCCGCAGACATAAAGCGCGCCGTTTGGGTCGGACGCGGCAATTGCGCGGGACAGCAGCATCACGTCGGTCGTCGCAAACTTTATACCGGCGATATTGGGATGAGCGGCAAGGCGCGTCATATCGTCAACGCTGAACCCGTCAGCCCGCACATAGGCGACAAGCGGGAGTTCGCTTGCGTCTGCAAGCCCGCGGAAATAGTCGATCTGGGACTGGGGTGCAGCGAAAGGATCCACGGGCTGATGCGACATCACCGCCGAGGCACCCATGGATTTTGCTTTCCGTGCCATGGCAACAGCCTCGCGCTGAGACCTGCCGATGGCAGCCGTTACCGGCGCGACGCCTTCCACACCTGCGATGGCGGCCTCATAGACCTTCAGAATTTCATCGGTCGTCAAGGCGTAGAACTCGCCGGTGTTGCCCGCAGCGACGATATTGTGGATACCGGCGCGCGCAACACGGCCGTAAATCGTGGCGGTCACCTGTGCATCGATCTCACCATCTGTGCCGTAGGCAGTAATCGGTACGCCTGATACGCCGTGCAATCGGTCGCGCATGTCGAAGCGGTTCATGTCAGAAATCTCCAGAAGAAAAGGATGTGCGGCTAAAGCGCGAAACGGTGGACGGGAGCGCCCGCGACGGGCGCCTCGAAGGCAATGAGAGTGCCGGGTGTCTTCGCTATCCCTTCCCCGGTTGTCAGGCTGGTGACATAGAGCGTCTTGAGATCCGGTCCGCCGAAACAAGGCATGGTGGGACCGGCGAAAGGCATCCGGTAGATTTCGACGATCTGGCCTTCAGGGGAGATCCTATTCAAGCGGCCGCCCTGCACGCCGGCACTCCAATAGTAGCCTTCGCTATCGATCGCAGCACCATCCGGCCTGCCCTCGCCTGGAGCGAAATCGTGGAGACGCTCTGCAGCTCCGATTGCACCATCGGCAGGATCGAAATCAAACGCTTGGAGCATAAGGCCGCTACTATCGGAGTGATACATGCGCCGGCCGTCGGGGCTCCAGGCCAAACCATTGGACGTCAACAATCCCCCATCAATCAGGCATGTGTAGCTGCGGTCGGGTGAGACGCGATAGAGCCTGGCATTGCCGGTCTGAGGGACGGCCTCGTCTCGTGTTCCCACCCAGAAATGGCCGTCCGGCCCGACCTTACCGTCATTGAGGCGGCTGTCCGGCCTGCCTTCGTCAGGGTCGCAGAAGCATTCAAGCTGACCTGTTGCCGGATCAAGGAGATGAACGCCGGTCTGCAGTCCGACAAGCACCATGCCGTTTTCGCAAAGACCAAGGCAACCAACCGCCGCTGGCATGTCGAAACGATCGAGACCTCCGTCTGCTCTCAGCCGAAAAGCTGCCGGCGCGAGAATATCCACGAACCAGAGCGCGGCGGTTCGCTCGTCCCAAACGGGCGATTCTCCGACCGAAAGCGGAGTGTCGATGAGCGAGCGAATTTTCGGTTCGAAAATCCTTGGTGACGTCATGCTTTCTTCCTCTCCCCCGGAACTGCCTAACAAGACAAAGCTCCGCCTTAGCGTGTGGCTTCGAACCGCACACATTCATATTGTTCCATCCGGGCTTATCGTCGTCCCGGCGATTTCTTCTTAACGTCCCACACCCTGGAACATGCGGGCACGCGCCATCAGGATGTGGTTCTTCATCGCATCATGAGCGGCCTGTTCGTTGCGTGCGAAAATAGCCTCGACGATCGCCGTATGCTCCGCCTGCACGTCACGCACGTGATGCGGAGGCCTCTTCAAACTCAGACTTCTGGTGACCGACTGGCCGATCGAAAAGTGAGGCCTGAACAGCGTTCGGACGGTCGCGTGATATTGGTTGCCGCTCGCAATAGCGATTGCCTCGTGCAGCGCGAAATCTTCATCGGCACCAAGGTCTCCCCGCTCCAGACAGTTCTCCAGGGCCAATATTGCATCGGAAATGCGATTACGATCGACCGGCTGCCAGTTGCGAGCTGCAAGCTCGGCCGCCGATGCCTCCAGGCCCGCCCGAAACTCAAAGAAACGCTGTACATCAGCCAGAGAGCCCACCGGCACCTGCTGCAAAATCGAGCTATCTGGCCTTTGTCGGACATAAGAGCCAGACCCTTTGCGCGATACGATCAGATCATCATTGCGAAGCCGCTCCAGCGCTTCGCGCACGACTGGACGTGACGCACCGAAAAGAGTGGCTAGGTTTTGTTCGGAGGGCAGTCTTTCATTGATCGGAAAACGCCCATCCGAGATCATCGATACGATTTTCTCATAGATGATATCGCTGAAGCGCGTATCGCTTCTCGCTGACGTTGTCGCGACCGGACCATCCATTAACGCCCCTTTTCCTTTCTCCACTCTTCAAACTCAGCCTGTGCTTCCGGATCCGGCGGATAAAGCCCGAAGATGCCTCGGCCGGCCCGAACCTTCTCCTCGACAAAGTCCTCAAACACAGTCTGCTCGACCGCTTCGTCCGCCACCTCTTCGGCGATGGCAGATGGGATGACGACTACGCCTTCGTCATCACCCACCAGAATATCGCCGGGATAAACTGCGACATCGCCGCAGCCGATGGGCTGATTAATGTCCAGCGCGTGATGGCGGATCAGGTTGGTAGGAGCCGAAGGTGACGCGTGATAGGCGGCAAATGGCAGGTTGGCAATATCAGGCGTGTCTCGAAAGCCCCCGTCCGTCACGACGCCTGCCGCGCCACGCTGCCATAGTCGGGTCATAAGGATCCCTCCCGCCGAGGCGGCGGAAGAATCCTTGCGGCTATCCATCACCAGGACGTGGCCGGGCGGGCATTCTTCTATGGCGCGCCGCTGCGGATGGCTTCTGTCCGTGAAGACGCCGACATGATCGAGGTCCTCGCGTGCGGGAATATAGCGCAATGTAAAAGCAGGGCCGACCAGTCGTGGAGCTGCCTTGTTGATCTTGTGGATGCCGCGAATGAAAACGTTCCGTAATCCACGCTTCAGAAGGATGGTGGTGAGCGTCGCGGTGGAAACGTTCCTCAGTTTCTCGCGCGTTTCTTCCTTGAAATCCATGTTCTCCCCCAAACCACACAGCCTGCCGCGACGCGCCAAGATTGGGCGAACCATAAAAAAGTTGTAATAATCTGTCAATACTTGTAATCATCTGAAAACCGATTATGGTGCCTCCATCCGATGAGGAGATCGGACAATTCGGTCGGGGAGGCCGTGGCCGGCATGTCGCTCTGCGTGGCGCCGGTATCATCTTTGGGAGGGATTTCGGAATGCGCGAGAAGCAAGGATTTTCGCACGGCGTAACGCGTCGTACGTTTTTGGCGGGTGTGGGCGGGGCCGTCGCTCTCTCAGTTGCTGGCGGCGTTGCCAGGGCAGCAAGTAACGGGGAAGCGCCGCAACTTGCAGCCCTGGTCAAAGACGGAAAGCTGCCACCGCTGAAAGATCGACTGCCCGAAAACCCTCTCGTCGTTACTCCGCATGAAAAGATTGGCACCTATGGCGGCACCTTGCGACGTGGCCTTCGCGGCTCCTCGGACCATAACGGCATTCTGCGCATGGTCGGCAACCAAGGTCTCGTGCGCTGGAACCTGGAATTCACCGAAGTCCTGCCAAACCTGGCCGAAAAATGGGAGATCAATCCCGACGCATCGGAGTTCACCTTCTATCTGCGTAAGGGAGCCAAATGGTCGGACGGTCATCCCTTCACGGCCGATGACGTGGTCTTTGCAATCGAAGACGTGGTGAAGAACAAGGAGCTTTATGGCTCCACACCGGCCCAGGTCTCCATCGGCGGGAAAGCCGTGGATGTGACCAAGATCGACGACTACACCGTCAAGTTCAAGTTTGCGGCGCCAAACGCGCTCTATCTTGAAAACCTGGCGACACCTCTGGGACAGCACCCGACCTTGTTTGCCAAGCACTATTGCAGCAAATTCCTGCCGAAATACAACACCGGCATCGAAGCCGAGGCCAAGGCGGCAGGTGCAGCCAGCTGGACCGAATTCTTCCGCAGCAAATGCGGCGATATCGAAATTCCATCTCGTTGGTCGAATGTGGACAAGCCCACGCTTGATCCTTGGGTCGTGAAGGAACCTTATTCTGGCGGCGCGACGCGTGTTGTGATGACCCGCAACCCATACTTCTGGCAGGTCGATACCGAGGGCAACCAGTTGCCTTATGTGGATGAGGTCAACTTCGGCATTTCCCAGGATGTCGAGTCGCTGATGCTGAACGTCATCTCCGGCAAGATCGACATTCAGGAACGCCATATCAGCACGCTGGCCAATAAGCCCACCCTTTCGGAAAACGCAAAAAAGGGCGACTACCGCTTGATGACGCTGGTGCCCTCTGCAGCGCAGCAGTGCCAGATTTATCTCAACATCACCCACAAAGATCCGGCGATGCGAAAGATGTTCGCCGACAGGTCCTTCCGACAAGCGCTGTCGCTCGGGCTCAATCGTCAGGAAATTATCGATATCGTCTATTTCGGTCAGAGCGAAGGATACCAGACAGGGCCTCGTCCTACTCATCCGTGGTACCACGAGAAGCTTGCACGCCAGCTGACCGAGTATGATCAGGATAAAGCCAATGCCATGCTGGACAAGGCTGGCTACGACAAGAAGAACGACAATGGCATCAGGCTTCGCCCTGACGGTCAGCCTGTTTTCTTCGCCATCGATGTCATCCCGACGCTCTATCCGGATCTTGTCGATACGCTTGAACTGGTAAAGGCTCAATGGGCGCAGATCGGCGTGGATATCAAGGTCAACACCATCGAGCGCGCGCTCTACTATACGCGTGGAGATGACAACGCCCATGATGCGGCTGTCTGGCCCGGCCCCGGCGGCCTCGACCCGATGCTCGATCCGCGCGACTTCTTCGCATTCCATCCGCAGGGCTCGCGCTACGCCATACCGTGGGCGCTGTGGTACACGTCGAACGGACAGAAGGGTCAGGAGCCGCCTGAAAGCCAGAAGAAGCGTTTCAAGCTTTTCGACGAAGCCCGCTCGACTGCCGACCTGCAAAAGCGCGGCGAGAAGATGAAAGAAATCTTCGATATCGCAGCGGACGAGTTTGAGACGATCGGTGTCTGCCTGGCTGTCGGCGGTTTCGGCATCATTCGCAACAATCTGCGCAACGTTCCGGAAACGGAACCCGACAGCTGGACGTGGCCGAACCCCGGCCCTGCCCTGCCCCAGCAGTTCTTCTTCACCAGCTAAGGCAAGACTACCCAAGCCCATGAAGCGTGAGACGCTGATCTGACAGGTCGCAATCGCTTCACGCGAACGATGGACGGTGCCGCATCTTGAAAATGCGGCACCCCTTTGATCCGCCACCCGCCGTCCTTTCGACGAAGATCAATCGGTCGGAAAGCGTCAGCCGTGGCCCTGCTTGCGAGAGACTTATGCTAGCCTTCATCGTTAAACGCCTTTTATGGATGATCCCATCGCTCTTTGCGGTAAGCTTCCTCGCCTTCGTCCTGATCCAGCTGCCGCCGGGCGACTATGTAACGACCTACGTCGCAACGCTCGCATCCTCCAATGAGGTGGTAGATCAGAATACTGCTGCACTGCTACGCGAACGTTTCGGTCTCGATCAGCCGATGATCGTGCAATATCTCAAGTGGGTGTGGGGCATCGTCACCCGCGGCGATTTCGGCATCTCCTTTGAATGGCAACAGCCGGTATCCGGTCTGATCTGGGAACGCATGGCGCTGACGCTCGTGCTCGCCATTGCAAGCCTTCTGGCCACTTGGGCGATTGCGCTTCCCATCGGCGTCTATTCTGCGGTCAAAAAATACTCGATTGGCGACTATTTCTTCACCGCCTTCAGCTTCTTCGGTCTCTCGATACCCTCTTTCCTACTGGCGCTCGTGCTGATGTATGTCGCGGCCGTGGAGTTCGGGCAGGATGTCGGCGGCTTGTTCTCGCACGAATATCAGGCCGCGCCCTGGAGCATTGGCAAGATGATAGACCTGATGCAGCATATCTGGCTGCCGGTCATCATTCTTGCGGTCTCCTCGACTGCAAGCCTCATCCGCGTCATGCGGGCCAACATGCTGGACGAACTGCCCAAGCCCTATGTCACCACCGCTCGTGCCAAGGGTCTCTCGGAGTTCCGTCTGCTGACGAAATACCCCCTTCGTATCGCGCTCAACCCGTTCATCTCTACCATCGCCTGGCTCTTGCCGAACCTGATCTCAGGCTCCGTTGTCGTCGCGATCGTTTTGAACCTCCCGACAGCCGCGCCTTTGCTGCTTCAGGCGCTGATGGCGCAGGACATGTATCTCGCCGGTGCCTTCGTCCTTCTGATCTGCGCACTGACGCTGATCGGCTCCTTGATCAGCGACATTCTGCTGGCCCTCGTCGACCCCCGAATCCGCCTCGAATAGGAGCGCGCCCATGACCGATATCGCTATCACCGCTGGTCGCGCCGATCGCGCCGCCGTCGCCTCGCAATGGCAGCTCATCTGGTGGGCCTTCAAGCGGCACAAGCTCGCCATGGCTTCACTCTTCATAACCATTGCGATGTACACGGTGGCACTCGTGCCGGGTTTCTTCGCGGTCAACGATCCCGTCCTGCAAAATGCGCGTGCAACGTTCCATCCGCCTCAACGCGTTCATCTTTTCGATACGTCGAACGGCTTTGAGATCGGACCCTATTACTATCCGATGAAGCTGACCCGTGATCCGAACACGCTTGCAGCCATTTTCACGGAAGACACCACCAAGAAGGTGCCGTTGCAATTTTTCGGCCGCGGTTACGAATACAACGTGCTGGGACTGTTCTCCTCCAACATTCATCTGCTAGCCTCCACCGACAAGAACCGGCCGCTTTTCATCTTTGGCGCTGATCGTCTGGGACGCGATGTGTTTAGCCGAGTGGTCCAAGGCGCGCAGGTTTCGCTGTCGATCGGCCTCGTCGGCGTCGCTCTGTCGCTTTTGCTCGGCGTCGTACTCGGCGGTATCTCCGGCTATTACGGGGGGCGCATCGACTTCGTGATGCAGCGCGTCATCGACTTCGTGCTGTCGCTGCCGACAATCCCGATCTGGCTGGCGCTTGCCGCGGCCCTTCCGCAAAACTGGCCGGCGACGATGCAGTACATGATGATCACCGTCATCCTGTCGCTTACCGGTTGGGCGCAGCTCGCTCGCGTGGTGCGTGGCCGCTTCCTCTCCCTTCGAACGGAAGAGTTCGTTTCCGCCGCGCGCCTGGATGGCGTGCCAGAACGGCGCATCATTTTTCGCCACATGCTTCCAAGCTTTTCCAGCCATATCATTGCATCGGTCACGCTTGCCGTACCGGCAATGATCCTCGCAGAAACCTCGCTGTCTTTCCTTGGTCTTGGCCTGCAGCCGCCAACGATATCCTGGGGCGTCCTTCTGCGTGAAGCACAGAATATCCGCTCTATCGCCACTGCCCCATGGCTCTTCCTACCCGGTGTGGCTGTCGTCATTGCGGTCATGGCGCTCAACCTTCTGGGTGACGGCCTGCGCGACGCCGCCGATCCGTACAACAAGTGAGATCACCGATGACAGACATCCCGAACATCGCGCCGCGCAAGCCGCTCCTCGACGTCAGGAATCTCGTCACTGAGTTTCCTCTGCGAACCGGCGTCTTCAAAGCCGTCAATGATATCTCCTTCTCCATCGAACCCGGCAAGACACTTTGCGTGGTGGGCGAGAGCGGCTCCGGCAAGTCGGTGACCGCACGCTCCATTCTTCAGATCGTCGATGCCCCCGGTCACATCGCGTCGGGATCTATTCTTCTCAGCCGTGCCGATGGTGCAGTAGTCGATCTCGCCAAGCTTGATCCGCGCGGCAAGGCGATACGCTCCGTGCGCGGCGCCGACATCGCCATGATTTTTCAAGAACCGATGTCCTCACTCTCGCCGGTCCACACGGTCGGCGACCAGATCATGGAAGCGTTGCGGCTGCACCTGAAGATGAGCAAAGCCCAAGCGCGCGTCGAAGCAATCTCGCTGCTGCGGCAAGTGGAAATTCCAAACCCCGAGACTGCCATCGACAAATACGCTTTCCAGTATTCGGGCGGCATGCGCCAGCGCGCTATGATTGCCATGGCGCTCGCTTGTAAACCGCGCCTCCTGATCGCCGATGAGCCAACGACCGCTCTCGACGTGACGACGCAAGCGGAAATCCTTGATCTCATCGCCAGGCTGCAGAAGGCCAACGGTATGGCGGTGCTGTTCATCACCCATGATATGGGCGTGGTGGCGCAGATCGCCGACGATGTGCTTGTCATGCATCATGGCGTCGTCAAGGAATACGGCCCTGTGGAGCAGATCTTCCACGAGCCGCGCGATCCCTATACCAAAATGTTGATTGGCTCGGTGCTGAAGCTGGAGCAGAAGGCGGAAATTCGGCTGAAGCGCCCGCCACTCGATACCACCGCGCTACCGCTTCTCGAAATACGCGACCTGACGATGCACTTCGGCGCGATGAAGGCCCTGGACGGCGTGTCGATCAAACTGCTGCCTGGCGAGACGCTTGGCATTGTCGGTGAAAGTGGCTCGGGCAAGACGACGATGGGGCGCTCCATCATGCGGCTTTACGACCCGACATCCGGCGAGATGCTGTACCGAAAGGCCGATGGCCGCGTTATCGATCTTGCAAAAATCGAAGGTGAGGAACTGAAAGCCGCGCGCCGGGAGCTGCGCATGGTGTTCCAGGATCCTTTCGGATCTCTCAACCCCCGCATGACAGTTGCTCAGATCATTGGCGAGCCGCTCCTCGTCAACGGGATAGCTAAAGGCCGTGAGCTGGACGAACGGGTCTGTACGCTGATGGAGCAGGTCGGACTTGATCCAAACGGTCGCGAGCGCTACCCGCACGCCTTTTCCGGCGGGCAACGTCAGCGCATCGGCATCGCACGTGCGATCACCCTCAAACCACGCATCATCGTTGCCGATGAAGCCACCTCTGCCCTCGACGTGTCGGTGCGCTTCCAGGTCCTCGATCTGTTGATGCGGATCCAAGACGAGCTTGGCCTCGCCTACATCTTCATCAGCCATGACATCGGCGTCATCCGCTACATGTGCGACAGGGTCGGCGTCATGTATCGCGGCAAGCTGGTGGAAGTCGGCGACGCAGAGAAGATCTGCAACGCGCCCGATCACCCTTATACGCAAGCGCTGCTTTCAGCCATCCCGCGCCCAGATCCGAGAGATCGAGACCGCTCGCGGCGGTTCCGTTACACCGAGCCTGCAGCTGATATCGCCCCTGCCCTCGTTGCGACCAAGAATGGGAGTGTACAACGATGAAGATCACCGCGATCCGCACCTTTCTCATGCATGCCGGGCAGCCGGATCCCTCCAAATGGGCGTCGGACGGCCATGCCAGCCATATCACCGATCACAAGTTGGAGGGCACTCGCAACTGGCTGTTCATCAAAATCGAGACCGATGAAGGGATAACCGGCCTTGGAGAATGCTCCGGCTGGCCGCGCGTCATCGAAACGGCAATCAAAGATCTGGCGCCCATCCTCATCGGCGAAGATGCGATGCATATCGAAAAGCTGTGGCAGAAAATGGCGATTGCCATGATGGGTCACGGAATGTTGGGCACGGTTGGCGCTGGCGCCATGACGGGTGTCGACATGGCTTTGTGGGACATCAAGGGCAAGGCGCTTGGCGTTCCCGTCTGGATGCTGCTGGGTGGCAAGCTTAGAGACCGCATTCCCATCTACTCGCATGCCAATACGGTGGAGCGTGCGCTGGCCGTTAAGGCCCGCGGCATCAAGGCGATCAAATGCGGCGGGGTGTCCAGCCCGGTCAAGAAGGTCGCGATGCTTCGCGAGGCAGTCGGCGACGAAATGGACATCGCCATCGACCTGCACGGTCCACCGTGGATGACGCCTGCGGATGCGTGCCGTCTGGTGCGGGCGCTTGAGCCTTACGAGCTGATGTGGGTGGAAGACCCGATCGCGCCAGATAACGTTACCGGATATCGCCGCATCCGCGACGCCGCCCATATACCGCTCGCCTCTGGCGAACGAACGGCAACGATCTTCGGAGAGCGGCAGCTGATCGAGGAGGAACTCGTCGATATCATTCAGCCGGACACCGGACGCGCGGGCGGCATTACGCAGATGAAGAAAATCGCTGCGATGGCCGAGGCGCACCACATCCAGATGGCGCCGCATTCGGGTTCGCTGGGTCCGGTTGCCGAATATGCGGCATTGCATGTTCTTGCATCGATACCGAACGCATTGATCCTGGAACGGATCGACGACGATTGGGAGGGGCGCTTCAAGACCATCCTGCCGCACCCCGTTCAGTCTGATGGCTTCCTGACGGTACCGGATGCACCCGGGCTTGGCTGCGACATCGATGAAGAGTTCGTCGCTCGCTTTCCAAGCGAAGGCAACCTCTCCATCCCCGTGCAGGAAAATGCTAATTCCTACAATCCTGGCACCTATGGCGAAAGGCTCTACGTGCAGACACGCATTGCACGGCGTCAATATTTCAAAGCGTAAGGACGAGACGAAAATGAAGATTGATCGGATGCGGGTGTTCGTCACCCGCGACAAGGACAGGCCCCGCGTCATCGTTGCACTCGACACGGACGACGGCCTGACGGGCTGGGGCGAGTGCTATAACCACGGACCTGATCTCGCCTTGCCACCCATCCTCGATTATCTCTACGGCTTCATCGCCGGTCAGGACCCCACGCGGGTGGAGTATCTCTATAACCTCATGCTGCAGCAAAACCGGTTCCCTCCCGGCGCGCTCGGTCTGTCTGCCATTTCGGGCCTTGATCATTGCCTTTGGGATCTCGCGGCGAAGGCCGCCGGTGTGCCCGTCTACAAGCTCCTCGGTGGCGAAGTGCGTGACCGGATCAAGGTCTATGCCGGCGTTTACACCGCGCCCGACGTTCCGGCAGCCAAAGAGGAACTTGACGGGCTAAATTCTGAATGGGGCTTCACCGCCTTCAAGCTCAGCCCATGGCGGATCGACATGCACAGCCATCGCTGGGGTGAGGTCGTGCGCAGCTCCGCCGAGTATTTCCGCTCGCTACGCGAAACCGTCCGTTCCGACTACGAAATCGCCTTCGACGCGCATGCGAAGATTTTCGAGCCAGCAGCAGCGCGTCAGCTAGGAAACGCGTTGGCACCATACGATCCTCTTTTCTACGAGGAGCCGCTACGTCCTGAAAACATCGAGATGTATGGCGATCTGAAACAGGGGCTGAACTGCACCCTTGCCACTGGCGAAAGCTTGTACAATCGCAACGAATTCCTTCGCCTTTTGCAGGTCAAGGGCGCCGATTTGATCCAGCCGGATATCTGCGTTGTCGGAGGCATCTCGGAAATGCGCCGAATTGCCACCTTGGCAGAAGCCCATTTCGTCGGCATCGCCCCGCATAACCCGATGGGACCGCTCGCGACCGCCGTCAATGTGCATTTCTCCGCTGCCCAGCAGAACTTCAAAATCCTCGAATATCGTCTTCCAAAGGGACAAGGATACATCTACGGCGGAACCGAGGTCCACAAGCAGGAGGAGACGACACGCTATGTCGTTGATCCGTACCTGCCAAAGGACGGCTATCTCGAACTTCGCCCCGAAAGACCGGGCTGGGGCGTCGAAATGGATGAAAAGGCCATGCAGGAAGACGGTTACATCCATTGGCAGCGGCGCGTTCCCAAGCGTCCCGACGGATCCTATGCCTTTGCCTGATATGGTTGAAATCGCAAGCGGGCCGATTTCCGCCCGCTTTGCTCCCCGATGGGGCGGTCGCTTGACGCATCTGATCCATGCTGAACTCGGCGACATTCTCGTTCCGACGCATGAGACGGATTTCGATCCCTGGAATTGGCCGAAGGCCGGGGCTTATCCTCTGTTTCCCTATCATAACCGAGTGGCTGGCGCAGCCTTCTGTCATCTTGGAAAAGACTACACCATCCTTCCTCATCCGGCGCTTGCGGGTGATGCCATGCACGGCCCGGCCCACCGGCGCGTCTGGCGTATCGAAGAGAAAGCGACCGATCGCGCGACGCTTAGGCTAGATTACGAGGCCGATACGGAGTGGCCGTTTTCGTTCACCGCGTGGCAGACGTTCATCCTCGACGATCAAGGATTGTCGTTGAGACTGAAGCTTCTGAACCGCGCAGATCGTACCGCTCCGGCGGTCATCGGATGGCATCCTTATATTCAGGCCAGCCTCGACGATGAGGCACATACCGACGCGAAGGCCGCCTATCCGCTCGATCCGTTGAGCATGCCAATCGGCTCTGTACCCGTTCATCGTGACGGTGAGACGATCCCGGCCTCGTCAGGCTACACGCTGCACTTTCGCAACTGGAGCAAGGCAGAGTTGGTACGCGGTAAAGCCAAGATCGTCATCTCTGCCGACCAGATCTTCGCTCACATCGCGGTCCATCGAACGGAGCGCTATCTCTGCCTTGAGCCGGTTTCCGCAGCTGCCGGCGTACTGGGATTGCCAGAGAGCGAAAGACAAGCATCAGGTCTCGTCATGCTCGCCCCAGGCGAAAATCTTTCCGGCGACATCAAAATGTCCATCACCTCTATCAAACACGGAGAGCCCTCATGAAACGTCTTCTGATCACAGGCGGGGCTGGTGCAATCGGCCGGGTCATGCGCAAACGCTTATCCGGCATCGCAAATGTCATACGTCTGGCCGATGTCGTTGCTTTGACGCCCGAGCACGATGGCGAGGAATGCGTTCAATGCGACCTAGCGGATGCATCGGCGGTACAGGCCATGGTCGCAGATTGCGACGGTATTCTCCATCTGGGCGGAATTTCTGTGGAACGGCCTTTCGATGAGATACTCCACGCCAACATTATCGGAGTGTACAATCTCTACGAGGCCGCCCGCGCCCATGGACATCCGCGTATTCTCTTTGCCTCCTCGAACCACACGGTCGGCTTTTATCCGCAAACGCAGAGGCTCAGAGCGGATGAACCGCTTCGGCCAGACGGACTCTATGGCGTGTCGAAAGGCTATGGCGAGTTGCTTGCGCGTCTGTACTTCGACAAGTTCGGTCAGGAAACCGCTTCGGTTCGTATTGGCTCCTGTACGAAAGAACCGCTGGACTATCGAATGCTATCCAGCTGGCTATCCTATGAGGATTTCGCCACCCTTACCGAACGCGTCTTCAAGGTTCCTGTGCTGGGCTGCCCAGTCATCTGGGGTGTTTCGGCAAATCCTGCCAGCTGGTGGGACAATTCAAACGTCGGCTGGCTCGGCTGGCAACCAAAAGACTCCGCCGAAAACTGGCGTACAGCAATCGAAGCTCAGGGCATTCCACCTGCCAACCATCCGTTGGTAACAAAACAAGGTGGTCTCTTCACAGAACTCCCCATCATGAAAGACGAGCGGAACGTTTGAGACTGAAAATATATTTTCATCTGTTTGTACTGTGGCGTTAGGATTAAGTCCGCCTTGTCCCCTCAGGTCGTGGGAGAGATTTCACTGACATCGTCGAGCGGGCCAGTCAGCGCCGTGCGAGGTGGAATAAGCTGTGGCTCGATGATCGTTACCTGCGGCTCGCCTGGCGAGGTGTCCAAAAGCTCGAAACCGACTTCGAACATCTTCGAAATATCGGGTTTTATCATGTAGACTGGGAACGGCAGGAAGGAAGCAAACGGATCGTAGTCGAAACAGCCCACCACGATGTCAGCCACGACTGCCGGGTCATGCCGCCCCATGAAGCGCAGCAGGCCCTCGAAGTTGATGGATGAATTGACGAAGAAGCAGCGCGGGAGACTGCCTTTGCGCTCGAAATAGCGCTCCAGAACAAGCTCAGTCATTCGTGGAGAGTAGCCCGTCTTCTCCACATCGTCGCCACTACATTCCTTTTGGAAATAAGCATTTTTGGCGACGTGGAAGCCGGAAATACGTTCAAGACTGGCGTGGTCGTCATGTCCCCCGAATAGGACCACCTCATTCGGCGAAAGCGTGCCATTTCGTGCGGCATGTTCCAGGATCGCCCTCGTCAGAATTTCCGCACCGTGCCTATTGTCGGAGATGACGGAGGATGCAAGCTTGCCGGGAAGATCAAGGTTGACATGAGGAAGGGCCGCACCGGCGCACACCTGGTGAACGCCATCAGGATTGGCGACACCGGCGATGAAGAGCGCATCGATCGAGTATGCAATCAACGTCTCGACCGTCTTACGCTCCGCTTCGGGATCGCGCCGTCCCGACACCACCATCGGAGAGAGACCGCGCTTACGCGCCTCGGCCTCGAAAGCCTGAGCCATCGACGAGAAGAAGCGATTTTCGTAGACTGGAACCAACAACCCCACCAAACCGGATTTAGAGCTGCGCAAACCCCTTGCCTGGAGGTTGGCGGTATAGCGTTGGGCCTTCGCAAGCGAGAGGATCTTTCCGGCGGTTTCCTCTGAAATACGCCGCTTTCGCCAGCTTCCATTCAGCACTGCGCTGACCGTCGAAGCCGAAGCGCCCGACAATACAGACAGGTCATAAATCGTCGCCTTCTTCGAGCTCAGGTCTGCCATTCATCGTCCTCCTTTCGAAATCGATGTGTAGAGCAAAGCTCCTCTTGACGAAAGAAAAAAACGCGCCTAACGTCAATGCACCATCGATTGTGCAAATTGGAAATATCGATTGTGCAAGCGATGTTTGCTATGGGAGTAGCAGGAGGAACATCTCGAATATCCGAGATCAAAACACTCGCATGCGGCTGTGAAAAGCTGTGGCGGGACACCTGCTGTACACGTCTTTTGGAGGAGGAACATTCATGAAGAAAATCATTTCAGCCGCATTGGGTCTGTCTCTTGCCTTGCTCGCGTCCACAGCTTTTGCTGAAGGACCCAAGGTAGGCGTTGTTGTTAAGATTGGCGGTATCCCCTGGTTCAACGCTATGGAAGCGGGCATCAAGGAGCAAAGCGCCAAGCTCGGCGTCAACGGTTTCATGGTAGGCCCGACCAGCGCAGACCCTGCTCTTCAGGTTCGTGCAATCGAAGACCTCATCGCCCAGAAGGTTGATGTCATCGGCGTGGTGCCAAACGATGCCAAGGTGCTCGAACCGGTGCTGAAGAAGGCACAGGAAGCCGGCATCAAGGTTATCACGCACGAATCCCCCAAGCAGCAGGGTGCCGACTGGGATTTCGAACTGGCATCTGCCAAAGGCTTCGGCGAAGCGCATGGCAAGCTTCTCGCTGAAAAGATGGGCGGCAAGGGCTCTTACGCCGTTTTTGTCGGCTCTCTGACTGTTCCTCTGCACAATGCCTGGGCTGACGCTGCAATCGCATATATCAAGGCAAACTACCCGGACATGAAGCTCATCGGCGATCGTTATGGTGTTGCCGAAGATCTCGACAAGAGCCGCTCCACCGCGCTCGACCTCATGTCGGCCAATCAGGATCTGAAGGGTTTCCTGGCCTTCGGTTCGCAGGGTCCCATCGGCGCCGGGCGTGCTGTCGAGGAACGCCGCAAGGATGGCAAGGTCTTCGTTATCGGTCCCTTCTCTCCCGGACAGGGCGCCAAGCTCATCAAGAGCGGCGCTCTGACCGGTGGCTTCATGTGGAACCCCAAGCAGGCTGGTGAGGTCTTCGTCACGCTTGCCGATCGTCTCTCCAAGGGAGAAACACCGAAAGCTGGCGATGACATCGCAGGTCTTGGCAAGATCAATCCGGAAGGCAACACGATCGTTGTCGATCAGCTACTGAAGATCGACAAGGAAAGCATCGACAAGCTTGTCGGCATGGGTCTTTAAGCACCCCATTCCCGCGACTGCGCCCGTGACGCAAGATGGGTCACGGGCTGCTGGTCGGCAATCCGTCGTACTGCGCACCATCGGCAATGCGACGGCCTTCTCGAAATCAAGAAAATGAAGAATGCCTGCTTCAGTGCGGCAAAGGGAGATCATTGCGCCATGAGCGACACACCGCTCTTGTCCTTGAGGAATATCAGCGTCACCTTCGGTGGCGTTCGCGCGCTCAAGGACGTGTCCTTTGAGGTCAATCCTGGCGAGGTGCATTGTCTGGCGGGCGAGAACGGCTGCGGCAAGAGCACGCTCATAAAGGTCATTACTGGTGTGTACAAGCCCCAGACAGGCGCCGAACTGCTGTTCGACGGCAAGCCGATTGCGGCGATGACGCCCGCGCTCGCGCAATCTCTCGGCATTCAGGTCATCTGGCAGGATCTTGCGCTATTCGACGAAATGACCGTCGCCGAAAATATCGGTTTTCAGCACGCCATGAAGGGCACATTTGGCCTCGTGGACAAAGGGGCAATCCGGCGAGCTGCTGAACAGGCTCTAGCGCGGCTTGGTGTGGCGATTGACCTCGACCGTCCGCTCAAGGAACTGCCCATCGCCCAGCGTCAGATCGTGGCCATCGCCCGAGCACTGGTGGGTGAAGCGCGTATCGTTTTCATGGATGAGCCGACCGCCTCGCTGACGCAATCCGAAACCGATTATCTGATCGACATCGTGCGCAATCTATCAGCGTCTGGCGTAGCCGTCGTATTTGTTTCGCATCGTCTGGCAGAAGTGCTGGAAATATCCAACCGGATCACCGTGCTGCGCGATGGATCGCTCGTTGGCGTATATCCCGTCGAGGGCATGACACAATCGCGCGTCACCGAATTGATGACCGGTCGTCTCTTCGACAACACCGTAATTGCGGAAGATCATGACGCACAGCCAGTGGTGCTGTCGGTGCGTGGATTGAGCCGGCGTGGGGAATTCGAAGATGTGTCCTTCGATCTGAGGCGCGGGGAAACGCTCGGCATTACCGGACTGCTCGGCGCGGGCCGCACCGAACTTGCGCTGACGCTGTTTGGGATGCATCGGCCCCATGCTGGTGAAATCCGTCTTGAAGGCAAGCCTGTCAAGTTCGGCTCGAACCGCGACGCCATTCAGGCAGGTGTCGCCTATCTTTCAGAAGACCGGTTGTCGCTGGGGCTGAACCAGCCGCAATCGATCGCCGACAATCTGGTCATGGCATCGCTGGACAAACTGCTGAGCGGTGGACTGATCTCGCCGTCGAAAAAAGCTTCGGTCGTCAAGCACTGGATCGGCTCCCTCGGCGTCAAGATCGGTCAGCCGGAAGACCCAATCCGCGCGCTGTCCGGCGGCAACCAGCAGCGGGTCGCCATTGCCAAGTGGCTGGCGATCGGCCCGAAGATCCTTATCCTTGACGCGCCGACCGTCGGCGTAGATGTCGGCGCGCGTGCCGGTATTTTCGAGATCGTCCGCAAGCTGGCGGCGGAGGGTCTCTCCATCATCCTGATCTCGGACGAAGCGCCGGAGGTCTACTTCAATTCAGACCGGATCGTTCACATGGTGGAGGGACGCTTCCGCGCGGTTTATGATCCACGTGCCATCTCTATGACTGAACTGGAGACTGCCATATATGCGTAGGCTTATCCTGGGAAACACCACGGAATTTGCGCTTATCGTCGTGACGATCCTGCTTTGCGCGGGTCTGTCGCTTGGCACCGATCGCTTTCTGACCGTCTCGAACGCCTTCGACGTACTGAACGTCTCCGCCGTCAACATCATCTTCGCCGTCGGCCTGCTGGTTGTGCTGATTTCTGGCGGCATCGACATCTCCTTTGCAGTCGCTGCCTCCGTCGTACAATATGTCACGGTACTTGCTCTCACGGCACTTGGCGGCGGCAACTGGGCGGAAGGTTTTATCATTGCGGGTGCGGTGGGCATCGGCCTTGGACTGATCAATGCGTTTCTCGTTTGGCGATTGAAGATCATTTCGATCGTCGCGACGATCTCCACATTCAACATCTTCTTCGGTCTGTTGATGTTCTTCACCAAGGGCGTCTCGATCTATGATCTGCCGGAATGGCTTTCTACCCGTGTGGTCTTCTACGAACACGAAATGAGCGATGGCTCATGGATTGAATTGACGCTGCCCGTCGCTGTCATGGTCCTCTGCTGTCTCGCGACATGGTTCATGATCTCGCGCACCACAATCGGTCGCCAGCTCTATGCGTTCGGCGACAATCCGGAAGGCGCCCGCCGCTTCGGCATCAACATCGGTGCGATGCATTATCTCTCCTTTGGTTGGCTCGGATTGATGGCTGGTATTGCCGGACTGATGCAAGCGCATTACGCCCAAGAAGTCGTGCCGAACGCGCTTTACGGGCGTGAGCTCGACGTTTTGGCCGCAACCGTCCTCGGTGGCGCGCGCCTGGGCGGCGGCAAGGGTTCGGTCATCGGCTGCGTGCTGGGCGTTCTTCTGGTTTCGATCACTCAGAACGGCCTTAACCTGATGGGTGTTTCGCCCTTCGCCTTCAAGATGGTTGTCGGCGCCATCATTCTTATCGCCATCACGCTCTCCTCGACCCGCTTCGATAAGCTTCTGCCCTCCGCCATGATGAGCTCTAGACAGGGAAGCACTCGCCGATGACCTCTTTAACACAAAAGTTCAACGCGACATTCGGCGCGGACATGGCGGGGCCATTGGTCGCCTTCGCCGCGGTCATGATCGTCTTCGGAACGCTCGCGGATAACTTCCTGTCGGCTGGAACATTCGGCTCTGTGGCTTTCCAGTTGCCCGAACTTGGTCTTCTGACGCTCGCCATGCTCCTGCCGCTCCTTACCGGCGGGATCAATCTGTCGATCACATTTGCCGCTAATTTGTCCGGACTCGCTGCGGCTTGGGTTTTGCAGACCCACGGCGGCGTTAACGCACCGCCGAGCGCATTTCTTCTTGCTTGCCTCGCGGCCCTTCTCACCGGCGCAGCGGCTGGCGCGCTAACGGGTGCCGCCATAGCCTATACGCGGGCGCATCCCATCCTCGTCACGCTCTCGATGATGATCTTCCTTCGCGGTCTCGGCGAGTTTCTGACCCGCGGCGGCGATATTTCAGGCTTTCCTGATTATGTTTCCACCATCGGTCATGGCTCGGTTCTGGGCTTGCCCATTCCTTTGTTGATCTTCATTGTCTGCGTCGGCCTCTGGCATGTGTTGCTGACGCGCGCCAAGCTCGGTTTCGGACTGCTGATGATCGGCTCTAACATCGAATCTGCCCGCTATTCTGGGCTGAACACCCGCCGTATCCTTATCCTCGTTTACACACTATCGGGTGTCATGTGCGCGATTGCCGGTGTCATCATGCTTGCCCGCTTCAATTCCGTTCGCGTCGGGCATGGCGAATCCTATCTTTTGATTACCGTGCTGGCTGCGTTTCTCGGCGGCATCAATCCCTTTGGCGGGTTCGGTCGAGTCCTGCCGGTCTTCGTTGCGCTCATCGTACTCCAACTTCTGTCTTCCGGCCTCAACCTCATGGGCGCGAACCAGCACCTTGCCACGGCGCTATGGGGCGTGCTGATGATTGTCGTCATGGCGGCAAGGACATTGGCGTCAAGATTCGCCACATCGCGCAGAAGGAAAGCATAAGATGCAAGGATTTGGTGTTCACGCAATGATGTGGACAAGCGTATGGGACAGTGCAAGCGCCGAGCGCGCAATCGCAGGAGCAGCAAACTACGCTCAGGACTATATCGAGATCCCATTCTTCGACATTGCCTCAGTTGACACGGCCCATGCCCGCGCGCTCCTGGAACAGCATCGGATGCGGGCAACGTGTTCTCTGGTTCTTCCCGAGCACGCCTGGGCGTCGGTTCGCCCGGATGCGGCAATCGATCACCTGAAGGCTGCTCTCGACAAGGCGTCGGAGATTGGAGCGGAGGCACTGACTGGCGTTACCTTTGGTGGTACCACCGAGCGCACCGGTTTTCCGCCGACTCAAGGTGAATACGACAATCTAACCCGCGCTTTGGGCGCTGTCGCAAAGCATGCGAAATCGCTTGGCCTGCAGTTCGGCATCGAGGCGGTCAACCGCTATGAAAACCATCTCCTCAACACCGCACAACAAGTGGTGGACCTCGTCGAACGGATCGGCATGGACAACGTCTTCGTCCATCTCGACACCTTCCATATGAACCTAGAGGAAAAGGGCCTTGCCAGCGGTATCGTCGCGGCGCGCGATCACCTGAAATATATGCATATGTCGGAAAGCGATCGCGGCACGCCCGGTTTCGGCACCATCGCGTGGGATGAGCTTTTTGGCGCGCTTGCTGCCATCAATTTCAAAGGCCTTCTGGTTCTTGAAAGCTTCGGCGGCTTGCCGGACTTCATGGCTGGCCCAACATCGACCTGGCGACCGGTCGCCTCAAGTGCGGAGGTCGTCCTGGATAAGGGATTGACCTTCCTGCGCGACAAGGCAGTCCAGTACGGCGTGTTTGCCGCCCACTGACAGCCACGTAAAAAGCCTCTTCAACTTATAGTGCGAGACAAGCCCTTGACCACCATCGACGATAACGCTCGTGACATCGCAAGCCTCGCCATGAAGCGTTTCGCCGCTAAGCAGGGAAAGCGGCTTATGATGGCCATTGCCGGTGCGCCGGGCTCTGGAAAATCTACCATTGCCGAACGTGTGGTGGACATTTTAGCCCGCGAAAGCGGTGTGTCTGCGGCGCTGTTCCCGATGGATGGCTACCATTATGACGATGCAGTCCTGAACGCGATGGGCAGGCGCGCCTTCAAAGGTGCGATCGATACCTTCGACGTTCATGGACTGCGGCACATGTTGGAGCGACTGAAGGCCAACGAAGACGACATCGTCGCCGTTCCGGTCTTCGACCGCTCCATCGAAATTGCCCGTGCCGGTGGCCGTCTCATCCCGCAATCGGTCGATATTATTGTTTGCGAAGGCAATTATCTCTTGGCCAAACAGCCGCCATGGGACCGCCTGAAGCCGATCTTCGACTTCACCGTCTTTGTCGAGGTGGGGGAAGAGGACCTGCGCGAGCGGCTACGGACACGTTGGCGCGGCTTCGGGCTCGATGAAGCCGAGATCAACCGCAAGGTAGAGGAAAATGACCTGCCCAACGGCCTCTTCATCATGGAGACAGCCGCAGAACCGGATCTCAGGCTGAAAAATCCCGGAAGAGAGTGACGCGGACGCAAGCCCAAGCCCCTACTCCGTCCCAGACACGATTTCGACCAACAACACAAACACCAAACGACATAACCGAGAGGCTGCTATGAAACACGGAATCTATTACTCCTACTGGGAACATGAGTGGAGCGCCAAGTTCGGCCCTTACGTGGAGAAGGTCGCCAAGCTCGGTTTCGACGTGATCGAAGTCGCCGCCCACCATATCAACGACTATAGCGATGCCGAACTGGCGACCATCAAGCAGAGTGCGCGCGATAATGGCATCATCCTGACGGCCGGCATCGGCCCATCCAAGTCGAAGAACTTGTCGTCGCCGGATAAAGCGGTTCGCGAAGCGGGCAAGGCCTTCTTCGAAAAGACGCTGACGAATGTGTCCAAACTCGACATTCACACCATCGGCGGAGCGCTGCACTCCTATTGGCCGATCGACTATTCGCAGCCGGTGGATAAAGAAGGCGACCGTGAGCGTGGCGTGGAAGGTATCCATGGAATTGCAGACTTCGCCAACGACCTCGGCATCAATCTCTGCATCGAAGTCCTGAACCGGTTCGAAAACCACGTGCTCAACACCGCTGCCGAAGGTGTCGCTTTTGTCAAGGATGTCGGCAAGTCCAACGTTAAGGTCATGCTCGACACGTTCCATATGAACATTGAGGAAGACAGCTTCGCCGATGCCATTCGCACTGCGGGTCCACTACTCGGCCATTTCCACACCGGCGAGAGCAATCGCCGCGTTCCAGGCAAGGGCAGAATGCCATGGCACGAGATCGGCGCTGCGCTGCGTGAAATCAACTATACAGGTGCGGTCGTTATGGAACCCTTCGTCAAGACGGGTGGGACAATCGGCTCCGACATCAAGGTTTGGCGCGATCTTACCGAAGGTGCCGATACCGCAAAAATGGACGAGGATGCAAAGAATTCCCTCGCCTTCTCCCGTTTCGTTTTGGGCTGATCGCACATAAAGCCAGGCTGGTTTTTGCCCAAAGCCCACGTGCCTATCGGCGTGATCCTGCCGTGCGCCAAGATGGCGCGCGGCGCGATGTCTTGGTACAAGCTTACAAAAGGCAAAGGCGCGTACCGCGGCTTCGGGCCTCTACGCTCCTTCTCCCGCTGACGTGGCTGGCAGTTGGGGATTCCACAGCAGGACCGGGCTTGTGTTCTCATAGGCCATGCCGTTCGGGTAACTAATCGCCTCAAACTGCAGACCCCAGGGCGCCTGGAAATAGAGAATGGATTGGCCTGCAATAGGGCCATCTTGAATAGGCAAAGGGCCGAGCCTGGTCTCCACGCCCATCTCGTCCAAATACGCCTTGGCGGCAGCAATGTCTTGGACATAAAAGGCAATGTGGAAAGCGCCGATGTCGCTGTTCTTCTGCTTCAGATCCCGTTGATCGGGTGCGGAATATTCGAAGAGTTCAAGATTTGAACCGTTGCCACAGCGGATCATTGCTGCGCGCTCGATACGCGCTCGCGGATGAACGCCGAGTGCTGCGGTCATGAAGCTCCCTTCCGGATCGCCGATCGGGCCGAAAGTGAGCACGTGGATGCAGCCAAGCACCCGGTCGAAGAAGTCGATGGCCTCATCGAGGTTGGGGACCGTCAGTCCGGTATGGTCGTGGCCAACGAGGCCTGGTAGGCCTTTTTGGGTGGAAGCTGTCATGACAGATCTCCTTTTAGCCTGTGTCCTCAAGTGCAATGCGGCCCTCACGCGGCTGGCTCAAGCACCGGTAGCGGCCGTGTCAGCCACGCATCTTCGATTTCGGGAAGCGGGATGGCGTCAAGCAACAAGCGCGTGTAGGACGTTTTCGGAGCGTCGAACACAGCTCCACATGTCCCCTCCTCCACAACTTCGCCGAAGCGCATGACCGTCACGCGGTCGCATATCGCGCGGATAACCGACAGGTCATGGCTGATAAAGGCCATGGCGAGGCCCATTTCCTGCGACAGTTCTTTCAGCAAGTTCAGCACCTGCGCCTGCGTCGAAACGTCCAGACCGGACACAACCTCATCGGCGAGGACGAAATCCGGTTTCATGAGCACTGCGCGGGCGATGCCGACACGTTGACGCTGACCACCCGATAGTTCATGCGGCGCGCGATCCAGTGCAACGGCGGGCAGCGACACGCGTTCGACCACGGCACGCACCTGTCGCTCCGCGTCACGACGGTCACTCGCGAGGCCATGCAGAAAAAGCGGCTCGGTGAGAATGCGCCGAATTGTATGACGCGGATTGAGAGATGCCATCGGATCCTGGAAGATCATCTGCATCCGTCGGCGCAACGGCCGCATAGTCTCCGGGGCAACGTGGGTGATGTCATGGTCGTCGAAACGAATAGTGCCGGCCGACACCGGCACCAGTTTCAGAAGCGCGCGGCCAAGCGTCGTCTTGCCTGAGCCAGACTCCCCGACAATGCCAACCGTCTCCCCACGCCTGATCGACAAGTCCACGCCGTGCAGGACACGAACGCCCGTCCGGCCCCGACCGAAAACCCGCTTGCTCGCGCCATATGTCACTTCGACGCCTTTGGCTTCAAAGAGAAGATCGCTCATCTAATGCTCCTTTCGGCGATGCCGACTTCAGCGCGCAGTTGACGGAACACAGCTTCGGGCACAGGCTCAAGCCCTGCATTGGGTCGATCGTAGCGTGGACCTGCAGCGATCAATGCACGGGTGTAGGCGTGCTTCGGTGCCATCAGCAGATCTCGGGTGGAACCATCTTCGATCACCTTGCCGGCATAGAGGAGTGTCACGCTGTCACAGATTTTTGCTACGACGCCGAGGTCATGGGTGACGAAAATCACTGCCGTTCCGTGGGCTTCCTGCATACGACGAATGAGGCGCAGGATTTCCTTTTGAACGGTGACGTCAAGCGCGGTCGTTGGCTCATCGGCGACAACGAGCTTGGGGTTCAACGCAAAGGCCGAAGCGATCAGAATGCGCTGGCGCATGCCCCCGGAGAGTTCATGCGGATAGGCCTCAAGCACCCGCTTCGGATCACGGATTTGTACTTCATCGAGAAGTTGAAGTGCGCGCTGATGGGCATCGGTCTTGCCCATACCAAGCCTCAGCCTTAAACCGTCGGTCAGTTGCGCTTCGATCCGCCGCGCCGGGTTGAGTGCCGTTTGCGGGTCTTGCGGGATCAGCGTGATATCGCGACCCATGATATCGGCAAGTTCGCGGCGCGCCATGGCAAGCAGGTCGTGCCCCTCGAAGCGGATGAAGCCGCCGGTGACCTTGACGGTGGATGGCAAAATGCCAAGCAGCGCTTTGGCAATCGTGGATTTGCCAGCACCGGATTCACCCACGAGACCGCGCACCTCACCCTTTTTGAGGGTGAGCGAAACGTCACGCAGCACAGGCGCGCCAGCGTCACGGGTGGAGATGGCGTTTAGGCCTTGAATAGCAACGAGCGACTGGGTCATCGGCGCATCACCGGATCAAGCGCCTTGCGCAAACCGTTGCCCAACTGGTTGAAAGCGAGAACGGTGGCAAAGAGCGCGACAAGAGGAAAGACGAACACCCACCAACCTTGGTGGATCATCTGGCGGCCCTGCGCGATCATGCCACCCCATGTCGGGATGTCCGAAGAAAGCGAGAGCCCAACAAAGGAAAGGATTGCTTCAACGATGATGGCGATACCCATTTCAAGGCTGACCAACGCGATGAGGACAGGCGCCACATTCGGCAAAATCTCACGCCATAGAATATGACTGCGCGAAAAACCAATTGTTTGAGCAGCCATCACATAATCCAGCTGTGACTGCGTTATGGTTTCGGCTCGTACGACACGACAGAAGCGCGTCCAGTCGATGATGACGATCGCGGCGATAACCGAGTGCAGGCCCGAGCCCATGACCGCCACCAGCAACACGGAAAGAAGGACCGGCGGAAAGGCCATCCAGATATCGACAAGGCGCGAGATGATGCGATCCGCCCACCCGCCATACCAACCGGCGGCGAGGCCAAGAAGCGTTCCTATGACGGCAGACAGGCTGGCGGCCACGAATGCAACAGTCAGCGCGACCCTTGACCCGTAGAGCACACGGGAAAGAACGTCACGGCCAAGGTCATCCGTGCCGAGATAGTATCCGGGCTCTGCACCTGGATAGGTCACAGGTGGCATGTTGCCCAGCATCAGATCCTGCTCGAGCGGGTCTTTGGGTGCGATGTGGGGCGCAAAGACCGCGATGAGCATCAAGATGAGGAGGAAGCCGCCGGCAATCACCACCCGCGGCTCCCGCAAAAGCGGTTTGATCGTTTTCATCGGCAGGCTCCACAAGCGGAAAGGTGCTTCCATGTCGGTCACGATCTTGGACATCTCAGCCATGCGCGGCACTCCTCGGGTTCAGCCATGCCGCGATGAGATCGACCAAGATATTCACCAGAATGAAGATGGCACCGAAGGTCAGCACGATTCCCTGGATCAGCGGTAGATCGCGGTTGATGACCGCATCAATTGCCATGTTGCCGAGGCCCGGATAGGAAAAGATGCGCTCGACGATGACCGTCCCCCCGATCATGAAGGTGAACTGCACGCCGGTGAGGGTTAGCGTTGGTCCGACGGCATTGCGCAGCGCCTCCTGAAGCACGAGCCGCAAGGGCGACATGCCTTTCAGTCGCGCCAGCAGCACATAATCCTGCACCATAGCCTCTGCGAGCGCTTCCTTCAGCGTGCGCACGACAATGGCTGCCAAAGGCAGGCCGAGCGCCAGCATGGGCATCACCATGTGGGCGAGGACGTCCGCGAAAGCCGAGAACTTGAATGTGACGAGGCTCTCGATCAGATAGGAATCCGTGTGGAAGTCCGTCGTCTGTGCCGGATCGATACGACCGGACAGAGGGAAGACCGGCCAAAACACGCCCAGCAAGAGAACGAACGCCAACGCCCAGACAAAATCTGGCACAGCAAGAAACAGCCCATTTATAAAATCCAGCGCAGGATCAAGCTTCGTTCCTCGTGCGAGCGCGCCGAGTACGGCAATCATGCCACCGGCGAGCACACCGAAAACGAGTGCGGCAAACGCAAGCTCCAGCGTTGCCGGCAAGCGACCACCGATTAATTCCATGACATCGCGACGTTGCGAAATCGACGTGCCGAAGTCGCCCTTCAAGACATCACCAAACCAGATGACGAATTGCTGTGGCAGGCCAAGATCAAGACCGTAATGGGCGCGCAATGCCGCAATATCGGCGGGGGTCGCACTTGGCGAAATCATCATGGCGATGGGGTCACCTGGAACGATGCGCAGCAGACAGAATACGATGACGGCAACACCCATAAGTGTCAGCACCGCCATCACCAGACGATTGAGAAGCTCGGAAACGGTCATGATCAAACCTTCCTGTTGCCGTCAGCGTTGGCGACTGCCAGACGCGCGGTTCTGCGAACAGGGGTGAGCAGCGCCACGACGAACGAGACGCGACGCTGCTCTCTCTCGTCAGGCCTTGGAGACCAGCGTCGGCTGAAGCGCGCTCGAAACATTCGGCGTGACCTTCAGCGAAGACTTGAAGACGATCGGCTGCACATACTGCAGAAGCGGGATGACATAGCCCTGCTCAGCAATGTATTTGTCGGCGGCCTTCCACCCGGCGATGCGCTTGGCTTCGTCCTTCTCGGCCCAAAGAGGGCCGATTAGCGCGTCGACATCGTCACTCTTCCAGGCCGAGTGTGGCGACTTGGAGAACATGGCAAAGCCAGTCGATGTCGTCGGGTCGCCGATCGCGTTGCCCCAATTGTAGAAGGCAGCAGGCGCGAGTTTGTGGCCAGCGCGCAGTTCGAAGTGCTTGGCCACCTCGTAGACTTCGATCTCGGCCTCTATTCCTACCTTGCGCCACATGCCGACGATCGCCTGGATCATCTCGTAATCCTTGGGCTTCAGGCCGCGTGTGGTCTGGATCTTGAACTTGACCGGTTTTTCCTTGGAGTAGCCGGAAGCCTTGAGAAGCTCAGCAGACTTCTCCGGGTCGTAGGCCACCTTGATAGAGGCGTCGTAAGCTTCGTATTCTGGAGCTTCCAGTGTGTCGATCGGAACGCCGTAGCCACGCAGAAGCTTCTTGACGATACCCGCCTTGTCGATGGCGTGATGAGCTGCAAGCCGGACGTTCTTGTCCAGCATCGGCTCGACATTGGTAATAAAGATCATGCCGATATCGGAGATCGGCGAAGAGACGCCAGCAAGGCCCTTCTTCGCCTTCAGTCGATCGAATTCTTCATAGGGAATTTCGAGCGTGACATCGGAGGAACCGGATTCGATTTCGGCCACACGGCTCGTCGGATCGGTGACGAATTTGAAAATGACGGTTTCGAACGCAGGCTTGCCGCCCCAGTAGTTCGGGTTGGCCTTGAGGCGCAGGAAAGAGTTGCCCTCATAGGCGTCGAACATGTAGGGGCCTGTGCCGACAGGCTTCTTTTCGAAGCCCTCTGCCCCGACCTTTTCGTAATAGGCCTTGGGCAACACATAGCCGGTTAGGAATGCCATCCACTTGAAGATGGTCGGATCGAAGTTGAGAACATCGGCTGTGATCCGCTTGCCTTCGACCTTATAGTTGCCGATGCTGGCCCAGACGCTCGCGACAGGATTGCCGCTGTCTGGCTTGCCGGCGCGGGTCAGGGACCAAACTATATCTTCCGGGGTGAAGTCCGAGCCATCGTGCCACTTCACGCCTTCGCGCACATACATCCAGACCTTGGTCTTATCGTCGTTCCAGCCCCAGTCAGTCAGCAACCCAGGCTCAAAGGAAAGATCCGGTTTCTGGCCGATATATTGATCGTATATGGAGCGATAGATCGCCTGGATGGCCGGATTCACGCCGGAAAGCCCGACCGTCCCATCGAAGGATGGCAGGTTAGAATTGAAGGCAATTGTCAGAGTATTTGTTTCTGCAGCTTGAACCGGAATTCGTCCGGCAAGAATGCCGGTCAGAACGGTAGCCGCACCTAGTCCCAGTACGCCACGACGCGTTATGTCAGTCATTTTGGACTCCTAAAGTTCCCCTTGAAGGACTTCCGGTGTTTCCCGGATTAGTTATTGTTTTAAACTTAAAATTAAAACCAGGATTTTGACAAGAGCCGCATCCCCCATTTTTCGAAAATAATATGAAACGGGATATTTCTTGACGGCCCTTCCGAGACGGCGCCGATCGCACTTCTACTGGTAATGCTGGAAATGGAAGCAGTCCAAACACTAGTTGGGCCAGGGTGGTCAGCAGCAAAAACACTGAATCACTCTTGACGGACAAAAGCCCTCCAAGCGGGTTTTATTTTAAGCTTGATGCATTATCGAGAAAATGTATGCATACAGAAATAAAATCAAAACACTGGTGGAACGAGATGGCTGAATTCGATGCGGTGATTCTGGGCGCAGGTCACAACGGGCTGGCAGCGGCGGTTCATCTGGCCGCGAAAGGCTGGAAGATCGCAGTGGTCGAGGCCAAAGACAGTGCCGGCGGGGCGGTGAAGACGCAGGAATTGGTCGAACCTGGCTTCCGACACGATCTGGCCGCGATGAACCTTTCGATGTTCGCCGGCTCCGCTTTTCATCAGACCTACGCTCAAGACCTAGCAGCGCATGGCTTGAAATTCGTCCCCGCCGCCAAGTGCTTCGCCAGCGTCTTTCCAGACGGAACCCATCTCGGCATCGGCACTGACCTCGCAGCCAACAAAGCCGCAATTGCTGCCCTTTCTGCGAAAGATGCCGAAAGCTTCGCAGCTATGTCCGCAGAATTCGGCGCCAAGGCTCCGCATCTCTTTGGACTGCTCGGCGCTCCCATGCCATCGTTTCAAAGCGCTAAGTCTGTCTGGAAGGCGTGGCGAGCCGGCGGCATTCCCTTGCTAACCGACCTGCTCCGCCTGCTCCTGTCCTCGCCGCGCGGTTTTCTCGATCGCCATTTTGACAATGAGAAGCTGAAGGTCACCATGGCGACGTGGGGTCTCCATCTAGATTTCCCCCCAGATGCTTCCGGTGGCGCACTCTTTCCCTATCTGGAAACAATGGCTGATCAGGCCTTTGGAATGGTGATCGGTGAAGGCGGCGCGGACGTCATCATCAAGGCGATGGTGAGCCTGTTGCAAAGCAAGGGTGGCGAGGTTTTCCTCAATTCTCCTGTCACCTCGGTCGAGGTCTTCAACGACACAAAAAAAGTCGTCACACTTGCAGATGGACGCAGACTTACGGCGAAACGCGCCATCGTCTCCAACATTCACCCCAAACTTCTATTCGACGGTATCGTGAAGACCGGTCCGTTACCGCCGAAATTTGCCGAAGGCATCAAGTCCTATCGCTCCGGACCCGGCGCAATGATGATCCATCTGACGCTGGACGGCTTGCCGGATTGGGCAGCCTCGCCTGAATTGAAATCCTATGCCTATGTCCACATAGCGCCCACTCTTTCGATGATGACGAAAGTTTACGACGAAGCAATCTCCGGTCTTCTGCCTCAAGAGCCGGCTCTTGTCGTCGGTCAGCCAACCGCGCTCGATCCAAGCCGCGCGCCTGATGGCAAGCATGTGCTGTGGGTACAGGTGCGCGTGCTTCCGGCAGAGATCAAGGGCGACGCTGCAGGCGAGATCCACGCCACGGACTGGGCGTCGGTAAAAGACGCCTACGCCGAGCGTGTCATCTCCATCATCGAAAACTACGCGCCGGGCATCCGGTCCAAAATTCGTGGGCGCTCCGTATGGTCACCCCTCGATTTACAGGCGGAAAATCCCAATCTCATTGGCGGTGATAGTTTGTCCGGGTCGCATCATCTTGATCAGAACTTTCTCTTTCGCCCCGTTGCAGGCTATTCGCGCTACAAGACCCCCGTTGACAGCCTTTACATGTGTGGGGCAGCGACTTGGCCAGGTGCAGGAACGGGGGCCGGCTCTGGCTTTATGCTTGCAAAGATGCTTGCCGGATAGCAGGCGAGCCGGGCTGCTGCAGCGGTTCCAGTCAGGTGATGCGCAAACCCCAGCGTCAACAGGCTTTCCACGCCACACAAGTTCGCCAGAGGCGCGAAGTTTGCCCACTTAGCTCCTGAGCGAGCCGCCAGCTAACCTAATGGCGTCGACTGTATCGACGTCATTTAAAGCAGCACGGCCAATATCGACCAGATGGGTTTCTACCCCTGCGCTTAGAAATACTGCCTTGGCACCCTCCTCGCCTGTCAGGTTTTTCAAGCTCTCAAACAGATAGGCTGGGATCACAACAGGATGCCCAGCGCGGCCTTCGAATGCTCCACGCACAACATGACGCCCGCCCGACGCACGGAAAGTCGCGATGAGCTGGTCGATATGCTTGCTGGTGATTGCCGGCATATCGGCGAGCATGATGAGAGCACCCTCGCACGAAGCTAAACTTTCATGCTTAAACCCGCAGCTGAGCGACGTTCCCATTCCTGATGCGAAATCCTTATTGAAGGCGGCCGACAAAGGAAGGTCGTCAATCACGCGTTCGATCTCGGTTGATCGGTGTCCCGTCACAACTACGACGGAAGAAAGCCCTGAGCGAAGCATTGTCTCAGCAGATCGGCGAATCAGGGGCACCCCCTCGAACTCCGCCAAGAGCTTATGATGACCACTCGTTATCCTGCTCGATCGACCCGCAGCAAGAAGTATTCCACCAAGTCTCATCGCGCGTGAGCTCGCTTATCGCCTGTAGCCTTCGCTGGCTCACCACTACCTCTTCCACTGACGGATGAAGCGGGCGCGAAGCTCCTCATGAGGGAAAAATTTCCAATCTTGCGGCAGCGACATCCGCCAACACAGAGAGTGCCAACGACGCAGCATCACGCGTAGGCCCAAAGAGACCGATCGGTGCGTGAATGCGCTCGATGCTTTCTGAGGAGATGCCTGCTTCGCGCAAAAATTCGGTTCTCCGACGGTGCGTGCGAGTGCTCCCCAGCGCGCCGACGTAAAATGCGGGCGACATCACGGCGCGCTTCAAGATAGCCGCCTCCAAATCAAGATCGTGGTGGAGAAGCACCACGGCGGTGTATTTGTCGATCTCAATCGCGTTCGGGTCCTTCAAAGAGGACAGTAGCTGTACCTGATAGCCGGAGGCTTGCGCTAGGCGACAGACCGCATCAGCTTCCGCCGTTTGACCGGAAATGACAACGTGCGTTTGGGGGCGATATACCGAGAGAAAGGATTTCTCCGACCAGCCTGAACGGGCTGGAACGATTTTGCAATGTGTCAGCGTCTGTGAAATTGGATCGTAGCACAGGCAGGCTGCTTGCCGGTTCGTCAGTCGATCAAGAACGGACTCAAGCGACTCCGAGGCGCGAAGCAGATGGATCGCGATCGTCACACCTCCTCCACAGGGAAGAACAATGTCGAAGTACGGCGATCCTTCGCCGTATTTGACCACCCGGTCACGACCCTCCCCCATCGCCTCCAACGCTTCGGCCGCAACGGCCGCCTCGATGCAGCCGCCAGACAGATACCCGCAGTAGTCGCCATTTGACGCAATAGCCAGATGAGCGCCGAGGGAACGCGCGGCTCCGCCTCGTATCTCAACGAGCGTGGCAAGAGCTGCTGGGCCGCGATCAAAGGCGTCCAAGGCAAAGCGAAGTATCTCCGCTGGATCGTCGGAGTTGTTTGCCCTTACGGGTACTGCCGATACGGTAGAAACGGAAGTGCTCACATCATTCCCTCAAAATGAACCGGTGGCCAAAGGCCACCGGCGTTCGATTATGCAAGCTCAGGCAACTTCTTGATCAGCTTGTCCAAGGTGATCGGGTAGTTACGGACTCGGATCCCGGTTGCGTTATAGATCGCGTTGGCAATAGCTGCAGACACGCCGCAAAGGCCAAGTTCTCCGATGCCCTTCGCTTTCATTGGCGACGAATAGGGGTCAGTTTCATCCATGAAGATAACCTCCTGATGCGGAATGTCAGCATGGACCGGCACCTCGTATCCGGCGAGATCGTGATTGACGAAGAAGCCATGCCGCGTGTCGACTGCAAGCTCCTCGGATAGAGCACCGCCTGCACCCATCGTCATCGCACCGATGACCTGGCTGCGTGCAGTAATCGGGTTCAAGATACGCCCAGCGGCGCAAACTGCCAACATGCGCCGGATGCGCGTCTCCCCGGTTGCCATGTCAACGCCGACTTCGACGAAGTGGCCGCCGAATGTAGACTGCTGATGCGTCTTTGTCAGATCGCCCCATTCCATCGTGTCTTCGCCAACAAGCCCACCGTCACCAGCCGCCTCTGCGAGCGCGACGGTACGATTGCCTGATCGCACCATCCCGCCTTCAAAGACGGCGTCGGATGAGTTGAAGCCCAGCGTACTTGCGACAGCTTCGCGGAGCTTGACGCAGGCCGCGTAAACGCCCGACGTCGCGGAATTTGCACCGAACTGTCCACCCGAGCCGGCGGAAACGGGGAAGTTTGAATCCCCCAGCCGGACGACCACGTCGTCTACCGAAACACCCATCATCTCTGCCGCAGTCTGAGCAATGATCGTGTAGCTGCCCGTGCCGATATCGGTCATGTCGGTCTCGACGGTAACTTTTCCGTTGCTTCCAAGTTTGACCTTTGCACCGGAGGGCATGACCAGATTGTTGCGGAATGCCGCCGCGACGCCCATCCCAACCATCCAGTTTCCTTCGCGGCGCTCAGCCGGGCCGGAACGCTTCTCCCATCCAAACGTCTCCGCGCCACGCTTCAGACATCCGATCAGATCGCGATAGGAAAAGGGCCTATCAGGGTTTTCCGGATCTACCTGGGTGTCGTTCTTGATCCTGAATTCGATCGGATCCATCCCCAGCTTCTCGGCCATCTCATCGATTGCGATTTCCAATGCCATCAGGCCCGGAGCCTCACCCGGTGCCCGCATGGCATTGCCCTCCGGCAGATCGAGCGTTGCCAGCTTCATCGCCGTCATTCTGTTTGCTCCGCCGTAGAGCAATCGTGTTTGCATCACAGCCACTTCCGGCTGACCATCTGGCAGGTCGCCGGACCAGCTCTCATGCGCGATCGCCGTGATCTTGCCGTCTTGCTCTGTACCGATACGGATACGCTGAATAGTGGCTGGGCGATGGGTGGTGTTGTTGGGCATCATCGGACGTGGAAGCGTGACCTTGACCGGACGTCCCACCGACTTCGCTGCAAACGCCGCGAGTACGGCATCCGCTCTGAGGAAAAGCTTTCCGCCAAAACCACCGCCAATGAAGGGCGAGACCACACGAACGTTCTCCTTGTCGACGCCAAGTGTTGTGGCGAGATCGCCACGCCACCAGTCAATCATCTGGCTGGAAGTCCAGACTGTGACCTTGTCACCCTCCCATGCGGCAATCGAAGCATGGGGCTCCATCATCGCATGAGATTGATCCGGCGTTGTGTACTCGGCATCCAGCTTTGCAGGCGCTTGTGCGAACGCAGCGTCGAAGTCCCCAGCCGAGCTTTCCGGTTCCGTTTTTGGATCAGGGGTCTTTGCATTGTCCATCTCTGCCCTCAGATCGAATCGGCCTTTCGCCGGCGCGTAGTCCACGCGAATGAAAGCTGCAGCTGCGCGCGCCTGCTCGAACGTCTCGGCCACAACAACCGCGACTGCCTGGTGATAATGCTGGATTTCGCTTCCGCCAAAAAGTTTGGCGGTGTTGTACTCGCCTTTCTCAAGGTCTCCGACGTCAAGCGTGGTGACGACATCCAAAACACCAGGTGCACCTTTTGCAAGCGAGCTGTCGATAGACGTCACGTACCCTTTGGCTATCGCTGAACCGACTGGGTATCCATAGGCATAAGCAACGGTTGGTTCATGCCGCTCATAGGCATAGGTTGCCTGACCGGTTGTCTTCAATTGACCATCAATGCGATGGATCGGCTTACCGACGACTTTCAGTTGATCGATCGGGTTGGTGGTTGCTGGCTTTTCAAATTTCATCGCTTAGTCCCTCGCCTCTGCCAGAACTGCGCCGAGCGTTCTTTCGACGAGATCAATCTTGAATGCGTTTTCGTTCGTCGGACGCGCGCCGGCCATCAAGGCCGCCGACATGGCGCGAGCACCGTTTGGCAGTTCGCGTTCAGCCTCTTCAACGCGCCAGGGTTTGTGGGCAACACCGCCGACGGCAACTTTGCCGGAGCCGTCCGGCGCGATGACGGCCGCGACCGACACCAGTGCAAAGGCGTAGGATGCGCGGTCGCGAACCTTGCGATAGATTTGCTTGCCTCCATCGGGTTTTGGCAGGACGACGCTGGTGATAAGCTCGCCTGGCTTCAGCTCCGTCTCGATGTGTGGCGTGTCACCCGGCAGTCGGTAGAACTCGCCGAGCGGTATCGAACGCTCGGTTCCATCGGCCGCGACGGTCTCTACCTTCGCGTCGAGCGCGCGTAGGGCAACCGACATGTCGCTTGGATGTGTGGCAATACAAGCTTCGCTGACGCCGATGACCCCAAGCTGGCGCGTATAGCCGCCGATGGCGGAACAGCCGCTACCCGGCTGTCGCTTGTTGCAGGCCTGGTTTGGATCGTAGAAATAGGGACAGCGCGTGCGTTGCAACAGGTTACCCGCGGTCGTTGCCTTGTTTCGCAATTGGCCAGAAGCGCCCGCGACGAGCGCTCGCGACAGAACGGGATAGTCGCGACGGACAGTCTCATCCGCGGCCAGATCGGTGTTTCTGACAAGAGCACCAATCTTCAAGCCTCCGTCGGAGGTGGGCTCCACCTTGTCCAGTCCGAGGCCGTTGACGTCGATGAGGTGGGTGGGCCTTTCGATTTCAAGCTTCATCAAATCAAGAAGATTGGTCCCACCGGCGATAAATTTCGCGCCCTCATGTTGTGCAGCCGCTTCGGCAGCTCCTTTGATCGACGTTGCGCGCTCGTAGGAAAACTCTCTCATGCACTTACTCCTGCAACATCTTCAATGGCTTCGAGAATGTTGGAGTAAGCACCGCATCGACAGAGATTTCCGCTCATGCGTTCACGCACTTCCGCGGGCGAGAAGGCGGCAGACTGTGTCAAATCACCCGTCACATGGCTTGGAATGTTCGCCTTGATCTCTTCAAGAACAGCGACGGCGGAACAGATTTGGCCCGGCGTACAGTAGCCACACTGGAAGCCGTCATGCTTGATGAACGCCGCCTGCATCGGGTGCAGATCATCCGGCTTACCCAAACCTTCAATCGTGGTGATCTCGTCGCCTTCATGCATGACCGCGAGCGTCAAACAGGCGTTGATGCGGCGGCCGTTGACGATGACGGTACATGCACCGCACTGGCCATGGTCACATCCCTTCTTCGTCCCGGTGAGATGCAAGTGCTCGCGTAGAGCGTCAAGGAGGGTGGTGCGATTATCGAGTGTCAGGCTTTCTGTTTTGCCATTGACCTCGAACGATACGTCAGTTCTGCTTTGCAAGGCTCTGTCCTTCGCGTCTGCGGCACAACAAAGTTGCGCCTCCCCACCGCAATCGGTGTCGTCAACGGGACAAGCCATTGTGGACGTTAAGGTTCCAATCAGGATTTTGTTTTGCTAAATTGCCTTGCCATTAAAAAAGCAGCATCAAACGGTTTTTTTCGAACCGCCGGTCGATATCGGTGCGGCAACGAAAAGGCAGTCGCGTGGAAATTCAAAAACATGCGTCGTAGCGAGCCATTGTGTTGGGACGGTTTAGTCCCAACACGTACCAAACTCACTACGCTTGCGATGAACACCTTTGCTACTTCCGGTGTCCTGCTTTGCCCAGTCCAAGCAGGTGGTAGAATGCGATAGCGCCGATCGTTGCGGTACCGATACCGTCGAGCGTAAAGCCACCAATATTCAGCTTGAAATTCCCAGCCCCTAGCACCAGCGCGATACCGACGGTAATCAGGTTTCTTGGCTCGGAAAAATCAACCTTGTTTTCGACCCAGATGCGGCCCGCCGTCGCTGCGATAAGCCCGAAGACAACCACAGAAAGACCACCGATGACAGGTCCCGGTATCGTTTGGATAAGCGCGCCGAACTTTGGCGAAAAGCCAAGGATGATGGCCACACATGCAGCGACGACGAAAACGAGCGTCGAGAAGATGCGGGTAATGGCCATAACACCCATGTTTTCGGCATAGGTCGTCATGCCGGTTCCACCAAAGGCACCAGAGAAGATCGTTGCAATCCCGTCACCGACGAAGGCGCGCCCCAGATAGGGGTCGAGATCGCGTCCGGTCATCGCCCCAATCGCCTTGATATGCCCGAGGTTCTCGGCAACGAGGATGACGACGACAGGCGCAATCAGCGCAATGGCCGACGCGGAGAAGACAGGTGTCGTGAAGCTTGGCATGCCGAACCAAGACGCCGCTTCTACACCGGAGAAATCAACAGGCTTGCCGAGGCCAAAGCCATTTGCCACCACCAGATAGGCGATGTAGGCGATCGCGCCGCCAAGTAGAATGGGCAAACGTCTCGCCATGCCTGGAGCATAGACCGCAATAGCGCCGACCGATGCGACTGTCAGGATTGCGATCCAACGCGAAACCTGGTCGCCATCTGGATTGCCCGGACCCGTACCGGAGGCACTCGCAATCGCGATCGGCGCAAGAACCAGACCGATTGCCGCGACGATCGCGCCGGTCAGCACCGGCGGCATCAGCTTTTCGATCCAGTTGTGGCCAGCGATCATGACGATGACGCCGATCAGTGCATAGAGCGCCCCGGCGGCAATGATCCCGCCAAGTGCCAGGGCGATATTCGGGCTTACAGCACCTGCGGCAGCACCCGTTGCCACCAGCACCGGTCCAATGAAGGCGAAGGACGAACCAAGATAGCTCGGCACCCGGCCGCCCACGGCAATGAAGAAGATCAGCGTCGATATGCCGGAAAACAAAATCGAGACATTCGGATCAAAGCCCATGATCAGCGGCGCAAGAACCGTCGAGCCAAACATCGCCACGACATGCTGCAGGCCGAGCACCGCGGTTTGTCCGGCGGGCAATCGCTCGTCCGGCATGATCCGCCCTTCGCTCTTCAGCCGCCAACGTGGAAAGTAACCACCGGTATTTCTCATCAATGCCCCCGACACTCGCAGCTGTCTTTCGGCACACTTTCGTGAAAGCGATAGCCGCGAAAACTTCATCTTTTAGTAATTTTGGCCCCCGGACTGGTATCGAATCGTCACAGGGAGTCTCATCTGGGTAGCGCGATTAATGTCGCCTGTCATTGGCGATGCATCATTTCCCACCCTTCTCTGAAAAGGTAAATGCGATCGTGATCCCAATAGGTGCGAGGACGGTGCTCATGAGGGGTGTTCCCTCTCTCCGTCCTCGCTCAAGAGCATTCAATCCGTAGCCGCTTTAGTAAGGGCGAGCCCCTTAGAACTCATCCCAGCCGGCTTCTGCTACCGCCTTCCCGTGGCCGCCGACGGCACCTGAGAGCCTCGTCAACATCTTTCTGGCCGGTGAAGCAACCGGTCGGTCTCCGGTTGTGGCGATGGCAACCGTCTTTTGGCCTCTTGCGGGAGAACCGTTTCCAAGTTGGAAGCCCTCGACAAGCGCACGAAGACGAGCTGTCTCTTGCGCAAGCGTAGCACCTGCGGCATTGGTCTCCTCAACCATCGCAGCGTTCTGCTGCGTTACCTGATCCATTTGATTGACGGCGGAGTTGACCTCCGAAAGACCAACGGCCTGCTCTTTTGCGGAGCTAGCGATCGCTTCCATATGTTGGTTCACTGCCGTGATGTTCTCGTGGATGGTGCGCAAGGACTCACCCGTTTCGCTGACGAGCTTGACGCCGGTGCTCACCTCCTCACTGGAATTGCGGATCAAGCCCTTGATCTCCTTCGCAGCCTGGGCAGATCGTTGCGCAAGTTCACGCACCTCCTGAGCAACCACTGCAAATCCCTTGCCAGCCTCGCCTGCGCGAGCTGCTTCGACGCCGGCGTTCAGTGCCAGAAGGTTTGTCTGAAAAGCAATTTCGTCAATTACGCCAATAATATTCGATATCTGGTTGGAGGAGCTTTCGATCCGCGACATGGCAGCGACAGCATCTGCAACCACCTGCCCCGAGCGCGTAGCGTTATTGCTAGCTGTAATAGCGGCCTGTCGTGCGTCATCGGCACGCCGCGAGGCGTTATTTACATTGACTGTAATTTCGTCCAGAGCCGCAGCCGTCTCTTCGAGTGAGGCTGCCTGTTGCTCGGTGCGGCGGGAAAGGTCTTCGGCGCTCTGGCTGATTTCGCGCGTCCCTACATCGATCTGGTCTGTTGAATGAGCAACGGCAGTCAGGGTGTTGCGCATCTGGCTGAGCGCGTCGTTCATCGTGCGCCGCAATTCCTCGAAGTCGGGAGCAAAGGGTTGATCGATGCTGAAAGACAGGTCGCCGCTGGCAAGCTTCGTCAGCGCTGCCCCGATGGTGTTGACGGCGTGGACACGCTGCGTCACGTCGGTCGCAAACTTCACTACTTTCACGACCTTGCCTTTGGCATCAAGGATTGGATTGTAGGCCGCATTGATCACGACGAGTTTGCCGTTTTTACCATAACGAGGGAATTCGGCAGATTGAACCTCGCCCCGACGTAGCGCCGCCCAAAATTCCTCGTACTCGCGGGATTGAGCGTAAGATGGCTCGACAAATATTTTGTGGTTCCGGCCCTTGATCTCGTCCAATCGATAATCGAGCGCTTTAAGAAAATTCTCATTGGCTGTCACGATCCCGCCGTCGGTAGAAAACTCGATAACCGCCTGCGAGCGGCTGACAGCCTCCATCTGCGCTTTATAGTCCAGGTTTTGGAGACGTTCTTTCGCATCGGCCCATTCGACAGCAAAGCCCGTGATCTTCCCGCTGGAGCGCAAAGGCGTCACGATGAGATCAAAGGCTCTATGCCCAACCCAGATCGTCGCCCTGTGCTGGCTTTGAAGATGAGCCAGCATGTTGCGCTGATGGGAGGGATTCTTGTGGAAAATATCTATATTGCTGCCGACGAGCTTTTCGAACTCAAACCGCGGCAACTCCTTTTTCAAGTCAGGTTCGGCTTCCTTCAAGAGCTCCTGTACGGCCTTGTTCATGTAGCGGATGTTGAGACCAGCATCAGCGATCATGATGTTGGCGGTGATGTGATCTAGAGAATTTGTCTGCATAAGGGTCGCACTGGAGTAGCCAAACATGCTGTAAAACCTTTTCATAGTTAGAGGTAGAGGCAGGCCCCAAGGCGCCTGTTTTGTCTCGATTTAGGAACGTTCGATAAATGTGGGTTTGGGGCCCGCTACCTGCGCAATGCCAGCCTTCTGGCTCGCTCGCATCGTCGTGTTCGGACAGGACAAGCTGCACGCACACACAGTCGCGCATGCTTACCCTCTCGGAAAATTTCCTGCCCAGTATGCTTTTCGGAAGATTTAAGAGATCAGCGCTTGAACACAGGGCGGCCCGGTGATGCTCGCTGTTGGCCGACCAAGGAAAAATCCTTGCCCAATGTCGCAACCAAGATCCCTCAGTTGTCGCATTTCGGTTTCACGTTCGATGCCTTCCGCAACGATGCTCATGCCGAGGCTCGATCCGAGGGAAATGATCGCTTTCAGTATATTGTTCTGCTTTTCGCTGTGCTGGGAGCCCGCAATGAAACTTCGATCGATCTTGATTTTTTCGAAAGGGTAGCGAGCCAGTTGCGAAAGGCTGGAATAGCCTGTGCCGAAGTCGTCGAGAGCGATCCGAATGCCGCAACCGGAAAGGCTGTTGAGAACGAAAAGAGCGCTTTCGGCATCCTGGATGATTGCACTTTCAGTGACTTCAAGCTCAAGGCGTTGGACTGGAAGACCAGTCTCATCCAGAATCTTGATGATTCGAAGACCAAGTTGTCGGTCCGTCAGTTGCGTAGCAGATACATTGAATGCAAGTATAGTATCGGAAGGCCACAGCAACGCGTCTCGGCATGCACGCAGCAACAGGCTTTCGGTCAGGCGTGCAATAACGCCAATCTCCTCTGCCAGTGGGACGAATTCGGATGGAGGAACAAACTCGCCGTTCGCCGTCTGCCATCTAGCAAGCGCCTCGTATCCGACGACCCTCCCTGTCTTAAGGTCAACGAGAGGCTGGTAATAGGGGATAATTGCATCCGTATTGATAGCTGCCTTTAGATCGGCCTCCAACTGTTCACGCTTGCGCCGTGCAATGGCCATCTCAGGCGCAAACTTCGCCGCGACATTTGGACCTTCCTTTTTTGCTACATACATCGCGCATTCCGCTGCCCGAATAATTGCAGCTTCGTTCTCTAAGGCAGTAGAGATCGCAGCGTATCCAACATTTGCTGAAATTTCGATCGGCTTGCTCAACCCGGGGATTGGCTGACCGATCGTGTCGATAATTTTCTCAGCCTGCGATGCCACCATCCCGTCGTCCTTACCCAGGAGGACGAAACGGTCCCCGCCTAGATGGAATACCGAGCCAAATGGCTGTAACTGCGACAAGCGTGCCGCCGTGGCTTGTATGACGGCGTCGCCAAAACTCTGCCCTAACTCGTCATTGACCTTTTCCAAGCCAGCGAGGTCGATGCTGTAGGCTACGGACGCTCTATTACTTGCCGGCGCGACACCGGCAGCGAACTGAACATTGAGCATCTGTCGATTGGGGAGCCCCGTGAGACAATCGTGGAATTTTGCCCAATCGACCCTGGCTTCCGCGTTGTTGCGGCGACGCACCTCGTTTGCCAACTCCCTGACGCGAAACAGCGAGTAAGCGAGGCCAAGCCCACCTCCGATACTGCTGGCCATGAAAATTTCGTCGAATTGATAGGCGTCATGCGCGCGGATCAGCGCGTCGAGCGACTCATGCGCATCGAAAACCACCGCGCATCCGGCAAGCATAAAGAAGGCCGCCGCCCAAACCACAATTGTAACAGAACATCGATTCCGAAAATCAGACATGACACCTCCCGATCGGGCCTGCTCCGTGCCAATCCAGAGCCTACATCGGCCTCGACTGGACGCGACAAAGCAACCGGTCCTCGCGCCATCGCGGGGGACTCTGTCATGCGCGATCCGGGCGATGATTGGGCAGGGCGCGGAAGGGCAACGGAAGCAGATAGTCACCTGTCGGGGCGGCCAACACCTTCCCCTTATTGCGACTCCAAATTTAGGGGTGAGATATGAAAAAATCGTTAATACGAGTATTCGACATAGATCATTTGCTCAGATTGCGAGCAAAACACCAGAAATGGAGCATTATCTTATTTTACTAAAATACAATTTTTGATTGCTTTAGGTTGCGTCCCGGAAATAGCGCGCGCGGAATGAGAAACTACTCGATGAGACCACGTCGAATCGCTTCGGCGATTGCGTGGACACGATTTTTTGCACTGAGCTTGCGCGTAGCGGCTTTGATATAGCTGTTGACAGTGTCCGTGGTGAACCCCCGTGCTGAAGCAATCTCTTCGCTCGTCTTTCCCAGGCTGGCAGATCTCAGACAATCAAGTTCACCTTCGGTGAGCTTCATCTCTTGGGCTGCGAACCTCTCCATAATGGGCCTTGTGATGATGTTATGCAGTGGACCGGCGATCTCTCCCAGAAAATCGAGCTCTTCACGTGTGAAGGGAGTAGAGCGCGAAAACGTCACGGCGCCGAAGACATGCTTCCCGCGTCTTATCGGAAAGAGCGTACGATTAAGCACACCAAAAGTTCGAGCAAGGTACAGAAGCCGCTGAGGTGGCGGGTCTTGCTCGTAAATCTCTTCCTCGATCACCACTGTTGCCGTCGTGGATGACGCTTTGACGAACGGATCTGTGGCTAAGAGACCATCGCCGTAATAGGCGTCAAGATAAGCAGGCGGAACGTCAGTATCGATTGAGTGACCACTACCGAATCTATAGCCGTCCAGATCGAGCCCTGACACGGCAAAAAAATCGAACGGCACAGAGGCCCGGAGCCGCTCGACAAACGGATGGTAGGGCAGATGCCGTCGTACAGGAACGGAACTCAGATCCACAGCGCTGTCGAAAGACAGTGTGGATGCGAGCGTGCGAGAAAACGGCATTGAGGGCTCCGGACCTGAACTCCAAAAAAGGAGGTCAGAAGTTAACAAAAGGCAAATCAACCACCTGCACTGAACAGGTAGGCGAGCGGAATATGCACACTAGAAGATGTCGTCTCAACCCATTAAATGAGAAGCCGAAGATTAAACTTTGATCACTCGCCAGCGGTGGCGGAGCAGTAGCAGCAAGAGGCGCCTTCTTACCAGAACGGCAGCAATATCTGGTCGGCACGATTGGTTAAAGAGTTGGCTTGAGTGATAGTACAAACCGTAAGAGCACACATCTACCCAAGCTAAAGGAGCGCCGCCGGGAAGATGTCTGCTGAATCAAGAACGCCTAATCTCCAATCAGAGTATTGGTATCCTCAATATTCAGGAGAACTTGCCCACAATGTCCCTCGTCAATCGGATCAAGGAGACGGATGATCCAAAGGGCCAGGACTGAGGACCCGTGTGGAGAACATGTCCGCTGGTAACGATGGGCAACAATGGCCACAAGGAAGACGCTGTAAGTTCTTGAGGAAGCGTTTGCGAAAGAACGACCAAGGTGGTCTCCGCATCCAAAGCGGCGAGACCCTCTATATCGATCGTCGTGAAGCCGAAAGGCTGCGGCGGCATCTCCATGGCGTCGCTGAAGCCTATTCTCTTCAGAATTCCGCAGATGGCAGCGTTGGGGGCAAATACTCGCAACCGAGGAACGCCAGGTAGCGGCTGCGCCACAACCACCTTTCGCGCAGACACGGTGCTGGCATATTCGGATTTCAGCGCTTGCACATCATCGTCGAAACGCGTCAGCAGCGCCGCAGCCTCGCTCGAAAGCGACAAGGCTTCGCCCGCCTGCCTTGTGCTCTCATAAACGCTTGCAAGCATATCGCCAGTGTTTGACTGGTCATCGAGCAGATGAAGTGGCGCGATGGCGCCTAGGGCTTCAGCGATGGTCGCATGTCGATAGCGCGAGGACAGGATGAGATCCGGCTGCAGCTTTCGGATGGCCTCAAGGTTTGGCTGCTGCCGCCGGCCGACGTCGACAGCGTTGGCAAGACCATGCGCTGCAACATTGACCCACTCCCTGTAGCCTGCGATCTCCGCACATCCGACCGGCGACACCCCCAGAGAAAGAGCGATCTCGGTCGCCGCCCACTCAAGGGTTACAACGCGTGCCTCTGCACCAGCAGCAAAAGCCCGCGGCGCAACCAACGATGCCGCCGCGCCGCTCAGGAAAGACCGCCTGCGGATGTCTCTTACCACTTCACGCTCACTGTTCCGACCACGGTCAAACCTTGCCCATAGTAGCATTGGTTGGGCGTGTTGCAGCCGGCGACATAGGTCTTGTCACCAAGGTTGTAACCATTCAATTGGAAGGAGTAGCGGTCATGTTCGTAGCGAGCAAAGGCATCGATCAGCGTGTATCCGGGAACAAAGAATGAGTTCGCCGTATCGCCTGCTGTCTTTCCCACGTGGCGGACGCCACCACCAACCGTCAACTTTCCATCCCAGCCATCAGGCGTTGGCATATCATAACTTACGAACAGAGACTGCTGCTCTTTGGGAACGGTATAGGGCAGCTTTCCAATTTGCGCTGCAGTCTGGCTCCTCGTGACTTCCGGATCCTGATAGCTGGCCGCAGCAGTCAGGTTCACGCGATCCCACAGCGTCGCAGTTCCCTCTATTTCGATCCCGCGCACGCGCACTTCATCCGTCTGGTAATAATTTCCTCCAACCCGATTGACAACGTTTTGCTGCGTCGCTTCAAACCCAGATAACGTCACGCTGAAGTCCTCATCCGCCGGCGCGTACTTCACACCGATCTCCTTCAATTCACCTTCCGTTGGCTTCAACGGAGTGGGCGCTAACGTCAGAACAGGTGAAAAGGATGTGGAATAGAGCGCGTAGGGCACGAAGCCGTTGTCAAAGACGTAGGCGGCACCAACCCTGCCGGTGAAGGCTGAATTGTCTCGGGGGTAGCGCGTGGTAACGCCGGAACCCAGAGCTAAACTATCGGAATCGTTATCGACGAAATCCTGTCTTCCACCGATTGTAACGCGCAAGTTACCGAACTCCATCTGATCCTGAAGATAGACGCCCAACTGTTGTTGCGTCTGGTCGAGCCGGGCGGTCAATGGTGCTGGCTGCACACCGATCCCGTAAACAGGATTCAATAGATCTAGCGCAGGTCCATTCGGGGTCGTTCCAGTTCTGTTGACGAGGTTCTGCCATTGGAGATCAACGCCGCCGAGGAGCGTGTGGCTTACAGATCCACTGTCGAATTTATACTCGAGGTTTGTATCGAGAGCCAAAGCGTTCAACGTCGGCTGAGCGTTGTAAACCATACGCGACATGGTCTGGTCATTGGCGACGCCTGTACTGAACAGGTTCTGGTAATTCACATCCAGATACGAGTACCGGAAATTCTGCCGCAGCGTGAGATCTTCATTGAACGCGTGTTCGAAGCGATAGCCAATATAGGCCGTCTCCTTGTCATAGATTGCTAACGACGGGTCGCCGTCTGAAAAACTCCGCGGCAACGTCGTGCCAAAACGGTTGGGATAAACGGTGCCTGATGCTGGAAGGAGCGACGGCACTTGGCCTGCTTCGTCTTTCATGTAAGCACCATAGATCGTTAAGCTCGTATCGTCATCCGGCGACCATTTGATCGTGGGGCTGATGGCAACACGGTCATTCTTGCCGAAATCATTCATGGTCTCAGCGTCGCGTATCACGCCCTCTAGACGATAAGTGACATCGGAGTCGGCACCGAGCGGGCCCGTGATGTCGAACCCGGCTTCCTTCTGCCTGTAGCTCCCGAAACGGCTATAGACCTGTCCAGCGGGCGTATCCGACGGATCCTTGCTGATCATGTTGACGACGCCGCCGACATTTGTTTGTCCGAACAGCGCTGAACTTGGTCCGCGCAGGACTTCCACGCGGTTGAGGAAAAACGGCTCGACGCGAAAGCCGGCGTAGCCACCTGTCTGGTTGGCGATTTGCGGCACTCGCAAACCATCCAGATAGAGATCGGCGCTAAAGCCTCGAATGCTGAAGTAATCGGAGCGAGGATCATTTCCGTATCGTTGGCCGTTGACGTTCGCGCTATAAAGCAAGCTATCCGCAACCGTCTGCACGGCCCGGTCGGTCATCGCACCGCGCGTGATGACGGATACCGATTGCGGCGTCTCTGCAATTGGCGTGCTTGTCTTCGTGGCAGAGGCGGATTCGGTCGCCACGTAGCCGCGCTGTTCCAGACGTGCTCCCTTCTCAGCAGACCCTTTGATGACGATTGTCTGGAGAACGGTCGCCCCGTTTTCTTGCGCGCTCGCCGATCGTGCTTGGAAAGCCATCGAAGCGACGGCCGCGCTGGAGGCCAGGATCACAAGGCGCCGAGCGATATTGAAAGTGTCGCTTGTTGCGCGCAAGTGAGAAACAAAATTTTGCATTACGGGGCCTGTGGTAGGAGTATCACCGAAACGGGATAATCCGGACTGTCCATCGCATCGTTCAGATCCCGCTTGCTCGGCGGATTAAGTAGACTTTTTTAATCATCATTGTCAGGTCAAAATCGATCTTTCGCGGGCCATTTTCTGACCCATTCTCGACGTAATGCGGGAATTGGGCGGGACGGGCCAGTTTTTCCTTTTGAAAAATACGCGAGGCGCAGCTATGCCTCTGCCACCGCACAACACGACACGTTCGCTTAGAGAACCCTATTGCCTGAAACTGCACTCAAACAGCCGCCGAGGGCCGCCGACCTTCAAAACGTCCCACGGCCGATTGCGGCCATGGCGCGAACCTATGAGCAGAGTGTCGATTTCGGCTGGCATAGCCATCGCCGCGGACAGTTATTGCAGATCATCAATGGCTTCATGACGGCGCGTACCGCCGATACGTCGTTCATCATTCCCAGCGGCTACGGTTTGCTGATCACGCCTGAAATACCCCATGCCGTACACTCTCATGGTCGTGTTTCCATGCAGTCGATCTACATCGAACCTGAGCCGGGCGTGGAAATGCCCTGGGAACCGGTGCGGGTCATTGCCACCTCGCCTCTTCTCTCTGCCACGATCAAAGCGTTCCTAGACCAACCGACGCTCTATGATGAGAGCGGTCGCGGAGGACACCTCGCCGCGCTGATCCTTGAAGAAATCGCATATGCACCGGAGGGGCCTTTTGCCCTGCCCATGCCCAGCGACAAGCGGCTGCAAAAGCTTTGCCGCGATTTGACGGAAAAGCCCTCTATCGATCTCGACATCGATCGCTGGGCGGACAATCTCGGCATGAGCCGCCGGACCATGACCCGCAAGTTCAGAACGCAGACAGGCATGAGTTTTGCGGAGTGGCGACGCCGTCTGCGAATGGCGCATGTCATGCGCCGTCAGGCCGAAGGAGCAAGGCTGGAAGAAGCGGCGGCTGATGTCGGTTATCGCAGCTTGTCCTCGCTTCGCAAGGCAATGCGCGAGGTCGCGGTGTGACGATCATCCAGAGCGCAAAGACAGCAGGTCAGGTTGCCGCAGAGGCGCTCGGCGTGAGCGTGGTCTATAACCAGGCGCATGCGTTGAAAGATGTGTCCGCGACCATGTTTGCGGGACGCATCACCTGCATATGCGGTGCGAACGGCTCCGGCAAAAGCACCTTGCTGAAATGCCTCGCAGGGTTGGAGAGGCCCACGACAGGCGAGGTTCGACTTGCAGGGCAAGCGCTGGAGACAATTGCGCGGCGTAGCATTGCACGGCAAGTGGCCGTCATGAGCCAGACACCGGACATTCCGCTAGGTTTGACGGTCGAGGAACTTGTCGAGCAGGGCCGGTACCCACATCGCCCGTGGCTTGGCCGTCTTTCTGCGCAAGACCGTGAGATCATGGACAGCGCAATTTCTCGCGTCGATCTCCAAAATCTTCGCGCCCGTCAGATCTCCACACTGTCCGGTGGTGAAAGACAGCGAGCCTGGCTGGCCATGGCGCTCGCGCAAGAACCGGGCACCTTGTTTCTTGATGAACCGACAAGCTTTCTAGACATCAGACATCAAGCCGAGTTGCTCACGCTGTTGCGTGAACTGAATTCGAAGGAGGGTCTAACGATCATTGCCGTCCTTCATGATCTCAATCAGGTTATGGATATTTCCGATGAGGTCATCTTGATGCGAAAGGGCGAGGTTCTGGCTTCCGGCTCGGCAAAGGACGTTCTTCGGCCCCATCTGTTGCAACAAGCATTCGAGTGCCGGGTCAACGTGGTTCCGCATCCCGACGGGACGGGCCGCAACTACTGCATGGTCGACTGGACTGGTTCTCATCTTGGTCTTCCGGGCTCGGCATGACGATAGTCCGTCGGCTCCCTGCTAAACGCGGCCCTGTTTCGTCACTCTTTTGGCCTTCGGGCCTGCTCATCCTCGTGTTGCTGTCAGCTTTAGAATTGAGGATGGGGAGTAAGCTGGTCGGCTGGCGCGACATCGTCCTCTTTCCCACCAGTCCACAGACCCTAGCGCAAGCGATCCTCGAAACCACCCGGGCGCCTCGTCTGGTAGCTGCTGTGTTGACGGGCGCAGCACTCGCCGCTGCGGGATCGGTTCTCCAAACCGTGCTCAGAAATCCATTGGCGGCGCCGGACATTCTATCGGTGACCAGTGGTGCGCAGTTGTTTCTCGTCATATCGACACTGCTACTTCCAATGACCGTGCCCCCCATCATTGCAACAAGCGTAGGCGCGATCGTCGGTGTCGTAGCCTGCCTGGTTCTGGCCGGTGGATTTCGTGCTCAAGCCGGCAGATTGGCGCTCGCAGGTGTGGCCGTTTCCCTCTGCTTTGGAGCTATCTCTTCAGCAATCGTGCTCCTCGCCGACGAGCGAGCATCCGGTCTGTTGCTCTGGTCTTCCGGTCTTCTGGATCAGACGGGATGGAGCAAAGTGATGATCGCAACGCCGATCATGACGATCTGCTTTCTGCTGCTTCTATCGATGTCGCGCTCCTTCGACTTGCTTGGTCTCGGTGAGCAAACCTCTGCCAGCCTCGGCGTGACGCGGACGGTCACCCTGTTGGGCATCTTCTGTAGCGTGCTGCTTTCCGGTTCAGCTGTTATGCTTGCAGGGCCGATCGGCTTCATCGGACTTGCAGTACCGAACATCTTGCGAGCCCTCGGGTTTACACGGCATCATCGGCACCTGCCGCTGGCAATATTGTGGGGCGCCAACACGCTGCTGCTTGCAGATGTTGTCACGCAGTTTTTCGCCAGCAGCGGTGCAATCATTCCAACAGGCGTTACCGTCGCATGCCTTGGCGCACCTATTATGCTGCTCCTCATTCTGAGGGCGAAGACCGGAGGCGAACGCCGTATCGGCTTGCCAATGGGTTCTACGCGTTTGCCTCTGCCTCTCGTCATCATCGCTCTGGTCACAGTCGGTGTGATCGCGGCAGTCGGGGCACTCGCGTTCGGCAATGAGGTCTCCTCGTCGTTGGCCGAACTTGTCGCCAACCTCGATTATCGGGCGCCTCGCCTTATGGTCGCTCTCGGATGCGGCGCTTTGTTGGCTGCCGCGGGCACCGTCCTTCAGGCCATCACCCGCAATCCTCTCTGTGGCCCCGAGACCCTGGGCATGGCGCAGGGTGCTGCGCTGTTTAGCCTTATCGCCCTCTTGTCCGGGTTGGCTCCGGCTACACCCTCTTTTCAGGTTCTGGCGCTGACAGGCTCCTTTAGCGTCGTTCTCCTCCTCCGTTTTCTCGGGCTCAAGACATCGCCTGAAAAATTGGTTTTGCTCGGCGTTGCCATTGCGGCAAACCTGGGTGCAGCGTCCACAATCATCGTTGTAGAAGCGCGGCTACAGACGGCCCAGGCTCTCTCCTGGCTCGTCGGCTCCACGCATGGTCGCGGCTATGCCGACGCGTTCGCTCTGTTGCCGTGGCTAACGGTGCTGTTGGCGACAGGCATCGTTTACGCTCGCCATCTGGACACCTTCTCGCTCGGGGATGAAAAGGCTCGCTCACTCGGTCTCATGACGGGACGCGCCAGGACCTTTGCCATGGCCTATGCAGCTGTCGCGGTGGGAATTGCTGTCTCAACCACCGGGGCCATCAGCTTCGTCGGGCTGCTAGCGCCCCACGCAGCACGGCTGTTGATAGGACCGCGCCACTCGCAAAGCCTCCCAGTCGCGATGACAATCGGTGCATTGATACTGGCTTTTGCCGACACCATCGGGCGCAGCGTCATTGCTCCACTAGAACTTCCGGCGGGCATCATCACCGCCGTCATTGGGGCACCCGCCTTCATAGTCCTGCTGAGGATGGCCTCACGTCCACCCACCCGAAACGCTGTACTTTAAAACCATCTTGGGACGCGGGAATTACAGAGCCAAGCCACTCGCCCTGTCAAACACATGGACCCGCTCGTGATTGATGTTGGCGGCGAACAGCGAATTCGTTCGCACCAGTTGTTCGCCATCAACCACCGCCGTCACGTGATGTCCGGCAAGATCAAAAACCACATGGGTCTGCGCACCGGTCGGCTCCACCAACAAAGTGTTTCCTGAAACCGTCACATCGCCTTCGCCGCCCATGGCGAAATGCTCGGGACGCAGTCCAATCGTCACCGATTGCCCGCGCTTGACCTTGCGATCGGTCGCAATGCGAATGGCTGTGCCGTCATCCAGTCGCGCGGCGGGCGCGCCCTCCTCGCCGTCGACTATGCACTCGATCAGATTCATCGCAGGTGAGCCGATGAAGGCAGCGACAAACAGATTGGCGGGCTTCTTGTAAAGCTCGAGCGGCGTCCCCTCCTGCTCGATGCGCCCTTGGTTAAGAACAACGACGCGGTCCGCCAAGGTCATGGCTTCGATCTGATCATGCGTGACATAAATCGATGTCGTGCCGACCTTTTGATGCAGCGTCTTGATTTCGCTGCGCATCTGCACGCGCAATTTCGCGTCAAGATTGGAAAGCGGCTCGTCGAAAAGAAAGACTGCGGGATTGCGCACGACAGCGCGCCCCATTGCCACGCGCTGGCGCTGGCCACCGGAAAGCTGCGACGGTTTGCGATCCAGCAGATTGGCAAGGTCAAGCATGCGGGCGGCTTCTGTAACGCGCTCTTCGATGACTGCCTTGGGCTGGCCCGCGATCTTCAGGTTGAAGCCCATATTCTCGGCCACCGTCATATGCGGATAAAGCGCATAGGACTGAAATACCATGGCGATGTTGCGTTCGCGCGGCGTCATCTCATTGACGATGTTGCCGCCGATCAGGATGTCGCCTTCGGTGATTTCCTCGAGCCCCGCAATCATGCGCAGCAGCGTGGACTTTCCGCAGCCCGAAGGTCCGACGAGCGCTATGAATTCGCCGTCGGCTATCTCTAGTGAGATGCCATGAATGACGCCAAGCGAGCCGTATGATTTGCGAATATCTTTCAGTTCCACAGATGCCATTGTCTTCTCCTCCTCAGGACTTGACGGCGCCGGCCGTCAGACCCGCGATAATGTGTTTTTGCGCTAAGAAGAACACGATGATGGTCGGCAGGATCGTCATGGTGATGAAGGCCAGGACCAGCTGCCATTCCGTGCCGAACTCGCCGCGATAGACCATGATGCCGAGCGGCCAGGGGTATTTGGATTCCGAGTTGAGCATTATGAGCGGCAGGATGTAGCTGTTCCAGCTGCCGACAAAGGAGACGATGCCGACGGTCGCGATAATGGGCCGCGAAAGCGGCATTGAGATATGCCAGAAGAATTTCAGGTAGCCGCAGCCATCGACAAACGCTGCCTGGAAGAGTTCATCGGGCAGATTTCTGAAATAGTTGCGGAAAAGCAGGATGCTCATCCCCAGACCAAATGCCACCTGCGGCAGCACGACGCCCCAATAGGTGTCCAGCAGCCCGAGATCGCGAATGCGGATGAAGAGCGGCAGAATGGCTGTGGCGGCAGGGAACATCAGTCCTAACAGGAAGTAATTGAGCAGAAAGTTGGAGCCAAAAAATTTCACATGCGCGAAGGTGAAGGCTGCCATCGCTGAGACGACGAGCGTCAGGAACACCGTCAGAACTGCAATGAAGAGCGAGTTGAAAATCTGCAGCCAGTAGCGCTTTCCAAGCAGAATATCGCCATAGTTCGCCCACTGCCACTCAGCTGGCAAACCGAAGGGATTGACGCGCAGATCACCGAGCGTCTTGAAGCCGCCAAGCGCGGTCGTGAGCAGCGGGATCAGGACGATGGCGGCAATGAGGGTTAGCGACACATAGAGGTAGATCCTCGTCTGCACGCTGACGCGGACGGATGTGGATGTATCAGTCATGGCGCATGAAGATCCTTTTGTAACCGAAGGCAAGCGTGACGCAGATGATGAACAGCACCACACCGACAGCACTTCCAAGCCCAACCTGCATGCGCATGACACCGTATGTGTAAAGGAACGTCACCATGGTCTGGGTGGAGTTGGAAGGACCACCGCCCGTTAGCGGCATGATCATGTCAAAGAGCTGCAACGAGCCGATCACCGCAAAGAAGATCGATAACCGTACCGTCGAGCCGAGCATTGGCAGCGTCACGTAGCGAAACTTCTGCCAGCCGGTGGCCCCGTCGATTTCGGCGGCCTCCAGAACGTTCTTGTCCACCGATTGCAGACCGGCAATGAACAGCATCATGTGGAAGCCGAAGTACTTCCAGACGATCACGGCAAGGACGGCGTAGATCGCGACGTCCTTATCCGCCAGCACATAGGGGTTGGCGAAGCCGAAGAAATTCGAGATGGCGGCAAAAAGCCCGTAGTCGCCATCATAGACAAAGCGCCAGATAAGACCGGCGGCGACATCTGCCAGAACATAAGGCAGGAAGAAGACGAGGCGAAATGCCACGACGCCTGGAATGCGATGGGCCAACATCGTCGCGAGCCAGATTGCCAGCGGGATCTGTATGCAGATCGAAATCACGATGATCAGCGCATTGTTGATCAGCGCTTGCGAAAAGGCAGCATTGCCGAAGAGAACCTGAAAATTCTTCAGCCCAATGAACTCGCTCGGCGTGCCGTAGCCATTCCAACGATACAGGCTGTACCAGGCTGCCTCTCCCATCGGCAGGATAACGAAGAGGGTGAACAACAACAGCGCCGGTGGCAGGAATATCAACAAGGTCAACGCGCGGTCATGCGCAACAGAACTCTGTTTCCGTTTCGACTTGACCACCGGGCTTGCCAGCGCCGGCGCAGCGTTCATGGAAATATTGGTCATCTTATCCGCTTTCGTATTCACGCGGTGGCGATAGGCGCCGTGCATAGCGACGCCTATCGTTCAGGCGGGTTCAGCGAAGCTCGAAAGCATCCTGGATCTGCTGTGCGCCCTCTTCGGCCGTCATCTGACCGGAGACGATTTCGACGGAGATGTCGTTAACGACGCGGCCGACGGCTGCACCGAGCGTCTGGTCGAAGAAGTTCTGATGCCAGGTCGAAGCGGCCAACTGCTTGGCGGAATCGGCCATCAGCGGATCCTTGACTGCTTCACTCGCACCGACCGCAACGGGCAAGATCATACCGGCTGCGGCGAGCTTCTTCTCATTATCGGCATTGGTGAGGAAGGTAGCGAAATCGATGGCCTCCTTCGACGCGTTCTTGGTAACCGCCCAGCCGTTCAGTCCACCGAGCGTATCGGTGGCTTTGCCCGCACCGCCCTCGACCATCGGAAACGCGAAGCGACCGAGATTGTCGGAGGAAAGGCCCTTGCCGTCACCAGCATTCTTGCGCTGGTTGGCTTCCGTATTATCAAATCCAAGGATCATCGCTGCCTTGCCATCGCCAAAGACGCCGAGCGCCTGCGGCCAGGTGGCGCCGAGATAGCCTGGCTGGAACGGTTCGAGTTTACCGAATTCGGCAAGCTGCTCGCCGGCCTTGATGATCGACGGGTCCATGAAACCTTCGCCCTCACCCTTGCTCGCAGCATCGAAAACCGCCTGGCCTCCATTGCGCATGACGAGATAGCTCCAGTAGAAATGGATCGGCCACTTCTCCCCGCCACCACCGGCAATCGGCACAATCCCGGCATCCTTGATCTTCTTTACCGCAGCACCCAGATCATCCCATGTCTTAATGTCTTCCGCTTTGACGCCAGCCTTGGAAAACAGCTGCTTGTTGTAGAAGAAGCTGACGAGGCTAACGCGATACGGCACGGCCCAGACTTTCCCATCGAAAGACAGGCCGTCGATCGCCGCCGGGTTATAGGCGTTTCGGATCTTGCCGCCGTCGGCATCGAAGACCTCTGTCAGGTCCTTCAGAGCGCCTGTCTTCGATTGCTCTTCCAGCACGCCGCCGCCCCAGCTGTAGAAGAAGTCGGGAACGTCATTCGACTGCAGAAGGGTGGGTAGCTTGGCCTTGAAGGCCTCGTTTTCCAGGAATTGCAGCTGGATATCGACATCTGGATGTTGCGTCTCGTAATCCTTGGCAATCTCCTCCCAGACAGCCACGGATTTTGGATCGAGTTCGACATGCATCCACTTGACGACAGTCGCGGCAGAAACGCTTGCTGCGCCGAGCATGAAGGTAATGGCTGTGGTGGAGGCAAGCGTGATCAGCTTGCCGCCCAGGCTTGCGCCCGCGTGCATATACGTCATGATGATGATCCTCCCGGGGACTTCCTCACATTTATTCCCCAATCCGAATTAATTCATATAAGAATCTGCTAACTGTCAAGGCAGGGATACTATTTTTCCGCGCAACGCTTGACAGATCGACGCTTCTTCGCGCTATTTAATCCGCATTCCGATATTAATCGGGCTGCTTTTTTGCTTCGCTTAAGTACACGACGACTGGACTCATGAAGACTGCCGACCCCGAACTTATGCGAGCAATCAATCGCTTGAACGTCCTTGATACGGTTCGTCGTCACGGTCCGATTTCGCGCGTGGAGATCAGTGAGCGGACGCAGCTTTCGACGACGACGGTCTCGGCAATAACGGCATCGTTACTGGATGATGGCCTCATTCTGTCGCGCCATCTGGGCGACATACGAACAGAAGGCGCTCGCGGGCGTCCCCGCGTGATGCTGGAACTCAATCCGGATGCTGCCAGAGTGGTTGGAGCCAAAATAGCCGCCAATCGTATGGTCTTCGTCGTCACCGATTTCTGCGGCAACGTCCTGTCGTCGCTTTCGCTGCCAATTCGGATCGATCGCCAGCCGATCGGCGTCATTGCTGACCTGATCGAGGACGGTGTTCGTCGATGCGTTGTCGATGCAGGGCTTTCGCTCGAAGATGTCGATCGCGTCTGCCTCGGTTTACCTGGCGTGATCGAGCATCGCACCGGCAGAATCCGCTTCAGTCCGGTGCTACGTGAAGTCAACATCGATTTTGCCGCTGAAATGACAACGCGCTTCGGAACGCCGACGATCATCGAAAGCGATGCGCATGCCGTGACGCTAGGCCACCACTGGTTTGGCAAGGCGCGTGATCTTGAAGATATGGTGCTGATCTCGCTGGAGCAGACGCTTGGGCTTGGCGTGCTGCACCGAAACGATCTCTTCCGCGGCGCAGGCGGCCTTAGCCACAATCTCGGCGATCTCGTTCTTGTCGCAAGCCCGGAGGGCACCGTTCGGTTGGCGAGCCAGGCCGGCGAAAATGCGATCCTTGCGTCGCGGCCCGCTGACGGACGTTTCGCCGAAGCAATTCGGCTTGGGCGGGGCATTCAACATGCCCAAGCGCTGGTGCTGGCGCAGGACAATGATCTGATCGCCGCCGCCCAACGGGCAGGTGCCGCCATAGGTCTGACGCTCGCCAACATCGTGACCCTTTTTGCTCCACCGCGCGTCATCTTTGTCGGCTCCAGCCTCGATCTCGGCGCTCCGTTCATTGATAGCATCAGGAGCGCCTACGAGATTTCCGTGCCGCCATCCCTACAAGGCGTGGCGGAACTGGTCTTCGACAATTCGAGCGATGAGCTCTGGGCACAGGGTGCTGCGGCTGTCGCGCTCTACGAACTTTACGAATCGCCTTGGAACACCACAGGCCCAGCTCTCTGAAGAGTGAGCGGGCGCAAGCATGATGGGAGAGAATAATATGCAAAAGGTCGGCATCGGCATCATCGGATGCGGCAATATCTCGGGCGCCTACTTGAAGGCGATGGCATCGTTCCCAATCCTCGATATCAAGGGTGTCGCGGATATGGACGCGGGGATGGCCAAAGCAAAGGCCGAGGAATTCAACGTCGCGGCGCGAAGCGTCGAGGAACTGCTGGCGGATCCGGAGATCGAGATCATCGTCAATCTGACGATCCCCAAGGCACACGTCGAAGTTGGCTTGCGAGCACTGGATGCCGGCAAACACACCTATTCCGAAAAGCCCTTGGGCATCAACTTCGCCGAGGGCAAAAAGCTCGCGGAAGCGGCGAAAGCGAAAAATCTGCGCATCGGGGCGGCACCGGACACGTTTCTGGGCGGCGGTCATCAGACTGCGCGAACGCTGATTGATCAAGGCGTTCTCGGTACCCCGGTCGGCGGAACGGCGACCTTCATGTGCCCGGGACATGAACGCTGGCACCCTAACCCTGCCTTCTATTACGAAGTCGGCGGCGGACCGATGCTGGACATGGGACCCTATTATATCACTGACCTCGTCAACCTGTTCGGCCCGGTCGCCAAGGTGGCAGGCTTTGCCTTCTCACCGCGCGCAGAGCGGCTGATTACCAGCGAGCCCCGTAACGGCGAGAAAATCCCTGTTCACGTGGCAACTCACGTTGCGGGCGCACTGGCATTCCAAAACGGCGCCATCGTTCAGGTCGGCATGAGCTTCGACGTGGCGGGACACAAGCATGTCCCGCTCGAACTATACGGCACGGAAGGAACCCTTCTGGTGCCCGATCCAAACCACTTCGGTGGTGAGGTTCAGCTTCTAAAGAAAGGCGGCGAATTCGAGGCCCAGGATCTGTCGTCGCCCTATGCGGACGGGAACTACCGATCGATTGGCGTTGCCGACATGGCTCATGCCATCCGCTCCAACCGACAGCACAGGGCCAATGGCGATCTGGCACTCCATGTCCTTGAAGTCATGGAGGCGTTCCAGACCGCATCCGACACTGGCACAACCGTTTCCATCACCACCGTCGTCGACCGCCCGGCCTCGCTGGTCGAGTCGCTTGTCGACGGTCGGATTGGTCAATAATTCTGAGGAGGAATAAAATGCGTGAAGCACTGATAGTCTGGGGTGGCTGGAGTGGCCATGAGCCCGAGGAATGCTCGGTCATCATCAAGGATCTTCTCGAAGAGGAAGGCTTCAAAGTCTATGTCGAGCATAGCACCGAGGCTTTTGCTGACCCCTCGGTTCATGATCTGAGCCTCGTCGTTCCGATCGTCACCATGTCCAAGATCGAAAAGGAAGAGATCAAGAATCTCGCCACCGCCGTTGAGAACGGTGTCGGTATCGCCGGGTACCACGGCGGCGCCGGCGACAGCTTCCGCGAATGTGTCGAGTATCAGTTTATGATCGGCGGGCAATGGGTTGCCCACCCCGGAAACATCATCGACTACACCGTCAACATCACCAAGCCGGAAGATCCGATCATGGCCGGCATCACCGATTTCCCCTACACGTCCGAGCAGTACTATATGCACGTCGACCCTTCTAACGAGGTCCTCGCGACGACGACCTTTACCGGCGACCACGCCTGGTGGATTGACGGTGTCGTCATGCCAGTCGCCTGGAAGCGCAACTACGGGAAAGGCCGCGTCTTCTACTCATCGCTTGGTCACCAGGCAAAGGAGTTTGCCGTCCCGCAAATGCGGGAGATTTTCAGGCGCGGCGCAAACTGGGCTGCTCGCTGAGGGCTTAGATCCCTAAGCTTGTGCAAAGCCGCGTATTTCCATGCTTACTTGGCTTTGCACAATGGTTCGATACGGAAACTACAGTTAGTTGATAGCGACCGGCTCAGCGGCGTCTTTAGCTGTGAGCGTCTCAACCAAATGGTCTGCCAGTCGCATACTGAGCGCGACCGCCGGCATCGTCGGGTTTGCGTGCCCGCCCGTGGGGAAGACACAACTCCCCGCAATGAATAGATTGCTGACGCCGTGGACCTTGCAGTCACGATCGACCACCCCCTCGTCGGGCGAAGCGCTCATCCGGGTCAAACCAATTTGGTGAAAGCCGTCATAGGCTTGATCACGGAGTGCTTGCAGGCGCTCGGATGCCGGATGCAGGTAATCAAGCTTACCCATACCTCTTTCTTTCAGCCATCGATCAAGAACCGCATGCGATCTCTCTATCGATAGGAGGTCCTCATCGCGCACCCGATAATCGATCGCAACCGTTGCCACGTGTTCCTCGTCTCTTGATGGCGACGGCATGACCGTGCTGGACATATCGGGAGCCTGTTCGGCATGGTAGCGCAGCAGATAGCGCCGGGCGGGGTTAACGATCGGCACTCTCCGACTGCGTCGCCGCAGCAATTGGCCGATGGTGAGGCGGATATCCTTCAAGACCGACACAGAGGGGACGAGATTACGAAGATGATCCCGGTACCGACTACCTCTTAGGAGCCGCGAGCCGGCAGCTTTACCATTGGCAAAGAAACGGTAGAGACCTGTCAGTTGAAGGACGAGAAACACCGCGGACAGTCCAGCCGAATGATGGAGAGCATTCGAGATAGAAATCGTGTCGAGCCAGAAAACGCAATTGAGTAAGCCGAGGCGCTGTTGCGCATCACATGAAAGCTGGAAACGGCGCCGAAAGATCGCTCCCGCTTTTGTCGTTTGAAATGACAGAGCATCTACGCCAACGTCGGTTTCAAGTTCTACGATGGCAATGTAACCCGTCAAATGCCCTTGGTAATAGTGCCCAAGTGCCGGGGAAAGAACGCCGAGGTGCGCTTTGTGCAATCGGTGGAGCAATCGCGCGTTCCCGATGCCACCAGCTGCGAGCACCACGTTTCGAGCAGGAATTTCCACGCTCCCCGCTTTGCCCTTAAGGTGTAGATGTGTCACGGTACGGTCAGAATTCAGTTCGATGGAGCTTAGAGCCGTGTCTGGGAGAAAATGGATCAGTTCGGATTGCTCGATGCGGTTGCGGTACTCCAAGCCAAGGTTGGGCTTAGAACTCCACCACTCAATCGCGTTGCGGTGAACGTCACCGGAAGAGCAGTCTATCTGCCCCTCACCTAAATCGGTGTCGGCGGCATTCAAAAACTTCAGCGCGTCCTCGTAGTAGCGGCTTACCTCCTTATGGGAGATTGGCCATCCGGAGTTTGGAACGTGTGGGCGCCGAAGAAAGTCGATGTCGTCAAAGGCGACGCATCGCCCTCCCCACAGCGATGATGTGCCGCCCAGTCCACTCGCCGTTGCAGACATCAATGGAGCATGATGTTGATTTGCGATGCTGACGTGGCGTCCTGCATCGCCGTTCTCACCCGCTTCAACCAGGAGAACGCAGACACCCTGCTCCTCCAACCTACACGCAAGAGCAAGGCCAACCGGACCGGCCCCGACGACGCAAACCTGGAACGGTATCGATGTCGCGTTGAGCGTGTCGTGAATCATGGCTTCTCACTTCTCTATACCATGAACACTAAAGGGTGATCCTCTCGTCGTTACAACGACCAGATCTTGCCCTTCACTTCATTCGCGACAATCGCCTAAAAACAGATGATCATTTCGTCGCCTGATGCTGACCGAGCTGGTAAGAGAAAGCCAAAATCGTGCTCAATTTAGAAACTTTCCCAATCCGATCGAGTCCGCCATCTATAAGAAAGAGATGGTGAAAAAATGGACCTTCGGGCTGCACTACAAAGGAGTACGAAGGCGCAGGATCGGCAGGGAAGCATCTGATAGAGGAGAGAAATTTGACAAAGATGATGAGATTTTTGGTTTGTCTGGTGTTCACTATGGTCTTGGTCCCAACGGCTTGGGCGCAATCCGCAGACCAGGATCAAGCTGCCGCAGTTGCGAAAATGAATGCTTATGTCGGCTTCATGAACCGCGCGATCCGCGCGTCGGATTCGCTTTCTCGTTACGAGAGCTGGGTGAACATGAAAAAAGGTCCGACGGGGAAAGAGCGTATCATTTATGGCCTCTACGAGCCTTATGACGTTCGCACCGAAATCGCGGCAGCGGAAGAGGCAACAACCGCTGAGCCGAAAATGCCTGAACTCGATGCAGCGATGATCCGTTTCATTGCCGCCTATAAGCAGCTTGCGCCAGTTCTTGGGAAAGCAAGCAAGTATTACGATCGTTCGGACTACAAGAGCGACAAGATGCAAGGGGGCAAGGAATACCACTCCGAGATTATCAAGTTCGCGGATGAATTCTCAAAGGCGCGAACAGAGGCCGACACGCTTCTGGCCAAGGAGAAGCGTGAGATCGATCTGCAGGAACTGGCAGCGTTGGAAAAGGCTGAGGGCAAAAAGTCCCGCTGGCATGTGCGTAACATCATGATCAAGGCGCAAGCCGTCATGGAAACCCTCCCGAGCGGTGGTGAGACCAAAGTGGATCTCAATGCCTATGACGCCTCGCTCAAGGATTACGCCGAGGCCGTCAAGGTCTTTGACGACTACGCGACTGAACATCCTGACTCGTTCCACGTCTTTGAATCCAGCCCCGGAAAGCTTCTCAGCAAGCTGCGTGATTTTCAGGAGAAACTTCAGAAGTCCAAGGGCGACGCTCGCAGAGCAGCCGACGATCTGGAGTGGATTTATAACGACTACAACATGATGGTCTCGACGTCGCAGACCGCGACGACGTTTTCCAAGGACTGAGCCGCCTTTGCGTGCAAGACTGGCCCTACAAGGCGGCGTGTCTAACGCCGCCTTGTAAAGGAAGAACTGTCAGAAGACGTCCTCGCGACATGTGTTAGTGGACAATATCTACCCGGTCGCCATTGCTGTCAAAGACGTGGAGCTTGGTGTCGGGTAAGCCGACGCTGATCGAGGCATCAGGCTGCAACAGCGCGCGATCCGACGAGAACAGTTTGAAGGGCAGCCCATGCACCGTAAGGTGCAGAATGATGCCAAGACCAGTTGGTTCGACGAGTTCCACCTTAGCATCAACACCGCCAGTTTCTGGTGCAACGACGACGTGCTCGGGACGGATGCCGAGAGTCATGGTCTCACCATCTTTAAGCGGAATCGTTCGTCCGAGAGGAAGCTGGCTACCGTCGGGCAGCGACATTGCGCTCCCATACGGCTTCTGAACACAGCGGCCTTCGAGGAAATTCATTCCTGGCGAACCGATAAATCCGGCAACGAAGAGATTGGCTGGCCGATCATAAAGATCGAGCGGTGCGCCGATCTGTTGCACATATCCGGCGTTCATGGCGACGATGCGCGAGGCGAGCGTCATGGCTTCGATCTGGTCATGGGTGACGTAGACGGAGGTTGCGCGCAAATCTGCATGCATGCGCTTGATTTCCGCGCGCATCTGCTCGCGCAGACGTGCGTCGAGGTTCGACAAGGGCTCGTCGAAAAGGAAGGCTTTGGGCTGACGTACGATGGCACGACCCATCGCGACACGCTGGCGCTGGCCGCCTGATAGAGCCTTCGGACGCCTTGCAAGATAGGGATCGAGACCAAGCTTGCTCGATGCCGACGAAACCGCCGCTGCAATCGCCTCCTTGGGGCTGCGGCGAAGTCGAAGGCTATAGCTCATATTGTCGGCCACGCTCATATGCGGGTAGAGCGCATAGGATTGAAACACCATGGCGATGTCACGATCCTTAGGTTTCAGATTGTTGACAAGGTGCCCGTCGATGGAAAGCGTACCGGATGTAATTTCCTCCAGCCCCGCAATCATGCGCAGTAGTGTGGATTTGCCACAGCCGGACGGGCCAACGAGAACGACAAATTCGCCATCGGCAATGGAGAGATCGACGCCATGCAGGACAGGATGATCGCCGTAGGACTTGGCGACGCGGTTCAGCTCGATGGAAGCCATAGATTTATCCTTTCACTGCACCGGCCGTCAGGCCCTGCACGAGATATCTTTGGATCAGCAGGAAGAAGAGGCACGCGGGAATGAGCGCCAGGACGCCGGCTGCCATCATCTGTCCGAAATCAACCGAGAATTTCGACACGAATGTCAGCAGACCGACCGGGAAGGTCGCGCTCTGATTTCCGGAAATCAGCATTAATGCGAAGAGCAACTCGCTCCAGGCCGCGGTAAATACAAAGCCAAGCGTTGCGGCGATCCCGGGCAAGGTCAGTGGCAGGATGATCTGGCGAAAGGCGGTAAAGCGGCTTGCGCCGTCGATCATGGCGGCTTCTTCCAGATCCTTTGGAATGCCATCGAAGAACGACTGCATGAGGAACGTCGCGAAAGGTACGTTGAACGCGGTGTAGACGATGACGAGGCCGGTCAGGCTGTTGGTCAGCCCCAAGGGCGATAGGATCTTGAAGATCGGTGCCACCAGCATGACCAACGGAAACATCTGGGTGATCAGCATCAGGGCGATGATCCAGTACTTCCCCCGGAAGTGAAAGCGTGAAAGCGCATAACCGGAAAGTGACGATAGCACAGTAACGGCAAAAGCCGTCGATCCCGCCACGATGACGCTGTTCTTGAAGAACGTCGGGAATGCACTGTTTTCGATTACGAAGCGGTAGTGATCGAAGGTCGCGCGCGACGGCCATAGCCGCACGCCTTCGCTGTAGAGCAGGTCGTTCGGCGTCACCGAAACCTTGAGCAGCCAGAACAGAGGAAAGAGCGCAAACGCTATGTAGACGAGAATCGCCAGACGGTGCGCGACTGTCAAAAAAACTCGGCCGGTCACGGATCAATCCTTCTCGATGAGGCGCTGGCGCATGATGACGATCAGCATGGAGTAAGCAAGCAGAAGGACCAGCAGTACCAGCGCGATCGCCGAAGCATAACCAAAGTCCAGCCGCTTGAAGGCTTGAGTGAAAATGTAACTTGCGACGATCTGAGTGCGGTCAGCCGGACCGCCATTCGTCATGACGATGATGAGGTCGGCAAAATTGGCGATCCAGACGGTACGTAGCAGGACGGTGATGGCGATCGTTGGCGCCAGGAACGGCAGGGTGATCGAGGTGAACCGTTGAAGCGGGCTCGCACCGTCAATGGAGGCTGCCTCGTACAGATCACGCGGAATAGCCTGCAAAGCCGCCAGTAGAGTGATGGCGAAGAAAGGGATGCCCCACCACACATTAGCGATGATCGGACCCCACATGGCCAGATGCGGATCCGCCAGAATATTGTTTGGCGCCGAAAGCATGCCGAGCGACGTCATCCAATACGGCAGCGGCCCAATCACCGGGTTGAACAACCACGCCCAATTAAGGCCGGCGAGAAAGGTGGGAACCGCCCAGGGAAGAAACACCAGAGCCTGAGCGATACCGCGCCCGGCAAACGGCTTGTCAAGCAGCAGGGCCAGTACCAGGCCGAAGAAGAATTGCAGGAACACCGAAGCGCCAGTCCACCATAATGTGTTCTTCAATGCTCGATAGAAGGCGGCATCCTGAGACAGTGTCTTGAAATGCTCCAGACCGATGAAGCCGCCGGAAAATGGATTGAGCAATTGAACATCGCGGAATGCGTAGGACAACCCCAGCACCAGTGGCACCATCATCACCGTGACGATGAGAATGAGGACCGGCGCGCTGTAAAGCCAGGGCTCAGCTGAGGTGGCCAGCCTTTGCAACATGGGCTTGTGCGACATCGCAGGTGTGGCGCTTGAAAATGATGGCATCAATTGCTCCTCAGCGTAACGAAGTCCGGCCCGGAAGCCTGCGCGCTGATCTCAACATCACGGCATGTCGTGCGGTCATCTCCAAGGACTAGCGATCACGACATGCGACAAAACAATGGGTTGAAGCGCTAGAGCCCGTGCAGGCTCATACAGCGCTACAAAATTCTTTCGGGCGTCGGGGTGGCGCACCTAAAAAGACACGCCACCGCCTTCCATCACTTGGACTGAAGGAACTTCTGCTGAGCCTTCGTCATGTAATCCGCCCACTGCTTGGCAAGGTCTTCCGGGGTGATATCACCCAGAAGAGCTTCCTGTGAGGTCTTGATCACCAGCGAGTCCTTGAAGAACGCAAACTCCTCAAGGTAGGTCGGCATGGTCGTCGGCACGGCATTCTTGTCTGCCAGCTCCTCGAACCATCCCTTGAACTGTTCGCTCGCGTAGAAGGGATCCTTCTCGGCGGAGGTATGAACGGGAAGAGCACCGGTCTTCTTGTTCCACTCGATATTGCCTTCAGGTCCTTCCAGCGTTTCGATCAGTTTCCAGGAAAGGTCCTTGTCCTTCGAGGACGCCATCATCGACCAGCCGGCAAAACCGATGGTCGGGAAGGTCTTGCCATCCGGGCCCTTCGGCATGGTCATGACACCAAAATCTTCGCTCTTCATGCGCTGAGCAATCGCGATCAGAGCGTCCGGGTCCTGATCAAGGAAGGCACAGGTGCCGGAATAGAAACCGGCGACGATTTCGTTAAAGCCCCAGTTGACGCTGTCCTTCGGCGCGTAACCGTTCTTGTAGAGATCAACGACATAGGTGAGGCCCTTGACCCAGCCGGGGCTGTCGAACGTGGACTTCCCGTCCTTGGTGAAGAACTCGTTGGAGCCCGCCATCGAAGCGCCGAACATCACCCAGCCATTTAAACCGCCCGGACCACCGCGCAAGCAATAGCCATACTTGCCGGGAATGGCCGAAATTTTCTTGGATGCGTCCGCGAACTCTTCCAGTGTCTTTGGTGGCTCCTTCACCCCGGCCTGTTCAAGCAGCTTCTTGTTGTAGAACATGGCGCGCAGATAGAAGCCGTAGGGCAGCATGTAGGCGGTGTTCTTCACATCGCGACCGAGCTCCAGAGCTCGCGGCGTCAGACCGGGTGTATATTCCCACTTCGCGAGATAAGGCTCAAGGCTTTCGAGCATGCCGTTGTTAGCATAGAGCGACAGCCATGTGTCTGGCATTTCCATGACATCCGGCACATCGCCAGCCGACACCATTGTCGCGAACTTCTGAAAGGCTTCGTTCCATGGAAGCGAAATGATTTCAACTTTCGTGCCGGGGTTGGCTGCCTCGAATTTGCCGACGAGGCTTTTCAGCGTCTCGGTACGCTCGGGGCTGGTGATGACTTCCACGAGTTTCAGGGTCGTGTCGGCAAGCGCCGTTCCGGCCATCATCGCGGTAAATAATGCTGCTGCTACCAGTTTTTTCATGTCGTTCTCCCTTTTTGTTGTCGTCACAATGCGTCAGGCTGCGGCGGATGCCGCTCTGATAGCTGGTTCGAGATCATTCCAGAGCGCTTCAGTGCCCTCCAGCCCCACATGCAGGCGCACAGAGCGCGGGCTGATACCGAAGGTATGTGCGGAATTCGGCTGCGCCTTCTGCTCGAGCACCACCTCACCGGGGACGATCAGGCTCTCATGCCCGCCCCAGGACACTCCCAATTTGAAAAGCTGAAGCTTGCCGGCAAAAGCGCGCACATCCACCCCCTCACGGAAGATGAAGGAGAAAAGACCCGACGTGCCGTTCAGCCCGGGCGGAAGACGGTTCGCCAACCCCGGATGGCAAACTGTCTCCACGACGTCGAGCGCCTGTAGACGCGATGCGATCGCCAGTGCCGATTCCTGATGCGCCCTCATGCGGATCGGAAGTGTGCGCAGCCCGCGGATCAACAGCCATGCATCGAAGGGCGACATCTTGCCGCCAAGATAAGGATAGGCCTCAGCCCGTATGCGGTCGATCATGGCCTTGGATCCGGCCACGACACCGGAAACGACGTCGCTGTGACCGCCGAGATATTTCGAGGCGGAATGCACGACGAGATCGACGCCAAGCGCCAAGGGCGTCTGAAAAATCGGGCTGGCCCAGGAATTGTCGATGACGGAAATCGCGCCGTGTCGCTTGGCAATCGCCGCTAAGGCGCCGACATCATGGGCCTCCATAACCCAGCTTGTCGGGCTCTCCATGTAAAAGAGCTTGGCACCTGGCATCGCTTTCTCTACCGCAGCTTCGTCGCGACCGTCGACATACGTTACCTCGACTTGCATGCGCTTCATCAACGTTCCAAACAGACGAAACGCATCTGGATAGACGTGGCGCACCGCGACGATCCGATCGCCGGGCGAAACGAAGGACAGAACAGTGGAGGAAATAGCCGACATGCCACTGGCAAAACCAAGCGCATCTTCGGCGCCTTCAAGCTTTGCGAGCATCTCTTCGAACATGCGAACGGTCGGGTTCAGTCCGCGGGTGTAGACAGGACGGCTCTTTTCACCGCGATACGTCGCAACCATCTCGTCATAGCTTGAGAAGGTAAAGAGCGATGTCTGCACCAGAGGTGGGACCACGGCTTCGAAAGCATGGGTGTCGTCATGGGCGACGATGAGCGACGCAGCATCGAAAAATTCAGAGCCTTGGCTCATTTGGACATGTCCTTGATATCTTCCTCGACGATTTCGAGGATTTTCAATGTTTCCTGCCGCGCTGCAGGGGCGTCCGCGGCAACGATGGCATTGAACAGAGTGCGGTGGAAAGGAAAGGAGCGGGACGCAAAATCAGGCCTGTCGAAGGGCTTTGACCAAAAGCGCTCGAAGCCTTCTCGCATCTGCTCGAGCAATTGCTTGAACAGCGAGTTATGGGTGGCGTCGTAAATGGAAAGGTGGAAGGCAAGATCGGCCTTGCCGGAGGTGCCCTCGGCCAGATGGACGCGCTCCATTTCTTCAAGCCGAAGACGCATCGTTTCGATATCATCTTCGGTGCGACGGCGAGCAGCAGCCATCGACGCCTCAACCTCGATGCCGCGCCGCACTTCCAGCGTCATCAAAAGCGCGTCGCGCAGGCTTTCCGCCTCGATGGAGATGGGCATATGCACAGTCGCGGTGGAGATGGGCTTCAAAAGATAATTCCCGCTCCCCTTGCGGGAATCGATAATCCCAAGAGCCTGGAATTTGCGGATCACTTCGCGGATTGTGGAACGCCCCACACCCAACGCCGACATCAGCTCGCGCTCGGCAGGCAGACGGCTTCCAGGCTTCAGATCAGCCCGCTCGACAAACTCGACAAGCGCGCCTTCGACCTGGCGTACGCGGTCCATGACCGGCAGCGGAGTCATCACGTGCTTTTCAAGTGTCTGATCCATCCGCCCCCGCAATCATCAGCCACGCAATTGGTCTGACATCTTACCGGTTAGGATCATCTTGATTTTGGCGCATGCGTCAAGCCGGCTGGCCCAGTTTTGTAGTGGCTCCTGAAAATAAACGCGCAAACAGCAGCCACCTTGGGTGCCAAAATACTCAGCGCGCATCGTGTCGCTATCGGACTGGCCAGCGCATAAAGCTTCGCTGCCTGCCCGTAGTAGGGCGCGTAAAGCCGTCGGAGATCGCGCGTTTTATCTCCAGACAGTCGTTCCGACGCGTGAAGTTAGTTCCGTTGGCCTTTCAAGCCTGCTTGATTCCGTTGCTCGATCAGCGCCAGCACCTCGTTCCGCGGAACCGCTCTGGAGAAATAGTACCCTTGCGAGAAGGTACACCCGAGGCTTTGGACCATGCGAAGATCGTCTTTCGTTTCGACACCTTCGGCGACGACTTCAAATCCGAGCGCGTCTGAAACCTTCACCATCGCTTCGATCAGCGAACTGTTCGTCGAGCCGGCGCGCGTACCGGTCACGAATGACTTATCGATTTTCAGCCTGCTGATCTGCAACTGCTGCAAGGTGGCCAAGGAGGAGTATCCCGTGCCGAAATCGTCGATCGCCAGTCTGACATTCTTCTCCGACAGCGAATTCAGCCGTGTCTTGACGTTTTCCTGATCGATTGTCGCGTCCTCGGTGATCTCAAGCTCTAGCCGGCTCAGTGCGATCTCTACGGCGCTGAAGCATTCCGTCATCAGCGCCTCGACATCGTTGCGGGCAAGCTCGCGTGGAGAGATGTTCACCGCGACCCTGATATCTTGATTGTCCAAGGCAGCTAGCGTTGTCGCTACATCATTGAATATATATTTTAAAAGCTCGCCCGATCGAGCAATGGACGAAGCCGCGGCAACGATTTTGAGCGGAGAAATCCAGCCAAGCCGTGGGTGGTTCCACCGCAACAACGCCTCCAGACTTTCGATCTCTTGCGTATCGCTCCGGACAATCGGTTGGTACCAGACCTCAAGTTTCTGATGAGCAAGCGCTTCGATCAAACCAATCTCGATGTCGCGGCGACGCTCAATCTCATCGCGCAAGTCCGCATCGAATATCCGGAATTGGTTGCGTCCGTTTTTCTTGGCTGCATACAGGGCAATGTCCGAATACATCAGGGCATCATCCAATGCCGCACCGGCACCGTGATAAACACCGATGCTGACGCCGAGTGTCAGGGGTTCGATGCCCGCATAAGGGCGGGAGACAGCGCTGATCAATGTCTTCGCCAGAAACCTAAAGCTGGAATCGCCGCAGGGTTCAGTGACAACGATTGCGAACTCGTCGCCACCGAGACGCGCGGCAAAACCGTGTGGACCGATAACCTCATCGATGCGCTTTGCTGCTTCGACAAGAACCCGATCGCCAGCCTGATGTCCGAACGCATCGTTGATGGATTTGAACCCGTCGAGATCCAGCATGAACATGACATTGTCCGTCTCACGCGCAAAGAGAGGCTCCGCCCGATCTGAGAAGCCATGCCGGTTGAGCAGCCCTGTCAGCTTGTCGATCCCGACCAGTTCAGACGCGTTCCTTGCCAGCATCAACGCTTGATTTGTGGTTGTCTCCAACTGGCCGGAGAGTGCAATCGCCTCATTCCTCTTCCTGCTGTCGTTGCAGAACAGCCTCTCGTTTACCCGTGCCCCGCGAATGAGAGCAAAGAGGTAAAGACCGACGGTGCATGAGATCAGCAATTTGTCCAAATCGCCGGATTGCTCAAGCCAGTAGGCGCTGGTGAGAAGAGGCGGCGTTATGAAGGCGGTCGGAACTTTTGCGAATGAATAGCCGTACGTAACTGCACCCGCGGTGATGCCACACACGATCAGCGCATAGAACAATGTCTGCGGCGACGTGTACCAATCGCAGAGCACCGGGACCCAAGCCCAAACCAAGCCCGATGCGAAAGCCAACGCGATGTGCAGATGGAGATAGTTGCGGGTGGTTCTGTTGGAAGCCTCAAGATCACCGGCTGCCGGTCCGCTTGGCATCTCGGGCAATGGAAACTTACAAGCAACAAGCCGCGCCGCATTTGCTAACGTCGACAAGAAAAACCAGATCGCACCGGCTTGGCCATTTCCATAATAAGCTGCCACCACGAAGGCACAAAGCCCCAGGGCGATGTTGATCGGTATCGATAAAGCCACCGTCTTGCGTAAAGTGACGAGTTGATCTCTCTTCACGCTGGCGTCAAAAGCTACCGAAGTCATAGAGCGGCAATATCCTAAAATGAGAATTATCTAATATTATCGTTCGCAACCTACGGAAGTGTAAACGTCTAAAAGCAAGATGAATTCCGCCGCAAAACATAGCGATGGCGGAGGTGTTCAGGTATGTATTGGGATGAGCGATCGGGTTAAGGGTTTGGATGATCTTTCAGTTCGATCCATACCGGTGCATGGTCGCTGCTGTGGTCCCACCCTCGCACGTGCTTGTCGACTTTCGCGTTGACAAGGCGAGACGCAGCTTCAGGACTAAGAAGAAAGTGATCGATGCGAAGCCCGGCGTCACGGCCAAAAGCATTCCTGAAATAATCCCAAAATGTGAAAATGCGTTCTTCAGGGTGGAGATACCTCAGGGCGTCGGTCCAGCCCTGCTCAACGAGCGCCTTGAAGATGTTTCTCACCTCGATGCGAAACAGCGCGTCGTTCTTCCACCGCTCCGGCTTATAGACGTCTAGCTCCGTCGGCATGACATTATAATCCCCAACAAGTATGGAGGAGACATTGAGTTCAAGAAGTTCGGCTGCGTAGTCGCGCAAAGCTTTGAGCCATCTCAGCTTGTAATTAAATTTGGGGCCGGGATAAGGGTTTCCGTTCGGGGCATAGAGGCAGCCAATCAACGTTCCGTCGACGATGGCTTCGATATAGCGACTCTGATCATCCTTGCTATCGCCCGGCAACCTCCGTCTGGTGAGGTGCGGCTCGTTGCCTTTAGCAAGGATTGCTACACCGTTCCAGGATTTCTGCCCGAGCCACACCGCGCCGTAGCCGCTCGCCTCTATGGCTTTGATAGGGAATTTAGTCTGCGGAGCCTTGAGCTCCTGAAGGCAAACAATGTCGGGGGATGCTTCATCGAGCCATCGGATCAGGTTCTCCAGGCGGCCGTTCACGCCGTTGACGTTGTAGCTCGCAATTTTCAAGCTTTGACCTCGTCGATTGCGCATGAAGCTGGCACGACCCATCCCTTCCAACTGTCGGCAGGCCGATTGGTCAAGGGTTGGTCCATTTCGGATTACCGGCACTGAAAGACCGAGCATGAGACGCTCGGTCTTCACTCTATTATGGATGCGCAGCCGACCCTATCGAGCGATATCCCTTCTTTCTACGAAAGAGACATCAGGTTAATTACGATCTGTATCGCCGTTCTGGAACGTGCGGCGATCGTCCGGCTTGGGCGGATCGAATTCTTCGACGGGCGACGGTACAGGCTCAACCGGATCGTGCTCTACACCGTCCGCAGCAGGCCAGTCATTCGATGGCTCGTGAACCTGCTCTTCGTCGACTGTTCCGGTCGACGTTGGCGGCGATACGCCTCCTCCGTGATCTGCGGACCAGGTTTGCGGGACGGCTTTATTGTCCTCATTCGATTTGTCGTTCATCACTTTTCTCCCAAGTTGCAAAGGCTAACACAGTGGGCGAGTTGTTGTTCCGCGTCGTCGAAAAGGAACGGGTTCTCTCCCCGCAGTAGCTGCGAGATGTCGCAGCCCTCAGCTATAACCTCCTGCAGCTCTCTGCTCTGCTGCTTCACGTTGCGCATCTTCCGGAACGGCTTCCGCATGATCGGAGTGCCCACCGCCCATGGTGTAAGCCACCAGTTGGCGGGGGTCGAAATAGGCCCTGAACGTCTTGATCTTGCCGCCCTCAAACTCCAGAACGCTGACACCACTATAGGAAAAAGGCTGCCCCTCGATGGTGCCGGAACTGCTCCATTCCAACATGGCCGTGCCGTCACCCTCGACGACTGCCATAAATTCAGATTGTACCTTCTCAAAGGAGCCGCGATAGTTCTTCCAGAAAGAGGATGGGTCGGACGCGTCGTCCTTCGTCAGTGGGTTCGAGAGCTGCGCATTGTCGGAAAAGAGATTGGAGATCGGGCCGGGATCCTCAGACTGCTCCAATTTGTGCAATGCTTCGATGAAGTCGGATGTTTGCTGCGACATGCCATGATCCTCGTTTGTTGAAGGACCACCAACCATGAGGTTGGATGCAAGTTCCGAACAAATGCCGGCGGGGCTGTGATCAGCGCTGGCTTATCTCTCCCACGGAGGAATGAAACGACGGTCCTGATAGTCCGCAAGGTAACCTGAGTGCATCGGATTCAGCCAGTTCTCGCCCTTGAAAAAGCCGACGGCCGACGAGACTACACCGCCGTCAATCGGTCTGATGTCGAGCACGGATCGGAAGCTTCCTTCTTTTCCGACATCTTCGAGGGCATCGAGGATGCTCAACCTGTCTTCCTCGATCTCAAACAATTCGCCCCGAACGCTGAGCCCGACACCTGGACGATCCAACATCATTGGACCGAAGAAATCAGCAGCGATATGAAGCGGGTAAGGTTTCACCGTTTGAACATCGCCCATGTAACGAGCACCGGAAAGGCCTTTTTCGTGTAGAGCAAAGCCTCGCTTCAGTGTCCCATAAATAAATACGTTCAATGCCTGCTCCTCCTACAATGCGGGAGTGAACGCCGCGTTGTAAGAAGTCGTTCCGGTCGGATCGATACCGCCAGATATCAGGCCGTTGGTTGTCAGCTCTCAGCCACAAGGTGCCCTTCCGCGACTTGGCGAAAGCGAGCCGGCATGACCTTGTACTCGACCGGGCGTACGGGACTTTTCAGCTCTTCCACGGGCGCCGCGCTTTTCAGTCGTCTGCGTTCCGGGTCTGGCACCGGTACAGCAGCCATCAGCCGCTTGGTGTAAGGATGTTGCGGATTGCCGAACACGGCGGCGCGGGGGCCGATCTCGACGATCTCGCCCAGATACATGACAGCGACGCGGTGGCTGACACGCTCTACCACAGCCATGTCGTGAGAGATGAACAGGAACGCCAGTCCCAGGCTCTGCTGAAGATCGAGCATCAGATTGATCACCTGCGCCTTGATCGACACGTCGAGCGCCGAGACGCTTTCGTCTGCGACAATAACCTTCGGCTTCAGAGCGAGTGCACGGGCGATACAAACGCGCTGTCTCTGCCCGCCTGAAAACTCGTGCGGGTATCTTCCTGCCATGTCGGGTGTGAGGCCGACTTTCGTCAGCATGTCGGCGACGACGTCTTTCGCCTCTCTGGCGCTTCCCATCTTATGCTCAAGAAAAGGCTCTGCAATGGCCGCACCCACAGTCATGCGCGGGTTGAGAGAGGCGAACGGATCTTGAAAGATCATCTGCACGGATTTGCGCATCTCGCGCATATCCTGCTTGCTCAGCGCCAGAACGTCGCGGCCCTCAACGATGACCGAGCCACTGTTGGGTTCGATGAGCCGCATGATAGCACGGCCCGTCGTCGATTTTCCGCATCCCGACTCACCGACGAGTGAGAGCGTCTCGCCTGCATGGAGATCGAAGGATACGTCTTCCACGGCATGCACCCGTCCGGTAAGCGTACCAAAGAGGCCGGAATGGATGTCGAACCGCTTGGTGAGATTGCGAACTTCCAGAACCGGCCGGCCATGAACGACCGTATCTTCCACCACAACAGGTTCATCGGACAGACCTGTCGTCACATCCACCACCGGAAAGCGCAGCGGTCTCTGATGCGCCTGCATGGAGCCAAGTACGGGGACTGCGGACAAAAGAGCGCGGGTATAGGGATGCTGGCCGCGGTTGAAGATGTCTGCCGTCGGGCCGGTTTCCACCTGCTCGCCGCGATACATCACGACGGTGCGGTCAGCAATTTCGGCCACGACACCCATATCGTGTGTGATGAAGAGAACGGATGTTCCTTCCTCTTCCTGCAACATTTTGATCAGGTCGAGGATCTGGCCCTGGATAGTCACGTCGAGGGCCGTTGTCGGTTCATCGGCAATCAGAAGTGCCGGCTTGGTTGCAAGCGCCATGGCAATCATCACGCGCTGACGCATGCCACCGGAAAAGCGGTGGGGATATTCATCGAAGCGAGAGACCGCGGACGGAATGCGCACCTTCTCCAGAATACGGATGGTCTCGGCCCGCGCATCTGCCTTGCTCATCGGCAAGTGCGAAAGCAACGCCTCGGAAATCTGATCCCCGATGGTCAACAAAGGGTTCAGGCTCGTCATCGGCTCCTGGAAGATCATCGCAACATCATTGCCGCGCACCTTGCGCATCTCATGCTCCGGCAGCGCAAGAAGATCACGCCCGCCCAGCATGACCTTGCCTTCGATCCTGCTCATATCCGGCTGCAACAGTCGCATGATCGAGAGAGATGTGACCGACTTGCCGGAGCCGCTTTCGCCGACAATCGCTACTGTTTCGCCGGGCATCACCGTGAAGGAAATGTCCCGCACAACCGGCCTCCAGGCACCATCGACGAGGAAGGATGTTCTCAGATTTTCAACGGCAAGAACCGGGCCGGCGGCCGGTGCAGTCACGGTCTTGTTCAGGGCGTTGGACATCGTCATCGTCGTTCCTTGTCAAATTCGTTGAAGTAGCAGGCTATGCGGCCCCTTCGGGCCGACTGCTTGCTTGCTCAATCAGGCCAACGCAACGCACCATCGAAGCGATGGCGGCTCAAATTCTCAAACGGCGTGGCGATCACCTCGTTTGAAGCGCGTGCAGTATCAAGCTCCTCAGCAAGTCGTGCTGCGACGATCCGCTCTTGGCCAGGGTGGAGATTACAAGGGTCGAGATAGAAGTAGTGATGCTCTACCTCGTGGTCGCGCACGATGATCGGCGTCGGGCCGCTGCGAAGACGTGCGGCCAAATCCCAAGCGGTGATGTGGGCTTCCTGCGGCGAGACGATCACGCGCATTCGGTCGAGCGGATTATTGGTGGGATCCGGTTCGATCAGGGCGGTGATCCCAGGGCGGTCGGCGAGCGTTTCCTTCCACAGGTTCAAATAGCCGGTCTCGCGGTCGCGAATACCGGCATGGTCGCGCTTCTCCCACGCTTCCAGGGCGGCCATCACGCCGAAGATGCTTTCCTTGCCGACTTTCATGCCGCGCCCGATCCCCATGTTCTGCAGGAAGGCATTGCGCACGAGGTTCTTCTTGCCAGCGACGATGCCGGAGGTTGGGCCGCCGAGGAACTTGTGGCCGGAATAAAGAGCAATGTCGGCGCCCTGCTCCAGGAATATCCGCAGGTCATATTCGGATGCCGCATCGACGATGACCGGTACGCCCTTTGCATGCGCGATCTCGACGAACTCCTTGAGATTGAGAAGCCCGTAATCCACCACGTGATGGGAGACGACATAGACAGCTGCTGCCGTGCGATCCGTAATCGCATTCTCCATGTGATACCGATGGGTGGAAGTTGCCTGGCCGATCATCACCACCTTGCCCCCTGCAAGCCGGATCGATTGATCGACTGGCGCACCGTAGCTGACGACATGCCCCATCTGCACCAAAACTTCGTTCTTGGGCGTGGAGGTCTCCGGCAGTCTCTCGATTGCCAGAAGATCAGGTCCGGTAATGGCGCCGGCGACAGCGAGGCTGATTCCGGCGGAGCATGACGCCGTCACGAAACCCGCCTCCCCGCCGGTCAGGCGCGAAATGATGGCGCTTGCCTTGCGCTGAAGGTCGTTGATTTCGACGAATTGCGGCAGGATCGCCGCCATGGCTTCTATCGCCTCGGGAACGACGATGGAAGCACCAAGGCTCGTCATCGTGCCTGAAACATTGATGACGGGGCGAAGACCGATCTTCGTGCGGATATCGTCTGACATTATCTTTCTCCAGTCTGCCAGCCTGTCTGGCCGTGATTGCTCTTGCCCCGCGGAAGGCTATGCCATAATAACGCAATAGGTTCTTTGATCCGCGGGAGCGTGAATTGGATATGACGCCTTCATCTGCTGAAGCCTCCGAGCTTTCCTCGTCCGAGGACGGCGGCAAGGCGCGGCGCTCGCGCGTCAGCGGCATCGACCGCGCCATCCAGGTCATCGACTACCTGTATGAGAGGGGCGCTCCGGCTGGCGCTTACGCCATTGCCAAGGCGGTGAAAGCGCCGCTTTCCACGATTTACGCGATCATCGACGATCTTGTGGAAAAGAACATGCTTGCCCGGAACGACGATGGCAGCATCTGGCTGGGCGCACGGCTTTACCATTACGGTCTCGCCTATGCGCGCTCGCTCGACTTCATGAGCGTCGCCATGCATGAGATGCACGATCTTTGCCGTGAGGCGGGTGAAACGGTGCAGGTATGCGGACGTGACGACGAGCATATGCTGGTTCTCGCCATGGCGGACGGCCCGAACCATTTCCAGGTGGCATCGCGTGTGGGAACCCGCGTGCCGCTGAATTGGACGGCGTCTGGCCGCCTTCTCGTAGGCCACATGCCGGAAGAACAGCGCATCGACCTGTTCAAGCGCGGAGCCCGCATATCGCCAACCGGTCGCGCTACCATCGACGCCAAAAGCCTGTCGGACGCTGCACGCAAAGCCTTTGAAGAACGTCTGTCGATCCAGGCGGGCGAATCCGATTACTCCGTCGCCTGCATCGCCTCGCCGATTGTCGATAATCGTGGAGACTGCGTTGCGACGATCTCCATCGTCCTTCCCGAGCAGAAGGTCATGGCCGACAAAGCCGGCTACGCGGACCGCGTCAAGGCGTCGGCCGCAAGGATCGAACAGCTGATGGGATGGCGCAACCGCTAATCGTCTCATTGCCCCTTAATCCCGCAACGCGATAATCGCTTCGATCTCGACGGTGATGTTTCCCGGAAGTGAGCCAAAGCCGACGGCAGAGCGGGCATGGCGTCCCGCTTCGCCGAAGACGGCATTGAAGAGGTCCGAGCAGCCGTTGATGACCTGAGGATGATCCTTGAATTCAGGCGAGGCGTTGACCATGCCGAGAAGCTTTACGACCCGTTTGACGCGCGAGAGGTCCCCGAGCGCCTCGTTCATCACGGCGAGAAGATTGATGCCGGTCAGCCTCGCATCCTCATAGGCCTGTTCGACAGATACATCCACGCCGACCTTGCCGGTGTGCAAGAAGCCATTTGCCTCTCGGGGGCCCTGCCCCGAAAGATAAAGCATGTTGCCTTCAACGACATGGGTGACGAAGTTGGCGATAGGCGGTGGCGCCGGCGGCAGGTCTATACCGAGTGCGGAAAGCCGGTCGCGCGGCGTTTGTGCCTTGGCTTCGATCTTGATCGGGGACTGTGTCACGCGAACTCCTGTCATCTTTTCATTCAATCCAGCGGCGATCCGCCACTTTATCGGTACGAGTAGCCGTGGCTGTGCCGCACGAGCTTGCGCGCGCGGGGTATGTAGCGGCTGGCGGTAATGGCCTCTGCGCCGATGACCGAATAGCGAGGCTCGAAGAGCTGCTTCAGCACCGAGACATCGCCGTTGGAATCGGTTGCCTCAAGATCGGAATCGACCAGGTCGAAAATGGTGAAATCGGCGCGCGCGCCGACCGATAGCAGGTTCTGCATATCAAGCTTTATGACCTCTGCCGGCGCATGCGTCACGGCATTCACAACCTTGTCGAAGGGCATGCCGACCGAAAGCAGCTTGGACATGGTGGTGGCCAGATCCCAGACCGGGAAATTCATCGAGTGGCCATGCAGGTCGGTCGAGATCGAGTGGGGCAGAAGCCCGCGCGCAATCGCCGCTTCCGCCACCTTGAAGGAAAAGGATGCTCCGCCATGGCCGATATCAAGCCTCACACCTTCCGATGCGCAGCGCTCCGCCAGATTGAACAAATCCTCGTCCTCCATGATCGAGGAGCCGGATTTGCCATTGAAGCAGTGGGTGACGACATCGCCGGGGTCCAAGATTTCCAGCACCTCATCATAGAGTGCCGGTGGCTCGCCGACATGAACCATCATCGGGACCTTGAGGATCTTGGCAATCTTCTTGCCGAGCTTGACCGGTGTCACACCCCATGAGCCGGTGATGACATGGCTGGCGCGAACCTTGATGCCGACAATATGCTCGCTGTTTTCGGCGTAGCATTCGAGAATGCGATCGAGGTCGATATCCCTGATATCGCGCAGTTCTGCCACACGGTTGCACGCCACAAGCCCGATCGAACCGAGATTGAGGAACGCCTTGATACGCTCCCTCGACGGCTCGATGATATACTCACGGAAGCCATGGAAATTTGCTTCGCCCGCCGAGCCGGCATCGACCAGCGTCGTCACGCCGCGCTCAGCACCACACTCGGAAGGCCGTATCGAGATATCGGTTCCGCCGTGCCAGATGTGAACATGAAGATCGACCCAACCTGGCGAAATCCAAGCACCTTTGCCGTCGATCACGGTCGCGTCGTCGGAAGCAAGCGCCGGTCCAACAGCGGCAATCTTGCCCTCGCCGTTCACCAGAATATCGGTGGCGACATCTTTATCACCTGCGCCAAAAGCCATGGGCTTGACGTTCTTGATCAGCAGCGGCTTTGCGTGTTGACCGGTCATATTACAAATCCCTTCGCAGTCTTGGATCGAGCATGTCCCGCAACCCGTCGCCGACCATTTGCAGCGACAGAACGGAAAGAATGATGGCAAAGCCGGGGAAATAGGTCATCCAGTCGGCTTGTCCGATATATTGGCGGCCAGCGGCAATCATCGTGCCCCAGGTCGGAATTTCCGGGCTGACACCGAGCCCGAGGAAAGAGAGGCCAGCTTCCGCCAGCATGGCGCTGGCAAACAGGAATGAAGCCTGTACCAAAATCGGCGACAACAGATTGCGCAGCACATGCCGTGTCATGATGTGGAAGGTGGATATGCCAAGCGCCTGGGCTGCCTCGACGTAAGGAAGCTCACGTATCACCAGCGTTGAGGCACGCACGATGCGGGCAAGACGCGGTGAGTAGACGATCGACAGGGCAATGATCACGGTGGTGAGCGAAGGCCCGAGCGCTGCAACGAGTGCAATGGCGAGAAGAATATCCGGAAACGCCATCATCGCGTCGATCAACCGCGCAATCGGCGTATCCAGCCGCTTGAAGAAACCGGCAAGCAGACCAAGGGTCACGCCGATAATCGCGGATAAAGCAACGACGGAGGCACCGACGAGCAGCGAGAGGCGGCCTGCATAAATGGTGCGCGAGAATACGTCTCGACCGAATTCGTCCGTTCCGAACCAGAAGGTTTCACTCGGTGGCTTCAGGCGATTGACGATCGACAGCTTGGACGGAGAGTAAGGCGCGATCCAGGGTGCGAGCGCGGCGAGCGCAACGAAGACGACAAGGACGATGAGGCCGAAGGCAACCGTCTTGCGTTTCACAAACCGCTTCAGAAACTTTCTGCCTTCGCTGGCTGCGGGCGTCGGTGTGGATGTGGCAATGTCCGTCATCTTTTCCCGTTCCCTTTAGTAGCGCACACGCGGATCGATCAGCAGGTAGAGCATGTCGATCGCGAAGTTGATGAGGACGTAGAGCGCAGCAATGACAAGAAGCGCCCCTTGAATGACGGGATAGTCGCGTCGCAGAACAGCCGAGACAACGAGGCTACCGACGCCGGGGAGACCGAACACGGTCTCCGTCACGACGGCGCCTGAGATGAGTACTGCCGCGGTCAAGCCGATGACGGTAAGAATTGGGATGAGCGCATTTTTCAGCGCATGTTTCATCACCACGCGGCGTTCGACCACGCCTTTTGCCCGGGCGGTGCGAATGTAATCGTCACCCAGAACATCGAGCATCGACGCGCGCGTAAAACGCAGGATCAAGGCCGAAGACACCAATCCGAGTGCGAAAGCCGGAAGCGTCAGATGATACATGCGGTCAAGGAAGCTCGAGCCCGGACCACCATAACCAGAAACCGGAAAGATGTTCAGCCGCACGGCAAAGAACTGCATGAGAATAAGGCCGAGCCAGAAGCTCGGAATGCTGGCTGCCAGCATAGCAACGGTGGTTGCTGCCTGGTCGATAAAAGAGCCGCGGCGATAGGCGGCGTAAATGCCGATCGGCAAGGCGATGACACTGGCAATCAGCAGCGAGAACAGCGTCAGAAAGAAAGTCGGCTCGGCGCGATCAAACAACGCCGCGGTGACAGGCATATTGAGGAAGATAGACTGACCGAGGTCGCCCTTCAGCATCTGACCAAGGTAGTAGAAATATTGCACCGCCAGCGACTGGTCGAGGCCCAAGCGGGTTCTCAAGTCCGCAATGTCTTGCGCAGATGCATCCGGCCCGAGCATGACGGCTGCGGGATCGCCCGGTGTGACGCGCACGATGATGAAGACGATCGTGACGACGAGAAACATCACGACGATCATGCCGATGAGGCGCTGGAGGATATATCGGATCATAGGCTTCGTTTTCCCTTGTCGCAGGGTAAAAGAGTCTGCTTGGACACGCGGCGATGAGTTGCGCTTCGGTATCGCGCTGGCCCTCTCTATGTTTCACAGAACACGAGGCGGGCACGGGCGCGATGCCGGTCAGCGAACGACTACTTCTTGATGGAGGCATTCCAGAAGTAAGGCCACGGGGCCGGTTCAATACCTTCGATCTTCTTGGACTTCGCGGCAACCGCATTGAAATCGCCGATCTTCATGTATGGAATTTCCTCATACATGGCCTTCTGCACGTCGGCCCAAAGAGCGATGCGCTTCTGCGGATCGGATTCCGCCGAGAAGGCTTCGACCGTCTGCTTGCGTAGCGGCGTGTCCCACCAGCCAGGAGATGTTGGAGCAAGAGAGCCAATCAGAGCTGGTTCAGGCAGGAAGGGGCTGTGGGTAATGTAGATATCCCACAACGCCTTGTCTGCGCGGCGCTGGGTCAGGGTTGCCCAGTCCACAACCTGCATGTCTACCTTGAAGCCCGCAAGCTTCAGATACTCGGCAGCGACCTGCGCCATCTTGTAGTGGAACTCGTATTGGCGGCTTGTGAGGATGCGGATTGGCTTTTCGCCATCATAGCCGGCAGCCTTGGCCGCTGTGGCAGCACCTTCAGGATCGGCAATATTATAGTTGCCCTCCACACCCGCATCCGTGTTCCAGATGAAGTTCTTCGGGTAGATATCACCGTCAAGCGCATAGAAATCCGTGCTGCCAAAAGCCGCCGCCAGCATGTCTTCCATGCTGAGCGCCTGGCGAATCGCCTTGCGCATGGCAACATCCTTCGCCAAGCCTTCAGCCGTATTGAAGACGAAAACAGGATAGCCGAATGGCTTCAGCACGAGAGGTTCGGTTGCGGTGGAAGATTTGATCTTGTCGAACGATTCCACTGGGATGGAATCGATATAGTCATACTGCCCGGAGACCGCTGCTTCGACGCGGGTGTTGGCGTCCGGCACCGGAACAAAGCGGATTTCATCGAGATACTGATGTCGCCCGCCGCCGTAACCGTTGCCTTCGCCATCGCGTGACTTGTAGCCATCGAAGCGAACGAGCTGGATATATTGGTCCGCCTTTCGCTCCTTCAGCATATAAGGTCCAGTCCCGATGAACTCCTTCATCGGCTCTTCCTGCTTTTCCTTAGGAAGAATGATCGCGGCCGAATTGTTGAAGGCGAGAAGCGAGACGAGTGGCGCGTAAGGCTGCTTCAGGCTAATGGTTACGGTCGAAGGATCCGTCGCTTCGATCTTGTCGATGAAAGACTGAGCCTGCTTGCCGCGCGAGGCAACCTTGATCCAGCGATTGAGAGAAGCAACAACGTCATCCGATGCCATATCCGAACCGTCATGGAACTTGATACCGGAGCGCAGCTTGATCGTGTAGGTTTTGCCGTCTGCGCTTATCTCAGGCAGACTCTCGGCCAAAAGTGGGGTCGTCTTCCATTCCTTGTCGAAGGTGTACAGCGTTTCGAAAATATGCTGCGTGACGATGCCCACGAGATCGGCGGTGGAGGCCATGGGATCAAGGGTCGGCGGCTCACCAATCGTCGCGACATTGATCACTCCGCCGCGATCCTGCGCGAACAGAGCCGATGGGCTGACAATCATTGCCGTGGCGAGAAGGAATGCGAGCTTCAGTTTCATGTGTATACTCCCAGCTTCATTGTTCCGTTATTATGTTATATAAGCTTTTATAAGAGAATAACGGAAAGGGAGGGGCTGTCAATCGGGTTATTGTCGGGGCGTGGGAATGACACAACGAACGGAGCGGTCGTCTCGACCAGCGTGGGAGCGGAGGTACTTCTGGATAGGAACAGGTTTATCGCAAGGCAGCGCACCGCCCTTTCTGCTGAAAGCGGGCGCTTCGGGTACTCACGGCATAGTACGTGGCTTGCTAAGCGCTGCCATGCCCCCGACAACAGCGATCAGCTCGGGAACGATCGGGCCCAAGATCGCAATCCAGCTGACTGAAAGCCTCAGGGAGAAATCTCGCCCCACGCACGGAGCTTCAGACCGCTTAATTTAGAGTTCGGCTGAGTGGGATGCTGAGCAGGCCCGAGCAGACTCAAGGGCGAGGCTGTTGCCCAAGACCTCTCACTTATCCCGCCTCAGATAATATCGGTCGTCGTCGGTGACGAACCCCTTGCTATCCGGAATCATCAAATAGACTTCGTCTTCTCCACCGATGATCGCGAGCTTGATCTCGTCGATCTGCCAAGCCTCTATCTTCCTCTTTTTGACATTGGCAGCACAGTCACCGCTGATCTGCAGGCTCTTGGTGTCGTCTCCCCTGGTCGAAGTCGTATCCAACAGGGACAGATGGCAGAGAGTTTTTCCCTTCTTATCGGTCAGAACCCACTTGCCAACAGCGTCCTTCTCCGTCGCGGCGCGGTCCATCTTTCCAGGTTCAGGAACGAAGTAGCTTCGAGGCGACCGATCTATGTCTGTCACCCATGGCCCTACTTCTCGTTCTCCGAAAACGATGATTTCTTTTCTGGTCGCATCGCGCAGGACAATCCCTGGGTCTGCGAAATCCCAGGCGGCGATCTGATCATGCCAGGGTGCGCCGCAGGTCTTGCCTTCCGCCACCGCGCGGCCGCCAATCGTCTTCTCTTTTTTAAGCTTGATATGGCAACCGAGGCTGCCGTCCTCGGACACGATTAGCCAGTCGCCAACCGTCGCATCCACAATTTCCTCACTAACCTCCTGGGCCCGGCTGACACCGCTCAACGCCAGCATCAAAGCAAAACTCGCCAACACACCACGTCCTATTCGCATCATCCACCCCCAAGACACGACCTTTTAGCTATTGGGCGCCGCTTCTGGTCATTTATCAAGGCCTATTTAAGTGCTTGCGGTCATACGGTCTCTCGTCTGCCGAGAGGGTCGACGGCGACAACGTCCTGAGCGGGGTGACCTAAAGCGCTTGCGTCCTATTGAACGCGCGATGCACACTTTAGCTTTTGGTATCGACGCATCATGCTTTTCCAAAATCGATCCCGATTTTCGGGCTGATGCTGTAGGTAATGAATTGCATCTGCACATGTTGACCATCTCGCTCCTAAACACCACCTAAGTCTCGATGGTCAAAAAGAAATCCAGCACCGTACCGCTTCTAAAAGAGTCCTGGACGCTGCCGCCTGCAGCAACGCTGGGGTCGTCGGTACGTGCCAAGGGCATCTTGATGGAGCTGCGTGCCAAATTGCCTTTTGCCATCCGCAAGGATTTGGATATAGCCGGCATGGTTCTGACGCTTGCCGTTCCCGAAGACGAAGAGGACGATTTCAAGACTGCACGCGCCAAGGTCTCCAAATTGCTGGAAACCATGGAAAGCCTGCCGGTCCTGCCGCGAGAGATCGAAGATATTCTGACCATCTCTACCACCGAGCGCCGACGCTGGCTTGAGGATGGCCGCTTGCCGAGTGGTGGGATCAGGACGATAAGACTGCGCGGTCGGGCGAAACGGATCACCTTCCACGTCTTCGAGCCGAAGGTTGTCGAGGAACTTCTCAACAGCGGCCTCATCGACGAATGGCGAGAACACGATCTTGCCGCGAAGGCGGAAAACAGACGGCGTGCCGCTCATCAAGCCAAGCTGACGCGCTCGCTCAAGAAGGCGAAGTCTACCCGTCCAGCGGAGCGCACGTCAGCCGAACTCTCCGGTTGGGAAGAGTTCGACCGCGATGGCCTTCTCAGATAGGGGGCCTACGCTGTGACGCGGGTGGTGAGGGGGCCTTGGTGAACGACGATACGCGCATGGTATGGCACGCGCTGATAAAGATCGATCACATCCTGATTGACGAGGCGAACACAGCCGGATGAGGTCGCCTTACCGATCGATTGCCACTCTGGCGAGCCATGGAGACGATAGAGCGTGTCCTTGCCGTCCTTAAAGATATAGAGCGCGCGGGCACCCAGCGGGTTTTTGATGCCCGGGTCCATGCCGCCATTTTCAACGGAAAAGCGTGCCAGTTTCGGCTGGCGGGCAACCATTTCGGCCGGCACCTTCCAGCGCGGCCAAGCTTGGCGCCAATGGACGATACCCTCACCTTCCCAGGCGAAGCCGTCGCGGCCAAGGCCTACACCGTAACGCATCGCCGTGCCGCCCGGCTCGACCACATAGAGGAAGCGATTTGGCGTATCGACAACCACCGTGCCGGGCTTCTCTCCGGTTGGATCCAGCACTCGCTGACGGTAATATTTCGGGTCGATCTGCTGGTAGGGGATCGCCGGAAGCATGTGTCCGCCATCCTCCAACGCCGCGTAGCGCTGCTGCAACTCCGTCTCGTCCGGCGGCACGATTGGCCGCCGAGCTGCTTGCGGCACCACGGCCGGCGTAGAGTTGGTTTGGCAGCCTGCGAGAGCGGCAGTTGCGGAAAGCGCTCCAAAGATGAAGCCGCGACGGGATACGCGCTGAAGAAGTGTCATGTGGGAGATCCATAGAAATTGCGCCTCCTTCTTGCCGATGGAACACCATGTGGCAAGCGGTGGAAGATCACATCCATGGCATCACACTCACATAGCACAAACGCTGCGCCAAAAGTGTCACGGTCATCGTGAGTGAGCTTGGATCACCTCAAGAAATGCCTCGCCGAAGCGCTCCAGCTTGGAAGGCCCGACGCCGGAAATATCCAGCATCTCGTCCTCGTCCGACGGCCGTTCCACCGCAAGTGCAACCAGTGTCGTATCAGGGAAGACGACATAGGGTGGAACCCCAAGGTCCTTGGAGATTTCCATGCGCACGGACCGCAATGCCTGGAAGAGCTCAAGATCGGCGCCCTCCAATCCAGACTTTGCATTCGCCGAACTCGCCGAAGATGACCGAGCCGCTTTGCCGGTCGTCGGCCGGTCCTTGCGAAAGCGGACCTGGCGTTCCTTTTTGAAGACGGCGCGAGAGTCCGGCTCGAGCTTCAAAGCGCCATAGGCGGTATGATCAACGCTGATTAGCCCCGCCGCCAGCAGCTGGCGGTAGACCGATTGCCAGGTCTTTGCCGGAAGATCCTTGCCAGCGCCGAAGACTGGCATATCGACGTGACCGAAGCGGATCGTCTTGTCATTCTCATTGCCGAGCAGAACATCAACGAGGTGGCCGGTACCGAAGCGTTCACCCGTGCGATAGATCGCCGCCATCGCCCTGATCGCGGCTTCGGTTCCATCCCAGGTTTCTACCGGCTTCAGACACGTATCGCAGTTACCGCAATTGCCGCCGTGAGATTCGCCGAAGTGCTTGAGGATCGCCTGTCGGCGGCAGCCAGCCGTTTCGCAAATGCCGAGCAGTGCATTGAGCTTGGCGCGTTCCACGCGCTTGATCTCCGGACTTGAATTTCCCTCATCGATCATGCGTCCCCGTTGGATGACGTCCGCCATCCCATAGGCCATCCAGACGTCGGAGGGTAACCCATCGCGCCCTGCGCGGCCCGTCTCCTGATAGTAGGCCTCGACCGAACCCGGCAAATCCAGATGCGCCACGTAACGCACATTCGGCTTATCGATGCCCATACCGAAGGCGACCGTTGCCACGAGGCAAAGTTCTTCTTCCTTCAGGAACGCGTCCTGATGGCGGTCGCGCATCTCGCGCTCCATGCCGGCGTGGTAAGCGAGCGCTCTGATCCCCTGCGTGTTCAACCACTCCACCGTCTCGTCCACCTTGGCGCGCGAAAGGCAATAAACGATGCCGCTTGATCCCTTGTGACGAGCCAGGAAGCGCAGCAATTGCTGTTTCGGTTGATCCCGCTCGACGATTTCGTAGGCGATATTGGGCCGATCGAATGACGTTGTGAAGACACCGGCGGATTGGAGCTGCAACCTTTCAATGATGTCCTCACGTGTATGAGGATCGGCAGTCGCCGTCAGCGCCATCCGCGGGACGCCAGGATACTCTTCTGCCAGACGGCCAAGTTCGCGATATTCAGGCCGGAAATCGTGGCCCCACTGCGATACACAGTGTGCCTCGTCTATGGCGAACAGCGCAATTTTCGCACGTCCTATGAAGTCCTTGAAGCCCGGCGTGACGATGCGCTCAGGTGTCACATAGAGTAGATCGAGCTCACCGCTATGGACCGCGTTGCGCACATCCATGAACTCTTCGCGCGACAGCGACGAGTTGAGCGCCGCGGCGCGAACCCCGAGTTGCTTCAGCGCTTCGACCTGATCGCGCATCAGCGCGATGAGTGGCGAGACGACGATTCCAAGCCCGTCTCTGCAAAGTGCCGGAACTTGGAAGCACAGCGATTTGCCGGCACCGGTTGGAAACAGCACAACGGCGTCGCCCCCAGCCACCACATGGTCGACCACCTCTTCCTGTCGGCCTCGAAACGAAGCGTATCCGTAGACGCGTTTCAACAGTGAAAGCGGAGCTTCGCTTTCGCTAGCGACAAAAAGACTTTTGGTAGGGCTGTGGGACTGCGGCATGGAATCGCTCGTTGGCTAAAGGCACTCTATGCCATAGAGGGCCGCCAAGCGCGAGCTTTCTGGAAAAAATCGGATGCGTCATCAGCGGTCGGGCGATCCATTCTGGCGCCGGACCGACCCGACGTTCAGGCACCGATGATCCCGTGTTTGCGCAGAATGTCCACAATCTTCGCGTCCTGCTCCGGATCGGGCAGGAGTGCCGGCTGACGACTGGCCCCGACGGACGCATCCTGGACGTAAAGCGCTCGCTTGACCATGGCAGGCGCAAATCCAAGCGCATAAAGGTCTGTGCGAAAGGCAGTGAACAGAGCCTGCTGGCGCTCCGCTTCGGCGATATCACCATTGTTGAAGCCGTTCAGAATGCCCGCCAGCACCTGGGGAATGGCGTTGCCCAAGCCAGAGATGCAACCCGCGGCTCCGTTTTGCAGCGACCAGAGCACCAGATGATCGGGACCGGAATAGACTTCGAAACTGGGTACATCTCGGGCGACCGCAAGATAGGCTTCCAGCGTCTCCTTTGCTCCGCCACTATCCTTGATCCCTGCAATATTGCCATGTGCCGAAAGCGTGCGTGCAGTCTCAGGCTCGATGTGGTTCTGCGTGCGCGCCGGGATATCGTAGAGGTAAATCGGTGTCTTCACCGCATCGGCAACTGTGGAAAAGTGCCGGATCAAGCCGTCCTGCGTGCAGGCAATGAAGAAAGGGGTGATGACCGCGATCGCATTGACACCAACCCGGTCGAATTCGCGTGCAAGCTTTAACGTCTCGAATGTCGCCGGCATGCCGGCATTGACGATGACGTCAACTTGACCATTGACTTCGTCGACCACGGCCTCGGCAAGCTTGACCTTTTCGTCGAAAGTCAGCGCGGAGAAATCGCCATTGGTGCCAGCACACATGATGTTGTTGCCAGCCGCCACCTGTCGGCGCACCTGTGCGCGCGTGGCCTCGTAATTGATGGTCTCGTCCTCGTTGAAGCACGTGACGAGCGCGACGAAGGCCTTTTTCGACATGATGGGAACTCCTTGAAATGATGAATCAGGACGCACGAGCGAGGCGAGCAGCGCGGTGCGCGGCCTGCACGTCCGGGTCTGGATCGAGGCCCGCAGCCAGCAAGGCCTGAGTATAGGACTGACGTGGCGCCTCGAAAATCTGGCGCACGGTGCCGATTTCGACCACTTCACCCTTTTGCATGACCATGACGTGATCGGCGAAATCCCGAACCACCGGCAAATCGTGGGCGATGAAGATGAAGGCGATGCCCATCTGCTTGCGCAGCTTGTCGAGCAACGCGATGACCTGCGCCTGCACCGAAACGTCGAGCGCTGAAACTGCCTCATCGCAGATGATCAGTTGCGGCTCGAGCGCCAGCGCCCGCGCAATCGCAATGCGCTGGCGCTGACCGCCGGAAAACTGATGCGGGTATCGGCCCATATGCTCGGGTCCAAGGCCCACTTGGGTCAGGAGTTCCGCCACTCGCTCACGCCACTTCGCCTTCGGCAGAATGTCCGGGTGAATGACCCAGGCTTCGGAGATCAACTGGTAGACCGTCATGCGCGGATTCAGCGATTGCGTCGGATCCTGAAACACCATCTGCAGATCGCGACGCAGCTTGTAGAGCTCAGCCGGCGAGAGAGTGAAGAGGTCCCTGCCCTTCCAGAAAGCTTCACCGGAATCGGGCTCATCCAGCCTGAGCAGGATGCGCGCAAGTGTGGATTTCCCCGAGCCGCTCTCGCCGACGACTGCCATGGTTTCGCCAGCCATCAGGTCGAAGGAAACGCCCTTCAGCGCTTCGAACGCGCCATAGGTCTTGCGGACATTGCGCACCTTCAGCACAGGCTCGGCACCTGAAAGCGGCGCGTGCATTTCACCTTTGCCAGGTGCCGCGGCAATCAGCTTCTTCGTGTAGGCGTGCTGCGGGTTCTTATAGACATCGCGCACCGTGCCGGATTCCACCAGCACGCCCTTCTCCATCACCACCACGCGATCGGCGATTTCGGCAACAACGCCGAGATCGTGTGTGATGATCAGCACCGCCATGCCGGTCTCCTGCTGAAGCTCCTTGAGAAGCGCCAGAACTTCGGCCTGCACCGTGACATCGAGCGCCGTCGTCGGCTCGTCGGCGATCAGGAGATCCGGACGCAAGGCCAACGCCATGGCAATCATCACGCGCTGACGCTGGCCGCCGGAAAATTCATGCGGATATTTGTCGAGTGACGTTTCCGGGCTCGGAATGCCGACACGGCCAAGCAGTCGGAGCGCTTCAGCCTTCGCTTTAGCATCATCCGTGCCGTGGGTCGTCAGCGCTTCGCGGATTTGCCAGCCAACCGTATAGACCGGGTTCAAGTGGCTGAGCGGATCCTGAAAGATCATTGCAACGCGACGGCCATTGATCTCGCGCCGTTGCCCTGGTGGCATGGTCAGCAAATCGACGCCATTCAGCAGGATTTGGCCGGAGGTGATGCGGCCAGGCGGCATGTCGATAAGGTTCATGATCGCCGACGAGGAAACCGACTTGCCGGAACCGCTCTCGCCAAGGATTGCCAGAGTTTCCCCACGGTCAAGATGGTAGGAGATGTCGCGCACCGCCTTCACCACGCCGCTGACGGTGTGGAACTCGACCGAGAGATTGCGAACTTCGAGCAAGTGATCAGCCATTCTTGCGGCCCTTCATTTCCAGACGCCAGCGCTGCACAGGATCAAGAGCAATGCGCAGCCAGTTGGACAGGAGGTTCAGCGACATGGTGGTGAGAATGATCGCCAGTCCCGGCCAGAAGGAGAGCCACCATGCGTTGGTGAGATACTGCCGCCCCTGGCTGATCATCAGACCCCAGGTAATTTCCGGTGGCTGGATGCCGATGCCGAGGAAGGAGAGCGCGCTCTCGGCCAGCATCACATAGGCAAAATCAAGCGTGGCGAGCGTTGTCAGCGTCGGCAGCACGACGGGTAAAATATGGCGAAAGAGAATGCGATTGTTGGAAGCGCCCATTACCCGCGCCGCCTGTACGAACATCCGCTCGCGGATTTCCAGAACCTCAGCGCGGGTGGTACGCAGATAGACGGGGATGCGGGTTATCGCCAGAACCAGCATCAGATTGAGGATCGACGATCCCAAAATGTAGAGAACGATAACGGCGATCAAAAGCGACGGGAAGGACATGATAACATCTGCAAGCCGCATGATGACCTGATTGACCCTTGCCGACGAAAAACCCGCAATCAAGCCGAGGGCAGTGCCGATGATCGATGAGATCAACACCGCACCCGCCGCCACCATCAACGTGTTCTGCGTGGCAACGATGATGCGAGCGAGAAGCGGACGGCCGAGCGCGTCGGCGCCCATCCACCAGACCCAGGCCTTTTCGAAGTCGAAAGGTGCGGCGTTGCGGCCGCGCAAGTTCTGCTTGGTCGCGACATCGCCGAGCCAGCTTGGACCGATCAAGGCCAGAATGATAATGAACACGAGAAAGATCGCGGCAGCGAGGGCGAACTTGTCCGCCAGAAGCATACGGAACATGCGCTGATAGAAGGGTGGCTCATGGGCGATATCCGAGGCTGTTGTCATGTCGGTCATCGTCATCCCTCCTTAATGCCGGATGCGTGGATCGAGAAACGCATAAGCGAGATCGATCAGGAGGTTCATGATGAAGATCGCGACCGCCGTCACCAGAATGGCGGCTAGAACGACGTTGAAGTCACGCTGCAGAATGGAATCGATCATCAGCTTGCCGACGCCCGGAAAACCGAAGATCGTTTCGATGATGACCGCGCCGTTGAGCAAGCTTGCAGCCTGGTCGCCCAAGACGGTGATAACCGGCAACATGGCATTGCGCAGCGCATGAATGAAGATGATTGGACCTGATTTGACGCCCTTGGCGCGCGCCGTCTTTACATAGGCGGAAGACAGCGCTGTGATCATCGACCCGCGCACCACCTGAACGATGATACCGAAGGGGCGAACAAAAAGTACGCCGATCGGCAAGATCCAGTGCCAGATCGAGCCCGTACCCGACGTTGGTAGCCAGGTGAGATTGACGGCAAAGACGACGATCGCGACGATCGCCAGCCAGAAATCCGGCACCGATGCGCCGATCAGCGAGACGATGGACGAAAAACGGTCGAAGAACCCTCCGACGCGGAAGGCGGCGAACGAGCCGACGACAATCGCCGCGACCGTGACGAGCGTCATGGTGCTGACCGCAAGCCACAAGGTCCAGACGAAAGCTTCAAGCACGACATCCAGCGCAGGACGGGCTTTGCGTAGCGATTCACCAAGGTTCCCGGTCAGCACATCACCGACGTAGCGACCGAATTGAACAAGCAGTGGATCGTTAAGACCATGCAATTCGCGAAACTGGTTCTTCAACTCGGCAGAGGCTTCGACCGGTAGGAAAAGCGCTGCGGGATCGCCCGTCAGGCGGGAGAGGAAGAAGACCATGACGATCAGCCCGACCAATGAGATCAGACTGGCCACGGCCCGTTTTCGAATGAAACTCAGCATGGCATCCTCGGAGAAACCTGTGCGGCGACGTCATTTCGCCGCGCATTGTGCAAACGAGATGGCGGCTCTCGCCGCCACCTCTGGCCGATGTGATCTTACTTGATCTTGATTTCGGAGAGCTGCAGCATCGAGTTCGTCGCAATCGTCGGCTTGAAGTCGAGACGTTCGGAAACTCGGGCAAAGCCTACCATGTGGAACAGCAACGCATCTGCAACCACATCATCATGCAAGTAAGCGATCAATTCCGACCACAGCTTGGCACGCTCATCGCCGACAGCCGCCGAAGCACGCTTGATCAGATCGTCGACCTTCGGATCGGAGAAGCCGGACTGCGTGCCTTCAGAGGCATATTTGAAGAACATCGAGAAGGAGGGGTCGCCCTTGGAATTGTCGTGCATGGCAGCGACGATCTGAGGACCGCGATCCTTGGCAAACGGCTTCGAATAATAGCGCTCGTGTTCTGCAACTTCCACGAACTTCAGATCGACCTTGAAACCGACGTCCTGCAACTGTTGCTGAATGGCTTCCATGATTTCGGTAACGTTCGGGAAGTTTGCCGACCGGGCGATGATGGTGATCGGCGTATCGACTTTCACGCCATCCGCCTTGGCCTCTTCAAGCAGCTTCTTTGCACCGGCAGGATCGAACGGGAAGACCTTAACGTCCTTGTTCCAGCCAAGTGTCGTTGGCGGCACAATCGCGGTTGCCAGCACGGCGCTTTCAGGCACCAACGTGCCGAGGAAAGCCTGGCGGTCGATTGCGAGGTTCAGCGCGCGGCGCACACGAACATCGTTGAGCGGCGCGATATTGTGATCGAGGCGCAGATAGACAGTTTCACTGTCGAGATAGGAGAAGTCTGTCTTCGGGTTCGTCGCGTCGAGCTGCGAGATAGACGGTGAAAGGTCGGCTTCACCGGCCTGAACCATGGCTGCACGAACAGCGGGATCTGCGCGGAAGAGATAGGTCGCCTGCGTCACTTCGGGCTTGGTGCCCCAATAGTCGTCGCGGCCGGTCAGAACGATCTGCTGGCCTGGCGTCCAATTGGTGAGCTTGTAGGGACCCGTACCAACCGGCTCGCGGATGAATTCAAGTGGCGTCTCTTCTGGAACAATCGTTACCAGCGTCATCAAAAGCGGGAGGATCGGCTGGACCGGGTCGGCCTTGAAGTCGATTGTGTAATCATCGACGATCGAAGGCGTGACCTTCATTCCACCGAAATAACGGCGGGATTCGCAAGCGTTCTTGTCGCTCATGATACGGTCGAAGCTGTGCTTGACATCCTTGGCATCGAAGCTTGAACCATCGGAGAACTTCACACCCTGGCGAAGATGAAAGCGCCAGCTGCCATCGGCGTTCTGCTCCCACTTTTCGGCAAGGCGCGGCATGACGCCCTTGTTGGAACGTACATCGAGTTCCGTCAGCGTTTCGCTGACATTTTCCATGATGATGCGGCCGATATTCGATCGCGTGGCCATGCACGGCTCAAGCAGGTCCGCCTCTTCAGCCAGCACCACCTTGATCGGACCGGAGCCCGCATAAGCTGGCGTAAATGCACTCGTCATGATCGTGCCAAGTGCCAAAGCACAGGAAATGGCAGTCCTTTTCATCTTTGTTCTCCTCCCAGATGAAGTCCATGCATGACAGGCCGCAGCCTGAACGAGCGAGCGGCAAGCGTCGCTCGAATGTTTGAACGGCCAGGATACAGAGGCAAGCCTCCTGTGCCCACCTCCCTCCAGCATGGCGCAGAGCATCCACGCTAAGCTCTATCTTGTCAAATGAAATCAGCATGTAAAAATCTTAATGGAAAAAAGAAATATAATTATTGTTTTAAATCATACAGATAGAAAATTATTACGATGGAACCCGGATGTTTTTCGACATAAATAAACTTGACAACTTTGTAAATTTGGCCGATCTCGAACAGCGAGAGGAGCCTATTATGACCCCAGACGAGATAGCGCGGCGCATGACTGGCGTGCTGACGCAAGCCAGTGACGGACGCAGCGAAGCCTTTCTGCCATCGCCGATGATCCAGAACCATGCCGCCTTCCTGCATCGCCAGGCAGACGGCTCGTTGATCTGCGCCTGGTTTGGCGGCTCGCTTGAAGGCAAATCCGACATCTCGATCTACGCGTCCGTCCTGAGAAAGAACGCCTCCACCTGGGGTTCGGCGCAGCGACTGAGTTTTGACCCCGATCATTCCGAACAGAACCCCGTCTTGTTTCAGGCCCCCGACGGACGGCTTATTCTTTTCCACACCTCGCAGCCCTCCGGCAATCAGGACGAATGCCGTATTCGCATGGCCGAGGTTGTGAGTGATCCTGAGGATCCAACAAGGCTTTTCTCTTCGGAAGGCCACTATCTCGACCTGCCGCGTGGATGCTTCGTGCGCGCGCCTTTGATGATCAGACGCGATGGCGCGTGGCTGCTCCCGATCTTTCGTTGCGTTCAGCGTCCCGGCCAAAAATGGAATGGTAGCCATGATACCGCTGCCGTCGGCATCAGCCTGGACAACGGCCTGACGTGGCGCCTGGAGGAGCTGTCGCAATCGACCGGTTGCGTTCACATGTCGCCCGTGTCGACCGGCAAAGGCGCATCTGCCGCCTTCTTTCGCCGGCGCCAGGCTGATTTCGTTTTCCGCACTGAAAGCACCGATGAGGGCCGTAGCTGGAGTGCGCCTGCGCCCACCGACCTGCCCAACAACAATTCCTCGATCGCAGCGACCACGCTTTCGGATGGACGGATCGCCTTGATCTGCAATCCCGTCAATCACGAGGTGTCGAGCGATCGCCGGGCGTCACTTTATGACGAACTCGGGGAAGATGACGGGCGACCGGACGCCGACCCGACAGGTGGCATCGTTCCGGTCTGGGGCGTTCCTCGCGCGCCGGTCAGCGTCTGCCTGTCAAACGATGGCGGCAAAACCTTCCCACAGCGCATCCTGATCGAGGACGGCCCAGGCACGTGCCTGTCGAACGATTCCATCGACGGGCGCAATTTCGAAATGTCCTACCCGTGGCTCCTGTCGGATTCGGATGGAAGCCTGCACATTGCCTACACCTATCATCGACGCGCGATCAAATATGTCCACCTGCCCGCAGGCTGGGACCGCACCAGCACAGGAGACTGACATGAGCGACATTATTGGCATCACCATGGGCGACCCTTGCGGAGTGGGTCCTGAGATTTCGGTTCGAGCCTTGGCCGAGATGTCGGCGCACGACCGCGCAGCCACACGCATTTACGGCAACCTCGCCACACTCGAAGCCGCACGCGAGGCACTCGGACTGTCGATCGACTTGACCCCGCATGTTGTCGATATCGATGTCGAGGGCGCGCCACTTCCTTGGGGAGAACTGAGCCCAGCGGCGGGCGACGCTGCTTTCCGCTTCATCGAAAAGGCCGTTCGTGATGCCGAGGCAGGTTCGATTGGCTGTATCGTCACGGCTCCGATCAACAAGGAGGCGCTCAATGCTGCAGGTCATCACTACGACGGCCACACAGGCATGTTGCGCAGCCTTACCGGCTCGACTGCAGCCTATATGTTGCTTGCTTCCGAGCGCCTGAAAGTAATCCACGTATCAACCCATGTTTCGCTGCAGGAGGCAATCCGACGCTCGACGACGGAACGGGTGCTCGCCACCATTCGAGCCGGCGACAAGCACCTAAAGCGCATCGGCTATGACAAGCCGCGCATCGCGGTGGCCGGAATCAACCCCCATTGCGGGGAGAATGGCCTATTCGGTACCGAAGACGACGACCAGATCGCACCAGCCGTTGCCGCCGCAAAAGCCGAAGGCATCAATGTCGAGGGACCGATTTCGGCAGATACCGTCTTTCATCGCGCCTATTCCGGCGCCTTCGATCTGGTGGTTGCACAATATCATGACCAGGGTCACATCCCGATCAAGCTCGTGGCTTTCGATACGGCGGTCAACGTTTCGGTCGAACTGCCAATCGATCGCACATCGGTTGACCACGGCACCGCGTTCGACATTGCCGGCAAGGGTATCGCAAATCACGGCAACATGAACTCCGCCATCGCCTATGCCCGTAAGCTGGTTGCTGGCCGGACCCATCAAGGATAACGCCGATGAACGCTTTCATCACTCTTCACCAGCCACGGCGCCTGCTGGTCGGCGCTGGTGCGATTGGACAAGTCGGCGGGCTCGTCGGCGATGCCCAAGCAGCACTTGTGATCGCCACGCCCATCACCGCGGGCTTTATCGATCGTATACAGTTGCCGGGGAAAATCGAAATCTTCGACGCTATCCCGGGCGAACCCGATGTGGCAACGCTTGAGGCTGCGCTTGCCGTTGCGCGCAAGGTCAAGCCGCAGGTGGTCATCGGGCTCGGTGGCGGATCGGTCCTCGACGTGGCAAAGCTGGTTGCCGCGCTCTGGGACAGCGAGCAGACGCTTGCAGATGTGGCCGGTCCAAACCGCGTCGCTGGACGAAACACACAGCTTGTCCAAATTGCCACCACGGCGGGCACAGGATCGGAAGCGGGCATTCGTTCACTGATCACCGATCCGGTCAAAGGCGCGAAAATCGCTGTCGAAAGTCCGCATATGATTGCCGATTTCGCGGTTCTCGATCCTGAACTCACCTTCAGCGTGCCGCCAGCCGTGACCGCAGCAACGGGCGTGGACGCCATGGCGCATTGTGTGGAAGCCTTTACCAACAAGCGCGCTCATCCGATGATAGACGGCTTTGCCCGCATGGGCTTTCGCCTCGTTGGAAAATACCTCGCACGCGCTGTCAAGGATGGCTCCGACACTGAAGCACGCGAAGCCATGATGCTTGCTTCCTACTATGGCGGCATCTGCCTCGGCCCGGTCAATACTGCCGCAGGACACGCCATCGCTTACCCGCTCGGCACCCGGCTTGGCCTTCCCCACGGGCTTGCCAATGCCATCGTCTTTCCACACGTACTCGCCTTCAACCAGCCCGTCGTTCGCGATAAGACGGCAGAAGTGGCAGAGGCCCTCGGTTTCGAGGCAAGTTCGCCCGAAGCCCTTCTGGAGAATGGCCGCCGCTTCTGCACCGATCTCAACATCGAGATGCGGCTTTCACGCCACGGCGCCAATGACGACGCCCTCGCCGCTTACGCGACCGAAGCACATTCCAATCGCCGCCTGATGGACAACAACCCGGCTGACATGAGCGTTGAAGACGTTCTTTCGATCTACAAAGCGGCCTACTAAAAACATATTTTGTTAAAAAAAGGGGCTTTGCAGGCCCCTTTTCTGTTCCTCACGATAGCCCGCGACCGTTTCTGGTCACCCCTCCGCCAGCGCCGCGAGAGACGCGCTCGTTTGAAACAAACGGGCCCTTGAACCCGTCAAATGCATGTGCATCAGCTCTTTTGCCTTCGCGCCCTGACCCGTCGCAATAGCATTGGCAATCGCTTCATGCTCAGCAAACACGCGGGAAAGGCCGGCATTGTCGCGTTTGACCGATACGCCGTGAAAGCGCATGCCAACTGCGATGTGGTCTTTCAAAGCTTCCATCGCGGTCGAGAAATAGGTGTTGTTGGCAGCCCGTGCGATAGCAACATGAAACTGGAAATCGGCGTCCTCTCGGTGTGCCTGGCGATTGGTCGCGTCACGCATCAGTTCAAGCGCCTCGCGGATCGCGCCAAGCGTCGCCGGTGTATGACGTGTTGCAGCCGCTTCCGCCGCGGCCGGCTCGAGCGTCAGGCGAAACTCGTAACAGCTCAACAGATCGGCGACGTTTTCAAGCTGCCCGAAGCCGAGCGGTTGCTTCATGCCAACAGAGCGAACGAAGCTTCCTGCACCACGACGCGAGTAAATCAACCCTTGATCCCGCAGACGCCGCAGCGCTTCGCGTATGATCGGGCGCGACACCTCGAATTCGATCGCCAGATCGTGCTCCGTCGGCAGCCTTTCGTCTGGCTGATAGGAGCCGGACTTGATCGCTCTGTGCATACGCTCAAAGACAAGGTCCGCGAGGCTTTTGCGCGCCGTTCCGCTTTGCAGTCCCATTCTTCAGCTCCTGCCGTCGATAATTTGCGTGGCCAGTTTCGCGAGAGTGTCGGGCTCTCCGAAGCCACCGGATTTCAAGATAATACATTGACCCTTGGCATATGCGAGGCCAAGACCAGGCAGGCATTCGCCTTCCAGCCTGAAGCATGTCACGCCCATTCTGGCAAGAACCACCTCGGCAGTGGCCCCGCCGCACAGAAGCAGGGTTTTCGCCTGAGCGGTCAGTTCAGGATGGACGCTCTGTGCAAGATTAGCCGCCACCTCGTCCGAGGCAACCCTGACTGAATCCTCTGTCGCCCTGACGAGAACGAGAGGTGACGAAGTCGCACTCACATCCCCCATTATACCGTTGGGTGCAGGCCGGTATGCCACGTCCTTCAGCTGTCGCAATTGCTCGACTTGATCAACGGTGATCGTATCATACGAGCCAATGACGAAGAGCCCTTGTCCGCCTGGAGGAGCAACAAGTTCTCCCTCCGCATTCTGCGTGATGCGAGTGGCCAGCGCCTCGGCAAGCCCTCTGGCGCCGACCAGGAGGTCAACGCTGCCCGAGTCACAAATCTCCAGCGCAGACAGCAAATCCTCCTGGGTAGTAACCTCTGGGATTGTCGATCGCTCAACATGGTGGCTCAGAGCGTCAGCGATGGAGATCGGCTCTGTCACTCCAAAACCATCGACGTGACCTTCCTTAACGACCCGTCCGAAGGCCGGTATCGCCGGTGCCACCAAAGCATGGCTGTATTGGATCGCATCCAACTCAGCGGCGATATGCCCCTTCAACCGGGAATCGACCTTCTTGAACAGGCGGACGCCGGACGGCAGGTGCGCAATCAGTTTTAGCATCGCCTGTTGAGCTTCGACGCTTTGTTTGTCCCGCGACGCCAGATTTATCGATAAAATGTCCGGCCGCAGGGCAAGCGCTTTCTCAGTAGCATCCGGCGTCAGGGCGACTTGGGTATGCAGCCCTCTGGCTGCAAAGGGGGCCGCGGTATCCAACGCGCCAGTAAGATCGTCGGCGATGATGACGAGCACCGCGATACTCCATGTTGTTATCTTCTGCCGCGAAATATCATCTATTTTCCAGTATGATGCAACAAGATGATAACAAATTCTGTAAGCGCGGCGATCATTGTCGAATGTGTATTTGAGGAAAACGTCCAGTGCTGGGCACACAAAGGCTTGCACCGGTGCCGCTGTCTAATGCGGCCAGCAAGCATGTTCGCCGATGCAGGTGATGTTGATGAGGAACCTTAGTTGACAGGAGGCGTTTCTGTTTTTTGCGAGGAGCGCAACTTTGACAGGCCAACCAATCCGCTATTCTGCCACACTTGAAACCATTCGAGACAATGAAGCTGAAACCGTCTCAGGCCTTATCGAACAGTTCGATACTATTCTCGAAACGACTGCCAAGAATTACGGGCACGCAGTGCGTTCAGTTCATGCCAAGGCCCACGGGCTCATCGAAGCCGAGATGGCGGTAAAACCTGATCTGCCGCCAGAGCTGGCACAGGGCCTCTTCGCTACACCGGGTCGCCACAAGGCCTATATGCGGCTCTCCACAAATGCAGGAGATATTCTTCCCGATGCCGTGTCGCTTCCGCGTGGAATGGCGCTGAAAGTGTTGGATGTTGAAGGACAGCGGTTATCCGGTGCGCAAGGCTCGACGCAGGACTTCGTCATGGTCAACGGCCCGGTCTTCCAGGCACCGAACGCAGAGAAATTTCTCTCCAGCCTCAAGCTGCTTGCCAAGACCACCGACAAGATGGAAGGCACAAAAGTGGTGATGTCGAGCGTGCTTCAAACCGTCAACAAGGGTCTTGAAGCAGTCGGCGTCTCCAGTCCCACCATCCAGTCGCTCGGTGGCGCGCCGGATGTCGATCCGCTCGGCGAGACCTATTTCAGCGTGACACCTTTCCGCTATGGCGATTATGTCGCAAAGTTCCGGCTTCAACCTGTTTCGCCCGATCTGACAAAGCGTACCGGAAGTGAGATCGACGTCAGTGTGCGAGAGGATGCGATTCGAGAAACGGTCCAGGCAGAGATGCAGGAGAGCCATGGCGTCTGGGAATTTCAGGTCCAGCTCTGTCGCGATGTTGAAAAACAGCCGATCGAAGATCCGACTGTCGAATGGAAAGAAGACGAAGCGCCTTTTGTTACCGTCGCCACCATTACCGCGCTTCCCCAGGACAGCTGGAGTGATGAAAAGGTCCAGAAAGTGGATGAAGAGATGCGGTTCAGCGTCTGGACTGGTCTCGCCGACCACCAGCCTCTCGGCAACATCAACCGCGCGCGCAAGGAGACCTATCTCCACTCGGCCGAGTTTCGGGCAAAATTCAACGGCTGTCCGTTCCACGAGCCCGTGGCTCAATAAGCGCCTCCAGTGATTACTGAAAGCGCTCCGCTGGCGCGGAGCGCGTGTTCCTTCTTTTCAATGGATGACATTATGACCGACACCATCCCGAACCCTGAATCCGAAGGTCCCTCTGGCGGTTGGGGATCGGTAAAGTCGATCGCGCGCATTTTGGGTGATGACAAGCCTTCACCGATGGTGCTCGAGGAATTGGCAAGACAAAACAAGCCGGGGGGCGTGATGTGCGTCTCCTGTGCCTGGCCGAAACCGGCCAACTATCATCCCTTCGAGTTCTGCGAGAACGGCGCCAAGGCAACGATCTCCGACCTAACGAGCGCGCGATGCACGCCAGATTTTTGGTCCGGTCACACGGTCCAGTCGCTTCGTGATTGGAAGGACTATGATCTGGAACAGACGGGTCGACTGACGCATCCACTTCGTTATGACGAGGCCAGCGATCGCTACGTCGAAGTTTCGTGGGATCAGGCCTTCGCAGACATCGGCCAAACGCTGAAATCGCTTCCACGCGAGAGTGTCGTCTTCTATTCCTCCGGACATGCGGGCTTGGAGGCTTCCTATCTCTACGCACTGCTTGCCAGAACATATGGCAACAACAACCTGCCCCAAAGTTCTAACATGTGCCACGAGACGACCTCAGTCGGCCTGCAGAAGGTGATCGGCTCTCCTGTCGGCACCGTGGTTTGGGAAGACCTTGAGAAGGCCGATGCTTTCTTCTTCTTCGGCCAGAACCCTGGTTCGAACAGTCCCCGTTTTCTTCATCCACTGCAGGAAGCAAAAAAGCGCGGAGCAAAGATCGTCACCTTCAATCCGGTTGTCGAGCAAGGGCTGGTCTCTTTCGTCAATCCGCAAAGCCCCGTCGACATGCTGACGGGACGCGAGACGCAGATCTCGGACGAATATCTTCAGGTGAAAGCTGGAGGAGACATCGCCGCCATTCTCGGCCTCTGCAAGGTGGTCATCGAAGCGGACGATGCAGCTGTCCGCGCTGGAACAACCAGGGTTCTCGATACAGCGTTCATCGAAGAGCACACGGTGGGTCTGGAAAGTTTTATCGATCTCGTTCGAAGCACGGCTTGGTCGGTCATCGAGCGCGAAAGCGGGTTGACGGAAGCCGTAATCAGGCGCGCAGGCGATCTTTATATCCAGGCGGAACGTGTCATCGGTGTGTATGGCATGGGACTAACCCAGCATTCGCAGGGCGCTCTCAACGTCGCCATGGTGGTGAACCTGCTTCTGTTGCGTGGCAATATCGGTCGTGAGGGCGCGGGATGCTGTCCCGTGCGCGGTCACTCCAATGTTCAGGGCCAACGCACGGTGGGCATCGCTGAAAAAACCAAGCTGATCCCGATGGATAAGCTGAAGATGCTTTTCGACTTCGACCCTCCGACGGAAGATGGCGTAACCATCGTCGACGCAGTAAAAGGCATGATGTCGGGCAAGATCAAAGCGACGATCTCGCTTGGCGGCAACCTTGTGCGCGCCGTGCCGGATCAGAAAGCCATGGAAGAGGCATGGGCAGGGCAGGATCTAACGGTCGTCGTTTCCACCAAGCTGAACCGGAGCCATCTCTTCCCCGGAAAGAAAGCCTATATTCTGCCTTGCCTTTCGAGGCTGGAGCGCGACGATCAGGCATCCGGTCCGCAGTCGGTTACGACCGAAGACAGTTTCTCACATATTTCCGGTTCTGTCGGCAAACGCACGCCTGCGTCGAAGCACTTGAAAAGCGAGCTCGCAATTGTCACAGGCATCGCTAAAGCTGCTGTCGCGCCTAATCCAAAGTTGAGATGGGACGAATGGACCGCCGACTATAGTCTTGTCCGAGACTTGATCGAGGCAACGTATCCCGATCAATTCAGGGACTACAACGCGCGCATGTTCGAACCGAGCGGCTTCTATCGCGGCAACGCGGCGCATGAGCGTGTCTGGAAGACGGAAGAAAAAAAGGCGGTCTTCACCACACCAAAGCAGTTGAATGCGTTGGCGTTTGATGACGCTGAGGGGCGCTTCCGTTTGATCACCATGCGTTCAAACGATCAGTTCAACACCACGATCTACGGCTATTCCGACCGCTTCCGTGGCATCGAAGGAACACGCGACGTGCTGTTGATGTGTCGCGAGGACATCGAGGCGGCAGGCCTTCGCGAAGGTCAAGAGGTGAAGCTCGTCAGCGACTTCAATGATGGCATACGTCGTGAACTTGCTGGTCTGAAGATCAGGGAGCACAATCTGCCTAAGGGAACGATCGGCGCCTATTACCCGGAAGCCAACACCCTCATTGCCATTGACCATCACGATGAACTGTCGAAAACTCCCGCATCGAAAGCGGTCCCTGTCCGAATAGAAGTGTAAGCTCGGTTTGGTGCGACTGGCGGCTCCAGTCGCACTGATGGCTCTTTGCGGGTATCGACTGCGCCCTTGCGCAATCTCATGGATCTTGTGACAAAGCAGCTGGCATCTTCGTCTTGCGATCTGAATAGAGTACCTCATGGTCATATCCAATCATCAGTTCCCTGCCCCGGAAATACCGTGGGATAACGGGCCGGAAATCCGCAGAGAACGCATGATCATCGAGGGTAGTCTCGACACGGAAAGCTTTCTGCCGTGGATCAGCCGTCATGCTGCCAAGCTCGGTCTGGAGCAGCGCGTTCGCCATGCCGATCAGACACGTATCGAGCTGATACTATCAGGGCCTGTAGAACTGATAGACGCGATGGAAATGGGCTGCTCGCTTGGCCCCATCAACGTCTGGGTGGAGGATATTCAGCGCGCGGAAGCTGTAGCTCAAGACGCTTAAACACCCGGTGATGGTAAAGCGCCGGCACACCTCAAAAAGAGTGTTTGCGTAAATATCAGTCACAGTTGCAAGTGCAGAAAAATTATGCAAACGTGCCTCTTGTGTCGCGCGGTGTTGCCTGCTGACCTTGTCTTTCTGCTGGGGCAAAGCCCCTCAATTCATTCGGAACTTTGAAATGCCCCAGGAAATTGCCCCCGTCTGGACGCCGGTCGCGCTGTCGACGGACTTGCCGGTGGCGGCGGTCATCCCGGTGCGTTTGGCCACCGCGGAACTGGCGATTTGGCGTGCGCAAAGCGGTGCGGTTTCTGCCGTCGCCGATCGCTGTCCTCATCGGGGCATGCGTCTATCGCACGGTTTCGTTCGTGGTGAAGCCTTGTCTTGCATCTATCACGGCTGGCGCTACGGCAAGTCCGGAAACTGTCTTGCCATTCCGGCCCATCCCAGCCTGACGCCGCCAGAGGCAATCCGCGTCGCGACCTACCGGGCTGGTGAGCGCGACGGCGTAATTTGGGTGACGGCAGACGAGAACGCAGCCGAGATGCCGTCGAATGAGGGCCTGGTCGGGCTGCGCAGTGTTACGCTGTCAACGACAGCCGAAACGCTTGCTGCCTGTATCGGCGCCGACCTTGTAGAGAACGCGGTCAACTGGGCCGTCGACGGTATAAAGGCGCGCCTGCTGACCGCACCTTCGGGGGAAGATGGGGCGCTGCTTGTTCATCTATTGGTCGACACCACCGCAACCAAAGCACAGAAAATAGCCGCATCGACCGCATTGGAAACACTGCGCCGCCAGGCCGAGGCCGCTGCCAACCGGGGAGAAGCCGCATGAGCCGCCACGCGATGATCGACCAGTGGTATCCTGTCGGCTTGATCAGCCGGCTGAAGCCTGCGGGGCAAGCGACATTGCTTATGGGCGAGACGATCCGTGTCTCCTGCAACGGCGAAGGCAAGGCAGAGGTCGCAACCGCTGATGGTCGGGCGCTTCCCGTAACAGAGCGATACGGTCATGTCTGGTCGTCACTCGGAGCACCTGAAAAACCTCTCTTCGATATTCCGGAAGTCGAGCAGCCTGGCCGTCGTCTAGTCGATGTCGGTGTCGTCCGCGTTCGCTGCTCCCCGTTGCGCGCCGTCGAGAACTTTCTCGACATCGCTCATTTTCCCTTCGTCCACACCGACATTCTTGGCTCCGAACCGCATACGGAAGTGGAGAACTACAAGGTCGAAATCCGCGAGGACGCCGATGAGGTCTGGGCAACGCAGGTGAAATTCTATCAGCCTCAGGCAGCCAAGTCGGCCAGCGGTGGTATCACGACGGAATATATGTACCGCGTGCCAGCACCAACCTGCTCCGTGCTCTACAAGACCTGCCCCCCAAAACCTGGCGAATGGGACGTGATCACCCTTTTTGTCCAGCCACTGACGGAAGAACTGTGTGACGTGTGGCCTTGGATGGCGCTCTACGACGATGAGACGCCAATGACCGATCTCATCCACTTCCAACAGATGATCTTCCTGCAGGACCGCTCGATCCTCGAAAACCAGATCCCGCGCCGCCTGCCGCTTGATCCCGGCATGGAAATTCCCACCCGTGCAGATCTCACATCCGTCGCCTATCGCCGCTGGCTGAAACGCCATGACTTCACCTATGGCGCACAGCTGGTAGCCCAATGATCCTTTACGACTACATTCTCTCGCCGAGCTGTTACAAAGCGCGCCTGATGGCATCACTCACCGGCCTCAAGCTGACGCTGCGCGCCGTCGATTTTCATCCAGGTGCGGAACATCGCGGGCCCGAATTGCTGGCGCTGAACCCGGCAGGCGCGATCCCGATCCTGGTAGACGGTGATCTTGTTCTGACCGAATCTTCCGCCATCCTCGTCTACATCGCAGGCAACGCGGCTCCCGCATGGCTCGGTACCAGCGAGCCCGCAACAGCTGCCCGCATCCAGCAATGGCTCTCCTTTTCCGGTCGTCTGACGGCAAGCCTCGGCGGCGCACGCCTGCATGAGATGCTGCATCGTCCGGGCGATATCGACGCCTTGCGTTCAAGCGGCGTGATCGCGCTCAGAGAGCTCGAAGCAGCCCTCTTCGAACAACGGCTGAAGGGCGAGGCATTTCTGGTGGGCAATACGCCTACAATCGCCGAAATCGCCTGCTTCCCCTATGTGGCGCTGGCGCCCGATGGCGGCGTATCGCTCGATGCCTATCCCTCCATTCGCCTGTGGATGCGGGCTATCAGATCGCTGGACGGCTTCATCGAAATGCCCGGCATCCACCGCCTGCACGAGTTGAAGCCGGACCCGCATGAGACGCCAGCGCTGACCGGAACGGCAGAGGCGTGACGCGCATGGCCGGGCATCTCTTGCAAAAATGTGCCGCCGTGATCGTCAATGACGGTACGGGCTTGTCCGTGCGCCGCAATGTCGATCTCCTAACGGAAGGATCGGCGATCAAGGCCATCGGCGAGAACCTTGCGAATGCTCCGCTTCCCGAAGGTACCGAGATCACCGATGCCAGCGGCTGGTTCGTCTATCCCGGCCTCGTCAACACGCATCACCACTTCTTCCAATGCTTCGTTCGCAACCGCGCCGATCTCGACTGGACGAAGCTCTCGGTCATCGAGTGGCTGGATCGAATCTACCCGATCTTCGCGCGGTTGACGGAGGACTGCTTCTACCATTCCTCGGTCACGGCCATGGCCGAGATGATCAAGCACGGCTGCACAACGGCCTTCGATCATCAATACAATTTCCCACGTCATGCGGGAAAAAGGCTGATCGATCGGCAATTTGAGGCGGCTGATCTATTGGGCATGCGCTTCCACGCCGGTCGCGGCGGCAACTCGCTGCCCAAATCAGAAGGATCGACCATTCCCGACGAGATGCGGGAGACGACGGACGAGTTCATCGCCGACTGCGCGCGGCTGATCGAGACCTATCACGACACCGCACCTTTCAGCATGCGCCAGGTGGTTGTCGCGCCCTGCCAGCCGGTCAACGGCTACCGCGAGACCTTCGTGGAATCGATCCGCCTTGCCCGCGACAAAAGCGTCCGGCTTCACACCCATGTAGGCGAGGGCGAAAGCGAGGTGATCCGTGCACGCCACGGTCTTCGTACCGTCGACTATCTGCATGAGATGGGGTTTGCCGGACCGGATACCTTTTACGCCCATTGCTGGGAACTGACCCACGACGAATTACGCACCATGGCAGCATCCGGCACAGGCGTGGCCCATTGCCCTGAACCGGTCTATCTCGTCGGTGCAGAAGTGACTGACATTCCGGCTATGAGCGCTTTTGGCGTGCCGGTGGGTCTCGGTTGCGATGGCGCCGCCTCCAACGACAATTCCAACCTCATGCACTGCATCCATTCCGCCTATATGCTGCAATGCCTGGTCGCCTCGACGCGCGCTCATCCTGTGCCGGCACCGGCCGATTTCCTCGGCTATGCGACGACGGGCGGCGCTCAGTTGCTTGGTCGTGCCGATATCGGCCGTCTGGCGCCCGGCATGGCCGCCGATCTCTTTGCCATCGATACCCGCCGCATGGATTACGTCGGCACCCGCCACGATCCCTTAAGCCTGATTGCCAAAGTCGGCATCGGCGCACCGACAGACATGACCATGATCAATGGCCGTATCGTCTGGGCGAAGGGCGAATTCACGGGTCTCGATGAAGGAAAACTTTTCGCCGACGCAGAAGCGGCGCTGGCGACAACCGGCTTTTGAAACAACACAACCAACAAGGGGAACCATCATGATCAACTCACTCAACCGCCGCACGCTTCTGAAGGGCGTCGCGCTTTCCGGTCTTGCCAGCGCTGTCGGCGCGCGCGCCACATTTGCTGCAGACAAGCCGCTCGGCATCGCGCTCGTCGTGCCATCTCCCATCGGTGATGTCGGCTGGGGCCATGCATTGGCGGCCGGTCTTGAGCCGGTCAAGGCGGCCTATGGCGACAAGGTAAAAGTCACGATTCTGGAAAACATCCCGGAAGGTCCGGATGCCGACCGTATCATGACGAAGACCGTTGCCGACGGAAACAAGTTCCTGATCGCCGGTTCATTTGGCTATCAGAATGGCGCGCTGCAGATCGCCCGCCGCAACAAGGACGTCAGCGTCCTGCACGCCTCCGGCTTTCAGGTCGCGCCGAACTTCTCGCCTTTCGCGGCCCAATATTTCCAGGGCACCTATCTTATGGGCATGGCAGCCGCCGCGCTGACGAAATCAGGTAAACTCGGCTCGGTCTCGGCTTTCGCGATCCCTGAACTCATCACCTCCATCAATGCCTTCACGCTCGGCGCCCAGTCCGTCAAACCCGATATCGAGGTGTCCGTCGTCTGGGTCAACTCCTGGTTCGATCCAGCGAAGGAGCAGGAAGCCGCCAAGGCGCTGATCGCGCAGGGCTGCGATGTGATCTTCTCCAATGCGCAGGACACGCCATCCGTCATCTCGGCTTGCGAGGAAGCGGGCGTCTACGCCTTCAACCTCAACTCCTCAATGAAGAGCTACGCGCAGAAAACCTATCTCGGCTGCGTTGCGACCGACTGGTCGCCTTACTTCAAGGCGCAGGTCGAGGCACACATGGCGGGTACCTTCAAGGGCGCCAATGCCTTCCTCGGCATGGCCGACAAGGTGGTCAAGGTCATCGACTGGAACCCCAACGTTCCGGCAGAGACCATGGCGAAAATCAAGGAAACCGAGGCAAAGATTGCCGACGGCAGCTTCTCGCCCTTCACCGGTCCTATCACCAAGGCTGATGGCAAAGAAGGTGTGGCAGCCGGCAAGACCCTGACGGACAAGGAAATCATCGCCATGGATTGGCACGTGAAGGGCGTTACCACCCCCTTGCCGAAGTGATCGATCATGTCTGAGCCAACTCTCTCGACATCGGTAGGCAGCGAACCGATGAAAGCACATCTGCTTTCGCTTCGCGGCTTGTCGAAAAGCTACGGCCAGATCCGCGCCAATCAGGCGATCGATCTGGACGTAGCGGCGCATTCGATCCATGCCATTCTTGGCGAAAACGGCGCGGGCAAGTCCACGCTGATGAAGCTGATCTATGGTGTGGAAACGCCGGATGAGGGTACGGTAACATGGCAGGGCGAGCCGATCCGGCTCGCCTCACCCGCCGAGGCCCGTCGCCAGGGCATCGGGATGGTCTTTCAGCATTTCTCCCTCTTCGAAACGCTGACGGTCGTCGAGAACATCTCGCTGGTCGTGCCGGGCAAAAAGAACGAACTGATCGAAAAGGTTCGCTCATTAGGCCGCGACTTCGGCCTTGAAGTCGATCCGCTCGCCCATGTGCATGCGCTCTCGGTCGGCGAACGGCAGCGGGTGGAGATCATTCGCTGCCTGATGACCGATCCGAAGCTTATCATTCTCGACGAGCCGACTTCGGTTCTGCCGCCGCAATCGGTGGAGAAGCTTTTCGAAACGCTGAAACGCCTGCGCGAGCGCGGCGTTTCCATCCTCTTCATTTCCCACAAGCTCGAGGAAATCCGGGCGATCTGCGATCGCGCCACCATCCTGCGCGGTGGCAAAGTCACCGGCCATGTGGACCCGCGCGAGCATGATGCCCACGATCTGGCTCGCATGATGATCGGCCGTGACATGCCGGAAATCAAAACCGCAACCGTTGCCGAGACTGGCGACAAGCGCCTCGAACTGATCGGCCTCGACCACACGCCGGACGATCCCTACGCTGTGCCGCTGAAGCGCGTGACGCTCGACGTAAAGGCGGGAGAAATTGTCGGCATCGCCGGCATTTCCGGCAACGGACAGGCGGAACTCTCCGCCGTCATTTCCGGAGAAACCCGGCTCGGGCGCGAGGCAAAGGATCGCATCTTCATGATGGGAGAGGATGTCGGTCGCCTCGATGCTGCTGGCCGTCGCAAACTCGGTTTCGCCTTCGTCCCGGAAGACCGCCTCGGGCGTGGTGCCGTGCCGGAACTATCGCTCACCCTCAACGGCCTTTTGACCGCCCATCCGCTCGGTCTGCTGAAAAGTGGTCTGATTGACAAGGCTGGTGCGAAGGCTTTCGCAGAAACCTGCATTCGCGATTTCGACGTGCGCACGCCAGGACCAGATGCGGAGGCTGGAGCGCTATCCGGCGGCAACCTACAGAAATTCATCGTCGGCCGCGAGATCATGCTCGGACCAAAACTACTCTTCGTCGCTCAACCCACTTGGGGTGTCGATATCGGTGCAGCCATGGCGATCCGTCAAAAGCTGATCGCTTTGCGAAATGCCGGCATGGCGATCCTCGTCATTTCCGAAGAGATCGAAGAGCTCTTCGAAATCTGCGACCGCATCCAGGTGTTGAATGCCGGAACGCTGAGCCCCTCGCTCACCACGTCCGAAACGCGCGTCGAAGATGTCGGGCGCTATATGATCGGCGCAGACGCGGTCGCTCCCACCGAAAACCTCTCCGCCGGAAAGCTGTCCGCATGAGCGCCTTCCCTCATTTTATGCGCCGCGAACGCGCCTCGCTGACCGCGACGATCCTGGCGCCGCTCGCAGCGCTTGCCATCGCCACCCTCATCAATCTGGCGCTCTATGCCGTGATGGGGAAAAATCCCGTAGCGGTCTTCTATGCCATGCTGCTGGAGCCGTTCCTTTCCTGGGCCGCCTTTTCCGAAGTGCTTTTGAAGATGGGACCGCTGCTCCTCATCGCGCAGGGGCTTGCAATCGGCTTCCGCGCCAAGGTGTTCAATATCGGTGCCGAGGGCCAATTCATCCTCGGCGCGATCTTCGCCTCTGCCATTCCGATCTATTATCCTGACGCGACCGGCGGCTGGATCTGGCCTGCCATGCTGCTCTGCGGCGCCGTGGGCGGCGCGCTTTGGGCTGCCATCACCGCCTTCTGGCGCGTGCGGCTGAATGCCAACGAAATTCTTGTCTCATTGATGCTGAGCCTCGTTGCGGCGCAGGTGCTGAACTATCTGCTGCTCGGCCCGTGGAAGGACCCGAACGGCTTCAACTTTCCGCAATCCGTGATGTTTCAGTATGATGCCATGGTGCCGCTGCTGATCGATGGCACCCGCGTAAACTGGTCCTTCCCGCTCACCATCCTCTTTTCTCTTGTGGCTTACGTCTTCATGCAAAAGAGCTTCCTGGGCTACAAGCTGCAGGTCGGAGGGCTAGCGCCGCGCGCAGCCGACTATGCCGGTTTCAGCCAAGGCCGAGCCATCTGGCTCTCGCTCTTGATCGGCGGCTTTGCAGCAGGCCTTGCGGGAGCTGCAGAAGTGGCAGGGCCGATCGGACAATTACAACGGTCCATTTCCACGGGCTATGGTTATGCGGCGATCATCGTCGCTTATCTCGGCGGTTTGCACCCGCTCGGCATCATCCTGTCGTCGCTCGTCATGGCGGTGATCTATATTGGCGGCGACAACGCCATGGTCTCGGCCGAACTGCCGATTGCCGCAGTACGCGTTTTTCAAGGCACCCTGCTCGTCACCTATCTCATCGCGGTCGCCTTCGTCCGCTATCGCCTCGAATGGCCGAAACCAGCAGATCGGAAACCGGCATGAACGCGCTCGATTTCATCCTTTCCGGCATGCTGGCTGCCGCAACGCCTTTTCTGCTTGCGGCCTTGGGCGAGTTGGTCGTCGAACGCGCTGGCGTCCTCAATCTCGGCGTTGAAGGATTGATGGCGCTCGGTGCAGTCATCGCCTTTATCGTCGTCTATCATGGCGGTGGTCACGCACTGGCCTTCCTCGCGGCGGGCTTCGCCAGTGTCCTCCTCTCCCTCATCTTCGCCCTTGTTGTGCTCGGTTTCCGCGCCAACCAGGTGGCAACCGGCCTTGCCATCGGCATTCTCGGCCAGGGCCTATCGGCGCTGTTCGGCAAGACCTATGAGAGCTTGACCGTCAGGGGCCTGCCGAAAATAGCCATTCCTGGCCTTTCCGACCTTCCGGTGATCGGCGGTCTCTTCGTGCAGGATATCGTCGTCTGGCTCTCTCTTCTTCTGACGCTCGCCATCTGGGCGGGCTTTGCCTTCAGCAAGACTGGTCTGGTAATCCGTGCTGTCGGTGAAAACCCGAAGGCCGCGCATGCAATCGGCTACTCCGTCGTCGGCGTTCGCGTCGCGGCCATTGCCTTTGGCGGTTTGCTGGCGGGTTTTGCCGGCGCCTATGCATCCGTCGTCTACACGCCGCTTTGGGCAGACGGCATGATTGCCGGACGTGGCTGGATCGCAATTGCGCTCGTCGTCTTCGGCACATGGCTGACGGGTCGCATCTTCCTCGGCGCATGCCTGTTCGGTGCGGTCTCGTTGATGAGCCTTGCTGCCCAGGCAACAGGTGTGGAACTGCCGTCGCAGTTCCTCTCAAGCCTGCCTTACCTTGTCACCATCATCGTGCTCGGTATCATCTCCGCCAACAAGCGGCTGCTGAAACTGAACGGCGTTGCGTCTCTCGGAGAACCCTTCGAGCGATAAGGAGAAATGGGAAAGCGTCTGAACGAACGCCGATCAGACGTCACCCCTCGCAAGATCGCGCAGACCTCTCGGCAGGGTGTTCATGCATTGCGTGCCGTTTGACGTCACCAGAAACTGATCCTCGATCATCAGCGCGCCAAAATTCTGGCCGTAGAAGGGCGCTTCGAGCGCGACCACCATATCAGCCTCGATGATCTCCGGATTGCCGGCGGAAAAGAACGGCCATTCTTCGATACCGACACTGCCACCGACAGAATGACCGAAGTGTCCGCGATAATATTCGCCAAACCCATCGCGCCGCATGGACCTGAGCATGGCATCATGCACCGCGCCGAACGTGTTGCCGGGCCTGATCTTTTCGAGCCCTGCGTCAAAGGCCGACTCAAGCGCCTTGAAGATATCCTGCGCCAATGGCGATGCCGGGCCATAGGTCACGGTGCGCGCACCGTCGGATGAATATCCGTCGACCAGTGTTCCGACATCGGCCTTGATCAAAGCGCCCGGCGTGACCCTTGCAGCTCCATTCGACAAGTCAGGCCCGACAGAGATGTACTCCCAATGTCCGCTCAGCACAAAACCACCCGCCGTCGCGGCTTCCTGTGCGCCCGCTTTCCATGCCAACGAGAGGCTCGCGACCGAAGCTCCAGGAGACACGGCGTCCATCATGCGTTGAAGGCCGGCCTCAGCCGCCATGGCCGCCCGCCGCAGCCGTTCAATCTCCACGGGCGTCTTGATGGCGCGCAGGCACTTCAGCACAAGGGAGCCATCGACCCAGTGGACCGATGGAATAGATGTTTTCAAAGCCTCGAAATCGGCAACGGGCATGAATTCGAGATCGACCCCGATTCTCGCATCGCCAAGACCTCTCTCCATCAAGAGGTCGGCCAGGAGATTGAAGCAGGAAGACCGATCGAAGGTTTCCGGTCTCGGCCCCGCCACGCCGGAGCCTCTATACGCGCCATCGATGCCGGAAATCGCTTTAACGCCTGAAAGATCGACCCCGTCGATCCAGATGCGATGCGTGCGGACCTCAACATCCGGAGCCTTTTGCAGAACCACCGGAAGGGCATGATCGCTGACGACCGAAGCAAGTGAAAGCGTCGCATCGCGTGGCACGAGGGCAATTGCAGCCCCCGCCCTGCCCCACATGGTGGCGACGCCTGCCGGCGCGCCGATCGCATATTGAAAGGCTTCGGGCTGGAAAAGAACCATCGCATCAAGGCCAGCTTCGCGCATCAACCGCTCTGCCCGTTTCCTATCCAAATCGCTCAAGGCCACCTCCATGCGAAAACTGAATTCGGTTTAGCTGAGGCCGATGGATGATGCCAGTTGGATTCATGGCCACCCATCCCAGCCATGCACTTGGGTAGGGCTTAAAGGCAGCTCCTATGAGCGAGATCAGACCGGGTCAAAAAATGATGGGCCTTGGACGGGCAAAAGTTCTTCGCCCCGCCTTCCATCCGGCAATCGCAGGAGCCGACGAGCGGACGGCGTGACGACAATCGACGGAATCCAAAATGACGATATCGGCTGGGCCACCGATCCGTAGTCGATGATCGACGCCCATGATCGAAGCCGCGCGCTCGCTGACCATGTCAAAGACCTGATCGATATCGTCATCACGCGAAAGCTGCATCACATTGGCATAAAGATTGGCCATCCGTCCGAGCGACGCATCGCCGAAGGGCGTGAAGGGATTGAGCACATTATTGGTCGCAATCGCGGTGCGAACACCCTCTGTCGAAAGAAGATGAGCGGGCGTAATGCCCCGCGGAATATTCGCGGTTTGCCCGCGCCCCATGAGAAAAAGATCAGTCGCTGGCAGAACGACCAGCGCGATGCCTGCATTCGCAATCGTGCGGGCAACAGTCGAACGTTCGTCGTGACTTAGCGCCGAAAGGTTGGTGACATGGCCAATCGTAACCCGACCCTCATAGCCATTGGCTGTTGTCGCATCGATCACCGCCGGTAAATCGGTTTTTGCCGGGTCGAGACTGAAGTCCAGATGGAAGTCGATATCGACATCATGCTTTTTCGCCAGCGCGAAGATACGGCGCACATGCTCCTCCGGGCGGGGATCGGTATAGGGACATCCGCCAACAAGATCCGCACCGCTGCTCAAGGCGTCATCAAGCATGGCTTCCGTTTCAGGCTCCTGCGTCAGCCCCTCCTGAGCGAAAGCACAAATCTGGATATCGATGGCAAAGGCATAACGCTCGCGCAACCGCTTGACCGCTTCGAAGGACCTCATCCCGACGCGCGGATCGATCTCGACGAAAGTCCGCATGCGGTTCGTGCCGTGCATGATGGCTTGGCGCACGACGGCGCTTGCCCTATCAAAGACATCGTCTTCCGTGAAATTCGCCTTGGCCTTGGCCGTCTCGCGCACAGCTTCTTGCAGCGTGCCTTCGCAGATCGTACAACGCTCCAAAATGCAGGCCTTGTCCAGGTGCACATGGCTGTCGGCAAAGCCGGCAAAGGCGAACCTGCCGTCGAAATCCTCCTCCTCGATGGCATCGCATCGAATACCGGGCCGCATGTCGACAATCAACCCGTCGCGAATAGCGATGTCGATAACGCCAGTCTCCGCTGCTGTCTGAACGTTTCGGAGAAGAAAATCGGCGCGCATCTTACACTCCTACCGCGCAACCATCGCTGCGGGAATCATGTGCACCGTCGATCCAGCCATCATCACCAATCTTGATGATCCCTGCCTGACCCGCAAGCGCGCTGAGTTCTGGAATGGCGACCACCCCATGGCCGTAGCGTGATAGCGTATCGATGACGTCTGAGCCGACAGATTGCTCGATCTTGAGATTGTCACGGCTGTCGGAAAAGGTACGTCCGAGAAGGAACCGGGGTGCCGACAATGCAGAGAGCGGATCGAAGCCGTGATCGATCAGGCGGCTCAGAAGCAGGGTCAGTGTCTGCGGCTGACCGTCGGCTCCTTGCGTGCCATAGAGAATGGCCGGCTTTCCATCACGGAGCGCAATGCCCGGATTGAGCGTGTAAAAGGGCCGCTTGCCCGGGGCGATGACGTTGGCACTCCTGGGGTCGGTGTTGAATGCTGCGCCGCGGTTCTGCCAGAGGATGCCGGTGTCTTCCAGCAGCACGCCACTGCCCCAATCGTAATAGGTGCTTTGAAGCACGCTAGCCGAGCGTCCTTGCGCATCGGTTGCCGCAAGAAACACGGTATCGCCATTGCGGAATGGCTGAGGCCACGGCATGGCGACATTCCGATCTATCCTCCCGGCCTTGGCTGCGAGAAAATCCCGTGCGAGCCAGGCATCGCATTTCTGTGCGACGTGATCCGGATCGGCGATGCCACCGCGCTCCAGAAACGCTTGTTTGATCGCCTCTGCGCAGAGATGATAAAACTCCGGAGACTCCGGGCTGATATCCTGCATGGCTAAATTCGACAGGATGCCCATGATCGAAAGCGTCGTGACACCCTGGCATGGCGGCGGGGGCGCCAGCAGTTCGACATCACGATAGGTGAGAGACAGCGGTTCAGCCATTCTCGCGAATGTCTTTTCCAGATCGGGTTTGCGGAGAGGACTACCCGCCGCCTCAAGACCTTTTGCAATTCGGTGAGCCGCCTCGCCCTCATAGAATGTCCGATGCCCCTGAAGGGCGACCTCTTCCAGCACTGCGGCAAGCTGCGGTTGGCGCTGGATGCCTTCTTTGACGAAGAAGGCCGAAACCCCGGGCCATGCATCGATCTCGTCTCGTCGAAATGCGTGCCAATGCGCCTGTGACTGGCTGACGGGGAAGCCGCCACTTGCAAATTCTATCGCATCGCCAAGCAGAGTGGAAAAGCCCTCCGAACCGCCCCAATGGCTGCGGGAATAATTCAGCGCCTCGCCCCAGCTATCGACGAGTGCCGCAGTGGTGAGTGCCGAGAGTGGCCCTCGCGTCGGAATGACATCGAACTTCGGCAGGTTTTCAGCTGCCTGGCCTACGCCCATGATGGTCTGGCGGCGACCCTCGCGGTCCGCGACGATCCAGATCGCATCGCCGCCAAGCCCGCAGAAATGCGGATAAAGCACCGTCAATGCCGCACCGGCTGCAATGACAGCCTCAATTGCCGTGCCGCCCCGTCGCAGAACCTTGGCTCCGGCCTCACTCGCTGCGCGATGCGGCGTCGTCACCATGCCCTGCCGGGACCGGGCGGCGTGGGAGGTTGGCTGCGAGAAACTCGTATCACCTGCCACCATCTCGTCTCCCCTACTCGGAGGCAGAAATGTAGCGGCTGAGGATTTCGCCGATGTCCGGACCGTCATCCTCATCATCCGCCTTGGCGCGATCTTCAACCGCATGCAGATGGTGATCCATGATGTGGGACGCCGCCTCGACGTCGAGCTTTTTCAACGCCTCGATCAATTGGATGTGCTCATCGATACCGCATTCTGCCGAATGCGGCCTGCCAAAGCGGGCGAGGATCAGCGACGACCGTGAGACGACCTGAATAATGAATTCTATCAACAGTTTGGAGCCTGTCAGCTCAGCCAGCAGGATATGAAACTCGCCAGCAAGCCGGATGGAACGCGGCGACGATGCGCGCAAAGCGCGCTCCTCTTCCCGCACGTGACTGACCAGAGCATCGATACCGTCCTTCGGCATGCGTTTGCACAGCCGGTCGATCACCTCCCGCTCCAGGCAGCGGCGAAGCGCGAAGACCTCTACGGCCTCTTCGAGTGTCGGCATGGCAACGGCGGCACCACGATTCGGCTTGATCTCCACAAGACCGTCGGATGAAAGCCGCACCAAGGCATTGCGCGCGCTCGTGCGGCTGACACCAAACGTATCGCCGATCGAATCCTCTGGCAGCTTGGTGCCGGGCTTCAGCGCCTGCTCGAGGATGGCGCGACGCAGCGAGGCGTATATCGCGTCGCTTCTGGTCAGGTTGGTGGACATCGCATCAAATCCCGTTCGTATACACTTGGAGCGTGTATCGCACAAATGTTGTATCTAATCTAGCCGATTTTATTGCATACAATTTTTGGCTTGAAATTGCATACGAGTTCCCATAGCCTTTCATCTAAGCCACATAGAATGGCGCCACAGACAACCGGAACGAAGTATATCAGCGTTACCGCGACACTAATTGCATGCAGTTGATTCCGAAATTGAATGCAAAATGTATCAAATAAAAGGGGACCACAATGTTAAGCAAACGCATATTACTGGGCACGAGCCTGGCACTTTTAACTCTCACCATGCCAGCCATGGCGAACACCCTGAAATGGGGCGCTTCGCGCGATATCAGCTCGCTCGATCCATACTCTTATGGCGACAGCTTCGCGCTTGGCGTGCTCAACCACGCCTATGAAGGCCTGATGCGCTATGACCGCAATCTCAAGCTCGAGCCAGCGCTTGCCACATCCTATGAAATCATCTCGCCCACCACATGGCGCTTCAAGCTTCGCGAGGGTGTGAAATTCCACAATGGCGCGGACTTCACCGCAGACGATGTCCAGACATCGCTCCTGCGCGCCACCGACGCAAAGTCGCCGCTGCGTGGCAACATCCCGGCCTATAAAGGCTCGCGCGTCATCGATGCGCACACGATCGAAATCGATGTCACCGCGAACTATCCGCTGCTTCTGAACGACCTGACGACAATCTATATCTTCAACGCCAAATGGTTGAAGGATAACAAGGCCGAAGCGCCGACGGATGTCGGCTCCGGCACCGAAGGCTACGCCACCTATAATGAAAACGGCACCGGCCCGTTCAAGGTCGAAAGCCGCCAGCCCGACGCCAAGACCGTTTTCGTCAAATATGATGGCTGGTGGGACAAGCCTGAACACAATATCGATCGCATTGAACTGACACCGATTGCCTCCAGCGCCACCCGCGTTGCCGCACTTCTCTCCGGCGATATCGACTTCACCGACCAGGCCCCTGTTCAGGATTTGCCGCGCCTGGAAGCTGCCGCCTCGCAGGTCAAGCTTCTGGAAGGCACCGATCTTCGCACCGTGATGATCGGCTTCAGCCAGCGCGATACGCTGCTCTCCGGCGCACCGAACCCGATGAAGGATCTGCGTGTCCGCCAGGCCATGCAGCTCGCGATCGATCTGGACCTGATCCAGAAGCGCGTCATGCGCGGCAAGTCCCGCAATGCCGGAACGCTGGTCGCCCCACAGATCCCAGGCTATGACGCCGCCCTCGACACGCCGGTCAAGGCCGATCCGGAAAAGGCAAAGGCCCTCCTCAAGGAAGCAGGCGCTGAAGGCTTCGAGTTCGACTTCAACTGCTCCGACACTCTGGTGAATGAAGAGCAGGTCTGCCAGGCGGTCGCCTCCATGTGGTCGCGCGTTGGCCTGAAACCAAAGATCGACCAGGGGCCTCGCGCCGTGCAGACCCCGAAGCGCTCTTCCGGCAAGGTCGATGTCTATACGCTCGGCTGGGCAACTTTGCCGATGCTCGATACCTACAGCCTGACCTCGCAGGTCCTCCATACCAAGGAAGGGTCATTCGGCATCTTCAACTGGGGCGGCTGGTCCGACAAGGAATTCGACAAGGTGACGGAAGCCTCGGCGGTGGAACTCGACCGGACCAAGCGTCTGGCGCTTTCGGCAGAAGCCTTGAAGATCGCCAAGGAACACGCGCTGATGATCCCGCTGCACCAGCAGCCGCTTGCCTGGGCCACCAGCGCGAAGGTCAAGGATTTCCCGCTCTTTTCCGACAACCTGCCCCGCCTCTGGCTGGTGAAAATGTAACAGCGGATGACCCTCGTTGCACAAAGGTGCTGCGAGGGTCGACTTCTCTTTTTCCGACAAAGGACAGGGTGTCATGCTCGCCTTCCTCATCAAGCGGATCGGCAACGCCGTTCTCGTGATGCTCACGGTTGCCTTCTTCGCCTTCCTGATCTTCCGTTTCCTCGGCGATCCGGTGGAGATCATGGTCAATGAAAGCGCCACCCAGGTCGAACGCGACGAGTTGCGCGCACGCCTTGGTCTGAACGACGGGTTCCTCGTTCAATACGCCCGCTTCGTCACTAATGCGGCACAGGGCGAATTCGGATTGTCCTGGCGCAACCAGCAATCGGTGCTCACGCTGATTGCGGAGCGGTTTCCGGCCACCTTCGAGCTGGTGATCATCGCCACACTCCTGTCACTTGCCATCGGCATTCCGCTCGGCGTCTTCACCGCCATCGGTCGCGGACGCTGGTGGGCGGAGGCCTTGCAGTTCTCCTCCATCGTCGGCGTCTCTCTCCCGAGCTTCCTCGTCGGCATCCTGCTGATCCTCACCTTCTCCGTCACGCTCGGCTGGCTGCCGGGCTACGGGCGCGGTGAGGCCGTGCGCATCGGCTGGTGGTCCACCGGGCTCCTGTCACCATCCGGCCGTGCGGCCATCGTTTTGCCGGCGCTGTCGCTCTCGCTCTTCCAGATCACGCTGGTGATGCGGCTGGTGCGCGCCGAAATGCTGGAGACGCTTAGGACCGATTTCATTAAATTCGCCCGCGCACGCGGCGTCAAAAGACGCGCTCTGTGGTTTCGCCACGCGCTGAAGAACTGTCTCATGCCGGTGGTCACACTCACCGCCATGCAGGTCGGCAATCTCATCGCCTTCGCACTCGTCACCGAAACGGTTTTCCAATGGCCGGGAATGGGCATGCTCTTCATGCAAGCCGTGACCTTCGTCGATATCCCCGTCATGGCGGCCTATCTCTGCATCGTATCCTTCATCTTCGTCACGCTGAACACCCTCGTCGACATCGCTTACGCCGTCATCGACCCGCGGCTGCGTGCAGCGTGAATAGGAGACTGTCATGACCGCAATCGAACAGACCACATCAGCACCTCGGACCTCCCGCCTGTCGAAGATCCTCCAATCGGATCTTTGGTGGAGCTTCAGGCACCACCCTTCGGCCATCGCCGCAGCCGTCCTGCTCCTGATTTTGATCTGCACGGCTTTCTTCTCGCCACTCATCACCGTGCAGAACCCCTACGATCTCGCTTCACTGGATCTTCTGAACGCCGAAATCCCACCGATCTGGATGCCGGAGGGGCAGTGGCCCTTCATTCTCGGGACCGATGTTCAGGGCCGCGACGTGCTGTCAGCCATCCTCTACGGCTCGCGCGCCTCGATCATCATCGGCGCAAGCTCGGTTTTCGTATCGCTTCTCATCGGCACGATGCTTGGACTTGTCGCAGGCTACCATGGCAAATGGGCGGATGGCCTGCTGATGCGGACAGGCGACGTTCTTCTTTCCATGCCGACGATGCTGATCGCCATCCTCGTATCGGCGCTGGCGAGACAGGCGCTGCCACCATCGCTTCGGGAAGCGGGCGCTTCCGGCGTCATCGTTCTTGCCATCTCGCTATCGGCCTGGGTGCAATATGCCCGCACCGTCCGCGCCCAGACCATGGTGGAGCGCAACAAGGAATATGTTCAGGCCGCCCGGCTGATCCGTCTGTCGAAATGGAAGATCATGCTGAAACATATTCTTCCCAACACCACCACGCCGCTGCTCGTCACCGCAACGCTGAATTTCGGTCTCGGCATTCTCATCGAGGCGACGCTTTCGTTCCTTGGCGTCGGCATGCCGCCCGAGCAACCATCGCTCGGCACGCTGATCCGCATCGGCAACCAGTATCTCTTCTCTGGCCTCTGGTGGATCGTGCTCTTTCCGGGCCTCCAGCTCTGTCTGCTCGTCGTCTCGATCAACGTGCTCGGCGACTGGCTGCGCGACGCCCTCAATCCCAAACTGCGCTGAAACCCTGCGGAGACAATGTCCATGAGCGACCTTCTGATCAAGAACGCAAGACCTATGGGTGGCGATACCGCCGATATTCTGATCCGTAACGGCCGGATTGCCGACATCGGTCAGGATCTCGCAGCCACAGATCTAACCGTCGAGGATGCCGGCGGACGCATCGCAATCCCGGGTCTCGTCGATGCTCATACGCATCTCGACAAATCGCTGCTGGGCTACCCCTGGTATGTCAACGAAGTTGGACCGCGCCTGATCGACAAGATCGATAATGAGCGCAAGGTGAAGCGCGATTATGGATTGGACGCCCATATCCAGTCGATGCGCCAGGCGCTGCAATCGGTCGGCTATGGCACAACCTTGATCCGCACCCATGTGGACATCGACACGGACCAGGGGCTGATCGCGCTAGAAGGCGTGATGGAGACCCGCCGCCAGCTGGCTGGCATCGTCGAAATCGAGATCGTCGCCTTTCCGCAATCGGGCCTGATGCGCCGCCCCGGCACAGCCGAACTGCTCGACGCCGGCATGGCGATGGGTGCCGATCTCGTCGGCGGTCTCGACCCCTGCGGCATGGATAGCGATCCAAAAGGCCATCTCGACACCGTTTTTGCCATTGCCGAGAAACACGGCAAGGGCATCGATATCCATCTGCACGAGAGCGGAGAACTCGGTGCCTTCTCCATGGAGCTGATCTTCGAGCGCACCCGTGCGCTCGACATGCAAGGCAAAGTCGCCGTCAGCCACGCCTTTTGCCTGGGCCATCCCGACTGGAACATGACGCAGGCGCTGATCGATACCTGCGCTGAACTCGATGTACCGATCCTGACCACGGCCCCACCGTCCCGTGAAGTGCCGTCCCTGCGCCGTCTGCGCGCCGCCGGTGTGCGCTTCGGCGCGGGCGTTGATGGCTTCCGCGACACCTGGGGACCCTATGGCAATGGCGACATGCTGGAGCGGACAATGTTGCTCGGCATGAAAAATAATCTTCGCCGCGATGACGAGCTGCTTTGGGCGCTCGATGTTTGCACCACGGGCGGCGCGAAATCCATGGACCGCGAGGCGCATTCTCTCGAGATTGGCGGGCGTGGCGATGTCGTCATCGTCGAAGGAGAAACCGTCGGCGAGGCCATCGTCACGCATAAACCCCGCAAGCTCGTGATCACGGCGGGCGATGTCGTTGCGCGCGATGGCAAAAGCCTGAAGGAACGCCCATGACCGCGCCTTCATCCTGGTCGATGCTTCCGCTCGGCAAGAGACCGCCGGGTCGCTGGGCGCTCAAAGCCCGCTTCGTCGTCGCCGATCTGCCGGAAGGACGACGCCTCATTGCCGATGGCGAAGTCGTCATCGAAAACGACACAATCCTCTGGGTCGGTCGCGACTTCGAAGGCGAGGTTTCCGCCCGCTACGACATGGGCGACGCCTTGATCGGTCCAGGCTTTGTCGATCTGGATGCACTCTCCGATCTCGATACGACCGTGCTTGCCATGGACAACCAGCCCGGCTGGAAGAAGGGCCGCGTCTGGGCTACGGACTACGCACCCCGCGCTTACGAGATGTACAGCCAGGACGAACTTGCCTTCCAGAAACGCTACGCCTTTGCGCAGCTTCTCCTGAACGGCATTACCTCGGCACTGCCAATCGCCTCGCTCTTCTACCGTGCCTGGGGTGAGACGGTGGCCGAATTTGAAGCGGCAGCGGTGGCTGCCGAAGAGCTTGGCATTCGCGTCTGGCTCGGCCCAGCCTATCGCAGCGGTGGCGTCATTCTTGACGAGAGCGGCACGATGCAGCCGGTCTTCGATGAAGGACGTGGCTTATCGGAGCTGGCTGATGCCGCAACCTTTGCCAAGCGCATTCACGGCAGCGCCCATGGCCTGATATCTGGAATGTTCGCGCCGGACCGGGTCGAGACCTGCACGGAGACGCTGCTTCGCCGGACCTTCGCCCATGCAGATGATATGGATATGCCCGTTCGCCTGCACATGGCACAAGGCGAGATGGAACTGCAAACCATGCGCCGCGTGCATGGTGTCACGGCACCGGAATGGCTGGACCGGCTTGGCGTTCTATCCACCCGCCTGATCGCCCCGCATGCGACCGTCGCGACGGAAGACGACCTTGCGCGCTATGCCGCCCATGGCGTAACCGTCGCTCATTGTCCGCTGGTATCCGCCCGCCACGGCTCGGCGCTCAAATCCTTCTCACGCCTGAAAGCAATGGGCATCCGCATCGGCATGGGGACGGACACCGCCCCGGCGGACATGGTTCTGAACATGTCGGTCGGCCTGATGATGAACCGGCTGGCCGAAGGCCGGGGTGACGCGGGATCGTCTGCCGATTTCTACGACGCCGCCACGATTGCCGGTGCCGATGCGCTGAAACGCCAGGACCTGGGGCGTATCGCACCAGGCGCAAAGGCCGATATCGCCGTCTTCGACATGGCCGACAGCATGATCGCGCCACGGATCGACCCGATCCAGACTCTCGTCTATGGCGCCACCGGTCGCGTCACCCGCGCCACGATTGTTGATGGCCGGATTTCGATGCGCGACGAAGAGGTCGCGGGCATCGACCTCATCGCCGCCAGAGGTCAGGCACAACACCAGTTCGACGGTCTTGTCGCCAAATATCCGGACCGAACATTCCAGCATCCGCCGGTCGAGGAGATTTTCCCGCCGAGCTATCCGCTCACGCATCACTGCAGCGAGGTGTCGCGATGACCTCAGCCAACCAGACATCGGCAGCAATCCCGGCCCTCGAAGTCAAAGGCTTATCCGTCGAGTTCCCCACCCGCAAGGGCGTCCTGACCGCCCTCTCCGATGTGTCCCTCACCGTGGAGCGCGGCGAAATTCTGGGAGTCGTCGGCGAGTCCGGTGCGGGCAAGTCTATGACGGGTATGGCGGTGCTTGGCCTGCTCGAACCGCCAGGCCGAATTTCAGCCGGCGAAATCCGCATCGGCGGCACGCGCACCGACAATCTCAGCGAGTTGGAGATGAGCACGGTTCGTGGCCGCATGGTCGGCGCGATCTTTCAGGATCCGCTCACCTCGCTCAATCCGCTCTTCTCGGTTGGTCAGCAATTGACCGAAACGATCCGCCTGCACTCGGACCGCAGCCGTGCAGAAGCGCGCGCTTACGCCGTCGCTCTGTTAAAACAGGTCGGTATCCCCGGAGCGGATGAGCGCATCGATCATTATCCGCATCAGTTTTCCGGCGGCATGCGGCAGCGCGTCGTCATCGCTCTCGCGCTTGCAGGCGATCCGCAACTCATTATCGCCGACGAGCCGACCACGGCGCTTGACGTATCCATTCAGGCGCAGATCACCACGCTGCTGCGCAAGCTCTGCCGCGAAAAGGGCGCTGGCGTCATGCTCGTGACGCATGACATGGGCGTGATTGCCGAAACCGCCGACCGCGTCGCCGTCATGTATGCCGGCCGGGTGATCGAGGTTGGCCCGGTCGACGAGGTGCTGCGCAACCCGAAGCACCCTTACACGCGCGGCTTGATGGGCTCCATTCCAGCGCTTGGTGCTCGCGTCGAGCGGCTGACCCAGATCGATGGCGCCATGCCAAGGCTCAACGCCATTCCGCAGGGCTGCGCATTCAATCCGCGCTGCCCGGATGTCGGCCCCCGCTGTCGGCAGATGAAACCCGCGCTGGTGCGCAATGATCATGGCAGCGTCGCCTGCCTCGTTCACGATGGAGGTGTCGCATGAGAGGCCCTGACAATGCGCTGGAAGTGGATCAACTGACGCGGGTCTTCGATGTCTCCGCTCCCTGGCTCAACCGTGTCATCGACCGCAAGCCGAAACGTTATCTGCGTGCCGTCCAGGACGTCACATTCACGGTGCAGAAGGGCAAGTGCCTCGCGCTCGTCGGAGAATCCGGCTGCGGTAAATCCACCGTCGCCCGGCTGGTGACGGGTCTCTACGACCCAAGCGAGGGCGCCATCGTCTTCGCACCTGCCGAAAAGGGCGCGAACCGCGGCAAGACGCTCGAAGCCCAGATGATCTTTCAGGATCCGCATGCCAGCCTCAATCCGCGCTGGCGTGTCGGCAATATCATCGCCGAGCCAATCCGGGTCTTTGGCCTGCGGCAAGGCAAAGACGTGATCGATGCGCGCGTGGCGGAATTGCTCCGCACCGTCGGCCTTTCCCCGGACGATGCCGGGCGGTTTCCGCATGAGTTTTCCGGAGGGCAGCGCCAGCGCATCTCGATTGCCAGAGCACTTGCGAGTGAGCCGGAATTTCTCGTCTGCGACGAACCGACCTCGGCACTCGATGTCTCGGTTCAGGCGCAAATCCTCAATCTGATGCGCAGATTGCAGGATGAGCTTGGCCTGACCTACCTCTTCATCAGCCACAATCTCGCGGTCGTCCGGCACATGGCCGATCGCATCGCGGTCATGTATCTCGGCCGGATTGTCGAGGAAGCGGAAACCGAGGCGCTCTTCGCCAATCCGCAACACCCTTACACACGGCTTCTGCTGCAAACGATCCCCGATGTCGCAGCCCCCAACAGAGACCGCGCGCTGATGGGCGGCGAACCGCCAAGCCCGCTCGATCCGCCGAAGGGCTGCGCCTTCCATCCGCGCTGTCCCATCGCAACCGAACTTTGCAGCCAGGTTGCGCCGGAGGTCCGAACAAGAGAAGGCGGTGGCAAGGTCGCCTGCCACCTAGCCCCACAATAAACGAAACATCACGATGCGTCCGCGAAGGCGCTGACGCCGGATGAGAAAAAAATATAGAAAGGAAACCCCGATGATCAAAACTATTTTCACCAATGCCAAGCTGGCGGATGGATCGCTGCGCGACATTCATGTGGAAGAGGGTCGAATTACGGCCATTGAGAAGGCCGGAGAAGCAGCATCTTCGGCAACGACCATCGACCTTTCCGGCGACCTGGTCCTGCCGGGTTTCGTCGAGGGGCATATCCATCTCGACACCAGCTTTTATGGCGGCAAATGGGTGCCGCATCGCCCCTGCACCAACGGCTTCGATGTCCATGAGCGCGTCGCCTTCCAGGCCGAGAATATGGCGAAGGCCGAGCCGATGGCGGAGCGCGCGCGCAATCAGCTGGATTTATGCATTTCCAAAGGCACGACACAGATGCGCAGCCACGTGATGGTCGATGGCTCTGTCGGACTGACATCTTTGGAAACCATCCTCGCCGTGCGCGAGGAATATCGGGATATGATCGATATTCAGCTTGTCGCCTTTCCCCAAAGCGGCATCCTGAAAAGTCCGGGAACGCCCGAGCTTCTCGACGCCGCCATCGGGCTTGGTGCAGACCTCGTCGGCGGTCTCGATCCGGCAAGCTTCGACCGCGACGTCAACGGTCATCTCGATGTGGTCTTCGGTGTCGCCGAGAAGCATGGCGTCGATATCGATATCCATCTGCATGATGCGGGCTCGATGGGGGCTTTCACCATCGAGGAGATTTGCGACCGGACTGTTGCACTCGGCATGCAGGGACATGTCGCCGTCAGCCATGCCTACGGCCTTGGAGACCTTGCGCCGGATGCGGCCAAGAAGATCGCAGCCAGGATCGCCAAGAGCGGCGTTTCGATCATGACCAATGCACCTGGCAACCATAATTTCCCGCCGGTCGCGTTGCTCCGCCGCGAAGGCGTGACCGTCTTCAGCGGCAGCGATAACATCCGCGATTCCTGGTGGCCCTATGGCGATGGCGACATGCTGCATCGCGCCGAGATCATCGGTTACAGATCGGGCTTCTATACCGACGACGAACTCTGCGCAGCTTTCGACGTCGTTACGGCTGCGGGCGCAAAAGCCATGCGGCTCGAACGTTACGGCATCGAGATCGGCGCGAAGGCTGATTTCGTCTCCTTGGTCGCAGAGCATCTACCGGAGGCAGTGATTGCCTTTCCGACGCGACACAAGGTTTTCAAGGCGGGCCGTCTGGTTGCCGAAAACGGGCGCGTGAAGCGCTGACGGCAGATCCTCGGTAAAAAAGTAAAGCAGGCCAGGACAATCTCCCGGCCTGTAATGCGATGCGTCGTCATTTCAAACCAACGTTCCCGTGTCGGTGTTCTTCCAAAAATCGCGACGCACGTACCATCGTAAAAAGTGGTGAGGCCAGAAGATAGAGTCCGGCTCCCACCAGCCATGTCGTGCCGATCCAGATTGTCTGAGTCGAAAAGAACAAAGCGGTTGTCAGAACCGGTCCGGCGATACCGGCGAGACTCATCAGGCTCGCCAAAACCCCTTGCAACTGTCCCTGTTGCTCATCGCTTACCCGGCTGGTTGCAAGAGACTGCAGCGCCGGCATGGCGACACCACCCAGTGCAAAGAGCGGTGCCACAGCGTAACCCATCCAGCTTTGAGTGGCGAAGGCCATCAAGACATATGCCAGCATGTCGAAGGCAACACCAATCATCAACGTCCCAAGATCGCCGAAGCGACGCGACAACGGTCCGACGAGAAAGGCTTGAGCCAGTGCGCCGCTGACGCCGAAGACCGACAGTGACAGGCCGAGATGGACGGAATCCCATCCAAACCGGTCCGCACCATACAGTACCCAGATCGTTCCCGGTATGGCAGCCACGAGGCCGAAAACCACGAAAACGATGACAAGCGGCAGAAGCTGCTTGAAATTCCACAGCCAGAGCAATGGTCGCAACGGGTTGAGTTCTGTCAACTCGAATTTCCCCTGGCTCACCGATCGGCTTTCCGGCAAAGCAAAGAGCGCAACAAGAAGATTAAGACCGTTGAATAATGCGGCTGCCAGAAAAGGCGAGCGGAGCCACCACGCGCCCATGATGCCGCCTATTACAGGGCCGATGATGAAGCCCGTGCTCATCACCGCGCCCACTGTCCCAAACCGCTGCGCTCGCTGAGCGGCCGGCGTAATATCGGTGATGTAGGCACTTGCTACTGCCATATTGGCGCTGGTGATCCCTGCAACCGCTCTTCCAACGACAAGTACCCAGCCGAGCGGCGAAAGCCCCATCACCAGATAATCGACGAGCGTTCCCGCCAGCGACAGCAGCAGGACAGGACGCCGACCGAAGCGATCGCTGAGCGCGCCTAGAACGGGCGAGAAGACAAACTGCATGATTGCAAACACCGCCAGCATGCCCCCGTAGAGAACGCCGAAGTCGTCTCCACCGGTGACCTCGCGCAGTAGATCCGGAAGGATGGGAAAGATGAGACCAGCGCCAATGGCATCGAGTGCGACAGTGGACAGTATGACGGTGAGGGCCTTGTTCATCGGAGCATATCCTCGTAAACTTTATCAGCGATAAATTTATCGGTGATAAGCTACTTTATCACTGATAAGTCAAGAGGTGTTTTTATGGCGATAGGACGTGAGCGCATCATTGATGAAGCTCTGCTGCTTTTGAACGAAGTCGGCATAGACAAGCTATCCACTCGGAAGCTTGCAGAAAGGCTGGGGGTTCAGCAGCCGGCGCTCTACTGGCATTTCAAAAACAAGTCCGAGTTGCTGGATGCCATCAATTCGGAGATGCTGCTGCGCCACCACGATGACCGCTTGCCGAAGCCGGGACAGGATTGGGTGGCGTTCACGCTTTCCAACGCCCGCAGCGTTCGCAAGGCTTTGCTGAGCGTGCGCGATGGTGCGCGATTGACAGCGGGTACCCGACCGTCCGTCGCCGATTTCGCCGATACTGAAAAGGTGTTGCAGCTCTATGTCGATGCAGGCTTCTCCACCAAAGAGGCGTTCGGCATCGCCATCTGCGTCACCCGCTATGTGGTCGGTTACGTTCTCGAAGAGCAGGGAGAGCAAGAGCGCGAAAGGATCGATCGCGGTCTCCCCAAAGCGGACTTTGAAGCGGAACTTGGTCCGTTTCCATTATTGAGTGAGGCCTTGGAAACCTTCCGGCAGGTTGGAACCGTCAATACGGAAGCTGTCTTTGAGAGCGGCCTTGGTTATCTCGTTGCGGGTTTAAAAGAAGCGTTGCGGCAGAAATAGTCGAGACAAAAGCCGCGCATCGAATGCCCTCGCAGACATGAGTCCAAAGGAGCGCGGCCGCCCAGGATCTGAGCGGCCGCGCGGTACGCTAACTACTATGCAACAATGGAGAGCCTTCGTAACCTCAAGGCTTGCGGGGACCGCCTTCCGGTCCACGAGGGCCACCCTCTGGACCGCGTGGTGGCTTGCCGGCCGGTCCGAGCTGGTTGGTCTTGCCATCTTCATGGACAATGTAGCTGCCATGAAGGAAACCATCATCGAAGCGTCCCTGGACGGTCACGACCTCATCCTTGTTGACGATATCGCCGCCTCTGCCTTCGGGTCCTGTCTCTACAAGGGCACGACCGCTTTCATCCTGAATGATGAACTTGTTGCCGAAAATTTCGACAACTTTACCCTTCACGCTGGTGAGGCTGTCGTCAGGCATAGCGGAAATCGCGACAGGTGCGATAGGCGCAAGCTCTCCAGTCGGCCGCGTCAGCTTCATGGCGCCGGCACCCCCGGCAATGCCGACCGCCAAAAGGGCGATGGCCCCAACGGTTAAAGCAGCGGCAGAACGCTTCTTCGGATGTGGGTGGACGTGATTGGCTTCGTCGTGATGCTTGGTTTCGGTTTCAGGTGTAACAGACATTTCCGGTCTCCTTTGTGATTGGAATGATGCCTTTCTATCAAAGCCCTACCACCACCAGCCTGAACCATCCCGTTCAGCTTGAGTTAAGCGTCCAGCACCATAAGAAAGTCCGATCCCACGGAGTAGAAGTCCCTCATGCGTGTCCTTCTTGTCGAAGACGATACCGACCTAGCAAGCCGGATTGCTAGCAGTCTCAGAAACGAAAACTTCGTTGTCGATATCGCACGCAATGGTGAGGATGGTCAGCATGCAGGCCTGACCGAAGCCTTCGATGTTGCGGTCCTCGATCTGGGACTTCCCAAGATCGACGGCGTCTCGGTATTGGCTTCGTGGCGGGAGGCGGGCCGGACGTTTCCGGTGCTTGTGCTGACGGCCAGAGACGGCTGGCCGGACAAGGTGGCAAGCTTCAAAGCGGGCGCCGATGACTTTCTCACCAAACCCTTCAAGGTCGAAGAACTGGTCTTGCGGCTGCGCGCATTGGTGCGACGCGCCAACAATCACGCGAGCGCCACCGTCACCTGTGGCTCGGTCACCTTCAACGCACAGCTGGGAACCTTCGAGAAGGATGGCGTTCCTTTGAAATTGACCGCACTGGAGTGGCGCGTGCTCTCCTGCCTGATCCTGCGAAAGGACGTCGTCGTAGACCGAAGCGAATTGATGGAGCGCGTCTATGATGGCGATGCCGAGGTGGACTCGAACTCTATCGAGGTTATCGTCGCCAGGCTTCGCCGCAAGATCGGCGCCGAGTTCATCGAAACCGTTCGTGGCAGGGGCTACATGATGACGGCTGCATCATGAGATGGTCGCTGTCTTCCCGTCCCGCCTCGATTGCCGGGCGCCTGACGGCGTTCTCCGCCGTCTTTGTGGCGGGCGCCATCGTGATTGCATCCGTTATCCTCTGGCTCATCGTCGCCGGCGTGGTTCGAGAGCAGATCGACCAGCGGCTCGATACGCAGATTGAAGGTTTGCGCAGCGGCTTGGCGGTAAGCGCAAGCGGCCAGCTAACACTGACTTCTCAACTGGACGGACCGCCGTTCGATCGGCCGGGTTCGGGATGGTACTGGCAGATCAAATCGGACACATCGACAATTTCGTCCCGTTCCCTGGAGCGGCGCGCCCTTAAACCTGGGGGGCGTCAAGCGGATTGGCGGGATCTGGCTTCGGTTAGGCCCCGGCCGGGTGAAGCGGAAGACGGCAATGGACGTGGTCTTTACACGCGCACCCTGTCCTCTCGCATCGACGGCCAGTCGGTGCAGATTACCGCATCTGCCCCTGAGGCTGCGTTAACCGATCCGGCATTCCGTTCGCTCATGTGGCTCGTGCCGGCCATGGCACTCCTCGGCATCACGCTTCTGATCGGTACATATCTACAGGTACGCTTCGGCCTCAAGCCCCTTAAGCGCCTGACGACCGAGATAGGAGAAGTGTCGGCCGGCGACCGCTCTGCGCTGCCTCAAGGGGACGTCGAAGAGTTGAAGCCTGTTACGATAGAAATCAACCGCCTGATCGCTTTGAACGAGAAGCGGCTTGAGGAGTCCCGCATCCATTTTGCCAATATGGCCCATGGGCTGAAAACGCCAGTCGCCAGTCTGACGCTTGGATTGAATAGCGACAACGATCCGAATGGCGGTTTGAGGGATCTCGTTTACCGCATTGATCGCCGCATCCGTCATCATCTTGCCGATGCGCGCAAGTCTGCGGCTGGCCAGCTTGCGGATCGGCACGTCTTGCTTCGCCCTCGTCTCGATGACCTCATTCTTGTTCTGTCGAACATCTACAGGGACAAGGCTTTGTCGGTTCTTTGTGAGGTCGAGGACTCCGCCAGCCTTCGCTGCGATCCGGAGGACGTGAACGAAGTTCTCGGCAATCTGCTGGACAACGCGTTCAAATGGGCTTCCACAGCCGTCAAGGTATCGTCGGAGCGGAAAGGCGATCTCGTTGCGATCACGATCACTGACAATGGGCCGGGTATCTCCGATGACAGGATCACTGAGGCTTTCCAGCCGGGCATGCGGCTGGACGAAAGCGTGCAAGGCAGCGGCTTCGGTTTGGGAATATCGAAGGAAATTGCCGAACTCTATGGCGGCACCGTCACGCTCCGCAATGTCACCGGTGGCTTTCAGGCTACTGTGACGCTGCCCATCTCCCGCCGCCTATCCTCGTAACATCCTCCGCGCCGGTGCAACCGAAAGCCGGTCAACATCGTTGTTCCAACGGATTTGATCAAGGCACAGATAAAAATGGCGCTGGACAAGGCAATAGAGGCATCCGGGTTCGGTTGAGAATTACGAAAATGTAAGTTGCCCAATGCCGTCACGGTAATGGAGTATGCAACAAGGATTTGGCTGACATTGCGGTCTGTCCATTTAAATTTTGACGTTAAGCTATTCATTTCGCAGCGCATCAAGGCATTCTTGAAATGACCAGTTCTTCCTCTGTTGATTTCCCTACAGGCACGAAAACTAGGTTGGACACCAGCGGGCTGCGCTGGAGAGGAATGATCGATTCCGCTCCTGGAGCGCCGGGCATTAAAGCGCGCTGGACATCCAGCGCTAAGAACGGCATCGGCACCGCCGTCTCCAAGCATTCGCGCGTCTGGTTCACTCTCAGCCACGGCGTCCTCAACGAAATCTACTACCCCCGCGTCGACAGTGCCTGCACGCGTGATTTCGGTTTCGTCGTCACCGGCAAGCATGGCTATTTCTCCGAAGAGAAACGCGATTGCGAGACGAATACCAAAACTGTCGCGCCTGGAATTCCAGCTTTCTCCATTTCCAACACCGCGCGAGACGGGCGTTACCGTATCGAGAAGGAGGTGATTTCCGATCCCTCTCGGGCCTGTGTGCTGCAGCGGCTTCGCTTTGCCGCGCTCAAGGGCGAGGTCGGGGACTATAGGGTCACGGCCCTGCTCGCTCCGCATCTGGTCAACGCCGGACAAATGAACTCGGCCTGGATCGGTGAGTTCGATGACAAGACCGTGCTGTTCGCCACCGGTCGTTCGCGTTATCTGGCACTTGTCTCTGACATTCCGTGGTGCGCCACGAGCGCGGGTTTCGTTGGTGTTTCTGACGGCTGGAGGCAGTTGCAACAGCATGGACGCATAGCCGACCAGTACCAGCGCGCCGATGACGGCAATGTCGCTCTTGCAGGTGAGCTTGATTTCATCAGCACGTGCGGGGAGGCAACTCTCGCCATCGGCTTCGGCCAGACGGAGTTCGAAGCGGCGGCGGCGGCAGTGGCCAGCCTCAAGGATGGGTTTGACAAGGCGCAACAACACTATGTCGCCAACTGGAAAACCTGGCAGGAAAAGCTTGTTTCCCTGGATCGCCAAGAGCAGGACGGCGTCAATGCCTACCGGGTTTCAACCGCGGTTCTCGCTTCTCACCGAGCTGCCGATCGTGCCGGTGCGGTCGTCGCCAGCCTCTCCATTCCATGGGGATTCTCCAAAGGCGATGACGACCTGGGCGGCTATCACCTCGTCTGGCCCCGCGATCTGGTCGAAACGGCAGGCGGATTTCTGGCCGCCGGAGATGCAGAAGAAGCAATCGCGATCCTCGACTATCTGCGCCACGTTCAACAACCGTCCGGCCGCTGGCCACAGAACCTGTGGCTTGATGGGAAGCCCTATTGGCCGGGCATCCAGATGGATGAGTGCGCCTTCCCCATCCTACTTGCCGATATGTTGCGGCGGTCCGGCCATCTCGATGCGAAAGCCCAAAGTCGCTTCATGCCGATGGTGCGCAGCGCTGCGAACTACATCCTGACCAACGGTCCCGCGACCTGCGAGGATCGATGGGAAGAGGATGCCGGCTATAGCCCGTTTACGCTTGCCGTAGAGATTGCCGCATTGTTGGCAGCTGCCGATTTGTTGGCGATCGATGGGGATCAGCAGGCCGCCCAACATCTACGCGAAACGGCAGACTGCTGGAACGATCAGATCGAACTATGGACCTTCGCCGGCGAGAAGACCTTCTGCGACGCGCTCGGTATTTCAGGCCATTACGTTCGTATTGCGCCGCTCGGCACGACGGATGCGGCAAGGGCGTCCGGCAACACCGAAATTCGCAACCAGACACCTGACCGGGCGCTGTTGCCGACAGCCGATGTGCTGAGTCCCGATGCGCTGGCGCTTGTCCGTTTCGGCCTGCGTGCGGCAGATGACCCCTACATTCTCGACACCATCAAAGCCATCGACCACAGCTTGCGTGTGGAACTGCCGCAGGGCCCGGTCTGGTATCGCTACACCGGCGATGGTTACGGCGAGCATGACGATGGCGCGCCTTTCGACGGCACGGGCAAAGGCCGGGCCTGGCCTCTGTTGGCCGGGGAACGCGCGCATTATGAACTTGCCGCAGGCCGAAAAGAAGCTGCGGAAGCACTACTGTCGACGCTTGAAAAATCCGCTGGGTCCGGTGGCCTTTTCCCTGAGCAGGTTTGGGATGGGCCGGATATCCCCGAGAAGGAACTGTTCCTTGGCCGACCCTCCGGCAGCGCAATGCCCCTTGTCTGGGCGCACTCCGAACATATCAAGCTTCTGCGCTCGTTGAAGGACGGCGCTGTCTTCGACATGCCCCCGCAAGGCGTCGAGCGCTATATCAGGAACAAGACCGGCTCGCGCTTGCGCATCTGGCGCTTTAACAACCGTCTGTCCTCGATCCCAGCTGGTAAGATGCTGAGACTCGAAGTGGAAGCGAACGCTCTCGTGCACTGGAGCACCGACAACTGGACGAACGTTTCCGACACGCCGGTGGCGCCATCCGGACTGGGCACCTATTTCGTCGATCTGCCCTTGCAGAATGAAGACGTCGGAACGTCGATAGTCTTCACCTTCTACTGGCCAGATAGCCAAACATGGGAAAACACCAACTTTACCGTTCACGTCGGGGATGAATCCTCTGATTCAACCCGCATCGAAAGTGGAGAATGACATGCAAATCGCAATGGTAGGCCTCGGCCGTATGGGCGCCAATATGGTACGCCGGCTTCTGAAACAGGGGCATGACTGCGTTGTTTTCGACGTCAACGCGGACAACGTGGCGGCGCTCGTCAAAGAGGGTGCGAAGGGCGCTTCCTCGGCTGAAGACCTCATCTCCAAACTCGAAAAGCCCCGCGCCGTCTGGCTGATGCTGCCAGCAGCCATCACCCCGAAGATCGCAAGAGATTTCGCGTCAAAGCTCGAGAAAGGCGACGCCATTATCGACGGCGGCAACTCCCTATATCATGAGGCGATCAATCTTTCCGCAGAGTTCGCACCGATGGGCATCGACTTCATCGATGTCGGAACATCGGGTGGCGTGTGGGGCCTGGAACGTGGCTACTCGCTGATGATCGGAGGCCCACAGGCAGCCGTACAGCGTCTCGATCCGATCTTTGCTTCTCTTGCACCGGGTGCCGGGCAGAACATTGCGGAGGATCCGGAAACGGGAACAGCACCAAGAGGCTATCTCCATTGCGGCCCGGCGGGTGCCGGCCACTTCGTCAAGATGGTGCATAACGGCATCGAATATGGCGTCATGGCAGCCTATGCCGAAGGCTTGAACATCCTGAAAGCTGCCAATGCCGGAAATAGCGAGCGCGAGGTGGATGCAGAAACGACACCGCTCGCCAATCCGCAATATTATCGTTTCGATGTCGATCTGCCCGCTGTGACCGAAGTCTGGAGGCACGGTTCGGTCATTGGTTCATGGCTACTGGATCTCACCGCAGAGGCTTTGAAGCAGGACCCGCATCTGGAACACTATGATGGCCGAGTGTCCGATTCAGGCGAAGGCCGCTGGACGTTGCAGGCCGCCGTTGAGACCGGCGTGCCAGCGCCAGTTCTCGCCTCGGCACTCTTCGAACGCTTCTCCTCGCGCGGCGAGGCGCAATTTGCCGGCAAGGTGCTGTCCGCCATGCGCCACGCCTTTGGTGGTCACCTGGAAAAAGCCAAGTAAGGCGGAGGAGAGAGCCATGGCACAAGAACGATCCGATGTACTGGTGGTGTTCGGTGCCACCGGTGATCTTGCGCACAAGATGATCTTTCCCTCGCTCTACGCGATGGTAAAGCGCGGCGCGCTCACCACGCCGATCATCGGCGTGGCTTTTGACGACTGGACGCGCGACCAACTGCTCGCGCGTGCAAGAGACGCGATCTCAAAGCATGTCGATCAGATCGACGAGTCCGTCTTCGCCAAGATGGCAGAGAAGCTGTCTTACGTGTCAGGTGATTACCGCAGCCAGTCGACATTCGACAAGCTGAAGCAGGCGCTGGCGGGACACAAGAGCCCACTCTACTACCTCGCGATCCCCCCATCCCTGTTCGAAACGGTGGCCGATGGGCTTGATCAGGCCGGCATTGCCAAGGACGCCCGGCTGATGGTGGAAAAGCCATTCGGTCGCGATCTTGCCTCGGCCAAGAAATTGAATGAGGTGCTGCATAAGGTGTTCGAGGAGGATGCGATCTTCCGCATCGACCACTTCCTGGGTAAGGAGGCCATTCAGAATCTTCTTTATTTTCGCTTCGCCAACAGCTTCCTCGAGCCAGTATGGAATCGAGACCATGTCGAAAGCGTCCAGATCACCATGGCCGAAGACTTCGGTATCAAGGGGCGTGGCAAGTTTTACGACGAAGTCGGTTGCATTCGCGATGTCATTCAGAACCACCTCGTCAACGTTCTCTTGCTCCTCACCATGGAGCCACCGGCATCTGGCGCGTCCGACGATCTGGTAGACGAGAAGGTCCAGGTGCTGAAAGCGATGCCGCCTCTCTCGAGAGAGGACGTGGTGCGGGGCCAGTTCGAAGGCTACACCGACGAGCCTGGTGTCGCCCCATCGTCGCCGACAGAAACCTTCGCTGCCGTCCGCTTCCGGGTTGCGACATGGCGATGGAACGGCGTCCCGTTCTTCATCCGTGCCGGCAAGAACCTGCCCGCCCATGCAACGGAGGTCGTTGTTCGCTTCAAGCGACCACCGGTAACGCTCTTTGACGAGATCACCGACACGTCCGCGAATTATATCCGCTTCCGCCTTGGGCCAGATATCTCCATCGGTGTCGGCGCGCGCCGCAAGGCAGCGGGAGAGAAGATGCGTGGGGAGGCGGTCGAACTGACAGCGCTGGACGATGGCATCGGCGATATGGCGCCTTATGAACGCTTGATCGGCGACGCCATGGCTGGCGACAGGCAACTGTTCACCCGCCAGGACGCAGCCGAACTCGCGTGGAAGATTGTTGAACCTATCCTCGACGACAAGGCTGTGCCGCCGACCTACAAGCCGGGAACCTGGGGTCCCGCCGAGATGGAGCATTTCGCGCCGCCCGGTGGCTGGATCGATCCCGCCTGATAATCGGAGAAAATATATATGTCACAAGATATTTCAGACGATAAAGACCGCATTGTCCTGTCTATCGACATTGGCGGCAGCCACGTGAAAATTCTTTCAAGCGCAGGCGGCGAGGAAAAGAAGGCGGAAAGCGGAAAGTCCATGACAGCGGCCGACATGGTTGCGGCGGTAAAGTCCATGGCCGACGGCATGAAGTACGACGGGATTGCGATGGGCTATCCCGGACCGGTCGTACACGACAAGCCGCTTCGAGAACCGGTGAACCTCGGCGAAGGCTGGGTCGGTTTCGATTATCGAGCCGCGTTTGGCTGCCCCGTCCGCATTGTCAACGATGCTCTGATGCAGGCGATCGGATCCTACACCGGCGGTCGCATGCTCTTCCTCGGTCTCGGCACCGGCCTTGGCGCGGCAATGATCGTGGAGAACGTCGCCCAACCCATGGAGATCGCTCACCTTCCCTATCGTAAAGGCAAAAGCTACGAGCATTACGTCAGCGAAGCCTACCGCGAGAATAAAGGTCACAAGAAGTGGCAGAAGCGAGTGTTCGATGTTGTTGAGGCGCTTTCCGCAGCGCTCGAGCCCGACTATGTGGTGATCGGCGGCGGCAACGTGGAAAAGCTCGATTCACTTCCTCCGAAGTGCCGCCGCGGTGACAACGCCCTAGCCTTCGAGGGCGGCTTTCGTCTGTGGAAGGATAATAAGCTGATCGCGTAACGCCTAGGTGCGCACGCCCATTAGGGGCGCGTGCTATTGCCCCGGAGCCGTTGCCCCTGCTTGTCGAAGAACCGCGCATCTGCCGGATCGAATGACACGAAGATCCTCTGGCCGACATCCGCCACCGGCCCGGTCCCGCCTTGAACGACGATCGGCAAGTCGGGGCCAAGATGCCCATAAAGGTAGGTGGCTCCACCTAGAAACTCTGTGAAGTCGATCGTCATTTCAAGCCCCGGCTCGCCATCACGGGTGGGTCGCATATGTTCCGGGCGAATGCCGAATTGCAATTCGCCTTGGATCGGCAGGCCTTGAGGAACTGAAAGCGGCAGGCGCTGCTCACCGATGAACAGCGACCCCGCCTCGAACGTCGCGCTGACGATATTCATCTTCGGACTGCCGATGAAGCCGGCAACGAAGAGATTATCCGGATCATGATAAAGCTCGAATGGGGATCCGATCTGTTCAATACGACCAGCTCTCAAGACGACGATCTTGTCAGCCAGTATCATGGCTTCCGTCTGATCGTGTGTGACGTAAATCATCGTGTTGCCAAGGTGCTTGTGCAGCTTTGCGATCTCAATTCGCATATCGACGCGCAATTCTGCATCCAGGTTCGACAATGGCTCATCGAACAGGAACACTTCCGGATTCCGGACGATCGCGCGGCCAATCGCAACGCGCTGCCTTTGACCACCGGATAGCTGACCTGGCCGCCGGTCGAGCAACGGCGTCAGATGGAGGATATCTGCCGCTCCCTGAACCAGTCGATCGACTTCGTCTTTCGGACGATGCGCCATTTTGAGGCCGAAGCCCATATTCTGCGCCACAGTCATATGCGGATAAAGCGCATAGGACTGAAACACCATGGCGATACCGCGGTCTGAGGGATCAGCCTCGGTGACATCCCGTCCGCCGATGAGAATTTCCCCCTGACTGGTCTCCTCAAGACCAGCGATCAGCCGCAGAAGTGTCGACTTACCGCAACCGGATGGACCGACGAACACGACGAACTCGCCTGCGGCAATCTTTAGGTCGATGTCATGAATGACATCCACCGCGCCAAAGCTCTTCGACACTCCCTTCAGTTCGACACCGCTTGTGCGGACTGGCGGCGATGCGGCGGAATGCGTGCTCTGCGCATTCATGACTGGCCCTCCTTGCGGATCCAGACCAGCATTTCGCCGGATGCACGGTTATCCCAAAGATGATAGGGCACAGCGCGGATTTCGACGTCTTGCCGTTGCGGTGCCGCAATGGAATATAGCTGATCGTCACCCGCGGTTTCCCGAACCGCGGTGGTGACCAGAGCAGGAACGCCGCCCAACTCTTCCACCGCTTCGCAGCGAAACGCGCTGTCTGGACGCAGCAGCACCGAATTCAGGTCGTCGCCATTATCGACACCTTCCAGGCAGTAGACGAGTGGTCCGCGCTGGAGAGCCACGCGGCCCTGATCGTTACCCACAGCTGGATGAGCGTGGACTTCCTGCACCGGCATGTCCAGGTCAAGTTCAACGACATCGCCCGACTGCCAGGAACGATTAAGCCTCGCATAGCCCTTTGCTTCGACGGAGGCGATCTCGACAGCCTGACCGTTGACACGGAGAGCGGCTTTCGGCGACCACCCGGGAAGACGCAGCGCCAGCGTGAACTCACTCGCTTCTGCCGGTTCCAACGTCAACCGAATGGTGCCGTCCAGGGGGTAGGCCGTTTGCTGGCGGATGCGGACGGGTTTGCCCGCCACCTTCAGATCGGCCGCACTCTCGCAATAGAGATGGACCGCGAGTTCGTCCTCTGCTTCTCCATACATGTAGGTACCAACAGAAGCGACGAGTCTCGCGATGTTCGGAGGGCAGCACGGGCAACGGTGCCAGTTCCAGCGATGGTGCTTGCCCCGGCTTTCCAACGGGTTGTCATAGAAGAATTGAGTGCCGTCGAGTGACAGGCCGACAAGTGCGCCATTGTAGAGAGCCCGTTCCATGACATCGGCGTAGGCGCGGTCGGGGCCAAGACCAAGCATGCGGTTTGCCCAGAAGACCAAGGCGACAGCTGCGCATGTCTCGGCGTAGGCCGTCTCATTGGGCAGATCGTAATCGAATGTCAGTCCTTCATTATGGGCCGAGGGGCCGAACCCGCCGGTGACATACATGTTCTTTTGCGTGAGATGGCCCCAGATAGCCTCAAGTGCCGGTTTCAGGCTGTCGTCGCCATATTCCGTCGAAACATCGGCCATGCCGGAATAGAGGTAGGCAGCACGAACAGCATGGCCCACCACGTGGCGCTGGTCTCGCACTGGCTCATGACTTTGGGAATATTCATAGGTCCCGAAATGATAGTCCGAAGGGTCCCTGCCGCGCTCGCGCGCTTCACGATCGTAATAATGCTCTCCACCCGGCCGTTGCCCGCGCTCGTCTACGAAGAAGCGCGCGAGATCGATATAACGTTGCTCGCCTGTCGCGCGACCGAGTTTGATCAATGCCAGTTCGATCTCCGGGTGACCGCAATAGCCGGGCTTCTGCGCTTCGCCTGGACCAAAAACCTCGGAAATATGATCGGCATAGCGGGCCATGATGTCGAGGAATGTTCGCTTGCCCGTGGCGTAGTAATAGGCAACCGCCCCTTCCATCAGGTGTCCAGCGTTGTAGAGCTCATGGCAATCACGCAGGTTGGTCCAGCGCTTGCCAGGCTCGATACGCTGATACCAGGAGTTCAGGTATCCATTCGCGTCCTGCAACCTTGCATAGGCTTCGACGATTTCGTCGATGCGCGCTTCCAGTGCAGCGTCCGGCTTATGCAGAAGCGTGTAAGCGGCGGCCTCGATGCTCTTTCCGAAATCGGAATCCCAGAACATCTGCGTGCTGACCGTATCATTCCCCTGTTGATACGGGATGCGCAAACCTGGATTAGGCCGATCCGGGTCTATCTGATCCAGCATACCGGCCTCAATGCATCGATCGAGCAGTGTATGAGCCGTCTTGTCGGCGATGGTTTGGATGCGTGGGCCAAAAAATCCTGCGACGCGAACCCGGTCTACCGCCGGTGGCCGAAACAGAGAATTGGTGGAAGTGGTGTCGGCAGGTGAAACTGAAGTGTTCATATCGGTTTCCTTCGAGGGAATGAGACTGGGCTTACTTCACTGCGCCGGCCGTAAGGCCGCGGATGTAAAAGCGCTGCAAGGTGACGAACAGAATGAGGCAGGGGATCATCATCACGGTCACGCCGGCCTGCACGGCGCCCCAATCGACCGAGCCATAGTGACCTGATCGCACGGCGGTGACGAGAACGGGAAGCGTATAGCGATCCTGATCGGTCAGGAAGACAAGCGCGGCAAGGAACTCGTTCCAGGCATTGAGGAAGGCAAAGATGCCAACCGAGACGATGCCGGGCAGGACGAGCGGTCCCGATACATAGATGAGCGAACGTAATCCCTTGACGCCATCGACGCGCGCCGCCTCCTCGATCTCTTTCGGCACCGCGTCGAAAGCGTTGCGCATCATGAAGACCGAGAATGGCAGTTGGAGCGTGACATAGATCAGAACGAGGCCACTCAACGTGTTCTGCAGGCCGAGCTTCGCCAAAATCAGGAAAAGCGGCGTCAAAATCGACTGAAACGGCACCATCATAGTCGATAGGATCAGCAGGAAGGCAAGTGACTTCAGTGGAAAACGGAACCTGGAAAAGCCGTAGCCGGCGAAGACCGAGATCAAAATCGTCAGGATTGCCGTTCCCGCCGCCACGAACAGGCTGTTGCCCGCATAGTGCAGGATACCCGAACCGAAATCTTCCAGCCTTTGATAACTGCACAAGCAAAGCCCGCTTAAGGAAAACAAGCCGCTTCCCGCGGATGGTTGGGCGTGGAAGGACGCGATCAGAACAAGCACAATGGGTGCGAGAAAGAGCAACGCGATCAGAATGCAGGTCACATGAAACAGGATTTTGTAGCGCCTCGTCTGGCCCGACCTGCGGCGATAGGCGGGCATCGTTGTCATTGCGTCTAGAACGGTCATCTCGGTTCCTCCTCACGCAAGAGCCTAAGCTGAATGGCGCTCAGCACGAGCAGGATAACCAAGAGCACCATGGAGAGTGCCGCGCCATAACCGAGGCGAAAGGACACAAACGACTGGCTGAAAATCCAGTAGACGGCCGTCACCGTGCTGTTCTGTGGTCCCCCTGCCAGGATGATGTAGAACTGATCGAAAGCCAGCATAGAGCCCGAGACGCATAGGATGAGCGCCAGTGCGAAAGGCCGACGCAAGAGCGGCATGACGATAAAGCGGAACCTCTGAAAGGCATTGGCGCCATCGATCCGGGCTGCTTCTATGAAATCGGTAGGAATGGCCTGCAGCCCGCTCATCAGGATGACCATGTAAAAGCCGGCCATCTTCCAGAGCACCATCGCGGTGACGGACCAGAAGGCTGGCGTGAATGTTGCGAGCAAGTTCACGCGACCTTGGGTCAATCCCAGCTCTTCGGCGAGCGGGGAAAAAAGTCCGGTATCGACATTCGAAAGCCAGCTCCACAACAGACTGGCCGAGGCGAAGCCGATGACCACCGGCATGAAGAAGGCGGTGCGGTAGACGCCTGAGAACGGGCGATCCTTTTCCACCAGCAGCGCCAGCGATAGACCGAGAGCCAGAAGTCCGATCGTGGCAGCGATGGTGTATCGAATGGTGAAGGCAAGCGCGTTCCAGAAGTTTCTATCGTTCCAGAGCGCCTTGTAGTTGCCAAATCCGATCCAGCGGGGCAGCCCCAGGAGCGGCCAGTTGTGAAGCGACATCCACGCCGTCATGCAAAGCGGCAAGAGGAAGAACACCAGCACAAGTGCGAGCGCAGGCGCAACGTAAAGCAGACCCTTCCAGTCACGGCGACGCTTGCGCCGAGGGCGCAGATAAGCGTTCGGCGCGCCTCCAGCGGGCGCCGTTGTTTGGTCCGACATGGGATCGTTCCTCCAATGGCATCAACGAGGCGGAGATAAGCCTCCGCCTCTTTGTCTTTCGCTCCGGTCAGGGTGCGGTATCGACGATCGACTGCATTGTGCTTTGGGCCGTCTGGATCGCAGGTTCGATCGAGTCCGGCGTTCCGAAGAATGCCGTATTCAACATGGTGATCCAGGGACCATTGGCGGAGTTGAACAGGTCGTTGAAAACCGTCGTGTACGGCGTTTTACCTTTCGCCATTGCGTCAGCGGCGATGAGGTAGCGTGAGTCGAGACCCTCAAGCGCCTCCTTGGCGATGTCGCTGCGGATCGGCAACGAACCATTGCGTGCGAGAAGTTTCTGACCTTCCAGCGAATAGGAGAATTGCAGGAATGCCTTCACCGCTTCCATTTTCTTTGTGCCTTTCGACACGACGAAATTGTCGCCTCCCGCAAAGGAAGAGGAACCGCCATCCTTACCGGGAAGCGGCGTCACGCCATATTCAAGGTCGGGACTTTGTGTCGCAAGAGCGCCGATCGCGAAGGAGCCGGACGGCGTGATGCCGATCTTGCCCGTAGCGAAAGCGGCGAAGAAGTTCGAGCCGGTATCTGTCTGCGCACCGGCAGGGACGAGCTTGTCACGCACCATGCCCTGATAAAATGCGATAGCGTCGCGCATTTGGGGCGTATCGAGCGTGACCTGACGGCCATCTGCCGAAAAGATATCGGCGCCAGACGCCCAGATCAGAGGCGTGAAGGTGAAGATGTTGCAGCCGCCGCAGTTGCCGGAGAAGTAAAAGCCTTTAATGTCGCCTCCTAGCGCATTGACTTTCTCAGCGTCGGAGCGAATTTCCGCCCATGTTTTCGGGCCCTTTTCGGGATCCAGGCCCGCCTGTTTGAACAGCTTCTTGTTCCAGATCAGAACGGAGCCATCTGCGGAGAAAGGCAAGCCGTAAATATGATCCTGATAGGTCCCTACGGAGATATGCGCTTTCGACAACGCGTTGAAATACGGGAGCGATTTTGCGAAATCGGTTAAGTCCTCCAGCTGACCCGCTGCGGCAAAGGCCGGCGTGTAGATCAGATCGAGCGACAGGGCATCTGGCGCCGTGCCGCCTGCCGTCGCAACCGCGTATTTCTGCACCAGTTCGTTTACGGGAACGATCTGTAAATCCGCGTGGTGTTCCTTCTGACTGGCGTTGAATGCATCGACAAGCTTCGGCATGAAGGTTGAGCTGTCGGAGCGGGTCCACAGCGAAAAATTCTCGGCGTTGGCTGTTGCGGGCAAGGCAAGTGCGGCAGCCACAAGACCGCTTAGCCCGAATATCCAATGTCTCATGTCCATTCTCCTCCCGAAATGCGCCGATGCGGCGCTGTTGCATTTTCAATCAGAACTGCTGATAGACGCTCCGCATGACTCCCGGACCATCAGGTGGCAGGCAAGTCGACGTTGGCCAGCCTCCACCGGCTTCCCGTCGATCAAATCAAGCAAAGTTATTCCCGCCTGACGGCCAAGCTCCTTGAGAGCCATGTCGACCGTCGTCAGCGGCGGTCGCGTCGCTGCGGCAAAGATCTCCCAGTTATCGAAGCCGACGACGGCGATGTCTTGCGGAACGCGAATGCCGGCGAGCGTCAGCGCATCGATAAGACCTCGCGCGATCTGGTCATTGCCGCAGAAGACGGCATCTGGTCGATCGGCAACCGGCATGGTTACGAAGCGCTGCCCGGCTTCATATCCGAAGCCTTCGGACCACTCGCCGGACAGCGCTTCCTCGAAGCAGGGGAGTGCTGCTTCGGATAATGCCCTTCGCCAGCCCTGCTCTCTTAGGCCGACAGCACTGAAGCTCCTGGGGCCGGTAATATGTGCGATACGCTTGCGACCCAGCCCGACGAGATGAGAGACCGCCGCGTAAGCACCGCCCTCATCGTCCGGCACAAAGCCGATCGCACCCTCGGGGCACGCCGCATTCACATAGACAACCGGCATATGCACAGTGGGAAGATCTACTGGCAGAACTCGGTCGACGCGCTTGCCAGACACCACCAAACCATCGACACGCTTGTCTTCCATTGCTTCTATATTGGAACGAACACGTTCGGGATCGTCATCGATGGCGCAGAGGAAAACTGAGACGCCGCGATCCGCCATTGCGACGGAAAGGCCTGCGGCAATCGGCAAGGTGAAGCGACCGTATGTATCATTGGTCAAAAGGCCAAGCGTGAAGGACCGCTGACCCACAAGTGCGCGTGCCATGGCGTTTGGACGAAATCCCATTTTTTGAGCAACGGCCTGGATGCGCTCGCGAGTTTCTCCAGACATCCGGCCGCGCTCATTGAGTGCCTTCGATGCCGTAGAAATGGAAACACCAGCTTCCGCTGCAACATCCTTGATCGTAACGCGCGAAGACGCATCCTGTACGTTCGCCAGTGCTTCAGCTTGCGCCCCTGCTCCACTCTCGATCATCGAAAACAACCTAATGAGAAAACGTTTTCTCAAAATAGGGAAAACGTTTTTTCTGTCAAGCGAGAATCTGTTCGATTTCCAGATTAGGCGTGCACCAGAGCAACAGCCAGTTTAGGGGGAGCTGCCTGCGTAAGCTTACGATAGTTGTCGATCGGAGCTAAAGTGCCGCAGAGATCGACCGGGTAATGCGGCAACACTACCGCGATGCCTCGCGGATTTTGCCGCCCGTACGATCCATCGGCTTGTCGCGAAAGCGGGCCGTAAATGACGGTGCAGGCGCAGACCACCTGCCCGTCATCGGCGCCTCAAGACTTTAGAAGCGTATCTCATACCAAAGCCTAGAACCTGCCGTACCGCCGACAAGAGGGTGTCAGGTATAACAACGCCAACAAAGCGATCGTAATCTCCGGCGTTATCTGCGGATCGATCTGGCAATCTATCTCGTAGGCGCCATCACGTGCCGCCGGCACGTCGTCCAGCCACCGTTATCGAACTGGCTGAACCACCGGCGTCGATCATGGACTGTCCGGCTTGTCCCAGCCGGACAAATCAAGCAGGTATTGCTGCTTCTCAGACGATCCCGCCTGAGCCGCCGCGCTGTGAAGGCCGCCCACCTGCAACCTGTTTGCGATAGCCGCTGGCGCGGTAAGTCGCGATGGGGTCGATTGCCGCACCGGCCCTCTTTCGTGCTTCAGCAAGAATGGCCTCGACATCCGTGCGATAAGCGCGCTTCAGCGTATCGGACGCCATGAGCGCATCGTTCTCCTGCTGGAAACCTTCGAGCGCCTGGCGGTCTACGAGCAACGCCTGCGCGTAGGCCCGGCGGATTTCGTTGGCGCTGGAGATCAGGCTTTCGATTGGATCTGTCACATTGTGCGACTGGTCGATCATATGAGCTGGATGGAATTGTTTCACGCCGCGATGCTCTGCATCCACCAGCTCGTTGAAGACGAGGAACAGGCGATAGGGCTCGATGGCGCCCGCATCGAGATCGTCGTCGCCATACTTGCTGTCGTTGAAGTGGAAGCCGCCGAGCTTGCCGAATTGGATCAGGCGGGCGACGATCATTTCGATATTGGTGTTTGGCGCGTGATGGCCAAGATCGACGAGGCAGAAAGCCTTCTCGCCGAGGGTGTTGGCGATCAGGTAATTGGTGCCCCAGTCCTGCACGACGGTAGAGTAAAAGGCTGGCTCATACATCTTGTGTTCGGAAAAAATCCGCCAATCATCCGGCAGTGCCTTGTAGATGTCGGCCATTCCGGCAAGGTATCGCTCGAAGCTTTTGGTGAAGTTGCTCTGCCCAGGGAAGTTGGAGCCATCGCCGATCCAGACCGTCAAGGCTTTGGAGCCGAGTGCCTTTCCGATCTCGATGCATTCGATGTTGTGATCGACCGCCTGCTGGCGCGTTGCAGCATCCGTGTGGCTCAACGAACCGTATTTGTAGGAATACTGCTGATCCGCACCGTCCGAAAAGGTATTGGAATTCATCGCATCGAAGCCGAGGCCAAGAGCGTTGGCGTGCGACTTCAGCCTTGCAGGATCTTCCTTATCCCACGGGATATGGAGAGAGACGGTGGGCGTGGCGGCCGTCAGTTGGTTGATGACGGCGCAGTCGTCCAGCTTGTCGAAGATGCCGCGTGGTTCTCCAAGTCCTGGAAAGCGGGCAAAGCGTGTGCCGCCAGTGCCAACGCCCCAAGAGGGAACGGCGACGAAAAATTCGGCGACCTTGGTCGTAATCGCATCGATATCGATGTCGCGGCGCGCCAGATGCTCACCAAGGGCGGCATAGTCTGCTTCATGCGCCTTTACACGCTTCTCGTTCTCGCGACCGACCACATCCGCCGCAATCCTTAGTTCCGTCATTTCGTCCTCCCTCTGACCCACACCCTCTTCAAGCTGTCCTGCGCCCTCATCACAGCGGGTCGCGGTATCAAAGCTCGATTGTGGCCTTCATTGTTGTTCTGAACTCATTGGCCGAAATTAGAGAGACGCCCGCACTGCACATGCGGGCGTCTTGTGCCTTAACGTGTGAAGCTCTGGGCGTTGCCGGCGTCGACGTTGATGATGTTGCCCGTCGACTTGGCAGATGCGTCTGACGCCAGGAAGAAGATTGCTTCGGCAATATCTTCCGGGAAGACGTTCAGCTTCAGCATGGAACGCTTACGGTAATGTTCCTCGAGATCGTCCACCTCGATCTTGGAGGATGCCGCACGCTGCTCGCGCCACTCACCGTTCCAGATCTTCGAGCCGCGTAGAACCGCGTCGGGGTTGACAGTGTTGACGCGGATGCCGGCATCGGCACCTTCAAGCGCCAGGCAGCGGGCAAGATGAATTTCAGCGGCCTTCGCAGTGCAATAGGCAGATGCGTTGGGCGAAGACGCCAGGCCGTTTTTGGATGCAACGAAGACGACATTGCCGCCGAGCTTCTGACGTCGGAAGAGACGGAAGGCTTCCCGTGACACAAGGAAATAGCCCGTGGCCAGAATGTCGATGTTCTTGTTCCACATGGCAAGCGTGGTGTCTTCAACCGGGGCAGACGAAGCAATGCCCGCATTGGAAACAAGGATGTCGATGCCACCAAACTCGACACTCGCTTCGGCGAACGACCGAAGGACGGCATCTTCCTGGGTGACGTCCAGCTTGACGGTACGAACGGCATCAGCGCTGAACCTCTTTTCGAAATCACCCTTGGTGTTGTCGAGCGCGCCCTCATCGATGTCGGCAAGCACGACGCATGCGCCTTCACTTGCAAGCCGCTCTGCCGTGGAGCGGCCGATACCTCCGGCCCCTCCGGTAATGAATGCCACTCTTCCCGCCAGGCTTTTCGGCTTCGGCATGCGCTGAAGCTTCGCTTCTTCCAGCAGCCAGTATTCGATGTCGAAGGCTTCCTGTTCCGGCAGTCCCTGATACTCCGAAACGGCGGAGGCGCCACGCATCACGTTGATGGCGTTGACGTAGAACTCACCGGCAATACGCGCCGTTGCCTTGTCTTTGGCGAAGGAGAACATGCCGACGCCTGGAATGAGGAAGATCACCGGGTTCGGATCGCGCATCTTCGGCGAATTGTCGTGTTTGCAGCTTTCGTAGTAGCGGCTGTAGTCGGCGCGGTAGTCTTGCAGTGCCTGATCGAGGCCTGCGAGCAACGCGTCCACATCGGGTTTCGACGTATCCAAATCGAGGATCAGGGGGCGGATCTTGGTGCGCAGGAAGTGGTCGGGGCAGGATGTGCCAAGCGCGCCGAGCGGCTTCAGTTCCTTCGAGTTGACGAACTCCAATACGGCATCCTGATCGTCGAAATGACCAAGCTTGCGCTCGTCCTTCCCGATCCGCCCGCGAATTTCGGGCATCAGGCGCGCAGCAATGGCCCGTCGCTCTTCCTTAGGCAGCGTATTGGCGACTGTACCGCCGAAAATCGTCTTGCCTTCCATCTTGGCGGCGAACCACTCGATCGCCTTGTTGATGATCGCAAGCGTCAACTCGTAACAGGCCTTCGCATCATTATCCCACGTGAAGAGCCCGTGGCTTTCCAACACGACGCCCTTGACGCTTGGGTTTGCCTTGACGAAAGCTTCAAGATCGAGGCCCAGCTGGAAGCCTGGACGCCGCCATGGCAGCCAGCCGATCTCATCGCCGAAGACTTCTCTCGTCAGTTCCCGGGAATTCTTCGAAGCGGCAATCGCAATGATGGCATCCGGATGCATGTGATCGACATGATCGAAAGGCACGAAGCCGTGCAATGGGGTGTCGATGGACGCGGCACGCGGATTGAGATTGAAGGTGCAATGCGGTAGGAAGCCGACCATACGGTCTTCATCTTCCACGCCGCGGTAAATGCCTTTCAGCGCCTCCAGCTTTTCCATGTAGAGGGTGGCGAAACCGTCAAGCTTGATCGTGCCGACATCGCCGCCAGATCCCTTGACCCACATGACACGGACTTTATTGCCGGTGAGCGGGTCGGTCTCCCAGACTTTGGCAGAGGTATTGCCGCCACCGTAATTGGTGATCCGTTTGTCCGCGCCGAGCAGGTTGGAGCGATAGAGCAGCTTTCCCGGCTCATCCAGTGTTGCTGCATAAGCGTCGTCCCAGCGATTTTCGAGAAGACGGGTTTGTCCCATCGCAGTATCCTCCCACGTCGATTATCGCGAGTCTCCGATGGACCCGCCTCCCATTACAGGCAGATATCGCGCATCTAAAAGCGTCATGTCAATCAAAAACGATCATGAATTTTCATTGTGCGCCGCAACATTGATATTTTTGATCGAACTTGATTGACAACAGAAGAAGTTTACGAAAGATTGCGATCAGGAGGACCCCATGTACGAGAGCGAACGCCATCGCATCATCTTGAGCGCCATACAGGAAAAGCCTGTTGTGACGGTGCAGGATATTGCCGAGCTGACCGATGCGTCGGAAGCGACAATCCGGCGTGATATTGCCTCGCTTCATGTTCAGGGAAAACTGCGCCGAGTGCGCGGCGGCGCCGAAGCGGTACATCCGCCACAGCTTGGAAACCTGGCGGCACGTCCATTCCGCGTGTCAGAATCGGTCAATATCGATAAGAAACGCGCAATTGCACGCAAGGCCGTCGATTTGTGCGAGGAAGGTGACGCCATCATCATCAATGGCGGGACGACGACCTTCCAGATGGTGCATTACATGTCGGCCCGGCGCCTGCAGGTTATGACGAATTCTTTCGCCATTGCCGAGCATCTGGTGAAGCACTCGAAGTGCAATGTCAGCGTACCTGGTGGCGCGATCTATCGCGACCAGAGTCTGATCCTGTCGCCTTTTGAAAATGACGCGATCCGCAATTTCTATGCGCGGCGTATTTTCATCGGCGCGCAGGGCGTGGGCGCGCTCGGCATCATGGAATCCGATGCAATGGTGATCCAGAGTGAGCAGAAGCTGATGCGCCAAGCAGAGGAACTGATCGTTATGGTCGATTCCTCCAAGTTCCGCAAACGCTCCAGCCTGATCCTGACGCCACTGGATACGGTATCGACCATCATCACCGACGAGGACATTTCAGACGAGGCCGCACGCATGGTGGAGGCCGCGGGAGTGACGCTGGTCATCGCCGGAACAGCGGCTGCGCAGGCGGAGGACAAACCGCCGACAGAGGAGGATTCCGCTTCGGTTGCTTGAGGAGCACCGAAGGGAAGGTTTTAACGGGAGGAAAAGGGAATGAAGCTAACACGTAGAAAACTGACCCGCGCGCTAGCGCTCGGTGTAGCGCTTGGTGTTGCCGGTATTGGCAGCGTCGCCCAGGCGAAGGACATGAAGATCGCGCTTGTGGTCAAGTCGCTTGGCAACGGCTTCTTCGAGGCGGCCAACAAGGGCGCGCAGGAAGCTGCCAAGGAACTTGGCGGCGTCGAGATCATCTATACCGGCCCGACGACGACCACCGCAGAAGGCCAGATCGAAGTCATCAACTCGCTGATCGCCCAGGGCGTCGATGCGATTGCGATTTCCGCAAACGATCCGGACGCTGTGGTTCCGGCGCTGAAGAAGGCCGCCCAGCGTGGCATCAAGGTTATTTCCTGGGATTCCGGTGTAGCGCCTGCAGGCCGTATCCTGCAGCTCAACCCTTCCTCCAACGCGCTGATCGGCAAGATGTGCTTGCAGCTTGCAGCGGATCATCTTGAAGGCGGCAAAGGCGACTTCGCCATCCTTTCGGCCACCACCACCTCCACGAACCAGAATATCTGGATCGAGGAGATGAAGAAGCAGTTGAAGGATTTCCCCGGCCTTAATCTCGTCACCACCGTCTACGGCGACGACTTGGCCGACAAGAGCTATCGTGAAGCGCAAGGTCTGCTGACCTCTCAGCCGAACGTCAAGGTGATCGTTGCCCCGACGACGGTTGGCGTCCTGGCCGCATCTCAAGCCGTGAAGGATGCAGGCAAGATCGGCCAGGTCTATGTCACGGGCCTTGGCCTTCCGTCTGAAATGGCCGGCGCGATCAAGTCCGGCGCGACGAAGGAATTCGCCATCTGGAACCCGATCGACCTTGGCTATTCTGCGACCCAGATCGCCTACCACCTCGTCAAAGGTGACGCCGACGGCAAGCCCGGCTCGGAAATAGAAGCCGGCCGCATGGGCAAGATCAAGGTTGGCGAGAACAGCGAAGCCGCAATGGCCGATCCGTTCGTCTACGACGCAAAGAACATCGATCAGTTCTCCAAGATTTTCTGATCTTTAGGGCAATCTCCCGGCGGCACCGATCGCCGGGAGATGTTTCCAAAATCCCTCAGTCGACGTCATCCTCGGGCTTGAACCAAGCATCGATCATGCATGCCCAATGATTGCATCAGCAAATCCATCGGGATGCCGTTGAGTGAAGGCTTTGCTTCTTGTGCTCGATCATGAGTACGCAGGTCCGTAAGAAAATGGCAGTAGAGACAATGACCGAAACGGCAGCGCTTTATGCGGCTCAAGAGGAACGCTTGAACCCCGTTCTGGAAATGCGCCGCATCAGCCAGATTTTTCCAGGCGTGAAGGCCCTGGATAATGTCGATGTCCAGCTGTATTCCGGGCAAGTAACCGCACTGATTGGCGAGAATGGCGCGGGCAAATCCACGCTCGTTAAAATCCTGACCGGTATCTATCGGCCCAACGAAGGCGAAATTCTGCTGGACGGCAAGCCCGTGCAGTTTCAGAGCGCACAGGATGCGATCGATGCTGGTGTAACCGCCATCCATCAGGAAACGGTTCTGTTCGACGAGCTTTCCGTTGGAGAGAACATCTTTCTCGGCCATGCGCCGAGGGGTCGCTTCGGACTGATCGATTGGAAAACGATCAACGAGAAATCCCGGGCCCTGTTGGAGCGGCTGGAAAGCAAGATCGATCCGACCATTCGACTGAAAGACCTTTCAATTGCACAGCGCCATCTGGTCGCCATTGCCCGCGCCCTGTCGGTCGAGGCGCGCATCGTCATCATGGACGAGCCGACGGCAGCTTTATCCCGCAAGGAAATCGACGATCTTTTCCGCATCGTCGAAAACCTGAAGCGGCAAGGCAAGGCGATCCTGTTCATCAGCCACAAGTTCGACGAAGTCTATGAAATTGCAGAGAATTATGCCGTCTTTCGTGACGGACGCATGGTGGGTTCCGGCAAGCTCGCCACCACACCCCAAGACGAGATCGTCCGACTAATGGTCGGACGCGATGTGAAGGACGCCTTCCCCAAGCAGACTGTGAACATTGGCGGCACCGTGCTGTCGGTGGAGGATTACTGCCACGACACCGAGTTTCGCGGCATCTCCTTCGATTTGCAGCAGGGTGAAATTCTGGGGCTCTATGGTCTAATCGGCGCCGGGCGGTCGGAATTCTGCCAGTCGCTCTTCGGCATGACCCAGCCCGCATCCGGTACACTGAAGCTTGACGGCAAGGCGGTGAAGATCCGCTCACCGCAAGACGCGATCCGAGCCGGTATCGCCTATGTTCCGGAAGAGCGCGGGCGTCACGGTCTGGCCCTGGAGATGCCAATCTACCAGAACATGTCCCTACCCTCTCTCTCCCACACATCGCGCAAGGGTTTCCTTAAAGCCGCAAACGAGTTTGCCTTGGCGCGCAAATATGCAACGCGCCTCGATCTGCGAGCGGCCGCTCTTTCCGTGCCCGTTGGAACGCTGTCTGGCGGCAACCAGCAGAAGGTCGTGATTGGCAAGTGGCTGGCGACCAAGCCGCGGGTCATCATTCTGGACGAGCCGACAAAGGGTATCGACATCGGCTCGAAGGCTGCGGTCCACGGCTTCATCAGCGAGCTTGCGGCGGAAGGTTTGTCCATCATCATGATCTCATCCGAACTGCCGGAAATCCTTGGTATGTCCGACCGTGCGATCGTCATGCGCGAAGGGCTAATGGCCGGCATATTCAAGCGGGCGGAGTTTTCGCCTGAGAAGCTGGTGCGCGCCGCCACCGGTAATGCGTGAGGGGAATTACGCATGAAGACACTTTTGAAGAACCGCGAATGGCTGCTGGCAGGCATTATCATTCTGCTTATCATCGGCTTTTCGCTTCGGTCGCCTGGCTTTGAGCGGCCCGCCAACCTCATCAACATCTTCAATGATACGTCAATCCTGATCATTCTGGCGCTGGGACAGATGACTGTTATCCTCACCAAATCCATCGATCTGTCGGTGGCGGCCAATCTGGCATTCACCGGGATGGCGGTGGCCATGACAAATGCCGCATTCCCCGGCCTCCCGCTCCCGGTGCTCGTCGCCATGGCTGTGGGGATTGGTGCGCTGCTCGGTTCGATCAACGGCATTCTCGTGTGGTGGCTTGGACTTCCGTCGATTGTGGTGACGCTTGGTACCCTCACCATCTATCGCGGCATGGCTTTCGTTCTCTCGGGCGGTGCGTGGGTGAACGCGCACCAGATGTCCCCGACGTTCTTAAACGTTCCCCGCACGCCGATCCTCGGCATACCGGTTCTGTCCTGGGTGGCGATCCTCGTCATCGTCGCCGCGTGGATCATCCTGAAGCGAACCGCCTTCGGTCGTTCAGCCTATGCGTCTGGAGGCAACCCGAATGCCGCGATCTATGCCGGCATAGATGTCGGCCACACGCGCTTCCTTGCCTTCGTCCTCTCCGGCGCGCTCGCCGGTCTTGCAAGCTATTTGTGGGTATCGCGCTATGCGGTTGCCTATGTGGATATCGCTCAAGGCTTCGAACTGGATAGCGTCGCGGCCAATGTCATCGGTGGCATTTCGATTGCGGGCGGCATCGGCTCTGTGGTCGGCGCAGTCCTTGGCGCGCTCTTCCTCGGCGTCATCAAGAATGCGCTTCCAGTAATCGGGATCTCACCTTTCGCGCAGATGGCGATCTCCGGCATCGTCATCGTGCTGGCTGTCGTCTTCAACGCGCGCGCAGAAGCACGCAAAGGCCGCATCATCTTGCGCGACAGGTCCGCCACCGAACAGAGCAAGGAGGCTGCGGCATGAGCATTGATCATTCCCAACCGCAGATGTCGCCCCGCATCATTCCGGACAAACTCGGCACACCTCTGCGTCGCATCATGGCAAGCTGGGAAGTGCTGCTGCTCGGCGTGGCGATCCTTATCTTCATCGCCAACGCGCTGGCCTCGCCGTACTTCCTCGACGCCTGGAACCTCTCAGACGCGACCTTTAACTTCACCGAAAAGGCGATGATCGCCTTTGCCATGGCGCTTCTCATTATCGCCGGTGAAATTGACCTGTCGGTTGCGGCCATTATCGCTCTTGCCTCAACTGCTATGGGTTACGCGGTGCAGATGGGTATGGGAACGCCGGGGCTTGTGGCGATCGGCATTGGAGTTGGCCTTGGCTGCGGCGCTTTTAACGGCTTTCTTGTTGCCGGACTGAAGCTTCCTTCTATCGTCGTCACAATCGGCACGATGAGCCTGTTTCGCGGTATTTCCTACATGGTCTTGGGCGACCAAGCCTTTGGCAAATATCCCGAAGACTTCGCTTATTTCGGCCAGGGCTATGTCCTCTGGGTGATTTCCTTCGAATTCGTACTCTTCGTTCTGATGGCGATCATCTTTGCAATTTTATTGCATGCGACGAATTTTGGACGACAGGTTTACGTCATCGGCAACAATCCCTTCGCCGCACGTTTTTCCGGCGTGCCTGTGGAACGCGTTAAGTTCATCCTGTTCCTGCTCACGGGCCTGATGAGCGGCATTGCCGCCGTTTGCCTCACCTCGCGGCTGGGCTCCACGCGCCCGTCGATTGCTCAAGGCTGGGAGCTGGAGGTCGTGACTATGGTCGTTCTCGGCGGTGTGTCGATCCTCGGCGGCTCCGGCACGATCGGCGGCGTGGTGATTGCCGCTTTCGTCATGGGGCTCGTCACTTTCGGTCTTGGTCTTCTTAACGTTCCGGGCATCGTCATGTCGATCTTCGTCGGGCTTTTGCTGATCATCACCATCGCCATTCCAATCGTCGTGCGCCGCCTGAAAGCCATGAGGTAAATAATGTCAGAGCTTGAGAAACACGCTTTCAAGATGACGCTCTTTGCCGGCAAGCAGGCGGAATACAAGAAGCGCCACGACGAGATTTGGCCGGAGCTCGTTGATCTGCTGCACGAAGCTGGCGTCACGGATTACTCGATTCACCTCGACCCGGAGACCAATACCCTTTTTGGCGTCCTCGCACGTCCGAAAGACCACAACATGGCGGCACTGCCCGATCATCCCGTGATGAAGAAATGGTGGGCGCACATGGCAGATATCATGGAGAGCAACCCGGACAACTCTCCCGTCGCAACCGATCTCGTCACCGTCTTTCATTTGCCATGAGGGAGCCAATCCGAACCGTTGCCGTCATCGATATCGGCAAGACCCATGCGAAACTGATCGTTGTCGATTGTGAGAGCGGCAAGGAACTGGCGTCCCGCAAGATTGCCAACAGGATCGTAAGCGGCCCTCCCTATCCGCATTACAATACGGATGCGCTGTGGCGGTTTATTGTGGAAGGGCTCGCCGAACTTAAGAGTGTGCCGGGGTATCAGGCGATCTCGATTACCACACACGGCGCGAGTGCAGCACTCTTGAGCGCCACAGGCGAACTGGCATTGCCGGTTCTGGATTATGAATTCACATTCCCTGAACACGTCGTCCAAGCCTACGAGGCAATCCGTCCGGGTTTTGCGGAGACCTTTTCCCCTCGGCTGACAGGAGGGCTAAACCTTGGTGCCCAACTCCACTATCAGCGTGAATGCTTTCCCGATGAGTTCGCCTCTGTCGCGACCATTCTCACCTACCCACAATATTGGGCGCATCGTTTAACCGGTATCGCCGCGAATGAGGCGACGTCCCTGGGCTGCCACACGGATCTGTGGCGCCCCTTCGAAGGCGTCCATTCAGAACTCGTTGCGCATCTCGGTATTGCCGACCTGATGGCGCCCATCCGCTCTGCCTTCGACGTGTTGGGGGAAACGACGCCGACCGTCACTGAGCAACTTGGCCTTCCTTCTCCCGTTCCAGTCTATTGCGGGATCCACGATTCCAACGCGTCGCTACTCCCGCATCTCGTCGGGTTCGGTCTTCCTTGCACGGTCGTATCGACCGGCACATGGGTCGTGTGCTTTGCCGCCGGCGGACAGGCGGTCGATCTCGATGAGACGCGCGATACGCTTGTCAACGTGGATGCCTTCGGCAAACCTGTGCCTTCCGCGCGTTACATGGGTGGCCGTGAATGGGAACTGGTCACCAAGACCTTAAAGACCGTCGAACCGGAAGCAGAGTGGGCAGCGCTGAGAGACGTCATAACGCAAGGCCAGATGCTGCTGCCTAGCGTCGTCAGCGGCACTGGCCCGTTTCCGGGCGCGACGGGCGGGTGGCGCAACGAGCCACAAACGGATGAAGGGCGACGCGCAGCAGCCAGCCTCTATCAGTCTTTGATGACGATGACCTGCCTCGACCTGATCGGATCGCGTGGACCAATCGTCGTGGAGGGGCCTTTCGCCGCCAACCGGGTGTTTGGGGCAGCACTCGCCACCTTATCCGGCCGAGACGTTCACGCCTCCGCCTCTCACACAGGCACGTCGCTCGGCGCCAGCTTTCTTACCGGCACGAAGTCGGATGTTCCTACCGAGCGCGTGAGCGAGAGAATTGCGGACCTGGACGCCTACGCCAGAAGGTGGCGGGAATGCCAGGGTGAGGCCCAGGCGCCACGCTCTTCTCACAGTATCAGCTCTGCTTGACGAACTCACCGTCCTTGATGATGAACGGCATGTGCTTACCTTGACCGGTCAAGACTGACAGATCGTCGAGAGGGTTGCCGTCCACGACGATCAGATCGGCGAAAGCGCCCGGGGCCACGGTTCCGAGCTTACCTTCGAAGCCAAGCGCCTTGGCCGCATCCAGCGTTGCGGACCGGATAACATCTGCGGCCGGGAGGTGTTGCCCACGAAGAACGAATTCTTCCGACTGATGCTCATGCATTTCACCGAGCAGATCCGTACCGTAGACCATCGTCACGCCGGCCTTGTGCAGCACTTTCAGAGCCTCGAAACCAGCGCTGCGAACATCCTCGATCTTGGCGACGGAGACAGGCGGCAGGCCAAGCGAGGCGCCGTCCTTTGCCAGTCGATCATAGACGATGTTGGTCGGCACGACGAAGGCACCACGCTCCTTGGCAAGCTGCGCGGTTTCCGGCGAAATCAAATTGCCATGTTCGATGGACTTGACCCCGCACTCGATCGCGCGGCGGATAGCGGCATCGGTATAAAGGTGGGCCGCCACATAGGTCTGCGCATTCTCCGCCTCTTCGACGGCTGCGAGCACCTCGTCTCTTGAAAAGCCGAGATTAGCAATCGGATCCGTCGGCGAGGATACTCCGCCATTGGCCATGAGCTTGATGAACTGCGCGCCACCCTTGACCTCTTCACGACACGCCTGGCGCACCGCATCGACGCCGTCACATATCCTTCCGAGCGCCCCCAGCTGATCGGGATAATGCTCGACCGAACGACGATTGAACCGGCCTCGATAATCGGTATGGCCCCCCGTCTGTGACAGCGCCTTGCCGCAGATAATCAGTCTTGGGCCAATAATCGTGCCCTCGTGAAGCGCTTCCACCAGACCATGATCGGCGCCGCCCAGGTCACGAACCGTGGTAAAGCCGCGCATCAGCATCGCCTTCATGATCTTGGCCGAGCGCAGCGCCACCAACGAATTCGGCAGATCCGCATTGGCGCCAAGATCGAGTTTGGTGGCGATGACATGGACATGGCCATCGATCAGACCAGGCATCAGAATCTTGCCATCCAGGTCGACCACCCGGTCTGCAGTCGCCGAGAGCGCCAGGCCAACTTCTATGATCAGATCGTCACGGATGAGCACATCTGTCGGAGCGGTCGGTTCACCCTGCGATCCATCAACGATCCGGGCGTTTTTGAGAAGAATTGAACTCATTGCATTCACTTTCGATCGATGTCTTAGGAGCGCGCACAGCGCCTCAACGCTGTTTCGCTGCCAGCAAGAAGTATGGGACCAACCACGGCGCGAGCGCCTCCGCACGGTCCAGATGACGCTCGTCATAAATCCCAGCGCGATGGGTCAGATTGATCGTGCCAATACAAGAGCCGTCGAAGACGACCGGCACGTTGATCTGCGTGCCGCCGCCAAGACTTGCGATGAGTTCATGGTCGAAAAACGCCCATTTGATGCCGTCCATATCCTTGGCAAGAAAACTCTTGTGCTGACCGATAACGTGGCGGCCCCAGGGCGTGTCAGTCATAGGCTTGCGGCCCGACACCGGATAATGCTCGGGGTCCGAGGAGTAGATGCGAACGACTTCACCACCATCGACCGCGAGCAGCGTAAAGAGCACGTGCCCCACATCGCGCTGAAAAAGCTCATCGAGAGCCTGGAAGAAGGGTGCTGGCTGATCGGGCAGCTTCATGGCCTCGTAAAGGCTGATCTCATTGTGCATATCGTGATCCTTTTGCTGATAAGGGAGCAGCTGCCGCCGCTCCCTGATGTGCCTGGATGATGTCAACGCGCGGCAAACTCTTCCGCCTCGATTTCCTCCAGCGACCGGTTCTTTGTCGGAATGCCGAGGAAGAGCACGGACATCGCACCGATGAACAGGATGACGGTCGTCATGCCGAACACGCCAGCGAAACCGCCGATCGGATAAACGGCTCCCACGAGGATCGGTGCCGCAATCCCGCCGATGCGGCCGATGGCCGAGGCGGTGCCGACGCCGGTGGCACGGATGCGCGTTGGAAACACTTCCGGCGTGTAGGCGTATTCTCCGGCGGCAACGCCATTGATGAAGAAGGAGAGTGTCATGGCAAGCGCGATGACCTGCGTATCACCGGTGGCGAAAGCAAGCGAGAGCGCCGAAACAGCGGCCAGCGCCATGTAGAGCACGATCGTATAGGGACGTCCGATCTTCTCGCAGAACCAGGCCGCGGTGAAGTAGCCGGGGATCTGCGCCGCATAGATCAGGATCGAGAAGGAGAAGCTTTTCGTCATGGTCATGCCACGCTCTACAAGCAGGCTCGGGATCCATGTCATGAAGGCGTATATGCTGAAAGTGACCGATACCCAGAGAAGCCAGGTCATGATGGTGATGCGCAGGAAGCGTGGAGACAGCAGCGCCTTGAAGTTTGCCATCAGCGAGGTATTGGGCGTTGCAGAGACCTGCGCGGCACGTTCCGGTGCAGGCAGAACGACGCCGCGCGCCTCGTATTGCTTTTCGATGCCGGTAACGATGTCATTTGCTTCCTGATGACGGCCCTGGCTTTCCAGCCAGCGTGGCGATTCCGTCAAGCCGCGGCGCCACCATAAGACCACGACAACCGGCATCGCGGTGACGATCAAAGCATAACGCCAGCCGTCGTCGGAGGCGGGCACGAGCAGATATCCGAGAACGGCCGAAATGACGAAGCCGAAGGAGAAAAAGGCTGCGAGCGAAGCCGTAAATCGCCCACGATACTTCGCACCAACGAATTCGGAGAGGAACGGCGCGATGATTGCTGCCTCGGCGCCCATACCGATACCACCGACGACGCGCAACGCGAAGAACTGGTGCCAGTCATTGACGGCAGCGCCTGCAAGACTTGCCAGGCAAAAGAGGACGAGCGCCCAGAGCATGACGTTCTTGCGCCCATAGCGGTCGCCGATCGCGCCGGCAATGAGCGCGCCGATGAGGAAGCCGACATAGGTACTGCTGGCCAGATAGCCGACCTGAAGGCTGGTGAGTTGCCACTGCGCGCGAAGCGCCGGAAGTAGAAACGCGATGATGCCTGCGTCCCAGGCCTCGAACATGTAGCCCAGCCCGCCCATCATAAGCAGCTTGTATTGAAAGCGCCCAACGGGCAGCCTCTCCAGTCTTGCAGCAGTATTATACATTTGTGGTTCCCACTATTATAGTGTGTCACCTCCGCCGCGTTGCGGATGGTGTGCGCGTCTTTTCGTCGCGCAACATTTTTTGCACAGGAATGATTATTAATGCAATATGCAAAAAACGCTGCAGACGATTTTGCGGGGACGCTCGAAGACTGGCTGCGTCATCTCGATGAGAAATTTTCGCTGACGCCAGCAGCGCACGAGGTGATACAGGCGGTGATCAACGACCCGCGGCACGCTTCTTTTGCATCCGCCGCCGAACTTGCTCAAAAGGCTGCCGTCAACGTTGCGACGATCACGCGAACCGCGCAAAGTCTTGGTTTTTCAGGGTGGCCGGAGCTTCGCCAGGAAATCCGTACACGCTTCATGAGCAAGCTTTCGGCACCTGAGGTCAGCGTCGTCCACCAACAGGAAACCGGCAATGAGCGCCCGTTCGATGCGGCCATGAACCGTCAGATCGAGCAGCTGACGGCGTTGCGTCGACGGACCGACCGCAACTCGGTCAAAGAGATTGCAAAACTTATTGCAGGCGCAAAACGAAGAATCGTCCTGGGGTCGGGCAGCTTCGCCTCCATTGCCAACATCCTCGCGCACCACGCGACGCTCTGCGGCTACCGCATGGAACTGGCGACCGACGGGGTGATGATCGCCAATGCGCTGGGTGACGTGAAGGAAAACGATGTCGTCATCATCTTCACCTTCTGGCGCCTTTACAATTCCGCGATCAGGGCTGCCGCTCAGGCCAAGGCCAAAGGCGCAACCACGTGCGTGATCACCGACGCTGCCGTGGATGCACTGGCAAAAAATGCCGACTATTTGCTCCTGGCGCCAGCAGAAAGCACCTCATTTTACGCAACCGTCGTCCCCGGCATCGGGCTTGCTGAAGCCATCTCCGCAGAGTTGGGCGCGCTCAACCCTCAAATGAGCGCGCGCTCCATCGCCGACTTCGAGGAGCAATGGCAACATCAGGATCTGCTCTTCACCAAAACAGCCCCCATGGCGGGAAAGCCGTTCGATCAGCTTTAACCCGCAAGCTGACCCCAACCTCACAGAACGGCCAGCATCCCACCATCGACATAGATGATCTGGCCGTTGACGTAATCGGATGCCGAGGAGGACAGGAAAACGGCGGTGCCGATCAGTTCTTCCGGCTTGCCCCAACGCTTTGCGGGCGTGCGCCCCTTCACCCAAGCGTCAAACTCAGGATTGCTGATGAGAGCCTCATTCATGTCGGTCAGCATATAGCCTGGGCCGATTGCATTCGCCTGAATGCCGTGCTGCGCCCACTCAGCCGCCATGGCACGGGTCAACATCTTGATGCCCCCCTTGGCGACCGTGTAAGGCGCCACAGTTGCACGCGCGAGTTCGCTGGTCAGCGAGCCAATATTGACGATCTTGCCGTGTCCGCGGGCGATCATACGCCTTGCTGCCTCGCGACCAATAACGAAAGCACTTGTGAGGTTGGTGTCGATCACCCGCTGCCAATCAACAGTGTCCAGCTCAACCATTGGCTTCCGATACTGGATGCCGGCATTGTTGATGAGAATGTCGACCGAAATGCCCTCGGCATCCAACTTCGCGAATGCCGCTTTCACCTCTTCTTCCGAGGTGACGTTGAAGGACACAGCCTCAGCCTCGTGACCAGCACTGCGAAATTCCGCGACCGTCTCTTCGACACGAGCCGGGATCGTGCCGTTGATCAGGATCCGGGCCCCGGCAACAGCGAGGCCTTCAGCCATTGCGCGGCCAAGACCGCGCGACGAACCGGTGACGAGTGCGGTGCGACCGGTAAGATCGAAAATGGAATGGTTGCTCATCGTTTCCTCCTCAAAGCGTGCTGCGGCGAACCGTCAGGTCCGACCGCTCGAAAACCTGCGGCAGCAATTCCGTGCCGAGGCCCGGTCCATCCATCGGCAGGACGAACCCGTTTTCGATCACCGGAACATGGGTGACAAGCTCTTTATACCAGCCGGTGTAAAAGGCCCGGACCGATTCTTGAATCATCGTGTTCGTCTGGGAGAAAGACGAATGGACGGCGGCGGCATAGGCAACCGGGCCGGTGCAGTCATGCGGCGCGTAGGGTCGGTGATAGGTATCTGCCAGCGACGCAATCTTGCGACCTTCGGTCAAGCCGCCGGTCCAGACCAGATCAGTCATGACGATACCGATCGCGCCAGATTCCAGCATGTCCTTATAGGGGAAGCGTGAGCCGAGCGTTTCGGAGGCACAGATGGGAACGCTTGTCGACGCAGCAAGCTCGGTGAGCGCGGACACGGAATTCATCCGGATCGGGTCTTCGTACCAGGTTGGGTCGAATGCTTCCAGCTCGCGGGCGATCCTCTTGATGGTCGGCAGGTTCCACAGGCTGTGGAACTCCACCATGATCTGCATTTGGTCACCGACCCGCTTACGGATCTGCTCGAAAGGCTTGATAGCCGCACGCAGCTGCTCGGCAGTGATATATCGACCGTCATTCTCGATGGCGGCGGGATCGAAGGGCCAGATCTTCATCGCAGAGATACCCTGCTCCCGCAGATTTTCCGCCAGCGCCCCCGCGTCCGTCATGAAGCCTTTCAGATCTTCATAAGGGCCCTCGGCATTGTCCCTGAAATTCCACGTATCGACCGGCCTGATCTTGTTGGAACGAACATAGCCGTAGCCAGCGCAGGTGTTGTAGACGGGAAGGCGATCGTGGCAGAGGCCGCCCAGCATCTGATGAACCGGCTGGTTGCACACCTTTCCGAAAATGTCCCAAAGCGCAAGGTCGATTGCCGAGGCCGCACGGTATTCTGCGCCGGTCGAAGCCTGCGCCATGGGTAAATTCACAAGCTCACGCGCATGTGCCTCGATGCGTAGGGGATCGCGTCCCAGCAAGCGCCCCGCAAGCACATCATGAATATGCGCCTCAACCGAGCCCGCGCCGTAAAAGGTCTCGCCAAGACCGATCGGTCCCGCATCGGTGTGGACGCGCACCCATAGAACGTTTGCAAACTCTTCCGTTCGCAGGGTCTCGATAGACGTAATTTTCATGCATCCCTCCCGGCATCATCCGCGTCACGACCATCACAATGATGACGTGACCGACCTCTCAGCCGTCTTCGGCAGCATTAGTAATCACGCTGGTAAAATATCACAATATGTTTTAGGCAAAACATCCACACGATAATCCACCCCCGCTGGAGCACACCGAAGATGGCCCGCAAGCAAACAAAGCCCTCGCTCGTGACAGATGAGGCGAAACCAAAACGCGCCAACAGGGTCAACTTTTTCGAACTTGCCTATGAGAGGATCGAGGGACTGCTGATCAACTGTGAGCTGAAGCCTGGGAAGCAACTGACCCTGCAGGAACTACAGGATGCCACGGGATTGGGACGAACTCCTGTTCACAACGCCGTCAGCCGATTGGCAACCGACACACTTCTGACGGTCCTGCCCCGCCACGGCCTTAGAGTGGCACCAATCGATCTTGCGCGGGAACGCCTGCTGCTGAAGCTTCGCAGAGACATGGAACGCTTCGTCGTGAGACTGGCAATCGATCGTGCCACCCTGTCCCACCGCAACCAGATGCTCCACATCGAGCATATGTTGCGCGAGCGCCGCGAGAAGATAACGCTGGACGATTTCAATGTGTTGGATCGCCGGATCGATCGGCTTTTGCTCGCTGCCGCGGACGAACCGTTTCTTGAGCATACGTTGCGACCGCTCCACACGATCTATCGTCGTATTGGCTTCATTCATCACACGATCACCGACCGAAAGGCCGATCTTTCGACAACTATCGACTGCCATCTCTCGGTGTTGAATGCAGTGGCCAACCGGCATTTGGAAACGGCACTCAGCGCTACCGACACGCTGATCGGCTTCGTCGACTCCATGTTCGCGGAGATGGAGGCCGGTATCGATCCGCGGCTGCTGGATTGCAGCATCGAGCCTATCTTCGGGTAAAAAAGAAAGGGGCATAGTGGCGCCCCTTCCCCTCAAGCGACAATTACTTCTTGCCGCCCCATCGCTCGGGATAGCCCGGCAAGTCCTGGCAACCGCAAAGGCTGTAATGCAGTGGCGGCATGCTCTCGTCGATATATTTTGCAAGCGTATCCTGGGTGATCGCAGGCTGCGGCAGCACCCATTCCGGACCCGGTACCTTCTTGCCGTCCAGCACGTCGAGCGCGGCGATCACGGCAGTCCGCCATTGGTAAGTCGGATAGGAAGGCCCAATGGCGGTCAGCTTGTCGGACTGCCATTTGCGCAGGAAGTCCTGTTGGTCTTCGCCGCTGATAACGGGATAGGGTAGACCGGCATCTTCAAAAGCTTCAAGCGCCGCTGTCGCCGTGTCGCCGGCATCCATCCAGATGGCGTCGATCTTTTCACCGCGGTTGATGTAATCCTCAACCACGGCTTTCGTTTTCGCGCCGTCGCTTCCGGTAAACTCCGAACCGATGACCTTGAGACCAGCCTCATCGAAAATATTCTTCGCCGCCGAATAGCGCGTTTCGAGAACATCGACGCCCGGCACGATGCGCAGCGCCAGAACTGTGTCACCCTTTTTCAGCTTGCTGGCAATGAACTCGCCGGAGGTAATACCGAAGCCGTAACCGCCCACAGGGTGGATATAGGTGACCGGGCAAGACGTGTTGACGCCACGGTCGAACACGATGACCGGGAGCTTGGCGCAAGCGGCTTCGACGGCAGGCGTCAGCGCTGCAGTGGTGTTTGGCGAGACGATGAGCGCATCGCACTTTCCGCCACTAACCAGCGCTTCGATATCGGAGATCTGTTTATCATCTTTGCCTTCGGCATCGACAATGACCATATCCTGAAGCCGATCCTTGTGCAGTTCAGCCTCTGCCTTCAGGTTGTTCAAACCGACGACGCGCCAGGGGTTGAAGACACCGGCATTGGAGAAGCAGAGCGTAACCTTGCCGTCTTTCTTGTACTTGGCGGTATCTACCATGCCGTCGCCAAGATGCTGTTCCCAGGGCTTGCCTTCAGGCCCCTGCGGCTTCATCGAAAGCTGTTCACGCTGCTTTTTGAATTCGGCAGGGTCGTTGAAATTCTGCGCCATTGCCTGCCCGGCAAATGTCAGCGCAACCGTCGTCGCCAGTAATGTCCTCAATGTCATGCCTTCCTCCTCCAGAATGCCGGCTTCGCCAGCGGTTGATTTCATTAAGCGGTTTCAAGTCCGCTTTCGGGTGCGCCACATGCTGACGCCGACAGCAGCGATCAGGATCACGCCTTGGATACTGTCGCGCAGGGCCTGCGGCAGACCGAGCAGGTTGAGCAGTGTGAACAGGGCAAAGAGGCTCAGCGCACCGAAGACCGCGCTCCAGATCGAGCCACGTCCCCCGAGCAACTGCGCGCCGCCGATGACGCAAGCCGCAATAGCCTGCAATTCCAGCCCCTCCCCCGCATTGACCGAAACGCCGGAAAATCCGCCAAGTAGAATTCCAGCGGTGACAGCCGAGATCGCCGAGACGACGAAAGCGAGGATGCGGATGGCTGCAACCGGCGTGCCCGCCACTTCGGCTGCGCGCGGGTTGTCGCCTACAGCCAGCGCCCGCTTGCCGTAAACCGTGCCGTTCAGCCCAAACCAGGCGAGAGCGACGAAGGCTGCCAGGACCAGTGCCGCCAGCGGCAATGCGCCAATGAGCGGAACGTCGCGCCAGACAAGCCGGCCGAAATTGCGAAAATTCTCCGGCAGATCGCCGCGCGCAGCACCTCCCGACCAAGCAAGTGCCAGCCCGTTGACGAGCAACATCGTGCCAAGCGTGGTGATGATCGACGGCACTTTTAGGAAGGCGACCACCAGGCCATTTAAAAGCCCGACCGAAATGCCCATGACATAGAGCGCGCCGATCACCGCCCATGTCGCTTCCGGATCGCCATTGATCAGCATCGACGCGGCAAGCACCACGAGGGTGGCAACAGCGCCCATGGAGAGGTCGAACCCGCCTGTAAGAATGACGTAGAGCTGTCCGCAAGCCAGGATGACGAGCGGTGCGGCGCGCCGCAGGAAGTTCATGAATAGGCCGGGCTCCAGATAGCTCGGCTGGATAAAAGCGATTGCGGCGTAGAGGAGGATGAAGATTACCAGGCCGGCATTGATGACGATGGCGCGCGCACTGCGGATGGATGAAGCGGCTTGAGGTACTGTGGTCATGCGACATGCCCCTTGAAACGCACCGCGTGGACGGCAACGGCAGCGATCACGATGGCGCCGCGTAGCACCTGTTTCAAAAAGGCGTCGATACCCAGCATGTTGAAGGCCGCATCAAGACTGGCGAACAGCAGCACACCCGCCAGCGTACCGGCGACGCCGCCCTTGCCGCCCGCAAGCAACGTTCCGCCAATGACGGTGACTGCAATGGATTCGAGATCGTAGATACCGTCTCGGCCAATCCAGGGCGTTCCCGATTGCAGCCGGGCCGCCAGATAGAGACCCGCAATCCCGGCGCAAAGGCTGGCAACAACATGGGCCGATAGAATGACGCGCTCGGTGCGAATACCAGCAAGCCGTGCACCATCGACATTGCCACCGACTGCATAGATGCGCGCGCCAAACAGGGTGCGGTCGAGCGCGAAAGCCGCAAACATCGCTAATACGGCGAGCAGCAAAATCGAGTATGGAATGCCAAGGACGTTGCCATAGGCAAGCACCTGAAACTCCCTCGCGACCGCCCCTTGCAGCGATCCGAAGGACGCTGCAAGAACACCTTGGATGATCAGGCCCGTGCCAAGCGTGGCGATCAGCGGATTGATGCCGCCATAGGCAACCAGCACACCATTGACGATACCGACCGCCGCGCAAAGCGCGAGGCACAGCAGGATGGTGGGAATGATCATCGCCGGGTCGCTGTCCATGATGTGGGAAGCAAGGACGGCGACGGCGCTGATCAGTGCTGCAACCGAAAGATCGATCGACCCCACCAGGATCACGAACGTCTGGCCGATGGCGACGAGACCGAGCGCCACCATGCGCTGCAACAGACCCGTCACGCCTTGCGCGCTCAACTGTGCCGTCTCACCGGTTGCCAGGGCAACGACAATGAAGAAGACGATGGAAAGTCCGCCAAGAAGAAGTGCGATCGATGGACGAAAAACGGCAGATGACCGTTGAGAAGACAGGTTTGTCATGTAGTCACCTCCGCGTCACGTGGCCGCGAAACACCAAGTGCCAGATGCATGATGTCCTCTTCCGTCGCACCTCGCGCGACAGTGCCGGTCATCCGCCCCTGATGCATGACGAGGACGCGGTCCGAGATACCGATCAGTTCAGGCATGTCTGACGAGACGACCAGAATGCCCCGGCCGGAGTCGGCGAAATCGCGCATGGTTTGGTAGATCGCAGCCTTGGCGGCAATATCGATGCCGCGTGTCGGCTCGACGAAGATCAGGATATCGGACGCTTGTGCGAGCCAGCGCACGATAATGGCCTTCTGCTGATTGCCGCCGGACAGAGTACCGATCTCCTGACCGAAATCCGACGCACGAACGTCCATCGCACGAAGCCGCTCATCGATCGCATATTCGCCCAGAGCGCCGCTTCGAGGTCTGGAAAACAGTGCTGCCATGGAGCGTAGTGTCAGAAGTGCATTGTCGCGAACAGATTGACGCAGTGCCAGTCCCTCACGCTTTCGATCGCCTGGAAGGTAGCCAATGCCCGCTGCTATGCCCTGTCTTGGGGTGCGTAGCGTCACTTGGCGCTCGTGCAAAGTGACTGTGCCCTTTGTGAAGGGAGCGTCGCCGACGAGAGCCTGCGCCAACGCGCCCTTGCCCGAATCCTCTAGGCCCGCAACGCCGACGATCTCACCCTTGCTTACGGTAAAACCGATATCGATCAGGCTGCCATTGGCTGCTCCTTCCACCGCAAGCAGCACCTTTGAAGGCGTAGCATCTGGCGCTACCGGATAGAAATCGTTCAGATCGCGCCCGACCATGGCGCGGACGATTTCATTGATCGGCGCGGCATCGCGGCGTCGCGTCCATATCTTTTTGCCATCCTTCAGGATGGTGATGCGATCGGCAATCGCCGTCACCTCAGGCATGCGGTGGGAAATGTAAACGATCGCGACGCCCTGTCGCCTCAGAGTATTTACGAGTGCCAAAAGCGTACGGCTGTCGCGTTCATCCAAAGCGGCCGTCGGCTCGTCCATGACCAGAATGCGCGCATTCAGCAACAGCGCCTTGGCAATCTCGACCAGTTGCTGAAGAGCGATCGAAAGCGAAGAGACGACTGCTTGCGGGTCAATATCCGCACCGATGCGTTTGAGAAGGGCGGCCGCCCTCTTGCGCATTTCCGCCTTATCGAGGATGCCGCGCCTTGCAATCTCCCGCCCCATGAAGATGTTTTCCGTCACGGTGCGATGCGGCAAGAGGCTCAGTTCCTGATGAATGATGGCGATCCCGGCTTCCGTCGCCTGCCGCGGGTGTGTGAAGTGCACTTCGCGGCCATCCAGTTGAATGGTCCCTTCATCCGGTCGGTAGCTGCCGCCGAGGATTTTCATCAAGGTCGATTTCCCGGCACCATTCTCGCCGCAGATTGCGTGGACCTCACCGGCCACGCAGTCGAAATCGACGGCATCCAGCGCGCGAACGCCGGGAAACGTCTTGCTGATGCCGCTCATGCTGAGTGCCGAGGAAACCGTCATGACAACCGCTCTCCTGCCGCATCCCATTCCCGGCGAATGAAGGAGATGCTGTCGGAAAAAAGACGATCCAGATCTTCAAACAGATCGCGCCAGACACGGGTCGCACCTGCAAGTTCCGGAAGGGCGCGACCGAAGGACTCGACCGTCAACCAGCCATCATATCCGCAGCGACGGAGCGCATCGAAATGGGCGGCAAACGGCACGTGTCCGGAACCCGGCACGCCACGATCATTCTCCGATATGTGGAAGTGATTGATCTCCGCTGAATAGCGTTCATAGGTCGCTGGCGGGTTCTTTTCCTCGATATTGGCATGGAACGTATCGAACATATAGCCGTAATTGGGATGATTGACTGCGCGATAGATCGCCGACGCCTCGGCCATGGTCGACATGACGTAGCATTCGAAGCGATTAACGGCCTCCGCAGCGATGCGAATTCCGGCCGGAGCGGCATAATCTGCAAGGGCGTACATCGCCTCGACGCAACGCTCGAACTCCGTCTTTGTCGGCCCGAAGCCGGTAAAAACTCCAACGGGCGAATGGACGGGACCCGCAATGATCTCGCCACCCATTGCCGCCGTACAATCCACGATCCAGCGGTGATGGTCGCGCGCCTTGGCGCGTGTGGCGGGATCGGGGCTGACGGGATTTGCGTCCGACGTCGCGACAGCAGCCGTGCCCGCCGTCAGACCAATCTCTGAAAGCAACCTGCCAAGCTCTGCATACTGTTTCGTCGTGCCTGAAAAGACAGGAATTTCCACGGCGTCGTAACCAAGCGCCTTAAGCCTCTCCAATTGGCGGGCATGTTGCGGGCCGATCTCCGCATCGATGACTAGCAGGTTAAAAGCGACTTTCACGTGTGTCCTCCTCTTCGCCACCCGACCGGCTCCCCCTGATCGTGATGGCGAGATGACAATTGCATGCTTGACTTGCGACCGCTTGCGGATGACAACACTGGTAAATATTGCAAGTCATTTTGTGTTGGGAGGCGCGAAGTGAATAGACACGTAGCCATATCTGCGTCCGGTCAAAAGCCGTCGGTTTTTCGCCAGCCTGACTCAATGATGTATGCCGACAACTGCAAGGATTTGCAGGCCGCGGCGCGCCGCGGCGATGTCGAGCTTAACGCATGGACACGCGGCAATTACCCTGGGATTTCACTCGGTGAACGGCTTCCTGGAATCCGGACCGTCGGGTTCTGGGATGCGCGTCATGGCCAATCCTGGGGGCTTGGCCGTCATTGCAATGAGGGCTTCAAGATTGCCTATCTCGCCCGCGGCAGTCTCGACCTCGTTGTCGATGATCAGTATTATGCGCTGAAACAGGGCCAGTTCATCGTCATACGCCCCTGGCAATTGCATTCGATCGGTAACCCGCATGTCGGCCCAAGCCGCCTACTGTGGATCATTCTCGACCCCGGCCTGCGCCGGCCAAGCGAAACACCCGACTGGCCGTCCTGGCTGATGTTCTCCAGGCAAGAAGCGCAGACGCTCGGCAATATCCTGACACAAAACAATCAGCCTGTCTGGGATGGCGGTGGCGAGCTGTGCAGGGCGTTCGAAGCCATCCCCTCCATCCTCCTCGACCGCAGCCCGGAAGATGGCGAAACACGCCTAAAGGTGGCCATCAACGCCATGATGCTGAGCCTCATCGACCGGATGAGCGAGCAAGCGCCCGCCCTTGATCCGGATCTCTCGACATCTCAGCACACGGTCGCAATCTTCCTGCGTCGGCTCGTCCACGCGCTGGATGAAGATTGGTCGCTCGAAGGCATGGCGGAGGAATGCGGTCTGTCACGCACTCGATTTTCTGACTACTGCAAGAAATTGACCAACATGGCACCGCGCCAGTATCTGCAGCATCTACGCCTGGAACAAGCCTCTCGCCTGCTCCAGAACCCCGGCACGAACAGCGTGACCGACATTGCTTTAAGTTGTGGCTTCAACTCCAGCCAGTATTTCTCCAACGCATACAAGAAGCGCTTCGGCCATTCGCCAAGTCGCTGTAGACCGGTGTGACCTCGCCATCATCGCCAGTCCAGTCGCACCTGCGTTTGCGGGTCAAAGAGGTTGACGCTCGCAACATCGACGGAAAAGCGGATGTGGTCTCCGCGTTTTCCTGAGAATCGCGGTTCTACGCGCGCAACGATCGTCTGATCGCCAATAAAGGCAGTGAGCATCGTGTCAGGCCCTGTCGGCTCCACCACGTCGATCTTGCCCGAGAACGGCGCTAACTGGTCACCACGCGCAATCTTTAACTCTTCCGGGCGCACACCGAGGATTACCTCTTGCTCGGACCAGTGGCTACCAGTAGCACCCAAATCGAGGGAGACGCCTTGCGCCTCGAACCGCCAGGCTGAGCCATGCTTTGCCAAGCGACCGTTGATAAAGTTCATGGCGGGCGAGCCGATGAAGCCTGCGACGAACATGTTGGCAGGACGCTCATAAATCGTGCGCGGGTCGGCCAGTTGCTGAATGCGACCACCTTTCATAACCGCGACCTTCGTCGCAAGCGTCATGGCTTCGATCTGATCGTGGGTCACGTAGACGATACTCGTGCCCAAGCGCTCGTGTAGCCGTTTGATTTCGGTTCTCATCTCAACCCTGAGCTTCGCGTCTAGGTTGGAGAGCGGTTCATCGAACAGAAACAATTCCGGATCGCGGACGATAGCGCGGCCCATGGCCACACGTTGACGCTGGCCACCCGATAGATTGGCGGGCTTGCGGTCCAGAAGGTGATCGACCTGCAGCATCTCCGCCGCACGCATCACGGCTTCACGGCGCTGATCGGCAGGTGTGCCACGCATCTCGAGACCGAAGCCGATGTTTCGCTCGACCGACATCGTGGGGTAGAGCGCATAGGACTGGAAGACCATAGCGATGTTGCGATCCTTGGGGGGTAGGTCGGACACCGATTGCCCGCCGATCGCGATCTCCCCGCTCGACGTTTCATCAAGCCCGGCGATAATGTTGAGCAAGGTGGACTTGCCGCAGCCCGATGGGCCGAGAAGAACCAGGAAACCGCCGTCCTCGAGTTCGATATCGATGCCATGCAGAACTTCAAGCGCGCCATAGGATTTGCGGACATTGGTGAGGGAAAGTGTTGCCATGAAACTGTTCCTTTAGCCCTTGATGGCCCCGGCCGTGAGGCCCTGCACCATGGCGCGCTGAACGATTGCAAAGAGGAGCATGACGGGAAGAATGCTGAGAATGCCGCCGGCGGCCAGAACGCCCCAGGGCAACTGGAATTCCCCGACCATCAATTGCAGGCCGACAGGCCAGGTTCGAGATCCCTGCCCCGTAGTGAGCATGAGCGCGAAGATGAATTCGTTCCACGCAGCGATGGCGATGAAGACTGAACTTGCCACAAGACCGTTTCGCGCCAGCGGCAGAACGATGCGTACCATGGCGCCAAGACGCGTCGATCCGTCGATACGTGCGGCGCTTTCAAGTTCCTTGGGCGCGGCATCGAAGAAGCCCTTCAGCATCCAGACGAACAGCGGCAGCAGGAAGCTCGTATATGCCAGCGCAAGGCCAAACCTGCTGTCGACGAGCCCCACAGTCCTCATCATCACGTAAAGCGGAATGATCATCATCACGGCCGGGAACATGCGGATCAGCAGATAACCCAGCATGATGTTGTTGCGTCCGCGAAAGGTGAGACGGGCGAAAGCATAGGCCGCAAGCGTGCCAGCTGCGACGCAAATTGCAACCGTGATGGTCGTCACGATCAGGCTGTTGGTGATCAGCACTGGAAAATTCGATTGGGTCCAGATCGCCACGTAGTTTTCGAAGGTGACATGCCGGGGAATATACTGCATCTCGGAGGTAACGATATCAGCCTCCGGCTTCAGAGATGTCAGAAACATCCAGACCATTGGTCCAAGACAAAACCCAGACAAGGTGAAGAGCACCACATAGGTCAGGATGTCGCCAGCCGTGCGCCTTTGGCGTTTGCTTCTAAACATGGCTCATTCCTTCGTGATGCGCGCAAGGCGGATGTAAATCGTGGCAAAGACCATGAGGATGAAGAACATCACGACAGACAGAGCGCCTGCATAGCCAAAATTGAAATCGCGATACGCCGTCTGGAAGGCGTAGAGCGAAAGAACTTGGGTGGAGTTGCCAGGCCCTCCGCCTGTCAGAACCAGCAGAAGATCGGGCGAATTGACGAGGCTGATCACACGCAGGATCACGGCGGCGGTGATGACAGTCTTCAACATCGGCACGGTGATCAGTCTGAACTTGGTGAAAGCACCTGCGCCATCAACTGCGGCCGCCTTGTACAAGTCTTCCGGAATGCCTTTGAGCCCGGCGAGAAAGAGAAGCGCAAAGAACGGAAAGCCGTGCCACGCCTCGACGAGGATTGTCGCCGCAAGAGCCGTATTCGGATCCGCAAACCACGCCTTGTAGCTGCTGAGAATGCCCAGCCGGACCAGAATGTCGTTGATGACGCCAAGCCGCGGATCAAGAAGCAGTGCCCACATATGTCCGGCAACAACATTCGGGAGGAAATAGGGAAGGAGAATAAGAACACCGAAAATCTTCGTTCCCGGCAAATTGCGGTTCAGCGCAATCGCAGCAATGAAGCCCAATGCCATCTCGATTGTCACGGCCGCGATCACCCAGATCGCCGTATTCTTGAGCGAAATCCAGAAGACACGGTCCGACATCATCGCAGCATAGTGCTTCATACCGACCCAGCCGTTCAGCCCTGGTCGTGTCAGCCGCATCTCACGCACACTGATGAAGAAGCCATAGATCGTCGGATAAGCGACGACGAGAAATAGCAAGAGAAGGCTCGGCAGAAGAAGGAGATACACCCAATACCGTGTCTCAGAAATTTCTCCGAGGCTGCTGAAAAGCGGGCGTCTAGAATGTGAGGTCATGGAAACGCGGCATAAACACCGTCCCTGCTTTGGCAGGCGCGGCACGCTTGAACGCACCGCGCTTTATAAAGCGTGTCGCGATCTTTCACAGTCGCTCCTGACGCTTTCGCTCTTTGTTTAATCGCAACCGCCGAACACTGTTGCGCGGACCATGCTTCTGGTTATCAGCGAAGGGCCGTCTCAAGACCTTCGATCATGCGATCGACAGCCTGTTCGGGAGTCAATTGTCCCGTGAGAACCGCTTGGAACGTCGGATTGACCACGTTCTCGGACCATCCGGCTGCACCCACGAAACTGTTGGGCAGACGGCCGAACTCAAGCGTCTCGGTTGCTGCCGCGTAGATCGGATTGCCCGTTATCCGTTCATCTTTTAACGCCGCTGTGGAAGCGGGGAAATATCCGGTTGCTTCGAGAAGGGCGATCGCAGCGTCGGCCTGGCCCCAGAAGCTGATCCATTTCCAAGCGGCCTCGATATTGTCTTCTTTAAAAATGCCATTACCAGCATAGGCAACGCGCGCGATATGCGCCTTCGGCCCGGCTGGCATGGGCGCTGTGCTGAACTGGACACCGGGTTGGAGGGCTGTCGAGATCTCGATCAGCGAGCCTGTATGATGCCAGATCATTGCCGTCTGGCCAGTTCTGAAACCTTCCATGATCTGGCGGTAGCTATCGTTCGGCGCACTCGGCGGGGCCACTTTTTCCTTTCGGAAAAGATCGGCATAGAAGGTGATCGCCTCAACAGCCGCCGGCTTGTCGATGGCAGCCTGACCATTCTTGACGATGGGCGAGCCGAATGCCTCCATCACGTCGATGACATATTTGAACGCACCGGCACCGCCGCGCATGCCGAACGCGTATCGGTTCTTGGAAGGATCGGTCAACTTGCGGCTGACTGTCAGAAATTCTTCGAATGTCTTGGGAGGAGCCGCAATGCCCGCTTCCTCGAAATAGTCCTTGCGATAATACATCCAGTCAACGAAGGCATAAGCGGGCACCGCATAAATCGCACCCTCGTGCGACATGCCCGCCCAACGATTATCCGGGAGATTGGCTTTACCGTCCCACGCGTTGACGCGATCTGAAATATCGACGAGCGCACCCATCGCAGTCAGATCGGCAAAACGTTCGGCGATCACCATGCCAGTATCTGGGCGCCCACCGGCAACGACGGCTGAAGATACCTTCGCCATGTATTCGGAGTTGGGGATGTTTTCCTGTGTGACGGATATATCCGGATTGGCAGCCGCAAAGAGCTGAATGATTTTGGCGAGCCCCGCCATTTCCGACTGACTGGCAAAATGGTGCCAATAGCTGATGGACGTGGCGGCGTTGGCGCTACGCAGGCCTGCAGCCAAGGCCAGCGCCGCGCTGGCGGCCAAGAATTCGCGTTTGCTAAGTTGCATGAAAACCTCCCAAAAGATCAGACTCCCTTTCTGATCTATCAGTTGACCCTAGCACCCTTCCTCAAGGTAAGCAACAAGGCATCATTCGGACTCTCGTTATTTCGAAAAGGCAAATCAGACCAGTCCTAGGTTGCGCTGCATGGCAGCCTGGAAATGGGCATGCAGGGCCTTCTCCGCCGCATCTGGATTGCGCGTACTGCACGCCTCGAGAATATCGAGATGTTCTTTGACCGTCCGGGTCATAATCGGCGGCGTTACCTTTCGCTCCAGACGCAGCAATCTGAGATAATTGTGCATGCGTCGGTACGCGCTCTCGATCAATGGATTGCGTAACGCTTGAATGATTTGGCCGTGCAACTCCATTTCCAGCGCATCCATTTCCTGAAGCTGTTCCGGTCCGATTCCGTCGCGCTCGACACGCCGCAACAGCCTGGAGTGGCGCACTTCCAGCGCGTTCATGACGTTCTCATCCCCTTCCTCAGCAAAGACCCGCACAGCGGCACGTTCCACGATCAATCGGAACTGGTATGTCGACCGCGTCAACTCAAGTCCCGGGCGGATGAACTGGATGCCGGAGCGGGGATGGATAGTTAGAATTCCTTCGGTCTCCAGCACCCGCAGCGCGTCACGCAGCGGAGCGACCGGCACACCCACGATCCCACAGAGTTCGTTTTGCGAAATGAAGGCTCCCACCGGCACCTTCCGCTCGAATAGGCTTTCGAGAATACGTTCATAGGCCACATCGCTCAGGCGCGGGGCACCCGACGACACTGCATTCGAACTCTCACTTCTTCGCTCGAGCGTGTTTTTCATGATGACAAAAAATTTCCTTCTGATAGATCAGTAAGCATCATTAAACGATCAAAGAGCGTTCCATGTCTATTTCTCAATTTCGTATAACGCGATTTCAGTTTGCTCGCGACAGAGTAATTGGCGATAGCCAGGTTCGTGCTGACGACACCAATGTCGCTGCTCTGGAACTGGTGTCTGAGAGCGGCGAGATCGGGCTGGGATTTATTCAAACTCTGTTTCATCCGCTGCCCGATCAGGCGGAGATACAGGCGGTCTTCGAAAACGAAGTTTGGCCCACGATCAAAGATCAAAAAGCGATAGGCTTGGTGCATCGCGTCAACAGACCGCGCGGGGGAAACCAAAGAGCCTTCTCGCTGCCATTCCACGAGGCGCTACAAGTTGCCCTCTGGGATCTCGCAGCAAAAGAAGCCGGCCTGCCGTTACATAAACTACTTGGCAGCAAACGAGAGCGCGTTCGAGCCTATGCCAGCGGACTTGATTTCCACCTCAGCGATGAAGCCTTTTGCGCACTGTTCTCTTATGCGGCAAGCATTGGATACTCAGCCTTCAAGATCAAAGTCGGCCACTCTGACTTTCAGCGCGACCTGAGACGCTTGGACCTCTTGAAGCAGTCGGTACCTGCCGGATCGCTCGTCATGATCGACCCCAATGAAGCGTGGAATTCAAAAGAGGCGCTGGTCAAGTTAACCGCAATACGCGACGCGGGCCACGATCTTCTTTGGGTCGAAGACCCGATCTTGCGCCACGACTTCGAAGGGCTTCGCACGTTGCGCCACGCCGTCAACTGGACGCAAATCAATAGCGGTGAGTATCTGGACATGCCAGGAAAGCGCATCCTGCTTGAGAACCACGGCACCGACCTTTTGAATGTGCACGGTCAGGTGACGGACGTCATGCGCATCGGTTGGCTTGCTGCCGAAATGGGCATCCCCGTCAGCCTCGGCAACACCTTCCTGGAAGTCGGCATCCACATGGCCGCGGCCCTGCCTGAGGTTGAATGGCTGGAATACTCCTTCCAAAACTTCGATCATCTGGTCGAAACGCCGATCGAAATCCGCGACGGTTACGCCTACGCGCCCAATCGCCCCGGCCATGGTCTCGTTCTCTCGGAAGAAGCACGACGTGAATGGGCAAGACCTCTCCGCTTACCCAGATCGAAGCTCGGACCAGCACCGAAAAACCATCGTCTTCCCATCCCGCAAGACTAGCTGTGAGGCAAGGACAAACGTCATGAGCGGCGTGACGAGCGCCGCTATCATCCGACGACGCAAGGTGCCTCCTGCGCCAAATTGATAACGCGGTAATAAAGACGACTGATAGCCGAGGACTTCGCTTTGTTCGTAGAACTTGTGATCCACAAAGAACTATCGGTGTTATAGTAGGCAGAGCCCACACGAGGAAAACGCTATGTATCGCGATTTGCAAGGCTACTATCGACAGCAACCAGACCCACCCCCACGCAAGCCGCAGTACCGGCAGCTTTCCACGCGCGAGCAGAAGGTTTTGTTCTGGGTGCTAGTTTTCAACGCAGTTCTAGCGCTCGTCGCGCCGATCGGCGGCGCGACGGTAATTTCTGGTGTGCTAGCGCTGTTTTAGGGGTAAGTGCTAATAAAGCGTGTCGCGATCTCTCGAATTCGCGCGCAAGTATTAGGTCCTTATCATCGGACGTCGTCATCAAGACCGCTGCACACTTTTGCGCGACATGCGTTTCGGTCACGCGTTAACGGTGAAACGTCCGAAGGCGCCGCGGGCAAAGCACAGAGGGTCGCCTTCCCGATGGGCAGCGCGAAGCACGCGGCCAATGATGATCGAATGGTCGCCCGCGTCATGAACCGAAGCCTGGGCGCATTCGAAGCGGCTGAGGGTCCCTGGAATGATCGGGACGCCTTCTGAATTGCGTTCCCAATCCAGTTCTTCGAAACCACGCCCGCCGCGGGTGAAGCGCGAGCAAAGCGCATCCTGCTCCGCATCCAGAACATGGATGGCGAAATTCGTCGCGCCGACGAAAAGGTCGTGGCGGGTGGAGGTCTTGGCTGGAGACCAGAGCACCAGTGGCGGATCAAGCGAGACGGAGGAGAAGCTGTTGACCGTCATACCTGTCGGGCCGCCTGGCGTATTGGCGGTGACGACGGTCACGCCTGTAGGAAAATTTCCAAGCGCGTTGCGAAAGCTTCGCGATGTCGTCGCGTCGGGAACGAAGCGATGTTCATTCTGCACATTGAAGCTGCTCATCGATGTCATCAGGGCACCTCACGACCATTTGCCAGAGTGTAGAGTTCAAACCATGTCTGCCGATCCATCTCGACCTTGTTGGCCTGCGAGATGGTGGCGATACGCGCCAGATTGTTGGTTCCCATGACCGGCAGGATTTTTGCCGGGTGAGCCAAAAGCCACGCGACTGCAACAGCTGCCGCGTCCACGCCGTTCGCCTGTGCGATCCGCTCCAACGCGTCGGAGAGTGGGCCATCCTTGCCCATCAGCGATCCGCCACCGAGCGGCGACCAAGCCATCACCGGCAGAGTCCGCTCCTGAAGGTAGGCGAGATCGCCATTGGTAAAGGCGGAGGTTTCTGCAAGGCTGATCTCGATCTGGTTGGTTACCAGTTCTTCCGTCATGTTGGATTGCAGCAGCGAAAAATCCCAAGGTCGGAAGTTGGAGACGCCCACACTTCTAACCTTGCCGGACGCCACCAGCGCATCCAGCGTCTCGCCGGTCTCTTCCGGATCCAGCATCGGGTCGGGACGGTGGATCAGAAGTAGGTCGATCCGATCCGTGTTCATGTCGCGCAGCGCGGCTTCGACGGACTCATTGATGTGCTTTGCGCTCGTATCATAATGCTTGACACGGGCAGCCGAATGGCGGCCAGCCGGAGCCACAATGCCGCATTTCGTAACGATTTCGATCTTGTCGCGCAGCGAAGGCGCCTCGCGAAGGCCGCCACCAAGGATCGCCTCGGCGGTGTAACCGCCATAAATATCGGCCTGGTCCATAGTGGTGATGCCCTGCTCCAGGCATGCCTCGATCTTCGCCTGCACATGGCGCGGCGAGGTGTCGGCATCATCGCCGATCCGCCACATGCCGTAAACGATGCGGCTGAAGGAAAGCCCGGATGTAATATCGATGCGTTGCATTAGTGGCGCTCTCCATTGCCAAGAGGTGTTGCAGGAGTTTCTGCAGGAACCCGGCCGCGCGCATGCGGCAGCGAGCAGGTCTTCATCTGCGGCAGAACCTTACGACCAAAATGCTCGGCCTCGTCAAGGTGCGGATAACCGGAGAAGATGAAGGCACGGATGCCCATCTTCTGGTATTCTTCGAGCTTCGTCAGAACCTGATCTGTGGAACCGACGAGCGCCGCACCACATCCGGAACGCGCACGCCCAACACCTGTCCAGAGATTGGGCTCGGTGTAGCCGAACTGGTCAGCCTGTTCGCGCGCCTTTGCCTGGTGCGCGACACCAAGCGAGATGCTGTCATGTGCGCGGGCACGGATTTGACGACCATATTCGTCATCGAGTTTCGAAACGAGATGTTCGGCATATTCATGCGCTTCGGCTTCCGTGTCGCGAACAATCATGTGAACGCGTAGGCCGTAATCGAGGGTGCGGCCGTGGGCTTCAGCGCGCGCATGCACCGCGCGCATGCGCTCGGCCAATTGCTCCTTGACCTCTGGCCACATCAGATAAACGTCGCATTGCGCGCCGCAGAGTTCGAGCGCATCCGGCGAGTACCCGCCAAAATAAAGCAGTGGTCCGCCATTTTGCTGATAAGGCCGGGCCGGTTCGGTCGTGACATTCTTGAACTGGTAGATTTCGCCCTCGTGATTGATCTCATCGCGCGTCCACGCCTGACGCAAGATTTCAACCACCTCGTGGCTGCGCTTGTAGCGATAGGCACTGTCAGCAACTTCGCCCGGAAAATCCGAACTGATGACGTTCAACGTCAAGCGACCTTTCAGCATGTGATCAAGCGTCGCGACGGTACGCGCCAGCATGATGGGCTGCATTTCACCACAGCGGATTGCAGCGAGGAAGTTGATATCCTGAGTGATCGGCGCACATCCAGCGACGAAGCTCAGCGTATCCTGACCGACCTGATAGGAAGACGGGCAAAGGATATTGCGAAACTTCAGCTCTTCAGCTTTCTTGACGATGGAGGAACAATGATCCCAGCTGGAGCGCAGGCTGCTATCCGGCACGCCGAGAAACTCATAGTCATCGGAGCATAGAGCCGAGAACCAGGATACCTCGGCAGCATCGAGGTCAGCTGAGGTTACGGGCACAACGGTCATAAAAATCCTCCCAAAATGTCCAATGCCTATTTGAATATCATCGGCCTTGATGTAAATCAATGATGTATCAATTTTTTATGCCGCGGGAGGAAAGGCGTTGAAAATGAAGGGTTCCAAGGGAAGTTTGCCCATGTATCTCCAGATCGCCGAGACATTGGTGCGCGATATTGCGGCGGGGAGATTGATCGATGGCGAGAAGCTACCTCCCGAGAGGGACATGGCCAAAGATCTTGGTATTGCTGTCGGCACTTTGCGCAAAACGCTGGCCGAACTGGAAAGCCGTGGTTTGCTTGAGCGCATTCAAGGGTCAGGCAATTACATCCGCGCCATCAATGATCCGCAAAGCGTTTATGCCCTATTCCGGCTGGAACTGATCGAGGGCGGCGGTCTGCCCACTGCTGAAATTTTGAGCGTCAGCCGCGAGACGAAAGACCCGAGCCTTCCCTCCTTTGGCACCTCGCCGGAAGGTCATCGCATTCGCCGCCTGAGACGGATTGGAGGTAAGGTCGCCGCCATCGAGGAGATCTGGCTCGATGGATCCTATATCGATTCGATCCTGGCGGAGGATCTATCCGAATCGCTCTACCTTTATTACCGCACGCGACTGAATCTTTGGATTGCCAAGGCGGAGGACTACATCGACCTGGGCTGCGTTCCTGATTGGACGCCGTCATCATTTCGCCCCTCGAGCGGCGAGCTTCTGCCGCATGTATTGCGTGTCAGCCACTCTCACGATGGGGACAAGGCAGAAGTCTCTCACACATGGTATGACCACACCGTGGCTCGGTACGTGAGCAGATTGCGGTAACTGCTTTAGTAAAGACCGATATGCCTACGCGGCCTTAGATCGGAGAAAATTATCTCGCAAAATCAATGAAACCGTGAACGAAACATCCGCCGTTGAATAAAATTGATACACCATTGATTTCTTTTTTTTCGAGGTTATGATTTTTGTCAAGGAACTCGTCGTCAATGACGAGCTTGGGAGGAATGAATGGCTTCGGTAAGCCTGCGCAAACTTGAAAAGAGCTATGGCTCGCTTCGCATCGTCAAAGGCATCGATCTCGAAATTGAAGACGGCGAGTTCGTGGTGTTCGTTGGCCCTTCCGGCTGCGGCAAGTCCACGACGCTTCGTATGGTGGCGGGACTTGAGACCATCAGCGGCGGTGAAATCCGCATTGGCAACACTGTGGTCAACAACCTGCCACCGCGCGGGCGCGACATCGCGATGGTGTTTCAGGACTACGCGCTTTACCCGCATAAGACCGTGCGCGAGAATATGGGCTTCAGCCTGAAGGTTCGCGGCGTCGCCTCGGACGACGCCAATCGGCGCATCAACGAGGTCGCGGAAATGCTTGGCATTGCCCATCTGCTCGACCGGCGTCCCGGCCAGCTTTCCGGCGGCCAGCGCCAGCGCGTGGCCATGGGACGGGCGATCGTTCGCCGACCGCAGGTTTTTCTTTTCGATGAGCCGCTATCAAATCTCGATGCCAAACTGCGTGGCCAGGTTCGCACCGAGATCAAGCGCCTGCATCAGCAGATCGGCACGACGATCATCTACGTTACTCACGACCAGGTGGAAGCGATGACGCTCGCCGACCGGATCGTCATTCTTAAAGGTGGCGAGATCGAGCAGGTCGGCACGCCCGACGAAGTGTACAACAAACCGCAAAGCGCGTTTGTCGGCGGATTTGTCGGTTCGCCAGCAATGAATTTTGCCCGCGCCCGCATATCGGGCGGCAAGGTGCTCTTCGGTAATGGCGACAGCCTTACTGGCAGCTGTCTCAATCTCGGGAAGGCAAGCGGCCTAGACGGACAGGAAATTTTGGTTGGAATCCGTCCAGAGCACTTTGGCGGCGTCGTAGATAGCGCCGCCGCCATGTCGGCAGAAGTTCAGGTCGTCGAGCCGCTGGGTTCTGACACGCTCGTCCACTTCAAGATCGGAGACGACATGCTGACGGCGCGTATGGCGCCGGATGCGCGACCGGCAGTCGGCGAGACAATCCGCATTGGTGTCGATCCATCGCGCATCCACCTGTTCGATGCACAAAGTCAGCGGGTCATCAATTAAAGCAGAACGGTAAAAAGCGTTCGCGCAGTCAAGGTTTAACGGGAGGATAAAATGAACATCAAGATTATCACGGGCGCACTTCTCGCGCTTGGTCTCACGACATCGCTGGCATCTGCCGCAGATCTCAAGGTCTACATCTCAAGCCAGCATCAACCGCAGGTCTGGCGCCTGGTGCTCGACAAGTTCGAGGCGGCCAACCCAGGGACGAAGGTCGCAATCGAAACGGGTGGCAACACATCCGAAGCGCAGGCGCAGTACCTCAACACCATCATGTCGGCCAAGGACCCGTCGCTTGACGTGCTGATCCTCGATGTCATTCGTCCGGCACAATTTGCCGCCGCGGGCTGGACCGTGCCCTTCGAGGGCAAGGACATGTCGTCCTATCTGCCGGCCTATGCCGAGGCCAATACCGTGAACGGCAAGGTCGTCGCGCTGCCAGCTTTCGCCGACTCCATGTTCCTCTATTATCGCAAGGACCTGCTGGACAAATACGGCATTGCCCCGCCCAAGACTTGGGATGAACTGACAGCAGCGGCCAAGAAAATCAAGGAAGGCGAGAACAACCCCGATCTCCAAGGCCTTTCCTTCCAAGGCAAGGCGATCGAGGGCGCTGTCTGCACCTTCCTTCTGCCCTATTGGAGTCAGGGCAAAAACCTTGTGGAGAACGGCAAGCTGACCTTCGACAAGACGGCAGCGGTCAACTCACTCAAGCTCTGGAAGAGTTTCGTCGATCAGGGTGTGGCGAAAAAGAACATCGCCGAAGTCGCGACGGACGACACCCGCAAGGAATTCCAGGCCGGTAACGTCGTCTTCGCCGTCAACTGGTCCTACGCCTGGGCACAGTCTCAGGGCAAGGATTCTGCCGTGGTCGGCAAGGTCGGCGTTGCTCGCCTTCCAGCTGTCGCCGGTGGCGAACAGGCCACCTGCCTTGGCGGCTGGGAATGGGGCGTTTCCGCCTATTCCAACCACAAGGATGAGGCGCAAAAGCTGGTTGAATACCTCTCCAGCCAGAACACCTCCACCTTCATGGCGGTCAATGGGTCGCTGCTGCCGACATACCCTGCTGCCTATAAGGACGAAGCCGTGCTGAAGGCGGCTCCCTGGTTTGCCGATGCACTGCAGGTGGTCGAAACGGCAAAGCCGCGCCCGGTGACCCCGCGCTACAATGAGGTCAGCGAGGTCATCCGTACGACGGTCAATGCCGTGCTTGCTGGCGTCACAACGCCGGAAGATGGCGCTGCGCAAATCGAAGCGCGCCTGAAGCGTATCATCCGTTAAGGTCTCGGGAGTGCCGCGCAGTTGCCGGCACTCCCTTCCTCTTCAATTTCACATCCGTTTGGGAGAAGCGACGGTGATGACCTCGTCTCTGCACGTCACGCATGGCGCGGAAAGACCCGCCCCTCGCTGGACGAACTGGCTCGATCTTGGCGATCGCGCACTTGCCGTTCTTTTGCTAGCGCCGGCAGGCATCCTGCTTGCGCTCATCATCGTCTATCCCGTAGTGAAACTCGGCTACACCAGCCTGTTCAGCCTGTCCCTGACATCCGGCTTGCCAGCTGAGTTCGTCGGCCTCGACAACTACCGCCTGATGCTGGAAGATCCGGTCTTCTGGGAAACGACGTGGAACACGGTGCTGATAACCCTGATCACCGTACCCGGCGCGTTGCTGATGGGCCTTGCCTTGGCGCTGCTGGCCAATCTGCCCTTCCGCACGCAATGGCCGGTGCGACTTTCGCTTCTCATCCCCTGGGCGCTACCGCTGTCCTTCGCAGGCCTCATCTTTGCGTGGTTCTTCCATTCCGAGTACGGCGTGGTCAATGATGTGCTCAATCGCCTCGGTTTCGAAGGCATCATCTGGTTCAATTCACCCAACTGGGCGTTTGCCGCCATCTGCCTGACGATCATATGGAAGACTTCGTCCTTCATGGCGCTCATCATCCTTGCAGGCCTGCAGACCATTCCGCGCTCGCTTTACGAGGCAGCCGATGTGGATGGTGCGGGCCGCCTTCGCCAATTTTTCGAAATCACCTTGCCTCTTCTAAAGCCGGCTATCGTCGTTGCGCTGATCTTCAGAACCATCACCGCGCTCCAAACCTTTGACATCCCATACATGATGACGGGCGGTGGTCCAGGCACGTCCACGGCCACTCTTGCCATGTATATCCACCAGAACACGGTATCTTTCCTCGATCTCGGTTATGGATCGGCGCTGGCTGTCGTTATGTTTGCGCTGTCCATGGTGGTGACGGTCATCTATCTGCGCGCCATCAAGACGAAGGACTGAGCCATGAGCACTGTGACATCTCCCGGTCTTTCGTCCCTGCTGGCCGGTCGCCCCTTAAGGCTGTTTGCCGCAGCCGCGCTTTTGATCAACGGCATGTTCCCGGCGCTGTGGATTCTCTTCACCTCGCTGAAGAACGAAGCTGAGCTGACCGCAAAACCGATCACATGGTTTCCACACGCGCCGACGCTTGCCAATTACATGCAGGCATTCTCCGACCAGCCGCTGCATATCTTCCTGTTCAACAGCTTCATGGTGGCACTCCTCTCCACCTGCCTGACGCTCTTCGTCTCGGTGCTGGCAGCCTACGCACTGGCGCGGCTGAACCTGCGTTATCGCGGCCTGATCCTCTCGGCAATCATCGCCGTCTCCACCTTCCCGCTGGTGACACTGCTGGTGCCGCTCTTCGAAATCATGCGCACCCTGAACCTGTTGAACACCTGGATTGCACTGGTGCTACCCTACACGGTCCTTTCGCTTCCGGTCTGCACCCTGATGCTGGTCTCGTTTTTCGAGGGCATTCCCCGCGATTTGGAAAACGCCGCCATGATCGATGGCTGCACCCGCATTGGTGCGCTGTTCAAGATCGTCGTTCCACTTTGCGCGCCCGGCGTCTTTACCGCAGGCATTCTCGCCTTCGTCAACGCCTGGGATGAGTTCCTGTTGGCGCTATCCTTCAACTCCAATCCGTCACTGCGCACGCTGCCTGTGGGTATCCAGCTCTATCAAGGCGAGTTCGCCTTCCCCTGGCCGGTCATTTCCGCAGCACTCGTCGTTGGCATCGTACCGGTCGCGATCCTGATCGTTATTTTCCAGGAACGCGTCGTCTCCGGCCTTACCGCGGGCGGTATCAAGGGCTAGTCGTCGCAACGCGAATCCGGGGCGCGTGTGGTCTTGCGTCCCAGAGCGCCACAGCGGTTCATTATCGAAAGAATTTGCCATGCATTTCCAAAAGACAGCCAATGGCTTCGAACTGGCCATCAACGGAGCCACTGTTCTGCGCCACTCAGATGAAGCCCCTTGCATCTTCGTCGGGAGGGGCGAAGAACGAATGGACATGTATCGCGGCAATTTCGATATCGAAGACTATGTCGTTGAGCGCGTCGCGTTGAGCCACGCGGAAGTCGAGAGCGATAGCGTGACGCTATCGTCGGGGGAAGGCCAGCCATCAAGGCTCCGTCTGACCGTGGCGGACAACAGCGTCAGGATCGAGGCGCTCGACCCATCGATCAATCGCTTCTGGCTGCGTGTCGCTGCTGAAAAAGACGAATGCGTTTGGGGTGGCGGCGAGCAGATGTCCTACTTCAACATGCGCGGCCGCAAGTTCCCGCTCTGGACATCGGAACCCGGCGTTGGTCGCGACAAGACCACGGAACTGACCTTCAAGGCAGACGTGACCAGCAAGGCGGGCGGTGACTACTACCATACCAACTACCCGCAGCCGACCTATGTCTCTTCGCGTCGTTATGCACTGCATGTGGAAACGACCGCCTATTCCGTCTTCGATTTTCGCCGTGATGGCTTTCACGAGATCGAGGCCTGGGCCATACCCGAGCGCCTGGAGTTTTTCGCAGCAGACAGCTTCAAAGCATTGGTCGGGCAACTGTCTTTGCGCTTCGGTCGTCAACCGGAACTCCCTGAATGGGTCTATAACGGCGCGATCATCGGCCTCAAGGATGGCGAACAGTCTTTTGCGCGGCTCGAGACAATCCGTGCGGCGGGTGTGAAAGTCTCCGGCCTTTGGTGCGAGGACTGGGTGGGCCTGCGCCACACCAGTTTCGGCGCGCGGCTCTTTTGGGACTGGAAAGCGAACGAAGACCGTTATCCGGCACTTCGACAGAAGATCGCCGAGCTTGCCGATAACGACATCCGTTTCCTCGGCTATGTAAACCCTTATCTGTGCGTCGATGGCTCCTTCTTTCCGGAGGCTGAGGCCAGAGGTTACTTTGCCAAGAACGACGCCGGAGAAACGGCGCTGGTCGATTTCGGCGAATTCGATTGCGGCGTGGTGGATTTTACCAACCCGCAGGCGATGGACTGGTTTGCGGAAACCATTATCGGCCAGAACATGCTCGATTATGGCCTCTCCGGCTGGATGGCAGATTTCGGCGAATATCTCCCAATCGACATCCATCTCTCCAATGGCGTGGATGCCAAGCTGATGCACAATGCCTGGCCGACGATCTGGGCCGATGTGAATGCCAAGGCGGTAGCAAGCCGTGGCAAGACCGGCGAAGCCCTGTTTTTCATGCGCGCAGGTTTCACCGGGGTCCAGGCGCATTGCCCTCTTTTGTGGGGCGGAGATCAATCGGTCGATTTCACCAGGCATGACGGCCTCGTCACGGTCATGTCCGGCGCACTCTCCTCCGGCCTGCTCGGCAATGCCTATCATCACTCTGATATCGGCGGCTATACCAGCCTCTTCGGCAATGTCCGCACACCCGAAGTCCTCATGCGCTGGGCCGAAATGGCCGCCTTCACTCCCGTCATGCGAACGCACGAGGGCAACCGCCCACGCGACAATGTGCAGATCGACCAGGACGAAACGGTGCTCTCGCACTTCGCCCGTATGACAGCGATCTACGTCCACTTGGCACCCTACCTGAAGGCCCTCTCTAGAGAGGCGGCGGAGACCGGCCTCCCCGTCCAGCGCCCGCTCTTCCTGCACCACGAAGACGACCGCAGAACATACGATATTCAGGATGCCTATCTCTACGGCGCAGACCTTCTCGTCGCACCAGTGTGGCAGGCCGAACAGACCGAGCGCACCGTCTACCTGCCGCGAAACGCCGACTGGGTGCATGTCTGGACCGGCTCGACGCATGAGGGCGGTCAGGAAGTGACCGTCGACGCCCCTATCGGCCAACCTCCCATATTCTACCGCACAGACTCGCAGAACGCTGAACTCTTCGCCAGCATTCAACAGATCTAAAAGCGAGACGCAGAAATGCTTCGAGGGCTTGCTCACGTCCGTGCTGAGCAAGCCCTCTGACGTTTCAGGACAGACGAGCTCGCGGTCGAACGCGATTATAGCGAACCATGTTTCGTGGTCCTGCGCTCCGACACGCTAAAGCGTTTATCAGCCCCTCCCGTACTACCACCGATTTTATTTTGGCGACGAGACCGTCATCCTGTGGGGATATTCGACCTGCAGTATGCCTTAAGAGTTGACTCTTTTACTCATCTTTGAGATTGCGGACGTGCGATCGCTCTTGCTCCTGGGGGCAGAGTAAAGCGGCGCTCTGAAGGAGTAGTATCTGTGTCTAGCAGTAGAGTTGAAGTCACCACCCAGCATGCAAGCCGTTATCTGCAGCAATTGTCGAAGCATTGGGCGCACAAGTTCGAGACGGAGTTCACACCACTTTCGTCCAAGATCGCCTTGCCGCTCGGTGACGCACGCCTCAACGCCAACGAGACCTCGCTGATCATCGAGGTCGCTGCGCACAAAAGCGAAGACCTGACAGTGCTTCAGGATGTTGTTCAGCGTCACATCGAACGCTTCGCGTTCAAGGAAACGCTCGCGTTTGAATGGCGGCCGATCGACTGAAATCTGGCGCGTGCGGAAGCAATTATCACTTTATTTGTAAATGAGGGGACGGGGTAACTATGTCGGTGGGTCAATCTAGATTAGGCGTGAACAGCTTTGGCTTCGCAATGCTTGCGAGCGTATCAATCATCACTTTGCAGCCCGCATTGGCCCAAAGCCAAGGTACGATGCCCGGTCAGGGCGCGGCGACATCGGCAACAGTACTGCAACCGATCGTCATCCGTGGCGCCCGCGACGCCAAGCCAAAAACGGCAACCATCGGTCAGCCCGCCGCCGACTTTACCGGTGGTCAGGTTTCGACGGAAGCGCGGCTCGGCACCCTCGGCAATCGCCCGATTAAGGACACGCCGTTCAGCATCACCGCCTACACGGCAAAATTGATCCGCGATCAACAGGCGCAAACCGTTGCAGACATCACGCTCAATGATCCATCCGTTCGGGCCGATGCGCCTCCCTTTAGTGAGCGTGACTCGTTCCTGATCCGTGGTTTTCCCGTCGTCAATCTGGACATTTTCTATGACGGGCTTCCCTATATCGCTAACCCGCGCCGCCATTTCCTCGAGGGGATCGAACAGGTTCAGGTTCTGAAAGGACCGAGCAACTTCATCAACGGCGGCATCGGGCGCGTCGGCGGCACCATCAATCTCATTCCAAAGCGCGCGGCAGATGAGCCTTTGACCCGGTTGACGACGGGTTATCGCAGCGATTCCCAACTTTGGACCCATGCTGATGTCAGTCGTCGTTTCGGTGAAGGCGATGAGTGGGGCATTCGCGCCAATGGATCCTTCCGAGGCGGTGAGACAAGCCTCGATCACAATGATACGCGGATCGGCGTGGCCGCTCTCGGCATCGACTATCGCGGCGAAGACTTCCGCGCGTCGCTTGATTTCAGCTACTCGACACAAAAACTGGATTCGCCGACGTCTCTGTTCAACAGCGCTTCAGCTGGATTGACGGCCATCCCTCGCGCGCCGAACGGAAGGGTCAACACCGCCAATCCGTTCGAATATCTCGACAGTTCCTACAACATGGTCTCGGGGCGGCTTGAGTATGATGTTTTGGACAACACGACGATCTATGCGGCAGCCGGCGCGAGCCGATATCGCGAAGACTTTCTGACCTCGTCCTATACAATCTTGAATTCTAATGGGGATGCCAGCGTTGCTTTCGGCTACAATCCTCAGGAGATCATCGGATACTCCGGCGAGACTGGCATCCGCTCGGATTTCGAAACAGGAGAGATTGAGCACAAGCTCAACGCGTCCTTCTCCATGTCACTGAGCCAGAACAACCGTGGCTACTTTAATCCAGCGGCCCTCGGTTTTCCGACCTATACAACCAACATCTATGACCCGACCTACATATCAGGCGGTTCCGTGATTACTGCAGGGCTACCACGCTCCAGCAATCTAGGAAGGTTCGCCGAGCTACTTTCTACCAGCATATCGGTATCAGACACGATGTCGTTCTTCGACGAGAGGTTGGAGGTAACGATCGGAGGTCGTTATCAAGATATGCGGTCGGAAGGATTCAACACGCGTCCTGCCGCGGGACCGGCAGGGTTCCGCAATTACCTTTATCAGGAGGCGAGATTTAGTCCTGCCGTCGCTGCCAGCTTTAAGCTTACAGACGATCTTTCTCTCTACGCTAATTACGTTGAGGCCCTGACGGAGGGGGGTGTTGCCCCAGCAAGCGCCAACGGGAATGCGAATCAAGTTTTCCCTCCTTTCGTTAGCAAGCAAAAGGAGATCGGCGCAAAATACGATACCGGCTCAATTATGCTAACCGCAGCTCTTTTCGAAATCAGGCAAGCAAATTCCTATACATACAGGCTACCAAATCCCGCGTTTCCAGCCATTCCCGGGGAGCCGCCCACGCTGAGCTATTTCTCAGTTGATGGTGTCCAAGTAAACCGCGGGCTGGAACTCTCTGCCTACGGCGAGCCGGTTGATGGTCTACGTCTACTCGGCGGCGTAACATTTATGGAGCCAACACTTCGGAATTCCAGAACGCCATCAGGAGTGGTCGTGAACGGGAACACCGCGCCGGGAGTTCCTAAGACGTCGATCAGTCTTTACGGCGAATACGATTTACCATGGGCCGAAGGGCTGACGGCAACCGGCCGAGTGATCTACAGCGGTAGCACTTATTACGATCCAGCGAATACCCAGAAGGTCGACAGCTGGACACGTGTAGATGTCGGCGCGCGATACAAGTTCGAGCGTGAAAACGGCAAAGCTGTCGAACTGCGGGCCAACGTCGAAAACGTCTTCAACGAGAACTATTGGGCTTCATCCGCTCGCGGATGGCTTGCAGCGGGTGCTGCTCGTACCTTCATGGTCTCAGCGTCATTCGATTTTTGATCGAGCGTCTTCGCCTTTCGATCACGACTCCATGCAACTCGTCTTCAAGGTAACCACATGAAATCGCTCTTGTTCTCGGCCCTTCTGACCATCGCTTCCTCCGTCTCATACGCGCAGGCTACGGAAGTCCAAACCGCAAGAGGCATGGTGTCTATTGCTAAGAAGCCTGAGCGCGTGGCGGTGTTCGACATGGCCGCGCTGGATACGCTTGCGAGTATCGGCGTGAAACCAGTCGGTGTTCCGGAGAAACTTTACCTCGAAACGCTTGAGCCTTTGAAGCAGGGCGCCGAGATCGTCGGAAACATTTTCGAACCGGATCTCGAGGCCTTGAGCTCTCTCGGTCCAGACCTCATCATTCTGGGCGGACGATCGTCTACCAAGGTCGATCAGACAGCAGCGATCGCCACCACGATCGACATGACCATGCTGGGAGACGATCTCGTCGCTCAAGCCAAGGAGCGTCTGGCGACCTATGGTGCCTTGTTTGGCAAGCAGGACGAGGCGCAGAAGGTTTCGGCAGATCTGGATGCGCGTGTCCTTGCTGCCCAACAGGCTGTCAAAGGCAAAGGAAAAGCCCTGATCGTCATGACCAATGGCCCGAAGGTGACGGCCTATGGACCGGGTTCACGGTTCGGTTGGGTGCACGCGACATTGAATCTTGAAGCGGCTGTGCCGGACATCAAGGCGGCAAATCACGGAGAGGCCGTCTCGTTTGAGTTTATCAACAAGGCCAACCCGGATTGGCTTCTGGTGCTGGACCGTGCGTCCGCGATCGGGTCGGGCGAACAGGGAGCAAAGGCGACCCTCGACAATGAGCTAGTTGCGCAGACAACAGCCTGGAAAAAAGGACAGGTGATCTATCTCCCCGCTCCCGAGTTCTACATTGCAGCGGGAGGCGTCCAGTCGACGAGCAAGGTTCTTCAGGTGATCACCGACGCGTTTAACGCCTCAAAGTGATTGAGATGAATCATGGGGCTTTCTTGCGGCCAACGCTGCTCTGCGCGGGTGTTCTCCTCGCACTAGCGGTGGCCAGCCTGTTGATCGGCGTCTCAGACAGCGGGACTATGGAACTTCTCATGGTCAGCCGGTTGCCGAGAACACTCGCCGCTATCCTGGTCGGCGCGAGCCTCGCTCTGGCCGGTCTGGTCATGCAGACACTCGCCCGTAACAATTACGTCGAACCATCAACGACAGGCACGTCACAAAGTGCCGAGCTTGGCGTGCTTGCCGTGACGCTGCTATGGCCATCGGCGAGCCTGCTGTTGAAGAGCGTCATCGCGACCGCTACGGCGCTTGCCGGGACTGCGGTCTTTCTCATGACCGCCCATCGCCTACCACCAACGCAACCCTTTCTCGTGCCGTTATTTGGCATCGTTTATGGTGGCGTGATTGGCGCGGCGGTCACATTCGTCGCGTGGCAGGCTGACCTTCTTCAGTATCTCGCGATCTGGACCAATGGCGAGTTCTCCGGCGTGCTGCGTGGCCGCTACGAGCTCTTATGGATCAGTGGGGCTATGCTCATCATCGCTTGGCTTGTTGCAGACCGCTTGACGATCATGGCGCTGGGACGCGACACAAGTGTGGGATTGGGGATCGATTACGCCAGGATGCTCCAGCTCGGGCTCCTGATTGTTGCCGTGATTTCAGCGCTCTCCACCGTCATCGTCGGAGGCATTCCTTTCGTTGGCTTGGTCGTGCCGAACATCGTGTCGCGTCTGGTTGGCGACAACCTCCGCGGCACAATGCCAATCGTCGCGATGCTGGGGTCTATCCTGGTTCTAGGTTGCGATATCCTCGGACGAACCATCAATTTTCCCTACGAGATCCCGGTCGGGACCGTTTTGGGATGTGTCGGCGCGCTGATCTTCCTCTATCTCCTCATTTGTCGGCCGCAACATGCCTGATCGAAAGCTGCTGCTCCTGGCGTTACTCGCCACAGGCACGATAATTGCCTATCTGACCATTGGCCTCAAAGGAAACATCGGCTTTGTCATCGGGCTCCGCGCTACAAAGCTCATAGCTCTAATCGAGGTGAGCGTCGCGATCGCCGTATCTACCGTGATCTTCCAGACCGTCACCAACAATCGAATCCTGACCCCGTCGATCATGGGGCTCGATGCCCTGTACGGGTTTGGTCAGATGCTGCTCGTCTTCATATTCGGCGGTGTCGGTTACGCGTCGCTGTCCCCTCACCTGAAGTTCGGGGGAGAGGTCATTCTGTTGATGGCGTTCGCCAGCGCGATCCTCCTGCCGATGCTGTTGCGACGGATCGATATGAGTTTGATGCTGCTTGTCGGGATCGTCATCGGCATTCTGTTTCGAAGCCTCCAGTCGCTGCTAGCACGGTTGATAGATCCGAATGAGTTCGCAGTTGCTCAGACGGCTGGCTTTGCGAATTTCAACGGCGTGCGCACCGATCTCCTGACTGTTGCAACGATTTTAACGGTCGTCGCTCTCGTCATCGCTTGGCGGTCGAGGCATGTGCTCGACATCGTCGCGCTCGGGCCGGACAGTGCTACCGGGCTTGGAATCTCGTGGACGAAAACGACGGCCGCTCTACTGGTCCTGGTTGCGGCACTGGTCGCGGTATCCACGGCTCTTGTCGGACCTGTAGCTTTCTTCGGGCTGCTGGTCGTGGCGCTTGCCGAACGTTTCGTCGATACAAGGCGGCACGCTGTATTGCTCCCGGCTGCCGCCCTCATCGCGATCATCGTTCTTGTTGGTGGCCAGACCTTGCTCCAGCACAGCCTTGGCAACAACTCGACGTTAAGCGTCGTGATCGAATTTGTCGGAGGCATCGTGTTTCTTCTGCTTCTCATCGCAGGAAGTCGAAAATGATCGCTATCGAAAACGTATCGGTGAGCCACTCAGGCACCGCCATTCTCAAGAGTGTCTCGCTGACGATCCGCAAGCACGGAGTAACGGCGCTGATCGGTCCGAATGGTGCGGGTAAATCCACACTCCTCTCTCTTATTGCGCGCCTGCAGCCCCTTCAATCAGGGCAGATCGCCATCGATGGGCACCGGTTGGGTGAAACAAATGATCGGGAATTGGCCAGAATCATCGCGATCTTGCGGCAAGACTCGGTCGTCACCAGCCGTTTGCGGGTCCGGGAACTCGTAAGTTTTGGACGTTTTCCCCATAGCCGCGGTCGGCTAACGGACAGAGATCGGAACATCGTTGCGAAGTCCCTCGCCCGCTTCGCGCTCAGCGACCTCGCAGACCGCTTTATCGATACGCTCTCGGGCGGCCAACGACAACGCGCGCTGGTCGCCATGACCTTCGCGCAGGAGACGGATTACATTCTCCTCGATGAACCGCTCAACAATCTCGATATGTTTTTCGCTCGCGAGTTGATGCTGCATTTGCGCGCGCTGGCGGATGAAGAAAACAAAAGCATCATCATCGTTCTGCACGACATCAACCAGGCGGCAGCCCATGCAGACAGGATCATTGCCATGAAGAACGGCAGCGTGATCGCCGATGGTCACCCAAGTGATATCATCAACCCGTCGACGCTCGGCGACATATACGGCTTCGACATGCGCGTCGAGACAATCGACGGCACGCCTGTCGTTCTGCATTTCAAATGAGAAGCACAGTTTTCAGTGCGGGCCGCCTTTTCAATTGAAACCGCGGGGGCGACGGACAAGATGAAAAAGCCCGCCACAACGTGGCAGGCTGATTATTCCAAATGTCGCCAACCGTTAGACAGACGTGAAACGCTCAGGCCGGAAGGTCGCGAGCATCGGATGTTCGGCGCCGCTTGCCACCTCGTAAGCCAGAAGCTCGCCAACGATAAGACCAAGGGTCGCGCCACTGTGGCTGAAGACGAGATAGTAGCCGGGGATATCTTTTATCGCGCCAATTACCGGCTCTCCATCGCCTGGAATAGGCTTTCCGCCGACGCCAATCGAAGCGACCTCAAGCTGAGGGTTACCCTCCATCACTTTGGCCGCTTCCGTCAGCAACGCGGCAATAACGCTCTCGTTTATCTGATAGCTGCCGTCTGCGCCAACCGTCACGCCCTCATCGGCCGCCCAGTCGGCGTCGAGCGAGAAGGTGCCACCCGGTGCCGGGCGAACCGCAACACGCGGCGTATTGAGGACCGCGCGCAGGGGATGGGCTAAGGGTTTGGTCTGAACCAGAAGGGCGATGGGCGTGTCGTCGCCGATGGTCTGGCCGCTTTCAGCAGCCATTTTCGGCACCGCCGGACCGGTTGCCAGAACAACGGCGTCCGCTCGATAGAGAGCGCCTGTCGCGGTCTGCGCCCCGATTGCGCGCCCGCCTTCGATAACCACCTTGGCAGCACCTTGATCCGTGACGAGCTCGCCACCAAGCTCTGAATACTCCTTCAGCAGCAAACCGATCAAACTCGGCAGATCGACCCAGCCTTCACCGGGATTGAAGATCGCGCCTTGAGGGGTAATGCCGCTGGTGTCGAGACCGGGCACGACGCGGGAAACGTCTCGCGCCGAAAGTCGCTGCGCGTCATAGGCGATCGACACTTCGTGGCGGTATGCGGCCTCGATTTCATTTCGCTCGTCATCGGCATCCCAGGTCAAACCGCCATCGAAACGGAGCCAGTCTGCTCCCGGGTTCTTTGCCGCAAGCGTGCGGTAGCGGTCTATGCCCGCCACACGCAATCGATGGTACGGCTCCGAGCGCATGCGCGCCGAATTCAGCCAAGAGAGCGAGCGCCCGGAGGCGCCGTTTGCCACTGGTCCGTCATTGAGGATCGTGACTTTGATGCCACGGCGCGCAAGCTGGACGGCAGTCGAGACGCCGAAAATGCCAGCGCCGATGATGACGGCGGTCGAGATGATGTTGTCAGTCATGGGATAGGCTTTCATTCAATTGTGATGATGGATGGAAGAACCGCATCAGGCGTCTTCCCAACGACCGCTGGTCGCGGATCGGAAGAGTGCGTCGATCGCTTTCATATTTGCGATCGCATCGTCGAGCCCTGTTTCGAGCGGCGTGCCAGAGAGCACTGCTTCCGCAAAGGCATCGACCTGTTCGCGATACTGATCGACAGGCCCGATGACGATCTCTTCACGACCGCAGCCTGAGAGGTCGCGCCCGTCGTCGAAGATCAGCATGGTCTGTTGATCGGCCGGTGCGTTGAAGGGGATAGCGATTTCCAAACGGCCACGCGTACCGATGACCGTCACCTTCTGGGCGAGCGACAATTGCGTGGAACAGGTGAAGGCAAGTTGCTTCCCCTCTGGAAACGCTAGCAATCCGCTGGTCAGCCGATCCGTGCCGAAGATCGGATCGCGATCGATCAGCGCTATGGCCCGGAGCGGCTCTGCACCGAACAGGAAGCGCGCGGTATTGACTGCGTAACAACCGACGTCGAACAGGCCACCGCCGCCAATATCGGCCTGGTTGCGGACATTCTTTGGGTCGTCGAGATAATAGGCAAAGATGGTCTGGATCGCCCTGACATCGCCAAGGCGTCCTTCCGCAATCATCGCCCTTGCCTTTTTCCATTGGGGGTGGTGACGAACCATGAAGGCTTCTGCAACCGGCAAGTTGGCCGCTTTCTGCGCGTCCGCCAGCTCTTTCGCTTGGGCTGCATTCAGCGCGATCGGCTTTTCGCAAAGCACCGGCTTGCCGTGCTCCAATGCCCTGATGGTCATAGGCACATGAAGATGATTGGGCAAAGGGTTGTAAATTGCATCAATGTCCGGATCGGAAAGCAGATCCTCGTAAGTGCCGTAGGGTTTCTCGATGCCGAAGCGCGTTGCCATTGCGCTTGCCTTTTCGCCATCCCTCGAGGCAATGGCTGCAACGCGCCCTAAACGGCTGGACTGGATGGCGGGAATAACGGCCTTGGCAGCGATCCCTGCGCAGCCCAGCACGCCCCATTTGATCGTTCGTGTCATCTCTATCGTCTCCTGTTGATCAGAGCACTTCCGCAAGGAAGCGCTGAAGGCGCGGGCTCTGAGGTTTGTCGAATATGGCCTCCGGCGTGCCGGCCTCTACCACACGCCCCTCGTCCATGAAGACAACCTGATCGGCAACCCGGCGGGCAAACCCCATCTCGTGCGTTACGACAACCATGGTCATGCCACGCGTCCCGAGATCCGCCATGAGGTTGAGAACGCCTTTGACCAGCTCGGGGTCAAGGGCACTCGTCACCTCATCGAAAAGGATGACTTCAGGCTCCATCGCCAGCGCCCGGGCTATGGCGACGCGCTGTTGCTGCCCGCCGGAAAGACCGCCCGGCCGATGATGCTGGCGGCTTGCAAGACCGACATCTGCAAGCCTCGCCTTGGCGATACGCTCGGCTTCGGCTGCTGGCAGACCCTTGATCTTGGTCAGCGACAACATGACGTTTTCTAGCGCGGTGTGATCCGGGAAAAGATTGAAATGCTGGAAGACCATCCCGACGCGGCGGCGCAAGGTTTCCGGCTTCATGCCGAGAATGCTTTGCCCATCAAGGAGAATATCGCCGCTCTTGGGTTCGACCAGGCGGTTGATCCCCCGCAGCAGGGTCGATTTTCCTGAGCCGGAGGGACCGATGATGCAGGTAACGCTACCCGGCTTCACCGAAAGATCGACGCCCTTCAGCACATCGAGGTCGCCATAGGCCATCCCAAGATTGCGCACGTCGAGACTACCGCCCTTGAACGCGGCTCCGGGGGGGCGGGATGCGTTGTCGAGCTCGCTCACCTCCTCCAGTCCACTGGTAATCGCTGATGGACGCTGCTTGCCAAGCCGCAGGCGATTATCGACCGCATTGACCACATGGGTGAGCGGTACGGTGACAACGAGGTAGAAGATACCGGCCAGCAGCAACGGAGAAAGATTGCCTGTCACCACCGCCTGATCTTGCCCAACGCGAAAGATTTCGCGCTCTGAGGCCAGAAGGCCGAGAAAGTAGACAAGGCTCGAATCCTTGACGTTGCCGATGAACTGATTGACGAGCGCCGGCAACACACGACGAACGCCCTGCGGCACGACAATGAGGCGCATGCCTTGACCGTAGCTCATGGAAAGGGCGCGGCACGCTTCCATCTGGCCACGATCGACGCTCTGAATACCGGAGCGAAAAATCTCGCCGATGTAAGCGCCTGCGATGAGACTGAGCGCCAGGATGCCCAGCGGATAAGGTGACGGACCGAAAAGTTCGCGGCCGATGCGCGCAAAGCCTTGTCCGATCAACAGGATTGTGACGATCGCCGGCAAGCCGCGAAAGATATCAGTGTAAAGCCGGGCGGGTATGCGAAGCCACGCCGAGCGGGAAATGCCCATTATGGCGAGCACCATGCCGATGATCACGCCGAGCACCGTCGAGGTTGCAGCAAGAATCAGCGTATTTTTCAAACCAACCGTAATCATGGTCGGCAGCACTTCGGCCATGGCATTCCAATCGAGGAAGCTGCGGCGCAGGTTTTCAAGCCAGTTCATCAGAAATCCCTAGAGCATGTCGCGCAAAAGTGGCTACCGGTTTCGCGGCAACGATATGCGACAGAAGAAGGACCTAAAGCGTAGGACGCGATTTCAAATGACCGCGTTGCGCCTCAGAAAGAAAGGCCGGTTCGACCGGTGAAGGCCGAACCGGAAGGTGGCATTACTGCTTGGGAAGATATGCCGCCGGCATAGGCGTTCCTGGAAACCACTTTTCGTGGAGCTTCTTCCAGGTTCCGTCCTGCATTGCCTCTTTCAGCGCCTTGTTGATCGCCTCGCGCAGGGCGTCGTTACCCTTGCGAATGACGAAGCCTGCTGGCGCATCGAAGCTTGGAATATTGACCGCGATCTTCAGCGCCGGATAACGGGTGGAGTAATCCTTTGCCGCCTCGAAATCGAGGAAATGGGCATCGACGGTGCCGTTGTTGAGTGCTGAAACGGCAGAATTGTTATCCGGGAATTTCACGAGATCCGTGCCAGCAAAGTTCTTCTCGGCATAAATTTCCTGAAGCGTACCCTGGACGACTCCCAGGCGCTTGCCTTTGAGACCCGCGGCATCCTTGATATCTTCGGGTGTCAAGACACTGAGGAAGCCAGCAAGATAACCGTCGGAGAAATCCACGGTCTCCTTGCGCTTGGCCGTCGTGCCGATTGCGGCTGCAGCAACATCGAAGCGGCCGTTAGCCACCGATGGCATCAATGCCGAGAATTCCTGCCCGGTAAAGATCACCTGGTCCTTTTTGAAGCCCATGCGCTCGGCAACGTTGAGGAAAAGCTCGATGTCGAAACCGGTGAAATTGCCGTCCGCGGTGGTGAAAGCATAAGGCTTGGCGTCGCCCATCGTACCAACGCTAATGGTGTTCGCGTCGATAAGACCGAGCGGATTATCGGCCAGCGCTGGGGTCGCAGCACCGGCGATGGCACCGAGCGTAAGCGCGATTACCGTGGCACGCATTTTTGTCAGCGGAGATGTAAAAGCTTCAATCAGTCGCATTGGCGTCTTATCCTCTGGAGTTGTTGTTTGCGATGTCGTCAAGGCGCACGGGTCCCATCCGAAAGGCGGCGTAAGCTTGCCCGCCCCGGCCCATGCAGTTTCGCATGCTGGAAGTCTTCTTATTGGAATGATACCGGTCTCAATGCAAAAGAGACCGGTCTCTTTCTTTCTTGGCAATTGTTAGCTTCGTGTTTGCCAGTCGTCAAGTTCTCTTGTAAGGCTGTCACTTATGGACAAAAGCCCGGCCAAAAACTCTTCCGTCACAGTCGCCGATGTCGCGCGCAAAGCCGGCGTCTCCAAGGCGACGGCAGCGCGCGTTCTGGGCGGCTATGGAACTGTCAGCGACCGCGTGCGTGAGGTCGTTACAGCAGCGGCTCGCGCTCTTGATTATCGAACGAACGAGCTTGCCCGCAGCATGACAACGGGGCGCTCCGGATCGATCGGCGTGGTTGTCGGCGATATCGAAAACCCGTTCTTCAGTCTTGCCGTTCGTGGCATCACCGACATTGCGCGACAGGCTGGCTTTACGGTTATTCTCAGCAATTCTGGGGAAGACATCGACGCAGAAAAGGCGGCTGTGCGCACATTGCTGTCAAAGCGCGTCGATGGTCTCATCGTTTCACCAGCAAAGGATGATGATGTCGAGCATCTGCATGAGGCTGTACGTTCGGGACTACCGCTCGTACTGCTTGACCGCGGGAGTGATACGCTTGATGTCGACAGCATCATTGCCGACGACCGGCATGCTGCAGAGAAAATCACGCGGCAATTGATTGCTCTCGGTCACAGCCGCATCGCCTATCTCACCGCCTGCGACACACCAGACCATATTTTTCACGATTTACAGGATATCAGCACCGGGTCGGTGCGCAGACGCATAGAAGGATATCTTGGAGTTTGTAAGGAGGCCGGGCTTCGCGGCATGGAGAAATGGGTTCGGGTCGGTGCTGTCACGCCGGAACAAACCCACCGGATCGTCAACGAGATGCTTCAATCGCCGCAACGGCCCACGGCCATCATCGCATCGGACAGTATGATCGCCCTCGAAGCATTCAAGGTTCATCGCCAGTTGGGCCTCAGCATCCCGGACGATGTCTCACTCGTGTCCTTCCACGATGCAGACTGGACATCGGTGACATCGCCTCCAGTCACGGTGGTACGCCAACCAGTTTACGATCTTGGTGCAACAGCGGCGCAACGTCTCGTCGCACGCTTGAATGGTGCGACAGAGGAGGCGCGCAAGATCGTCCTGAAAACCGAAATCGTTGAGCGCTCCTCAGTGCAAAGGGCGCGGTGAGTTTTATCTCGGCCTGCAATTGAGTTTCGTAGAAAATCGGAAAGCCAAGATGCGTGCGAGAGGTAGCAGAAAAGACGCCACCTCTCACATAAAATCGATCAGGGAAGATCGCGCACCATGGGCTCACGATTCCAGTGGCGCTTGGCGCCGACTTTCAGGAAATCGTCAACCGGTACGACACCCTCATCCATTTCAACATTTGCTTTGTCGAGCAGGTCCGTGGTGGCAGGACAGTAGCCGATCGTCTTGCAGTGACTGTAGGCGTCCATAAACCACTGAATAGCTGCAGCCTCTTTTGTCAGCTTTTGAGCAGCTTCCGGAGCGAGGATGGATACAACCGCATCGAACAGGAACGAAGGCGATCCTGCGAGTTGACCATCCGCTGGCATCGTACCGCCATCAAGTTGAACACCGCCGACCTTTCTGGCGACAATAAACGGCGTTCCACCTTGCTGCGTGATCTCGTTCACGAGCTTGTCGACCGACATTTTGTTCGATCCATCGTCTATCAGCACGCCGATCTTTCGACCTTTCAAGGTCTCCAAAGCATTCTTCTGGATCGAAAGGGCATCTGAGACCGGCATATCGATCGGCTGCTTTCTCGCCGCGGATTTTGCAGGCAGATCGATGCCCAGACCATCTGCGACCCTGCGCGCCAAATCCTCCTCGATGTTACGCAGGTTCGACACGACGTTCTGCCGGACATGCGCGAGCTGTACCTTCGAAAGCTCGAACACGAGCGCGGAGACGATGTGCGTTCTCTCGTTCTCCGTCTGCGACCGGAAGAACATGCGAGCCTGGCTGTAATGATCGGCAAAAAGTTCGTCGCGCTGACGAAGTTTCTGGGCCGGATCGTTTCGCTCATCATTGGTCTTGAAGGTGGAAAAGCCACTTGTAACGGACGCGCGCGGTCCGCTGTCTTCGCCGGCCTCGTTCAGGCTGTTCGGCTCGTAATTGGCCCTGCCCTTCGGCACCAGTGTCTGCATCATCCCATCGCGCTGGAAGTTATGGAAAGGGCATTTCGGTGCGTTGACCGGGATTTGATGGAAATTGGTTGTTCCAAGCCGGGACTTTTGCGTGTCGAGGTAGGAGAACAGTCGGCCCTGAAGCAGCGGATCGTTGCTGAAGTCGATACCCGGAATGATGTTGCTCGGCAGGAATGCGACCTGCTCGGTCTCGGCAAAGAAGTTGTCGACGTTCCTGTTGAGCGTCATCCGGCCGATGATCTCGACCGGAATGTCCTCTTCCGGAATAAGTTTGGTGGCGTCGAGAACGTCATAAGACTACTTCGCCGCCCAGTCCTCATCAAACACCTGGATCCCAAGATCCCATGACGGGAAGTCGCCCTTGTCAATGGATTCGAAGAGATCGCGACGCTGGAAGTCCGGGTCGGCACCGGCAATTTTCACCGCTTCATCCCAGGTGGTGGAGGCCAAGCCGAGATTGGGCTTCCAGTGGAACTTGACGAACTTGCTCTCCCCTTCCTCATTCACCAGGCGGAACGTATGAACGCCAAATCCCTCGATGTGGCGGAACGACCGTGGGATGGTGCGATCCGACATGGCCCACATGATCATGTGCATGGATTCCGGCATCAGGCTGACGAAATCCCAAAACGTGTCGTGAGCAGAGGCCGCTTGAGGGTAACCGCGATCCGCTTCCATTTTGACGCTATGAATGAGGTCCGGAAACTTGATGGCGTCCTGAATAAAGAAGACCGGGATGTTGTTGCCTACCAGATCCCAGTTGCCGGTTTCGGTGTAAAGCTTCACCGCGAACCCTCTGACGTCGCGGGGCGTATCAACGGAGCCGGCACCTCCCGCAACTGTGGAGAAACGGACGAAGACGGAACAGCTCTTCCCTTCTTCCTTAAAGATGGATGCCTTTGTCAGGTGGGGAATGGCTTTCGTGCATTCGAACACGCCATGCGCACCCGACCCTCTGGCATGCACGATCCGCTCTGGAATCCGCTCATGGTCGAAATGAAAGATTTTTTCGCGAAGGACGAAATCTTCCAGCAGCGTTGGACCTCGGCTACCAGCCTTGAGGCTGTTCTGGTTGTCCGAAATACGATGGCCGAAATTGTCAGTCAGATAGGCTGCGCCTTCTCCACCATCCGCACCGATCGTCTGCTGCAGTTCGTCGCCTTTGCCACGCTGCTCTTCAAAGCTCGCCTGGCCCGAGCCCGGAACAAGCTCATGCAGGGAATTCTGAGTGCTCGGCGAACGTTCCCCTTGCTTACGCTCGGTCATGGCAAATCCTTTGTGGTTGGAGGAGTGAGAGAACTGCAAGCGTCGGCATTGCAGAGGCGTTGGCAAAGCCAAGCTCAAAGCTACAATGGACCGGACCTAGGTCAGTTCCACACGATCAACCAGGAATGCGTGGGACAACGTTATTTGTACTTTACCGTACAAAAACGTCCACCGTGAAAAAACGGTAACGTGGCCACGGATGAAGCGGCAATAGCTATGGTCGCCTCTGTTACAATAAGAGCTGAAATATATACTGAGTAACAAATTCTCAATCGGTCATTAATAACCGTTATTTCTCTATAAATATTTTATAAATTTCCTATAATAATACATTTTTCCAGAAAAATAAACATCTTATTTAAATGTTACGCACTTGGTCCGCGCTAACGCTCAAACTGTATCTAAATTATGATCAACTAATCAACTCTTACAAACAACAGAACAAACACGTTCCTGTTGAAGTCTTCCTGTTTTGTACTAATGATTGAGGCGATAACGAACGCGGTACATCATTCGTGGCGAAGTGATCGGAGAATGCTCAGCGCAGTCGAAGCATTTTTTGAGGTTTGCCAACCGAAGCTCGTGAAAGACAAGCGAGAATACGAGAGCGTTCGGCGCTGAGCGATAGGGCCTAACGCCGAAAATCGTGAAATGGTACGAGTGATCAGCACAGGGCAGATCGAGGTGCGAAATGGGTTTTAAAGAAGCGATACGGACCGTTATAAAAGAGAAATATGCGACCTTTTCCGGCAGAGCTAGCCGCTCAGAATTTTGGTGGTTTCAATTATTCTTTTATCTTATCTTCTTTTCGCTTGGCGCGGTTATAGGCATTTTCGTTTCAGCGAGTAGGTATGAACAAAGCATTCCAGGGTATCTCATCGCGATAGGAGTCGTTACGGGGATACTGTTCGTAGCCTTGATCATACCGCACATAGCTCTTGCTGTTCGTCGCCTTCATGACCGAAATTTCTCGGGTTGGTGGTATCTAGGCTTCATTATCGCCAACTCGGTGCCACATGTCGGTTCGTTGGCAAGCATCGCGCTGCTCGTGGTGTTTGTCTCTCCAGGAACAAAAGGACCCAACAGGTTCGGCGCCGATCCTCTGAACCCGCAGTTCACAGCAGAGGTGTTCGCCTGAAACGGGGGAAAAAGCCATTATTTTGGCTGGCCGTCCTGTGCTTCGTTGCAACCGCTTCTCCAGGAGCGTTTGCCCAAGAGCAGTATGGAAGCGCTGGCAATTACAAATCACAGTGCTTGCAGAACGGCGTCAGCTGTACGTTGACCTATCCCGAAGGGCCAAGACAGGCAAAGCCAGAAGCCCCCAAAGCGTCTAAACCTTCGGCCTTTGAGGCTCCTAAGCGCTCAACCCCCGAGGCCCCTGCGCCTCAAAATGTGCAACCAAAATCTGTTTCAAGCGAGCCCGCGCTTGGCGGCTTTGTCGGTGTGATCATCGTTCTGATTGTGATCGGTGCTGTTATCGGTCTCTGGATGCTGTTTGGTAGTGGCGGCGTTTTGTTGGCACGTGCACCCATGACGACGGTGAGCCTGACTGAAAGACCACCAAATTGGAACGACGATGCGCCTGACGTGCATGTAAAATCACGCGATTTCTTGGCGCACATCGCAGCGATGCCGGATCGAAGGGAGGCGCTTGTACAACTGCTCAGGCAATGCCTGCTTCAGTCGGCAAAACGGACTGGAACGCGCGTCTTGCGCTCGGACACCGAGCGAACTGTGTTTGCAAGACTACCGAAGAAGATGGAGTATCGCGATGAACTTCGCCATCTTCTCTTGCAGGCAGAGCTTGCGCATTACGGTGGACAGGTTCCCCCGGAGAGTGCCTTTTCAGACCTGCTGAAGCACGCACAGCCTCTGCTATCCGCCGGAGGTTCGGCACGTGTTTAGATCTCGTTTGGTTTTGCTGGCAGCAGCCATTTTCGCTATGATGGTGCACGCGAGCACAGGGTTGACTCAGGAGAATGTAGACAGCGATCGTTCCCCTGTTGGCTATAAGGGATTGGAAATCTGGCTGCAGTCCTGGGCAATACCTGTTACCCGCGAAACCTCGCCGACGACGTCATCAGTCTCAAATATCTCTTTGCGGATCGTTCCATTATCCTGGCAACAGGCTGAGGAGATGATAGGCGACAGCGCGAACAATCGAGATCTGAAGTCGGCTCTCTTCGGCAACGAACCCAAAACCACCCCCACTCTGATCGTGTTACCGAAATGGCGTGCCGATCGCTTGACAAATGGCGTCGCGGATGAAGCCAGTTTGGTGGGCTCATCTGACGTAAACGAAATCCTCCCTCGATTGGGCCTCTTCAACCTTCATACAAAAATTATGGAACCACGGTTCAGACAGGCACAACAGTCGATTCTGCCGCAGCATGTTGAAAAAATCAGGCTTTTCCGGGCACAGGTCTTCGTTCGCGACCAGGTTCCGCCAAACTGCATGCAAATGGCCAGCCTGCAGGCAGGGCCTGTGCTGCTGAAGTGTACTTCGGATTTTGTCTTCTACGTCCTTTCCGATCCAGACCTTTTGAACAACCACGGACTTGCACTCGGCGAAAATGCAGCCTTCGCTGTTTCCATGATCAATGAGTTGCGAGGCCCCTACTTCAAAGGCCCTGTTTATCTCGCAGAAACTGGTATGCAAATCGCGCCGGCCAGCAACTCCGGTCGTTTCCTCGCCTTCCACCTGTGGTTCATCTGGGGCGCCATCATCCTTGTGGCTGCGGTCTGTTTCTGGCGAGGCGCGGTCCGTTTCGGCAAGCCACTGACGACCGAGGCTACAAGCGATCTGTCAAAAGCTGCGGCTACCGAAGCGACTGCTCGGCTTTTGCGCCTGTCCGGCAATGACGGACGCATGACCGCACAATTTGTTCACAACCTGCTGGCCGACAAAGCCGGGCTCTTGTTTGGACCACATGCTGCTAACGATGCCGGTATCGAACGGATGTTTCGCCATCTTTCCTTGCGCGACAAGCCCAGCGCCGAAGCCTTCGAAGCAATCTCCAGGGAACTTATGAACCGCGGCAAGTCCATGACCCAGCCCGATCTGCGTCGGCATCTCGAGACATTTAAAAAACGACTAGGGAGCATCAAGCTTGAATCTAGATGAGTTTCGCAATCTGGTCGTCGCGATCCGCGGCGAAATTGCCAAGACCGTGCAGGGCCAGGATGCCCTGATCGATATGATCCTGATCTCGATCTTTGCGCGCGGCCACTGCCTCCTCGAAGGCCCACCCGGCACCGCCAAGACCCTCCTCGCGCGTTCGGTCTCTGCCGTCATGGACTTACAATACCGGCGCATTCAATTCACGCCGGACCTGATGCCAAGCGACGTGCTGGGCGTGAACCTCTTCAATTTCCAGACCAGTCAATTCCATCTGACGAAAGGACCGGTTTTCACCAACATCCTGCTTGCCGATGAAATCAACCGAGCGCCTCCGAAGACGCAATCCGCCCTCTTGCAGGCGATGAATGAGCGCATGGTTACGATCGACGGCACCGATTATCCACTGGGTCTGGACTTCTTCGTGCTCGCCACCCAAAACCCCATCGAGCAGCACGGCACCTACCCCCTGCCGGAAGCGCAGCTCGACCGCTTTCTCTTCAAGCTTGTCATCGATTTTCCCAACCGCGAAACCGAAGTCGCGATTCTGAAACGCCATGCCGGTCAACCGATCCAGACGAAACTGAACGACGTGGGCATTCGGCCGCTCGTCACCAGTTCCATCCTTGCCGAGGGTCGGGCGCTGATCGACAGCATCCATCTCGATGATAGCATCGTCACCTACATCGTTGATCTCGTCCGGGCCACGCGCTCCGATCCGGAAATCCTTCAAGGCGCCTCTACACGCGCAGCCGATGCGCTATCGGCGGCGGTGCGCGTGCGGGCAGCTTTCGGAGGACGACATTACGGGCTGCCGGACGACGTTCAGGCACTGATGGTCCCGGCCTTGCGCCATCGCATCATTCTTTCTCCGTCCGCGGAAATCGACGGTCGGACGACTGAAGACGTGCTTCGCACCATCCTGAACCGTATGGATGCACCGCGATAGATGCGCCCCTCGTCCTCCCTCATTGCTCTCGTTTTGATCATGACAGCGCTGACGGTGCTGACCGCGGTATGGTGGCCGAGCGTCGACACCGCGATCATGGGGCTTTGGGCGATTTTGGGGATCGCGGTTCTGCTCGATATTGCGCTATCGGTCTGGTCGAACCGGATCGAGATCGCCTTCGATCTGCCGAGCGGAGGCTTCGTCGGACATAACGTGCAATTGTCGGTGGGGCTTTCACCGCGGCGCGGTGCATTGCCGCCCAAGATGAAGGCTCGGCTCGATCTCGCGTCAGAACTTGTCGCCCAGGACGTCACTCTTTTTGAGCACCAAGACGGCGGAAACGCCGCCACGACGTCATCAATAGAGATCCGTCTGACGCGCCGCGGCGTGTTCAAGATCGACACGATCTGGCTGAAATGGACTTCGCGGCTCAGGCTGCTTGAGGTCGTCGTTCGTGCACCCATCGACCGTAAGATCACCGTCGCACCTGACATTTCGCCCGTGCTGTCAGGAGCAATCAACGCGCAAATCCTGCCGCTTGAAGCAGGCAGCAAAGACATGAAGCTCAGCGGACAAGGATCGGAGTTTCACCAACTGCGCGAATTTGCGGTCGGTATGGACACGCGCAGCATCGACTGGAAGCGCTCTGCCCGCATGCGAAGCCTCGTGGTGCGCGAACTGACGGCCGAGCGCAATCAGCAGATTATTCTCTGCGTCGATTCCGGGCGGCTGATGGCCGAAAAAATTGCCGGCGTCGCAAAACTGGATCGCGCCATCAATGCAGTACTCGTCGCATGCTGGGCCGCCGGACAGGCAGGCGACCTCGTGGGCTTCTACAACTTTGATAGCCGTCCTCGCCTGTTCCTTCCCGCAACGCCGGGACGTGCCGCATTTACGAGGCTGCAGTCAGCCTGTGCTACTCTGCGCTACGAGGCCAATGAAACGAACCACACGCTTGGGCTAACCTATCTTGCCGGTCAGTTGAAGCGACGCTCGCTCATCGTCATTTTCTCCGATTTCGTCGACAGTACGACGGCCGAGCTGATGGTGGAAACGATCCGCACATTGGCGAAGCAGCATTTCATCGTCTACATCACGCTCAGCGACTCCAGTATCAAGACGCTGATCGAACCCGACATCTTGACGCTGGACAGCGTCGGGCGATCTGTGGCCGCGCGCCAGATTTCGCAGGAGCGTCGAACGGTTCTGGAAACCATTTCCCGTCTTGGCGTAATGTGCCTCGACAGCACGCCTGAAGCGCTCACATCCGACCTGATTGGCCGCTATATCCAAATCAAATCCCGCGAGCTGCTATGACTGGGGCGAATGTCGATCTCAATGCCGCAATGCCCAGCTTGCCGACCCAGGTCCCCGCGCCTGTGGACATGCTACGCTCTGCGCGGTTTCGAGCCGAGCGAGAGGCACAATGGAGGGTGCTCGACCAACTTGTGACACGGGTTGAAAAGCGCGGTGTATCGACACTCGACTATGATGAGGTGCGAACGCTCACTTCCGGCTACAGGCAGGCCATGAACTCGCTGAGTGTTGCGCGCGACATCTCGCTGGATAAGGCGCTGATATCCTATCTCGAAAGCCTGTGTGCCCGCGCCTATCTCGTCGTCTATGCCCCTCAGGAAAGCGTGAGCGGGCTCATAAGCCGGCTGCTGATCCGTGGCATTCCACAAGCGGTGCGACGGTCCTACCTCCCCTTGTTTATCGGCTTTTTTGCACTGATCCTCGGCGCGGCCGTTGGGTACAAGCTCTACCTCGATGATCATAGCTGGTTTTATGCGCTCGTACCGACAGATTTGGCCGGTGATCGCACGCCCGCCGCCTCGGCAGACCTGCTCCGATCGACGATCTATGGACATGAGGGTCATGCCGCAGATGAGCTCGCGGCTTTCATGGCCTATCTTTTTTCCCACAACACGACGATCGCCGTTCTGATTTTCACTCTTGGTATCTTTGCCGCCATGCCAAGCTTCGGCCTGACCTTCTACAATGGCATGATACTGGGTGCATTTTTTGCCATGTTTGCCCAACATGGGCTGGGCTATGACGTATTCGCCTGGCTTTCCATCCATGGCGTCACAGAGCTTGCGGCCATCGCCATCGCTTGCGCAGGCGGCGCGCGCCTCGGGCTCGCCGTCCTCCTGCCCGGTCCCTTGAGGCGCAGAGACGCGTTGCGGCAACAGGCGCATGATGCCGTCAAGCTTGCCTTCCTTGCAGCCATCATGCTGATCGCTGCCGCTTTCCTGGAAGGCTTTTTGCGCCAGACCATTCAAGAACCATCATGGCGCATCGCAATCGGCTGGGGCGTGGGTCTTCTGTGGGTGGTTTGGCTTACCTTTTCGGGCCGAGACAAGACGCCGTCGAAAGAGACCGACCGATGAGCTTGATCTTCCGAGATGGCAGGCGTGTGGAAGAAATGGTGCCGCCGGAGGGTGTTGCCCTTCACCTGAACATCGCGTCGATCGCAGCGCGACTAGGCGCGCAATTCATCGACTTCGTGATGACTTTCGTCATCTTGCTGATCTGTATTATCGTGCTTTCCTTGAGCGGTGTATTGGAGGAAAGCGCCCGAGCGACAGCAATCGCGCTCTTGGGCTTCCTGTTGCGGACACCCTATTACATTCTGTCTGAATTGATCTGGAATGGCCGCACACTGGGAAAGCGGATAGCCAGTATTCGCGTGGTAAATGTGGAAGGCAGGCGGCTGACGCCCCATCAAATCGCCACCCGAAACCTTATGAAGGAGGTGGAGATATTCACGCCTTTGGGCCTGATACTTTCAGACCCGCCCGCTTGGCTGGCATTGATCGCCATCTTCTGGATCATCATTGTCGTGGTCGTCATCTTGTCCAGCAATCGGCGGCAACGGTTAGGTGATTTCATGGCTGGAACTCTCGTCATCGAAAATCCCCGCTCCGCGCTCCTGCCCGATCTTGCCAGCGCCACATCCTCGATGAAGGGAACCCAGGCGGCGTTCGACTTCAGACCCGAACATCTCGACATCTACGGAAGCTACGAGCTCCAGACCTTGGAAGATTTGTTACGGGATCCAGGCACGCGCCTGCGTGACAAGCAGGTCACTGAGATCGCTCAGGCGATCACCAAGAAGATCGGTTACCGCGAAGCAGTGACGCCAGGCAAGGAACTGGACTTCCTCAATGCCTTCTACGTTGCACAGCGCGAGCATCTGGAAACACTTCGGCTTTTCGGCAAACGCCGCGAGAACAAGTTTCACAGTACCAGCAGCACCAAAGACAAGGACTGAATGTTTCGGGAGTGACTGATTTCGTATCATCACGTTTTCGTGGGAACATTCGTTGACGCTTGGCGTTAACACTGCCCCGTCAGACTATTTCCCAGAGGCACATCGTGGTCCAAGCTGAACGCGCCGCTCCCGAAGACGAAGCGAAGCAAAACGGTGATCCGCAGGATCGCGAGCAACAAAGTGACAGCTCTGGACCTGAACAGGAAGAAAAGAAGCCCTCGATAATACGTCGGCATCCCTTTTGGGCAGCGATCATTGTACTTGTTCTGATCGCCGTGGGGATCGCAACCTATTTTGTCTGGCTGATTTACTTTCACCCTTACGAGACGACCGATGACGCCTTTGTAGATGCGCGGAGCTTCGCTCTGGCTGCAAAAGTATCCGGCTATCTCGATGAGGTCGCAGTTGCCGATAACGCCCATGTCGAAGCCGGTGCCATGATCGCTAAAATCGCTCCGCGCGATTATCAGATTGCAGTGGATCAGGCGCAAGCGCAGGTCGAGGCGGCCAGGGCGTCGATCACGAATGCGACTGCACAGATAGACGTTGCGTCCGCGGCAATCGAGGAAGCAAAGGCGCGGGAAGCCTCCTCAGGAGCAGCACTGCAATTTGCAAAAGATGAAGCCAATCGACAGCGTCAGCTACAACAAGGCGGTGCCGGCAGCCTGCAAACCTCTCAGCAGGCAGAATCGAACCTGCGGCAAGCTCAAGCTTCCTATGCGGAAGCCCAGGCCAATATCAGTTCAGCGATGAAAAATAAGGTCGCAGCAGAAGCACAGCGCGCGAGTGCCGAGGCAAGCCTGAAGCAGGCCGAGGCCCAGAAGGAAAGCGCCGATCAGAACCTCGACTACACAACGATGTCCGCTGCCCAGCCTGGCCGTGTGGTGAAAATCACTGGCGCAAAAGGCCAGTTTGTCCAGGCAGGTCAGGCCATAGCAATGTTTGTGCCGGATGAAATATGGGTCACAGCCAACTTCAAGGAAACGCAGCTTGCCGACATGCGCCCAGGTCAGCCCGTAGAACTGACGATAGACGCGTATCCGGATCACGTCCTTCACGGCAAGGTCGATTCGGTGCAACCCGGTTCCGGCACCGCCTTCTCACTGCTGCCGGCTGAAAACGCCACCGGCAACTACGTGAAGGTGACACAGCGCGTGCCGGTCAAGATCGCCGTCGATGAATGGCCCAAGGATGTGTCGATCGGTCCAGGCATGTCGGTCGTGCCCACCGTCACCGTTCGCCCCAGACAGTAATCCAATCAGCGGGATCGAGGACCGGATATGGCAACCGCGGCAGCGACAGGCGGAACCGGCGCAAAGGCGAGTGGCCGCAGCACCAATCCTTGGTTGGTGGCGGTGGTCGTGGCGCTCGCGGTCTTTATGGAAGTGCTTGACACGACCATTGCCAACGTTGCGCTACGCTACATTTCAGGTGGGCTCGCGGTCAGTTCTGACGAAGCCTCATGGGTCGTCACCACATACCTCGTCTCCAACGCGATCGCACTGATTGCCTCCAGCTTCATTGCGCAGCGTTACGGTCGAAAACGCTTCTATCTCGTCTGCCTTGCCCTGTTCACCGTTGCATCGGTCATGTGCGGCCTTGCATGGGATCTGCCGTCGCTTCTGGTTTTCCGCATGATCCAGGGTTTTGCCGGCGGCGGCATGGTGCCCGTTTCGCAATCGATCCTAACCGACGCATTCCCCCCTGCCAAACGAGGACAGGCCTTCGCGATTTTCGGGATCGCCGTCGTGGTAGCGCCCGTTGTTGGGCCGACACTTGGTGGTTGGCTATCCGACAATTTCTCATGGCACTGGTGCTTCCTGATCAACGGCCCTGTCGGGGTCTTCGCCTTCATGCTGGTCTACTTCCTCGTCAATGAGTCGGGTGAGCAGGAGAAGAAGCGCCAAGAGATGCGAAAGCGCGGCATCCGCTTCGACATTGTAGGTTTCGTGCTCGTCGCAACTTTCCTCGGCTCGCTGGAACTGATGCTCGACCGCGGGCAGATCGAAGACTGGTTCGACTCGACTTTCATCATCGTCACAGCAACGATCTGCTTTGCCGCACTCGCGGCTTCGATTCCCTGGTTGTTGACGGCAAAAAATCCGGTGTTGGATGTGCGGCTGATCGCAACGCGGCAGTTCGGTTCGTGCATGATCGTAATGCTGGCAATCGGCGCTATCCTCATCGCCACCACCCAGTTCGTGCCGCAGGTTCTGCAAGAGAACTACGGCTATACCGCCACATGGGCGGGTCTCGCTCTATCGCCGGGTGGCCTTGTGACGATGGTGATGATGTTCATGGCCGGTCAGTTGACCTCACGCATCCAGCCCAAATACCTAATCGCTATTGGCGCGACGATCATTGCGCTTTCGATGTACGACCTGACGCGGCTTACCCCGGACGCCGACTTCACGTTCTTCGTCTGGTCGCGCTGCATCCTCGGACTTGGCTTGCCGCTGATCTTCATCCCAATCACAGCCGCCTCTTATGACGGCCTGAGACCGGACCAGACCGACCAAGCCTCCGCCCTCATCAACGCCGCCCGCAACACCGGCGGCTCAATCGGCGTTTCGATTGCCTCCAACGTGCTCGCCCATCGCGAACAATGGCACCAGAGCCGGCTGGTAGAACACATCAACCCGACCGAACCCGCCTACCATCAGACAATGCAGAACCTTCAAGGTTTCTTCGCAGAACGCGGCTCCTTGATGGTGGATGCGCAAAGCCAAGCAATGGCACTAATTGGACAGCAAGTCGGAATTCAGGCCAGTTTTCTCGCCTATATAGATGTGTTTTACGTTCTAGCAATCATTTCGGCGCTTGCCGTGCCGTTGGCTTTGATCCTCAGGAACGTCGCTACAAAGTCCAGTAAGGGCGGGATGCATTGAGTTCCCAAGCGATTTTGAAGGTGTGATCGCCGCCAGAAGACCATATGGAATGAGCTTACTTATTCATCGCGAGAAGGACTAACAGGGAGGTTCCTTCATATCACACAGCTGACGGATGGTACTGCTCTGCGAGCTTTGGCAGAAGGGTTGCCGCTAGACCGTGACGACAGTTCTGGCAGCAAGATACATTTGAAAGATGCAAATATGGAGACCAATTATCCCACCTCACAGGATGGAAAAACGTCTGTACAGCCCCATCAATCATACGCCATTATGAACAAGACCATAAAATTCTCCCCTTAAATAGAAAACCCGTCGAAAAAATCGACGGGTCTATTAGCTGCATGAATGACGCCCTTGCGGAAGCAAGGATGCCCGCTCGTGACGCCATTAAGCGAACAACCAGCTGCTTGGGGCCGCATCAAGCACCACGCCAACAAGTACGATCTTTTCGTTAAAGTGATCGCCCGCCCCCTTGTAGGTCAGCACGGTGCTGTCTTCAAATTCACCGAACTTCCAGTCAGTAACGCTTCCCTTAAGATCAAGTTTGTCTGAGTTGACGTCGAAGCCAATAACTTTGTCCGTGGTGAACGCCGATGTCGTCATGTCGCCAAGGTTGAAGACAAACGTATCAGCGCCGTGACTGGCATACATCACATCGCTACCCTTACCGCCGATCACTGTCGAAGACTTCAACGTTACTGCGCTAAGGTTAATCATATCGTTCCCGTCGCCAGCATCGATATAGACCGTGGTGCTTGAGCCGTCGGTAACACCGTTGCCGCCGTTGGAACCGTTTGCGTTTACAATTCCGCCGATATCCTTGAGGCTCTGTCCTTGGGTTATTACAATGTTATCGTTACCAGCACCGGTTTTGATAACGGTGTCATTAACCCACGCCGTACTGTTGGACAGAAGTGAGATATGGACATTGTCATTGCCCGCGCCCGTTTCGATGTTTCCCCGCTTGACGTTGAGGACTTCAACAGTCGAATTGCCGTTCCCTCCAAGCAGGATGTCGGCATGAACAAAGTCCTTGACCTTGATCGTCTGCGCTTCGTCGGATACCGCAAGTACGTTCTTAACAGAGTTCCAAGCACCAGCAACGTCGAAGCTAAAGCCGGTAATAGATGTATCGAAGGCTACATCGACCTTGCCTCCACCCTTCACGTTGACCGTAGAGATCGGAAAACTCTGCCCCAGATCATTAGTTTCTGCACCCGTTCCATCGGTCAGGAGACCGTTCACTGTGCTCTCAGCCGCCTTCAAATCCGCCACGGTCGCTGCACCGCCATTACCAAATTGTACTGTGAATGCCATTTCTTCTCTCCTAGTTACCTAATCAACTTGAAATTGCGTCGAATTAGCGCTGCTATAATTACTAATCATTAATTATTATACGAAATCGTGCCAAGATCAATAAAAAAGTTTATATTAATATGCAGTAACGATGAAATATTACTCTTCACGAAAAGCTTTAGAGAATCTGTCGGAGAGTGGTTTAGTGAAATACGAGGCTACGTTTCGATCCCCAATCTTAATAAAAACCTCGGCTGGCATCCCTGGATAGAGCCCCTTTCCGTTAAGGGACGCTATGTGTGTCTCGTCGATCCGCAACTTTACTGTGTAGTAGGCTTCATTTGTTCGAGGATCGATCTGCAAATCCGGACCCACGAAGACAACCTTGCCGGGCATATCAGGCGTGACGCTTAAGTTAAAGGCAGTGAACCGAATTTCGGCGCTCTGATCGAGATGTATCTGGTCGATGTCTTTTGGAGTGAGCCGGACCTCGACTTCGAATGCTTGTCGATCCGGCACAACCCGCATCAACACTGCGCCGGGCTGGACCACCGCTCCCACATTATTGATCGCGATCTGGTGCACCCTCCCTTGAACAGGCGAAGTAATTTCCAAACGTTTGAGCTGGTCGAGCGCCGCCGCTCTCCGCTCCTCGTACTCAACGATGCTTGTCTCGGTTGTTGTTAGATCTTGTGCGACTTGCGTTGAATGGTCCCGCTCCAACTGGAGTATCTGCAGATCAATTTCACTAGCCTTGCCCTCGACTTGCGCCTTCTGGGCGGTGAGTTGGCCCAACTGCCCGCTGAGATCTGCCTTTTGCCGCTTTAAGAGGTTATACCGCTGCAAGGTAATGAGACGCTTTTCATAAAGAGCGGCGCTTTGCTCCGCTTCTTCGTTGATTAATTCGGCCTGTTCTTGCACAGCAGTGATCTGAGATGCCAGACCTTTAGCTTCGTCAGATAACTGTTGCTTTCTAGTCTCAAGCTGTCGACGAGAGCCTTCACGGGCAGTTAAGCCGCTTTCCAGAATGCCGGCCTCGCTAGCGATCACCAGATCGCGAGCTGCAGGTTCGAGAAATGCAAGCAGGGTCTCCGACACCGTTAACCTGTTCTCGCCCTTTATCTCAGCGATAAGCCTAGCTCTGCGCACGTACATTCGTGCCAAAGAACTTTCTACGATTGAGAGGTTTGCCTTCGCCAACGTCGGATCGAGACGGAGCAAGATGTCGCCCGCAGCAACTTCATTCCCTTCCTTAACGAGGATCTCACTGACAATACCTCCTGCCAAGTGCTGGATATCCTTGGAGTTGCCCTCAATGACAACACGGCCTGGTGCAATAACCGCGCTTGAAAGTTCGGTTGTAGTGGCCCAGCCGCCAATACCAACTACGAGGGAAAGCGAAAGGGCAGTTACGATAAAGAAGTGCCTTCTAAGCGAGCGTTGCAATGACGTCGCATCGTTTTCGGGTGTTGCCGTCGATCGGTCCTGCGCTTCAATCTGCAGCATTGGCAATTTCCTTAGAAGCAGGGCCGCCGCTTATGGGATGCACATTGGATCCATTCGGACGAAGAAACTCGTCCCGGTGACCGAAATGTTGAAGCCGGCCGAACGCCATGACCATGACCTTGTTTACATTTTCCAATGCGCTAGGCCGGTGGGCGATGACAATCACAATGCCCTTACGTGCGCGAACGGAAGCGATCGCGGCGCTCAACGCGATATCTCCGTCCCTATCGAGATTGGAATTCGGTTCGTCAAGAAGCACCACAAAGGGATCGCCGTAAAGGGCACGAGCCAAGGCGACGCGCTGCGTCTGACCCATGGAAAGAGCTTCACCTCCATCGCCAATTCGTGTGTCGTAGCCTTGGGGCAAAGTGACGATCAACTCGTGCACCCCGGCTTCACGAGCAGCTGAGACGACGGATGTGGAAGTGGCGTTAGGATCGAACCGAGCTATATTCTGACTAATCGTGCCGGGAAAAAGCTCGATGGACTGGGGAAGATAACCGATGCTCTTACCTATATCTTGCGGTCGCCACTGCTCGATGCTGGCTCCATCGAAGCGAACCGAGCCATGTAAGGATTGCCAAATCCCCACAATCATTCGTGCAAGAGTCGATTTCCCCGACCCGCTTGGCCCAACAATCCCAAGAGCATCTCCTGCTTCCAGCGAGAACGAGACATCAGAAACGGTCACTCGCCCGCCCGGCGGACCGCCAGTTACATTTTCGAGAGATAGCTCGCGACAGGGCTGCGGGAGTGTCGTTTCGACTATCGGATCAGGGAAACTCGTCAAAAAGGCTTGGAGCCTTGCCCAACTGTTCCGTGCTGACGCGAAGCTACGCCAATTGGTTATTCCGAGCTCGACGGGAGCGAGCGCTTTGGCCGACAAGATCGACCCAGCAATGATGCTTCCCGCGGTCGTTTCGCCCATGACCACAAGATAGGCTCCTACTGCCATTACGCCCGACTGAAGAACCATCCGAATGGTGCGGGAAGAAGCGGCGAAGCCACCGATCATGTCAGCACTGCGGCTCGTTTCAGACCGTAATGCACCTTGATGTTCACGCCACATGGCGGACATCGTTTGGACCATTCCCATCGCCTTTGCAGCTTCTGCACTCCGCAAGCTGCTGCTCACGAAGTTGTTGCGCCGTCCGCGCAGAGTGGAAGCATTCTGGTTCAGCCGCGCAGTCGACCACTCCGTCAAGCCTGCCAGAATAATCAGGATGATAGCCCCAACTAAAACTGTCAGCCCAATCAACGGGTGAAGCAGAAAACAGATGAATAGGTATACGGGAAGCCAGGGAAAATCGAAAAAAGCGCTCAGTCCTTGCCCAGACAGAAATGTCCTAACATTATCGAGGTCCGTAATCGGCTGCGTCGGATCGCCTCGTAGCGATTTGACCAGCGGCGCTCGGACGACTGCCTCATACACACGGGAGCTCAGCTGCTCTTCCATTAGATTTGCTGTGCGGATCATTATCCTTCCGCGAACGATGTCAAATAATGCTTGAAAAGCAAATAGAATCAGCGTGAGAAAACACAGAGCCAAAAGAGAAGGAATGCTTTTGCTGGGCAGGACGCGGTCATAGACTTCCAACATGAACAATGAGCCTGTCAGATTCAGGATATTGATAGCTCCGCTCGCAACTCCAACCGCAATTAGAGACTTAGACGCGGAGAATTTGAACTCAGAGAACATGTGGGTACCGCCTAGAACGAAAACAACTCGCACAGAATCAAGAGAAAGATCGAGCATTCCCTTGATGCGTTTCCTCTAAAATAATCACGAATATTCTTGGAATTAAGCGGACCCGCCCTTCTGGCGTAATCTACCCGCGCTGCGCATGTACGCTTTCAAAACTTTCAGACCGATTTTGATCATATGCCTAAGAGTAGGGTTCAGCTTATTCCAGAACTCTATGTATAATAGTATTGTCTCGAACGCCACAATAAATCTAATATATCGTTAAACGTCGAACATATAGTGCATCACAATGAAACTTTAGCGGGAATATTAGCATTATGTGATGGATTCATATTTAGTTTAGCCCCTTAGCAACAGTAAGTTTACATCGTATTTTCTGTCGCCTGGGCTGCCTTAATAGGTCCGCGGCGAACTGCACCTTGTCGATCTGCAGGTTGTAACAATGTCACTCTAGGGAGAGATATGGTACCGGGAGAACGCGCCATACGGCTTCAATCGCCAGGCATAACAGCGCATTTCTTTTGCGTTTCATTCCCGCTCCTCGATCAGCCACTCAATCAGCTTACCCACCGCGCTGCCGTCGCTTTTTGGGCGCGCCAGCCAGTAACCGCGGTTCGATGCATCGAGACTTGGGCCTGCGGCCACCAATACACCGGCCTCAAGCAACGGATCGATCAAGCCTGCCCAGCCGAGTGTAAAACCCTGCTCGCAGATGCTCGCCTGTACGACCATCGCGTAATTGTTGAAGCTGATATCGCCGCCGCTGTGTTCAGCGCCGCGCTCGACGCCGAAATGGGTCAGGTAGTCGGCCCAGTCATACCAACGCGTCTGTGAGTTGTTTTCGAGATGAATGAGCTTACATCGAGAGAACTCTGAGATGTCCGCAGGCGCAGCTCTGTGGACCAACAAGGATGGGGAGCACACTGGGGTCACCCGTTCAGAAAGCAGCAAAACGGCTCCCTCGCCTGCCTCCTGTTGCGTACCGAAGATGATCATCACGTCGCTATCGTTCTTACCCTGTCCCAACGGATCCTGGGTCGCGACGATCTGAATATTGATATCGGGATTGAGGATACGAAAGCTGTGCATGCGCGGGATCAGCCACAGTGACGAAAACGCATAGTCTGTGTGCAGGCGGATCGTCTGGTATTCGTCTGTCCTTCGTAACTGTTGTGCTACGAGGTCGATGGCGTCGACACTGCGCGAGACGGCTTCAAACAGCCGCTGCCCTTCTGCTGTAAGTTCTATGCCTCGATGTTTTCGGCGAATGAGAGCAACCCGAAGCTCATCCTCAAGCCTGCGGATCTGGTAGCTGACAGCCGGCTGGGTGAGCTTAAGCGATGCAGCCGCTGCTGTCAGGCTCCCGTGACGGGCCACTTCGGTGAGGATGCGCATCCAACCAAGATCAAGCGGTCGCTCTGACATTAAAATTCCTTATGCCAACTATCGAAAAATACCTGCTTTACATGCAAAAACAATGCTGCGTTCAATAAGCCGGATTAATAAAGGGGAGCCACATGAAAATCGATTATCGCCTGCATCGCCTCGCCGCTGGTCTGTTTTTGTCGGTGGCAGCCTTCTCCACTCCAGGTCACGCAGCCGATGATGCCGCCTGCAAGACGGTCCGCCTCAGCGATCCAGGTTGGACCGACATCACCGCAACGAATGGCGTCGCTTCCGTTCTGCTCAACGCGCTGGGCTACGAGGCGGACGTAAAAACCCTGTCGGTTCCGATCGGCTATCAGGCAATGAAGAACCGCGAGATCGATGTGTTCCTTGGTAACTGGATGCCAGCACAGAAATCCTTCGTCGATGATCTGAACGCAGCCAAGGCCGCCGAGGTAATGACGAAGAACCTCGAAGGCGCCAAGTTCACCCTGGCGGTGCCAGCCTATGTGGCAGAGAAAGGCGTGAAGGATTTTGCCGATCTCTCCAAGCATGCGGATGAGTTCGACAGCAAGATCTACGGCATCGAGCCGGGCGCGCCTGCGAACCAGAACATTCAGAAGATCATCGATGCCAATGACTTCGGTCTGAAAGGCTGGCAATTGGTGGAATCCGGCGAGCAGGCCATGCTGGCGCAGGTGGAGCGCGCAGGTCGCGACAAGAAGGCTGTCGTCTTTCTCGCATGGGCTCCGCATCCGATGAACAAGAAGATCGACATCACCTATCTTTCCGGCGGCGACGCCTATTTCGGTCCGAATTTCGGCGGTGCCGAAGTCTATACGCTGGCGCGGACCGGCTGGCCTGAACAGTGCCCGAACGCCGCTAAGCTCTTCAAAAACCTGACATTCAACATCGACATGGAAAACAGCCTCATGGGCTCGATCCTCGATGGGCAGGATTCAAAGGCGGCGGCCGCGGCCTGGCTGAAAGCGAACCCGAAGTCACTCGATGGCTGGCTGCAAGGGGTGACGACATTGGACGGCAAACCGGGTGATGCCGCCGTCAAGGCAAAGCTTGGGCTTTAAACCCGGAAATTTCGAAATGACCCGTCCCAATATCCTCATCCTGATGGCTGACCAGTTCAATGGGACGTTCTTTCCCGATGGTCCGGCGGAGTTTTTGCACGCGCCCCATCTGAAAGCACTGGCGGAGCGGTCCGTCCGCTTTGCCAATACCTATACGGCAAGCCCGCTTTGCGCGCCGGCCCGTGCCTCCTTCATGTCCGGTCAACTGCCCAGCCGAACGAGGGTTTACGACAACGCTGCCGAGTTCGCATCCGACATACCGACCTATGCCCACCATCTGCGGGCGGCGGGCTACTACACTGGCCTTTCAGGCAAAATGCACTTCGTTGGTCCCGACCAGCTTCACGGCTTCGAGGAGCGCCTGACGACGGATATCTATCCGGCAGATTTCGGATGGACCCCCGATTACACCAAGCCGGGCGAGCGTATCGACTGGTGGTATCATAATCTCGGTTCGGTCACCGGTGCGGGTGTTGCCGAGATCACCAACCAGATGGAATATGACGACGAGGTTGCCTACAACGCCACGCGCAAGCTTTACGACCTGTCACGCCGCCTCGACGAACGGCCCTGGTGCCTGACGGTGAGCTTCACCCATCCGCACGATCCCTATGTGGCCCGAAGGAAGTTCTGGGATCTCTACGAGGGTTGCCCAGCCCTCGATCCGCAGTCGGAAGCGATCGCTTTTGAGGATCAGGACCCACATTCGAAACGCCTTTTGGAAGCGTGCGATCATAAGGCATTCGACATCACGCCTGATCAGATCAGACGCGCAAGACGCGGCTACTTCGCGAATATCTCCTACATCGACGAGAAGGTCGGAGAAATCCTCGAAGTGCTGAAAGCAACCCGGATGGATGAGGACACCATCATCCTCTTTCTGTCCGACCATGGCGATATGCTCGGCGAACGCGGGTTATGGTTCAAGATGTGCTTCTTCGAAGGCTCTGCGCGGGTGCCATTGATGATCGCAGCGCCCGGCTGGATGCCTTCAAGGATTGACGCACCGGTGTCGACCCTCGATGTGACGCCAACGCTATGCGGGTTGGCGGGGCTCGACATCACCTCGCTGAAGCGCTGGACGGACGGCGAGGACTTGGCACCCTTGGCCACAGGCACGGGCTCACATGGCCCCGTGCCAATGGAATATGCTGCCGAAGGATCGATTGCTCCCCTCGTCTCTCTGCGTGACGGACGCTACAAGCTTTCGGTTTGCGAGGCCGATCCGCCGCTGCTTTACGATCTGGAGACAGACCCAGAAGAGCGCACTAACCTCGCGAGCGATCCTGCCTTCCGCGACGTACTTTCGGCGCTGTCTGCAGAGATCGACCGACGCTGGAAACTGCCCGCCTTTGACGAGGCCGTACGGGAAAGCCAGGCCCGCCGCTGGGTAGTGTACAAGGCATTGCGCAACGGCGCCTATTACCCTTGGGACTACCAGCCGCTGCAGAAGGCCTCGGAGCGATACATGCGCAACCACATGGACCTGAACGTACTCGAAGAGAACCAGCGCTATCCACGCGGAGAGTAAGGAAATTTCGGCGCAGATTTCCCGCCTGCAGAAAAACCAAGCGACCGGAAATCAGCCGATTTTCTCATCATCGACTGACTTTGCGGCCCTGAGAAACGCAATAATCGCAGAAAAATCCTCGTGGGCGTGACCCGAGGCGACGAAAGCCTCGTAGAGTTCCAGGGCGTGTGCGCCGAGCGGTGTCGCCGCCGTGGAATCCACAGCGGCCTGATGCGCCAGGCGCAGGTCTTTGAGCATCAACGCGCTTGCAAATCCGGGGGCGTAATCACGGTTGGCCGGGGAGCTCGGAACAGGACCCGGCACTGGGCAATAGGTGTTGACCGACCAGCATTGGCCGGATGAGGTCGATATCACATCAAACAGTGCCTGATGGTCCAGACCGAGTTTCTCGCCGAGAACGAAGGCTTCAGCCGCGCCAATCATCGAAATCCCGAGCAGCATGTTGTTGCAGAGCTTTGCCGCCTGGCCCGCACCTGCCGCTCCACAAGGGATGATGCGGCCAGCCATGGGCTCCAGAACCGGACGCGCGGCTTCGATTGCAGCAGCGTCTCCACCCAGCATGAAGCTTAGCGTTCCGGCTTCGGCACCGACCGTACCGCCAGACACAGGCGCATCGATCGTCACGCACTCTGGTAACAATCCGTGCGCGGCACGAGCACTGTCAACGTCGATCGTCGAACTGTCGATGAGGAGGGTGCCAGGAGAAACGATACCGACAAGTTGCTGCCACACGTCCAGCACCAGTTCGCCATTCGCAAGCATGGTGATAACGGCATCCGCGCCACCGACCGCCCCTCCGATTGTCTCAACGACACGGATGCCTCGCTCCGTCGCGTTTTTGCGCGCAGCCTCAGCGACATCGAAGCCGGTAACGGTGTAACCCGCCTTGACCAGATTACCGGCCATCGGCGCACCCATGTTGCCAAGACCTATGAAGGCGATCGTCTGGACCATATCAATTCTCCTTGCCTCAAAGAGTGTTTTAAACGGCAGCTGGAAACAGGGAGGGCAGAGGCTGTATGGCATCAGTAAGCCCCTTTTGATCCACCTCTTCCAGTCGTGCGGGAGACCAGACCGGATTGCGATCCTTGTCGATGACGGCGGCTCTCACGCCCTCATAGAAATCATGGCCATCGAGGATCAACGCGTCGGCCGCGTATTCCCGATCGAGGCAGGTTTCGAGCGAGTCGGAGTTCTGCGCTGCACGCAGCAAATGCAGCGTCAAGACCAAGCTTGTGGGCGATTTGGCCTCTAGCAAGACCAGGGTGCTTTTCGCAAAATCGGACCCGTCGGCATGGAGAGCGGATAAAATAGCGGCCATGTTGCTAAAGTCGAACGCGCGGTTGATGAGAGCGGCATTCTCTTTCAGCGCGGAAACGCCAGGATCGCAGGAATGTGCGCCGATCGCACTTTCCACCGTCCGGCCCGATGCGACATCCGCCAACAGGCCCGCGAGAGCTTCGGACGGCACCATGGCGTCGGCAAGACCGGCAGCAATCGTATCTGCGGCACCGATCGTCGCGCCCGTAAGACCGATCCAGAAGCCGAAGTGCTGTGGCGCGCGCGACAGTGCCCAGGTGCTGCCCACATCGGGGAAATAGCCGATACCGGTTTCCGGCATCGCAAAGCGCGCTTTCTCTGTGACGATACGATGACTGCCGTGAACCGACAGGCCGACACCACCGCCCATGCAGATGCCGTCCATGATCGCCAGCCAGGGCTTGCGCAGGTGGCTGATCCGGGCATTCAGACGATACTCCTCAGCCCAGAACGCGAGAGCCTGATCCGGTGCGGTTCGGCCCGTCTTCCAGATCATCTTGATGTCGCCGCCTGCGCACAGCGCTCTTCCCTCGCCGGTCAGGGCGATCGCGTGAACCGCGGGGTTGCTCTCCAGCATCTCAATCGCGTCCGCGATTTTACGGACCATATCAAGATTGAGGCTGTTGAGCGCTTCCGGGCGGTTGAGATGGATGCGTCCCAATGCGCCGTCCACACCGATGACAACCGTTTCATTGGCGGGGAGGCCAGCCGGGGTTTCTCCGGACATTCTATCGCTCCCTATTAAAATCGGGTTTGCGCTTCTCGATGAATGCCGCCATGCCCTCGCGCTGGTCAGATGCGCCGAACAGACGATGAAACAAGGCTCGCTCGTAAAGAACGCCCTCACGCAGCGATAGCTCCTCGGCTTTCATCACAGTCTCTCTTACAAGACGCGCCGCAGAGCGCGAGTAGCCCGCTATCTGTGCCGCAGCCGCAATGGCGGTTGGGAGCACATCAACGTCGGGAACGACGCGCGCTACGAGACCAGCACGCAGGGCCTCGTCGGCTCCCATCAAGCGCCCTGTCAAATGCAGATCCATCGACAACGCACGACCGATCTGCTTCGTCATGCGCTGCGTTCCGCCCATGCCTGCAATGACGCCGAGCTTGATTTCGGGTTGGCCGAACTTCGCGCTCTCGCCGGCGATGGCGAAATCGCACATCATCATCAACTCGCAGCCACCACCCAAGGCATAACCGTTGACAGCAGCGATCTTCGGCAAACGACTAGCCGAGAAGCGATCCCAGATTGCGAAGAAATCCTCATCGATCATCTGCTGCGCGCTCTTGTCCGCCATTTCGGCGATGTCTGCTCCCGCGGCAAAGGCCTTCTCCGAACCAGTGACGACCAGTGCTCCGACATCCTTGTCGGCGTCGAGCTCTTCCACAGCTGAGACCATCTCGCTTGCAAGCTGCGAATTCAGAGCGTTGAGTTGCGCAGGGCGGTTGAGGCGGATCAGGGCAACCCGGCCCTCCCGGCTGATCTCGATGCACTCTGGCATGGTTCTCTCCCTTTTCTCACGCGTGTTCTGGTGTTGGCGCTTTTAAAGTTGTCGCGCGATGACCAGGCGCTGCACCTCGCTCGTGCCTTCATAAATCTGGCAGATCCGTACGTCCCGATAAATTCTTTCGACAGGATAGTCTGAAAGATAGCCATAGCCGCCATGCACCTGAATGGCTGCGGAGCAAACCCTTTCTGCCATCTCGGACGCAAACAACTTCGCCATGGAGGCTTCCGTCAGGCATGGTCGTCCTGCGTCGCGCAGGCTGGCCGCATGCAGCACGAGCTGGCGCGCAGCCTCGATCTGCGTTGCCATGTCCGCCAGGCTGAAGCCCACAGCCTGATGTTCGATGATTGCCTTGCCGAAACTCTGGCGCTCCTTGGCATAGGCCGTCGCGGCCTCGAACGCCGCGCGCGCCATGCCGACCGCCTGCGCCGCAATTCCAATACGCCCGCCCTCAAGATTGGCGAGCGCAATCCGATATCCATCGCCCTCATCACCCAGGCGATTGTCAACCGGGACACGCATCCCGTCGAATGCGAGCGCACAGGTGTCGGAACCATGCAGACCCATCTTATGCTCGACGGAAACAACATTGTAGCCCAGTGTGTCGGTCGGGACGATGAAGGCAGAGATGCCCTTCTTACCGGCATCTGGATCGGTCACAGCGAACACGATGATCACGTCTCCGTTTTTACCGGAGGTGATGAATTGTTTCGAACCGTCGATCACATAATGATCGCCTTCAAGCCGCGCGCGGCTGCGTAAGGCAGAGGCATCCGATCCGGCATGCGCCTCCGTTAGAGCAAAGCCGCCGATCCACTCGCCGCACGCCATTTTCGGGAGGAAGCGGGACTTCTGATCTTCTGTTCCAAAACGCAAGATGGGCACGCAGCCCACGGACGAATGAACCGACATGATTGTTGAGCAGGCTCCATCTGCCGCGGCAATTTCTTCCAATGCCAGCGCATAAGCGACCGTGCCGGTTTGCGAACCACCATAATCTTCCGAGACGAGCATACCCAGAAATCCGAGTTCTCCCATCTCCGTCAGTTCTTCGCGGGGAAAGGCATGATCGCGATCGCGCGCGGCAGCGCCAGGGGCCAGACGATTGACGGCAAACTCGCGTGCCGTCTCGCGGATCTGTTCCTGTATGTCGTCGAGCAACATCAGTTTATCCTCTCGATTGCGATGGCGGTGGCCTCGCCGCCGCCGATACAAACGGATGCCATGCCGCGATTGAGCCGCTGTTTCTCCAAGGCCGCGAGAAGTGTGACGATAATTCGTGCACCCGAGGCCCCTATGGGATGGCCGAGTGCGCAGGCGCCACCATTGATGTTGACCTTGTCATGCGACAGATCGAGGTCGCGCATGGCGGCCATGGCGACCACAGCGAAGGCTTCGTTGATTTCAAACAGATCGACATCGGCCAAGGACCAGCCAGTCCGCTCCGAGAGCCGACGCAGCGCACCAATGGGGGCGGTGGCAAAGAGCGAAGGCTCGTTGGCATAGCTGGCGTGAGCGACAATGCGCGCCTTCGGCGTCAGACCACGCCGCTCGGCTTCAGATGCCCGCATCAGGAGAAGTGCTGCTGCACCGTCTGAAATCGATGAGGCGTTGGCGGCCGTTACGGTGCCGCCCTCGCGAAAGGCGGGACGAAGCTTCGGTATCTTTTCCGGCTGCGCCTTTCCCGGCTGCTCGTCGATGGAAACGAGTGTCCGAGCCTTGCCCGCGGAAACAGACACAGGAGCAATCTCCGACACGAACAGGTCCTCGGTTGTTGCCCGCCGGGCCCGCTCCAACGAGGCGAGCGCGTAGGCGTCCTGGGCCTCGCGGGTGAACTGATAGGCTTCGGCGCAGTCCTCGGCGAAGGTCCCCATCAGACGACCCTTGTCATAGGCATCCTCCAAGCCATCGAGGAACATGTGATCAAGAACCTGACCATGGCCCATGCGCTGACCCGTGCGCGCCTTTGGCAAGAGGTAGGGCGCGTTCGACATGCTTTCCATTCCACCCGCGACGACGACGTCTGCCGAGCCTGCATGAATGAGATCATGGGCCAGCATGATGGCCTTCATGCCCGAACCGCACATCTTGTTGAGAGTCGTTGCGCAGGCGGCAAGCGGCAGACCGGCGGCAATCGCCGCTTGACGGGCAGGCGCCTGTCCCTGCCCTGCGGAGAGCACGCAGCCCATGAGAATTTCCTGCACAGAATCCTTGGCCAATCCAGCGCGCGAAAGCGCAGCTTCAATGGCGGTTGCGCCAAGTGTCGCTGCTGGAACGCCCGCGAAATCGCCCTGGAACCCGCCCATGGGAGTTCTGGCGGAGCCGACGATCACGATTGGGTCTCGTTCATCCATCTGTTTTCTCCTGCTGGTTTCGCTTCATCTCGGCGGCATCCTCAGAGCACCATCAAGACGAATGACCTCGCCGTTCAGCATCGGGTTTTCGACAATGTGGCGCACCAGCGCGGCATATTCTGAAGGTCGTCCGAGCCGTGGAGGAAAGGGAACGGAAGCGCCGAGCGCATCCTGAACCTCTTGCGGCATGCCCGCCATCATCGGCGTCTCGAAAATCCCTGGTGCAATGGCCATGACCCTGATTGCATGACGGGCCAACTCACGTGCCGCGGGCAGTGTCAGCGCCGCAACACCGCCCTTGGAGGCTGCGTATCCAGCCTGGCCGATCTGCCCCTCGAAGGCTGCGACAGACGCCGTGTTGACGATGACGCCACGCTCACCGGTGGGACCGGGTTGTTGTTTCGTCATGGCATCGGCTGCAAGCCGCAGCATATTGAACGTCCCGACAAGGTTGATCGTGACCGTTCTGGCAAAGCTCTCCAGACTGTGAGGCCCCTCACGCCCGACGATCTTCTCACCGGGCGCGATGCCTGCGCAGTTGACGAGAACATCGACGCGGCCAAATGTCTCTATGGCAGTCCTCACAGCCTCAGCACCATCAAGAGGATTGGTGACGTCGGTGCGGACAAACCGGGCAGCGTCACCCAACTGAGCCGCCAGCGCCTCGGATCGGTCGACGTTGACATCCAGCAGCACCGCGCGCGCACCGGCTTCCACAGCCATTGCAGCAACGGCGGCGCCGAGCCCGGAACCGGCTCCGCTGATCAGGAAAACGCTGTCTTCAAGCTTCATGCCGAATGATCCTGCTTTTGATGTGCATTGATTTTTTCGATCTCCCCCTTGCGCAGCAAGAACCGCTGGATTTTGCCGCTCGGCGTCTTTGGCAGTTCGGAGACGAATTCCACCTGGCGAGGATAAGCGTGGGCAGACAACCGTCTCTTGACGTACTGCGCCAGCTCTTCGGCAAGATCAGGCGTTGCCTCTACTTGCTTACTGAGCACGACGAACGCCTTGACGATTTCCGTCCGCTCCGGATCGGGCACGCCAATCACAGCCGCCTCGACCACGGCGCTGTGCTCGATCAAAGCGCTTTCCACATCGAAAGGCCCGATGCGATATCCCGACGAGGTAATCAGATCGTCTTCACGGCCGATAAAGCTGATGGAGCCATCAGCCTCGGCTTCGACCGTATCGCCAGTTCGATAAAAGCCACCGGAAATGGCTGGTGTGTCCTGCTGGAAATAACCCTTGAACCACATCAGCGGAGAATTGGCGATGTCTATCGAAAGCACGCCGGGATGGTTCGGACCAAGTTCGCGACCCTCATCGTCAAGCACGGCCACGCGATAGCCCGGCATTGCGAAACCCGCTGAACCGTGTCGCACGTCATGGTCCAGTCCATGGTGGTTGTTGACCACCATTCCCATCTCCGTCTGCCCGTAATGATCGTAAATCGGCGCTGCTAGATGAGTATCGAACCAGCGGATGATCTCCGGGTTCAAGGGTTCCCCAGCACTGCTCACCACGCGCAACTGCCCCTTCGCAGCAGTTGCGGCCTCGTCACCTGCCGCGATGAGAAGACGGAAGGCGGTTGGCGATCCCGCCAGGCTGGTGACGCCGAGCCGGTTGATGATGCTATAGGTGCTTTCTGCGGTGAACCCACCCTCATACAGTGTCGTCGCGTAGCCCAGCATCAGCGGGCCGGCAACGGCGTAGTACATACCATAGGCCCAGCCCGGATCGGCAATGTTCCAGAAGACGTCGTCCTCGCGCAGATCGATGGCGTAGCGCATATAGGCGGAGAAGGCGGTGAGCGCGCGCATCGGAACAGGAACACCCTTGGGAAGCCCCGTCGTGCCGGACGTCGACATCATCATGAAGAGATCGTCACCCTGACCCATAATCGGGTCGAAAGCGGGACTGCATGCTGACAGTTCGGCCCGAAAATCGATCGTGCCCTCAATGCTCGGCTCCTCTGGATTTCGCACGATTGCAAGGAGAGGACGATTCGGTAACTCAGAGAACTTCGAAGCGTTGGCGGGATTGGTCACTACCAACTTGGCATTGCTCATCGTCAAGCGGTGTTCGATCGCCTTCGGTCCGAAAGCCGTAAAAAGCGGTTGGTAGACAGCGCCCATTCGCCATGCGCCGAGAATAACCGCGATCAGGTCGACGGTACGCGGCAACATGCCGGCAAGCACATCTCCCTGTCTCAGCCCTTGAGAAACGAAGAAATTTGCGGCGCGCGCCGACATGTCGCGCAACTGCTCGAACGAATATTCGCTGAGCACACCCAAGGTCGAAATGCACCGCAGCGCGATACGGTCGCTGCCGACATGCCTGTCGCAGCACTCCACACAGGCATTGATCGCAGTTTCGATATCACCGGCAAATCTCGCGTGCGCCTCGCTCAGTCGAAAAGCCGATGTCTCATCAGCATAGCTACGCTTCGTCGCGCCACCATGGGACTGCAGCATGGTTTCCTCCCTTTGTATTGACCCGCCGCATAAAGCGTCTCCTCCGGGTCGTGAAAATCTAACAAATCGAAGCTTGCAAACAATGGCAGTCGTGAACATCATGAATGATCGAAAATACAAGAGTAAGCCTTGTCCATGCTTGAGCGTCGCGTAATCTCGTCAGGCTTCGTTGAGGATGCGCTGGACTGTTTGCGCCAGCAGACCATCGACCCTTCCCCTGCCCTGACGAGGGCAGGTATTCCACCCGCCCACAGAGGCGACGTGTCGAATGAGCAATATGGCGCGCTGTGGCTGGAAGTCGCGGCTCTGTGCCGGGACGAGTTTTTTGGTCTGGGCGCTCGGCCGATGCGGCCTGGCAGCTTCAAACTTCTCTGCTATGCGGTTTTGCATGCAGGGACGCTGGAGCATGCCCTCAAGCGCGCACTAATGTTCCTCAACGTCGTGCTCGATCACCCGACCGGTAAACTTCGCTATCAGGACGGGCAGGCGGAAATTGTCGTCGTGAGCGCTGATGCACCGCGTCGCGCATTTGCTTATCGAACCTACTGGCTGATCCTGCTCGGCGTTCTTTGCTGGCTGATCGGGCGACGGATTCCGCTCCGGCGTGTGGATTTCGCTTGCCCTGCCCCCGACAACCGTCGCGACTATCTCCAGTTTTTCGGGGCGCCAGTGCATTTTGACACGTCGGTGACACGGCTCGTCTTTAACGCAAGCTACCTTGCGCTGCCGACGATCCGCGATGAAAAGTCGCTGAGGAGCTTCTTGCGCGGAGCGCCTGCCAATATCCTGTTGCGATATCGTCACGACCCAGGCTTGGCCACCAGGTTGCGGACCCGCCTCGAGACGTCGAGTGCGGAGGACTGGCCCGACTTCGATACCTTCGCGCATGAAATGAAGCTGTCACCTGTGACGTTGCGACGGAGGTTGAAAAGCGAAGGGCAAAGCTTCCTCACCATCCGCGACGACATTCGCTACAAGCTTGCGCGTGATCTGATGAGGCTGCAGAAGTTCAGCGTGGCCGAGACGGCAGCCAGGCTGGGCTATGCGGAGCCCAGCGCTTTCCACCGCGCCTTTATAAAGTGGTCGGGGATGACGCCCGCTGCTTTTCGAAAGGCGGCACTGGAAGTGCCTGACGACGCGATCGACGGAGATGGGCGCGCAACATTGGACGACTAGATGGGAAGAACATCTTCGTTCTTGACCACCTCGATGATCACAGAGCTTTGCATCTCCCTGACACCGGGCAGACTGACGAGCTTGCTCTGCATCAGATGCTGATAATGCTCGATGTCGCGCACGACGACCCGTAGCAGAAAGTCGAAATCTCCAAGCACGAGAAGCGCGATCTGAATTTCTGGGATGGCCCGCACGGCGCGCTTGAATGCCTCCAGTGCCTGCGGTTCATGCGCCTGTAGTTTGATCCTCACGATCACGAGCGTATCGAAGCCGAGACTTTTGGGATCGAGGATCGTCCTCTTGCCCTTGATCACGCCGGCCTCTTCCAGCGCCGCTATCCGCCTCGAGCAAGGCGACTGGGAAAGGCCCGCGCGTTCGGCGACTTCTGTTACCGTGAGATTACCGTCCGTTTGGATCGCCCGCAGGATTCTCAAATCGGTTTCATCGATTTTTGGCATGAAAAACCCTTAAAATCCAAGATGTTTAGCTAATTCAGCCAATAGTGAAACCGAAGTGCGGCCAGAAAGCAAACGCCATCTCATGAATCCCGATTAGGCTTGAATAATGGCTTAGGGAGGAAACGGCCATGCCTGACATCTCGACGACAACCGACGGTGAACATCCCGCTGTGCCTGCTCAGGACACAGCCAAGCGCAGCCGGCTTCAGTTCCCGCATCCACCTGCACGGCCGGACCAGCCTGCGGATTTTTCAGCGATCGTGGTTCCTCCCGCAGGCATCTTGCCGGTGCCGCCGCTCGACATCGATGCCAAGGGGTGTCGCGACCTCGCTGTCGGCATGATCCGTATCCTTGACGAGAACCATACGCCTGTTGGCCCATGGGCCGAGTATCTCGGCGAGGTTTTTGCCGACAGACTGCGGCAGGGCCTACGCGACATGCTCAAGATGCGCGCGATCGACAAGCGGATGCTCAACGCGCAGCGACAGGGTAAGACGTCCTTCTATGTGCAATGCACGGGCGAAGAAGCCATTGGCTGCTGCTTTCAGCGCGAGCTGTCCCAAGGCGACATGAATTTCCCGACCTATCGCCAGCAGACGCTTCTGGTCGCGGCGGAGTACCCGCTGGAGCAACTGATGGGTCAGCTCTATTCCAACCCGCTGGATCCGCTCAAAGGTCGACAATTGCCCGTCATGCATTCGGCCAGGGACTACGGCTTCTTCTCGATTTCAGGCAACCTTGGCACGCAATATGTTCAAGCTGTCGGCTGGGCAATGGCCGCGGCATTGACCGGGACGGGCAAGATCGCGGCCGGGTGGATCGGCGATGGCGCCACGGCTTCCAACGACTTTCACAGCGCGCTGCTCACTGCCTCCGTCTATTTGCCGCCTGTCGTGCTCAATGTCGTCAACAACCAATGGGCAATCTCGACCTTCACCGGCGTCGCCGCCGGCAAGAGCGAGACATACGCCGCACGGGCTCTCGGTTACGGCATTCCAGCTTTGCGCGTCGACGGTAACGATTACCTCGCCGTGATGGCGGTCTCGCGTTGGGCGATCGAACGCGCGCGCCAGGGTCATGGACCGGTACTCGTCGAGTGGTTCACCTACCGCGCGGCCGCCCATTCGACCTCCGATGATCCAAGCGCCTACCGTCCTCGCGATGAGGCGCGCGCATGGCCGCTTGGAGACCCCATCGACCGCTTGAAGACCTATATGATATCGCGCGGCGATTGGTCCGAGGAACGTCACGTGCAGGCGCAAGCCGAAATCCTCGATGAGGTCACTGCCGTTCAAAAGTCGGTAGAGGCGCACGGCACATTCGTTGACCCGCAGCCGATCTCGCCGTCCGAGATCTTCCTGAACGTCTACGCGGACATGCCGGAGCATCTGCGACGACAGCGTCAAGAAATGGGGTACTGAAATGGCCCGCATGACGATGATCGAGGCGCTAAGGAGCGCCATGGATGTGAAACTGGCCGACGATCCGGCCGTCATCCTGTTCGGCGAGGACGTCGGCTATTTCGGCGGGGTGTTTCGCTGTACGTCCGGCCTTCAGGCGCGCTACGGCGAAGAGCGTGTGTTCGATACGCCGATCAACGAAAGCGCCATTGTCGGCCTTGCGGTGGGCATGGCGGCACAGGGAATGCGCCCTTGCGTCGAAATCCAGTTCGCCGACTACATGTATCCCGCCTATGACCAGATCACCCAGGAGGCCGCACGCCTGAGACACCGATCCAACGGGCAATTTACCTGCCCGCTTGTGGTGCGAATGCCGACAGGCGGCGGTATTTTCGGGGGCCAGACCCATAGCCAAAGTCCGGAGGCCCTGTTTACCCACGTCGCCGGGCTGAAAGTCGTCATACCCTCCAACCCTTACGACGCCAAAGGCCTTTTGATCGCAGCCATCGAAGACCCGGATCCGGTGATCTTCCTGGAACCGAAACGCATCTATAACGGCCCCTTTTCCGGAGATCCGCATGCCAAGTCGGTGGGTTGGTCGGCGCATCCGGCAGGAGAAGTGCCGGACCATCATTACAGCGTTCCACTCGGCAAGGCAGCCGTTTGCCGGCAAGGATCGGATGTCACCGTACTGGCATATGGGACAATGGTGCATGTGGCGCAGGCCACCGTCGATCAGACTGGCATCGATGCGGAAATCATCGATCTACGCACGCTTCTGCCACTTGATCTCGCCACCATCCGTGCATCCGTCGAAAAGACAGGACGCTGCGTTGTCGTCCACGAAGCCACCCGCACCAGCGGCTTCGGTGCGGAACTGATCGCCGAAGTGCAGGAGGCCTGCTTTTGGCACTTGCGCGCACCTGTGCTGCGCGTCGCCGGCTGGGACGCACCTTATCCGCATGCGCTGGAATGGGATTATTTCCCCGGTCCCGACCGGATCGCGCGCGCATTGAAACAGGTCATGGAGGCATAGATGACGATCAGCAGCATCAAAGTGCCCGATGTTGGCGAAGGCGTGGCGGAAGTCGAAATCGTCGTGTGGCACGTCAAGCCCGGCGATCTCGTTCGTGAGGACGATCTGCTTGCTGACGTCATGACGGACAAGGCAACGGTGGAAATCCCCAGCCTCTTTGCCGGAAGCGTCGTCGACCTCGGCGGGGCAGTTGGCGAAACCTTGGCCGTGGGGGGCGTCCTCTGCCGGATAGAGCACTCCGGCACGCGCGCTGAGCGCGAGGTCGCGAATGCCAATCCTGCCGAAGAGCCGGCCGAGACTGTCTCTCCTTCACGCGAAGCAGCAGCCAGGCCGGAACCCACACCGCACGTCGCCGCACCTGCGAAAGCCGATCCACCCACCACGCTTAGAACGGCCGCGGTGACGCCGGGTGCACCACGTCCGGAAGGCGAAGCACCCCTCGCCTCGCCGGCGGTGCGCGATCGAGCCCGCCGCGCCGGCATCGATCTACGGACGGTGCCCGGCAGCGGCCCTGCAGGCCGGATCATGGACGCCGATCTCGACGCGGTCTTTTCCGCTCCGCCTTCGCAACAGTCCTCTACGCAAAACCGGCAGCGGAAGGACGGCACGCAGCGTATCCCCGTCATCGGTCTTCGGCGCAAGATCGCCGACCGTATGGCACTTGCCAATGCCCGCATTCCCCACATCACCGTTGTCGAAGAGGTGGATGTCAGTGCGCTCGAAGACCTGCGCGCGACGATGAACGATGGGCGCGGAGAGAAGCCGAAGCTCACCCTGCTCCCATTCCTCTCTGCGGCGTTGAAGCGCGCCTTCATCGATCATCCGGAGATGAATGCACATTTTCTCGATGATGAAGGCATCGTGGAGAGACACAGCGCCATTCATCTCGGCATCGCGACGATGACGCCAAACGGGCTGGTCGTACCGGTGCTCCGCCACGCAGAAACATACGGTCTCTTCAGTGCGGCGGGCGAAATTGCACGGCTGGCGGACGCTGCACGCCAAGGCAAGGCCACGCGCGAGGAACTCTCCGGCTCCACCTTCACGATCACCTCGCTTGGACCGCTCGGCGCCCTTGCTACGACGCCGATCATCAACCATCCGGAAGTGGCTATCCTCGGGATAAACCGGATGGCAATCCGACCGATGTGGGACGGCACGCAATTCGTGCCGCGGCGGATGATGAACATTTCAGCAAGCTTCGACCACCGGGTCATCGATGGCTGGAATGCCGCAACGTTCATCCAGCGGCTTCGAACCTTGCTTCAGACACCAGCGCTGATCTTCGTGGAGGATGAGGCATGACAGCCAAAGGCTGCAAGGTGCTGATCATCGGCGGCGGTCCAGGCGGCTACGTCGCGGCCATCCGCGCCGGTCAATTGGGTCTCGACACCGTCCTCGTCGAGGAAGGTGCCGTTGGCGGTACATGCCTGAATGTCGGGTGCATTCCCTCCAAGGCGCTCATCCACACTGCCGAGGTTTTTGCAGACGCACGCGCCGTTGCAAGAGATAACCCCTTCGGCATCACCTCCACTGCGCCTGAAATTGATCTGGCCCGCGCAGTCGCCTGGAAAGACGGGATTGTTTCGCGTCTCACGGGCGGCGTTGCAGCACTCCTGCGCAAGGCGCGGGTGAACGTCTTGCAGGGCCGAGCCCGTGTTGTGGACGGCAAGACCGTCGAAGTGACGAGGACGGACGGCACGGTCGAGACGCTCCGCTGCGAAAACCTCGTGATCGCCACAGGCGCACGCGCGCAGAGCATACCGACGCTACCCTTCGGCGGCGACATCCTGTCCTCGACCGGGGCGCTGGCGCTCGAAACGGTACCGGAGCGCCTCTGCGTGGTCGGTGGCGGCTATATCGGGCTGGAAATCGGAACGGCCATGGCCAAGCTTGGCGCGCAGGTGACGATCGTTGAGGCGGCATCGCAGATTCTGCCGCTGTATGACGGCGATCTCATCAAGCCTGTCGCCAAAAGGCTGGCTGCGCTCAATGTCCAAGTGCTCACCGAGGCACGGGCGCAAAGCTATACCGACGGACAGCTTCAGGTGATGGTGGGAGAGACGCGCACACTCATTGCTGCTGACAAGGTTCTCGTGACGGTCGGTCGGGTACCGAACATCGACGGCTTTGGAATAGAAGCGCTCGGGCTTGACCGGAACGAAAGATATCTTGCTATCAACGAACACTGCCGCACGTCGATGCGCGGCGTCTATGCCATCGGCGACGTCACGGGCGAGCCGATGCTCGCACATCGGGCCATGGCGCAGGGAGATCTTGTGGCACGCATCATAGCAGGAGAACCAGTAATCTGGGACAAGCGCGCCATGCCGGCAGTTTGCTTTACGGACCCGGAGATCGTCGCCGTCGGTCAGTTGCCCTCGCAGGCGAGCGATGCAGGCGTCGCAGTCTTTCCCTTCGCCGGCAATGGCCGGGCGATGACGCGAGACCGGGATGATGGCTTCGTCCGCATCGTTTTCAGCCGGCACAGCGGGCTGGTTCTGGGCATCCAGGCAGTAGGAGCCGGCGTCTCGGAAATGGCCGGACAGTTTGCGCTGGCGCTCGAAATGGGCGCGACACTCACCGATATCGCCGCGACCATCCAGGCCCATCCGACGCAGTCGGAGGCGGTACAGGAGGCTGCGTTAAAGGGGCTGGGCCTGGCACTCCATATCTGAGCGTGGTGGCCAAGCATTGGTGGACAATCGGTGCGAGATGGAATTCTGTCCCGCACCTGATATCGGCGCAGCTGAAGAGCCTGCTCTCGATCGTCTAACAGGCGGTGCGCCTATTGTTCGTTAAGAAAGCCGGCAAGAACCTCGTTGAAACGCGCCGGTGCCTCGATGAAGGAAAAGTGGGCTCCACCTTCAGCCTCTTCGAAGATCACCAGTTGAGACCCCTTGATCTGCTGATGAATCCATTCTTGTGAGCGCGGATTGACGTGGCTGACGCGCCCGCCAATCACCAGCGTCGGTCGGTCGATGCGAGTGAAGATGTCGCTCCAGTCGATCGAGCAATGGTCGACGAAGAGATCTGCGATATGAACGGCGTTGACGCGAAGATTCTCCTGCAGCAGCCACGCCTTCAAATCTGCCGGAATGCCCTTGGTGATCATACCGTCGAGGAATGCTCCGCGTGCCGCGGCACCTTCAGCGCCCTTGATCTGCTCTGCAATGGCGACCATCGTGGCTGCATCGAACAGGGCGCCGGCATTCAAGATGTCCTCATCGCTCATGCCAGCCTGCCGCATGACGGTTGCCGGCTCGTCAATGAGGATGAGCTTGTCAACGAAGGACGTCCCATAGATGTCTATCATCGCCCATAGAACAGAGGCACCCATCGACCAGCCAAGCATCGTGGCGTTTTCAATTCTCTCGTGCTTCATCAGTTCCATGATATCCGCAGCGAAGCGGAAGATGCGGAAGCCGCGTTCGGCATCTTCCGATTTACCATGGCCGCGAAAATCCACGGCTACGACGCGGTGCGTTGCCGAAAAGTGTTCAATCTGGTGCCGGAACATGGCCGCCGATTGCGACCAGCCCGGTAGCATGACAAGCACGGGGCCTTGCCCCACATCCGTATAGGCCAGAACTGCGCCATCGCTTGTCGTGAAATTCTTCTGCATGTCTGCTCCTCCCCTAGTTGTTTTCGTGGCCGGCCTCCCTGACCCGCCTGTTGTTGATCGATTGTCTCAATAGCGCATGAATCCGCCATCGACGTTCAAGGTCACACCTGTAACGAAGCGCGCATCATCCGAGGCCAAAAAGCCCACCGCCCCGGCAATGTCATGTGGCTCGCCAGGCCGTCCGATGGGGATGGTCGAGATGATCTGCTCTCTTTGCGCATCGGTCAGCGTCGAGGTCAGCGCCGTGTCCGTGAGACCGGGACAAATCGTGTTGCAGGTCACGCCGGCGCGACCGGCTTCTCGCGCAATGCCTTTGCTGAAGGCGATCACTGCACCCTTGGCAGCTGCATAACAGCTGTTGCCGAACATCCCACCGCCCTGCTGGCCAGCGATCGACGCAATGTTGATGATGCGGCCCCAGCCGGAAGCGGTCATGGCCGGTAGAAAGGCCTTGGTCAGCAAGAACACCGCCGTGAGATCGATGGTCATCAGCCGTTGAAATTCTTCGAGTTCCACGGTCTCGACCGGACCTGTAGACACGACACCGGCATTGTTGACCAGAATATCGATGCGCGTGTGCCGCTGCCGAACCGCCTCAGCCATGCGCAGGACATCGCTTGGCTGGCCAAGATCGACCGCAGCGAAGCTCGCTGAACCGCCATTCCCTATAATGTGCGCGACGCCAAGCTCTCCGGCAGCAAGATCGACATCCGAAATGATGACGTGAGCACCCTGCCCGGCAAGCCTTTGGGCTATGGCAAAACCTATTCCCCGTGCAGCACCGGTTATCAGCGCGACGCGTCCATTCAGTTCTCGTTGCATGCTTCCTCCGGCGGCGATACGATCGCAACCCCAGTCTCCTCAGAGACAATGATTAGGATTGAGACTGATGGCGAGCAAACGACTTCTGGTTTCTTGGCCGTTAAGCGGAGCTTCACGATGACGCGTCTAAGCGTACCCTTGAGTGCGTTGGAAATTTTCGCCGAGGCGGGTCAGACACGCTCGTTTCGAGTTGCCGCTGAACACCTGGCGCTCTCGACCAGTGCGGTCAGCCAGGCGGTTCGGAAACTGGAGGAGCGTCTGGCTTGTCAGCTGTTTCTGCGCGTCGGCAACGGGCTTCAACTGACGCAGCAAGGCGAGAACCTGCTGAAGCACGTGGTGAAGGGTTTCGATGAAATGCGTCTTGGGCTGCAGTCGCTCACCGACGCCCGCGACATGCCCATCTCCATCTCCAGCCCGCCGGGGCTTGCGAGCCAACTTCTCCCGGTTGTCGTGCAATCGCTTCTGGCCGAGAAAATCCGCGATATCAGGATCGTGGCGGACGAGGCTCCGGACTTCAAACGTTATCGCGATTTCGATGTCGCCATCGTCTACGGGGAGCCGGCAGCAAAAATCCACGATCTGGAGCCATTGGGGCCGGATGTCTTCACCCCTGTTTGCGCTCCGAGCCTCAAGGCGCGCCTCCAGAACGCCAGCGATCTGGCCGACTGCGCGCTGATCGTCAATGAGACAAACGCTGTCACATGGAGCGACTGGCTTCAACTCAATGCCATCGCGACGGCCAAAGTCAACTGGCTCCGATTCAATCGTGCTTCACAGATCATACCGGCCGCCCTCTCCGGCTTCGGCATCGCACTGGAGTCGCTTCGCGTCCTCGCGCCACAGTTGGAAACCGGTGAACTTGTCCGATGCGACCTTCCGGGAACAAAAGCTATCTCGCGCGACCTGACATTCCTTCATGTCACCGACCGGCAAGACCGGATTGATCGAGTTGCGAAGGTGGCCGAGCTTATCAGAGCAGAATGCATAACAAATACGGACGGCTCGCGACGGGCGTTTTCGGGTTAAGCAACCAGCATCGAGGAACGGAAACAGCCACTCGAAGCTACGAATTGCGTCCTCTGAGCATCATCATCCACAAACTGTCGCTAAGACGGTTGGCAACAAAAGATTTCTCCGCTACAAAATCCGCACCGCTGCAGATCGAATAAAGGGAGGCGTTGCATGACATCAACATTCATCGAAACCTCCCCACATGGAATGATCCGACACTAGGTCGTTCCATTTCGCGTCCCGCATAAGGGCACGCCGCAAGCGGCTTCAATAAGCCTTTTTCAAAATCACCGATCTGCCGGGACAATTTCACCCCCCGTTCCGGCTTCGTCTTTCAACTTTCTATTATGGAGCCGGCTTCATGTGATGGCCGGACTGTTTCAATGGCTCGAAAAAAGCTCGACTTCCGCGCCGATGCTTATCGCAACGTGCTCGGCTTCGTATTTCGTCAATGGACGCACCGGCCTGGCCTGGTCGGCGGCATCATCCTGCTGGTGGTTGCCAGCACGCTGGCAGAGGTTCTCGTTCCGGTCTTCTCCGGACGGATCGTCGATGCCATTGCCGGTGGCAATGCGGCAGATGGCGCTCTTCGCGCCTTCGTCATCGTCGTGACTCTCGGTTTCACCAGCGTCCTGCTACGTTGGTTCATATTCAATGGCATCATCCGGCTGACGCTGCGCATCATGGTCGATGTGGCCAATAGCGGCTTTCACAAGGTGCAGCGTTTTTCCACGGACTGGCATGCCAACAGCTTCGCCGGCTCGACGGTGCGCAAGATCACCCGTGGCATGTGGGCGCTCGATTCATTAAACGATGTGCTGCTCATCGCACTGCTTCCATCGATCGTCATGCTTGTCGGCGCCAGCATCGTGTTGGGCAGCTACTGGCCGGTCATGGGTCTTATCGTGGCGATGGGTTCGCTGATCTACATCGGGGTCACAGTGCTGCTCTCGATGGGCTACGTGTCGCCTGCCGCGAAGCTCGCCAATGCCTGGGATACCAAACTCGGCGGGGCACTCGCCGATGCCATCAGTTGCAACTCCGTGGTCAAAGCCTTCGGCGCAGAAGGTCGTGAGGAAACGCGGCTGAGCCATGTTTTGGCCAGGTGGGATAGCCGTACCCGCCGAACATGGCGGCGCGGCACCATCAACGGCACCATCCAGGGCTTCATGATGGTCTCGATGCAGGCGGGCATCCTCGGCACGGGCCTCATCATGTGGCAGCGCGGGTTGGCGTCAGCAGGCGACATCACCTTCGTGCTGGCGATGTTCTTCGTCCTGCAGGGATACCTGCGTTCGGTCGGGCAGGACATTCGAAACCTGCAGCGTGCGGTCAACGATATGGAAGAACTGGTCTTGCTCGACAAGACACCGCTTGGCATTGAGGACAGGCCAGGCGCAAAACCGATCGCGATCGGCAATGGCGAGATTATCTTCGATCACGTCACCTTCCAATATGGTGCCCATCCCACCCCGCTCTATGACAAGTTTTCCGTCACGATCAAACCTGGCGAACGGGTGGGCCTGGTCGGCCATTCCGGCTCGGGAAAGACGACCTTCGTCAAGCTCATCCAGCGGCTCTACGACGTCAACTCCGGCGCAATCCGGATTGACGGGCAGGATATCGCTGAGGTGACGCAGGCAAGCCTGCGCGGCCAGATTGCCATCGTTCAACAAGAACCGATCCTGTTTCACCGGACGCTGGCCGAAAACATCGCCTATGGCAGACCAAACGCATGGCGGCGCGAGATCATGAACGCTGCCAAACAGGCAAGCGCACATGACTTCATCATGAGCCTTCCAAAGGGCTACGAGACGATGGTTGGCGAGCGCGGTGTCAAACTTTCAGGCGGAGAACGCCAGCGCGTCGCCATCGCTCGCGCCTTCCTGGCCGATGCACCCGTGTTGATCCTGGACGAAGCAACATCCAGCCTCGACAGCGAGAGCGAAATGCAGATCCAGCAGGCAATGGAGCGGCTTATGGAGGGCCGTACAACGCTCGTCATCGCCCACCGCCTGTCCACGGTCCGCGCCCTCGACCGTCTTCTCGTGTTCGACAAGGGCAAGATCGTCGAGGAAGGCAACCACACGTCGCTCGTCCGTCTGAAGAACGGCATCTACCGCCGCCTCTTCGAGCGGCAAGCGCTGGAGCTTACAAAGGGGCTGGCGGTGTAAGGTGACTTTGCAGCGGGGCTCCATTAGCAGCCCCCGCTGCGTCCGATCGCTTGCGCCGCCCGCCAGCACTTGTAGTCGTTCAATGACTGCTTTTTCGGTAGTCCTGCAGGTGGTCTACCAGGGCTCTGAGCTTTGGCGCCATATTCCGGCGGCTTGGGTAATAGAGATAGAAACCCGCAAAGCGCGGACAAAACTCTTCCAGCACCGGCATAAGTTCTCCACGTGCTATTGCAGGCTTGAAGCTTTCCTCCATTCCAAAACTGATCCCTGCGCCTGCAACCGCCAGTTTGATCATCAGTCCCATGTCCGTCGTTGTAATGGTGTCTGCCACAGACACGGAAAACTCCCGGCCATCCTCCGCAAATTCCCATCTGTAGGGCGCCACATGAGCCGACATCTGCCAGCCGATGCAGCGGCGAGTTGCGAGTTCCCTCGGATGCGACGGCACCCCAAACTTTTGGAGGTAGGCTGGCGAGGCGACAGCGATTTGCCGCTGTTCGGCCGAAACCGGCACGGCGATCATATCCTGAGCGATGACCTCGCCTAATCTGACACCGGCATCGTAGCCATGCTCGACGATGTCAAACTCATCATCCGTGACAGTCACATGAAGTTTGACGTCAGGATTGGCGTCGAGAAAGGATGCAAGCAGAGGACCTGAGAGAAAGCTTTCGGCAATCGACGATACCGCAAGCGTCAGCCTCCCCTGCGGATGCTCTTTGAGGTTGGACGCCGCCTCCCACGCTGCTTGCATTTCCATCAAAGCCGGTTGTGCATCGGCATAAAGCCGCTCGCCTGCTTCCGTCAAAGCCACACTGCGGGTCGTTCTGCTGACGAGAGCGATACCAAGCGTTTCTTCAAGCTTTCGGATGGTCTGGCTCACGGCAGAACGCGTCACCCCCATGCGATCCGCAGCGGCCCTGAAGCTCCTCTCCTGTGCAACCAGCGCGAAGATCGCGAGAGCTTTGAAATCCGATTGCATTGGTTAGCTCCGCTTAACTCTGAGGAAACTTATAAGTAGCTTATCACGACAATTCGTTGAGCGTATCTTTTGTTCATCGACACGAAAGAAAGCAACAGGAGAAAGTCATGGAAAAAGTTGTTCTCATTACCGGCGCATCCAGTGGCATCGGTGTCGGCATTGCTCGCGCCTTGACGCAGGCCGGACATATTGTCGTACTTGGAGCAAGACGTACCGATCGCCTGGAGGCCGTAGCAGACGACCTTCGCTCAACTGGCGGGAAGGTCAGGACGTATGAACTCGACGTTACGGACCGTGGAAGCGTTGCTGCCTTCGTTGACGCGGCTCAAAGAGAATTTGGCCGCGTCGATGTCATCGTCAATAACGCCGGCGTTATGCCGCTCTCGCTGATGTCGTCGCTTAAAGTCGATGAATGGGAACGGATGATTGATGTCAACATCAAGGGTGTTCTCTATGGAATCGCGTCTGTACTTCCACATATGAACAAGCGCGGTTCCGGTCACATCATCAATATCGCTTCGGTCGGTGCCCTCCAGGTCGTACCGACGGCTGCAGTTTATTGTGCCACAAAATATGCCGTGCGGGCGATTTCTGACGGCCTTCGCCAGGAGAATGACAAGCTTCGCGTCACCTGCATTCATCCGGGTGTGGTGGAAAGCGATCTTGCAAGCACAATCACCGATCCTGTCGCGGCAGAAGCGATGGAAACGTATCGCGCAATCGCTCTTACCCCTGACGCGATAGGCCGTGCGGTCCGTTTTGCCGTCGAGCAGCCCGACGATGTGGACGTCAACGAGATTGTCGTGCGCCCCGTACGCACCACAATCTGATGAACTCCTACCTTACTTCGCGCAAGAGTTTCCAAGGGGCCATCGCGATCGCTCTCTTGCTCCTTGTCGTCCAATTGCCGCCGATCCGGGCGGCAGAACATCAGAAGGCAGAAACGATGAGACAATCGGATACCGGAAAGACAAAGACGCAAGACAATCCTTTTGTCGGCATGTGGGTCACCGCCGATGGGTCGGTCCGTCACGAGCTTTTGGCGAACGGCCGCTACGACGAAGCCCGTGGCAATCGCCAGAGCGCTTATCGGGGTCGATACGAAGTCCACGGCATTCACATAGACTACTGGGACGACACCGGCTTCACTGCCGATGGCACCTTCGTCGACCGCGACACACTGCATCACGGCGGCATGATCCTGTTTCGGCAGCGAGCAAATTGAGAGCAGACACCGCAATGTCTTGGAGGATGGCCCAGCCGGGCCGTCCATCTCCAGCCGCTCCTCTTGTCCGCAAGCGTACAGTTACTCTCTGAAATTTGCGTTTCGAAACAAGGAGCGTACAATCAGGTCACTATCGCCAGACTGTAGTTATTACGTAGGCGGCGATAGCTGGGGGTTCATACGTGCTCTTGCCTGCTAAACAGGAGTTGACACGTGACCAACGTCGACCCGAACTACTTTCGAAAAGATTCAATTAGAGCTGTTGTAACCGAAATCGCGAAGCGGTTCACGCCCGTAGACGCTGCGCGTAAGCTCATCGTCGAGCGTACCTTGCTGATCATCATGGATAAACCCGAACTAGACCTGGGCGACCCCGTAAGAGAGCTTCTGCCCGTTATTCGTCAGGTCGCTCTCGATCACTTCCACGTTGGCGCCGAGAGCCCGATGAAGGAATCTCATCGCTGATCGGCTTTAGGAATAAGGCTTTCGTGATCTTGCGAAGCTCTTCCACGTCGCCATTCAGATTGAAGCCGTCTGGTACGAAATCTTCCGTCTCCGTGGAGATTGCCGCAAACACGAACGGGATTTTCAGCGTCTCTAGTTTGCGAGCAATTCTAACAATATCCTGATCGACAACAGTCACGTCGATGATGACAGCGTCAGGTCGATGCCGCGAAACGCCACGAATGACGCCCGTCGCGCTGATAACCGGCCCAATAATGCTCGCGCCTGACAGAGCGAGTTGCCTCTTCGAGGCGTCGCACATCCTGTCGTGCACATCCATGATCATTATTTTTTTATTCAACAGGTAGAATAGATCATTGACGTGCATGCCGTCCTCTTCTGTCCGCCAACAGACCATTAGAGGTTGCTTGCGTATGTTGTAGCCCAACATACTTGCAGAGAACGGGTTCCCAGCCGTCTGTCACTTGCGGCATCGGCGTTTTCTCAAGCAGAGACGATGCTCCGACTTGAAATCCAGCGCTATCCTCCCATTTCTCTGTAGCGGGGTTTATCGGTGTAGGAGATCACTATGGCAGCACGAGCTTGGAATGCAGGTGGTTTTGACGCGAACGCCGCTCGCGACACCCACAACTTGGAACAGCGCCTTCAAAAAATGCGACGGCTGTCCGGCATGTCACGCCTTATGGATACGGCAGTCGGCATCCCCGGCACGCGCTTCCGCTTTGGCGCCGACTCAGTGCTCGGTCTTGTTCCGATCCTTGGCGACGGCGCTGGCGCGCTGGTCGGTCTCTACATCGTCAATGAGGCACGCCGCCTCGGCCTCCCGCGCGAGAAAATTGCGAAGATGATTGGCAACGTGGCGATGGATACCGTCGTCGGCAGCGTCCCGCTCTTTGGCGACCTCTTCGACGTCTACTTCAAATCGCATCGCCGCAACGTCCAGATTATTCTCGACCATTTCGGTGTGCAGCCGGAAGAGTTGCAGCGCAAACGGTGATTGCTCGGAGGGCTACTACAGCTTGTGTTGGCGAAGTAAAACTTAGCGATGTTTGTTAACATCCGAAAAGTGGGTGTAATGGGTGACCATCATTCTCCTTGATCGCGAGTCTAAGCTCTTTCGATTATGTGAACTAGAGCCAGGAGAGCGCTTCCCTAAGACAATCCGGCCTAAACAAGGATTATAATCGCAATCGAAAAAATCTGCACCTTAAGCACAAGCTCCATTCGGAGCGACTGGCTCGCATCAGATGCGTGTGTCATTCTAATTCCTGCTTGATCTTCTAAGTCCTCGTCATGGGACTCGCGAATTATGTGACGACTTTCGCTCCCGAGCCCGGCCTAATCGCCATATTTCGACTGCAGGCAAGTCTCCCTGTAAGATAGTTTGAATGACAACACCCTCTACCATTTATCTTGGTAGAATTTCCATAACTGCTAACTTTGTCACCTGGTGATGCTTTAAGCGCCCTGCCAACAACACTCAGTTGCGGTAGCCCAAACTTTGATTACTATGAGTTCCGATACGGGTTGGGGGAAGTTCTGTGCGTAAAGTTACACTGATCGGGTGCTGCGTCTTTATTCTGCATAGCTTGGTGGCGGGCACCGCAAGCGGTGCACCTAATGCTAGCGCTGGTAGCAAGATCGGAACGAACTTGAATTTGGTGCAGCGGGTGGCCCTTCCCACTCCAAACGCGACAATGATCTGGCTGGTGGTATCAAGTCGTCCCACTTTCGACCAAGCCACTGCCGTCGCTCAATCTTTCGCCTCGACCCTAGGACCAACATTAATTACCCAAACGCGTAATGGCTCATTCGCGATCGTAACTGGGACCTTGTTTAAGGAAAAAGCCAAACCAAATTTGCAGACTCTTAAAGACCTGAAGCTCATTCCGCAGGATGCGTTCCTAAGCACTGGCGAGGGTTTCGGACCCATTTTGTTCCACAACTATAGTGCGGGAACATCAACTGATCTGATGACGCAAACAACTCTGATTGCCTCTGTGAGGCGTTTACAGATCGCACTAACCCGACTAAAACTTTATTCCGGCTCGACAGATGGCCTTATTGGGCCGGGAACAGTGAGAGCCTTTGGAGCCTACTCCGTCGCATTCGGGGCGCCTCCAGGCGATTTCCTGGATGAATACGCACTTAACGTCATCGAACAAAATGCGCAGGATGGTTTTCGTTCAGTTACTGAGCGCAACTTGGCCCAAAGTATGGGCTTCCAAGACGGAGAAACCTATGCCCAAGCGGTTAAAGGAGGATTTACCTCGCCTCAGTTGATGCTTGAGGCAAAACAACGCGGGTTTCAAACGAGCCAAGAATTCGAGGCTGCTTCAAAAGCTGGATTTGAAACGGCTGCGGAGTATGTCAGAGCGAAAGCTGGCGGCTTCGAGATCGCAGACGAATTTCGAGCCGCCTCCCGATTTAGTTTCGAAACACGGACCGAATATGTAGCCTTTCGGTCTTCAGGATTTGCTGATAAAGGCAGTTTCCAGAAAGCCCAGGAGCGGGGCTTCGCAGATAAGACTTCTTACGACCAAGCGATCGCAGCAGATTTAAAGGCTGCTCGTTTACAGGCCGGTATACTGCTGGATGATGCCCAAGTTTTCATTCGGCTTAACCCGCAGATACCAAACCTGATTCAAATTGCAGATAGAGCGTCTATTCTCGGCGTCACGTTGCCGACGGGCAACACGTCCAATCTTGAAACGGCCTCAGCTCAACTCAGGGAGCTTTTAGTTCCCTTGACGGGCTACAACGAATTCGTTGTGGCGAGGGAGAAGGAACGGGCTGACGATCGCCAAAAGCAAATTGTAGCTCTTCAAAAAGAACTTGAGGCAACCCGGGCTTCTCTGACTAAGTGGGTTGCTGCGAATATATCCTCCCCCAAATTACCGCAAGTTGTCCAGGAACTGAAATCGTCCGCCGACGCTGTTGTGTCGAATGATATTGATAGTCTCGAAAACGCCAGGCAGTCCCTCGCGATATTAATTTCCAACAACGATCTGGCAAGCGTACTAGGTGGAGATAAAAACACTGGTGAAGGAGGTGCTGAAGTTGATCAAACAAACTCGGATGCGCCTTTCGCAGTTACGCCAGCAAACGCGGTCCTTTTGAGCGGTGGAGGGACCGACGTCGTTTCGTTTTTTAACGCATCTCCTGATGCCCCATCGCTCGTGCGGACATTGAACGGGAGCCTTTCTTTTTCCAAGCAATTTGCAGCGGTATGCTTGCTCGGCCTTGACGAAACACCGTCGCTCAAACGAGGCCTGCGAGGTATTTTGGCACCGCTGGGAGCAATCGCTGTCAAAGTTACCTCCTGTAATAGTCGGAGCCCTAAGCGAGTAGACATTGTCATTATAAAGAGAAAAGCTTTCCTTGAAGCCACGCCCAGTTTTGCAGTCGCTTTCCTAGACGCGCTTGAGGCAAAAAACCTTCGGGTATTTGACGCGATGGACTATGCGAAGCTTGAAAAGCAAGAACAGGAGGAGACTTCGCTGGTCACTGCAGTCGCTTCCGGCGTTGAGGCGGGCTCCCGAAGCGGATATGGTGCTTTTGAAATCGCGTCCGAGAAGGGCAGCCTTTGCGTGGCCGTTCCAGAAGCGGTGGATGTTCATGAAGAAATTCTGAAGAGGGTAACCGCATTTGTCGAAGTCACGAAGCCATTGCCGCTTGTGAGCGACAAGACTTTGGAGCAACTCTATCCCATGATCCTGCGCGACGAGTGCCGCGTGGTTTACGGAAAATCCGGCGCCTTACAGCAACTAACGCAAGCTTTAAAACGGGATGAAAAAGCGACTACTTTCCTGCCGATTTGGATTGAGGCTGACGAGGTCACAAGATCAGCAGCCAAACTAGCGGAAAGCAAACTTGCAATGCTGAAGCAACAAGAGGCTCAGAGAGTCGCGGCTCAGGAAGCGGAGAGATTGTCCGCTTTGCGTAAAAAGGAAGAGGAGTTCCGTATAGAGGCAGTGGAGGCGGAGCTTCAAAAAACCAACGGACCTGCTGCTAACGCGCGGCTTATGAAATTTACGGACTTTATGAAAGCGTCTCTCATATCAAACACCCCATCGACAACCGCTCCGTCCGCTTATCGTGACTTCACGGATTGGCTGAATCAAGAAAAAAAAGACGGCTGGGAGCTTGGAGATGTCGACACTTCTATTAGTGATTTCGGAAACGTGAGTTGGAAGAATCGCAACCTTGACGCACTGGTGACCCGCGTTGAGTTGAAACTCAAGAGCCGCGAACGTGGTGAATATAGAACCGAATGCATTTTATTCGGTATCGTGCTTGATGATGAGTTTGAAATGGAGCGGGATCCAGCATACGCAGTGTGCGCAGACGAAGATAGCAAAATTAACGCATGGAAGTCCGGGCACAGTTTCGAAAGTCGTTGGAGAGTGGAGCACGCGGTTGTCGCGGCACCATAATGCCGCGGCGTTGGAGCTGGATCGTAAATATCACAAGTCAAATCATTTGAGATTCAGTAGTTGCATGCGCTTGATCGGCCCTCAGTCATTATAATCGACGCCAGCACATTCACTTCCGTTTTACGATCCGCCGAAGCATAGAGCCCTTCCGCGATTTGCGCGGTATAAGCTCGATGTCGCTGACAAGCTTTGCGCCGCCTTCACGACGTTCCAGTGTGATCTTGCGACTGTGGAAGGCTTCCAATTCGGCACGATGCGCAACGCTGATGATCGTCGCGTCCGGTAGCTCATCGATGACGGTCTGCATCATCTTGTCCTGGCTTTTCTCGTCCAGCGCTGCCGTCGCCTCATCCATGACGATGATATCAGGAGCGTTAAGCAGCAGGCGGGCGAAGGTCAGGCGTTGCTTTTCACCGCCGGACAACGTCTGGTCCCAGGGCGCGTCGTCTTCAATCTTGTCCTTGAGCTGGCCGAGGCCGACCTTGTCGAGGGCAGCGCCGATCTCTTCGGCCGTCCAGCTTTCCGCAGGCTGCGGATAGGACACCGCGCGGCGGAGCGTCCCGGCTGGGATATATGGTCTTTGCGGCAGCATGAACAACTGGCTGCCGGCGCGGAAATTCACGCTGCCGCCGCCCCATGGCCAGAGACCGGAAATCGCACGAACAAGCGTGCTTTTGCCGGAGCCGGATTCACCTGACACCAGTACTCGCTCACCCGCACCGATCTCCACATCCGTCTCTTTGACGACCGCGGTGCCATCGCCGAGCGACACAGACACATCTTTGAGACCGAGCATGGTCTCGCCTTCGGTTTCACCACGCACGATGCGGCCGACAGTCTCGCTTCTCTCAGCCCGCTCGAGGCCATCGAGCGACATCATCAGAGACGCCACGCGTCGAGCGCAAGCATTCCAGTCCGCCAGACGCGGATAGTTGTCGACAAGCCAACCGAAAGCGGACTGGACGATCGTAAAAGCAGACGCTGCCTGCATGACCTCGCCGAGTGACATGCTGCCATCAAGAAACTTCGGCGCACAGAGAAGGAGCGGCACAACAGGTGCAATCAACACGGAACCGTTGGAGACGATCGTCGTGCGCATATATTGCTGCGCCATGAGCCGCCATTGCCCGCGGACATTACCGAACCTTTTATCGAGATCGCTGCGCTCCTCCTCTTCCCCACCCAGCAGCGCGATGCTTTCGCCATTCTCTCTGACGCGCGTCAGCGTGTAGCGATATTCCGCTTCGACCTGGTTCTTCACCTCGGACACCTTGACAAAGTTTCGGGCAATGAAGGCGATGGCCGTGGAGGTGATCGTCGCGTAGATAATGGCCGCTATGACCAGGAAGCCCGGAATGGTGACCCATACGCCAGCAATCTTGAGCGTCAGGGCGCCTCCGATCGTCCACAAAACAACGATGAAGGTTGAGGCGGATACGAAGGCCGCGATCACGCCGGAAACGAAGTCGACGGGTGCTTCGGTAGCGATACGCATATCCTCCGAGAGCCTCGCCTCGGGGTTCTTGTGATCGCCATCGATCAGGTTGAGCTGGTAGTATCGACCATTGGCGATCCATCTGCCAACCAAAACTTTGGTCAGCCACGCGCGCCAGCGCCGCTGAATGCGCATTCTGACATAGACCTGAGACGTGACGATGAAGACGCTGCCTAGAACCAAGAACGGAAATATCGACGCAAGTGAATAGACGGTCGAAGCATCTCTCTTTTCGATCGCGTCGAAAATTCCGCGGTTCCAGACATTGACCCCATACTGGATGGCGACATTGATGCCGATCATGGCCAGAAGGCCCAGCGTGAACACCCATGCCAGCTTATCACCGCGACGGCTCCAGAAGCCTCGCGCGCTGATCCAGAAGCGCTTGAGCAAATATCTTCTGCGCGCCTCTTCAGCCTCTTCGGGGGTCAAGCCAGCAGCAGGCTCTGCCTCCTTCGGGGGAAGCTCCTCAGCATTGTCCTGATCATCTTGAGGGGCTGCGGCTTGGGGAGCAGCTTTGTCGGCAACAGCAACCGGTTTTGGTTCGACTTCATCATTTTTCATGGGCGCTGAACGACCCATGACAGGAAAGGTTTCACGCCATCGTGAGGCCACACAGTTATTTTGCAACACTGTAACGTGTGACGCACGAGATATGAGATTTTGAAGATTAGGTGGACGCGCCAGGGTTTTGGCGCGCGTCAGATTACCCGTACAAACTGTTCCACCGAGCCTGCAACGGTAAGTGCCAAAATCACGACGAACGGATACTCGAAGCGTTTGCTTGAATCTCGGACAGCGTCAGGCGAGTTCACAACCAATCCTTCGAAAACGAGGCGATTGGACGAACCACAGTCAAGCGCGTCCTCATGGCAATATTATCGCTACACCGATAAAACCGCCGCTTTCGAAGCTTCCTTACAAGCCTTTACGCCACCTCAAGATGTGAGGCGTCTAACCCCGGTGCCATATGCGATTGCGAAGACATCGAACGCGAGTGGGAAGCATTGAGCTGTCGAGCCACGATGTCATGGTTGAGCCAGAGGACCGGACCCGATGGCTCGGACGTTTCGCCAAAAATCAACTGACCAGTCGCCTTGACGACAAGCCCACTCAGGTGATCGCTCATCATCACCTTGCTATCGCGATGCATCCGGGTGATCTCATTGGATGTGCCTATCGTCAAGTCGGCCTGTGCTTGACTGTTCGGCATGGGCCATGCGGAAAAATCATAAAACGGCCGCATGACGTCACTCGCCTGCATCTCGCTGATCTTCTGGAAAACATCATCCATTGTCACGCCGTCATCCAGAAGCTGCTCGCAGGCATGCCACTGTTCCTCAGCCCATGTCCCGCCATTCTCTTTCTTCAGCGCCAGCAGGAGCGGTATCAATGGTAGCTCGATGCCGGTAAACACATCGGACGAGTTCGTACGAATCTCAGGGCAGTTATAGACGGTGGCTTTGATCCCGCTGGCCCAGGCTTCCTGCGCAATGCCTTCGAGCCGCATTTTTGCATAACCCTGAGTGTAGTTGGTGTAGGTCTGCCAACGATAGCTGCCGTCGATCAGAACTGCCGATCCGTGATAACCGTAAGCGGTGTATCGAACCTGGCCTCCCGACGCCTCCACCCGTTCGCGAATCGCCGCGCTGAAATCGATGAGATGGCGGAACGTGTTTGCAGAGACCTCGTCAAAATTCTGCAGGATGAGTTTTCCCAGGTCGCTGTCGATCAGTCTCTGAGACGACATGTGACGAGGCCCAGTCCCCTTGTAGATGCGATTAGCAACGACGAGAAATACCTTCGCCTTCGGAATACCGCCCGCCATCGTATGAGCGAAGAAGACGTTGCGACCGTCAGCAATCATTCCGTCCAGAACGGTCATGACCTTTGAAAGAGCATCGGTGAAGCGCGCGGTGCCAACATCACGGCACTGGCCGATGTAATCCCAATCGAGCTTGTCGTGTTCCCAGCTCTCAAGCGTCATTCCGGCCAGAAGGTCGGTCGGTGTCTGGCCGCCCACAGGCGCATCCAGATCGAAGCCGGCCATCAAAGGAATGTTGATGATCTTGCCGCCCAACTGCGCTTCAGCCACAGACAATTCTTCGGCGTTGAGGGACCGCAGTGCGCCATTCTCGTCGCGTCGGCCTACCGTGATCCCGACAATCTCCATTCCAGCCCGCTTGGCTTCATCAAGCAAGCCGGTCGCATATCCTCGACCAAACAGTTCGCCGAAGAGAACAAAAACGTCGCCCTTGCGGAAGACGGTGTTATCGGAAAGACGATTGAGTGCGACCGGAGTTTCCATACTATCAGCTCTTTACTTCATGAATCGTCGGGCTTCGGCCCATACGAACTTTGATAAAGACATGCCTGCGATGAGGATAAATGGAAACTCATTTTCGGTGACCGTTTATTTCAAAACGTGAAGTCGCCTTGGTTTGGTCCGGCACGACATCAAGAAACGGATGATTAGTAGTGAAAGCCTGAGGCCGAAACCCTCGGGTTGGAGCCGTCGCATTCAGAGTCCTTCTTGCTTTGGGGCGATCTGTGGCGCCGCGCCGAAACGTTTTTCTGAGCTCGCTCCATCCTGCGACGCACGATATCTTCTTGATGCAGGACGCAGCGAATTTCGCCGAGTATTTCCGCCTGGCGAACCGCTTTATCTGCGAGCAGCCTCGCGATTTCCTCTGGCGTCGTATCAGCAGAAAATTGATCCGAAGTTTCGTTTTCTACGATGTCTCGGAGGATATTCATGAGCACGAGGTTCTTCTCGTGCAACTGCATGACCATTTCCTTCACTTTCGAACTCTGAGACATGATCGTCATTCCTGTTCAAATCATCTTCCTCCTGCTAACGGAGCAAAGCCAGAAATGGTCCCACGCAACATTAGAAATCACTCTTTTGGTCAGCCTCACGCAAGGCTCGAGCCAGCACTTGCATTACTCAGTTTGTCACCAGAATTCAGCTGCCAGCCGCTAAATGGAAGTCTTGCAACTGCTACGCGGCAAAGCTCAATCGACCCCATATGTAGAAATCAGGGTATTCACGCCCGAAAGCGGTCGAAGGCGGTGAGACGTTTGATCGGTGGATCCACGTCCGCATATCTGTAGATTTCGGCCCTGAGGTAGCCGATCTCCTCATCGAGAGCCTCTTCGCCCACCTCGATCCACCAGCATTTGGGGCGCCCATCGGTTCCGTCTGACCAACGGTAGCCGCGCGTCTTCAAATGATCCTTCATGTCGAAGGGGCTGTTCTCGGCAAAAATCCGCACGCGCGACTTCTGGCTCGCCTCATAGAGCTCGGCAAAAGCCGTGGAAGCCGATCCCTCCCCCTCCTGGGCCAAGACCTCCAAAAGTGCGAAGCAATCGTCGACTGCACGATGTCCGTCGTGAAAATAGCCCGCTTGCCCAAGCAGATATCCGAGCTTTGTGCCCTCGTATCCGCGCGATGCCCAATCGATCTCGGAGTGAGAGCAGGCCCATGCCTTGCCAGAGAAAATCGCCGAAAATGTCTCGCAGAAGGGCCGGTCGAAGCTGGCATTGTGAGCAATCAGCAGGTCGGCGGGCTCGATCAAAGCCTCAAGTTCCGCGCGATCTATCGCCTGCCCCGTCACCATGTCGTCCGTGATACCGGTGAGCTTGGTAATCTCCGCAGGGATTGGGTCGCATGGCTGTCGCAGCCCGCCATAGATGCCTGTCACATCGCCGATACGCCCCTTGCCGTCAAAGGTGAATGCAACGACCCCAATCTCGATGATTTCATGTTTTCGCGCATTAAGACCAGTGGTCTCTGTATCGAGGATAACACCGCGGAGCGGGTATTCAGGCGAAGGCACAGCCGTGATCGCGCGGGGCTTCAGTTTCTTCAGGATGCGGTAACGACCGGTCTCGGACAAACACTGGACCATTTCCTCTTCAGTCAGGGATACCGCTGACCGATCCGACTTGCTGGATTTTGAAAGCCGCTGCGAAGCTGGCTTGGCGCGCGGATTCTGATCCGGAAACATGTCGAACTGTTCTGTCATGTCTGTATCGAAGACCCACGGTGATTTTCTCTCCTCAGAACACAGTGAGATCGGCAGATCAACCGCGTCGGTAAAACAGTCACCGCTATTCAGACGATGAGCGGGTCAATGGCGCCCACTTGTCTGAGGCGGAGCAATAATTGGAAGACGTATTCAGCACGGGAAAATCGAACCCGAAGCCGCCACCTTGCATCCAGGTCTTTCTCAAGAACGTTAGAGCAACATCATAGGCCGTAAGGACCACTTCGTGACGACAATTGCCTTCCGGAGTTGCCCAAGCGATCCTCCACGTCCATATAGTGCCAATGACGCATGATTCGAAAATTTTCGTAGGCCTCCGGTCCGCTCGCAAACGCTCGCCTTCGGCAAGCCAACCCACGGGCCCGAAGTGCCAGTGGGACGGTTGTGACAAGACCGGCACGCACCGCGCACCTGTGGGCGCAGGCGCCGAAGGACTATACCTCCTCTTCTGTCTTGAGCATGTGACAGCCTATAATAAGGGGTACAGTTTTACGGCGGCACCATCCAGCCCCGACGTCGCTCGCTATCAGAAGGAGGCGACTGAAGGTGCCCGTCCGACTTACGGGACGCGGGTAAAAGAGGCGACTGAAGCTCCGCTCCCATCGTCTGCTCGTTCGGGTTCGGCCAAGACACTGAATGCCCGCAAATCCGCTAGACAGGGACAGCCGACGACAGGTGGTCACCAGAGAAAGCTGAAGACACTCGAAGCCAAAGCCTTCGATACTCTGGGCCTCGCTCCCGAAGCGACACCTGAGCAAATCAAGAGCCGCTATAAAGAGCGGCTCAAAATGCACCATCCCGACGCAAATGACGGAGATCGTAATTCTGAGGATGCGCTTCGAGCGACGATCGAGGCCTTTCGTATTCTGAAGCTGAACGGCTTTTGCTGAGGCTGATCGCCAGGATAGAGAATAGCGCTTTTGGAGGGCAGCATGCTCTCTCAAGCCGAGTTCGCCGCATCGAGAAATTGTTCTGCGACGGATATCCGGCCTGACGGAGACGAAGCCACTGCTCATTCTATTTTGCGACAGCAGCCTGTCTT